>JAHCAO010000020.1 GCA_019634835.1 Gammaproteobacteria bacterium
AGGTATTTTATTTTTTACAATCCAATTTTAACAGCAGATAAGCTATAGAAATATATTTCATCTATCTCAACTCAAATGCTACCGTTATCTGATATTCCTGCGGGTTTGTCAGATATTTATCAACTCCTTTAAATGGAACAGCGTCATTAACAGCAGCAATAGCTGCTTCATCTAAAGTAGGAGTACCCGAACTACTCAACACTTTGAGGTTTTTTATAGTACCGTTTGGATGCAGTACAAACATTAATGTTGTTTTACCCTCCTGCTCCATTTGTAGAGCATTATTAGGATATTGCTGATGTTCTTGAATGGATGCGTGTAATAAGGCAATTAATTCTGGAATAGGATTTCCATTTCCCGATTTTTTCTGATTAATTAAAAATTTATTTTTTCTTTTCTCCGAAAATTCATCTAAATTTTTAGTTTGAGATGATTGATTTTTTTTATAAATCACAATTTTATTTTTTGATGGTGAACTCACTTTAATAGATTGTTTAATAGCCAATGTTTTAGCATGTTGTGTTTTGGACGAAAGATTTTCCTGATAAATATAGGCAGGAAATACCAATCGCAACTCACCAAGGTCAATGTCTTGTTTGGAGAGTGCTAATTTTACTAGAGTGAGTGCTAATATGATTAGGTGTCCTGTCACGGAGATAATAAATGAAGAATTATTTTTGTCCATTTTCATAAAATTAATCTATATTTATTTTTAACGTGAATAAATCATTTTTTCCAGCAGCAGGGTAGTAAGTGTTCTGGTGTATAACTACCATAAAAGGCATAATTACATATTGTTTATTTAATAAATTATGGATTTCAAAGCTAAAAATAAACGATTTAATTAAGTACTGTATTGCAACATCATTTAACCAATAAGCAGGAGTTTTTTTCCTGAATTTTGAATATCTTCGGAAGTGTAGTGAATGCCTGCATAGAGTAAATTATATTGAGTCACTCACTGATCCGTCAAATGATAAGTTAATCCCATATTGCCATTAATAGCAGGTACGGCCGGAATAAAATTTCCAGAGAAAGGCTCTAAAGAAAATTTTGCATTGATATAAATTAATCTGATCAATTGAATTTTACTTTTTGATTGTGCCAATTAAGCTGGGACTGGAGCTCGTTGCCTTGAAATTCCTCGATGGATCCGTGTTTGTTGTTTTCTTTTACTGTTTTTCTTGCTTAGTAGAAATAAAATTGATAATACCTGAAAAGTCAACTTCGCCATGTCCTTGATTAACATATAGCGTATAAAGTTCTGTTGCGATTGCACCTAATGGGATTGGCGAGTCTACGACTTCAGCAGCGTGATGAGCTAACCGTAAGTCTTTTAACATCATTTTAGCCATAAACCCTGGTTGATAGTGATGATTAGAAGGCACATTTTCTATCACTCCTGGTACAGGACAATAACTCGTCATAGACCAACATTGTCCTGATGCATTAGAGCTGATCTCAAAAAACTTCTTAGGATTCAGTCCCAATTTTTCTGCTAGAGTAAATGCTTCACAAACACCTACCATTGAAATCGCCAGCAATAAATTATTACAAATTTTTGCTGCTTGGCCACTGCCGGATGGCCCTGCATATACAATTTTTTTACCCATGGTTTTTAAAATAGGTAATGCTTGCTCAAAATCTGCTGTTCTACCTCCTACCATAAATGTCAGTGTTGCCGCCTCTGCTCCTGCTACGCCACCAGACACGGGTGCGTCTAACATGGCAATATGCAGCTTAGCTGCTTCAGCATGTAAGATATTTGTTGTCGCTATATCGATAGATGAACAATCTATATATAGCTTTCCAGGTTTCATATGAGAAAAAATACCATCATGAGACATGCAAATATCTGCAACTTGTTGTCCCGTTTGCACGGAGGTAATAATAACATCGGAATGTTCAGCAAGTGATGCTGGCGAATCAGCAGCAATTGCACCATAAGGAGTCACCGCTTGTATTGCATTTGGTATGACATCATAAGCATACACTATAAACCCTGCTTTTAGCAGATGATGAACCATGGGATTCCCCATATGACCCAACCCAATAAATCCTATTGTTGTCATGACGACTCCTTTGGGAACCAACGTTGAGTAACCGTTTTTAATTTTGTATAAAACCGGATTGCATCCTTTCCATACATACCAATATCAGAAAAAATGGAGCGTTTCCAGCCACCAAAACTATGGTATGCAACAGGTACTGGTACCGGTACATTCACCCCTACCATGCCTACTTGCACTTCATCTACAAAGGTCCGCGCTGTATACCCATCATTAGTGAAAATAGCGGTTCCATTTCCATATTCATGTTCATTAATTAATTGCAATGCTGTTGAAAAATCAGGAACACGAACAATAGAAAGAACGGGACCAAAAATTTCTTCGCGATAAATACGCATATTCGGCTTAACGTCATCAAACAAACAGGCACCGATGAAAAAACCATTAGCATGATCTTCTGCCTTATATTGACTACCGTCTATCACTAACTTTGCGCCTTCTTGTTTGCCGATTTCAATATAAGATTTTACTTTCTCCAAATGTTGGCGAGTGACAAGTGGTCCCATTTGAATACCAGACAGATCACCAGGACCAATTTGCATATTCGTAATAAGTGGCTTCATCTTCTCAATAAGTTTATCAGCAACAAGATCTCCTACCGCAATAACCACTGAAATTGCCATGCAACGTTCGCCAGCACAATCATATGCTGCCATGACAAGCGCATCGGCAGCTCGGTCTAAATCGGCATCAGGCATCACTATACAATGGTTTTTTGCGCCGCCAAATGCTTGTACACGTTTGTGGTGTGACGCTGCTGTCGTGTATATATATTCCGCAACAGCAGAGGAACCGACAAAACTCACTGCTTGAACATCCGGATGAGTCATCAAGGCATCAACGGTCTCCTTGTCACCATTTACAATATTTATTACACCATCTGGTACACCAGCTTCTTTGGCTAATTCAACCAATCGATAAGCACAAGAAGGATCTTTTTCAGAAGGTTTAAGCACAAACGTATTTCCACATGCCATTGCCATTGGAAACATCCAGAGCGGAATCATCGCAGGAAAATTAAATGGTGTGATACCAACACATACCCCTAATGGTTGATATAAAGAATAACTATCCACACCCGTTCCTACGTCACTCGCATAAGCACTTTTAAGGTGATTTGGAATGTTACATGTAAAATCGACGACATCCATGCCACGTTGCAGTGATCCTTTAGCTTCGCTTAAAGTCTTACCATGTTCTTGAGTAATCAGGTGAATGAGTTGGTCACGATGTTGCTCAAGCAGCATTTTAAATCGAAATAAAATTTTTGCACGTTGCGAAGGAGTCGTTGCAGACCATGTAGAAAAAGCTATTTTTGCTGCTTGAACTGCTTGGTCAACTGACTGTTTGTTTGCTACACCAACATGGCCAATCACTAGGCCTGTCGCAGGATTATAAAGTTCTAACTTTCTATCGGCAGACAGAACGGATTTACCATTAATAAAATGCGGGACTTCGTATTTCATTGAATGTTGTGTTTCGCTAACCATGTTATTTTCTTCCTTGTAATATTTCCTCATGCACCTTTTATCAAATTATCTTACATAACCATGAATGTCATTCTCACTCAATAAACTTAATGCTAACGCTGATATTAAGTTATGCACAACACGAGTAGGATGAACTTGGTCCCAGAAAAAATATTCATCTGGGTTAGCGCACGGTTTTTCGCCCGCTGCATATAGTTGAGCAGTAACATAAGCCGCTTTAAGCGATGGCGACATCAGAATATCTATATTTGCGTCCTGAGCAGCTTGAAGCTCTTTTGCGTTTAGCATATTTCGTTTCAACCAATAACCGCCATTATAACAAGCTTGCGTTACATTTTTTAAGTGATATTTTTCAGGGTGCGTCATGATATCACTAAAATACTGGATAATATCGATAAACATAATATTAACATCGAGATTGGTTTCTTTTTCTTTCTGTATCATGGAGGCAAATTTTTTATTATGTAACAGGGCTAATTTGCTAACAGCAGTGGCAAAATCAGGGCCTTCAGCTATTACTCCAGGAATGATGCCAAGATCAGGCATGTTTAATACTAAAAAATTTTTTGCTCCATAATAAATTAACCAATCAATTTGGTTTTGTATGGAGGCAACTGTATTCGAAGTAGGATAGTCTGAATCAGAACGACCGTTAATATAATCATTTGCGCCAGACCAGATGATATACAAATGACGATCTTTATGAAAATCTAATACGGATGAAACAAGATAAAAATTCACTTGCATCCCCAAACCGAATGGTATAATTAACGCTGAATTTTGTACTGGCTCAGCCCATGCTCCAGCGTAAGCATAATTCACTTGTTCTACACTTAAAGCTTGGGCAAGGTTATCAACCCAAACAGGCCCATTAGAAAATCTACCTTCAAAATAGGGAGGGTTTTTGGGGATAGGTGGTATCATGGGAATAGCATTATGTGCCTTAGTCGTAAGCGAAAAAATATTTCCATTGTCTGACAAACTATCCCCAAATACGATTATTTTATCTATCGTCTTTGCATAACAACATTGAAAAATCAACGTAATAGTTATGAATATAATAGAAAATTTCCGAATATGTCCATCTTTCATAAGTCATCCTTTATTAATGTCACGTTTGTAAGAAAAATAAATAACAGAAAAATGTGACTCTTCTTATTGTGATAAGGATCACAATAAATACATTCATATTAACCAATATTTCATATAAAGTATAAATAAGTGCTGCTAACTCAATAGAGTTAGAACACAGATAAAAATGATATAATCAACAAATTATCACATCCACCCTACCACTGGTGGTAGGATTTTAATTGAGTATGGGAAAGATAAAGATAGCATTAGGATGCCTATGTCTATTCAAAATAAGATCAGAATTATTAAGCGTGTTGGTAAAATCACTACTGAACTAAAAAAAAAATATGATGTGGATTCACCAGCATCTGCTGAATTAAATAAACTAAATGAATCTTTAAATAAATTAGAAAAATATTTAATTAAACTAGATGAACTCCAGCCTCATTATACAACTGATGAAATTGAGAGACATATGATAGCAATTAACCTTAATCTTGATATTTTACGAGGGGAGTTAGAAAAAAATGATTATGTAAAACTCCGCAAGGGAGTGAAAGTCATCAAGCTTATACTAAAATTTCACCCAACAAAATACTCTTTTTTTGAGTTTATTATTAGTTGGGTGTATGAGTTAACTTATTTTATTTAACTCCTTCATCGCCTAATAAACTTAATACGGCTTCACTATCACTTTTGTACCACGATAATTATTGCTGGCATTAGGTCCTTCTACAAAATTATATCGTAACCATTTTGCATTATTGACGGTCACTCGCACGCAACCATGACTAACATTTCCATATACTACTTGATAAGACCCATGCAGCCCTTGATGCCCGTTAAAGAACATACAGTAAGGCATTGGCGCTCCACCGCGTGGTAAGGGATATTTACTTGATTTACATCCAGCGCTGCCTAAGGAAAATATACGAAAACTTCCCGATTTTGTACGGCAAGAACGCTTGATGTCTGCACACCAGCTGGAACCAGCCGTCGCTAATCCGGAAAGTAATAATTTTCCATCCGCGGAATAAGCACCAAAGGCATGAATCCTCGGATCAACAATAATGACTTTTTCACCTGGCGGTTTAATGTGCCCAGGCATAGAAACGTGATGTTGAGGGCGGCTGTATGAACAAACGGGTAAAATGAATATTAAAAAACCGAGTAGCGTAAATAGCATCCGACTTTTCTGCATAGCACCATACTCCTCTTTTTTTATTTCTATAGTTTTTATTTTACCTCAAAAATCCCTTTCAAATATGAATTAATTATAGTCAAATTACAATTTTTAGATTGAATTATGCTTAAATTTCTGGTTGATCCTCTTAGGAATAAATAATTTAGGTTGACTGCAATCTCGCTCCTAGAGCTAACGGTTTGAAACATGGCAATGCTGTTAGACTGACGCACCACTAAGCCACTTTTTATTCAAAGTCTAATAATAAAGGCGAATGGTCAGAAACTTCGTCTTTTAATACTGCAAAATTATTTACAGTAACACCCGATGAAGTGAATATATAATCTGCAAATTTTTCTTCTTTTGGATATAAATTGGTGCGTGTAGATTGAATATTATAAGTCTTAATAAGGTTCCGCATTTCCTTTTCAAGGATTTTTATGCTTTCTGTATCAGGCCGCAAATTAAAATCACCGCATAATATTTTGGGCGTATCGATAGTGTCTACAAATTCTTTGATTCGTCGAGATTGTGCGATTCTTTCAGGACTATCTTTTTTGCCCTTGCCATTCCAGAGCCCATGTATATTCACAATAAAATAGATTTTACGGTTTATACGGCATTCCACCCATTGTAAATTTCTGGAATGTGTTGGCCCTCGACCGTGATAATTGGGGTTGTCATAAATTTGAATTTCACCTTCTCGTAGTATTTCAATGTTTTTTCTTATAAACATACTAATACCATACACCTTCTCTACAACAGGCCTAAAAAAGCCCTCATGATCTAGTAGTAAGGATTGTATTTCAGAAAAAACATTCAAACACACTTTTCTATCTTCATCAGATATTTTTTCTGATGCATTATGGTACACTTCTTGAAGACAGAAAATGTCAATCTCTTGATGACGTTTGATAAACTCTAAGAGAGGAGTTTGAACATGCCCACCCCATATATTCAGCGTAATTAATTTCATCTTATACACACCATTTCAAGAATTAATTAATTTTACCCTTCTAATCGCTAATCTACAAAAAACTTGTTCCCAGATTAACCTCGTATTTTTCTTTAAAGATTCTTAATAGGATAAAGTTTAGTTTTTAGTTTCTTTTGACGTATCATCCATTTTTCTAATTCAGCCACGCAGAATACTAACAACCCAGCCATGATAACCTTAAGCCATTCTACTATTGTCAAATTGGCGGAACCAAAGATGGCCTGTATGCTTGGAAGATGAGTAAACGCCAGCTGTAAGAGAATACAAATTGCAATAGCTAATAAAACATAATAATTCCCTAGTAGTCCTTCGCGATTCATGACAGAGGCAAAAATATGACGGCTATTAACCAAATAAAACATTTCACTCATAACCACAGCATTAACTGCCATCGTGCGTGCTGTTGCAATAGTAGTACCACTATTGAGTTCCCACAAGAAAAGACCTAATGCACCTATCATCATTAATATTGAAACCATGGTGACTCGCCAAATAAAAAAACTGGATAATAATGCTTCTCTGGGTGGCCGTGGCGGAAGTACCATAACGTTATGTTCAGCAGGTTCAAAGGCAAGCGCCAAACCAAGCGTACTTGAGGTGACCATGTTAATCCATAAAACTTGGGTTGGTGTGAGTGGCAATGTAAAGTTGAATAAAATTGCTGCTATCACTACTAACGCTTCGCCACCATTAGTTGGCAGCATAAAGAGAATGAATTTTTTTAGATTATCATAAACTGCGCGTCCTTCACGCACAGCAGCCACAATAGTAGCAAAATTATCGTCAGCAAGTACCATAGCAGAAGCTTCTTTAGCTGCTTCGGTGCCTTTCCTACCCATTGCGATTCCAACATCAGCACGCTTGAGCGCTGGAGCATCATTGATACCGTCACCCGTCATTGCTACTATTTGGCCATCATCCTGTAGGGCTTGTACTAAACGAAGTTTGTGTTCTGGGCTGGTACGAGCAAATATATCTGTTTCTGTTACTATTTGTCGTAATGCAGCATCACCCATCAATGCAATTTCAGCACCGGTGATAACTGGTTTACCTGCACCAATACCAAGCTGTACTCCAATAGTGTATGCAGTCATGGCATGATCACCAGTAATCATCTTGACTTGAATGCCGGCGCGACGACATTCTCTAACAGCAAGCATTGCTTCCATACGTGGCGGATCCATCATGCCAACTAGAGCAAGTAGAGTATATCCTCCTTCTACTTGTTTGAAAGTCAAATGATCAACGGTTGTTCGCATATGTTTACAAGCAAGAGCAAGCAGCCTTAACCCTTGAGTAGCTGTATCATTTGCCATACGTCGCCAGTAATCAATATCTAGTGGCTGTTCGCCATGAACACCTTGTTGAGTTGCACAAATGTCGAGAATACGTTCAGGAGCACCTTTGACAAACACCCATGATGTCCCATCAGTATCATGATGTAAGGTGGCCATGAAACGATGCTCTGACTCAAATGGTATCGCATCCATCCTAGGCCAAGTGATACGCTCACTCTCTTGAGTCAAACCAGTTTTGCGACCAAGAGCCAGTAAAGCACCCTCGGTGGGATCACCTTGAACTTGCCATAAGTCATCTTTCTTATATAAATGAGCATCATTGCATAACACTCCGGCACGAATTGCTTGGCAAAGAACAGGATGATGATTCACGTTTATGGTGCACCCACGAAAGCTAATATCGCCGGTTGGTGCATATCCTATGCCACCCACCTCAAATATATGATTAGCGCAGACTACTCGTTGCACAGTCATCTCATTACGTGTCAGAGTACCTGTTTTATCTGAGCAGATTACCGTGACTGAGCCTAATGTCTCCACCGCAGATAAGCGTCGAATAATTGCCTGACGTCGTGCCATACGTTGAACACCTAGTGCCAGTGTTACCGTAATGACCGCAGGTAACCCTTCTGGAATTGCGGAAGCAGTCAGGCTAACTGCCATCATGAACATTTCTGCCGGCGCATGGCCACGCCATAATACGCCTAACATAAATGTCATCGCAGACAAGATCAAAATAACAAGAGCCAATATACGGCCAAAATGGTTAATTTGGCACATTAACGGTGTAGCCATCATTTTGATGCCAGTCACCATAGCATTAATCTTGCCGTGTTCTGTCGCACTGCCAGTGGTCACGACAATCCCTTTGCCTTGGCCATGCATTACCATAGAGCCAGCATAAGCCATCCCAAAACGATCGCCTAAAGGAGCTTCAGCCGCGACAGTTTCATTTCCTTTTTTAACTGCTAGCGACTCACCAGTTAATAGAGACTCATCAATACATAGCTCTTTTACCGAGGTTAAGCGTAAATCCGCTGGAACGCGATCTCCTGACGCGAGTAAAACCACATCTCCTGGCACCAGACCAGAAGCATCTATTTCTTGCTGGTTGCCGCTGCGAATCACTGTTGTATGCGTAGGAAGCATAGCACGAATGGCATCTAGCGCTGCTTCAGCTTTATCTTCCTGAATAAAACCAATAATGACATTAATGATCACTGCAGCAAGCAATACAGCAGTATCTATCCAATGACCAATAGAAGCAGTGACTAGAGCAGCTCCAAGCATGATATAGAGCAAAACGTTGTGAAATTGTGCTAGTAAGCGTATCAGCGGACCACGCCGCTTTATCGAGGCTAGCTGGTTAGGACCATATTTAGCAAGACGACGGCGAGCTTCATTCTCTGTTAAACCATCCGATGTTGTTCGCAAACGTAGCTGAATATCTTCTTGAGTGAGCGTATGCCAATATATTGTTGAAATTGATTCAAGTTGTGGAGTAACAGAGCAGTCAACCATTAACTAAGTCCTTTTATTGCTGCCACATCTTTCAAAATATAACTCCTATCAATATTCTAGCACATCATTAATTTAACCAAATAAATCCTACCGCTGGTGAAAAGACCTTGTCACGTAAGTTTATCTTCTAGCAATGTTGTCAGATCTGTTGTAGTCGTATCTTTCATATAACTTGGGTGAAGAAAGATAAGTAAACAAATGTCAGCATTAAATCCTAAATGGATATATAATGGGAAACTTATAATATAAAAGATGTATCGTAGAGATGATAGAAAATAACGTACTGGATAATACGTTTATAGAGAATGAGATTTTCTCTATCCAAGAAATTATTTTAAATAGTGATGAGTATTTTAAATCACTACTTAAAGATATCGATAATGCAAGAGAAACGATCGATTTAGAAACATACATATACAATGATGATTACTTTGGCTCTCAACTTGCTGACGCTATTTGTAGGGCTGTTTCACGAAAAGTAAAAGTTAGGGTGTTAGTAGATGGTATAGGCACACCGTTTTTTCGTGAAAGTCTAAAAAAAATAGAATCCATAGGCGCAAGCGTACGCGTCTTTCATCCTATCCCATTTAGTTTTTCACAATTTAATCGTGCGAATTACCAATCATTTTTCTTATTCAAAATATTTTATCTTTTTGCCTATATCAACTCTCGTAACCATAGAAAAACTTGTATCATTGATGGTCATACTGTCTATGTTGGCAGTATCAACGTTGATCAACGACATCTTAGCAGAGAACTCGGTGGCGAAGGTTGGCGAGACACTGCTGTTAAATTAGTCCATGTAAATACCAGTGATTTACAGTTTGCTTTTAATATTGCATGGAATAGGTTCCCAATTAAATTACGGGTAAGAAAGCGATTCCAAAAGATAAACTTAAACCCAATGTTTCGCTTGAATTATTCTAGATATCTTAGGCGTAAGTTATATAAATCATTATTAAAAAAAATAACCGCATCCAAAACTAGAATTTGGTTGACGATAGCCTACTTTAATCCAGATTATTTTATCTTGAAAAAATTAGTAAAAGCAGCAAAACGTGGTGTTGATGTAAAATTAATATTACCCGATCAATCTGACGTTCCTCTGATGAAGATCGTTTCTAGTACTTTCTACACTAAACTATTAAAATCAAATGTTTCAATTTATGAATATCTGCCTAGTGTTCTTCACGCTAAAATTATCAATATAGAAGATTGGTATTCTGTTGGATCAAGCAATTTAAATCATCGCAGTTTACGTCATGATCTCGAAGTAGATGTATCTCTTCGAACTTCACTTGCAAAATCTGCTATCGAAGAACAATTCTTGTCTAATATCCAGCACTCACGAAAAATTAGTTTGAATGATATTAAAAAGCAGCCAATTTATAAAAAAATACTGGGTTATATTTTATTATTTGGGAAATATTTTTACTAAGGCACGCGATCAATTAACACATCACTTTTGAGAAAGTAAAATAACTCTTGCCCTATTAGATTGAATTTTTATACTATATTAAGTTCATGATAAGGATTGATAAATTTAACGAAAAGGAGATTCAAAATGTTTATCAGATACCCTCTTGTACTATTGGCTGCGATATTAATGATACAACCTGTTTTTGCAGATGATGATATGAGTTCCGATAGCAAACCATGTAAGGCAATTGTTAAGTCGTGTTTGGATGGCGGTTACACCCGTCAAAAATCTGAAGGGAAAAAATTCTGGAAAGATTGTATGAAGCCGCTGGTGTTAGGCCAATCAGTGAAAGGTGTTAGTGTTAAGGCTGAGGATGTTAAAGCTTGTCGTGCAGCAAAAATCAAGAAATTAGAACAAGAATTAAATGAGATGAAAGCAGTACAATAAATACAATCCCGAAAAAGAGAATCATGGCCATGATGATTCTCTACTGGGTGCGTGACGAGTTTTTTGCAGTGAATAGTGAAGGAAAAATATCCTTTCCTCTCATGATGAGAAACTCGCATGCACCTTTTCTACTTTAATTTTAGAAAAGCTTCAAGAGCAATATGATCCGAAAGAATTTTCCAGGGTTTATGAATAATGCGGTAGGCTTGATAGGTGTCAAAGCCTCTATGATAAATACGATCTAATTTTAGTACTGGTGCCCAAGCTGGAAATGTTTTAGCATAAGAGCCAGCGCTACTTAAGAACGCTTCTTGCAAACTGAGTTTATTCACCAATGGATCCGTTGCTATTCCGCTCCAATCGTTAAAATCGCCGCCTAATATTAATGGTTCATGATCAGGAATATTCTCGATTATGAAGTGGGCAATCTTCTCTAGTTGCTTCTTGCGGTCACTCTTAAAAAGTCCTAAGTGTACACATAATAAGTGCATAAATGCATTTTTTTCTGCCAGATAAATGACAGCGTGCAACAGCCCTCTATGTTCATAGTGATTGGTAGATAAATCAATATTCTCTGTAAAAAGAATAGGAAATTTACTTAATATGGCATTTCCATGGTGTCCTTTAGGGTAAATAGCATTTTTTCCATAAGTAAAGTGAGGCCATCGCCCATTGGCAAAAAGATCAAACTGATAGCCGCAAATTTCCTGTAGTAAGATAATATCAGGATGCAGCGCTTGGATTTGCACATGGATTTGATCCAGTGTGGATTTACGGTTTATCCAACCAACACCCTTATGGATGTTGAAGCTTAAAATCCGAATGTCCATGTATCATGCCTTCAAATAAAATTTCATTATAGAAAAGATAGAGTTTTTTCACTCTGAAGAATGCATTCGTAGATAATATTCATCTATTAATTATAGTGCTCTATTTACATTTGGAATAGCCAATATCATCTGGCAAGAAATAACAAGATAATTCTTATAAAGAAAAATTCTTGTATAATCAAATGCTAAAAATATATCTTTTCAACATATAGATAATCATTAATGATAGTAAAATGGAAGTAAGAAAAATTGATCCCACTAAAACACAGAATTCTACAATAAGACTTTTTTGAATATATTTTTTATCCGCTCCTAATACACGAAGCAAATAATATGTTTTTTGCCTTTCATCCATGCTAGCTCGAATACTTGTAAAAAAAATTAAAATTCCAAGAAGAAATGCAAAAATAAATAAATACTGCATAGCTAAAATAACTTTATTTACTAAATCTTGCATTTTTTTGGCTAAATTAGACATATCAACAATAGTAATATTAGGAAATTGATTTATGATTTCATTTAAAAAAACTGTTCGATCAGGAGGCAAATAAAAGCTAGTGATATACGTTGTAGGAAAATCATCTAATAGCCCTGGTGGAAATATCATGAAGAAATTTGGGTGAATTGACGACCAAACTAAAGTCCTAAGATTAACAATTGATGCATCAATTTTTTTGTCGCCAATTTGGAATGTAAGTCTATCTCCTATTTTTAATTTTAAATCGTTTGCTAAATGATATTCGACCGAAACATATGATTTTCCCATAGCATTTAATGTCCACGTGCTCCCTTGTACAATTTTGTTATCTGATGGATATTCCCACATCCAACTGAGGTTTAAGTCACGATGTAAAGCATTATGATTAGCTGTATTTTCTGGAATTGATTTTAAAATTGGTACCCCATTCAGAGCAATTAACCGGCCCCTTACCATTGGATATATTCTTTCAATTGATATATTTCTCTCTTGGAACAATTTTTGAAAAGGCAAAATATCATTACGTGATATGTTAAAAGCAAAATAATTTGGTGATGATTTAGGCAGGGATTGCTGCCAATTTTTAATTAAGTCTGTTCTTATTAATCCAGAAACAATAATTGCAGAAAAAATAAGGTTGAAGCCAACAAATTGCAAGCTAACAGCATCTGAATGGCGAATGAGCTGACTAATACCACTTCTCCATGTCCCATTCATTCTATTGATATTGATACGGAATACATGCAACATTAAACAACTTAACCCATATAAGATCGAGATACTGAAAAGTAATCCCAAGAAAAAATAAATTGATAGCAATGAAAAATTTGTCATCCAATAAACAAAAGCAATAATAAAAAGAAATGAAATAGAAAAAAAGATATTATTCTTCCATACATTAATTTTAATTTCATTCCTCCATATGTATAAAGGTGAAATTCGTGGTAGCGCGCTGATAACGGGATAGGAAAATGCAAACAATAAAAGATTGCTTATAACAAATCCTGTCACAACAGGGAATAATCCAGCTGATGGTAAAGGAAATTGAATATAGTTCCTAAATAAGTAAACAAATATTTCTTGTGCAAGATATCCAATGAATGTGCCTAATATGCTAGCACTAAAAGCAATACCAAAAAGTTGGATCAAAAATATAGTAATAATATGTTTCCGCTTTGCCCCTAAACATCGCCATAATGCTACATGTGAATAATGACGGCGTAAATACTGTTGAATACTTAAAACAATTGCAACCCCACTCATCATTAAACAAAATAATAATACCAAATTCATGTAATTTTCAGTGCGGTAAATAACATTTTGCAATGAGAATTTCGGATTTTTAACATCTAATAATGCTTGACTAGGGCTTAGCTGTGGTGTTATCCATTCTCGAAATTTTTGAACATTTTGTTTTTCACCTATAATTAACAAACGATAATCGACCCGACTACCTGGCAACACGGTATGCGTTGCTGGCACATCAGTTAATCGAATCATAGCACGTGGTGCAATTACCCATGCTGTGTTAAGTGAATCAATATCACTAGTCAAGATCTTATTAACTGAAAAATTTCCAGCACCAATCGCAATGGTGTCACCCAAATTAATTGATAATAAAGGCAATAAACGTGACTCAACCCAAATAGTTCCCTTATCAGGAATGATATGGGTATCATTCAACAATTGATATTCATCAGAGACCGCTTGTACATTTATCAATTGCAATTTATTTTTTCTGCTGGCCATGGACGGGTAAGACCATACTTCAGCTGTACTTAATTGCCATTGTCTTGCTTTTTGTTTCCATACAAGAGGTATAGGAATAGAGCTGCTAATAACAATATCTCCACCGAGAAATTTAGCACCTTGTTTATCCAATCCTCGCGTTAATCTATCCGTATAAAAGTGCACCGAAGTGGCTGCGATTACTGCCAATAGCAATGCAAAAAATGCAATTGTCCATTCACCTGCCCGCCATTCTCGCCATGATAATTTTATAGATAAATAAAATGTTTCTAACATGGCTGCAATACACCTTCACGTAATAATAAACGCCTATGACAGCGTGATGCTAAATTAACATCGTGTGTTACCAAGAGCAGCGTTGTATGTTGATTTTGATTCAGTGAGAATAATATATCTGCCACTAATTCTCCTGTTTTCGTGTCGAGATTTCCTGTCATTTCATCAGCTAGAATAACTTTAGGCTTACTGACAAAAGCACGAGCAATCGCTACCCGTTGTTGCTCTCCGCCTGACAATTGTGATGGATAGTGATTTAATCGCTGGCCTAGCCCTACTTTATTTAACCATTCAGTAGCCTCTATTTTGCACTGTTTGTGTTTAATATATCGAATTTCTAGCGGCAACATAACATTTTCAAGCGTAGTTAATGAGGGCAATAATTGGAATGATTGAAAAATAAAACCGATAGATTGTTTACGAATCAAGGCACGGCGTTCTTCATCCAAATTATTTAAATGCTGTTGTTGAAAATAAATGTTTCCTGAGGTAGGTAAATCCAGACCAGCAAGTAAAGTTAAAAGCGTCGTTTTACCTGATCCAGAGGTACCTAGTATCGCAACGCTTTCTCCTGATGCCACAGTTAAATTAATGTCCTGTAGAATGATAATTTTACTATCTCCACTAGGAACCATTTTGCTAAGATGTTCTACTTGTATAAAAATAGAGGGCTCTTGCTGCATGAAGAAAATCCTTATTCTATTCCTATTATATCTTTTTACTTTACCGTCACTGGCAAAAAACACAATATTAATTATAGGTGATAGTATTAGTGCTGGATATGGGATTGATCTCAAAAAAAGCTGGGTGAATTTACTACAAAATCGCTTACAAGAAAATAAATATCCATACCACATCGTTAATGCCAGTATCTCTGGCAGCACAACAAATGATGGATTATCTCAGATAGCAACTCTGCTAAAACAATATCACCCTAAAATTACTATCATTGGATTAGGCGGTAATGACGGATTACGCGGTTTACAAATCTCTGTCATCAAAAATAATTTACACAACCTTATTGAAGCTGTTAAACAAGAAAAAAGCAAAATATTAATTCTAGGCGTACGGATACCACCTAATTATGGATTAATGTATACACAGCAATTTAAGTCTATTTATATAGACTTAGCTAAACGTGATGATATTGCAGTGATACCACAATTTCTAAAAAATGTTGATGACAATCCAGATCTGATGCAGCCAGATGGTATACATCCTAATGAGAAAGCACAAGTAATATTATTAGATAACGTATGGTTAGTTTTAAAAAAATTATTATAAAAATTTTACTGTAAACAACACAACGCTGGTTTTTTTGCTAACGACTTATATACCTATTCATAAGGAAATGAATTATGCCAGAAGTATTGACTAAGTACCCAGAATCGATGGTTTATATTTTAGAAAGTGCTGGCGTGAAATGCGGAACAGGCACGAAGCAACAAATTTTGGTTGACTGTCCACCAAAAGATTTTTGCTCACTCCCCTTGGGTGAAATATGCATCTACCGTTTGAAAGATGCTACTTCCATGACACAAATCAGCGCGGCAGAACTGAATGATGCATTCAATCAAGTGCCAACGATTTACAGCGACATTAATGTACTGTTGCTCATGTTAAGCTGCCTTTTTGGATTAATTTTTGGACTGCTGCTGCGAAAATAAGCAATTGTGCTCGGTGTGCAACGTATAACTCATAAAAAGGCTTTTAATAATACTTCTTTAATATAACTAGTATTTATTACGCAAGATTTTCTAAATCACCTTACCATGATATGATAATAATATTCACTTCATGAGAGCAAAGACTGCATGCGTATAGTCAATGTGAAAATGTCGTTTTATACGTGCTTATTAATTATAGTTATTATTTTTTCATACACTTTTATTAAGACTTCTCAGGGTGCCACAGCCAATGCTTCACTTAATCAAACAAATGTTGTTGCAACTGATATTCAAGCAATATTCAATAAACCTATATATAAAAATGCAAAGTGGGGATTACGCGTTGTTGATCTTAACACGAGCCGCGTATTAATCGATCTACAATCATCAGATAAATTCTATATAGGTTCTATAAGAAAAATTTTCACTATTGGCGAATTACTAAATCAAGTGGGTGCTGATTATCGTTCAAATACCACAGTCCACATCGATGGAAAAGTAAGTAATGGAGAGCTTAAAGGAAATCTGGTTCTGATTGCTTCTGGCGATTTAACGATGGGTGGAAGAACAAAGTCTAATGGTGAGATAGCAATTACTGATCTTGATCATAATGAAGCTAACTCATTGGGGAATGCGCAACTTACCGAAACTGACTCTTTAGCAGGTTATAAACATTTAGCTAAACAAGTTAAAGCTGCTGGAATTAATAAAATATCTGGTGATGTTATCATAGATGATCGACTATTTGATCCTTTCAATTTTCGTGATGAGTTTAACATCAACCCTATCTTTGTAAATGATGACGTAATAGATGTCATTATTAATCCAGGCAAAGTTAATGAAAAATCCCTAGTGAGCTGGCGTCCTCAATCTGCTGCATTTAAAGTCATAAATAATCTTATTACTAGTAAGCAAGATACTAAATATACTTTAGAATTAAATCCAATAACCCCACAATGTATTGGCAAACCCAATTGTTATGGTGAAATAAAAAATCAACTCCCTATTAATTTTATTCCTCCACTGACAGATGCTTATCCTCTCATTCAGACATTTAGGGTAACAAAACCAGCCAATTTTGCTCGCACTATTTTTATAGAACAATTGAATAAAGCAGGTATTGATGTAAGTGCATTAGCTTTAGTGAAAGAAAATCCTATTAAATCTTTGAAAGCAGGCAATTTCTACAATCAAAGTAACCAGATTGCATTTCTTCAATCTCTTCCCTACGGAGATCATGCTAAATTGATTCTTAAGGTGAGCTATAATATAGGTGCAGACACCAGCCTTTTATTGTTCGGCCTTACAAAAGGCGTACGCAATATGGCTGATAGTTTAAGGGTTGAGCGCGACCTACTCCAAAATAAATATGGGATACCATCAGAAAGCTTTGTATTTACAGATGGCAGTGGTGGCGGCAATACAATGGCCACCAACACAGCGATTACTAAATGGCTTGAAATCATGGCAAACAGCGATTCATTCCATGCTTTTTTCACGGCCTTGCCAATTTTAAGTGTAGATGGCTCGTTAGCTTTTGTTAATCGTTTTCAATCTAATCCTTCTCTTGCTGGTGCCATGGGAAAAGTTCATGCTAAAACTGGCACTTACGTCATTGTTGAGAATGAAGGTTTGGTGCTTAAAGGACAGTCATTGGCTGGATACATAGAAACAAAAAATCACCATCAGCTAGTATTTCAATTAGTAGTAAATAATGTAGATATTCATTCCATGAATGATTTATTAGATGTTTTTCAAGATCAAGGTATGATTGCTGCTATTCTTTGGCGTGATTTTTGAAAAAATTATATTTAGAAAAAATCAAAAACGTCACAGGAAAATCTTCGTCGTAAGTGTATATACTTTTTAATGATTCGGCCACAACCAGTGTTTTACTAAATATGGAAAAATAAGAAGGAATAAACATGGATGGTTGGTTAAAGAAACTTAACATACAGCATCCCATCATACGGGCACCGATGGCACTTGCTGACAGCCCAGCTAGATTAGAGCCGGAAGTGCGACGATTTTATGAAGACGCAGCCAATGAACTGGGTGTTTCATTGCAGTCGATTATTAAAATATCACTGACAGGGCTAATGAAGGTATCTCATAATAAACCTAAAACTCAAATCAACTTAATGGTTGATAGGTTCTTTGAAATTTTTGCAGCCCACAATATCCCTCTGATTGATATCCCAAAGTACCTGGGTTCCTTTAAAGTCCCATTATCTGTATTTTCAAACCAAGATCGTTTGCTTGATGCACTGAACACCGATTTACTTTCTTATATAGCCGATTTATTCAGTGTTAATCTAAAGTGGTTGCAGGGAATAGAATCTAGCTGCATTAGCTCAGCTAACCGTTGGTATAAATCCCCCGGCAGCGTTTGTGGCTATTTAAACGAGTTATCACATAAAAATATCAAATCAGAAGTGTTATTTATTTCAGATTCTTCTTACCAGATTATGCTTGAAGATCGTAAAAATGAAAGATATGACGCACATCGTTCTAATGTAGGAATTGTTATTAAAATCCCAACACAAACTAAAGAAGGTCTACCCTACACCAAATTTGAATTATGGGAAGATGGGTTCTGGGGTTACACAAAATGCCGGATGGATTTAAAGATGATCATGTTATTTTGTGTGCAAAATCATTTTGATTTACGTGGAATATTTCTTAGTAAGCAAGATTTTAAAAATTTATTTCAAAGAAAAATGATACCTATATCTATCGAAAAAAAATTTTACAACTTCTGGGAACCATCAGATTATGTTACAGCCGGATATACAGGCGATAAAGATACGGATGAGTTGCTCGAGGTAGTAGATTGTTATCACTATTATAAGATACGCGAATATTACGATGAAAAAGGTAGGGAAAATAGAAGCAGTATGTGGGATCGTTTTGCTTTAGATTTGACAAAATACATTCCTGGCGTGACTAGTAAAATTGAAGAAATTTTTTCTGATGCCACTATACAATATAATTCAGTTAAACCTATTTAAATTAAAAAAAGCGCCTTTCAATTTTGATAGGCGGTTTTTAAAACTTGTTGGCTATGGACCCTTGTGAGGGTTGTATAGTTAACTCTTTTTCTGTCCTGGCGTACAAGGAGATAGTGGGTTCGTACCAGTAGTATCCGGTGGTGGTGTTGCAGGACGCGGCGGTGGAGACTGAGATGACCCTCGCTTCGGTGACGATGATGTCGACGTGGGTATATTGGGGTCGGCAGTAAATATAGACCTGTGCGATTGTCGTTCTCTAGGTGATGAAGAAGGCGACTGAGGTGATTGCGAAAAGCGTTTCCATGTAGGGGGGGATGAAGGTGCTTCTTGTGCCATTGGTGGTACGATAGCCGTGGTCGTTGTAGTAGCTGCCGTTGTTGCAGTAGCGATACTTGCTTTTGAGCTTGAGTAATTTGAGTTGCAATTGCAGTCTCAAGAATCAAAATTTTTGGCACCATCGCATCCCACTGATCGTAGTTTGCACCAATCGTGAGATACTTGCCACCAATTACTTTAGAATTATCTAGTAACTCGCCGATGATGCCGTATGATTTTAATGACTGACTGAGCTGCTCTCTCGTTGTTACAGGATTCGCACCCTGCTTAATATTTTCTTTATATGTTTTTACGGCGTCACATGCAGCCGTTAAATTTTTTATCAATTGACTCTCAGTTAAATGGCTGTTTTTTGCTTCCGTTTCAATCAACTTAATATACTGTGACAACAGAAGATATTTATCTGATGTGTCTCCTTTATGCTGATCGAGCACCGCCTGTAAAACTCCCAACTGGTTGGACACACCTTGTGACGCTGGTATTTGTCTTAATTGAGACTGATACGTATAGTCATATTGTTTTATTCCATTATATACATTTGCAAGAAGTTCGCGTATGTCGTAATCTTGTTTTCCGGTAACTGTGATACCCAAGGTGAGGCACTTTTCGTGCTTAGCCGCCATCACCATTTCCGAAATTAAATTCTTACTATCCGCCTTCGCACCACCTTCAAAATGTTCCTTTAGTTGTCGTATAGCTTCCGCTGGATGATCCTTTAAAAGTGTACAAAACGCTTCTTTTGCCTTAAGAAGATCTGATCTTGGTATAAAATGCTTATCCACTAGAACGAAATACATTATTAAATTTCTATAAGCAAAACTTTGCGTTAAGTTATGCCAAAAATGCTTGCCGGTGTAGCTATAATCTTCAGCAGGCTTTGCTCCCTGTGTCCGTTCTGTTTGTTCCAGAAGCATAGCATCATGCGCAAGAATAATTTTGCCAATATTGGGAGCTTCTTTAAGAGCTTTACTCAGAATACCCTTCTTCTTGCTTTTTTCGTTCTCAACGATAGAGTCTTCTAATCCGTATGGACTATTTGGGTTACTGCTACCCTTCTCGTATTTCTCACCAGCTAACTTTGCCCATTCTCCTAACCTTCCATTGTCTGAATTAGAGAGATCGTTAATATATTCTTCATGTAAGTCAATTCCTGGTCTCTGCTGTCTTGCAAACGCAATCGCTGCTTTTAAAATCTCATAGGTGGGCTTTTTGTCGATACGCATAGACGCCATCGGTTCTTGGGCACTATAGAGGGCAAGGTAAGTCACCTCGACCATCACACTACGTCCTTTGCCTGATTTACAATGACAATAAACAAGGCGTCCTTTTTTTAGGTGCTCATCTATTGCTCTTGCTGCAGCAAGAATATTACCTGGGTGCATACCATCTCGATTTTTTGGGCCAGCATTATCTAACATCGGATACAATTCTTGTATGATGCCTGCTGCTTCGAGCTCCTTTGGAGTAAGTGGTGTGATGCCAGTCACACTGGTTAGTTCAAATATATTGAGAATGGACATATCCACTATTTCTTTTCCTGGATATTTTCTTTTTAACTCATCTAATGTCTCCCGATTTAGATGTGCGCCGAGAATAGAAATACCTCCTCCAAGCACAGGTGTTTTCTCGTCCCCCTCCATTATTGAATAATCAATGGGTGGACGAGTCAATTTTATTGCCGCATTTTTCGCGCGTTCTCCAAGTTTCGGTTTATCGTAATCAATAAATCTCCAATATTGCTTGGGTGCACATTGACTTTTTGCTGTTTGTGATCCAGAAGCAACATCAGAATGAGCTTGATTACTGGCTGTGATGTTACCGCTAGAGGAAAGAGTACTCATTGATGGAGTACGTGGCTGATCTTTTACTTCTTTCATTTCCGATTTTTTTTCTTTCTTTTTTGGGGTTTCATCGTTAATCGCAGAATTTCTCATTTCCGTCAATTCATCTATTTGATCTTGGGTTACACCAAGCGCTTTAAGTATTTCTTTATAACTGATCCATCTTGGATCAGTATTCTCATCTACATCATCGTTCAACATAATCATAATATAGATATTGTCGATTGCTTTAGATAAACTTGTTAAATTAGGCTCAGTAGCAGCTAGTACTATTCTGAGTGCTGTATAATAATCAATTTCATCTTGAGTTTCATTTTGCGATTGTAATTTCGAAATAATGCTATCTATCGTGTCCATTGCTTGTTTTTGATTTTCTTTTATAGCGCTAATTATCGTGTCAAGTTTCCCTTTTTCTTTGGTAACATCAATAGTTTTTTTCTTTTTTTCTTCAGCCGCAACTAACGCTGCATTTAAAGACTTTTTTATATCGTCAAAATAAATCCCTTGTGTTTTGGTTGTAGTGGACCCTGCTAGGGTATCTTGTATTTGCCTATATAAAGGCATATTTGAAAAAAATGGTATAAGTTTCGTATCATCGTTTAATTTAATATGAATTCCAGATGCCAAGTGATCGACTGTCATATTGCTTTTCGATGGATCGTTATGTATCTTGTAGTATTCTGCAAGATAGCCATGCATTTTCATCACATGCGGGTTACTTAAAATATTTTTATTACTCTCAGGAAATGACACTTTATCATTCTTATCAACTTCTGCATAAAACAAATGAATAGCCTTATCGTTAGCAACAATATGGTTGACAATAGCTTTATACAATCTTGCAACATTGTTATTTCCACGTATCCCTTGCGTATCCATATCACTGTGTTTCGTCAAAACATAATTAAAAAATTCGATAATATCGTCAATTTCGTGATTGGCTAAATTAGTCACAAAGAACTTGCTGACAGCATCTTGTGTTTTGCATGTTTTTAATTGGTCATATACTCTTTCGAAAGCTTGGTCACTCAGACGAGACTTACTCATGGTTTGCACTCCACATTCTATGATTTTAATGGCTAAGATTTGCTGTATTATAATATTGAATTATTTACCAACCCGAGGATTGTTTCAAGCTAAGGCTAATATATTCCTACAAACAGATTTATCTTTTTCAACTGGAATATTTTCAGGCTCGATCCATACAACCCTATCATTTTTCCATTCACATATTGGATTACCTACTTGTTTATGCTTCAATAAAGCTGCATTAATTCCTGATTGAATAATTTCACGTACTTTTTCAGCGTTGTTCATGATTTGTGAAATCTTATCTTCATCCTGTCGTTTCATCGTACACCTCAACCAAACTCTGCCATTGTAATCTATCTAGAATTTCCAACTGATTGTTCAGTTTAGAAGCAATCGGCGTAAGATGCTCTACATTTGAATTTTTGCAATATTTGTTGATACACCTTAATGAATTTGCGAAGCTTTTGACCGTTTATGTTGTTAGAGGCTAAACTTAATGAATAAATATTATTGAGTGTATATTACATTTTTATGAATGGCAAACCATACAATTACGCAAGTTACCAATGAAACATAAATAAGGAAAGATTAATGAAAAATTTTAAAGCCCTAGCATTAATTATATTAAATCTAGTAACTATATTACCTCATTTTGCTCAAGCAGATTCCATTCAACCTATTTTACCAAATTCCCCCGCATTAAAATGGTCAGATGCTGCTGAACTTGTATTTAGGTAAATGAATTTTTAGAAAGAGATCATGATTTCAAAAAATATTCAGCTCGGAAAATATCAACACTACAAAATTGGAAAATTACACCAAGTCCTTGGTATCGCTCGCCACAGTGAAACACTTGAAGACATGGTTATTTATCAAGCGCTATATCATTGTGAAAAATTTTGGCGAGATCAAACCTGGGTGAAACCGAAAAAAATGTTTCTCGAATATGTTATTTACGATGGGTATCGAGTCCCACGGTTTAAACAAATAAAAGGATGAATATGCATCTATTCAGAAAAATGCACCCCTACCCCCATCAACCTAATTTTTCCATAAGATCGGCCAATTAGTTCAAACAAAATATTTTCATAAAGCGAAAAATCAACTGTCTGAGATGATCGCTCCAATGTCACAATTTTAAAATCACTTAACTTAATTTTAATACATTGATTTTTAATAGGGCGGTTTTCACTATGTCGTTTTAGTTTTGCTAATAATGAATCATATAATTCATGTAAAATGACTAAACACTGGCTATCCATGACAATGTCGTTCTTAAAAGTTTGTTCTACGCTCAGTGATTTTCTGATTCTGTTAGGCTCGACTTGCCGATTGTCTATCCCGCGACATTGCTCATATAATCGATATCCTCTTTTTTCACTAAAGTGATTAATTAACTCTATTAATGACATTGCTTGTAAAGCTGAACAAGTTTTTAATCCTAATTCATGCAATTTTTTAGCCGTCATTTTACCAACGCCATACAATTCATCAACCGGTAAATTTTTCATGAAAGTATCTATATTTTCTGGTCGAATAACAAATAATCCGTTTGGTTTTTTCCAACTGCTTGCGATTTTTGCTAGCAACTTATTTGTTGAAACACCAGCAGAAGCAGTAAGATGCACCGTATCAAAAATTTTTTGTCGTATTGCATTTGCAATTAATGTGGCACTACCTTGATAATGCGGCGAATTAGTCACATCGAGATAAGCTTCATCTAATGAGAGCGGTTCAACTAATGGAGTAAATTCAAGGAAAATAGCACGAATGATTTCAGAAACTTCGCGGTATTTTTGTATGTTAACTGGCAATATAATTAAATCAGGACAAAGACGTTTTGCATAAGCGGTTGCCATGGCAGAACGCACTTTAAATTTTCTGGCAATATAATTGCATGTACACAAAACACTACGATCTTCAGCGGAACCGCCAACTGCCACCGGTTTATCCGCAAGCGATGGATTATCACGTATTTCAACAGCTGCATAAAAGCAATCCATATCAATATGAATAATTTTTCTGATTGCGTTAGACAGCATGGATGACATGCGTCACCACACCAAAAATTATCATTTCATTTTCTGGTGTAATTGTAATGGGTTTAAATTTTTTATTTTCAGGCATTAAAAATAATTGATTATTTTGTTGATGCAATCTCTTTACTGTGAATTGACTATCGATTGCGGCAATTACAATTTTTCCATGGGAAGGCACAATGCTGCGATCTACCACCAATAAATCATTCTCAAAAATACCGGCATCAATCATCGATTGACCGGACACCCGTACTAAAAATGTCATAGAAATATTTTTAATTAAGTGGTCCTGCAAGTTAACATAGGTTTCAATATGATCATCCACAGAACTGGGATGGCCTGCTGCCACCTTAGAAGAAAATAAAGGAAGCTGATACCCTTTATTTTTGACAAATTTTAAAACAGGTTCGATGAGGCTTTCAGGCAAGCGTATCGGTTGAGTGGGTTCACCGTATTGGCCTTGACCTTTAGGACGCCCCGCCCCTTTTCGTTTTCCACCATGTCCCATTTTGGTTCTCTCATTATTTCGTATTTGACTACCATACTTGAATAAAGTACGATAATCAACATGCTGGCTCAACACCTATAAAAGGAGATATGATGATGACTAACGAAGAAGCGATTAAATTTGCATTTAATTCCTATGTCAGGGCTTTCGAAGCTGGAAATGAACATATGATTGATCAATATTTTGCTGCTGACCTTGCTTTTCGTAACCATTCGGTTGCTAAAAGCTCTAGCTTAAATGAGATAAAAGCTAGTGTACTTAAGGTGCATCAAAAATATCAAAATCTAAAAAGTGTCATAAAAGATGTTGTGGTAGAGGGCAATCGCATGGCATTTCGTGCTGAACAACATGCCTTCTTTGTGCCTGATGATGGATATGTGAATATGGATGTCATGAATTTATATACACTCGTCGATGGTAAAGTCAAAGAATGGCGATTGTGGTTTACTCAACATGCAGATTCAAAAGAGTCTTAGATGGTGGCGTGTCATGGTTACAGTGGGTAGTAGGCGGCTATACATTAACTTTTGCTTGTTTATTATTGTTTACTGGAAGTTTAGGGGATAGAGTGGGCGCAAAATCCACTTATCTTTCTGGATTAATTTTATTTGTACTCACATCAGTAGCATGTGGTCTTGCAACTAATTTTTTATTTTTAACTTTGTTTAGATTACTGCAAGGTGTCGCCTCTGCTTTATTAGTACCTACTTCCGTTGCTCTTATTAATGCCTCTTACGAAGATAAAGTTGAACGTGCCAAAGCAATCGGCATATGGGCAAGTATCGGTGGGCTTGCAGCCGCATCAGGCCCAATACTTGGCGCAACACTCACTTCATAGTTTGGATGGCGTGGCGCTTTCTTTGTTAATGTCCCTGTTGGCTTGTTGGGTATATTACTTACTATGCGATATGTTATTGCAGATAAGAAAACTCCTCAAGGAAGCTTCAATTTTCTAGGTCAGATAGTAGGAATTGTTAGCATTGCTTCACTTACTTTTAGTTTGATCGAAGTAGGCAGATTAGGTTGGACTTCTGAAATTGTTTTAAGTGGACTATGCATATTCTTACTCACTTTCATTTTGTTTTTAGTGATTGAACATCGATCATTATCCCCCATGTTTCCTCTCATGTTTTTCAAATCAAGAGCTTTTTCTGTCTCGATGGCGATTGGCATAATACTGAATATCGGATTTTATGGGCAGTTATTTTTTCTGCCTCTTTATTTCCAACAATTAAGAGGATATTCCGTATTAATGACGGGTTTTGCTGTTCTTCCTCAAACAGGACTTGCTGCCATCGCATCTTATTTTTGTGGGAAAGTAGCAAGTATAAGTGATCCTAAGTTACCTATGGTAATTGGATTAGCTATTGGTGCATATTGTCGGTGATTTAAATGATTATCACGTAAAACTCGCAAAATTTAAAGGTGAATTTGTTTGGAATAAACATGACAATGAAGATGAATTATTTTTTATAATAAAAGGAACTTTGCTGATTAAATTTAGAAATCAGGATATCACTTTAAATGAAGGTGAGTTTTTGATTATTCCAAAAGGTATTGGGCATTTGCCGATTGCTAAAAAAAGTGCATGTGATGTTAATTGAACCTAAAACCACACTGAACACTGGTGATGCCACAAATGATTTAACAAAAAATCAATTAGACAGAATCTAAAAAATTAATTTGTTTAAAAAAACATGAATATCATCTAAAATTATTCCATTTTCAATATCCATCAGTAAAATGTAATAATTGGATAACTTCTCATTCAAAATAAAGATGTAAAAAATGAAAACGATTACACAGTTTAAGTCAATCGAATATTTCTCTACAGCAAGATTGTCTGCTTATAAGATTAATGAGAATGATATCGATAAATTTATCACTATGCACATAAATCCAGAAGTTATGTCAACCTTGGGTGGTTTGCGCACTACTCAGCAATCACATGAAAATTTAGATTGGAATTTGAAACAATGGCGGGAAAATGGCTTTGGTTTGTGGATGTTTTACTTAAAAGATACCAACGAATGGGTTGGACGTGGTGGTTTACGGCGTATTGAAGTAGGTGATCACGAAGAAATAGAGCTAGGGTATGCCTTGATGCCACAGTTTTGGAATCAAGGATTGGCAACTGAAATATCTAAGGCTTGTATTGAAATTGCTTTTGAAGTGGTGCGTCTCGAAAATATTGTGAGCTTTACTCTTACGACAAACCAAGCATCACAACGTGTAATGGAAAAAGCAGGATTTCAATATGAACGGGATATTATTCACGCTGACTTTCCACATGTCTTATATCGTATGAAGAATCCTCATAAAGTAGAAATCGTCGCTTACACTCCTGAGTGGTCAGAATTTTATAAACAAGAATCACAACATTTGCAAGAAACACTAGGCGATCATTTGAGAGAAATTTATCATATTGGTAGCACCGCTATACCTAACATGCCAGCAAAACCTGTAATCGATATGATGTTGGTGTGTGAAAATCTGGATGTAATAGATGACATTACTCAAAAATTAAATAATCTTAATTATTATAATATTCGACGACAAATTATTCCTCATCGTAGCTTTTTTGTCAGAAGACAAGATAAACATATTAGCTTTCACCTTCATATCCATGAAAGAGGGAGCCCTCAAATTAAGCGACATGTGAATTTCAGGGATTATGTTATTGCACATCCACTTGATGCTAAACGTTATGCAGAATTGAAAATGAAATTAGCTGAACAATTTAGAGAAGACATGAATTCATATGTTTTTGGAAAAGATAAATTAGTTCAGGAAATTGATACAAAAGCAAAACTATGGCCAAAAAGAAAAAGAGATTATTTACTACCTAATACTGGCTCATATTCCAATGAATGGTCACAGGAAAAATTAATTAAAGCGATGGTAGCGAATCTAAATGTACAAATGACACACTTTGCTCAATATTTAAATCAAGTTGAGTTAATAAGGATACCAGGCTTCACCATCATCAACTCTGGGTTATATGATGAAACTTTTAACTATGTGTTAGATGCTGATTTTTCTAGTGCTGAAGCAAATAATAAAATTAATGAAGTCACTGATTATTTTCGAAAGGAAAACACCCCATTTATTTGGTGGATCAGCCCTTATGATAAACCAGATGATTTATCAAAATACTTAGAAAATAACAATTACATCAATACTGAGAATAGCATTGCAATGTATTTTGACTTAGATAAATGGGATGGCTGCGTTGACATACCTTCTGATCTTCGAATTGTTCAAGCAAAAGATGAAAAAACATTACAGGATTTTGCTATTGTTCTGACAAATAATGAAGCTTTATGTAAAAAATATTTTGAATGGGTTACATCCGTTCTAACGGAGGATGACCCTATTGAATATTTTGTTGGTTATGTAGATGATAAGCCCATTGTTTGTGGCTCATCGTGTTATTTTGCCCAATTAACAGGACTAAATGATTTAACTACTGCACCTGATGAACGCAACAAAGGTTATGCAAAAGCGATGCAACATTACCGATTAAAACGTGCTAAAGATTTGGGTTATCATATTGCTGTATTACAAGCATCTCAGGAAGGTTATCCGCTTTATATAAAACTTGGCTATAAAGAATGTGGTGTATTTAGAGAATTCAAACTTAGGTAACAACCATGACAATATCATATGACGATTTTGAAAAAGTAGATTTAAGATCTGGAACTGTCATTAAGATAGAGCTATTTCCTCGTGCCAAAAAACCAGCTTACAAAGTATGGGTTGATTTTGGTGATGAAATTGGCATTAAGCAAACATCAGCGCAAGTAACAACTCACTACACACCAGAAGCTTTGATAGGAAGACAGGTAGTGGGGTGCGTCAATCTAGGTGAGAAAAATATAGCTGGATTCACATCGCAATTTTTATTGGTTGGTTTTCCTGACGATGTTGGAGAAGTGTGTTTAATCACAGTTGATCCTGCTGTACCCAACGGAAAGAAATTATTTTAAAAGAGATCGTCTAATGAATATTAATCAAAGACCAAAAATGTCCGTTTACATTGCCATTAGCATTGATGGCTATATTGCCAAAAAAGACGATGGATTAGATTGGTTAGAGTCATTTAGCCCCCCATTCGATGAACCTGACGAAGATTATGGATTTAAAAAATTCTTGAGCCAAGTTGACGCGGTAGTAATGGGAAAAAATACTTATAAAATTGCATCCAGTGGTAACATATGGCCTTATGAAGGAAAACGTGTCATCGTACTCTCTTCTACCCTATCATCTGTATGTGATAACGCGGAAATTTACTCGGGCAACATTCAGCAGTTAATCAAAAAACTTTATGCTGAAGGCGTAAGACACATTTATGTTGATGGCGGTAAAACCATTAGCCAATTTTTGAATGAAGGATTAATTAATGAGTTAATCATCTCCATCATTCCTGTGATTCTTGGTTCAGGTATTCCCCTTTTTAGTAACATCGTGCATGATTCATGGTGTGATTTAACATCTTCTACAAGCTATTCTAATGGTTTAGTTCAGCTGCGATATGAGGTTAAGAATCATGGATGAGCCTATTCTTAAACTACACTGGGAACGATTTAAAGCACATGTTGATTTAGATAAAGATAAGATTGAAAAATTACTCTCACCTTATTGCAATGACAAAATCGAAAGATTTTTATTACTCTCTGAAGGATGCGCAAATACTAATTATAAAATTACTTTTCAAAATGATCATCCGCCTCTCGTCATACGCATTTACATGCGAGAGAAATCTGCGCTCAAACGAGAAGTAGCGATACACCGTCTAGTTGCAAATACTATCCCTGTACCTAAACATTATTATTTTGATGATTCATGTCAATTGTATCCTTATGCTTATTCCATTCTTGAATGGATAGATGGGAGATTAATGAGAGAAATTGTTTTATCCAAAGATGAAAATGCTATTAACGACATTTTATTTGAAGCGGGTCAATATTTAGATATACTGAGAAAAATAAAATTTGATAAAGGCGGGTTTTTTGATGAAAAATTATCTGTTATACCTTTTACACAGGAAGAAAAATATCTGCCTTATGTATTAAATTTATTACAAGACACTATTGTTAAAGATAATTTAGGACACTCTCTTTTAACTTCTGTTAAGAAACTTGTCGAACTAAATTTACACCTTTTACCTGATTTAGATGATGCGAATCTCACACACAGTGATTATGATCCAGCCAATATCATAGTAAAAGAAATTAATGGCAGATGGAAAATTGCTGCCATTTTAGATTGGGAATTTTCATATTCTGGAACTTATCTTTTGGATATGGGCCTTATGCTTCGCTACAGCCATAAATTACCTAAATATTATGAAGAAGAATTTATTGAAGGTATTGAATCAAATGGACATCAACTACCAACAACTTGGAAAAAACAGGCAAAATTAATGGATTTACTATGTTTGCTACAATTAACACATTCCAACCAATATTCAGAAAGACCAAACTTAAATCGTGATGTTGTGTCACTTATTACTCATACAGTCAACCAATGGAATACGTTTTGAGTGAAACAAAATATACCTTCACCAAAATGATGAATCTGTTTTTTATTGCCGTTCACATCGTAACGAATGATAGA
>JAHCAO010000021.1 GCA_019634835.1 Gammaproteobacteria bacterium
CTGTATCCATGGTACGTTCACGGGGTAGCTATAGGATCCCAAAAAACGGAAACCAGTAGATGGCACCATTCAAATTATCGCGACGGCTCGCTTTGAAATAAGGGTACTGCCAAGAATCGTCCATATATGCAACACAAGATATGCTAAAATCCATATCCTGGTCCAGCAGGTTGAAACTCTTTGCAGTTAGTTGAATCGGTGTTAATCGTATTCCAATCTTGCTCATTCTGATGAGGCGCACCACATATTTCTTGGCTAAATAACGATAACATAGATTGAAATTTAGAATTGGTTATAAAATTCTTTCGTCTGGCTAGCAGTGAGTTACCATCAATCTTGGTAAATCCAATTTCTTTAGAGACAATTAATGCCAAATTATTAAGCTGGTCTATTTTTCCCTTAACTTCTGCACTTTGTTCCTGACTACATAAAATATGTAGAGCAAGATCTACCCTTTGAAGTATGAGTATAGTGTCTTTAGTATCGTCTAATGATTCAAATAGTTTGTTAGCATAATGTTCGATATATTCATCGCTTGTTTCATCATACAAATCTTTAACGCTATAAATAATACTATTAATAAAATAATAACCAATGCTTTCATTGCTGTTAGAACATGTAGTTATTATTTTGCGTAAAGTAGCTAAATTTATTTCTCCTGATTTTATTTGACGTAAAAATTCCGCACCTAGTTGTTGAAACCCTAAAAAAGCATTTGTGATGATAGAATCTTTTTCTAATACCCTTGGCAAATCAGATTTTCTAATCTGCTTATAAAAGTTGATAACATCAAATATGTTTTCTGAGTTTTTGATAATGAATTCCACTATAGTTGATTGTTGTATAACCTCTTGACATCCAAAACTGGCAACACCTGTGGTGCCAAAAAAGTGAAAGCCTCTGGCAATATTCGTAGCCTTCTGAGGGTGCTGACAAAGAAGATTCAGATAAACTTTATCTAGCTCCCAAGTAGGAGTACCACCTAACAACACTTCAAGAGCGGGAGAGATTTGAACTGCAAGAGCAAAGTTTTGACAAACGAGTACGTCATATTCATGAATAATATCATCATTTAAATTTTTACGTATCTCAGAAAAGGGAGCACTAGGATAACCCTCAAACATTAATGCCGCATATCCGCGGAGGATAATATTTGCATCACCCTGATTTAAACAAAATATATCAAAAAGAAATTCAGGCAGGTGATTTGCACGTATCATTTTGATGAAAATATGACTTAATGCCGTTGCTTTTTGCATATCAGTTTCTATAACCTGCGCAAATTTATTTGCTAATACTGGATTGTAAGCTTCTAAAGCTTTCGATGTCTGGATTAATTTCTCAGAAGGTACCGAACTACTACTTTGATTTATTCTTTGCATGAAATAATAAGTCCTCGAATTTGTATTAATAACAGTAGTTCACTAAAACGACCGTTATTTTGTACTCAATGATTTTTCAAAATTATTATTTAAAACGGCCTGAGTTTGGTATAATATACCGGTTATTGAAATCTAAGTCTACTAAATTATCAGAAAATTGAGTAAAACTAACTATATGAATAAAGGAACTATACTAAGTCAATCGCAGGAGCTCAAATGAAAATAGGCTATGCCCGCGTTAGTACTAGAGAACAAAACCTTGATATGCAGGTATCCGCACTCGAATATGCCGGTTGTGAAAAAATTTACGAGGAGGTGGTCATTGGCGCAAAGGCTGACCGACCTGTTTTAAATAATTTAATCAAGCAACTCCGGGATGGAGACGTCGTTGTAGTGTGGAAGCTTGATCGTCTGGGACGCTCATTGAAACATTTGGTTGAGCTTGTCCATATCCTAATGCAGAGAAATATTGGTTTATGTAGCTTGAATGACCCTATTGATACCACTACCCCACAAGGAAGACTTATTTTTAATATCTTTGCATCATTGGCAGAATTTGAGAGGGACATTATAAAAGAAAGAACAAATGTTGGACTATCTGCTGCTCGTGCACGCGGGCGATTAGGCGGTAGACCTAGAGGCATGCCTAAAGCATCTGAAGCAACAGCATGTGCAGCAGAAACCTTGTATCGTGAAGGTAAGCTATCAGTTATGCAGATTGCTAGAAAACTTAATATTTCAAAAAATACGCTTTATAAATATTTGCGTTATCGTAATGTTGAAATCAGCAAATATGAACACAAGGCATAAGCGGGAGCTTAATCATACATTATTATTTTAGAAATAAATGCGATCAATTTTTCACGGCTTAATCGTTTGCGAAGCACACATTTTCCTTTTGCATCTGTTCCATGCAATTGAAAAATATTTTTTGCCAAATCAATTCCTAATACTTTAATATCCTTCATTGTGGATCCTCCATCTGTTTGAATGAAAAATTTTTGACCCTTCATTCTGGCTCAACATGAGGCCTTATTGAAGATGGCAGGGTCCATACTATTATTTACGGACGATTCTTGGCAGTACCCTAATTCGTACCGTAAGAGGTGACGTTACGTGAGTGTCAAGCACCACATTGCCAATTTATAATCTTTTAAAATGATCCTCAAAAATAACACATAAAGTATGTGACCTTTACAAATATCTCCCTATGGATTAATGTATGTGCAGGCTCAAGGGGCGCCTATACCCACAAAAGAGGATCTCACCCTAGGTTAACTAATTGATTTCATTGATGTTCATTAACCTTTTGTTTGCTAGCAGGTGGGTATCTGGCGGAAAGCAAAGGTGTTATATGAATAAGCCACACAAGTCCTTTAGCGTTGATGAATGCAAAATTCAAGCTTCTATCTTATTAAAGTCCTTACACTCCAAAAACCTTGCACTGTCACTACAAGCTGCAAAACGATTTCAACGTTTAACTGAGTTTAAAAATCTAACTTTAGAGGAAATTATTCAATCAGATATTAAGCGCAAACATGCACTTCTCGTTATTGCCATTGAAAAAGGTTTTCCATCTTGGGCTAATTTAAAGTGTCAATTGCCTTTTATTCGCGGTGGTTTTCTTAACCATTGGTTTGTAAATTATGCTGAAGCACAAACATATCAGCAATTGAATGGTGGTTTTTTATTACCTTTCAAAAATCAGTTTTTTATTTGTGATGCTGATTACATTAATGATCTTGGTTTTGATTCCAATGATCATGATTGGAGACTGATTGGATTTGACTGGGTGGAACCAAAAAATAAACTCGCATGGCAGAGACTTTATCAAAAATGGATGAAAATCCAAGGAGAAAACCATGAATAAGTCATTCCCGATTTGTTATGAAACCTTCGGAAATATGCATAATCCATGCATTATTTTAATCGTTGGCATTGGCGGACAATTAATTGATTGGCCGTCTATCTTAACATGTGGCTTAGCTGATAAAGGTTTTTATGTTGTTGTATTTGATAATCGCGATTCAGGATTATCGAAGCATTATGATGAAGTTGGTGTACCCAATTTTAGTGAAGCAATTGCTGCAAAACAGCAAGGTCAGCCATTTAATCCGTCTTACACATTAGAAGACATGGCAACAGATGTCATTACATTAATGGATGAATTACATATTAAAAAAGCGCATATTGTAGGTTCGTCAATGGGCGGCATTATCGCCCAGTATGTTGCGATAAATAATTGTGACCGTGCCTTAAGTTTAACTTGCATTTATAGTACATCGGGCGATCCAACATTACCTCCGTCAAAAAAAGAAGTATTAGGTTTTTTCGCTACATCAATGAATACTGAAAACTTATCGTTAGAAGCTGCCGTTAATAAAAAATTGAAATTATTTAAAATTTATAATCATCCTGATTTCTTTGATGAAGGAAAAATAGTACAACAATTAACTGCTGCGTTTAAGCGTGCAAACAATCCAAATGGATTTAAGCGTATTTTGTTAGCAATGATTTGTGCTCAATCCAGAACAGAACAACTTAAAAAACTAAGTATACCTTGCCTTATTATTCATGGTGATTATGATCCTGTTTTTCCTTTAGAACATGGCAAGCAATTAGCGGATTCTATCCCTGGTAGTCATTTAGAAGTCATTAAAAAAATGGGGCATGGATTGCCAGATGAATTTGCAAAAAAGGTAGTTGACTTAATTGCAAGGCATTTCAAATAGCAGAAAATAAAATTGATGAGAGATTATCCGAAAATGAATAAAACAAGATTTGTATTGTTAATAAGCGTAATTATTTCCAGCTTATTAAGCTTTGGACTTACTATTTATTTTTTAAATAACAGCTGCTTTATGATGGCTGAAAAAAATAAAAATGCTGTTGTGAAACTAATAGATGAAGTATGGAGTAAAGGTAATCTTCAAATTGTGGATCAACTCATTGCACCACAATATACGATTAGACATGATCCTGGTGACCCTTGGGATGGAAAAACGCTTGATCTAGCTACTTTCAAAGAGAGAGTGATGCTATCACGTCACGTTTTTCCAGACCAAAAATTTTATATAGAAGACTTGGTATGTAATGGTGATAAAATTTCTGTTATCTGGCGATTTATCGGGACGCAGAAAGGGAGCATTCCTGGGTTACCTACTACCAATAAAACAGCCAATGTTTCAGGAATGACTATCTATTATTTTTTAAATGGAAAAATAATAGGCCACTCACAAATTGTCGATAGATTAGGCTTCATAGAACAACTTAATCCATCTATAAAAAAATCTAAACCAAATTAATTAATGTAATCCTCAGAAAATACTTAGTAATAAAATTTTTTATGGTAAATAAAATGAATGAATATACAAAAAAGGTGATTCAATTGTCTCTACCCATGGCAATTACTCAGTTGATTACCATGGGAAGCGGATTTTTATGTATGACGATGTTAGCGAAGTTAGGTTATGCAGTACTAGCTGCTAGCGCGCTTATCTTTTCTATTAGTATGACAGTGCTGATTGTATCGGTCTCGTTATTATTTTCTCTTAGCGTTTTAATAGGGCATCGTTTTGGAGAAAGAGATTATTTAAGTATCGGCAGTTTGCTACAGCAAGGCTGGTTGCTGTCACTTATTATAAGTATTCCAACGTTACTCATCTATTGGTATATTCACCCAATTCTCATCTTTTTAGGACAAGATAAAAACATAGCAAAAATTGTCGAAGCATTTTTTCATGCCAATATTTGGCGAGTTATTCCTTTCTTTTTCTCAGTTTGTAATCAGCAACTATGTTACGGTGTGCATAAACAGAAAATAGACTTGATTGCAAATCTGATAGGTGTGGTTGTTTTACTTATTTCTTCTTATATTTTAATACTTGGCAAATTTGGATTTACAGAATTAGGTGTAGTTGGTTTTGGCTATGCATCTGCTCTACAAGGAATGTTTTATTTTTTATTTACAACTATGTGCTTATATTTTATTCCTGATTTTAAAAAATTTAATTTATTTCAACTTCGAATTCATAAAGATTGGCACGCATTTAAACAACTATTTAAAATTGGTTGGCCTATTAGCTTACAAATCAGCGGTGAAATGCTGTCATTTTTGGTTGTTACAACGTTTATTGGCTGGCTAGGAACCAACTCTCTCGCTGCCTATCAAGTCATTATGCAATACCAATTTCTTATTGTGATTCCCATTTTTGCGATTGCACAAGCAAGTGGCATTTTAATCGGCCAAGCGTATGGTGGAAAAAACTTCGCAGATATTAAGAAACTTGGAACAGCAAGTATCGTGATGGTGAGTATGATTGGTATCGTAACCGGACTCATTTTTTTATTATTTCCAAAGATACTTGCTTCTCTTTATCTCAATATCAATGATCCAGGCAATACTCAAACCATTCACCTCATTGTCTTACTTTTCGCGATCATGGCATTTTCCCAATTTTTTGATGCGATCCGTAATGTATTAACGGGTTCCTTACGTGGATTATTAGATACACGTTTCCCAATGATAATTGGGTTAGGCAGCATTTGGTTTATCAGCGTACCATTAGGGTATTTTTTAGGTTTTCTCTTGCATTTCGATGCCATTGGTGTCATTTCTGGTTGGATGTGTGGAATGGTAGTAGGCGCAATTGTTTTATATTATCGATGGCACTCGTTAAGTTTAAAATATGAACAATTATGTGGGAATTGAGAGCATTACCAAATACTTGAGGTCTGGCCGGAATCTTGGTAAAAAGGTATCAAATCTTATAATCGACTATATCTTGAACATCTATTGTTTTATTTGAGTTTGCTGTGTCGGTGATTCCGGTTGTTCAGTAACTTTATTCCAGAAATCTTTGTATCCACGTTGTTCAGCAATATTGCAAATTCTGATTTTCATATTTTCTTTTAAAGCATCTTCACTATCATTGATTGTTTGATACAAAGAGCGAACCACGCTAACTGAGCCATTAAATGCAGCAAATAGAATTGGGCAAGTCTTATAATTAACATGAAAAGAATAATTGACTGCAGTGAGGCAATTGTCTTCAAAAATACGTAACTCTTCTTCTGTTTTAAAAGAATCTTTTGAAATTTGTATAGTTGGTTTTAGAGCATTAAATTTTTTATTATCTTTAAATAAAATTTCAAAAACTTCTTGATGTTTAAAACATAAGGCAGCTGTAGTAGGAGTAGAACGAGCTAGACCAGGTAGACTACACTTGTAGTTTGGGTCTGCTTGATGGGATAACAAGACATTGCAAGTTTCTAAGTTGCCATTTTGTGCAGCAATATATAATGGAGTTATCCCGTTTGATATTGCATCTACCGTTGCACCAGCTGCTATCAATTTTCCTACGATATCATGATAATTTCTACTTGCTGCTACGATTAAATATGATTCAACCGCTGTCGTGTTGTTTGGATCCGCTTTGAATGCGAGTAATTGGTCGACTTGTTTGGTATTACCGTCATAAACAGCACATGATAATAACGTATCTCCAAACGCATTAGGCGTATCAATCATTTCAAGGTTCGCAGCAATCATATTAAGATGTTCAATATCTTGTTGCTCTTTCAATAAAGCTACTGCTTGATTAAATTCATTAAACTTATTTAGATCATCAGTTTCACTTTTTAATGTAAATATTCTCATTGAAAAGATAGCTGCTTCTGGAATGAATTTTTCAGAGTAAGAAAAGGCCAGGTTAATTATTTTAGGTAATTCTTCAAATTCAACTTTAACTGCTGATCCTGCATTGACTAACTGCCATAAGTTTTGTTTAGGATCGTACTTTACATCACAAACATGGTTTCTGCTGTGGAGAGTCAGGCAAATGGGGAAATCGTATGAAACAGCTATTTTTTGTATTGCCGATAATTCATTTTTTAATAAATTAAGTCCAGCTTCGCCTTTATAAAGATGGCCATTTAAACACGTTTCTTTATTTGCTAACACCATTCCTCTTCTAGCAGTAACTTGCTTAGATTCAACGAGAGAAGCATATTGTTCTGATTGATAGGTTAGATGAGCACCTAAACTTAATTCAGGATGAAGATGACTATTATGCATGGCTTCAATATTATCTAAGAACACTTTAATATCGAGCAATTTCTGATGTTGCTCGTAAATTGTTTTGGCTTGTTCTTTATTTACATTTTCTAACTTCTTATACTTTTGCCATAAAGATTCTATGAGATCATCCAATATTGTTGGACTATCTTCCTTCACGCCCAAAGATTCAATTAATTGTTGCAATTGATCAGGATACATTTCTTTCATTAAACCTATTCTTTTATTGTAATACTCTAATTCTTTTCCTCCCAATAACAAAGGATTCCTCGCAACATAAGCAATGCCAAGACATACGCCACCTGGGTCGCCGGTATATCCTGCCATTTTCATAAAATCCATGATGATTTTGTGATCTGCAGATGGTTTTGGTGTTGCAGGCGTTGCTCTTCTCATATCGTTCCTCTTGTTCTGCTATATTTACTTATTCTTTATCCGTAACGTATCAGACGAACCTATTTTTTTAAATTTCTCGGTTTCGTTCAGATTAATGGGTTTATCAATGACTTTTTCTATTTTCTTAACAAAGCTGCCAAGAAATGTAATTTTTCCAATAATATTGGTACCGGAACGCAAATTTTTTGTATCGTTTTCTTTTGCATTACCTGAAAAACTAAACCGAGTTTTTAACCCATTAAATATGGCTGCACATCTTTCTTGATTAGAAGAATTCTTGGAAAAACGAACAGTAAATTTTGACTCAGTATAATATTCTACTACTTTTTCTTGTTTGATTTCTTTTGCAGATATTTTAGGAAATAAATTTGTTTCAATATTTTTTGATTGTGAATTTGAATGGTAATCAGCCTTTGTTGGTTTTTCATTTACTTTCAGTAATAACTCATATTCTTGATTTAATTGTTGAAAATCTTCTTTGTTCCCGCCTTTATCTGGATGTATTTTAAGTGCAGCTTTGCGGTATGCTTGCTTAATTTCACTTAGACTAGCATTTTCATTGATTTGCAAAAGAGGCTTACGTTGCATTGTAATCTCTCCTCAAATAATTTTCTTATATGATATAAATATTATAGTTTAAATTTTTTCATCACAGGAAAATTTTTTAAGTTTTTGATAAGATTGAGATCTTAATCAAAAATTTTCACCTATTTTTGGTAATTTGATTTTTTCTAGGTATTTTTAATTTGTTTACTTGAGGATGGGATCAAGCTCCGTAATAACGATAATCTTGCAAAACAAGCTGCTTGATTTCACATCCGTCTTTAATGAGAGCCTGAATACTGCTGGCAAACAAATCTTGGTCTTTGCAGCGAATGACACGACTTTGATGATTGGCATCTTGTAATACACATGATTTTTCAATCGAAAAAGAGGATGAATAATTTTGGTGCTTTAACCAGGATGTCATGATGGCAGAGAGTTTTTTTATTTGAAATGAATCAATGTTGTCACCGAATGTTTTTTTGAAAGCCAAATGATGCAAAGATATTAAAAATGAGCCGCCCTTGTGGAGTAGTAGTATCAATCGGATCATTTAAACTGCATAAACCAATATTTCTTTGTATTAGGATGTGCACAAGCTCTACCAGGTGCTTTAAAGAGTGGCCAAGACGGTCAAGTTTCCACACTACAATGATATCTCCATCACGCAATTGCTTTATTAGGTTATTTAAAACAGGTCGGTCAGCCTTTGCGCCAATGACCACCTCCTCGTAAATTTTTTCACAACCGGCATCTTCTAATGCAAACACCTACATATCAAGGTTTTGCTCTCTAGTGCTAACGCGGGCATAGCCTATTTTCATTTGAGCTCCTGCGATTGACTTAGTATAGTTCCTTTATTCATATAGTTAGTTTTACTCAATTTTCTGATAATTTAGTAGACTTAGATTTAAATAACCGGTATATTATACCAAACTCAGGCCGTTTTAAATAATAATTTTGAAAAATCATTGAGTACAAAATAACGGTCGTTTTAGTGAACTAGCACATAAATACTTATAAAAAAAATATGAGCCACCCCAAAAACCAACTCACAAATCATGAGATTGCAGCTATAGCGCGCTCAGCAGGAAATTAATGATTAGGAATAAAGTTATAGCATGCTAACCAATCTACGTGGGTTGTATTACATATACAAAACGAGATTATTAAAATGCATAACAGAAAATTCAGTGGTAATACACTATTACATGGTTTAATTATCAACTATAGTAATTTGACAGAATTTCGTTCTAATATTGAAAAAATAGGAATAAATTCTGACTCCATAAAGATATACTCAGTTACTCGTAATCATAAAGGAAAATTACCCATAGAGCTTGTTTCATTACTCAATATATCTAGTGATGAAAAAAATAATGTTTATGATATTTTATTGAATATAATGAAACCTGATATTAAATCATTAAATCAAGAACTATGTTTTGAATCTGTTATCAAAAAATATAGTATCGCTAAAGATAGTTCTATTTATCATAATCTAAAATTAGGTGTCAAAGTAGCAAATGCAATAAGAAAGATGATTATTGATTCATCAACACATCCACAAATAAACGGATATAGTAAATCAGACTATAAAAAATTAGATGATGAAGTAGAAAGTGACCGTGATGAGGTTGAAAGAAAAAGGTTTGAAATAATTTATCAAAGTTCTGATACTCAATATCATAAAATAATATCCGGTGACTGCATCAAAATAAATTTAAGTATTAGTGATATCACATATAGAAAAATAATTGAAAATCAAACTCATCTAGCTAAACAATACCATAGGGGAAATTGTGGGGAAATGAGTGATATGGTAAATGAACTCATTCAAGACGAAAATGATTTATTAAATAGTTTTGCAGAAATATTCGAGATCAGAAATCATGTTATAGCTGTGATTGGCCGGAATAAACACTGCAATCCTTCTATGTATACAAGTTGGGGGCCTGAAGCTGTTATCATAGATGCTTGGTTAGGTGAAGTATATCCTGCTTGTGATATATTAAATAAATTATTTGATTGTGATCAGTTTCACATACAGCATAATGGAACAAAGAAATATTATGCTTATCTTGTTCCCTTTAACCCTAAGTATCACAGTTTGAAATTAGATAGCTTCATATCTAAAAAGTTTCAGTCTGAAGTAAGCTTACGTCCAAGATCAATTGCAGGAATTTTTCTCTTGGATAAAATAAATGAGTTGCCTGAACAAGACATCTATCTATTTAATGAATACATAAGGCCACAGCTAACTTGTTTGATAGAGAATGAAATTATATCAAAAGATGATCTTATTTCTCTTGAAAATCCCATTAATACTCTGAAGTATATTTTTCTCAATAAGGAAATATTCCAAAGCATTAAGAATGGTTTGTGTAAGATTAAAGAAATTGAAGTCACCTTTGTTAATGGCTCACAAAACCATCCTAGTCTAATAAATATGAGTTTTTAACGGGATAATCAAATGAAGCTTGTGTTGCACTTACGGACGATGCTTGGGTGCGCTAGGAAAAGTCGCGCCTATCTCGCGGGTGAAAATCCCGCCATAGAAGAAGTATCAGCTTCACTATGTAGCGAGTCTTGCGTCAGTAGAGGTAACGAAAGTGACGAAGCATAGACAGCGCGAAACACTCGCGCCAAAACCAACTAGTGAACGTGGTGGCCACGAAAGTGTGCTGATCGTGGTTGTCGATACTATCCAAGAGGTAGCAGACAATAGAGATTTAAAAGGAAACTATCAGATAAAGTTCACATTAGTATCTACACCGATGATTTTGTAATTACAGGAACATCACGAGAAATACTAGAAAGAAAAGTGAAACCTGCGGTAGAGATTTTCCTAAAGGAACGAGGACTATCCTTTTCTCAAAATAAAACTAAAATCACACACATAAATGAAGGATTTGATTTTCTTGGAATGAACATAGGAAATAGGGGAGAAAATTAATTATTAAACCTGCAAAAAGCAGTGTGAAAAAATTACTTTCTAATATAAGGAAGACAATAAAATCAAACGCGACAACGAAAACGGAATATCTGCTTAACCAATTGAATCCGAAAATTCGTGGATGGGCAAATTACTATCGTCATGTGTGCGCAAAGAAAACCTTCAACTATGTTGATTGTCACATCTTCAAAGCTATCTGGAATTGGGCTGTTAATCGACATCCAAATAAAGGTAGAAAATGGGTCAGGCATAAATATTTTCGCAATGCTAAATTTAGAAACTGGGTATTTTCCACGAAAGTTAAAAGGAAAGATGGCATTAGCATTAACGTTGACCTTGTGGGAATGTGTAGAACACCTATCAAACGGCATATTAAAATTAAGGCCGAAGCTACACCATTCGATTATAGATACCATGTTTATTTTGATAAGAAAATTTCCGAACGCGAAAGTGTTAAGAATTCCTCGAAAAAGAAACTGAAATGGTGGTTGCATTGGTGGAATCTACTAAAACCTGATGATAGAGAGAGAAAAGTTCGAGTTGCAACTAGTGCAGCTTTATAAAGGTTCGAGCTGTGTGCACCGAAAGGCACATGCACGGTTGCTATGAGAGCTACGCTCGGTAACGAGCGTTAGCTTCCCAGGTGGGTTCTTACGCTGGACCCGTAGTGGCGGTTGGTCGCAGTTTCCGTATCTTTGGGTCTCAAAGGATATTTGCTTACGATATTTGTAAGTTTGCTAAACTTATTTTCTGCCTTTAAAACAAAGCTAGCTGTTCGTTTTCTAAGTTCATATTCTGATGTCCATGGAAGAAAAAATGAACATAACATCCCTGATACGCTTTTAGTGGCTTCATTGAGCTGTGTGATATTTTTTTTGGTTTCTAGTAACGTATTAGCTATTTTGTGTGCTGTGCTCTGCGCTTTTTTAGCAGGACTCCCAGCATTATTATCTTTAGTTAGATCGTTGTGGACTGCGTTTTTAAAAACTACCAATCCAGGATTCGCTCTATTTATCTTCTTGATTATATGTTCTATACGATTTTCTAAGAAAAAATACATAACTGATTACTCCATTTTAATTTGAAAATTTTACCAAAAAAAGCTTAAGGATATTTGAAGTAAACTTCATAATTACTTTAACGAATTGAGTCAAAACACCTGTTACCGAACGGAGACGGTAAATATGGGGCAACTGACAATGCAAATCTATACTAAGTCATTGAAAGGAAGATATTTAAAGGACAACCGCAAAGTAAAAAGTAAGATTCTTGATGAATTTTGTGCTGCCAGCGGTTACAACCGTAAATCCGCCATCCGTATGCTGACACGTGGATTATTAGGTGCAAGAGATAAGCCAGCCGGCAGAAAAAAGGAATATGAACCCCGTTTGTTATTGCCACCGCTTAAGTTTATTTGGCTCGCCACAGATCAAATGTGTGGGCCACGATTAAAAGCCGCTATCCCTCTATGGTTACCGTTTTATGAGATGAAACATGCCATTTCACCCGAAGTTAAACACCAGCTTCTATCTGCAAGTGCTAGGACTCTAGATCGACTTCTTAATCCTTTAAAACATCGTTATCCAAAACGATTCAGCGGCACAAAACCTGGAAGTCTATTGAAAAGCCAAATAGCAGTTAAAACACAACAATGGAATGAAAAACAGCCTGGATACGTTGAAGCAGATACAGTGGCTCATTGTGGGACAAGTCTTCTGGGTAGTTTTATCTGTAGCATTACTCTCACCGATATTTATTCTGGTTGGACTGAAAATGCAGCGGTATGGAATAAAGGAGCTCATGGTGTATTACAGCAAATAGAAAAGATAGAAAAGCGGTTACCATTTTCTATTTTAGGTTTTGATTCAGATAATGGCAGTGAGTTTTTAAATTATCATTTGTTAAGATATTTTAATGAGCGAAATAAACCCGTTCAATTTACTCGATTACGACCTTATCATAAAGGTGATAATGCTCATGTAGAGCAAAAAAATTGGACGCATGTACGTCAATTATTTGGCTATTATCGGCTAGAAAACCCAGATTTAGTTGAATTGATGAATGTTCTTTATCAAAACGAATTTGCTTTGTTACACAATTATTTTTGCCCTGTAATGAAATTGAAAGACAAAGCTAGGGTGGGCTCCAAGATAATTAAAAAATATAATGAACCTCAAATTCCTTATCAACGATTGATGCCGTGTGAAGAGATTGATGATTTACAAAAAGAAAAACTAAAGAAAATATACCAGTCATTGAATCCATTTGATCTCAAAGAAGCTATTGAGAGAAAACTAAAACACATATTTAGAAATGTTGATCTATACTCACGAAAGAAGTGAGTTCGTTCTAAATAAACTTGCTAAAGTGTGATATTTCAAGACATTTGAGACACTTTTAATTTTTTAATCAAGGTTAAATGTTGGTAATTTCGTGGTCTAATATTTTCTGGTTTCTCCCAATATTTACCCGTTACATCCTCCTGAGTAGGAATGACGTTTTCTAGCTCCAAATAACGCTCATGTGGAGTTTTTCCATTTAGTGAAGAATGCGGTCGCTTATAGAGTTGTAAAAATGCTCCCAGTCTGCCAATAGCAGCTCTATCTGAAGGGTTTTATCCTTTAAATTTAAGTGATGATAAAATTCCGCCTTATCAGTTTTTTGAGAACGTTCTACTTTACCGTTCAAATGAGGGCTTCTTGGTTTGATAGCCCGGAATTTTATAAAATGAATCATTAATTCTTCTTGAAATAATTCATTGTAAAATTCTGTTCCCCAATCGGTCTGAATTCGTTGAATTGGAAACCCGAAGCTTTCTATTACCTCATAGAGAAATTTAACAGTGTTTTCCGCATGCTTAGAAGAATATAAACGCATGACACGCAAGCGAGTACAGTCGTCCACAGCAGTAAATTGATGGCATTTGGCGCGCACTTCATTACATCAATTTGCACTCTATCGCCAGGTAGCAGACGGTTATAACGTTTAATTTCTTGGTGCTTTTTATATCGTTTTAATGGCTTAACATCGTGTCGATTTAACACGCGCCATACTGTTGGGGGAGATATTTTAATATCATGATTTCTTAGTAAATGAGTGCTTATACTTTGAGGACCAAAATTATGTTTATCTCGAATAAATAAAATCATTTTTTCTATTTCTTCTGTTATTTTTTGTTTGGCAAGTTTTATTGGTTTTTGAGATTTATCTTTTAGTGAATTTTCATCATCAGATTTATAGCGGTTAATCCATCTGTGTAGAGTAGAGCGGGGAATGCCACATCTACGTGCTGCTTTACTTACCGACCCTAATTCACTATAGATTTTTATCCAATTTTTTCTAGCTGTTAATTTCCTTTTTTTGGAATTCATTAGTCAACCATACTTTCTATAAATTGTAGCTGGCTAACTTAACCTAAAATGTAGCGAATGTCATGAAACTTCACAAATTAACCAAAATTGCTGATAAATATTTAAATGCATCTGATAATAAAAATGTGCCAGTCAATCGCAGAGGTCCTGAAAAGAGTTAATTCAAAAAATTTTATGACAAACTTCATCGGCTCTGTCGCAAATTTTAATTTTGCTTGTAAAAATTTAGAATGCACTTTTCCTTGGGCGCAACTATGCATGCTAATGCATAAAATTGTTCAAATGCTGTTGAATTATTCGAATTGATATGCTGACTTTTCTTTAGCATACGATATAACTCAATTCCAGCAAGCGTTGCTCCTGCAGAGTGAAATCCTTTAAATCCCATCATCGGCTTAGTGATTCGCTCGCCTTTCGTAATATGTTGGACTTTATTCGACCGATGAAACAGGACAGTTTCACCCACTGCAAATTCACGGTTTTTCTCATTAAATAATTCAACTTTTCCTGATGTACCGCCTACCTTGTCTGGTCTCCATATTACTGTCTCACCACTCTCCTTTTGGAGAATAACTTGATTAGATTTTTTATTATTTTGGATAATTCTTAAATATTCTTCTGTAGTAACAGAAAGGGAGAGAGAAGACTCATTAAGGCGCACGACTTGATCTTTTTCATAAGAGAGAGCATGAACTGCTTTTTCTACATTTAATAATTTTGACCATTGGTTTATTTAAAATATTAAGTGATGGCTTGTCTAGTAAACTCTTTAGTGGAATGTTGGGTTGGTTATCCAATAAATATTGATATAACTCATTTCTTATATTATTTTTTTTGTAATAGGAATTGAATTGACACTTATGATATCAGATATAAATTTTTCTAAGTTTGTTAATGTTTCTTCTAATTTATTTTGTATTCTATTATAAAATTCTTTTTTCTTCTCATCATAAATAATATGCTCGCGTATTCCTTTATCACTAAGTATCTTTTCAGTTTTCACTATATTAATATGTATAATTTTTATCTTTTCTTCTTGTAAATTACCTATGTCTTCACTATTTTTTAAATGTGCATCTATTAAACTTAGTCTGATCATTGCGGTGTTGAGCAGCATTTCAGTTCGCTCTTCTTTATTAATGGGGACGCCACTTCTTATCACTAAAGAGAGAGCGCTAATTGCATAGGAGAAGCTTTGCAGGCCCTGATCAAAATTACCAATATTAGTAAAATTGGTGCCAACTTTATTAAAGTTATCACTAAGCACTTCGGAATGCTCTAATATTTGAAATCGATCATCTAAAAGCTGGTTTTTGTCAGAGTAAAATCCGCAGTGGCGAGACTGTAATCTAGCATCTTTCCAATTATACAAGTTCATAAATTTAGTAACTTCCTCCTTCAAATCATTCATTTCTCTCTTACAACACTCATATGTTTTTGATAATTCATCTAAATTTGAAATATAGCTATGCATACCAGCTCCTAATTTGTTCAATACTCCCGTTGATAAAAATTTTCACACTTAGAAATTTCTATCATGCGCTGTGAGCCACCTTCCTTGTGCCAGTTAAAAGTCCAGTAAGATATATTCGGATAGTGACTGGCAGAACGCAAGCTACTTTCATTTATTTGTTGCATGTTTTTCCAACGTGAAATACTTAGAGAACTAGTAAGATATTAAAGCCGTTTTCATATGCATAAGCGCGCTACGTTTAAAGCACATATCAACACCATCGATTATACGTAATTAAATGATTAATATATATATTTTATCCCCTCTGCTTAGAGTTGTATACGTAAAATATGTAAAATCACTTTTTACGTAGTATTTACAAAATTATTAAAAATACGTAAAATGTGCTTATACATATTTTGAGTATTTTTATATGCCGATCATTAAACCGATTTTTATTGGGCGAAAAGAAGAATTAAATGAACTCCACCGACAAACTAGAAAAAACATTGCCAGTCTAATTGTAGTTAAGGGTCGGCGTCGTATTGGTAAAAGTAGGTTAGTTGAAGAGTTCGCTAAAGATTATTTATTTTATGAATTTTCAGGGGTAGTCCCAACAAAGAAAACGACTAAGCAAACACAAATAAATGAATTTTCAACTCAATTTGGATTAGCTTTTAATATACCAAGTCCCTCTGCGAATGATTGGAATAATCTTTTTTTGCTTTTAGCAAAGCACACCAAAAAGGGCAGAGTTGTTATCTTACTTGATGAGATTTCATGGATGGGGTCGGAAGATCCCGACTTTTTAGGAAAATTAAAAAATGCTTGGGATTTACATTTTAAAAAAAACCCAAAATTACTTCTAATTATTTGTGGTTCATCATCTGCGTGGATCGATAAAAATATTTTATCAAATACAGCGTTTATGGGCAGAATATCTTATTCGATCACATTAGAAGAATTACCTTTATCAGATTGTAGAATTTTTTGGGAAAAAACAGAGAATCAATTTTCTAGTTATGACAAATTTAAAATGCTTTCTATTATAGGTGGTATTCCACGATACTTAGAAGAAATTCAGCCTCAGTATTCAGCCGAAGAAAATATCCGTTATCTTTGTTTTAAAAGAGGCGGCCTATTAACCCATGAGTTTAGAGATATTTTTTCAGACTTATTTGGCAAGAGAAGTGAAAAATATAAGCAAATTATTCGATTATTAGTTCAAGGCAGCCTTGAATATAGTGAAATTTGTACGAAATTAGCTGTGGGTAAATCTGGTCTTATTAGCGAATATTTGAATGATTTAGTCATGTCAGGGTTTATCAGTCGTGATAATACTTGGAATCCCAAAACAGGTATAACAGCGCCCTTATTATCTAAGTATCGTTTACGTGATAACTATCTGCGTTTTTATTTGAAATATATAGAAATTAAGCTTCCAGAAATTGATCGGAATGTTTATCAACTCAAATCATTGAGTTCATTGCCTGGTTGGGCAAGTATGATGGGATTACAATTTGAAAATCTTGTTTTGAATAATAGAAAATTTATTCATCAATGTCTGAATTTATCCGCAGATGATATTGTTGTTGAGAATCCATTTTTTCAGCATTCCAAAAGCCGTCAGCCTGGATGTCAAATTGATTATATGATTCAAACTAGAACTAATGTACTTTATGTCTGTGAAATTAAATTTTCACGCAATGAGCTTAAAAAAGATATCATTAAGGAGGTTAAAAGTAAGTTATCTCTGCTATCAATTCCAAGAGGCATGTCATTTTGTCCTGTCTTGATTCATGTGAATGGTGTGAGTGATAGTGTTATTGATGAGGGTTATTTTACTGAAATCATTGATTTTGGCGATGTTTTAAAATAGTTATTTTAGATGGGTTTTAGGAAAAGAAACGTAATGATAAGAAAGGCAAAAATCCATCCCAATAAAATCACTGCAAAAGTAGGATGATAGTCACAATGGTGACTGTTGCAACGTTCGAATGTTCCCTATACAGGCATATTTCAAGCGAACGATTCTACAATTGATGATGTACGCTCGCTTGATAAATATAGGAAAATTTAGCCCTGATTGAGTGCTGGAATAATCAAAACTGCTATTTTTTCAGATGAAGCCGGGTTTTGACCGGTAATTAAATTTCCATTCTCTAAGAATCTTACTTTTTACTTTGCGGTTGCCCTTTAAATATCTTCCTTTCAATGACTTAGTATAGATTTGCATTGTCAGTTGCCCCATATTTACCGACTTCGTTCAGTAACAGGTGTTTTGACTCAATTCGTGAAGATATTTTTATGGTTGAATTTAATACAATTTTAACATATTTAATTTAGAATTACGCCGTCATATTATTTTATTCCACGAATAAATTCGTACAAAACAACAAGACGAGGCCATTTATGCACCGCCAACAACAAAATGACAGGATTCCCACTCATTCTACTGTCTTAAAACACATTGAACCCATTAAAAAAATTGAAGATATTAGAAAGTTATTTAATTTTTCACACCACTTAATATGGATCGAGGCGGCAGATAATAAAAACAACGTTAATCAGCTTATCTCTCATGTTGTGGCACCACAAAATGAAGCAAGGAAATTCTTGCGGTCAATGTACATTCTCTCAGGACACGCCATGATTGGCGTAGATAAATTGCCATTTTCAATTGTTGAATCTAGGAATAATCCCGGTCTATATCGCGTGATTATTTATCTTGATAGAGTTAATGAGACCATGTTAATTAATATAAAGAGAAATAAAACAGTGTGTCTTAAAAAAGTAGTTGAATTTTTAAATGCATTCAACTGGCCTGATAGAAAATTAGGAGAGTGGACATTAGATACGGAAGATAAAATAATTTTCACAAAGAAAATTACTGATCATGGTCAAGATCACCCAGTAGACGAAGAACTTAATAGCCAGTTATTAAATAAAATTAGTAAATATTGTCTTAGAAAAAATCTTAGTTTTAGAGAGATCACAGACGGTATAGATGTTTCTACTTTTAGCAAAATGCTTGCTCATAATATCAATCATATCAACAAACATAAATCATATGAACTCCTCTTGTCACCAACTTTAATGCTAATTATTCATAAAATAATACTCGAAAAAAACAATAGGGATAAAAAGAAGAGAGAACAAGATGATGATTCCATGCAGCCAATGGAGGTTTGTCTTCCAGCGCTAAGTCGGCACTACCAAGAGCTTGTTGGGTCAACAATCAGTTTTTACTTTGACGATATCATCAGCACATTATTATCTGATAAGAAATTAAATGAATGCAATGAATCAGAATTACTTTCGGTTCGCAGAGTACTAAAAAAATGTTTAAATCATAAAGCGGAACTCCGTGAAGATGCTGTAGCCATTGAAATTCTTCCCTCGGTAAAAACACTGAGAGATATTCTCAATCATCCCTACCCGCAAAACAAAGCTGTTGGCAACGGTAGTGCCTTTGATGCTCAAGTTTTAAAAGGTAAGAGGGATAAGCTTACAGTAGAAGAAAGAGAAGCATTAAGAAGCGGGATATACCGTAATCAAGCTTATTACTATAGCAATGGCTTTGGAAGTTCAGTCAAACTTGAACCAGTTGGTATATTTAATCTTACTGGTTACAGCGACAAGTCAGAATTAAACAGAGAAATGGTGGTTATTTATATACGCAACCAACTTAGAGAACGATACAATGACGTTCAAGCTGCATTACAACAACTAAAAAAATTAAAGGATGAAGAAAATAACATGGCTGCGAAAACAATTAGTACTATGGCAGCCCCGACTATCACAACAGTAGGCGCTACCACATCAAGCACGACAGCGGCAGGGTTATTCCAACATAATGCTATTCATGCTGTGGTGCCAAGTATCAGCCAACAAACAACAGGCAATGGTGATAAGAATCACATTACGAATCAATCAAATAGTTCAAATTCGCGAACTTAAAAAAACAAATTGAAAAAGTAGCAGCTTTAACGGTACCACCTGAAATGGTAGGTAGGTGGTATCTAGAGTTGCAGGTGCGCATAGCCAAAAATGTCCAAGTATAAGGATCATAAATAGGTATGCGATCAAAAAAATATTTATTGCCAAGATGTCGAAAAAAAATACCAAATGGTTTATTAATTAATATATTCGTTATCAATAGATATTCTAAATAAATGGACGGGAATTCTAATTGATTGAGCTCTCTCCATATCTTTAGTAATTTGAGGTACGGCCCCGATCCTGGTCAAAAGGTATCAAATGTCTTACGTTCAGCACAAGAACCCCTCAAAGGGTTAATCTACTTGTGGTTATACACTCGTTCATGTGCCATGTGTGTCTCCAAAAGAACGCGTCGATTTTATTATTGATCAATTAAAATAAATAATCGTAATCATATTTTCGCTTTTATTGTTTTTTTGCGATTACCAATATACGCTCAGATTTTTTATCATTAAATGTTGAGCCATCGATATTACATTGCTTCAATACTTTAAAGCCGTTTCTGTGCAGTATTTCTTTTAATTGTTTTGCGTTATATACTTGCAAGATTTGAAATGCTTGATCGATTTTAGGTTTGCCATCACCAATTTGCTTATGATAGATATCATAAGAAGCAAGAATGCCATTCTTATTGATCGTGCTATATTGTATTTCTCTGATTGTTTTATTACCCATCCTTTTTTGTATATCGATGGTCAGCTTAGTGATAGTGTCATCTTTCAAAAGAAAATTTAAATTAAAAATATCGAAGATATATAATCCATCAGGATTGAGATTAGCGTGAATATTACGCATGGCTTTTTCAAAATCACGCTTTGTTAAATGACCGATTGCATTAAATATTGTTAACACAGCGTCAAAATGACCTGCCTTAGTAATACGCATATCGCCTTTTCTAAATTTGATATTTAATTTTTCTTTTTTAGCTTTGCTTTTTGCGATTGATAGCATTTTTGCGTTGATGTCATAACCAATAGCGTGAAAACCTCGTTTAGCCAACCAAAATACTTGTGACCCTGTACCGCAAGTTAAATCAAGCGTCGTTTCTATTTTATATTTTTTAAGAATTTGTTCGATAGTTTGATTTATTTGAATTGAATTCTTTTCATTAATTTGATCATAATGTCCTGATTCTTTGTTGTAATGCCAAGGTTTCGCGCTATGATGAGTTATATTTTTCATTTGATTGTTACCTGATAGTTAATGTTATTTCTCATTTTCATTTATCCAATATCGTAATTTTTTAGCTAAGCGTCCTTGTTTACGTAATTTATGCAAATCTGTTTGATCAATGCTATTCATCAGTCGGAATTCACCAAGAACAGCATGAATAGACCAGCATTGTTGAATCAATGAAAGAATTTCGAGTAAATTGTTATCTGTATCTAGTTCTAACCATGGCTTTAAACATTCGAATTGAAGGGCTTCATATTGTTCATTTGATAATGCAAAGTTCTCTTTTGCCATGTGTAGACAATTATGTAATGAGAAAAATGGATGCGTAATCACCACTTCGCCTAAATCAATAATCGTTGTTTGCTTAGTATCGATATTAATTAAAATATTTTTGTGATGAAAATCAGCATGACCAAATTTTTCTTTAACTTTGTAATGGGATAATTTTTCGCATATCAAGTATAATTTTGGTGTAAGTTGCTGCAATTTTACTAATTCGTCTGCTTTTAATCCATCCTCAAGTAAAATAGCTTCATGAGAAATTAAGTCTTGGTATAACGTTGGTAGTTTTTCCAATCGCCAATCGGGCACGCCTGCTTCAAGAAACAATTTAACTTTATCGAGAGTCAAGATTTGTAATTCAACGTAATGATGCAAAACTTGTATAAAGATGCTATTTTCAAAACTGTCCTTAAAATAATCGTATAGCCGTATTCCCGCATCGCTCATTAAAAAACAATGCAGTCCAGGATTCTCTGCGATGATTTTGGGAACATCTGCATGAAATTCATTGTGTAAAATATTAATGATTTTTGGTTCAAGTGATAAAGCGGAAGGTACTTTTTTTAGAAAAATATAACCTTGAGTTATTTTAAAACGGTAGACCGTTGACCATGGTGTGTCCTGAATGATTTCCGGTATAGCGGGATCAAGCTGATAATCCTCGATATTTAAAATATTAATCGCCCACTTTATCTGAGAATTATTCATTGTGCCCATTTCGCGAAAGTTCCATTAAATAGGCCAAACCATCTGGCGTTATGACTTTCTTAATAAATTTAAATCCTGATTTTTCGTAACATCGTATGGCACGCAAATTATTTGGATCAACATCGGTCATGATTTTTTCAATATTAGGATCCAAAAATATTTTATCTATAAATGCGCGTATCATTTTCGTCCCAATACCTCGATTAATTAAATCTTTCTCGCCGATGAATTGGTCAATGCCGATTGTTCCTTCTTTTGCATCCGGCCACCATCCATCGCCAACTTTACTAGCTTGATAGGATTGAATGAATCCGATTGGTTTTTCGTTCAAATAAACTATAAATGGCGAAACAATAAGATCGCCAATCCTGTCTCCATACTTCGATTTAATTTCTTCATTCGTTAGTTTATCATCCCACCATTCTTTAACATGCGTTTCATTCAACCAATGGCACAATAAATCTAAATCTGTTTCTTGAAGGGGTTGAAATTTAAATTGTGCCGTTTTTATTTGTAATTCATTCATCTTTTTATCTAATTTTGTATCTTGTTTTTTTAATTTTTTATTCTTAGCCGAAGCATGTCGTTCAGTGCGTTCGATATCATTATATCGATCAGTAATCGCACTGTTGCTATGGCCTGCATCATCACGTACATGAGCAACAGGTCGCCCACGTTTATTGATGTCATCCGAAATCCCCGTGTGTCTCAACCAATGGACGGTCGCTTGTTCTAGGCTGTCTGCTTCGGTAAATAACTCTTTTTCGCGCAATGTTTCTACTGTTTTGTCAAAGCAATACTGTACAATGCTGCGAATGTGTCGTGTACTAGTGATAGCACCTTTCCCTTTTTCTTTCGGCAATAATGGTTTTGAATCAGAGGGCGAGGGGAGTGCTGTCATTTTTCTTTTTTGTCGATAACGTTTCAGTGCATTGAGCATGTCATCGCTGACTGCAATATCACGACTTTTATTTCCTTTGCCTAATGTCTTAAACCACCACGTCTGATTGCTGTCCTGATAAAAATGCTTCATTTGTGGAACCCAGCGATCATTCGCTGCTAATTCGGAAATGCGTAAATACAGCAGATAGAGTGCAGAAATAATAAACAAGGTACGTTCATGCTGATCAGCATCATCACTTGTTAATTGTTCTGCAGTTTTAATGCAATATTGCCATTGGGTTTCTGTTAAGCGTTTAACTGGTGCTTTAGTTTGTTGTTTTTGAATATAACGACTCTTTTGGCGAATAAGAACAATAGGATTCATCGCAACTTTATCTTCAAGTAAAAGAAAATTATAAAAACTACTTAATACGGTGAAAATTTCTTGGATTGCTTTTTGTGAAAGAGAATATTTTTTCTTATCCGGTTTTTTACCTAGTTTATAATCTTGCTTTGATATAGTTGCTACAAACGGGCGCCAATTGGGATTGGCTAGTCTCACACCGCCACGCTCAATAAAGCGCGCGACGCGCTTAGTGCCAATCCAAGAGAGTGGTGGATCAAGACAAAATTCAATGTATTCCTGAATATCTTGGCGTTTCAATTCTAAAATAGATTTTTTAGCAATCAATGATGACCATTGAAGTAGCCGCTCAACTTCACGACGATAAGATTCAAACGTTGCTTGATTGCCATCGTATTGTTTTAAAAAATCAATGGAAATATTTAAATCAATGGAAAATTCTGTATTATTGTTTAATAAAATCTTTCTATTAAATTCTTTTATCGTATCTATTATAGGTTGTGGTTGAGAATACGACATCATATTTTCCAAAATGGATCATTTTTCCAATCTTGTATAAATCCCATTAAGTTAAAAGGAATATAATCAGAGAATTTTTCAAATAACTGATATAAACGCTCTTTCCATTCAGAGTGTGGAGAAATTGATTCATTCAATTTATGAATAATAAATGCTTGCATGTGAAATGAATTAGATGGCGAAGATAAATTTCCAAAAGCGTTTAAATGTTTAGGAGCATACAAAAACCATCTGTTCCATATACGAGAGTGATGAGCGCAAAGATTACGTGTATATCTTAATGGCTCAAGTGCTGATTCGATTACTCGCGGATGATATCCAAAAATATTACAAATTAATTTTTTGTCTTGTAAAGTAGCTAAATTTCGAAATAAACTTGTGATTTTTCCAAATGATAAACATTCCATTAACATCCAGCTTGGCGGATATTGCGGATCATTATATTTGTCAAAGTAGTGGGCTATGAATTCTTCTTTTTTATCGCGACAAATCTCATCGATCTCATTGGTAAAATATTTATAAGGAGTAATTCCTTTTTTGTTTTTATGTGATATCCATCTTTCACAAAAAGGTTTTTTTGAAACGTACCAAAGATTTCCGTATTTGATTGACATTACATCTGAAAGAGCTGATCTTAATGCAATTTCGATACGTTCTAATGCATCTGAAATATGCAATCTTAATTCTCTATCGAAAACGTAAATTTGCCAAATGCGATCGAAAGTTATATTGGGTTTAAAATGATGATCCTTGTCACCATAAATTTGGAAGGGTTTAAAATAAGCAGAAAGGCGATAATAGGAAACAGTCGAGAGATATCGGAAAGTGTTTTCCCGATCCGTAATAATTAAGCCACGTTTAGCTAATAATTCGATTTGCTCATCTGTAGATAATGCTTTTTTAGTAAACTTGCTTTTTTGCATGTCCATAAACAAATAACCCGTCTTGGTGCGCATTGTTAAGAGGCGTGACGGGTTTGGATACATATATTATAACCCATCCATCGCCAATTTCAATAACTATCGCAATAAAATATTCTATAATATTCATATAGCTATACTTAGTTCAATTGTGTATGCGTGCAGACACAATTGTAAACTTTAGCAAGCAGCTTGAATTGGCCACGCTGTGCGTGACCAATTCAAAATGACTATATTTTATATTAAACTACTTAATTAATATAGTAAATTATTATATCCAATAGGATGAACTATTGGATATATTGCCTTGATTGCAGCCCGCGGATTCAACTTGCTACTACAGTCCACTACTATAATTAGAATATTATCGACCATCTGATAACTGTATCTTTTTTGATCAAATTATGGTATGATTTTAAGATTACCTTAATCTTTTAAGAGGAGTTTGTTTAGATGAAATTTCGTTTGATTGAGTCCGGTTTATTAAAACATCCCTACCAAATTAACCCATGTTATAGAAAAGTTATATCTTATAGTTTCTTTAGGTATCTCAAGCAAAATAACATAACTATAGCGCAAGCTGAATTTAACCGCATGACAAGTTGTATTCAAAAAAATGAGCTTTTTTTACTTAAAGATTTTTTAGGGATCTATCCTGCAATTATGAGTGATAATGGAAACATAGGATATTTTATCGTTGAATCATCTCGAGGATGCTTTCCCTTAGTAATTTATCCTAATTCACACACTCAACAAAATCTTACTGCTAATAAAACTCGCAAATCAGCACTCAGTGCAGCAATAAGAAAATTAAAAAATAATCAGCAGAAAATTTTTGACACATTAGCAGAACATGATGAATGGACTCTTGAGCTTGAGTCAAAATTAGAAAAGCTGTTCGAGTATCCGAATCGATGCGCAAATGATTCAAATTTTAGCTCGTCAATAACAAAAGTAGGTTGAGTTAATAAATAGCAAACATTCTATTTGTAGCTATAGACCAAGAGTATTTTTGTTTATATCTTCTTGCAACAAAAACTGATCGAGAACAGAAATTATGGTAGTTTTCTTAGGAACATCAATCCTTTCTATTTTAAAATACGGTTCGTTGACACCATATTGGATATCTTTATCGCAATCATTCAATGACGGAAATTTATTCTTATAAACATAAGAATAGCAAGGACGAGTAAAATAAACGAAGCACCCTTCTTGTTTGATCGCACGTATGTTGTTTTGGTTTGTATTTTCAATAATTTTTGTAGGAAAGGTGCTAATTGTCGTAATTTGTTTATAAGCGAATATAGTAAAACAATTTGAAAAATTATTTAATAGAGCAAACCATAATGCTTTGAAAGGGTTTTTTGAAAAATCTAAAGCTGCGGTAGGAAATCCATAATGTTGCGGAAAAGATTCTTCTATTATGGTTAATTCTTCAAATGGTCTGGCCTTATACCTTAAAGAGCCATCGAGATTGTAGATATTAAGCCAGTTCTGTAATATATTTCCAATAAAGTCAATAAAAGTTTGCTCACTTTCCCAGTCTCGCTGCGGCCTTGCTAATGTTTTTTCATCACAAGAATAAATTGAACCTAGATTCTCATTATTGAATTTATTAATTCCATAATTATACTTTATTATAAAAACATACAGATCGAAAATCCTTCTCAGTCCCTGCGGCAAAAGGTGATCAAATTTAATCTTAGCCCATAATTCAACAATTCTCTTAATTTCTTTATTAAAATACCAGTAATATGTATTATCTTTGATTGGGTAATTTTCAGTTAGATATTTTTGTCCTGTATATCTAAAAACTCTTGGAATTAGTCGCCAAGTTGCGTTTGGATGACCACGAAATATATATCCTAGTTTTTTAAGAGATGTTAATTTTTCTATTAACTCATATGGATCATACATTACAGAATTAATCATTTTATTTATTTCCTGAAGTGTGCCCATAATAAATGGACGATTTTATTAACCATAGCTTGATTCATATAAAAACAATACTCTTTATTGTATTCTTTTCACTTTCCAAGCATTAAAATCTTTTTCAATACGAACTTGCCAGATGGGACAACTATAAACATTTAACCGCGTTACGTTATAGATATACCTTTCTTGAATTACTCTTTGTAATCCAATTATCCATACGCCTTCGAAATACAATGTTGTAGGAAGCTGCCGTGCGACTCTATTAGGATACCATTCACCTCCATTTGCATTTATAAATACCACTAACGTCTTACCAGATGCATAAGGAGCACCGCCTTTGCTTTGTTTTTTTTCTATGGAATTTACTATCAAAGACACAATATCTTGTTCTTTGCTGTCGTTTCGAGGTACTAAAATATGCTCAGTCTGCCAAGCTTTTTTTGATGTACTATCATAGATGATGCCGTCAGCACCTTGCGGATCACTACAAAGTGTTACTCGATTAAATTGATACTCGAAATTAATGACTGTACACAACAACCAATTTCCCAATATTTCTCGTGAACGAAGATTCCCAAAGCGTTTGAATGGTTTTCCTGTTTGCAGATGTTCTCCATGACGTATAAAGGGCTCAAGTTCTTTTATGCATACTTTAAAACTTTTGAAGCGAGTGACGATATACTTCATAGATTTTTTCCATTTCCCTAAATCAGAAGAAATTTTCTCACTTATTGAAATTAATTTAATTTTTTACCTCTAATAAGTTTCCCAGTTTCGTATAGTATCTGCAATTAAAGAAACAACGTCACGATTCATTTTTGGTCTTTCTGCGAATGGACTGTAATGAACAAGTTGGAGTAAGCATAATAAATCCATTAACTTTGCTTGTTTTTTCCATTCTTCCGGTAAATAAAATCCATTCGATGTTATTCCTGTAATAAAATTATTTTCGTAATAACTCGGCAATCTATGGCTATATCGCAGCATCATACCTATATCTAATAAATACGTTCCTGCGAATGCAAATTCCCAATCTAAAATTGCAGCAATTTTCCATTTACCATTTACTTCAGTAACCATCATATTGGCAGGATCATAATCTGCATGAGTTAAGTTCGCTTCATTTTCATCAGGTAATAGTTTTGAATAAGTATTTACAAGTTTAATAACAGCACCATGTAAGCCTGGATCTAAATCATTTTTAATCGATTCTTCATCTAAAAGACTCAGCACATATGGCAAGTATTCTTCTTCTTTAGTAAACGGACGTATTTGTAAATTTTCTTGAAAAAATCCACCATGGGTAAATTTAATTTGACGCAACTCGTTGAGATATAAACCTGCTTCAAATGTGGACTGCCTAATTGCATTTTCATTTTTGGATAAGATCACTTCACGCAATAACTTTCCTTTAATCCATTCCATTATTGAGTAAGGATGTGGATATAGTGTGCAGCTTTCATCAAAATAAAGATGCGCTGCCACTGGCATTTTATCCGCAACTAATTTATAAATTGCAACTTCACGAGCCAGAGCAGTTTTTTCTCGCAAGTAAATACGAATGACAACGGGTAAACGACTATTTTTAAATGTTACTTTATAGTTTGTGTTTGCACAGCCTTCAGATAATAAAAACAGTTCGTCAATAGTGTCTTTAGTGTATGGTGCTAGTAACTGAGTTGCAGTATCGATATCTAGATCAACATGTGCTTTGAAGCGCTCACAATGACTTTTAAGAATCGGTGAATCCATTATTTTTTACCTCATATCGCAATTGTACCAAACCATTCGAATATGCTTGTGATGATAATAACTGACACCATTTGTCTTTATTAATTTTACTGAATAGTGGAATGCCAGAGCCAAGCACAACAGGTATAATCGAAATGATTAACTGGTCAACTAATCCCACATTCAAAAATTGTGATATTGTTGCGCCGCCATCAACATATATATGTTTAATACCTTCATCATGTAGTTTTTTAACAAGATGGATTATGTCGCCAGTGAATAGTTCTGCCTGTGCGCATACGGATGTTAGTGTTGAGCTGAGAACAACAACACGTTTTCCTGCGTAAGGCCAGGTAGCAAAGTTAGAGACTGCTTCATAGCTATTTTTACCCATCACTAACACATCAATATCGGAAAAAAATTTACTAAATCCGCAATCCTTATCTTCATTTTCGTTAACTGGTGGCCTAAATGTGACTAACTGTCAACAACGCTTAAATACTGACCCACATTTAAGAAATGCAGCGGTTTAATTCTGACCCACCTTAGTTGATTCACTATGATTGGATAGTGAGTTAATAACAACAAATCCATCAACGTATTTAGCCATTATGAAACTCCTTTTCAATTAATTGATAGTAACATGACTTTTAAAATGCTTTCGCTAAAAAAGAGAAATTATCGTGCTTGAAAAGAAGTACCCATGATTAAATTGCAATGCAGTTGTTATTAATTTCTGACCTCGTACCACACACTTCGCAGAATGACTGCTAAACAAAAAATTCATTATTTTTCATGTAATTAATATGATTGGCGTGTCATTTATCTGCGGTATTACTTTTGACTTACTGAATTATTGAGCAAATTAGTTTATTTTTCTATCAAAAATAGTTTTTTAATTTATTAAAAGAACAAATTGAATGTCAGGGTCATACAAATTAGATGCGAGTAATACTCAGAATTAAAAGGAATTCATGCTCATTACGTGTGTTTCAACGCTTTGTCGTTTCAGTGGAGTTAGCGGCTAACCCATCTTGTTGATTATACTCGTTAATCAATATAATTTGTCAATTTAATTGTCACATAAGATATTTTTGATAAAATTTATATCTATCGTGAGAATATAATTTTTGGAGCAAAATGAACATCCGTTTTTTATCTAATACTGATGACAATGTGCAAGTCGACCTGCCTTCAGGCAAATTATCGAAAGCAGGAGTTCGTAAACCTCTTTCAGCCCAGAAAGGTATGACTTGTACGCTATTTTCGATGAGAAGGATCGCTATATTTGATACGGATGGGCAAAATAAAAAATCTCTACAAGCTTACAAAAAAATCAAAAAAGCTCTTGCTGCATACAATGGGAATCACGATGAGCTCGTATCATTAGCGAATACAATTTTAATTGACCTTAATATTGATTTAGGAAAGTCTGTATTAACCAATAAAAGTTTTATGAACAAGCATCAAACCTTTATAAAAAAAACGCAAATCAACATGTCTGCTCAAGTTTTTTATAATAGTTTGTCTTCCTTCCATAAATGGATACTACTTTATGATGTAATAATCAAAAATATCTTGATGCCCCTGATGAACTTGAAAGAAACAGCTTGGCATCCTCGCGAAGGATTTGCAGCATTAAAAAAATCTCTGAAAGAAAAAGGCGCTCATTTTTTTATGGGGAAATTTGGCGCATGGTGCTATAGTAAGAAACCTATATTGTTATCAAAAGAAAGCACCTCTAGCAGACAGGTTTTTTATTTTGATAAAGATACGTATATAGGTGATTCTAAGCCTTTTACCCATGGAATTATTGTTGATCAAGTGAAAATCGTTAATGGGAAAGAAATGATTTTTTTTAGGGATCCATCAAAGGCTTCTAAAGAAGGTCAACCTGAAAAAATTTACATACTCAGCTACGAGACATTTGTAAACCGTTTAACAGATATGCAGGGTTATAGATTTTCATATAATGAGTGTTCTAATGATATAAATTTTGGTTTAGTGAATGAATCTCCTGGTCAATTATATAGAGGAGTTTTACAAAAGCCCTCCAAACTGCCTGATGATAAATTAATCAATTTTTCTTCTTAAAATCTGCTTCGCTAACCAACATCCTATCAAGCCAATCGTCGATGTCTATCGCTTCATGCGAATAATAGCAAGCGC
>JAHCAO010000022.1 GCA_019634835.1 Gammaproteobacteria bacterium
CATTAACCAAAGGAAGTTGAACCATAAGCGGTTTTGAATGCCGTTGAATCTTTCATCCATCTTTCCTTCAAGCACGTCAAACTTTTCATTCATCTTTCCTTCAAGCACATCAAATTTTTTATCCATTTTCCCTTCTAGCGTATCGAATTTTTTATCCATCTTTTCTTCTAGTGTGTTAAGTTCCTTCTCCATCTTCTCTTCTAATACGTTAAATTTTTTATCCATCCTCTCTTCTAGTGTATCAAGTTTTCTATCTACTCTTTCTTCTAGTGTACTGAATCGATTATCGATCTTGTCAAATCGAGCGTCAATTGAATGCCGCATTTCAAGCAATAGAGCGTTAGTACTGAGAATAGTTGTTTCTAAAGCTGCAATGCGCGCATCATTACTCATAAGCGTCTCGTTTTTGATTGGTTTCATATAATATCCTTTAATGAGTATAACATTTTGAGTTAAACGAGAGGAGCGGACTTTTTTGTGTTTAGTGTAGAGCTAGTCAGATAAGGCGGGTTAGATATACCCGCCTTGGCGGTAAAAAATCGTTAGAAAATTCAATGGTCAACAAACTCTCTAGGTCAATCAAAAGGGAATATCATCATCAAAATTATCTAAAGAAGGTGCTGTTTCTGGCATGGAATTAGCAGAAGATGGTTTTTCATACGATGAAGAGGCATTTGCAGTGCCGCTGCCTTTACTATCTAACATTTGCATGTTATCAGCGATAATTTCAGTAGTATAGCGATCTTGACCGCTATTTTTATCTTGCCATTTACGTGTCTGCAAGCGGCCCTCAACATAAACCTTAGCGCCTTTGCGCAAGTATTCACCGACAATTTCTGCTAATCGTTGATAGAAGACAATGCGATGCCATTCGGTGCGCTCTACATTTTCACCAGTTTGCTTATCCTTCCAAGATTCACTTGTCGCCAGTGTTATATTGGCGATAGCGGCTCCACTGGGAGTGTAGCGCACTTCTGGATCTTTACCTAAGTTTCCTATTAATATTACTTTGTTTACACCACGGGCCATAAATTATTCTCCTATTTGAGAGACTCTGGATAGATAAAATGGTATTCCAGAGAAACGTTATTTTTCCGATTGTAATTGTTCTTTAAGGTGAATGAAATCGGGATGTTGTAGTACATCACGCTCCATCTTTAGATAAATCATTCTATCTTCAGCAACGAGAGCGACTTCCACTATACCAGGTATCACTTGCAAACGGGCTATCATATTTTCCCAAGCATTTTGCTTTAATAGACGAATATTCCACATTTGTGTGACAAGGTAACGCGGAGGCTGCATAAGAAAAGCAAGAGTGAGCCAACAAAGACCAAGCATGATATTGAATAGATAAACACCCAAAAAGCTAAATTTACCGTATAACCATCCACCCAAAGTGCCACCTATAAAGATACCGAAAAATTGTGAGCATGAATAGATACCTAATGCACTTCCTTTGCGTGCAGCAGGTGCAGTGCGGGAAACCAGTGATGGTAAGAATGCTTCAAGCAGTGAAAACCCAGTGAAAAAAAGAAAGAGGCTAATGATAACAAATATCTTATTATTAGGCATTATCCAGAATAAAAGCTCAGCGATTGCTATAGCGCCAATACTATTTAAGAAAAAAAATTTTAATTGCTGCTTTCTCTCCGCTGTTCCAATGCAAATAAGGCTACAAACAAAAGCAATAAGCAAGGTGGGAAGATAAACTTCCCATTGTTGATGAGATTCCAATCCCGTAAATTGCTTCAAACTAATAGGAATGACTACGAAGCTAGCAGTAAAAATGGCATGGAGGATAAGTATACCAATATTGAGTCTAGCAAGTTCAGGGGATGCTAATAATTTGATGAATGATTTTAATTCAGGTTCCGTGTCGCGATGCCACTTGATGGTAATGGGAGTAGGCACAGAAACATAAAGAATAAGAATACCAAGCATACTAAAAGCTGCTGCAAAAAAGAACAAATTGTTTACTGTCAGCCATTGGGTTAATAAAGGGCCAATTAACATGGCAACCGAAAATGAAAATCCTATCGTGATTCCAGCCATCGCCATCGCTTTTGTACGTTGGTTTTCACGAGTGAGATCTGCCATTAATGCCATGAGAGTGCTGCCAACAGCGCCTATACCTTGTAACGCTCGTCCAATCAGCATCAGCGTCATGGTGTGGGCAAGTCCAGCAGTGATGCTGCCTAGCGTAAAGACAATGAGACCCATCATGATAATAGGTTTACGGCCGTAACGGTCTGATAAAGATCCTAGAGGGATTTGAAAAAGTGCTTGAAATAATCCGTAGATACCCATGGCCAATCCAATGAGAGTAGGTGTTGCATCTCGCAGTTGATGGGCATATAGACTGAAAACAGGTAGCACCATAAATAAGCCGATCATACGTAAGCTCATGATAGATGACAGGCTGATGACAGATCGTCTCTCTAATGGTGTCATTTTAGTGTGATGAAGCATAAGGTGCTCGTTTTGTCATTCATAGGGATAAAGGTGGCTTATTTTATATAAAAGTATGGGTTGAGCGAAGTACTTCTTTATTGATACTTCCTCTGAAGCAGCTATCCTCTATTGGACAAAAAAAGTACCTATCAGGGACTCATATGCTGAAATATTTAATTTTCATCTATGTTTAGTGTATTTGTGTGCTTGAATAGTTTTAAAGGTATTTTAATAATGGATTTAAATTTTTCTTTAGTCGAGAAGTGTAATTTATCTTTTAAAAAGAGATACAAATGGTGGCATTTTAAGTTGGTTGCTGCTAGATAAGCACTAAAACCATAAATGAAGCTTTTGCTATATTCACTCCCACCACCAAAGAAAGCATAAAAGCGTAGTTTGCGTATCTGGTTGGTGAGAGTGATTGATAATGGATTTAATTTATAATGAATAATGTTGGTAGAATGGGTTTCTTGATTGATAAGATGAATTTGTTTTTTGGATTTGACATCAATGATTTGATAATGAGTAAGCTGATTTGCAAATGCAATGATGTTGGCTTTTAGTAACATTGCTCGTCTCTTTGCTTCTAGTTGCATAGGATAAGATTGACAAATTTGCATGGCTTTAATGTGATCTTTATTATGTTGCCAAGCTTTTTGGGAATCTATCCCTAGAGAAGGTACATCACCATGAAATTGAATATCTAAAAGAGGTAATTCCCGTAAATAATTAATGCAAGAAAATTGACCTTCTTTTGCAAGATAGAAGGAAATGAGTTGTTGATAGCTATCTGGGCCGAAACAAGGATTCCAGTCACCTCCTATGTCTACCCATTTTTTGGTGGTAATCGGGATAGAATCTTGAGCAAAGCTGCATTCCCATCTATCAAAATAATTCCTAAATTTATTTCTTGAGGCGCGTAAACGAAAAATATGATCCGGAAAAAAGCCTACATATTTTTTTAAAATAGTGTCCCAGCCTTGAGTAACAAATAGCATTTCATCACTAATATTGAGTAGGAAATAGCTATTGGGATCGGTAAGACGCAATAATTTATTGATCGGTTTCCATAAATCACAAAATGAGATTGGTTTAGGCGTAGTTGTATATTTAAGAGTAAATTTTCTGCAACAGGATTCCTTGATAAGTAGCGCTTCCATGGTGTGGTCATCGTCATCAATGTTAACGATAATTTCTATCTCTTCAGGATGATCAGCGGTTTCTTCAATGTTATCAAAATAAGAAATTAATTGCGTTGGTCTATTAGAATTGAGTTGAATCGAAATCAACTTAGAATACCGAGGTTTTTCTTGATTGCCGAGTTGATAGCCTAGTTTGGTATAGTAAGTGATGAGTGGCTGATTTATATGAGGATAATATGGCGTCTTTAAGTATGTATTCAAATATTTTTTGAGGAAATTGATTTGCCAGCCTTTCCAGGACATGGCTCGAATTTCATCAAGAGTATGTTTGATATGTTTTAATTCAGGATTTATTTTTTTTCTATATTCATTAGTGATGTTAACTTGATTTGAAGTTAAATAATTTATCAAGTCGATAAATATATTCTCATTTTCAACTAATTCTTCTAATTTGAATGTCTTACTACCTACAGGTAAATCTGCTAAATCATAAGCAAGCACATTTGCGAGTGCAATAAGGAATAATTTGTCGTCGGGAGAATCAATCTTTATATTTTCGCTCGCAGCGGTGTTGAGAATATGATTGTAATAATAATTAAAATTATACAGTGTAAACAAGTTATGCTGGTTTTTATTTAGGGAATCGAGCTTTGTTTCGATATCTTTTAAGGCAGAAACTGGACTGAGATAAGCGGTAGACCAATTTTTAAGAAGTAGGTTGATTCGAAGCGTTGGATCAATGGCAATATTGACTTTAATTAACGGATATTTAGTTTTTTCAACTAATATTCTATGCTGTAACTCAAAAGCAGAAAAGCGTTGGATATTACCATTGATTTTCTTTTCAGGAACAGAATGAATATGGATGTGTTCTTCAATCGTTGCAGCACAAACTTGTGTGGTAACAACTGATTGGGGAATGAATGGGTCGGTATGAGATAGGTCACAATGTATATCATCATGTTGATTTAATACAGAAGTTAATAGTGAGCTGGATAGCTCATCATAGGTTGTGATAAAAAAATAGCGGTTATTCATGTCAACTTGTCTCGGTATCTGATATCTAATCAAATAATTTTCGATATCATTACAACATCATTTGCAGCCTATTAAGTTTTAGATCTTTACACTGTCAAGTTCGGATGAGAAGTGAATGCATTGTGCATTTCTAAATCATATCGTTATTGTAGGCTTAACAATCCATTTGATAGTTTCCATATTTTTTGAATAAGCATCAATTTAATTGAATGAAATATAATAAATAATATACATTTAAACAAGCGGTTTCAGTTATTTTTTACAGCACCTTGCCACATGATAGAAGCAATTTATCTTGCTATTTACTTCTTTATTGACACATCCTCTGAAGTAGCTATCATCTGTTGAATAAAAAATATCTACGAGTTAGTATCGGTGCTGTGTATTTATCAACCAGCATCTCTTTATAGATAGAAATCATGAGTACGATACATGAATAAAGTCGCCATTATTACCGGAGCCAGTCGCGGCATTGGTGCGGCAACTGCCAAACTACTCGCTGAAAGAGGCTTTGCGGTTTGTGTCAATTATCATACCTCTAAAGACCAAGCTCATGCTGTAGTGGAAGCGATCACACAAAATCAAGGCAAGGCCATCGCTGTAAAAGCAGATATGGCACATGAAGACGACATTATCAAACTGTTTGAACAAGTTGATGACGAGCTAGGCTCCGTTACTGCTCTTGTCAACAATGCGGGGACGAATGGTGGAATGGGTGAGGTAGAAAATATTACTCATGAGCGTTTACATTCTGTGTTTGCAACAAATGTATTTGGTGCTTTTATTACTTGCCGAGAAGCGGTCAAACGCATGAAAGGACATCAGGGTGGCAGCATTGTTAACGTTACTTCTGAAGCCGCGAAGTTTGGTGGTAACAAACTTGCGCATTATGCTGCTTCTAAAGCTGCCATCAACACATTCACCATCGGCTTTGCCCGTGAAGTTGCAGCGTACAACATCAGAGTGAATGCAGTCAGCCCTGGTGTCATTGATACGGAAATGCACCATGCATCACCGCCTGAAAGGATAGCTGCACTCATGAATAGCTTACCCATGAAACGCATGGGGCAAGCACATGAAGTGGCCGAGCTGATTCACTGGTTATTATCGGATGCTGCATCCTATATGAGTGGAGCGATTATTCCTGTGACGGGGTCACGATAATATACCGTAGCGTTGCATTTGTACGTTCATGAGGGTAGCCACAAGGCCCAAAAGACGGAAGCTCTGCGATGTCGAAGCCAGGAAGGCTTGTTAAGATGAAAGTAAGCAAAGGAATAAAGGCTACCATTTCAACGAATCTATTGTATTTCAAAGCGAGCTGTCGTGATGACTGGAATGGTGCTATCTACTAGCTTCGGCCCTGTGGCTACCCTCGTGAACGTACAAATGCAACGCTACGGTATATTATGTGTGCTTCTGACCAAACCACTTAAATAAATACATACGTACAATCATCAGCAATATACATGACCCATTATAAGCCACAGACATTTTACTCTCACCACCAATACGCTTGGGTTCGTCGCCAGGAATTTCATAGACTTTTAAATTACGCGCAGCACCTACAGCAGAAATTAAAGGTTCTAACACTGGCCCATATAAGCATTTTTGAAACTCTGGGTATCTTGTCAGTTTGATATTAAAACCGCGGTAAATGGTAAGCGAATCGGTGATGGGAAATTTTCCAAGCCAGCGTATCATTCTAGTAAACATGAAATTACCGAATGCTGTTACGACATTGTCATCATAAGATTTGGCAGGTGGTAGATAACGGGAAACAACGACAAGATCATATCCTTCCTTGAGCCGTTGAACTAGTTCAGGAAGCTGCTCAACCATACAATTGCCATCCAGACTGAATTCGATAACACAATCTGTTTTCAGAGTTGAAATGGCATCAATTACACCTTCAGCAAGTCCTTTTCTCAGCTGTGACATTATTCGAATATTGTTCTCAATTGCAAACTCAACCGTACCATCTTTTGAACCACCATCAACGATTAAAATATCATCAAATAAGCTTTTATCTATATGGTGGAATATTTGTTTAATTCCGTCCACCTCATTTAGCGTGGGTAAGAGCAAGGTGATGGTGGGATGTTGATGTTCACGCATAGGGGGCACACTTTTCAATTGTTGTTTGAAAGGCGGTATGATGCCATACAAGAAAGGCAATAACGAGCACTTCTTTATTGACACCTCCTCTGAAGCAGTTATCATTTCCTGAGCAAAAAATATCTACGAACCAGTATCGGTACGACATGCTTATTAGCCAAGATTTGCCCGTAGATAGCAACCATGAGATGGCACTATTCTTTGGGAGAAGTAACAATGTTAAAAAATAAAACGGACAATCTAAGCTTCTTAACCAATCCCAACGAAGCCTTGGTTGCATATCACGAACTCGGATTTCATATTGAAGAAAATCTTTTCACACCTGAAGAATGCGAACAGTTCATTCGAGTGGCTGCCAATCTGGACAGTGCGAAAAACCAGACCTATCGCCCGCAAATGATGCCGCATCACACAAACAATATTTATTTGGCCGCCATGCGCAAGCCTGCACTGGTCACCATCATGAATCAACTAGTAGATGGTAAAGCAGTTGGCTTGCAGACTGAATTTTTTTACTGCAAACCTGGCACGCGTGGTTTTTCGCTGCATCAAGACAATTTTTTTGTACAAGCGCCTTACGGTGTGTTTGCCTCCGCTTGGGTCGCATTGACCGACACCTATGCTGAAAAAGGTGGTTTAATTGCTTATCCTGGTAGTCACAAAGAAGGTTTATTGCCAGTGAGAAAACTGGATCTCGTCAAAGATTCTGCGCAAGATCCCAATGCAAACAATGAAGAAACCATTGTACCAGAAAAATATCAGCCAATTAATGCGGTCGTTCCCAAAGGCGCCGTATTTTTTATCCATGGCCACCTTATCCATGGCTCCAATCCAAACACCACTCAGGAATGGCGCTATGTCTTACTAAATACTTACATTAGACAAGGTGAGAGTTTCAGGCCGGGCAATTACGCGCAACGTGAGGAAATTGAATTATGAACACGACAGTTGCAGCAAATAATAGAGCTAACCTCAATACCTTGTCACATGATGAGAAAAAAGCATTAATTAAAAAAACTTATTCAGGCTGCAGTTATTTTCAGGATTTATTTCATCATGATCATGTTGAAGTCGACTGCATGACTTCTAGTATTGCATTTCGCAACGAAATTGAACGCTTATTATGGGAAAAAAACCTGGTTAAAGAAAAAATCGCATTGGAAAATTTACATGAAGTATTGTCAGATGAAATAAAAGCCTATAATTTTAATGACGGCGTCAACAAACTCAGTACGTTTTTCTATGATACCGACAAACAGTTTCAAGCTGTGTATCATCAATACATCAAGTTTTTGCGTGAGCATTTTGTAAAAGAACCATTCTGGTTTCAGGACACACCCACCATACGCATTCATTGCCCTAACGCGGAAAACAGTCATCACTATCCACGCTATCATAGCGATATCAGCTATGGACATCCGCCGGAAGAAATGAATATCTGGCTGCCGCTGACAGATTTATTGGACGGACATAGTTTCCGCACACTTTCCGTCGAAGCTTCAAACCAGATTCTGGAAAAATATGATTATGATTTCGATGCATTTATTCATGATGCCATTCACGATAAAGCATTCACACAACGTTGTGAATCTGTAGGCCTGCCTGTCAATACTCCATTTGGAAATATGCTGGCATTTGATTCCCGCTGTGTGCATTCAGGTGAACCGATGAAATCACATACTCGCGTTTCCATGGACATACGTATTCTTCCCTTGTCGCAATATGAAAAAATGGAAATCGAATACCAGGGAGCTGGGCGACGTAAAATTTTATTTACACCCGGCAATTGTTACCACACACACGATTCCGATCACCTTTTATACGCTATAGGAACACAGTCATGAGCCAACCTATATTACAATTTGTCGCTGGTAATCAGCCCATATTCAATATGGAGTACGCGATATTAAGCGCGCCAGTCAGACATGTATTCATGATCGCGACAGTTTGGTATCTCACCAAAGAGAAGCAGCATGAGAATATGCAAGTATTGGAAATAGGATCCTGGGTTGGTGCTTCCGCGCTGTCCTGGGCGCAAGGCTTGGAACTGCATAATGGTGCTAAAGGCACGATCACCTGTGTCGATGCTTGGAAGCCTTTCTTCAATCGTGAAACTCATCAAGATGATGTATATGTTAAGATGGAACAAGCTCTAACGTCTGAAACAGCGTACCATCTTTTTTCACATAACGTTAGCACATTGCCTAAAACTATTATCTGTCAGCATTTGCGTGGTCAAAGCAATCATATTTTACCTCTGTTACAAGAAAAAACATTTGATATTGTATTTATTGATGGTGATCATGCTTATACACCTGCATTAAAAGATATTAAAAACTCACTCCGTCTGGTGAAAGATGGCGGTATTATTTGTGGGGATGACTTGAATTTACAACTCTCAGAAGTCGACAAAGAAAACATACTCAAACATGCCGAAGATGATTTCATCAAAGACCCGAAGACCAACCGCAACTGCCATCCTGGTGTGACTCTTGCTGTTGCTGAAGTCTTCGGCGAAGTTTCCATGTGGGGCGGGTTCTGGGCCATGCAAAAACGCGGTGAGACTTGGCATAAGATTTCATTGAAAGATATGCCAGTGCATTATCCTAATCACTTTCCGGAATCAGCGTTGAAAAGAGCGGAAGATCATTTAAACGATATTGTGATTACATAATCAAGACAGAATACATTATGAAAAATCCCTTCATTTCCATCATGCTGCCATCAAACAGGCCTAAAAGGTTAATCAGTTTTCTTGATTGTCTTGAAGAAACTGGTTTTGATCATTCATCATTCGAAGTGCTAATTAACCTTGATGTTGATGATATAGAAATGAGTGAGATTCTTGATAGAGAAAAAAAAAGAAGGCCTTTTACTATAAAATATATTAATACATTTTCTGGCAACTTCTATACGCTTTGGAAACCACTTAATGATTTATTGAAGATAGTTAATCCTCATACCTATTTTCTTGCATTCTTGAGTGATGAATTTGTATTTGAAACGAAAGGATGGGATGAGCAATTAAGAAATTTTATTGGTTATTACCCTGACAATATATTTCGGTTGCGAGCGTCACAATTTCGTTATAGGAACTACATTGATCTATGGGAATGCGGTTTTTCTCCAGAATGCATAGGGTTCTACACCAAGCAATGGGTGGACATTAATGGTGATTGGGGACCTTGTTTTAGCCCGGATGCCTTTCAACAATGCGTTTCATATTATCTATTTACTTCTGAGCCGTTTTTAAAAGAACAATATAATCGCGAGATTCCCGTGCCACATCTTAAATTCTCGGGAGAAGGTGCTTCTGTTGGATTAACGGGTGAGAAAGCCAAAGAACGAGCCAGAGGCGGTGTTCCTGCGTGGTTTACCTTGATGTCACATAAGATGCAAACTGAAGCCAAACGTCGGGCTATGCTGATCAAAGCACATATTATCGTGGCTAGCTACTCAACCAATCCTCTTTCAATTCGAGATGAAAAAGCCCAAAGTAAAATAGTCGTCTACGACACTGCATCAAAAAAAAATATCATTTCACTCTCGTATAAACTAAGCAAACTGCGAATTATTATTAGAAATAATTATAGAAAACTAGCATTTCTATATTTCACTGGTGGTGGTAAAGAAATCAATACATTTCATCATTATTCTCCTCTTCGCTGGAATATCACGCATTACTTATCCATAAAATATAAAAATTTAGATAAATTGCATGACATATGTAACCACATAGAAGATTTATTACGAAAATATGCAAAATTATTAAAAACTTATCTAAAGGTCACGCAAAAACAATGAAGATCCTCTATATACTGATTAAAATCCTGGTCTCCATTGCTCTATTGGCATTCCTTGTCCACACCTCTAAATTAGATTTTGGTTTATTACCTAATTTATTCTTGTCACCATTCTTACTGGCGCTTACGATGCTAGTCAGTTTTTCAACGTTGATTATCGGTGCTAGGCGATGGTATTTGCTAAACAAAGCGCAACAGATTCAGGTTCCGTACTCTCGTACTATTCTGCCGACTTATCTTGGGATTGCGTTTAATAACCTTTTGCCTGGCGGCGTCGGTGGGGATTTTTATCGATGTTTTTATCTCTTTAAAAAAATACCTGATAATAAAAGTACCGTGATGTTATCTATTCTTTTCGATCGCGTTACCGGACTGATGGGGATCTTCATTGCGGTTTGTCTTGTCTCACTCATTCATCCATATGCTTTTAATCAACGGATCGCATCACCTTATTTTATCTTTGCTCCCACGGGTATATGCGCCAGCGTGTTGATAGCATTTTTTGCTTCTACGCTGCTGCCTGAAAAAATAGGTTTAAGCACATGGCTTAGCGAACGATATTCAAGTAAAAAATGGGTGAAACCTATTTTATCTTTGTTGGATGCTTTGCGAATATTTCGGCATTCTAAAGTTACTATCGTAAAATGTTTAGTTATCTCATTTGTTATTCAAATGATTATCGCGATTACCTGTTTGTTGATAGCAAACATGTTGGCTTTTCCGCCGGTCTCTTTATTCGATTTGGTGATTGCTGTTGGTGTCGCGCAAATCGTTGCTCTCATTCCTATCGCACCTGGCGGCTTTGGGGTGAGTGAAACCGCATTCGCTAACGTCTTAACGTTACTGAATCCCACAGTAACCGCTTCGTATGCAACCATATTTCTCGCTTACCGCATCATTAGCATATTGCCGTATTTACCAGGCGCGATATTATTTATGTTTAACGCTATCTTACGGAACAATCTAGCTTTGAATTTAAGTGCTCAAACTAGGAGCGGCGGGCGCGAGTAAGTAGTAAATACTTTTTCTATCACCACCTCAGCGATTCGGCGAAGGCAGTTTTTTTAGCTCCAAACACGCCATCCATGACGTTTAGGTTGCAGGATGCAATCCTAAACGTCAAAAAACAATAGGATATAACTGCCTTCGCTGAGAATTGTTGTCACAGACTATCTCTTCTCTGCTAGCAACAAACAACCCAAATAATCGTAGTTATCACGTGCTTTTACAGTTATACAAGGGCCTACCTTCCAGCCTATACTGCCTAACTGGTTCGATGCATAGTAATACAAAAATCGATACCACACTTTCAACGTTGGGTTCGGTTCGTGTTCAAACTGTTTTGCATAAGCTTGTGCGGCCTCGTTTGAAATAACCATATCACTCTTTTTATCTGTCAAAAGCACAGCAGCATGGTTTCTATTCGTTTTTTCAATATCGAGTTCAGAATATGTGCTGTGATACTGAAAACCAATGACATAAGGTAAGTGTTGTACTTGACCGATTATGCCTAGTAAAAAGGGATCGATTGGTAATGCTGTTTCAACATTGGTTTGTGTGACAATCAGTTTAAGCTGATATTGTTTATTTTGTTGATTTAAAAAATCAATCACTTCGTCATGTGGGTTAGGTCGCAAAGTAACAGGCTGCGGATAAGTGCCAAATACTTGGGTATAGGTTTTAAGCGGTGACAATGACGGATAAATAAAACTCAATGCAAATATAAACTGTGTGATGAGCAATCCTGTCACCACAGACAGGCGTAATCCCCACCACTTGCCGCGCTGCAAACCAATCAATAGCAGTGCTAGGATAAACGCTGGAAACGCTAAATTTAACTTACGTGATGATGATTGTATGGTATTGAGTACTTCCCATGCTGGAAAAGGAACAAGAAGCAATAAATAAAGAAATGGAAATGACAAGCAAACATGGCGGAGTGTTTGTTTGCCCATGGTCAGTAAACTGAGTGAAGCAATTAACATCGTGCCAAGCACTATCGCCGCACTTTCCTGAATAGTAAATGACTGCAACACATTCCACACTGGCGGCTTGGTCACAGTATGCGTTGTGTTATGAGCAATATCACCAAATGAAGTTCTATATACCCAGACATAGAGTTTAAACGCGTCAGGCAAAAACCACATCAGCGCTAGAACAAAGATAGTGCTAAACACAAAAATTAGTGGTGGATCATTCAACGGTTTGTTCATCCTCTGACATCGTTGACGACACCAAGAAGAAAGATTGATGAAAGCCAGCGTGCCCCAGGCAAGTAGCACACCCACCACAGTAATAATTAATGTGTGATAAATTGATTTGGCTAAGCGGATATCATACGTCCCACCATCAATAGGATGAAAAGGATAATGATGGAGGAAATGCGTGCCAACATAGAGAAATAACAAAAATAACGCGGAAAATCCTAGTGCTATGACTGAAAAAATTTGTTTGATAGAAAAGATTCCTCTATACCATCCAGAAAATAAAAATACTATCAATACAAAAAACAATTCAGTTACTGCTTCAACCGGCCTGATCACAATTGCCAGTGAAAAACAAATAATAAAACCGATAGCATGTTTTTTATGACGAAAATAATCAGATTGAATAAGGTGATATAGAGAACCTATCACTGCTGGAAATAAAGCGATTTCAGCAAAAAAATCTAATCCAGGTACTAGTACAAATGGCAGCAAGCAAACTACATTAGCTGCAATGATGGAAGGCCAGCGATCAAGCAATAATCGAGATAGCAAGTAAATGTAAACCGCGCTAGTGAAAACGCAGGTGATAGTGACAGCATGATAAGCGAAACTAAGATTATCATGTGAAATTAACAAAAACGGCGCGACCAGGACTGAGAAAAAGATTGGCCGCCAACCTCTAGCAATGTCAAAATGCAGCAATCCATACCAAAATCCGTTTTCCGTAAAATGCAGATAGATTTTATGTCCTGTTATCAAATAATCTGTCGCATCCGAGGTAGGGAGCTGCGAATGATTGAGTAGCCATAAAGAAGTGAATAATACTGGCAATAGTGCAGCGAAAATAAAATAACTTATTCCATTAACTTGCTCACGCAACGAAATCAGCACACGATTGTTCATGTTATTCAACCCCAACTAGAAATCAGTTTTTGTAAATGTTCGGTTAACCCACGATCCGCCGGTTTTTTGCCACTGAGGCGTCGCCCCGCGGCTTGTCCGCGGGTTCCAGGCGACTCAACCCAGTCCGCAACTGGATCCTCTTGTCTCCGGCCGCGAAATAGCAGTGATTCTTTCGAGTTCACTTGGTGGCCTCCGCAAGGGGACGACAGCCGTGGGGCTATTTTTTCAACGGGTTCACCGAATCTATACAACATTTACCAGTTTTTTTTCAGTATGGCCACGAGGTATTGATAAGTTATCTAATATCGCCAACACCGCTTCCGCTTTGTTCAAAGTATAAAAATGTAATCCAGGCACGCCGCCATCAATTAAGCGCTGGCAGAGATGACAAACGATCTCCATCCCAAACGCTGCTATCGATTCGATATCATCACTATACGACTCCAAACGCTTGCGTATCCAACGTGGGATTTCAGCGCCACACGCGTCGGAAAATCGTGCGAGCTTGTTAAATTGCGTAATAGGCATAATGCCTGGCGTGATGGGAGCTTGTATTTTTTGTCTGTCACATTCATCGAGATAATAAAAATATGCATCAGGATTAAAAAAATATTGCGTAATTGCGCCGTTTGCACCAGCATCTAGTTTTCGCTTAAGATTTAGCACATCATCATGAGCACTGTTGGCCTGTGGATGGATTTCAGGGTACGCGGCTACATCAATATGAAAGTAATCACCTAATGTTTGACGTATCAGCGTTACTAAATCGCTAGCAAATCTGAGATTGCCTGATTGTCCCATCCCTGATGGAAGATCACCACGCAATGCGATAATACGACGCACACCCATTGCTTTATATTGATGCAGGATTTCTATTATTTCTTCCGGTTCAAAACCAATGCAAGAAAGATGGGGCACAACTTTGCTGCTAGTACATTGTCGTAGCATGTTTACGGTATCAATGGTTCCTTCCCGTGTCGATCCGCCTGCGCCAAACGTAACGGACATAAATTCTGGATTGCAGGCCGCAAGACACAAAGCTGTGTCGCGAAGCTTTGCTGTGCTTCCTTCTTTTTTAGGAGGGAAAAACTCGAAGCTAATGTTAAACATTTACTATCCTATCAAATGTGTGGCCAACCAACGTTTGACTAGCGCCACATCCATATTTCTACGGCGGGCGTAATCTATCACCTGGTCTTCTGCAATTTTTCCAATACCAAAATAACATGACTCAGGATGTGCGAAATAAAACCCGCTTACCGAGGAGGCGGGCAGCATGGCGTAATTCTCAGTCAAACAAATCTCAGCATCGCGAGTTGCTTGCAACAATTCAAATAACGCTGGTTTTTCAGTATGGTCTGGGCAAGCGGGATATCCTGGAGCTGGACGAATGCCTTGGTATTTCTCATTAATTAACTCATTATTATTCAAACTTTCACCCCTTGCGTATGACCATAACTCCTTACGTACTCGCTCGTGCATATGCTCAGCGAAACTTTCAGCGAATCTGTCTGCCAATGCTTTCAACATAATCACATGATAATCATCATGTCTTTTTTCAAATTCTGCTATTTTTGTTTCGATACCAAGACCAGTGGTGACAGCGAAACCACCGATATAATCTTTTACGCCAGACGTTTTTGGCGCCACAAAGTCTGCCAAACACAAGTTCCATTTACCGCTTACTTTGCGTGTTTGTTGCCGCAGCATGTGAAATGTCGTCACCACTTGTTCACGGTTTTCATCCGCGTATATCTCAATATCATCGCCAACACTGTTCGCCGGAAAAAATCCGATCACGGCATTCGCTCGCAGCCATTTCTCACGCACAATTTGCTTTAACATGTGCTGCGCATCTGCGAATAATTCTTTAGCGCTAGTACCTATCAGTTCATCTTCTAAGATATACGGAAAGCGCCCAGCCAACTCCCATGTGCTAAAAAATGGTGTCCAGTCGATGTAATTGATTAATCTTTCCAGGGGATAATTAAGATATTTATTCACGCCTAAAAAGCTTGGCTTAACTATATTACAGCGTTGCCAATCCGTATGAAATTTATTGGCACGCGCCTCGTCAATGTGCACCCATTCAACTTCAGATTTTTTATTTTTATGCATTTCACGAAGCTGCTTATAATCCTTACGTGTTTTGCTAACGAATGCTGTCTTTGATGTCTCACTCAACAATTGACTAGCAACACCTACTGCACGTGAAGCATCTACTACATGAATAGTTGGCTCTGCGTAATGCGGTTCAATTTTAAGCGCCGTGTGAGCACGCGATGTGGTCGCGCCACCAATTAACAATGGAATGGAGAATGCCTGACGCTGCATTTCTTTCGCTACATGCGTCATTTCCTCTAGTGATGGCGTGATTAAACCGCTCAAACCGATAATATCTACTTTTTCCTGGCGCGCGGTTTCCAGAATTTTTTCACACGGTGTCATCACACCAAGATCAATAATCTCGTAATTATTACAACGTAGCACAACGCCAACAATATTTTTGCCAATGTCATGCACATCACCTTTTACCGTCGCCAATAGGATTTTGCCCTTTACTTTAACGGTAATTTTATCGGCATTTAGAAATGGTTCTAAATAAGCAACGGCTTGCTTCATCACTCGCGCACTTTTTACTACCTGAGGCAAAAACATTTTGCCTGCGCCAAACAAATCACCCACTATATTCATACCATCCATGAGTGGGCCTTCAATGACACTCAAGGGATTGCCTAATGCTAAGCGTGCAGCTTCAGTATCATCAATAATAAATTTATCAATTCCATTCACTAATGCATGCGATAATCGCTCTGATACTGGTTTTTCACGCCAGCTTAAATCTTCTGTCCTGTTCCTGGCTTGGCCTTTTACTGTATTTGCTGCTTCCAATAAACGGTCTGTCGCATCCGTGCGTCGATTAAATAGCGTATCTTCAATCAAGAGTAACAAATCTTTAGGAACATCTTCATAAATCGCCAGGCTGCCCGCATTCACAATGCCCATGTCCATGCCTGCGTGGATTGCGTGATAAAGAAAAGATGCATGAATAGCTTCACGAATTGCATTATTACCACGGAATGAGAATGAAATATTACTCACACCACCACTCACTAGCGCATGCGGTAATGCTTGTTTGATTCGTCGTGTTGCGTTGATAAAATCAAGCGCGTAACGATTATGTTCTTCCATACCCGTCGCGATGGCAAAAATATTCGGGTCAAAAATAATATCCTCTGGAGCAAATCCCACTTGTTGCACTAGCACATCGTATGAACGTTGGCAGATAGCAAATTTACGTTCTTCTGTGTCTGCCTGTCCTTGCTCATCAAACGCCATGACCACTACTGCTGCACCATAACGCTGTGTTAGCTTAGCTTTTTCAATAAAAGCTGCTTCGCCGTCTTTCAAACTAATGGAGTTAACAATGCTTTTGCCTTGTACACACTTTAATCCTGCTTCAATCACTGGCCATTTGGATGAATCAATCATGATAGGTACACGGGCAATCTCAGGTTCGGCAGCAATTAAATGCAGGAATTTCACCATCGCTGCTTCTGCATCCAACATCCCTTCATCCATATTAATATCGATGATTTGTGCGCCATTCATCACTTGGTCACGCGCAACATCAAGCGCAGTGGCATAATCATCGTTACGAATTAATTCTGCAAAGCGCAGCGACCCTGTTACATTGGTCCGCTCACCGACATTGACAAACAGGGCATTATCATCAATGACTAAAGGTTCCAGTCCACTTAACCGACACGCTTTAGTAATATGAGGAACACGTCGTGGTGGGATTTCTTTTACTGCATCAGCCAGTGCTTTGATATGAGCAGGAGTGGTGCCGCAACATCCACCCGCCATATTTACCCATCCTTCTTGCGCAAATTCTTGAATCATTCGTGCCATTTGCTCTGGTGTTTCATCATACTCACCAAATGCGTTCGGCAGCCCAGCATTGGGATGTAAGCTTACATAACAATCCGCAATTCTAGATAATTCTTGCACATAAGGCCGTAACGCGGCGGGTCCCAATGCGCAATTTAAACCAATGCTAATTGGCTTCGCATGACGCACAGAGTACCAAAATGCCGCGGTGGTTTGTCCTGATAACGTTCGCCCACTGGCATCAGTAATCGTGCCAGAAATCATAATAGGTAAACGAATATGATGATGGGCAAAGTAATTTTCTATCGCGTAAATAGCAGCTTTACAATTTAACGTATCGAATACGGTTTCGATCATCAAACAATGTGAACCACCATCCACTAAACCACGGATTGCATCGGTATAGGATGCAACTAATTCATCAAAGCGGATATTTCTAAATCCAGGATCATTCACATCAGGAGATAATGATGCTGTACGATTAGTCGGCCCTAAAATGCCAATGACATAACGTGGTTTTTCTGGTGTCTGTTTCGTTATTTCTTCAGTGATTTGTTTTGCTATTTTTGCTGCAGCAAAATTAAGTTCATAAGCGAGATCACTCATGTTGTAATCCGCGAGCGCAATCGAAGTGGAATTAAAGCTATTGGTTTCGATAAAGTCAGCGCCTGCGTCGAGATAAGCGCGATGAATGTCGGCAATGATGTGTGGCTGAGTCAAGCAGAGAAGATCGTTATTGCCTTTGAGCGGATGAGAAAAGTCGATAAAACGTGTGCCACGATAATCTTCTTCTTGTAAACGGTAGGATTGAATCATTGTACCCATACCACCGTCTAGCAATAATATACGTTGATTCAACAAGTGCTTAAAATCCTTGTCTATCTCTCGACATCCCATGCTACAACCAGTGATATATCATTTAGAAAGGTCCTTTAAACGCGTCTATTTCAGTTTTCGCGTCAGCGGGCGGCTCCCACTGATTACTTTTTCCTTTTACCATTTCGTAAGCTCGCGTTGAAATGGTGCGGCTATTGGGATAAAAAATATTTTCTAGTGGCTTAGTCGTTGGACAAGTTGTTGGCGCAAAACCCATGCGTGACATTGTTGGTAAATTTTCACCAGTTTGATAACAGGTTTCATAAACTTGAGTCAAGATTTCACTGCTAGCACCGCAAGTTAGCCAAGCGTTATCCACCACTAACAACCTACTTGTTTTGCGCACGGATTGCATGATGGTTTCCATATCAAGCGGCCATAGTGAAATGGGATCAATGATTTCAGCTTGAATGCCAACTCCTTCCAAATGTTTTTTGGCACGCAATGCTTCCATGACCATATGAGAAACTGCCACAATGGTAATATCGTCTCCTTCTTGTAACACACGTGCTTTGCCTAATGGCACTTCATAGGATTGGTACGGAACATAACCATCAACCGCATACAGTAGTCGGTGTTCGATAAAAATGACTGGATTATTATCGCGGATGGCAGCAATCATGCATCCCTTTGCATCATTAGCATTTGAGGGGGCAACTACTTTTAATCCAGGAATATGCATAAACAAAGCGTGTAGTGCTTGCGAGTGCTGCCCACCTTGTCCCCAAGAACGGCCAATCATGGTACGTACTACCAGAGGAATGCTAACTTGCGCGTTATACATATAATGTGCTTTGGCAGCCATATTCACGAGTTGGTTCATGCACAGTAACATGAAATCCATGCGAATATGCACATGAATAGGGCGCAAGCCTGCCATGGCCGCACCAATTGCCACACCTGTCATCGCATCTTCAGACAAAGGTGTGCCAAACACACGGTCTTTACCAAATTTTTCTTGCAAGCCTATAGTGGAACCTTGAATACCTTTGTAATCATCTACGTCCAACCCAAATAAGAAAACGTTAGGATCGCGTTCCATTTCTTGTTCAAACGCTTCACGCAACGCATCAACATAGCGAATTAACCTGACGCCTTTCTGGTCTTGAGAAATATTTTTTATTAACGAATCAGCTTGCATAAACATTCTTATATAACTCCTCGACGGCAGGATAGGGGCTGTTTTCAGCAAATTCTTCAGCAGCTTGGATTTCAGCAGTGATTTCATTTTCAAGACGCGTGACTACATTACTATCCAGCATCTTGGCCAAACGCATAATCTGATCGTTCTCCTTCCAACGTCGATACTCATCCAAGTCACGGTAGTGATCGCTGTGATCATCCCTAGGGCCAACATGTTCCAACCAGCGATAGGTAGCGCATTCAATAAAGATAGGCCCACTTTGATGATGGCGAATTTGTGCGGCAGCTTTTGCTACGGTATCACGCAGGTTAAACACGTCATCGTTATCCAGTTTATGGGTTTCAATACCATAAGTCGCTATGCGTTCGCAGAGCCTCTCTGTTGCCCAACGTTTTTCCAACGGCGTATGGATAGCAAGACGATTATTTTCACAGATAAAAATGATAGGTAATTGATGCAGTGCTGCGAAGTTAATGGATTCGTAAAAGCATCCTTCTTCAGTTGCACCATCACCAAATATCGCGACAGTGACTCGTTGATGGTTGGTTTTTACCGTTTCTTTTTGCATGGCAAGCGCGTAGCCTGTTGCGACAGGAATCGTGGTACCAACGACGGCTGACGCACCCATGATACCGTTTTTCATATCGACTAAATGCATGGAGCCCGCTTTACCACCTGCGCAACCTGTGGCTTTACCATAGAGTTCAGCCATCATTTCATTTAAATCACCACCTTTAGCGATGTAAGTCGCATGGCAACGATAAGTATTGGACACAATGTCATTTTTTTCTAATGGATCACAAATACCAACGGCGATGGCCTCTTGGCCTACTGACAAATGTATTGGGCTTTTGATCACATCGGTGTGATAAATTTCAGCAAGTCGTAACTCAAACCTGCGTATAAGCGACATTTTTTTATACAGCCTTGTCACTAATTCTTGTGTATACATTTTTTTAATCCTGGCATTTAGTCCTGGCAATCTATAAAAAAAATGCGCTAATATCAAGCACAAATTCGGTGAATAAGCCACGAACGACAGCTCAATGCACCGAGCATCGTCTCTTTGCGAAGGTCGCCTGCTTAGCTGAAAGCAGTACTGAACTAGCGCGGTCGCAGACAAGAAGATCCAGTCGCGGACTAGGTTGAGTAGCCTAGATGGCGTGATCAAGTCGCGTCACGACGGTGGATAAGCCGCGGTACGATGATTTAGTGAGTGAGCCCGTAAATGATGGCTTGGTGACAGAAAAATCAACGGATTAAATGAATAGTGACTAATTTATTGAGTACTCATAATGAATGAAAACGCAAAAATCCTTATCACCGGTAGCACTGGCATGGTTGGCAGTGGATTAGTTAGACGATTAAATAATCCATGTTACACATTGCTCACTCCCACGCATGCTATTCTTGATTTACGTGATCAACGTGCAGTACACGGTTATTTTTCTCAGCACCAGCCCGATTATGTCTTTCATTTGGCAGCGATCGTTGGGGGAATTCATGCGAACAACACATATCCAGCAAAATTTATTTTTGATAACACGCAAATGCATTGCAATGTCATTCATGCTGCCTATCAACATGGCGTGAAAAAACTTTTATTTCCTGGCTCTGCTTGCACGTACCCTAAATTGGCTGAGCAGCCTATCAAAGAATCGGCTTTCCTGGATGGAAAAATTGAGCCTACCAATATCGCGTATGCTGCTGCCAAGATCAATGGCATTGTCATGTGTCAATCATACGCACGGGAACACCAAATGAACGTTATCATTCCCATGCCAACCAATGCTTATGGCATCAATGATAATTTTGATCCCGATGCTTCGCATGTTATCCCTGCGCTGATGAAACGTTTTCATGAAGCAAATATCAATCAAGTAAAAGAAGTGGTGCTATGGGGAAGCGGTAGCCCATTGCGTGAATTTATTTATGTTGATGATTTAGCTGACGCGTTAATTTTTCTTATGCAACATTATCACTCATCCGACATCGTTAACGTTGGCACGATGCAAGAAATATCCATCGTCGCGCTTGCTCGCGAAATAGCTAACGTCGTTGGCTATCAGGGTGACATTGTCCTAGACACATCGAAACCAGACGGTGCGCCGCGCAAATGCTTGGACTCGAGTGCATTATTCGCGTTGGGGTGGAAGCCGAATGTATCGTTAAAAGAAGGTCTGATAAAAATGTATGAACATCATTTTATCCGTGAGATGGATAAAGTGGGATAATGAATCAATAGAATTTGGATCCATGATGAGTTTTTTGCAAGGAGAGGATACATTTATTATTTACGCAATACTCTCATGCATCTTTTTAACATCACCTGGCCTATGGTAAAGACAAAAGCGACTGGCCACACGACTCTGGATGTTTTAATTTTTTGCTTCCAAATAGCAAATGCAGCGCGAAAATCTTTATTTAACAAATAAAACCATATTAATTTTACGGATTGATCATGATGCCAATACTGAAAAAATATTCTTTGTTTTCTGGATAAATTATTTCGTGTTAAATAATCCGCAGCGATTTCTCTATGCTCAACACAATGCCGTATCGCACTTGAACGATGATTACCAAATGAATAAGATTCCTTGTGTGCGAGGTACGTATAGCCCATATGGTTAACAAAAACATGGGTGGCGTGATGCAGTGTGGCACGTAGTAAAAATTCTTTATCATTTGTTAATAGGTGCTTATTATTGTTGTCGAAAGAAATATATAGCCCTATGCGTTCATACAATGATTTTTTGATAAAACGGAAACAAATCGCAGAGGCACCATAACAAATATTGTAAAAAGTAAGCCTCAGTTCACGAGGTGTGGTATAACTGGCTAATGTTTTATAAACACGCGTTTTTTCATCGTAAAACACAATGCGTCCCGCACACGTCACCATGTCAGCATCAGGATTTGTTTTGAATGTTTCACTGATTTTAAAAAAAGTACCAGGCTCATACCAATCATCCGCCATTAACAACGCCACTATCTCACCTGTTGCTTTTTCAATGCCTGTGTTAGTTGCAATTGCTGCGCTGCCGTCATGCTGGCTATGCCAGTAAGCTAAATGTCGTTCATAACGCTGGATGATTTCAACGGTTTTATCTGTTGACCCACCATCCAGAATGATTAATTCGGTATTGTTATATTGCTGATTTAGCACGCTGCGAATCGCTTTTTCAAGTGTATCTTCACGATTAAGCACAGGCATGATCACAGAAATTTTTGGCAGCGTGAGCTCTTGTATCACTTATCCTCCTACTAATATGGGAAGATCATGCATTGCTCTAACGTAATCTTCAGGGACACCAATATCGATAAAATAATCATGCGTGATAAATGATTGTGGTGCGATGGCAGATAAATGAGGAAGCAAAAAATCATTTTCAAATGAAAATTGTTGTGGCAAATCGAAAGGCATAAACAAAGTTGGATTGATCAAGTACGCGCCCGCATTGATGTATCCTGGGCCTGGTTCACCTTTTTCACGAAACGCTACTACGCGGTGATGTTCAGTGATGACTTTGCCATAACGGCTGCAATCATCCACCCAACGCAGTGCCATGGTTAATGCTGCGCCTTCGTTCAAATGCTGTGTGATCATGGAGGGATAATCGAATTTTAAAAAGGTATCGCCATTTAATACTAATAGTGGATCATGTAGGTCTTGCATCACACGCAGTGCGTTGACTATCGCACCGCCTGTCCCTAGCGGTTGTGTTTCTTCCACATATTGAATATCCATGCCTATGTAATGAGATTGAAAATAAGCGCGGATTTTCTCGCCCATATAATGAGTAGGAAAAACGATTTGTGTCACGCCCTGTTGTTTTAAATAATGTAGTAAATACGCCAAAAATGGCTTGTTTTGAATAGGTGCCATGGGTTTGGGCACATCCGCCACAACTGTGCGCAACCGCGTGCCTAAACCACCAACTAGAATGATCGCCCGCATTTAAGCCACTTCCGCCTTTTGACGCATAGGACCATATTCTGCGCCAAACATCGCATCTTCAATCAATGCACAAACAATGTGGCCAAGCATAATGTGACATTCTTGGATTTTAGGTGTTTCTTGAGAAGGAATGTTAATCACCCAGTCACAACGTTCTGTCATCATAGGTGCGTGCTGGCCTGTCATGCCCACAGTTATCATCTGTTTAGCACGTGCCACCTCCAAGGCTTTTAAAATATTAGGTGACCTGCCTGATGTAGAAATGCCAATGAACACATCCCCAGACTGCCCTAGCGATTCGATTTGACGAGAAAAAATATTTTCAAATGCATAATCATTGCCTATAGCTGTTAGTGCAGAGGTGTCTGTAGTTAACGCGATTGCTGCCAATCCCGGGCGATTATAATTTAACCGGCTCACTAGTTCGGCTGCCAAATGTTGAGAATCAGCGGCGCTGCCACCGTTACCAGCGAACAATATTTTCTTACCCTGTTTTAAGGATTGTGTGCATTGGTCCGCAACAGACTGAATAACATGCAGCAGTGCGTCATCTTGTTGAATGCGCATGAGCAGGGAAGATAGCTTGCTTATTTCATCATGGATAAGACTATGCATTATCACCTCCATTCCATTAACGCGTCAAAAAAGAAGACGATTGACTCACTTTTTCACGCCAATAATTTAGCAGATCAAGCATGGTTTTTTCGAAAGAAATTTCTGGCTTCCAACCCGTATGTTTCTCAAACTTAGATGTGTCTGGCACTTGTAAATCCGCGTCTATAGGACGCAGCCGTTCTGGATCCACTTCCACTTTGATCTGGTCTTTTTTAGTAGAGAGCGAGATCAAATAATTCAATAAGCTTTCAATCGTACAGCTATAAGTACCACCAATATTATAATACTCGCCAGCAATAGGCTGATGCGTTACCAGCAAATAATAAGCACGGACTGCATCACGTACATCTGCCACGGTGCGTAATGAATTCAAATTTCCTACTTTGACGATTGGTGGAATCAAGTTTTTTTCTATCATAGCGATTTGTTTGGCAAACGTGGACTCCGCGAAGACATCACCACGTCTTGGGCCGGTATGTGTAAACATGCGGGTGGTCATCACGGTCATTTGATAAGCTTCTGCATAGAATCGTCCAACCAAATCCGTGCCGACTTTAGATATCGCGTACGGCGAAGCCGGATGGAAAGTGCAATCTTCAGCAATAGGCAATTTTTCCTTGGGAACACGGCCAAATACTTCTGACGATGCGCAGATGTGAATAATCGCATCTTGACGATGATGCCTCAATGCTTCCAGTATTCGTGATGTACCTTGAATGTTAGTTTCATACGTATCTAATGGGCTAGTGAAACTGGTTTGTGGAAAGCTCTGTGCTGCCAAGTGAAATACATAATCAGGCTTAGTTTCTTTAATAACATGGTCAATTGAGCTGGAATCGCGTAAATCGCCATATGCTAAGCAGATACGTTCTTTGCGGTTGATCAGTGGAACAAGATGGCTGATATTATCTAATGGACTGCGCCAGCGGCACATACCAACAATGTCCCAGTCTGTATTGGCCAAAATAAAGTCAGCCAAATGTGAGCCGACCATTCCCGTTATGCCAGTAATAAATGCGCATTTTTTAGTCATACTTACCCTCGAAACAAGCTGCCTAACTAGCTACGAAAGGCCACTTACTGTATATTAATGCGCAATAAAGTCAATTGTGTTATTTAAGTACGTTTAACTCGAGCTATTCTCGTGTCACTCAGAAGAGTGTCCGGTTAGCCTGCTCAACAACCTTTCATGAATGCACAAGCAAAACCATGCGAATATTACTCATCACAGACAATCACACTCTCACTGGCGGAGCTGAAAATTATTTTTTTGATCTAAAACGGCGATTAAAAAACGTACCCGATGTTGAAGTTTACTCCATTGGTTTTGCTGCTTGCTCTGAGAAGGGAGACGATTTTTATGTATTGAAAGGATTAAAATCAAAAATTGCCAAACTTTTTTGGCAATTTTTATTTCACCCAGGAGTGTATTTCACTTTACGCCAACAATTAAAAAAAATCTGTCCGGATGTTATTCATATCCATAATGTCAAGCAATATACCGCTTCTGTGCTAGCAGCCATCAAGCCTTATCCCGTGGTTCAAACTATACATGATTATAGTGTGATTTGTCCGAGTGCATATAATGTTCACAAAAATCATCAACCTTGCCCAACCGGAATGAAGATGAAATGCTTTTGGCAACACCACGTTAAATATTCTTTATTCACTTATTTAGCCATGGTTTGTTCTTTTTTTACCTTGCGTGCACGATTGAAGAAAACCGTGAAAAAATTTATTGCTCCTTCGCCTTTATTGGTGGAGTACTTAAAACAGAACCACTTTAACGACGCAACTTATATCTCTCCATTCAAACAAGAAAAAACTCATTATTCTTTTGAGCAGATGCAACCTTGTCATTTTCTGTTTGCGGGAAATTTAGGTATGCATAAAGGCATTGATATTTTGCTGGATGAGTTTTCTCTTGCTCAACAGAAGAATCCCCATATCACGCTGACCATTGCTGGCACAGGGTCTGAAGAGCAGCATTTGCATGACTATGTGAAAAAATTAAACTTGGAAAAACAAATTTCTTTTATTGGCTGGCAAACATCGTTAGAAAAAGAGTATGTAGCGTGTGCCGTTGTGGTTTTCCCTAGCCTCTGTTTCGAAGCGTTTGGGTTGGTCATGACTGAGGCAATGAGTTATGCCCGTCCCGTCATTGCCGCTAATAGAAGCACTGCGCCTTGGTTAATTGATGATCAACAAACAGGTTTATTGTTTGATCCACTGATTAAGGGTGACTTAGCAGAGAAAATGCTCATACTCGCGGGCAATATTGAGAGGATAAAAACATTAGGCAAAAATGGGTTTCATAAATTAGAAAGTTTTATCGATAATGAAGTGGTGTTACAGCAACTTATCACCCTATACCGTGATTTAAAAGTCCTGTCTCAGAATTAGATCTATGTAAATGTTTTATTGACTTGGGTCCTGCCAGTGGGTGTTCGTTTAGAAACTGCTGACCTCTATCATGAAATATGCTTATAATATACTCCTTTTTTTGAATACTGCCGACTATGAAACAAATTCGCATCCGTGGTGCTCGTACCCATAATTTAAAAAACCTGAATGTCAATTTTCCACGTGACAAGTTTATTGTGATCACGGGACTTTCCGGATCAGGTAAATCGTCGCTTGCTTTTGATACTCTCTATGCGGAGGGGCAGCGACGTTATGTTGAATCACTTTCCTCTTATGCACGACAATTTTTATCTATGATGGAAAAACCTGATGTGGATCATATAGAAGGATTGTCGCCAGCGATTTCTATTGAGCAAAAATCTACGTCACACAATCCTCGCTCCACCGTAGGGACGATTACTGAAATTCATGATTATCTGCGTTTGTTATTCGCAAAAGTAGGCCAGCCGCGTTGTCCTAAGCACGGTAATACACTCGAAGCACAAACCATTAGTCAGATGGTGGATACGGTGCTGGCTATGCCTGTTGACACAAAGGTGATGATTCTCTCTCCCGTGGTACGTGAGCGTAAAGGTGAGCATATTGAGTTACTACAGGAATTACGAGGACAAGGGTTTGTACGTGCGCGTATCGATGGAGAAATCGTAGAGCTTGATCAGCCACCTACATTGAATTTACGTAAAAAACATACTATTGAAGTTGTGATTGATCGTATCAAAATCCATGAAGATTTGCGCTTACGTATTGCTGAGTCATTTGAAACAGCATTGCGTCTTGCAGATGGTATTGCTGCAATGGGATTGATGGATGAACCTAAAAAATCGTTGCATGTATTTTCTTCAAAATTTTCTTGCCCAGATTGTGGTTACAACTTGCCAGAGTTATCGCCGCGGTTATTTTCTTTTAACAGTCCTGTGGGTGCCTGCGCTGAGTGTGATGGTTTAGGGATAAAAGAAATATTTGATCGAGAGCTGGTGGTGAATCAAAAACTAAGCCTTGCGGATGGCGCGATTCGTGGGTGGGATAAACGAAATTTTTATTATTATCAGATGCTCGCTTCACTTGCTAAACATTATAAGTTTGATTTGGAGATACCATTTGCGCGGTTGCCAAAGAAGATTCAAACTATTTTATTGCATGGCAATAATGAATCCATTCGATTTCATTATAAAAATGAGGATGGTTCTTCCTTCACAAAAAACAGTGTATTTGAAGGAATACTGCCTAATCTTGAGCGCCGTTATCGTGAAACAGAGTCAGAGTTTGTACGAGAGGAGTTACGAAAATATATTGCTGCTCGAACATGTGAAAATTGTGAAGGTGCACGATTAAATCAATCAGCTAGAAATGTTTTTATCACTAATAAAACGCTTCCTGAAATTGCATCATGGGCGGTTGATAAAACCAAAGCTTTTTTCGAAAAATTACATTTGCCAGGATATCGTGGTGAGATTGCGATCAAGATTATTAAAGAGCTAACCAGCCGTTTAAGTTTTTTAGTGGATGTGGGTTTAGATTACATTAGTCTTGATCGTAGTGCTGAAACGTTATCTGGTGGGGAAGCTCAGCGTATTCGACTTGCAAGCCAGATAGGATCGGGTTTGGTGGGTGTTATGTACATCTTAGATGAGCCTTCTATTGGATTGCATCAACGTGATAACGAAAGGTTGTTGCGCACACTTCATCATTTGCGTGATTTAGGAAATACAGTGATTGTTGTTGAGCATGATGAAGACGCTATTATCAATGCTGACTATGTTCTTGATCTTGGCCCTGGAGCAGGTGTGCATGGTGGGTATATTGTTGCACAGGGAAAACCTAGTGAAATCATGCGTGAATCTAAGTCCTTAACTGGGCAATATTTATCAGGGAAGCGAAAAATAGAAATCCCACTGAAACGGGTGTCAGTCAACCCAGAAAAGCTAATCAAGTTAAGTGGTTTAACAGGCAATAATTTGAAGTCTATCAATGTGGAAATTCCAATTGGGTTAATGACTTGTATTACTGGGGTGTCAGGTTCAGGCAAGTCAACTTTGGTTAATGATACGCTAGCGCCGGTTGCAAGTCGTATGTTAAATGGTGCGAGTGGGCGAGAGCCAACATCGCATGAAAGCATTGAAGGTCTGGAATACTTGGATAAAACGGTGGTGGTGGATCAAAGTCCTATAGGGCGGACACCACGCTCAAATCCTGCTACTTATACAGGCTTATTTACTGCGATTCGTGATCTTTTTGCGGGCACTCAAGAGTCACGTTCCCGTGGATATCAGCCAGGGCGTTTTAGTTTTAATGTAAAAGGAGGGCGTTGTGAGGCTTGCCAAGGTGAGGGCGTCATCAAGGTTGAGATGCATTTTCTTGCTGATGTCTATGTGACTTGTGATATTTGTCAGGGCAAGCGCTATAACCGTGAGACATTAGAAATTCTCTACAAAGGTAGAAATATCCACCAAATTCTTGAGATGACTGTAGAAGAAGCACGGAGTTTTTTTGATGCAATTCCTATGGTTACAAGAAAGCTACAGACTTTGTTAGATGTGGGTCTTTCGTATATTTCACTCGGACAAAGTGCTACCACCTTATCTGGTGGAGAAGCACAGCGTATTAAACTGGCTAAGGAGTTATCACGTAGAGATACGGGGCGAGTCTTATATTTATTAGATGAGCCCACTACAGGATTGCATTTTTATGATATAGAGCAACTCTTGCGTGTATTACATAGGCTACGTGATCAAGGCAATACTATTGTGGTCATTGAACATAATCTAGATGTGATTAAAACAGCTGATTGGGTTATTGATCTTGGGCCGGAAGGGGGTGAAAAAGGTGGCCGAGTCGTGGTGGCGGGTTCGCCAGAGATAATTGCAAAGCATGCCGAATCATATACAGGAGCATTTTTACGTAAGGTCATGTCGCAGAAAAGATAAAAAGA
>JAHCAO010000023.1 GCA_019634835.1 Gammaproteobacteria bacterium
ATTTTTTCGCCGTCAATTTTTCATCTTTAAAAGCAGGATGGTTTTTGTCTGCAACAATCACCCCTTGGTCCGTAAAAAGCTGCGTCATTTTTAAACTGTTTGGTACAGATTGAAAGTCCCCAATCACCACATCCAAGCTGAGCTTTTCAAAAAGTTCTAAGTTATCCATGTGGTTGATAGCATGCTGAACAATCTTAACGTGAGGTGCCAACGGTATCATTTTTTGCATGAGCATAGGCAATAAAACAAAAGCAATGTAATCCGACATGCCAACATGATACGTCCTTTCACTTGTGGCAGGGTCAAATGGGGTTGAAGCCACGAACACTGCTTTTGCATGAAACATGGCTTCCCGAACAGGTAAGGCCAATTTTTTAGCAAAAGGAGTGAGTTGCATTCGCCCTTGCGGCCCTCTCACAAGCAGGTCATCTTGATAAAGGTTGCGTAACTGGCCCAGCGTGATGCTCATGGCCGACTGCGTAACACCCGTCTTTTCACCCGCTTTAGATACACTTTGTTCGGATAATAATGCATCCAATGCTTTCAATAAATTAAAATTGATATTTTCAATATTAGCCATATTAATAATAATTATTAACAATATTAATTTTACTAATTATATAAATATTGTACAATAATACAAGTAAAAAAGAGCGAGCATCCCAATGGAGAAACATCGGATCCCCACACCCAGATTGGTTCCGCGAGGATCATTAAATCGAGGTTAAACTGACTATGATTAGACATACTATTTTGTTTAAAGTAAAACCAAACGCGCAAGCTGTTAACAAAGCCATTGCAGATTTTCTAGCGCTTAAAGAAAAGCTTCCAGGCATGCTATCTATCATGGGCGGCGAATGCCATTTTCATGAAGATCCTGTCAAAGAAAAAGCCAACAAGACTTTTACACATGCCATTTCGATTGATTTTAAAGATGAAGCTACCCTTGAGAGATTTTTTAATGACCCCGTTACGCATCCTGCTAAAGACGGTATCGTGAATATTGTAGAGGGCGGTTATGATGGAATTATTGGGTTTGAGATAAAATAATCCATCATTCAAAAAGTAAGTCACACTGACCAAAATTATGCATTTATTATATCTATTTTCCATTTTTATAGATAAAAATTATCCATAAAAATGACTTAAAGAAAAATAATTTAAAACATCTTGATAGGTGACGCACTTTGGGCATATAATTTATAAATTTTTTTGCCACCTGTACAGAGGTATCCCGCCAATGCGCATATAAAGCTCTCGTCTTCAAACGACTTAGTTAATGGCCTTTTTCTAAAGGTTATTCTTTCAACTGGAGCTTAATATGTCGATCAATAATAGTCTTAATCATTTTAACGTTTCATCCGCTGTTAATATTAAAAGTAAAGTTTCTCTTATCACGGGTGCGAGCAGTGGTATTGGCAAAGCAACCGCCAATCTTTTTGCGCGTATTGGTGCTATCGTCATGATTGCTGATATCGATGAAGAACGGGGAAAGGAAGTTACCCGCGAAATCTCAACGCAGGGTTTTGTTGCGGATTTTATAAAACTTGATGTCACAGATGAAGCATCGTGGGTAAGCGCGTACGAATACATTAGCAATCAATATCATCAATTAAATATCCTTGTGAATAACGCAGGAATTGCTTTTGGTGGTTCCGTGACAGAATTGTCACTACAAGATTGGCGTCATTTGATGGCAGTTAATCTGGACGGTGTATTTCTAGGAACAAAGCACGCAATTCCCTTCATGCAAAAAAGCGGTGGTGGCAGTATTATCAATGTCTCATCTGCTGCTGGCATTGTTGGATCATCTACTGCAGCTGCCTATTGCGCCAGCAAGGGAGGTGTGCGTTTATTTACTAAAGCAGTGGCACTTGAGTGTGCTTCTGCCAAAAATAATATTCGCGTTAACTCTATTCATCCAGGTCCGGTTGCAACACCGATGTTTGAAAAAGGGTCCACCTGGAACGATTTTGTTAAGCAAATGGGTGGGATAGATGAGGCATGGAAAAAAGTTTCTGAATCAACGCCACTTGGTCGAGTAGCGGAACCACAGGAAATCGCAAATGCCATTTTATTCTTGGCATCTGATTTATCTAGCTACATGACTGGAAGCGAAATCATTATTGATGGTGGTTTTACCGCGCAATAGTGGCAATGAAAGTTTTTTCTAAAATGAATAAACGGAACAAATACGATGACTGATATTGTAAAAGTGGTAGCTTATGATGCTAAGTGGCCACAACTCTTTGAAGAAGAAGCAAAGTTAATTCAATCTGCTTTAGGAGCAAATTGCATTGCTATTCACCACATTGGTTCAACAGCGGTGCCTGGGTTAAGTGCTAAACCTATTATTGATATTCTTCCCGTTGTTAAAAATATTTTGCAAGTGGATCAAGCTAACCTTGCAATGGAGCAACTCGGATATAATGCTAAAGGTGAATACGGCATACCTTTTAGACGATATTTTCAAAAATGGGCTAACCACAGAACACATAATATTCATGTTTTTGAACAGGGAAATCCAGAAATAGAACGACATTTAAAATTTCGTGATTGGATGCGTACGCATGATAATGATCGTGATTTATATGGAAAATTAAAAAATGAATTATCATTAAAATTTCCTCATGACATCATGAATTATTGTCTTGGCAAAGATGCTTTTATTGCAGATATTGATACCAAGCAGGCTTTGACGGATTACGTATCGTATCCGCATTAACTGATCGAGAGTGGAAAACAGTACGTTATTTTCGTCAAAAATATTTCTTTGATCGAGTGCCGATTGATGATCCTTATACATGGACATTTAATCAAAAAGAATATATTCATTTTGTTCTTTATAAAGGAATAAAAATAATTGGGTATGCGCATATTCAATTATGGCCGGAAAATAGAGCAGCGCTTCGGATTATTGTGATTGATGAAACTTATCGTAATAATGGATACGGATCCGAATTTTTAAAATGCTGTGAGTGCTGGTTATCGCATCAAAATACAAATCAGTTATTGGTTCAATCGTCTCCCACGGCTTATCCGTTTTATTGTAAAAATAATTATATTGAAATGCCATTTAATGACCCTGATGGACATGAAGCTGATCCGCAAGATATTGAAGTTGGAAAAAATTTAGTGAGATAAAAAATGTCAAAAATGCACGAAAATGAATTTGAAATCAATGAATCTCTTGTACAATCACTGCTTGAAAGTCAATGCCCACAATGGAGTGAGTTGCCTATAGAATTTGTTAAATCAAGTGGCACAGATAATGCATTGTTTCGCTTAGAAAGCGAATATGTTATTCGATTGCCTCGCATTGAGTGGACGCCTGGGAGCATTGAAAAAAGCATTAATAAAGAACACGAATGGCTGCCTAAAATTGCACGATGTTTAAAAATTCCAATTGCTGAGCCGGTATTTAAAGGAAAGCCAAACCCATCTTATCCTTGGCCATGGCTTATCAATAAATGGTATTCGGGTCATACTCCAAGTTTTGAAAAAGATAATGAGTATGAATTGCTTGCTAAATATTTAGCTCATTTTTTAAATGAATTACATCGAATACCTCTGCCGAATGGTCCACCTTCTAGGCGTGGTGTTTCCTTGAAAACAAAAATGCTTGATGATGAAACAAGAAAAGCCATCAGTGAATTAGCAGGCGAGATTGACATTCAATCAGTCGCCGTATTGTGGGGTCAGTTATCAAATACCCCAGCATGGAATAAAAATCCCGTATGGGTACACGGCGATTTTTTACCTGGAAATATTTTAGTTCAAAACAATCGTCTTGCTGCTGTATTGGATTTCACTGATGTTGGCATGGGGGATCCCGCTTGTGATTTAATTATTGCATGGAGCTTGCTTAATTCACACTCAAGAGAAATACTTAAAAATAATTTAGAAAATATAGATCAGGATACATGGGAAAGAGGCCGTGGTTTGGCACTATCAATCGCTTTAATTATGTTGCCCTATTACAAACGTTCAAACCCAATTTTAGCGTCTTTGGCAAGACGGATGATAGAGAATGTATTATGTTGAATGAAACAGAAAAGCAAATTAATCAATGTCTCAATTTACTCAGTGACATATTTGGAAATGATTTACTAGGCGTGTATTTATATGGATCGTCAATAGTAGGAGGGCTTCAAAAATATAGTGACATTGATTTATTCGTTGTTTCGAGAAGAGCCACCACACATGAAGAAAAAGCCAAGCTTGCTAGATGTTTGCTTCAAATTTCTGGTATTTACATGAAAAGTGCAAAATTACCGATTGAATTAACAATTGTGGTGAAATCAGAAATAAATCCTTGGCGCTATCCACCCAGATTTGATTTTCAATATGGTGATTGGTTACGCACGCAATTTGAAGGTGGAAATAGTGAGCCATGGTTAACTAAAGAAATGCCTGATCTTGCATTACTCATTACTCAAGTATTATTGGCTAGCAGAACCTTGATGGGTGGCAATCCAGATCAACTGCTTTGTAAAGTTCCTTATCAGGATTTTATCACTGCTACTGCCGACGCATTAAAAAATCTCATATCCGATCTTGATAGTGATACTCGCAATGTATTGTTAACCTTTGCTCGCATTTGGAATACGTTAGAAACTGACACCATTCGTTCAAAGGAAATGGCAGCAGACTGGGCAATTCATCGCATATCTCAAAAATATCGTTTAGTCTTAGAAAGAGCAAAGGCAATTTATAAAGGTGAAGAAAAAGAATATTGGGATGATATTCAGGAACTGAATAAACCCTGTGCTGACTTTATGGCAAGCCAAATAAATAATAAAATGACTGAAATTAAATTATCTGATAATACAGATAAATCTATCAAGATTGTCTGAGTTGGCTTTATTCTTAATGTTTATCGTGATATAAAGCGATCAGTTCTTTACTAGAAGCGCACCCTAATAATTCCATTGCATTTGCGATATGACCTTCCACTGTTCTGTAAGAGATATTTATCTCTTTCGCAATTTCTTTTGATGTTTTACCTTGGGCTAATAGTTTAATGCAGATAGCTTGTTGGTCAGATATTCGCGTTGGAGTATGTGCTTTCTTATGAAATAAGATTAAGTCTCTTTCATCTATTTGAACTTGCTTGTTTGTAACTCCAATGAACTGATCGTTTGAAATTATTTTTATGATGCTCGATACATGTTCTTCGAGCGCACTGTCATCGCTATTAATTGTCACATTTGCGGATTCGCTATATAAATCATCTCGTTCATGATGCAGTTTATCTAAAAATATTTTCATATCAGTAACGAGTAGTAGTGGCGCAGGATTGCGTGAAGTACGTTCCATTTGTATCGATGTGCTTACTTGTAAATAGACAACAAACTCAGTAGAAAGTAATTGTCTTAGTTTTTCATTGCAAATGATACTTGCATCGGTTGTGACAACAATATTTTCTTTTTTAATCTGCTCGGTCAAAATTTCAGATTGGCAATGGTAAAATTCATCTTCACCCCTTCCAAGAATTTCTTTTACTGTTCGTCCGATATGAAATTCTAAACCAAGATCAGCATCAATAAATTTCCAACCTAATTTCTCAGCTAACGTTTTTGCAAGCAGTGCTTTACCTGCACCTGGATGGCCAATAATAAAAATACGGTTATGTTTATGTTGGCTCATTTTATGACTCCCGATGCTAAAGCAGCATTATTTGGCAGAGAACTTAATAAATAGTATCTCAATTATATTCACACATAGAAGTAGAAACCATACGTAGAACTACCTGTTAACCATATGGAATAAAATAATAATTTTATTCCATATGGTTAATTTAATATTATGTTTTTAATTTATCAAACTTCTAATTATTTAATTCAATAAAACAAGGGTCATTTAATGGAATTAGAGAATAAATTAAGAAATAAAGTTCAAAAAACTAAGAATGACGGAATAGATCGTGGCATTTATATTAATTTAAAAATAAATAAACATCCGATTAATGATCAAAAGATAGTAACAGACGGTACACATTTGATTACTATAACAGTTCAAAAGCAAGATGATGAATTATTTGGTACAAAATTAGATTCAAATCTGTTTTTTGCGGTTGGAAAGGGCAGAATTAGTTGCAATAAAGTTGCAAAAAAAATAGCAGAGATGTCAGATGCTTATGATGCCACGGATATTTTGACTTACACCAATAAAAAGCGTAGCTGACTTGAAATTCAATTGATTCTTACTATCAAATAAATTTGTGTTTCAGCTATTTAACAAACATTGCCGAAATCGACTGGTTTTGTTAAAAAAATTATATTTTAAATTAATGCTTTAATTTTCTATAATTTATTCCTATTATTTCTCAAAAAATAAAAATAATTTTTGGATAAATTATGCAGGGTCAACAATAGTACCAGCATCAATTATTTCATTATTTCGACATCGAATCATTAATACCACATAATCACTTATTAAGAAAAATAGATGAATGTGTAGACTTGAGTTTTGTTAGAGATCTTACTAAACCTTATTACGGCGCTGTTGGTGGAATTCCTAGTCTGAATTTTTCTGATATGCAGTGGGTGAGATATCAAAATGAAGCTATTGCTGATCCTTATGCGTTACTATCAGAACCATAGGGGAATGTTTATACCGATGTATATGTCTGCTATTATTGTCTTTACGATAAAGTCATCTGACAGGGAAAGATATGACTTCTAACTATCGCAAAGCGATTCATATATGTCGGGTTTATACGCCACCAGCAAGAAAACTTGGAATGTGGATCTTGGTAGATAGGCTTTGGCCACGTGGGTTAAAAAAGGAAGCTCTTGCTTTTGATCTGTGGCTAAAAGATATCACACCAAGCACAGCGCTAAGACAATGGTTTCACAAGAAATCCATAGAAAGATGGCGTGAATTTGCAGAGCAATACATAGCGGAATTAAAAAATAAAGGCCTACTAATAGAACAAGTTCAAAAAATGGCAAAACATGCCCCAGTAACTCTGTTTTATGCTGCTAAAGATGCAGAGCATAATCATGCAATTATCCTGCGGGAGATTATTTGTTTATGGCCAAAATCTCCTAAAATTAAATCTTTTCTATAGGTTAAAGTGACGGCTGATCGGTGCGCCGCTGTAACAAACTCTATTCTGAATGCTGCGTAAGTGATGTCCAGCGTGGAGGTGCGTAAGTCTAATCTAGGCTTTTTCATGGAACTACGGGAATCAGATGTCTTAATGTTAAGAGAGAAACTCAAATGGCCGTACCATGAGAATGAGAGTACCGATGCAAGAATCTGAGACAGAGTAGTTCGTAATGAAGAAAAGAATAATTGGATAGATAGAATATTAAATTGCATTTCGCGCATACATCAGAAAATAAGACCTGGTCGTCATTATCCAAAGCAATCGAGAAAGCCGTATACCAAATGGCAAAGTAGCAATGCTTCTAAAAAGACAGGACAGTAAGTGTAGGAGCTTAACCGAATGCCATTGTTTTGTAAAACTCCCCCTATTGCTATACTGAGGAAATAGCTGAAATCATTAATTAATTGAACCTGAGGGAGTAGATTTTTTTGCTCAATTACCCGATGATGTGATTCGAGATGAATTTATGCTCGCCATTGAGTCTCCTAGGGACTGCACAAGTTTTAGTTTGGTATGCAAACGGTTCCTCACACTCTTTGCAGCATCTCAATCTCTACACGCAAAGGCTTACAAACAGAAAGAAATTCTCAGTTTATTTAAAAAAATTGAAGTCCAGTATCAGGTTGATGATGAAATCTTTGAAAAACAATCTAAACAATACCATACTTTGCGATCTTGGGGAGCATCATGCAATGAGTTAAGTGCAAAAAATAGAGGTTATTCCCTAAAAAATTTGCATGCATGGCAGAAATCATTTTCAGATTTTTTTAATCTCGATCACGACATCTATTTTAAGGAAGGTGATTTTTTTGAGATTTTGATTTTACAATATGGCTTGCATTTGATGCAATCAGATGAGAAATTCAAAATACAGTATAGTGTGCTGCACGAATCATTTAAAGAGTTAAAAAAAATCAAAAAATATAAATGGGAAATATCGGGTAAATTTTATCGTTTAGAATCTTTTCGCCCAGAAAGAGATTCCTCAATATTTATTTTGATAAATTCTAATATTCGCATGCAAATTATGATCTTTTGGAAAATGATGGAAAATTAGTATTTGAAGCTGAAACACTAAAAGCAGTGCCAACACAACTAAATTTTTGGCGTGGCTCTATTTACCCTTGCGATAATAACAAATTCATTATTGCTAATTTCCTTGATTTGCGACCGCAAGATAATGTTGGCAGTACAGTATGTCGATATGAATTGGTTGATACTAACACCGTTATTAAAACCGAAATAGAAATTATTAAAGTGCGGCTATATGATCCAGAAAAACTTAAAACCCTACTACATGAAATTGGTTTTAACCAAATAAAAATGGTCAAAGCATTTAATCTTAAGCAAATACCTACCCAAGAAGATGAAGTCATTGTTTATGAATGTGGAAAATAAAAATGAACGATAAACATAAACTTGGCTTGCCACTTGAATATCAACAAATGGCAGAATATTTCGATGCGCACAATGTAAGCAAAGAAACGGAAGCTAAAAATGCTATCATTGAAAATCTGCTAAAAGCTCAACAGGTCAAAATGGTATTAGATATGACCTGCGGTACAGGTTCGCAAGTATTTTATCTAGCTAAACGTGGATATGAAGTAATTGGCAGCGATTTTAGTCCTGCACTTCTTGAGATGGCTCGTAAAAAAGCTGAAAAATTAGGAAAAAATATCACCTTCATTAATGGTGATATACGAGAATTGCGTGTTGGAAAATTTGATGCTGTCATTACTATCTTTAATGCTATTGGCCATCTTACCAAAGCAGATTTTGAAAAAGCCCTGCAAAATATTCATGCCAACTTAAAAGATGGTGGTGTGTATATTTTTGATATTTTTAATTTACAAACCATTACCGATGACATTATGGACAATTTTGCGATGGATGTTGAAAGTGCTGTGAATGGCGTTAAAATCCACAATATTCAACATTCTGAAATTAACAGGAAAAATGGATTGCTCACTTCTCATGATCATTACACGATTTTGAAAGACGGTGTTGAACCTGAAATACGCACCAATACGTTTAATCTGCAAGTTTATACTGCCCAAGAATTACAGGCCATGCTAGCCAAAAATGGATTTGAAATCCTCCATCAATATGACATGGAAGGAAATGATTTTATAGCAGATAAAAGCCTGAACATTCTAACTGTAGCAAGGAAAAAAGCGTAGTAGCCAATAACGGGTCCAGCGCAAGACAATGGCATTCGGTTAAGAAAATTGATATATTGCCCCGCTTTTAGGAGAACAATACTTAGGAGCGGCAGTGATAAACGATTTTGGGAGCCCCTTGCAAGAAATTATTAAGAAATTTTGCGTAAGTTATGATAGTAAATGGCAAATTAGAAAACGAGTTATCGATACTCATTTATTGGTTCTTTTTATTTTTAAAGTTGTGTTGAGCAAGAATCAGCAAGGTTACAAAAGCTTATTACATGAGCTTTGGGAAAAACCAGCATTGTCTACCTATCAAAGATATCCCGTTTCAGCTTCTTCGCTGTGCGAAGCGAGGCAAAAATTACCTGAAGATATATTTGTCGATTTAAACAAAACGATATTACAGAATCACGAGAATACGGTAGCTTTACCAAAGTGGTTTGGTCATCGTGTTTTTGCAGCAGATGGTTCAAAAATTAATTTGCCACATGACCTATTATTAGCAGGTTATAAAGCACCGAATAAAGGTCAATATTATCCTCAAGGATTAATGAGCACTCTATATCACTTAGGGAGTGGTTTTATCTATGATTGTCTATTGAGTTGAAATAAAAGTGAAAGACATTGCATCATCAATCAAATGAATACACTATTACCAGAAGATGTATTAGTGCTTGATCGTGGATATTTTAGCTACTTAATACTGTATCAAGCGATAGAGAAAGGAATTCATTTAATATGTCGATTACAGTTTGGAACAATGAATGAAGAGGTGAAAGCATTTTTTGACAGTGCTTTAAATGATACTGTTATTAAATATTATCCTTCAGCTGCTGTGAAAACTGAGATTAAACAGCAAGGTTATCATCTAAATTACAGAGCAATAGACTTGCGCCTGATTAAGTACCAAATTGGTGATGAAAAATATATTTGTGCGACAACACTAATTGGTGAGCGGTATCCACTTAATGAATTTTCTAAGGTTTACCATGGTCGCTGGGGAATAGAAGAGCTTTATAAAATTTCAAAAGAATTTATCAATATTGAAGATTTTCATAGTAAAACTGAGAGAGGCGTCAAACAAGAATTATATGCTCATGCTTTGTTAATTAATATTGCTAGGATATTTGAATTAGAAGCCAATAATCAACTGCCACCTTCATTAACATCAAATCTTGATCAAGAAAAGAGTGTTATAAAAGAAAATTATTGGCGAGATTTTTTTGGTAAGACACAAATGGTAAAAATTAATTTTAAGAATGGCTTACTGGTTATTGGTAGACATATAGAAGAGATAGTGATGACAATTGAACAGCAAAAAAATAATTGGATGGATAGAATATTAACTTGCATTTCGTTCATACGTCAGAAAATAAGACCTGGTCGTCATTATCCAAGGCAATCGAGAAAGCCATATACTAGATGGCAAAGTAGCAATGCTTCTAAAAAGACTGTAAGTGTAGGAGCTTAACCGAATGCCATTGCAGCGCAAGAACCCCCAAAAGTGCTAATCTAAGCTAGTCTGGTGATCCTATCCACCTGACTATACTGAATTTTCCCTTCATCGTTAGTATCATGCTGGTCTTTCCCTTTTCTTTCATCATCTTTTTTGGCATAATAGAGCAATTATTACACATAATGAAAGATGATGAACAGAATGAGCACTAATAGACCATTAAGTAACAAAACTGATAATAACAGTCATCATGAAGACACTTTATTTCGATTATCTAATTTGCCAAAAGAGATAAGACAAGAAGAATTATATGTCCGTTCGCCGCTAAGTGCGCTCGGCTTGCTTGCACAAACATCGAGCGAATATGAGAAAGATACAGCTTATTTACGATTGTTGCCAGCGGCTATCCATGCGGTACCAGAATTTTTGGATGCTAAAGAAAATGCGACAGCATTGGCATCGATTGCCATATTGAAAAAACATCCTGAGTTATTGTTTATAAAAAAGAAGGTGACAGATCACTATGGTCGAGAGATTTGGGCATCTCCTTATCAAATTTTCCTTGGCGCAGGCGATATCTGGGCATTAAGACAAATACAAAAAGACATTCTTCCCCTCATTGAAAATGGGGAAGTGCAAGCGGAAGCTCAATTCAAAGAACAGTTTCCCAACTGTCCATGGCCACTACCTGAGAACTTCAGTGAAGAAATGCTGTATGACGATAGAAATAAGCACCAAATCGAAGAGATCGTGGAGCAACTTGCTACTATTAAACTGCTCATAGACGTTGATCCCTTTAACAATAACAAGCCACTTGATGCGACCAAGCAAGCTGTTGAAACGCTATGCAAATTATTTCAACCTAAGCTAGGAGAAGTCATCCGAAGTGGACTACATTTCCCGCTTGCCATCATGAAGGAAGTATACAAAACATATAATGCATTGCAGCAGGGTCACTGGTCATCATTCTTCACACTGGCTGTCATAAAACCAGCATTGGATGCTTTATCAACCGTTGATGGGCAGTGTTGTCAGGGTGGGTTGAGTGAGCGTGAGCTCGATATGGAAAAAGGCCCGAATCGTCGCTGTCATTCATCTTATTGGTATCCTTTGGGTCGGCCGCTTTCTTTGACACTTGTCAATGATAAGAAAAAGCGTGGGGCTGCGGTTATAGTGGATCCGTATGATGGCGATGTTCTTTTTATTTCTTCTTCTGTTCCCGGATACTTTGATTATTACACTAAAAGTGCGTGTGGTGGGCGGTTTGGAGATGGGAGTGGTGCTGGGGTGGCGGGCGAGTGTTTTGGAAAACTTATGGAGAGCAAAAGCAGCAGCTTATGGGAGCTATTATGCAGCCGAGCACAAAGAAGTCAACACACCATCGTGATGAACATAACCAAGTGAACCGATGCGTGATTGTCTAATCTAGCGTAATAATAATCCTGCTACATAAGCTGCAGGAGTCACATCAAAGCAAGCTCGACAAAACCATTGTATGAGCTTGCTTTTGCTCCAATCGTCTACTGTTTCGCTCCACCTCTAGATCCATCGAGCAAGATATTTTCTGATATGTTGGGGAGATGCTCCATCGGTTACCATATTCTTCACTTGCTCACGGGCTTTTCGTAGAGTTCTCGCATACAGAACCATACACAAAGCGACCTATTGGTGAAGAAAAGTCATTTTACCCATTAATTACACAAATTTTGATTAACTTGTGTAGGTACAATGAACACCCAAAAAATGAAAGCCACTGCTGAGCACCAAAAGAAAAACGCTAGTCGAGGTATTCAAAAAAACAGTTGGGTAAAGGGCAAGGAATATCTTTGTATACCTTAATTGCTAACTTTGTTTCAGTAAACGCAAAAAACATTGGACTCAATGAATATGAAGAATATTTACTTTTTGACAGGATCTACGGAAATAAAACTGACATCGATATTGATATGTAACAGGCGATAATCATTCTCTAAACCAACTCAATTTTGTTGCGTTGAATGCTATAGGTGTTAAATCAGAAAATACCTTGCTCAATGGATCTAGAGGTGGAACGAAACAGTAGACGATTGGCAATATCAGGAGCTTTTGCAATGGGTTATTGAGGTATACTGGCCGGAACACGTACATAATTACGCGACGGGCCTATGTCACGGGTTGACACGCTTAACTTAAACTGACAGTAAATGTGACGATACAACGAGTGACTGTCACATCAAGTTTGATTCACTACAACTAAAGAACGTAAATCTTCTTTCTTTTCACTAACCGGATCTAAATTTAACTGATTTAAACAATCGGTAATGTAATCAACATATTCATAATATATTTTTCTAAATCTCTCATGAGCAGACATTTTTTCTTCTTGTAATAGACACTTAACATAATTAATAGCTCCATTTAATCCAATGGTAGAAGAAATACCTTCCCAATAATATGGAGACATACTCGCATCTCCAAGTAATACAACAGTACTACCGGTGTGCGATACTAATATTGGATCAGAGACAAATTTAATAGAAGAAGAAAAAGTATTTATACGCATTTTTAGTGGATATTGATTATGTTTACCCATATTAATCGCTAAGAGATTAATTGGCAATCTAAATTCATTAGATAGCTTATATGAAGCCCATTTATGTAAAACAGCTATTTTTTCCGCATCATATTCCATATCATGAATTTCTTTTGGAATGTTACCAGCAACAAAAAATTTAAGTGTCCAATTATTGGAATAATTTTTCTTGTAAATAAATATTAGGATCATACAGAAAAGAAAGATTATTAACCTTTCGTATTTTTCCACTTAATAATACTTCGCTATTAACAAAATCCTCTACCACATTTTTATCAGATTCATAATTTTTTTTCATGCCGTTTAAATAAGAATTGTACTCCATGGTTACCAATTTATTTAATTTCATTTTAACAGCCATATGATAAGTTTCTTCATTAGTTATATTTGAAAATTTAAATTCATTTTGATTTATAATGCGCATTGCTTTATTAATGCAATCTACAGTTTTGCGTTTCTCCCCTTCACAATTTACAATATTTGTAAATTCAATTTCTTTTGATTTTTTTCCCGCGATTGTTAATGTATTTTTATTGAAATCTATAGTTTCGACATAGGCGTTAAGATTCCAATTAATCGATACATTCAACCGAGAGACACTTTCGATATGCTCTAATAATGCCTTTTGAAGCCTTTTAATAGAAATATTAACTGGAATACCATCAATTTCTGCTACTTTTTTTTGTTGTAATATTTTTTTTACTAAACAATAACGCTGATCTTTTTTCTACGGAATAATATGATCTATTAACAAATTACCATCCTTATCTATTTCTAAGAGTTTTTCTGGATAAAAATTACGCTGACAAAATACATCCCAGCTAATTCCATTAGTTTTTATTGGATCGTTGAGGACAATAATTTTTTGCCCGTGGGTGAATTGGAGATCTCTTTTTTCTATAACTTCAATTTCAAGCTTCAATTGTGAATCAGATTGAGTTTGTTCCAAAAGATTAACGACGAAGGCTAATCCCACCGGCCCAGCACCGATTACTACTATTTTCTTAATGAGATGCGTTTTTAGAGTAGCTATTAGATAGTGGATTAAATAAGTTTATATTTTTATGGAGTATAACGCCTCTTCGTCAGTGTATTTATTATGATAATTATTATAAAAAAATTAGATTAAGTGATTATTAAATGTACAAGTAACTATTAATAAAAAACTGACAGTTAATATACATACAAGGGACTCTGATTGAAGTTTTAATTACAATTACTCTAAACTGATATAATAAAATGTTAAATAATTCAAATATTTATGCTAATTTAGCATATAAGGATGAAATTTTAGATGCGTTTACCCTGCTGAGGCGTGAAGTGGAAATATTCCTCAAATGAAGGAGATTTGCTCGATTTTTATCAAATTAATTATCTTATTAAGATAAATGCATCGGCATCGTCAACTTGTGTAGAGCGAGATAAAAAATGCAGTTTAATTTGGAAAATTTATATTTGATGTTCAAGACTAGATAATATCTCTTTCTTAGCAGCTTCATAACTTTATATTCATCACTATTTCCATTCTTGTTGCGCATTTGTTTGGATTTTTTTATTTTTAGTTATTGGTAGCTATTCTTAACTTTCTTTCTTAAAGTTGACAGTGCTATCAGACGTAATTTTATTCGGTCTATGTTTTTGAACAACAGAAAATAGGCGATGCATACTTGATACGTCTATACTTAGATGTTTTGGGTGCATAAATGAAATGATTTTCAGTAATAACTCGAATGGTAATTGACCTGCATAACATTTATTTGGGTTATCATTATCATATGCATATTGCTTAAATGCTTGCATAAAAACAATCCGTGGAAGTGCCCATTGTTGTATTTCTCTTATTTTTTTTCTTTTAATATTTTCTTCTTTAAATTGGGTCAATTTTTCTTGAGTAATATCCATAGGGTGGATTAGTGTGGTATCTATGTCACAGGTAAAATAATCATTTTTTTTCTGTGCGTTACGTAATCCTTTAAGCGTTACCTTCGATTTTTTCTTTCTAAGTTCAATTAGTCTTTTCTTGGATTCTTTTTCTACATTCTTTGCTTTCTCCAGCGAAAACAATGCAGCTTGGTACGAAAAAATACCTCTCCCAGAAAATGCACGACTTATCTTTTCATAATAACTTTGTTCTTTTTTCGTCTTTTGTTGATTAAGTAATTGTACATGCAGCAACCGTGTCCTATCATGTTGTACAGCATTTAGTATTTCTTTAACACCAGAACACCCAATATTATTTTTATCAAGAATAAGTAATTCTAATTTTTTATTTCTTTTTAACATCTCAGCAAGTACTTTTGCTCCATTACTATCTATTTTATTTTTTGTTAAATTTAAACAAGTAGCCACGTGGTTGTTTTTTAATGCTTCGGCTAAAGCTACAATATCATCATGGTTAATATATTTATTATCCGTAAAATCAATTGCTATAAGATTAGCATCATCATTTTTAAGCTTTATGAGCATGTCTTCGAAATTATCTCTAAATTTTTGTTCTAAAAAGATTTCCCTCTCCATTTCTTCAAACGGTTGTAGAAACTCTTCCAAGGTTTTATTTCTTCTCGTATCCGACATAAAATTTAGTACCTTAATCAGTTGAGGTAGACTGCGAGGCTATGCGTCGCATGTTACTTAAATAGGGCTTTATACGCTTATTAATTTTTGACACATATTCTGTACCCAGCGGTAAATTGTAGAACGATCTAAGTAACCAACCACAGGATAGTTTTACTAACTACTTGTTTCCATTTGAATAGTTTAGAGTCATCTTTATGCTTTTTATTTACCACGAATATTGATCTTAATTATTATTAGAGACATAGATTAACAAAAGTGGGTTATTTTGCAAAGCCATCCAATGGCCATACGATAAGTTTTGCTTTATAAATTGTAAGTTAATGAATAATCCTAGACAACGAGTGCAGCGAGTTGCTATTTTCGTGATACGCATAAGATGCTGGCGCTAGACTGGCTAAAAGAGCATGGAGTGCCGTGTAAACTTGCTTGGTGGTATGTACAATCTCGCTGGTTAAAAAGGGTAGGGAATGAGGCTTATAAAAAATATTGTTTTGCATTAAAAGGTGGTACGGCCATTAATTTATTTTTTCGCAATATGCCAGAACTAAGCGTAGATATTGATTTGACTTACTTATCTATTGAACCACAGGAACAATTCTTAAAAAATATCAGCGTTGCTTTAAATACATTGACAATGATTAGCACTGACATCGCTTGCAATACACGGTGTTCCGCTGCCCAATTTGCATAGATTGCAGCAAAGTATGACAAACTACGCAAGGCAATCCAGCATGACCATAGGCTTTGAGTTGATTGGAAAAATAGCCAGGTTTGCCATCACTATTGATAAAATCTTTTAAAGTCGTGCCGCCACGCTCAATGGCGTGTCGTAAAATGCGTTTAATTGATTTAGCTAAACTATTCAACCGTTCTACTGACAAAGATTGTGCAGGTACAGCGGGATAAATACCTGCTTCAAACAGGGCTTCAGCAGCATATATATTGCCAATTCCTGCCACAATTTTACTGTCCATTAGCAATGATTTAATTGGCAACTTCCTACCTTGCGCTCGTAACCAGAGATATTTCCCAGAAAAGCCTTTTGTTAATGGCTCAATGCCTAAATTTTTTAGCAGAGAATGATGGTGAGGGTCATCTTTTGTCCATAAAAATGCACCAAAGCGTCTAGGATCGGTAAAACGCAAAATTTTATTGCTTTGAAATACAATATCAACATGATCGTGCTTATTGGGCAGCAGGTCTTGAGTCAGGATACGCAAATGCCCAGACATGCCAAGATGAATGATAATGGCACCGCTATCAGTCCTGAGCAATAAATACTTCCCCCTACGCTCAACATCAATAATTTTTTTTCCTGAAAGAATTTGTGGCAAATTGGACTGTATCGGCCAACGTAACTGGCACTGCCTCACTACCACTTTTGTAATAGTCTGCCGATTGATATGTGGCAGGATACCACGCAAGGTTGTTTCAACTTCTGGCAGTTCAGGCATGGTATAGCTCGACAATTATTTTGGTTAAATGGGCAATTTTCGCGCCTAAATATTAGACATTTAAATATTATTCGCCGTCATCACTTTAGTCAAGGTTGATAGAAGGATTGACTGTACATAGTATAGTCCAGAAATATGTGGATCATATATTAATCCCGAATGAAATTTCTTTTGCTAAAATTTGTTTTTGAAGAATCACAAGTGAATTGAGTTGATTTTGTAACAGATTTACGCAATGCTCATTCACGGGCTGCTATTAAGAAATTTGGCGCAACAGAAGAAAGCATACACCACCATCATATAGTTTTAGAGGATGGTTTTATTCGTAATTCGGTAGTATTTAGTATCATAAAGCCAGATTGGCCTCAAATTAAATTAATGATTCAAGCAAGATGAAAAAAATTTTCTGGCGAATAAATTGCATTTATTTTTTCTTATTGAACCAATCAATCACCTTTTGCTCAAGCGCTTTAAAAAAGCTTGTTTATTTGGTAATTTATTAGAATTGTCTTCATTGAAGAGTAATGATTTAATGATCTTATTTAATCTGCACTGCAATTTTAACGACAATTTTTCAAAAAAATAAAAATAATCCTTATTGTTTTCCATTCGATCAATTTAAACTTTCAAAAAGATTAATTTTTTCTTGTTCAATTTCATATTTCTGTTTTTCATGCTCCTCAATAAGTTCATTTATTTTTTTGACTTTGCCCACATCTGATAATGCGGGTGATTTGACAATGGTTGCGATTTCATCAACTAAATTACGATAATTACGGTTAGAATGGGTTAGATGGCATACTGCTGCGCGACGTTCACTTCTGGTTAGTTTACCTGATTCATCCAAACGTCTTACCGAAACATTTTTGGAGGATTGTACACATTTCAAAATATGCCAACACATTTATCCTGTCTTAAGTAAAATTGATGTTGGATAAATGCAATTAAATGTAAATATATTTTATTCTGATCGGTAAATTGTTTTAATTGAGATAGTTTGGCTTTCTTAAACCAGGTAGCATAATACTCACAAGATTGAGGAGTCAGGTTCAATGCTTCAATAGCAGGTAATAAATTGATAAAGAACCTACTTATTTGACTAAGGGTATTAAGACTTGCCTGAATAGCTTTTGGTTTGGTGGATTGATTTATGATTTTAAATTTATTCAATGTTCCTTTGATGGAATTGGTGCGTGAAAATTTGGGGTTTTTGAGGTGGTCGCAATTTGCAACCACCCTTTGTTTTTCATCATCGGTCAGCTTGAACATAAAATCAGCAGGAAATGGATGACTGACATAACTGATCCTTAGTTTCATGCTTTATTTGATAAAAAATTGGGAAAGCTATACCATAAATTTTTTCTACTTAGAATAAGACTACTAGGAAATATTTGACTGGTAAGAGCCGCCTTACTACGATTTCATATCGGGGAGGATACATAATGGCAGTATTAGCTGATTTATTATTAATGAATAGAAAATTTAGCCCAACTTATCATCCCAAGATTCTTGCAAATCATCTATCAATGACACTGATGATTTTTTTGAAAACAATTTTAAAATTAAAAATGGTAAAATATATTTACCTCAAGTACCTGGTCATGGTGTAACCGCTTCTAAAAAAGCAGTAGAAAAATATGGATAAATAATGGTTCTGCTGCAATTTGTATTCGCGATGAAATGACTCAGTAATGTTTAATAGCTAGAGAGTAAAAAAATGAAACGACAGAAAAATATTTTATGTTATGGTGACTCAAATACCTGGGGATTCATTGCAGGCTCAATTGACTTTAAAACTTTTTATATGGAACGCTATCCTCGAAACGTGCGTTGGACAGGTCTTCTCCAGCAATACCTTGGCCATGATTTTTATGTGATTGAGGAAGGGCTCAATGGCCGTACTACGAATCTGGATTATAAAGATATCCCTGGACGCAATGGTAAAACTCACCTAGGCCCTTGTCTTTATTCACATGCACCACTGGATTTGGTCATTTTAAGCTTGGGCGCTAACGATCTTAAGATAGAATTTGATCGTGATGCGCAAGATATCTCGAAAGCTTTATCTGAGCTCATTGACATTATCCAAACTTCAACCTTTGGTTCAGATATGCAAAATTCTCCACCAATTTTATTAGTGAATTATCCAATTCCAACTAACGAAAATTATTTAGATATGAATGATGAAGCTATATTTAAAGGTGCTATAGAGAAAGCAAAAAAACTTCCTCATGTTTTATCAAAATTAGCTATAGAAAAACAATGTTACTTCTTCGATCCATCACCCTACATACAACTTTCAAAAATTGATGGTATTCACTTTGACAAAATAGCACATAAAAAATTTGCTGAGTTGATTTTAATTGAAATTAAAAAGATTTTTTAATTTAATTTAATGCAATGGGGATTTTTGATAACTATGGAATTGTTCAATATTTCGTTGCTTGCTAATATTGCTAATTTAATTTGATAGATCAATATTAAAGACCACTTACTTATAATCAACAAAACTTTCCGCCGGATATGTCAGATGACCCAATTGAAATGGTGGATATCTTTTTAAGCTGGAGAATTTCTCCAGTCATTAAATAATGCTTCAAGCGATCAAGTATAAACCCTTTTTTACCACTCGGAACAATGCCATGTTTTATGCAGAATCCCTTTATTTCTGCCATATTCTATAGTTCAATGTATCAAAAAGTTCTTCTTTTTGAGCTTTTGTGAAATGTTGTAAATGATTTTTTGGCATTAAGATATTCCCTTGCTAAAAGATTATTATTACGCCAGATTAGAGAATCACGCATTGCCTCTGGCAATTATGCTCACGGCGACAAGTGTGTTGACTTCTCGGCGCACAGCCACATAATAGCTCCCATATGCCTCCGCTTTTGTTCTCCATGAATTTTCAAATCCCTACCGCTCTTCCGAAAGCGCAGGCTTCCTGGCATCCGCCCACAACAAAGAGCTCGCATTTTTATTGAAACAATCAAAGTAACTAAGAATAGAAGAGACAAAAAGAACACCGCCATCATACGGATCCACTAAGACTGCGGCCAACGCTTGCCCTTATCATTGACAAGTGTCAAATTCAATTTTGTCCTAGCATTCCAATATTACACGAAATATGAATACCTAAGATATTCATCAAGTAAGTAATCTGCCTGCGGCACAAAACTCATCTAAAATCCTCGATTTACCCTTTTTACCCACCCTAAAATAGCGAGCATTTTAAATGCTTCGGGTAAATACTCATCGTCAGTTGCCCCATGATTACTGCCTCCGTTCAATAACATGTATTTTGACTCAATTCGGCGCAATTCACTTTTGTTCAATATTAATACTTATTTAAGATTTAATTGATAAAATTATAATCATTTAATTTTTTTATGAGTTTAATTTATGCTTAGAAATTGCGAAGAAATTGTTAAAAGGGGAGAATTTTTAGGTCAAGGCCTATATGGAGCTGCTTATTTAATAGATGGTTTGGTTTATAAAATAATGCACAGGCAGCATGAAGTAGATAGTTATACAGATCCAAATCGGATAGCTCGAATTTGGAATGAATTCTTTACCAATGCCTACGCAGGGAAACTATCACATCTAGCTAAAGCGCGACCTCTCATCTTAAATGATGGAAAGTGGGTTTTAATAACCCCGTTTGTAGAAGGCAAAATTCCAGATGCATCGAATTATGATAGATCAATTTTATCAAAAGAATTACAAAAAATGGGGCGATATATGCAAGATAATTCGCACGAAAACGTCCGTATTGTTCAAGGAATGGTTGTTCCAATTGATTTTGATATGGTTGTATGGACCAAAAGAAAACAATCTGCTGGTTCTGATTCAGCAATAAAATTTCTGGGATTGGGTAAAACAATCAAAAAATTAAACAGCAATACTCAAACTAGGAATCACACAAAACGCTTTTAAACTAAATAGCCAGTTAGTAAAAACAATCTATTCACACCATGCAACGCTTGAGAAAAACTTCGAGAGTTATCAAGATCAATATACATAGACTTTCCATATTGTTTTGCAAGTTCTGCTGATTTCTTCTGTTTTCTTGAAGCGACTCGCAATTCTAGTACCTCATTGTCCCGCAAGTTTTCAGCAATGAGTGTTCCGATCTGACCTGTGGCACCGAATAGTAAAAGAACTGGTTTTAAATTTGAACGCATTATTGCAACTCTTGCATGGTAAATTAATCTGGCTGAACCGCATCCACACGTTTAAATTACTTTGGAAGAGTTGTAGGTTGTCTATAGGAAGACCCTGAAAAAACGTAATCTATCTATGTTTATTCAATAAAATCTGGGCTTAATTCTCTTTCGACAGCATGATTTCTATATTTCTATTGATTATTTTTCAGTAAATCGCTCAACTTTTCGATGAAACTAAGCGTAAGAAAATCTTCACGAACAGGCGTTTGTGTTTCATACATAATGGAATCTGTAATAGCGATGAAGCCATGCGAAACATTTGCAGGAAATATCATGACATCACCTGTATGTAGATGATAAATATTATCGCCAGAATAAGCATCGATATCACCAGCCAAAATTCTAATAACTTGTTCGTTAACATGTTTATGCTGCGGATACAATTTTGCCCCAGACTTAAGATTCCACTGAATAACAGTGAATTTATCACTATTGACAAAGCGCATGCTGATAGTGGGAATTAATTCATGTGCCGGCATGTTATTAAAGTCATAGTAAACAGGCGTGCCTTGTGCTACTGAGAGCGAGCTTACAAACAATAAATTTAATAATCCTAACTTTAATCTTTTTATATTGAATATTCGCATATTGATTACCTACAATTGTTTTATTGTAAATCTGAATATCATTCAAATGTGTCTATAAGAATGCCTTCCAAACTGCCTAAAATGATCCATTAGTTTTCTTCAATAAATTCAGGCTTAATTCGCTTTTTCTTGGCACTATTATGCCGCTCATATAATTCCACATCAATATATTTATCGGTGATCACACTGGAACTGTATCTAGCATCATTGCTGACATGTTCACGTGGGCGTATTTTAACAATGATACCCCGTTTAATATGAGAAAAATATTATCACTTCAATTGATAGGAGCATGACGAACGAAACTTTCCACCGAATATGTTCAGAAGACCTCCCATTGTGAGTCTACATTCTAAAACAGCCATGGAAAGATCATCAAGTAAACAATATTAGTGCTGAAATAATGCCTTCCCATCAATTAGCTCATATCCTAGAATAGGAAATCGATGCTACGCTACTGCTATCGATTTTTATCATCGAAAAATAACCAAATTCTTTTATTTTAAAGGTGTCTAACCAAGATATGGAAGATACACATTTAAGTACAACCTTTTTCTTCGATGGAGCCGTTTTTAATTTTATTAAGATTTAAATTTAGTTTTTCACAAATCAAAGGATTTTTATATTTTATTTTTGAAACATTAAAGTATCCAGTCAGTGCTGAAACTGCAAAATTATATCAAGAACAAGGCTTCTTTGGTGCCACTAGCATACAAATGTTTGGAAACAAGCTTGTAACATTAACTCTTCAGATTTTGCAAGGCTAAAGAGCTTGGCGTTTCATCATCTCCTTAGTTAGTATTCTTGTGAATATAGATATTACTTATCATGAATAAATATAATGATATCATCCAAATTGTTTTTTTATTTTACGATGAAATGACAGCTCTAGATGCTGTTGGTTCGTATGAAATTCTTTGTCGCCTACCTCGCATATCTATAAAACGAGTCGCTTCATCTAAGAGAAAAATAAGCACTGATTCTGGTCTAATATTGCATGCTGATTATGCGTTATCAGACATAACACATGCTGATATTTTGTTTGTCCCAGGTGCTGGCAGTGCGACAATACTCCGAAATTTTCCAGAAATATTAAATTAGGTATGCTCAATTCATTCCAAAACTACCTGGACAATATCAGTCTGTACTGGCAGTTTAATTTTGAGAGCAGCGGGCGTATCAGTTGGCATTGATATGGCATTAATACTTGCTGCAAAAATTTCTGGAGAAGATGTCGCTAAAGCTTTGTAACATATGGAAGGCGCATATAAAGCACATGTTCTTGTATGTGAGCATAATACTCATGTTGCTCTTCATCTGTTAAAATAGCTAACCTTGACATGGTTCAGTACTTTTTTCTTTTGTTTGCCAATGATAGAGCCCTTGTTGCTGCATGTCGATCAGTTTGTGCAACATGATGATAAAGCATTGTAGTGCCGATATCACTGTGGCCTGCATTTTCTTGAGCAACCTTGAGAGGTGCACCTGAATCAAGTAAATAAGTTACATAACTATGACGTAACCAGTGTGCTGAAGCTGAACGTAATTTTGATGCTTTACGTGGCTCGTCTGGCTCGAATTGGTTTGCACCCAGATTAAATGCCCATCTTAGAATTTGATCGATGCGCCGTGCACTAATAGGTTGGTTAAGATTTTGCATAGGGATTAATGGCGTTTTTTCACGAAACTTTGGGAGAGGAGAAGGAAGCGCAACACTAGTCCTAAACGATGTTAAAGCTGCCAATAACTCGTCAGGTATAGGTATTTCTCGTATTTTTTTACCTTTTCCTGTCACACGTAAGAACCAATTTTTTTCTCGCTGCAAAAAATTCCCCATGGTGTGTTGTGCAGCTTCAGCAATACGTAATCCAGTGTAAAACAGTAGTAAAATAATGTAGCGCGCACGAATGATTTGAAATTTTATTTTATCATCTTTAATAGGATGATTAATCAATGCATCCAGCGTTGCGCGAATTTCATCAAGCTCCAAGTAACGATCAATGATGCGAGGTTTTGTTGAGTTTCTCTTTTTACGTCTTCTATCTACAGCAAGTGGATTGCCAATCAAATAATTGGTCTGCACTAAATAATTAAAAAATGAATCCAGAATTTTCAGTGCCTTATTGATTGATGCGTCACTTAGTCCATTAACAAAAGGACGCCAATTTTTATTGAGTGACTCATCTTTAGCAAGCCTACCAACACTAGGGCCGCACCAGATTTTTTTTGGCTCAGGTTTTTTTAGAAATGCTTGATATTTTAATAGATGATCTCGGCGCAAGCTTGATATGTTAACCTTAGAAATATGAATACACCAAAGCAGCAATCGCTCAATTTCCTTTGTATATGACCGCAGTGTTTCTGGCGAATCTTTATATTCTTGCAAGAATGCTGATATTGCCTCTGCATCATCGTTAGCATCAATAAGCGCAGTACCTAATTCTTTGTTATAATCGTCGCTAGAAAATCGGATGATAGCTTTGCCCATCTGTTCTGGACTATCTGTTAGTATAAATAATGGTTGGATTGACTTCGGATTTCCCACAAAAACGCCCTCTTCCTTACATTCTGATAATAAGAATACTCGGAAATTATGATTGTAGCTAGACTATTCCTCTGCTACTATCCAGAAAATAAATTTATTGATTGGGAACCAATTATGCCAATAGCATTTTTTGTGAGCAGCATCGGTGACACGGATTTAGCCAAAGCTGCCATTACCAAATCAAAAGAGAAAAATTCAAAAGAGATGATAATGGTAAAGTCATATTAGAAATTGAACACTTAATTTTTTCCTATCCTGAATCAAATGATTTATTCATTAAAAATTTCAGTCTCACTATAAAAGAACCGGAGCGTATTGCTCTTTGCGGAACAAATGGTAGCGGAAAAACAACATTAATAAAATTGATATTGAATGAGTTACAACCTTCTTATGGTGAAATATTCTTAGGAACAGAACGTATTAGTTATTTAGATCAAAACACAATGCAACTTAATCCTGAAGTATCTATTTTAGATAATTTCTTACGATTAAATAGTGATACGAAAGAAAATGAAGCCTACCAAGCACTAGCACAATTTTTATTTAAAAACACATCCGCGCTTAAACTAGTAAAGCACTTAAGCGGTGGTGAAAAATTACGCGCATTACTTGCTTGCACTCTTAAATCTTCAAATCCACCACAATTATTAATTTTAGATGAGCCCACAAATCATCTCGACTTAAATAGCATGAAAAGCATTGAGTCTGCATTAAAAAATTATCAAGGCGCCATGATTGTGATTTCACATGATCAATCATTTTTAGAATCCATTGGAATAGAGAGAATCATTTATGCACCATTTAAATCAGCTGATTAATGACAAATTAAATGAAGTGATAGGAATTAGACATCAGATACATCAAAAACCAGAGTTAAAATTTGAAGAATTTAATACTTCTTTATTAGTGACTAGCACACTGAAATCTTATGGAATTTTTGATGTGAAGCAAATGGAAAAAATACCCATTCAAGAAGCAACAGGAATTTCTTATCAATCGCAACATGAAAAGATGATTGAGTGGGCTATCAAAAAATCACAAGAAGAGGGATGCCATCTCATTCAGCTTACAACAGATAAAAGACGTCCTGAGGCCTTAGAGTTTATAAAAAAACTGGATTTATAGCATCGCATGAGGGATTGAAACTATATTTTTAGCTTATCCAGGCAATATGCCCATCTGGCCTTACTAAAATAGCTTGCTCTTTAGTTAATTGGTAACAGGCATAAAAATCTTGATTAAGAATATGTACATCCTTATCAATGACCAAAGTTGTTTTGGGATATTTTTCTGGAATAGGTATTTTTATTTTTTCTACCATACAATTTTTTCCCGCTAGCAGAACATAATTTTTTTCAAATAAATCGATAGTAGAAATAATACGGTTGTTATATGAAAGCCAACAATGTGGAGCACGCATACCAACAACAGCTTTACTTTTATAGGTATTAGGATCAAATCCTTGGCTTTCTCCATAAGTAAAACCAATATCTAATCCAATATGATTAATATGTTTGGCTTGTTCCTTCAACCCTTCGTAAAAAGCATGACTGTTACCATCAATAAGAGATTGAAAAATGGCGCGCAATCGATTGGCATTGATGACACTCCAGTCAATCGTGGTCTGCGCTAAAGGTTTACGTTCTTGCTCATAACTATCCAACAATGTTTGATCTGCATACCCTTGAATGACATAGGCAATCTTCCATGCTAAGTTATGGACATCCCCTATACCAGTATTCATGCCCATGCCGCCAGTTGGCGGAATTCGATGTGCAGCATCACCGCATAAAAATATCCGACCATGGCGGTACTGTTGTGCATTTAATGCTGCCATTTCCCACTTAGAAATATTAATGACATTTACTGCAAGTTCTGGTTCATCCACTGTAGCACGGACTAACTGAATACCTGCTTCTTTGGTGAGAATTTCATTAACATCTGCTACCCGTTTTGAAAAAATCCAACGGCGTTTTAGATCGACAGCCATCATGACTCGACCCATTTGTTCTTTATCAGTAAAAGCCATGACTGCAAAAGGTTTATCAGAAAGCCAAGATGATAAATCAGTTTCACAATAGACACTCACATGAGTACCTAGAAGAGGAATACCATCCATGCTGATATTTAGTTTTTTGCGCACAAAGCTATTTGCACCATCAGCAGCGATAAGATATTGAGCTTGAATTCTTGTACGAGTTTGATCAATTAGATTTTCTAACTCGCAATAGACAAACTGATCGTCTTGTTCAACGTTAATAACGCGGGTATCAAAATGCACTTGGCTATTTTTTTGTGTTTTAAGACAAACTAAAAGTTTTTGCTCAAAAATATCTTGTGACAATAAACAAGGTTCAGTAGGACTGAGTTCTTCTTGTTCCGTAACAAATGATACATCACCTTGTATTTCACCTTGCACATGATTCATCCAGAGAAAACGTCGTGCTGTGACAGGCAGTTCTGATTGACGAATTTGTTGTTCTGCTCCCCAAATACGGCATAATTCCATAGTACGGACATTAACACCGCGTGCTTTGGGATGAATAGACGTGCTAGGATGTTTTTCTATCACGATATTGCAAATGCCTTGACGACTTAATGCTATGGACGCAGAAAGCCCCACAGGGCCTGCGCCAATAATAATGACTGGAATAGTAGGCATAAAATACTCGTAGGACAGGGGCCTGAGTTTAAACAAATTTTTATGATAGTGCAAATTAGAGCAACTCATGTGGATAAAGAATACAATCGGCTATATCTATATATTGGGATAAAGTAAATGTGGTTCAAAATTCAAAATCAGCAAGTAAAAATCAATATTTTTGCAAAACCCAACGCGAAAAAAACAGCATTTTTGGGTGTTAGCGAGCGAGGTCTGCTTATATCGCTTCATGCCAAACCACATCAAGGAGATGCAAACCGGGAGTTGGTTGTTTATTTAGCCAAGCTGTTTCATTTACCAAAAACCCAGGTTATTTTGTTAAAAGGAGAAGGGAGCAGATATAAACAGGTGATGGTGCCGTTAACCATAACTGTTCAAAAATTAATTAATACAGCACTTGTTTTAACCTGTTCAGCATAAAGAAATTTACCTAACACTATTCGAATCTAGCCCAAATAGTTTTTAAAGTTTTTTGTTTTCTCATTGTTTTTCTTATAATTCCAGCCACATCATTTAAGGGATTTTCTTTTGCAGATGTTCCTCTCCATGATCAGCTAATGACGCAAGATAACTGAGATCACGTAGATTCATGCTCTCCCTCGTTTTAATATAACGATAAATAAAATTTATATTTAATATAAATATAATATATTGTAATTATCAACCTCTCTTCGTTATTGTCTAGCATATCGAAGTAACATATCAAAACATAATTGGAGAGTAGCTAAAGATGAATACGAGGCTAAAAGGGATCAAAGAAGCATTTAAAAAGAATGGGATTATCTTAAAAGAAGAACTAGATGATGATAAAAAATACGACATGAAAAATAGTGTAACAAACCAATTTATGAAAGTCGAAGGTATTAATGGTGACCAATATCTAATAAGAATCAACGGTAAATTATGGCCACCTTTTACAAGAGAAGGCGAAGATTATAATTTAAAACAACTAAAAAACAATCACGTCAATACAACCGTGATTGTAAATAACATAGAAATAGGATTTCAGATTTGTCGCCTAAATGACAATAAAAACAGATTAGATAAAATGCTAAAAGATAACAAAAAAAATACTTTATTAAAAAAAATTGCCCTAGAAATTAAAAGATTTCATCGAATAGGTAATTTTAAAAATAATTATCCCATCGCAAATACAATTAATAATTCTCTCAAACGATTACTAGAAGCAGAACAAAAAAAATTATATCCACATTATAGAATTATTTTAAG
>JAHCAO010000024.1 GCA_019634835.1 Gammaproteobacteria bacterium
TATTCATCCTTATTGGTTAGTACCTTCATTGGTTCTATCTAGACCCAATAATGATACTGGATTTATGGCTATTTACACACTTGCACTGACACGCCCTGACTTGTGGTCTTTTTTATTTTTGTATTTATTTATACGACAACTTTACAATTATTTAATAATTGTAAAGTTAGATTTAATTATTGATTACGAGAAATGGGGTTTTTCAACAGACCCGTTCGTTTATTTAGTACTCGCAGCTTTAAACCTCTCTCTCATCAACATATTTGATTTTGCAATAACTGGTTCGTTTGATATTTCATCTACATAACGCGATAAATTATTCCATTGTTGTGTATCAACCAGATGTCCAGCCATTTCAAAATTAAGAAAAGACACGGCAATACTGATGTCTGCTAAAGACAATTGATCATTAACAAAATATTTTTTATTTTCAATTTCTTTATCAAGATATGTAAATATCTGCGGTAATTTATTATCTAATGCACTTTGAACTGCATCCATATCAGGTATTAAATTAAATTTAGCTGCAAATAATGTGTTAAATGCAACGGTAAGAATATTTGGCATTAATTGTGAGTCAGCATATTCTTCATACCATAAACACTTTGCATAATGCTCTGCCGTGGTCGGATAAATTAAGGAACCAGGATATTGCCTTTCAAGATACCCACAAATAGCAGATGAATCAGACAACATAAAACTACCTTCTTGATAAACAGGAACTTTACCTAGAGGGTTCATATCTAAAATCTTTTTTTTATCTTTTTCAATAAATGGAATCAGAACTTCAAGAGTGTAATCAATTTTTTTAAGATCAAGTATGATTGCGACTTTACGAACATAAGGAGAAACAATGGAACCATATAATATTTTTGATGCGATAGTTGATGATGTCATAAAATTTACTCTTATTTTTTATTTTCTTCGTTAATGCCAACATAAATATCAAGAACTACATTTTGATGATCATGACTACGTTCATCATAAATTTCAAAATCTGCAATATAACTTCTTTTACCACCAAGATCAGATGGTTTCATTAACCAGATAGCCTTCCACATTTCGATACATACTGTAGGCATAGGCCCAGATTGATTAGTAAATTTAGTATAAGCTTGCTGGGGTATAGTGATGGTCTCAAACCCATCACTCAATTCTTCAAATGAATTGACTTCTTCTCCAATGAAATAAGTATAATCTCCATTAAAATCACTTTCATAATTTGTATACACGCAGAAAGTTTTACCAGGATGTTTACGATGTTGAATTTTTTCAGCCAATCGATTATAAAAATATTTTTGAACAGTAGCCGCAACTTTATTCGTTTCTGGATTACTCTCAAATAAAGATGCATTATTAGTCCTAGTTGTTATACCAACTAATTTTATTTCTTTAAGTTTTACAATGTCTTTTTGCATAATAATTATCCATACTATATTAAAAATATCTGTAGTAATTCGTTATTTATATTTTTCCGCAGTTTGAATATATTCATCTGTTCTAATAATTTCTTCTCTTTCTTTAAAGCTTGCTAATTCATTACTAATACTCGCACTATGTCCAGCTTGTTTAATTACCTTTAATGTACGTTGCATAGCAGTAATTGCAGCTCGTTGTAAATCACTAGGATCAATCACTAACTGATATCCCCAAGATTTTAAAGTAGCCAACTCAACAATTGGTGTTTTGCCGCTATGAAACATATTTAATAGTTTTGGATAAGGTAATTCTTTACCGATTCTCTCAATTTGTTCAAGTGTCGTGGGAGCCTCAATAAAAAGCATATCCGCCCCAGCTTCAGCATAACAATGACCACGCTCAATAGCTGCCTCAGTTCCATCAATTGCAATTGCATCAGTTCGTGCAATTAAATAACAATCTGCACCTGCTACATCTTTTACTGCCTTAATTTTATTAACAAACTCAGATGTGCTAACGATATCTTTTCCAGCTAGATGTCCACAACGTTTGGGAAAACTTTGATCTTCCATGTGTACTGCTGCAACGCCAGTGCGAATAAATTTCTTAATCGCATATTGCGCATTAAGAGCATTACCATAACCATTATCAAAATCAGCAATAACTGGAACATTAACAGCATCAACGATAAGTTGCACTCGCTCAACGATTTGCGTCCAACTAATTAACCCCATATCTGGCACACCCATACTTCGTGAAATTGCTCCACCTGATGCATAAATTAATGGAAATTCCGCAAGTTCTGCTAATTTAGCTGATAATCCATCATAAACTCCTGGCGCTAAATAGATTTCGTCTTTAGATAATAACTGTCTTAATTGCTGTGTGGCTTTATTCATATAATTTTCACTCAATATATTTTTGAAGATTCATTTGATTTGTGATTGGCAGTAAATCAGCATCGAGATGATTTTCTTATTTCATTCCCATATCAAATTGGATAAACCCCCTCTCCTGAAACTAGTCCTATAGCTGTGAATTCCTGACATGCAATTCCGCGTAATACATGATTCTTAGAAGCGACTAGTATCCAATATTTACGAATCTGTTTATTCATGCTGGGTATCCACATTTGAAATCATGTCATTCAAAACATCGATAAAAGATCGTCGATCAGCTCAAATTTACTATAACGTCAAGTTTGGCATGTATGTTGTCGCAACAGCATTAGCATCTTCTGTAATAATAATCTAGTCTAGACTTCAGTGGAGCGCCTACCATTGCCTATAACGCATTCATTTCTTTAGCAAGCTCTACGATATGACCATCAATATCCAGTAGCATTGCACTTTCCCATCCCCAAGGTTTTACCTCTGGCGGAACAATTGACTTTGCCCTATTTTTAAGTGCTACATCGTATGCCTCTTTTAAATTATGAGGTTCAAAAGAAATTTGAGCACCTATGAGTTGCGCTTGGGATGCTTTTAGGTAATTTTGTTTGACAATATCATTGGCAAGCTTGTGCGCACAAAATGCTAAAGTAACTTCGCCAGTATCCATTTCTGCGTAATCTCCACTTTCATGAATAAATCGATTTTTAATACCAAAGGTTTTTTGATAAAATTCAACAGATTTTTTCACATTGTTTACATATAAAATGGTATAAGTGAGTTTCATATCTATCCTCCTTGCAGCTAAATCTAATAAAAAGACATTAAGTTGTATTGTATAATTGGAACATTAGTTCTTTTGGTGTAAATCCACAGAGATTTTTAATAGATTTGTTCATGTCAGATTGATCGTAGTACCCAGATTTAATGGCAAGATCACTAAGTGAAGTTGTGTTTTTACATTGAGAAAGCTTCACAAGTCGATTAAGTTTTCTAGTTTGAGTTAAATCCCGGGTGGAATAACCAAAATAAATTTTAAAAATTCTACTTAATTGTCTTCTAGAAATCTTTTCAGAAACGGCGCATTTTGAGATGTCACCAAAATTCATTTTTGCTAGATAATTTATTTTTCTGATACTTTCTTGATATTGATTTGAATTAATTTTCTTTAATAAATATTTTGAGATTTCTTGTTCAATTTTTAATGAGTTTATTTCAGGAAATTCCGTTAGGTCTTCAATTTTATTTTTTTCAAAATATTGTGAAATTTCTACAATTTGATCGAGCGTCTCTTCCATACTAAAATTAAAAAATTGAGATCCATGACCAAGCTTGAAGCGAAAACCCCAATAATCAATTTTTTCTTCGCTTTCAATCATCGCAGCTTTTTTCATTGCGCCACAAAAAACAATTTCCATACTAGATTTTTTCTTTTTTATGATAATATCGGTTGCAGCGTCTGGCAAAATCAGCATTTTTTCTTTAGAAAGTAAAGATGAATGCCAAATTGCTTGATTCGAGGTTGTTAGTAAGTGAAGTGATGTTTCTCGTTCGTTATACATAGAGTTATCTGTGACTAATCTTAAACATTTTTTTTCTAGCAGCCGATCGGGTATAAAACCAGTGAGCTCTGAACAGCAGAGTTGTTTTTAATGATTAGTAATGATACTTTTTTTTGAGTTAGGAAACAACCTCACGTTAAAACGGCGCTATGCGAAATGACATAATCGCTAACGGATATAACCTACTGCAACGAATTGATAGATAATATTATTTGTCCGGTATACAAACTCAGATACGATGTCCGTCTGGATCAAGCGCTACAAAAGTTAATCCAAATGCGGCTATATGCAAATCTTGCTCAATTGTCACATTTAATTTTTCCCATTGTCTGCGTATTTCACTTACTGTCTCTTCATTCTCAACTAAAAATGAAAGCTCAGAGCGATGTCCTGTTCCTCCTGAAACAAAATTTTTCGCATGATGTGACCATAAACTAAAGGTCAATCCATTCTCGAAAGAAAAAGCGACATAAGTTGGAAATACTGCAACGGGTTTTATTAAAAAAATCTTTTCATAGAATAAAGCGCTTTTTAGCGGGTCTTCTACATAAAATAGTAATAAATTTGGAATAAGCACGATTTTAACCCCTCAATAAATACAATTGTTCATGTGGTGATTCTATAGGATAATACTGACAGAATATGGCAGTAGTGATTTTTTATGAATAAAACTGAACGTCTTTTAAATTTATTAAAACTTTTAAGAAGTTATCGTTATGCGGTAAGTGGCGAAAGACTAGCAGAGCGATTAAAGGTAAGCATTCGCACGTTATATCGTGATATTGCTGCTTTGCAAGCAATGGGGGCTGAAATTGAAGGAGAAGCTGGCGTTGGATATGTTCTGAAACCCACATTTTTCCTTCCTCCTCTTATGTTTACACAAACTGAGCTACAGGCAATACTTTTAGGGGCACAATGGGTTTCGCAATATGGAGACGCTCCGTTATCTGAAGGCGCAAAAGATTTCTTAAATAAAATATTTGACGTTCTTCCTGCTAGCATTAAAAATGATAACAATGCATTTACACTCCGCGTAGGCCCACCAACATCAGAAAAAATGGCTAAAGAAACCTTTCAGCAATAAGAAACGCGATAGCAAAACAGAATAAAATTAATCTCGTTTATAAATCACAAGACGGTAAACAAACTCAACGAATCATCTGGCCATTTACGATTGGATATTTTACTGATGGACGCATATTGGTTGCTTGGTGCGAGAAAGAAAAAGATTACCGACATTTTAAAACTGATAGGATTATTTCACTCAACATATTGGATGAGTACTATTCTCGCTCAAGAGATAATCTTTTTCGAGAATGGCAGATAATACAATTGCAAAAACATTCATTGAAACGTAAATAGACGCTGATTTCAAAAACTAGTATATTAGGCATTGTTCTGACAAATTGGGATACAAAATGACAGGTTTAAAATCATTATGATTGACCATGTGACAATTTCAGTGAATAGTTTAGAAAAAAGCAAAATGTTTTATGAAAAAGCATTTACTCCTTTTGGCTATCAAATTCTTTTTGGAAAAGAAAACATATTCTGGGCATTTGATATTGGAAATGGAGCTCTCTTTGAAATCCAATACAAAGATGATAATAGATTAACACCTTGTCATATTGCATTTCGTGCTAAATCCCAAGAACAAGTTCAACAATTCTATAAAGCTGCGATTGCAGCAGGTGGAAAATGTAACGGTGCACCAGGCTTAAGACCACACTATACAGAAAGTTATTATGCTGCTTTTGTTTTTGATCCGGATGGTCACAATATCGAAGCTGTTTTTGATTCTAAAAATGCATGATGTTCGAATAATGCAACCATAAATATTTTTATAACATGAATTACTTTGAGCCTGCTTCGTAATTATGAAAGTAACGGAACATGAATAAGAATATTTACTTCTTTTGCTGCTTCTGGGAAGCAATCAAATTCCATAAATGCAGGTTTTGTATGATCAATTTCTATAGTAGAAATTTCTGACCATTTACCATAAATATAGTGATAGGCAAGACCCAAATTATTTGGCTTCCCGTAATAATGAAATCTAGCATAACGATCTTTTGATAAAATCATACGATCAATTCCAATGTTTCGTTCAACCAATGCGACGCCTGCTGAAAAGCGAACTTGGTCTTCTTTCACTTTTCCATCGTGTGGATTGTCATGTCCAATGCTAATAAACGTGCCTGAAAAATCATCGCTTAATTCAGCAGCTGTTAATTTTTCTTTTAGAATGCTCCAGGCTTTTGGTGCAGCTTCAAAATACAATCCTTTTTCTGTGACTGATTGAATAGGTAAATCCGTTAATTCGACAATATCAGGTTCATTAAGTGTAATGCTTTCTAATTCACTTACAATATTTAATTTTTTTCTTGCTTCACGCGGTGAGTACCCAAATGTCTCTTTAAAACGACGCGCAAAAGCAGATTGGTCTTCAAAGCCCGAACCCAGTGCGACTTCAAGAATAGAGTCTTTCTGACTTTGCAAAGATCGAAAGGCAAATTCCATTCTTAGGCGACGAATAAACACTCCAGGCGATTGTCCCGTTGCATCTATAAAGAGCCGTTTTAAAGAAGATATAGATACGCCTATCAATTCAGCCAAATCTTCTAGCATAATCGGCTGATCTATATGGTCATAAATAAATCGTATCACTTTGATAAAATGTTCATTATTCAAATCATTCATTATACAAACCCTCTCTATTTGCCGCCTATAATACACTCTCCATAGCTTATTATTTGTGCAGAATAGGTCATTACATCAAAATATTTGTTTATGGCATGGGTTAGTGGAGACGAAAGCCTGCATGGTATATTATTCAACTCCTCCAATTTTATGAATACGTGAACAAAGGCCCTAGAAAATGCCAGTCAATACAGGAAGCATTAATGTCGGTAAATTTGACATTAAGTATCAAATCGAAGGTACAGGCGAACCTGTCATTGTGATCGATAGTGCCATCTATTACCCCCGTACTTTTTCGCAACGCCTTCGAGATCATTTGCGCTTGGTATTTATAGACCATCGGGGTTTTGCACAACCTTCTAACAGTTTAGAGTCGTCAGATTACACGCTTGATGCAGTACTGGATGATATCGAGCATATTCGCAAAAGACTTAATCTACCTCGCGTTATCATCATAGGCCATTCTGGACATGGGTACATGGCGCTGGAATATGCCAAAAAATATCCCGATGCTGTGAGTCATGTGGTATTACTTGCGATGAGTCCTGATAGTAGTCCACGAAGCTTTGAGACTGCTGATCGATCTTTTCAAGAATCTGTTTGTCCAGGACGGAAAGAGCTACTTGCAAAAAATTTAGCAGAAAATTTCCAGCAGAGTGATATCAATCCAAGCCAAGCCTTCATTACCAGAGTTCTAAAATTTAGCCCCATGATTTGGTACGATGAAAATTTTGATGCAACCGATTTATGGAAAGATGTGAAAGTTAATCCAGAAATAATGGATTATCTTTGGGGATAAGAATACCAGGCTTCACCATCGTCAACTCTGGGTTACATGATGACATGTTTAACTACGTGTTAGATGCTGATTTCTCTAATGCCGAAGCAAATAAAAGAATTAATGAAGTCACTGACTATTTTCGAAATAAAAATATTCCCTTTTCTTGGTGGATCAGTCCCTATGACAAACCAAATTATTTATCAAAATATTTAGAAAGTAACAATTACATCAATACTGATAATAGCGTTGCAATGTATTTTGATTTAGATAAATGGGATGGCCGTGTTGCAATACCTTCTGATCTTCAAATTGTTCAAGCAAAAGATGAAAAAACATTACTGGATTTTGCTCTTGTTCTGTCAAATGATGAAGCTTCATGTAAAAAATATTTTGAATGGGTTGCATCTGTTTTAACGGAAGATGACCCTATTGAATATTTTGTTGGGTATGTAAATGATAAGCCCGTTGTCTGTGGCTCATCGTGTTATTTTGCACAACTAACAGGGCTTAATGATTTAACTACTGCACCTGATGAACGCAACAAAGGTTATGCAAAAGCGATGCAACACTATCGATTAAAACGTGCTAAAGATTTTGGTTATCATATTGCTGCATTGCAAGCATCTCAGGAAGGATATCCACTTTATATAAAACTCGGTTACAAAGAATGCGGTACATTCAGAGAATTCAAGCTTAGTCAAAAACGATGACTATCTTTTTTCACAGGAGAATAATATTAAATAATGTCTCTCTACAATCCTGATCGTCATGAAAAATTGCAAAAAAAGCCTTGGTCTTTGATGAAAGCAACACAAATAATTACTGAAATTGTTGAATTGTCGATAAAATCTTTTCAGGGCGATCAATTATGGCCTGTGCATCCGGATTTAATAAATGAATATCATCTCACTCAACCGATTACAGGTCTTTATAACGGCGCTGCTGGTTCCATCTGGGCGTTAATGGAATTGCAGCAAAGAAATGCTCATTTACCAGCACAAAATTTCACTCGTTATATGGATACATTAATTCATAAACAAGCAATACATCTTGCTGAGTATGATTCAACAGCTAATATTCAAACGGATGCACCTAGTTATCTTTTAGGATATTCGGGTATTAATTTATTACGCTGGAAATTGACTCGTGATCCAAGCGCACTTGATCTTTTGGAAGACAATATTAAAAGCAATATTACCAACCCAATTCATGAATTGATGTGGGCAGCATCAGGCACAATGCTTTGTGCTTGGTTTTTATATCAAGAAACAGGACAACAACACTGGCGTGATTTATATCAGCAGAGTGCTGATTATCTGTTTTATAAATGGAAATTCAACACACTTCATCAATGTTATATTTGGGAACAACTATTTATGGCACAAACGCCATATACTTAGGCATAGTCCATGGCTTTGCTAGCAATGTGTTTGCACTGCTACAAGGAATACAATTACTCTCTGATGATCAACAGCAACATTTAATTTCTCGTACTGAAAAAACAATCGTAACAACTGCAAGGATCGAAGCAGATTTAGCTAATTGGTTACCGTGTCTTGATGAACCTTGTGCCGAGCGAAACCAATTTCTCGTGCAATTCTGTCATGGAGCACCGAGTATGGTGCTAGGTGTTGCAAATTTATGGCCATTAGCAAGTGAAGAATTTAAAAAATTATTAATAAAAGCTGGTAATTTAATCTGGCAAGCGGGACCATTAAAAAAGCCATGGGGCTTATGTCATGGTACAGCTGGAAATGGTTACGCTTTTTTAAAATTGTATAAATTAACTGGCGATAAAATATGGTATGAAAGAGCTTTACATTTTGCTATGCATGCCATTCATCAATATGAAACTATGCTCGATCATTACGCTTGTATTCGTACAGATGCTTGGTGTGGTGATTTAGGATTGGCTTTATATTTGCAGGACTGTATTGATCAGCGCGATCAGTTTCCGATGATGGAATATTTTTAAGGGAAGCAACAATGTCACAGAATGCTATAACCTAGACAACATAAATCAATGTTCAGCAACTTGGCTGTGAATTTCAAGATTTCAGTCCAAATGAATTGATCTATTTGCATAGCCTGTGCTCTCAATTAATGACAGCTGTTTGTTAATTTGATTTATCATAAAGTCAGCACATGGCTGGATAAGATGATCTATATCATCCCAATATTCGCTTGTTTCGCCAATACAAATCGATCTTGCACGCTCTAAGACAGACTTGTATTCATTGGGTAAATGATTGATAGCCCAAAGTGCAGATGCTGGCTTAGAGCGAATGGTATCAGTTTCTAACCTATTCCAAATTCGAGCATAGTGTAGCAATACATTTCGTGTATCAGTGTTTAATTCTGTCTTTAAGTTTTTAAGTGTATCTATTGTTGCAAGTATCACATCACGATATGGTACAGCACATAGTAATTGATTGGGGTTTATGCCAAATAAAGTTTCACTTGCCAAAAGAATTTGGGTAACGAGTAAAGCAAGATCAGGCATTTCTTTAGTCGACCATGGTTGTATCATGCCGCTTTCGAACTCCTTCCTTAACCAATCACCATATTGAAAATCAAATTCTGGAGGGTAATTCCAAGGATTAATTTCTGATTTGACTACAATAGTTAATTCAATTGGCAATTTTGAACTTTTCATATAAACACCAGAAATTTGAAGCAAATTATTTACTAATTTCTTTTTTTCTTCCACGGTTGTTGCACGTTCCGAAACAACAAATAAGTCAATGTCGCTATATTTTTGCAATCCGCCAACAATCGATGACCCATATAGATATACGCCCAAAAGATTTGGTCCCAGTACATCTTTTAATAAATCAACACACTGATTAATTTGTTTTTGCGTTTCAATATCTAGAGTCATAATGTTTATTCGTTTTCTAAAAATAAATTAATTGCATCTTTATCAGCAACACCTCGACCGGCATATAAAATATCAGCTCGTTCATATGGATTAGTCTGCCAGTAAATATCGACGCTCGGGAGATACAATTCATTCCAAACTTTTATATTATTATTTTCCCGATGAAGAATGGCTTCAAACTCATTATTTTTGTTACTCACAACAAGAATCTTTTTATGGAAAAATGGCACAAGCTTTTTAAAGAGCACAGAAACACCTTCAACTATGATTATATTTTTAGGATCAATAATTCTAGTTTCCCCAAATTTATTGGTAGCCCAATCATACGGTTGATATTCAAATATTATTCCCTTAGCCAAATTAGATACACCTTGTAAGAATTCATTATATCGAAAATATGGAAAAGGAAATGCAGGGCTTATATGAGTAGGCCACTCCGTTTGTGGAATAAAAAAATCATCCAAAAATATCCCTTCTGCATGTAGCGCTTCTATCAATAAGTCAGCAAGTGTCGATTTTCCAGAACAGGGTCGTCCATCAATTCCGATCAAGAGTGGACGATCATCTTTTAGTTCTAGCTTTGTCAGCAGTTCATCAAAGTTATCTACTTTAATCATATTCTCTTTACTCTAAATTGTTTTAGCACGCTTAAATCATCTGTTTTGGCCAATTTTTAACCAATTCTATCTGTATGAGACTGGATTTTCTTTGCCTATCCAGTAAAATTTTAGCCCTTAACAGTCAGGAATTTAAAATGTTTGCCGTTATTTATCGAGCTTTTATTAAAACAGGTCTTGAGCTGAAATACCAAGAAGCCTGGCATCAAGTTGCTTCTTATTTTGTTAAAAACCGAGGGGCAATAGGCTCAAGTCTTCATAAGACCAGTGATAGTTTTATCAATCGTATCTTGATAAAACTAACTTTCCGAGTCTAACTTTTGTTTTTCAAATTCTTTAAAAAATTCTCGTTCTTTTTGGGCAATATGCTTCTTATAACCTATAGGATCAATAAAAGGATTGATCGAACTTGTATTCAATAAAGCATATTTATGCTTTAGATCAAAATACCCTGCATGAGCACCAAGGAAAATATCACCGTGTAAAGATTTTAATACTTTAATAGCATGCTCATAATCTTTCGAAATATTAGGATATGTTTTATTATTAACTAGTTTATAACCTGGATTCACGTTGATACTACCTACAAATACAACATTATATTGTTTGCCATGGTCAGTTACTTGCATTTCCCATGTCGTACATCCTGGTGTATGTCCAGCTGTCAAATGCGCGGTTAATGTTGTTCCGCCTAATTCAATTTTATCTCCATCATGAAGTACGTTATCTACCTTAGTCACTGGAAAATAAATACTTGGATCATTCGCATAATGAAAATCAGTTTTACCACCAGACTCAACAAGAGAGACATCCTTATCCATCACCATGTATTTTGCATTCGTTTGTTGCTTGATTAACTTACTGCCAGCAGCATGATCGAAATGACCATGACTAATCAATAGAATTTTAGTATCACTGAATTTGAATCCCAATTTTTCAATGCTCGTTTTAATCATTGGAACATTAGCTTCAAGATCGCTGTTAATTAAAATATTTCCTTTGGGAGTAACGATTAAATAACTTGCCAGATCATCAGTGCCAACATAGTACAAATTTCCTGCAATACGAAATGGCGGGAAAGGATGAGGCATGGGATAAGAAAAACACAATTGATTAAACATGACAGCAATTAAAAATAATATTTTTTTCATAATGAGTAAAATCCAAATCTATAATTAAAGACCTAATCTATCCATTGCTTCTTTTTCATATGATTCGTCTTCGCCTGGATAACGAAGTTTATCATCATAACGTCCGGTTTGTTTTGCTAACGCCCAAATTAAACTTTCACCAGCAGGTAAAGTATTGGGCATCATTTTAAATACTGGGTCTTGAAATGCCTGATCTGCATTAATCACTTTCCAGCCTTTATCTTTAAACATTTGAATGACATCGCCTAAAAAAATGGCATTCAACAAATTATGATGCACAAGCAATGTATGATCAGGACTTCTACCAAGTATTTCTTGAGCAAGACCATCGTAGTATTGAGCTCGATTCCATATGTGTTGAAGATAATAATCTCTATAAGGAGTCATATCTGCATTTGGATTTTGAGATAATCGTTTTTCAAGCCTATCACTGATATACCAATCTGAAGCATCAATGGTAACACTCCCATTTTGATAGCCGTGATCATGCAGAAATTTTCTAAACTCATCACGTTTAGCTAGCGTGTCACCTTCTTTTAAATAGGGAAAACGAAATATCTTTTTAAAATTAGAATAGGATTTTAATAATGCCTCATTCTTTAATGTATCTTGTTCATATTGTTTATCGCTAATGTTGTTAATACTTAAATGTGAATAAGTATGATTACCTATTAAATGACCCGCATTATTCCATCGTTTTAGCAATGCCATACCCTGTGGATTATCGACTTGTGCGCCTTGGGCAAATAGAACAATTTTTAAATTATTTTTCTTTAAAATAGATAATATCTTTTTGTCACGTATTTCAGGCGCTAACAACGGTGTTTGATCACAGTTTGGGTTATCCATTGTAATAGCAACATTTTTGGCGAACGTAATTGTTGTAAATAACAATAGAAAAAGTGTTATAAAAAAATATGATATTCTCACTCTATCTCCTCAAAATAAAACTATTTTGAAATTATGAATTACATTTAACCTGAAATCATACCAATTGTTCCCAGCCACGTTTTTACTAATTGAGGCCATTCTGTTATAGGATATTTCGAACTTCGCAGACCAAAAGCATGACCACCTTCTGCATACAAATGCATTTCCACTGGTACACCCGCATTTTTAAGACCAATATAATACAGTAGAGAATAATCAACCGTATCTACTGGATCATTTTCAGCTTGTAATAAAAATGTAGCTGGTGATTCTTTGGTAAACTGAATATCAGGATTTAAGGCAAATTCCTTTTTCGTCTCATCAAACTCGTTAATCTTCATATGTCCTGGATAAAGAGCAATTGCAAAATCAGGACGGGAACTTTCTTTATCAGCGGCATCAATTGGGACATAGGCACGTTTTTTAAAATGAGTACTTATATCAGCTACCATATATCCGCCTGCTGAAAATCCGATAACACCAATTTTATTAGGATTAATATGCCATTTTGCAGCATTTAATCGAACGAGTCCCAGCGCTCTTTGCGCGTCCTCTAACGCAGCAGGTGCGTATGGTTTAACGTGGCATTGACAATCTTCATTCCAATTCGGTCCTGAATTAGGAACACGATACTTCAATAATATGCCTGTAATTCCTTGAGATGTCAGCCATTCACAAATCTCTGTTCCTTCCAAATCCATTGCTAAACCATGGAAACCACCTCCTGGAAAAACAATAACAGCTGCACCTGTGTTTTTTGCTGTCGGTGAATAAATAGTTATGGTTGGCTCTGTTACATCCAACACTTGAGTAACAGGTTTTCCAGCAATAAGACCCTTAGTTATTCTCATTGATTCAGGTTTTGTAACTGGTATTGCGTCAGGCATTTTTCCTTCCGGCCAAATAGGAATCTGCTGATGATTTGCGGATGGCTGCCACACCTCCGCTTCTGCTCTTAATCCATAAAACATCATTGCAACAATGGTTAATATGAAAAATAATTTTTTAGACCAAGAGTTTTGTTGCAGAATATTTTTTATTTTATCTAACATTTTTGTTACTCCGAATGCCATTAAACTGTACTTATTTAGATATCGTTAAACTTTGTTCGAGCGCTTTACGAAATACGGGCGCAGCAATATTTCCACCATTAGCTTTAGGTAGTGAACCATTCACTTGAGCGTTTTCTATCACTACAATCGAAACATAACGAGGCATATGTGAAGGCACGTAACCTGCAAATAGCGCTAAAGTTGAGGTATATGTAGCATTGCTCAATGTGCCTGTTTTTCCTGCTACCAATACATTAGTCATCGCAGCATGTTTACCGGTTCCATTAGAAACAGCTTTTTCTAAAAGACGTGTCACTGTGTTAGCAGTTTCTTCAGAAACCACATTCTCGGAATCGGAACGAATGAAATGACCTTCATTTGCAAGAGTAATATATGCATTGGTTAATGTTTTAAGAGTAACAGGAATAGAAGAGCCCATTGTTGCATTTGCAAGATTTAATGCATCACTATTATTTTTATCCCATGCTGCATTCATATCAAATCCAAAACGAGATAATATTTGCCGAGTTTTACTTGAGCCCGTTTCTTGAGCTAGCTTGATCATGCAAGTATTAACAGAATTTGTCATTGCATCAGAGAGGGAAAGATTACCGATGTTAGAATCAACATTTTTAAATTGCTTTCCATCTATTTGATAAGGTGAATGACAATCAACAATTGTTGATGCAGATGCAACACCAGTATCAATGGCAGCAGCAGCAATAAATGGTTTAATGGTAGATGCAGGATTAAAAATGCGAGAGCTCCAGCTTTGGTTTGATTTACCTGCCTCTGCAAAAGCAACAATTTTTCCAGTACGAGCATCAGCGATAACAATCGCACCCGATTTTGCATGTGAATTGGTAACCGCAGTAGAAATTTCTTTGATAGCTATATTTTGAATTTTAGGATCAATGAATAATGTGTTTATTGAATCGAATCCAATATTCTGATTTTTAGAGATGAATCCTTTTGTTGCATAGGCAGTACCAAGCGGTCCTATTATTGATATAAAAGATATTCCAATTACTGCTCCTAACATAATTTTTGAAAGACGTTCATTTTTATATGTTGACAACATGCATATTCTCCTAGTGATGAGAGAGGTTTCATTTTTATGTTTAGAAATCATATGGACTGTGCAAGCATGATGATGAGCATTAAGATATTGTGATGCTGCTTGCGTTAAATGAAATAAACACGAGCCATAATCATATGCTGAAACCCTATTTTTACTCACTAACATTTCATCACATGCCAATTCTTGTAATTCTTGAAAATTTTTATGCCAATAATTTATGGCTGGATTAAACCAAAAGATAATACGCGTCAATTCTATTAGATATGCCCAAAGGCAATCCCCTTGGCGATGATGTTGGCCCTCATGCAAAATCGCAAGTTTTGTATTGATTGATGAATGTAGAATTGAAATAGGTAAAATAATGTATGCGGTTTTAATAAAACTAATTGAAAATGGAACAACGCATTGATCTGATATTTTTATTGTTATTTTTCCATGCTTTTTATATGGTTGCGCTGAATCAATGATTGATTTGGTTATGAGAATATCTCTATAAATTTTACATGTTCGATATAGCGAACCCGATATAAATAAAATAGACATGACTAGATATACATATGCTAGATCGATATTCGGTTTTGGGGAAATCAAGATGGTAACTTCATTTATACCTTCATGAATCTTTTTTTGTATCAAATGATAAGATGACTCACTTATAACATTAATTGGAGCGATGCGATTCAGAATAGATTTTTGCGGTAAATTAACAAAATGAATTGCGATAGGTGAGAAAATACAACTCAGAAATAGCAACTTAACTAAGAGAAGTTGATATGATGGTTTTTGCGTAAATAATATTTTTCTAATGAATAAGGCACCCACCGCAAACAAAAAGTTCATGCATATGATTATTTCGACTATAGGAATAAGTGACTTCATTTTCGCTTTTTCTTATTGGCTAATAAATTTTTAAGAACTTCTTCTATTTGCAGAATTTCATCTTTGTGAATCTGGCTAGCTCCTAATAGTCTTTGAACTAAAGCGACAGGCTCACCATCAAAAACATGTGTCACTGTGTGTTCTAAAAACGAATTTTCGTATTCTACTTTTGAAATGATTGGGGTAAACGTATGAGCAAACGAATCTCTTTGGCATTTTAGATAGCCTTTTTGATTGAGTATTTTCATGATAGTAGCTGCGGATGTATAGGCTAAATTTCTAAACTCTGGTAGGTTCTTCATAACTTCTTTTACAGTCGCGCTACCTAGGCGCCAAACTATAGTCATAAATTCCAGTTCTACGTCTGTTAAAAGCCGATTATTTCGAGGCATTGGCTGTCTTTTTTTCATAAAATCCCCCTTCTTGGATCGCGGCCATACTATACTAAACATTTAGTAGATTCTACTAAATGTTTAGTAATAATATCTGTGTCTGACCATGAGGGTATTTTAGCTTTCCCCTTGCATTTCGATTCTATAGATGTCATTTCTAGCTGTGCGTGTGGGATGGTAGCAGCTGCAACTATTTTACATCATCATAGATTAAAATATGAACAATTATGATTGGAAATTCTTTTATGCTCGCTTTGTTTATTAAAGGCTTAATTATTGGTTTTGCTATTGCAGCGCCGGTTGGTCCGATTGGGGTACTTTGCATTCAGCGATCTCTGCATGATGGATTCAAAATTGGTTTAATGACTGGGTTAGGCGCTGCTTTAGCTGACGGTACCTATGGCTTAATCGCCGGTTTCGGCTTAACGACCCTCTCTTCCCTGTTAATAGGTCACCAATTTTGGATTCGTTCACTAGGCGGTTTATTTTTACTGTATTTAGGAATAAAGCTTTTTCTATCGCCGCCACGAGAAAAATCAGCCGGGAACTCCGATCGATCCCCTTGGCATGCCCTTGGTACTACCTATTTGTTGACAATCACCAACCCAGCAACCATCTTGTCTTTTGTAGCAATTTTCGCTGGGTTTGGTTTAAGCCAAACAAGTTCTGATTATGTTCATGCAATCGTTCTAGTTTTAGGCATTACGCTGGGCTCAGCCATTTGGTGGATGCTGCTAAGTGGAGGCGTGGCCTTTATTTTGCATCATCGCTTAAGCCCAACCGTGATGAAGAATATCAATAGGGTATCTGGGATCATTATTTTGATTTTTGGTATTTATGCACTATCAATGCAATAAATAATGTGAGATGTCACAAAAATGATACAGCAATTTACCTTTAAACCCTTACAAGAAACAGATTTAGATTTATTATGTGACTGGTTAAACGAACCACACGTTAAAGAATGGTGGGATGATCATATAACTAATGATGAAATTAAATCAAAATACAGAATGAGAATCGGTGATTCAGTCGTTGTACCATTTATAGCTTATCTAAATAAAAAGCCTGTCGGATTCATTCAATATTATCACGCAGACAAAGTTGGTGATGGGTGGTGGCCAGATGAAATAGAAGGAACTATAGGAATTGATCAATTCATTGGCGAGAAAGAATTAATTAATCGTGGAATTGGCACAAAGATGATTCGCGCATTTATCAATCAGCTTTTTCTTGATCCTAACGTTAAAAAAATTATGACTGATGTTGATCCAAAGAATTCGCGAGCAATACGCTGCTACGAAAAAGTAGGATTTGAATTTGTTAAAGAAATTATGACCCCTGATGGAAGCGCATATTTAATGGTTATGAATAAAAATAAATTATCAAATCCTATGGAGAATCTATGATTACATCCATGAATCACATTACATTAGGTGTAAGAAATATTGATAAATCATTTATATTCTATCGCGATATTTTGGGGTTAAAACCTCTTGTTAAATGGGATAAGGGCGCATATTTTTTCGTCGGCGAGCCAAATGTAAATGTGTTAGGAAGCGGTTTTTGGTTCTGTTTAAATGTAGATGAGAAACGAATCGCTAATCCATGTTATACACACTATGCATTTACTGTGCCTGAAAATAAATTTGATGAAATGGTCGATAAAATCATTGCTTCTGAATGTAAAACTTTTAAAGAGAATACGTCACCTGGGAAGTCGTTATATTTTCTTGACCCTGACAATCATAAGTTGGAAATCCATATTGGCACACCTGAAATGAGAATAGCTATTAAAAAGGATGATGCTGATAATTGGAAAAATGTGGAGTGGTTTGTATGAGATCAAAAATCATTGGTATTAGTGGTAAAATGGGCGCAGGCAAAACAACCCTTGCACAAGCTCTTCAACAAGATTTGAAATCAACATTGCTATGCTGGGATGATTTTGATGATATCTCTACTAGCCCTTCAGATTATGTCGAATGGTATCATCGTGGTCAGGACTATAGTGAATGGAATTATCAAGCATTATCAGATGTACTCAAACTGCTTAAAGCTAAACAGCCTGTTTCACATCCCGTATTAAAACAGTTATTAAATCCCACTGAATATATTGTCTTGGATGCACCGCTAGGACGTTTGCATCACCAAACAGGACAATACATCGATATTTTGCTTCATATCAACGTACCATTAGATGTTTCACTTTGCCGACATTTACTCAGAGATTTTAAAGATAGCAATAAAACGAAAGAAGAGCTCTTGGAAGAACTTGATTATTATTTATCACAGTCAAGGCCTTTATTTTTCGATGATGATTTAAAAACAAATGCCGATTTAATTATTGATGGGATGTTACCCACTGAACAACAAATACAAAAAATCCATGAATATTTAGAAAGAGGAAAATGATGAATTCATTCGATACTTATTTGAATCTTTGTACTCAAGTTTATGATTTAAGCAAGCCCACACCGCCAAAAGATGCGTACGATTTATATCGATCATATGCTGGCGATTCCAATGGCCTTATCTTAGAACCTATGTGTGGAACTGGTCAATTTTTATTGCCACTGGTCGCAGAGGGTTTTGACGTACATGGATTTGATGCAAGTGATCATATGCTTGGTGCTCTTCATAAGAAAGCCAAAGATAAAAATCTTAAAGTAAACGTATGGCAAGGCCTAGTAGCAGAGCTAAATATACAAAATAAATATAAATTAATTTTTATTCCAAGTGGTTCATTCAGCCTCATCACCGATATAGAAATGATCAAGAATGCTTTAAAAATATTTTTTGATGTTTTAACTGACGATGGAATTTTAGTTTTTGAAGTTGAAACATCAAAATCTGTACCTGCGCCAATCGGCATTTGGAGAGGCTCTGCATGGAATCGAGAAGATGGCAAGTTGATCCTTGCTAATTTTCTTACATTGCCAATAGAAGATAATATTGTCACAGCAATTTGCCGATATGAATTAATTAATTCAAATTCAATCATTCAAACTGAAATAGAATATATGAAATTAAGGTTATATGATGACAACAATCAATTAATAGCTCTATTGAATGAAATTGGATTTTCTGATGTGAAAATAATAAAAGCATTTGATCGAAATAAACAGCCTGATCCAAATGATGAATCCATCATTTATGAATGTAGAAAAAAATGAGATAAATAATCATGGGAAAAATGCATGAAAATGAATTTGAAATTAATGAAGACATAGTGCGTACACTTTTAAAAAGTCAATGTCCACAATGGGCTGATCTTTCAATATCCCCTATTAAATCAACTGGCACGGATAATGCACTTTTTCGTTTGGGTGCAGATTTAATTATGCGTCTTCCTAGAATTGAATGGGAGCCTGGTAGTATTAGCAAAAGTATTAATAAAGAATACGAGTGGCTGCCAAAAATTGCTAATTTTTTAAAAATGCCTATTTCCGAACCTATCTTCAAAGGTAATTCTGATCAATCTTATCCTTGGCCTTGGCTCATATCTACATGGAACGAAGGTCATAACCCAAATTTTGAAAAAGATAATGAATATGAACACCTCGCTAAAGATTTAGCGTTGTTCTTAAACGATTTCCACAAAATAAGCCTGCCTAATGGCCCTCTTTCCAGACGTGGTGTTCCTTTAAAAAAGGTTGATGAAGAAACAAAAAAAGCAATTGGCGAACTAGAAGGTGAAATTGATATAGCTGACGTCACATTATTATGGGAGCAGTTATCTAATATTCCATATTGGAATAAAGAACCAGTGTGGATACATGGTGATTTTTTACCAGGAAATATTTTAATTCAAGATAATAGACTGAGCGCAGTACTTGATTTCTCAGATGTCGGTATAGGTGATCCAGCTTGCGATCTTATTATCGCATGGGCATTGCTTAACCCACATTCACGAAAATTTTTTAGAGATAATTTAGAAGGTATCGATCATTCAACATGGGAAAGAGGTCGCGGTTGGGCTCTATCTATCGCTTTAATCATGTTGCCTTATTATATGCATTCGAATCCTGTGTTAGCTACTCTCGCAAGACGAATGATTGAAAACGTATTATCTGAATCAGGGAATACTTAACCAATGAATAATGCGCATATACAATGGGCTAGAAACATACTAGAAGAAAAAAAATATGAACTTCAATCTGATATACCTGATGTCATTCAAGATAATCCATGGTCAACGGTTTATCGTTTCCAAACCAATCAAGGCTTAATATTTTTAAAGCAAGTTCCGTCTGCACTTTCTTTAGAACCAAATGTAATTAATTTACTACAGACTGAATATCATGCAAATGTTCCCTTCATTATTGCTGTAAACAGAGAGCATGATTGCTTTTTAATGAAAGACGCGGGCATACAATTTCATAATTATTTCAAAGAACATTTCAATGCTGATATCTTTATCCAAATGATACGGTCCTATACAAAACTACAAATGTCAGTGACAAATAAGATACAACAATTTTTTGATATTGGAGTTCCAGATTGGAGATTAGAAAATTTACCCAATTTATATCGAGATTTAATCAATCAAGAATCACTTTTAATCGATGATGGCTTAAGTAAAGATGATTTAATTAAATTAAAACAGTTAGAACCAAAATTATTATCTCTATGTGGAAAATTAGCGAGTTACAAAATCAAAGATACTTTTGGTCACGCAGATTTTCATGACAAAAATATATTAATTAATCCTAGTACTCGTCAAGCAACTATTATTGACTTAGGTGAAGTCGTTATTACTTATCCGTTTTTTTCACTTCATAATTGTTTACATATGGCAAAAGAAAATTTCAAATTGACTGACAATCAACATCATCAATTACAATTAGCCTGTTTTGAACCATGGCTTGAATTAGAATCGCAAAAAAATTTATTTGATATAATTTCCATTATTAACCAATGTTGGTCTATTCACGCTGCGTTAGGTGAATATCGTCTTATAAAAAGTATAAACAAAGCTGATTTTCAAAAAATGCATAGACAAGGGAGGTTTGCTCGAAAGCTTAGCCACTGGATTAATCATTTCAATAATGGATAAACATATTGTGCTAGCTTTAACATGCGACTTGGATCACCTTTATCTTCAACAAACCATTGGGCTGAAATAATGATTCTCAAAAAAACCCATGATAATAATCGGCTAGAATCTATACCCAAAGCGATAGATAATTGATTAACGCGGCTAATGATTTTTGATTCTATTGTTGATAAATCTTTCAATTCATCATTATCTAACAAATCAAACGCGGCAGCTTCAAATGCCATTTCACCGATAATTCCTTTTGGATCAATAGCAAGCCATTCATTTTTATTTAGTATAATATTTTCAAGATGAAGATCCCCATGACACAGATATTCATGTTTTACTGAATCCAATAATTTTGATTTTAATTGTTTTGCTTTATTAACAAAGTGATCGCTAATTCTCTCATCTTGAATTTTATCAATCGCTTCACACCAAGTACTCATATGTACATAGGTAAAATTAGGCGATTTTCGAGAAGCTATTGCCTTAACAACTCGGGCATACGAAGTAATAGTTTTTTCAATTTCAGCTGGATAGTTCTCTTTCAATGTATTTCCTGGGATTGCTTGCTCAAGCAAAATAGCTTGGCATTCTGAATGACGGTCAATCAGTTTAATTGCACCATCCCCATCGAAATGCATTAAGGCGATATATTCGCTTTCTAATGTCGTTCTATCGCTACTAATTTTTAAAACGACATGATCATGATTTTTTTGAATAGCATAAGCAACATAATTCCAGTTCATGTTGTTAGCAGGTACAATGTTTGATAATGACCAATAATCGGCTAGCCTTTCTACAATTATTGGTAAAGAACAAATCCATTGTAACCCTGCCTCTCCAAATGCGTTTTGAACATTTTTTTCAAGAATCGTTATGCTCATTAATATATACCTTACGCTCATGAATTAATAAGTTTAATCTCAATTCGCTCTTTGCCACCGCCAATATTCACTCTTTTTAAAGCAACATAGCCAACTTCAGCCGTAGATTTAACATGCGTACCACCACATGGCACTTTAGAAAATCCTTCAATTTCCCAATATCGCCTTTGTTTTTCAATATCTGAAAAACCTGTTTTAATTGTTTTATCATTAGCAATAATTTGATTATATTCATTCAATAGAATTTCAAAGCTTGAAGAAATATTGTGATCATAGAAGAAATCTATCCTTGCTTTCGTTTCAGCGATATGCGCACCAATTTTTTCAATATTTAGTTTTCGTGTTACCAATTCAAGGATTAATTCCGCAGCAAAATGCAAGCGCATTAATTTATAACGTCTATGCCAATCAATTTCCATGCATACTTTATCGCCAAGCGAAAGACCGTGATCATCTGGTAGCATATAGTAAATGAGATTGCCTTCAATTTCAGAATTCAACACTGGAATTCCGTTGATGTAAGCTTTATCACTCTCTTGTCCGCCAGAAAATGAAAACGCAATGGTTTCATCTAATAAAATACGATTATGATTGACCGATGTAACTTTCGTATCTAATTTAGTTTGATAAGGATCGTCCCAAAATACTTTACGCATATTCTTCTCTACTTAATAGCAACAATTTTTCCATCTGTTAAATTTAACAGATCATTAGAGCGCAACGAAAAAACAGCGTTAGGTGTTCCAGCTGCTGCCCATAGCTGATCAAATTTCAATAAATCTTCGTCAACAAAAATATAATTAATCGTTTGCTTGTGTCCAACGGGTGGAACTCCGCCAATAGCAAACCCTGTGACATCACGGGTAAAACCTGCATCCGCTTTTACTATTTTTTCGCCCACGATTTTTTCTATCATTATTTCATTAACTCGATTTATACCGCTTGCCAAAATTAAAATTGGCTGATTCGTTTTTTCAGAGCGAAACAATAATGATTTAATAATTTGAGCCACTTCACATCCCAATGTGTTGGCAGCATCTTTAGCCGTTCGGGTACTGGAAGGTAACTCAACTACTTCAAATGAAAATCCTTTTTTTAATAAAGCTTCTTGTACTACTTTCGCACTTTTACTTAAATTTTTATCTTCATTTATCATCTTGGTTCTCCGAACGTTGCCGCCAAAGAGAACATTTTTTTGTTAACTCTGTCACCTTATCCCAATCACCGAATAATACGATTCCATAATAGACAAGATTCTCATCTTTCACTCGTAAAGTTCTTGCTATCTGTTCTTTATAAGTGCCAATCGTCATGGTGTCAGTGAAATCATTAAAAATAATGTTATTAGCAATAGCCTCATTCCTCAATTTCCGGATTTTGTTTGAATTTTCTGACAGAACAATAAAAGGTAGTTCTGAAATAAACGGATGCGAACCATTATCAGCATCTTTGTAATCCGTTAAGCGTAATTCTTCTTTACCAAGGCTCGCGCCTAATCCTATGCACAGATGAGCTAGGGCATTCATTACCTTACCTGGTTCTATACTTTTATTAAGTACCGCCACTAACTTATTTTTAAATTTCTCTTCACTCATTTCGATAACCTCTCTACTTCACAAATTGTGCGCTATAGCGCATAATACGCTATACTACATTCAAGCGTTATAACGCACAAGTATTTTAGAATTACAGGTGGTTAGTGAAAGACTTATATAAACATATCTCTTTGACTTTAAAGACTTTACGCCGCGAACGTGGCTGGAGTTTAGATAAAACCGCGGAAGAAACAGGCGTGAGTAAAGCTATGTTGGGACAAATTGAACGGGAAGAATCTAGCCCCACTATTGCAACCTTATGGAAAATCGCCAGTGGTTTTGGTACTTCCTTTTCTTCATTTATTGCAGATATTGGAACTGACTTTAAAGCACCCATTCATCGCTCTGGCAAAACTAAACATCTTCATCCAGAAGATAAAAAAATCCGTGTGATGCCACTTTTTCCATTCGATAAAGAGTTACATTTTGAAATTTTTATTATTGAATTATTACCTGGCTGTGAGCACTTATCACCGCCACATAAACATGGGGTGATTGAGCATGTGATTGCTGTCGATGGCGAAATAGAAATTCTAGTAGACGGTACGTGGCAACCTCTTAAAAAAGGTGAAGGATTACGGTTTAATGCCAATCAACCACATGGCTATCGAAATCTCACATCAACTTTAGCTTGCTTCCATGACATTATTCACTATCCTGAATAAAACAAAAATGAGTCAGAGATTTTTATGCAAATATCTATCAAAGATGCGACATTGAATGATTTGAATGAAGTTAATTCCATTTTACGTATATCCAAATCTTATTGGGCATATAATAAGGAATTTATTGATATCTTCATGGAAAACTTTGGCATTACTCCAGAATATTTAGAAAATCATATTATTAAATTATTTTATATTGATGGTCGCTTAGCAGGATTTTACAATTTTGAAATAAATGCTGACAATTTATTTGAACTTGCAAACTTTTTTCTTCATCCAGATTTCATCGGAAAAGGTATAGGAAAAGTATTATGGGATTCTTGCTGTCAGACAGCTATTGAAAAAGGAAAGTATGAATTTATCTTGTGGAGCGATCCTAATGCAGAAAGTTTTTACTTAAAAATGGGATGTGAAAAAATTGGTGTCCGCCAATCTCCAATGATGCCAGATCGTTATCCAACAATATTAAAATTTAAAATAAAGCAATAGGGACAAAAATATTTATGCGAATCCTTATTATTGGCGGTACTAAATTTATTGGTCCTTATGTGGCTCAAAATCTACATGAAAAGGGACACGAAATTATTTTATTTAATCGGGGAAAAACGGCATATCCGTTTTCATTTCAGATCAGTTCTATACATGGGGATAGAGCTGATCTTTTATCATTTAAAGATAAATTTTTAGAATTGTCGCCTGATGTTGTCATCGATATGATCCCCTATTCTGAAAGTGATGCAAAACAATTAGCAATGACATTTCGTGGTGCAGTAAAGCGCATTGTCATTATCAGCAGCTGTGATGTTTATCACGCATATGATCGTTTATGGAATCGATCTACAGAGAATTTAATTCCAACGCCGCTAGATGAGACATCTGAATTAAGAGAAATGTTTTTTCCTTATAGAAAAATAATGAATTCTCAACCAAATGATTGGAGCTCCCATTATGAAAAAATTTTAGTTGAAAATACGATCCGTTCATTTCCGGACATTAACAGTACAATATTGCGCTTGCCTATGGTTTATGGTCCAGGAGATTATTCTCGTATTTATCCTTATTTAAAAAGAATGGATGACGATAGGCCAATATTATTAGATAAAAATAAGAGCGTGTGGCGCATTTGCCGTGGATATGTTGAAGATATTGCAAATGCAATCGTATTATCTGTTTTAGATACTCGTTCTGGCAATAGAATCTATAATGTAGGAGAAAAAAATGCTTACAGCGAATTAGAATGGATTCAACAAATCGGCCAAATTGCAGGATGGAAAAACAAAATTATCAAACTTCCACATGATAAACTGCCACCACATCTAACAGAGCCACCATTAAATTGGGAGCAGAACTTAACTACTGATACCCGCCTTATACGGGATGAACTGCAATATAATGAATTATATCCTCATATGGATGCATTACGAATATCTGTCGATTGGTTAAGAACCCATAAGCCAGAACAAATTGATAATACATTTGATTATAATTCAGAAGACAAGGCTATCAGTTAATCTCATAAAT
>JAHCAO010000025.1 GCA_019634835.1 Gammaproteobacteria bacterium
ATTTAGTGAATCATGTAAAATACATTAATGATCGCTTGGTATATAACAAGAAAAGATTACGATTCACTCCTATAATCACTCAGCTAGATAGTATCTGTACTGAAGTGAGTAAAATCCTTGATAGTGATAACACGATTACCTTAACATTTAAAGACATCCTTGATCCCAAACAAGTATTGGAAAACTTAGCCACATCATTGAACTGGTCTACTTCACACATCGCGTTAGAAAATCCTAAGATAAAAAAAGCGGCTAAAGAGATTTACAAGACAGTTCGCAAATGTACGGCACCTCCTTCACTTGAGGATATAGAAGCTCTACAAGATAAATTATCTTCCTATCAAACTGAGTTACAAGGTGTCTTCACACTATCCATTGGCCATGAAAATGTACTGAGTGTTTTCCACGCAGCTCAAGAAGCATTAGCCGCTATCAAACCTCACATTCCCGTCATTCCGCCACCCTCTAAAGAGAAAGCGGCTTCTCCACCTATCTCTCCTAACCCTCCTTCGCTGACGGATAATAATACCACAACAATCGATTCTTCATTGCACCAAGCTATAAAAAAGCTACAAACAGAGAATACTGCTTTGGAAGAGCTAACTGACATTCTCAACAAAATGAATACGCTTGATAAAAAAGAGCACGTGGAAACAGCAAAGGCAAATCTACAGAAATGGAAATCAGAGCATCCAGCACTCAGTGAAAAACTATTTCCCGCTAAGCTACCCAATGTTATCACACCACGACCTTCTAACGATCAGGCAACCACTAAAGAGGCAATAAAAAACAACATCAATACTATTCAAGCTCGATGTGACCACATGAAAGCAAGGAACCAAGCCCACATCCAATCACTCAGCAGAAAAATTGAGAAACAAAAACATAAAAACAAGCAACATGAATCACCGCTAACCCCAACAATAACATCAGTAACACAACCAGCAGCAACAAAACCGCAAAACCCAACCGGAATACAGTCTAATCAGCGGCACAATTCAAATGTTGCAAAACAACAAGGTAATGGTTCACTAAAACCGCTATTTGAGAAAGATAGTAGCAGTTACAGCGATTACACAGGTGGGTGGCTGAATCATGCAGGGAATGCCCAACGGGTTTTGGAGATGATCAAGAGAGTAATAAGACAACTACCTAATAGCGAGATTTCGCGAAAGATTCGTGACCTCATGAAGAATCGTGGTGACTTCGACAAGATTGAGTACCTTAATGATCCAAGCAAATTAGGCAAACTCGACCAAATTATCACTGATTATCTAAATAGTTCCAGCCAAAAAAGTCATAGCCGCAGTAAGAAGTGTTGTGAGATATTGCGGAACATCTTGAAAGAGGAAGTGGCGGGGATGAATCCAAAGAAGTGGAAAGAGTGGCAGCAAAAGCAAGAACAAAAGACCACAAAAAATGATACCCCATCTTCCCCTACTCCACCACAATTCAGACCAGGCTCATCATAAATCCTCACTTATCACTCACTGTTACTACTTACCGCCGTTCGCGGAAAAAATCACTCAATATGGCACCACACTGTTCTGCCAACAACCCACCGGTATACTCAACGTGATGGTTAAGAAAAGATGCCTCCAGCACCGCCATTTTGCTTATAATTGCGCCTGCTTTTAAGTCTGCTGCGCCATACACTAAACGATTGATACGAGCATGTACCATAGCCCCAGCACACATGATGCAAGGCTCCAATGTTACATATAAAGTAGTACTTAATAATCGGTAATTACCTATTTTTTCGGCTGCTTTTCGTATGACCATTATTTCTGCGTGTGCGCTGGGATCATGCATAGAGATAGGGCAATTGTACCCTTCTGCTAACACTTCATTATTCATCACCAATAACGCACCCACTGGTACTTCACCTGCTTGTTTAGCATGATGGGCGAGTGCCAATGCTCGCTGCATCCAATGTTCATCATTAGAGGAAAAAGCATGCGGCATCCCTCTTCACTCCCACTCTATGGTCGCTGGTGGCTTGCTGGAAATATCATACGTGACACGAGAAATACCAGGCACTTCATTGATGATGCGATTGGATAGGGTTTCTAAAAATTCATGAGGAACACGTGCCCAATGCGCAGTCATAAAATCAACCGTTTCCACTAAGCGAATAGCGATAACATGATCATAATGACGTGCATCTCCTATCACACCCACCGATTTTATAGGTAAAAACACGGCAAAAGCTTGGCTAACGTTGTAATACAGATTTGCTTTATATAGTTCTTGAATCAAGATAGCATCTGCTAACTGCAATTTTTTAATATATTCTCTTTTGATTGCACCTAAAATTCTTACGCCTAAACCTGGGCCTGGGAAGGGATGACGATGGACGAGCTCATAAGGCAATCCTAACTCAACACCAATCTTGCGCACTTCATCTTTGAACAATTCGCGTAACGGCTCAATTAATTTGAGCTGCATATTCTCTGGTAAACCACCCACATTATGATGTGATTTAATCACATGTGCACCGCCGCCTGTTTTCGCTGCAGCAGACTCAATGACATCTGAATAAATGGTGCCTTGAGCAAGGTATTTTACATTAGTCAGCAAAGTCGCTTGTTCATCAAATATATCAATAAATTTTTTACCTATTATTTTGCGTTTTTCTTCAGGATCGTCCACTCCCTCAAGCGCATGATAAAATTGTGCTTGCGCATCAACACAAACCAACTTCATTCCAAAATGTTTTTCAAAAATAGTTTTGATTTCCACCGCTTCATTCAGACGCAACAATCCTGTGTCGACAAATACACAAGTTAATTGATCGCCAATCGCTTGATGCAGTAAAACAGCAGCGACGGATGAATCCACCCCACCAGAAAGTCCCAGCAAGACATGATCCTTCCCCACTTGTTGCCGAATATGCTCTATTTGCTCATTGATAATATTTTTCGATGTCCAGTTGGAAGTGCAGCGGCAAATAGTGAATACAAAACGCTCTAGGATACGTAAGCCTTGGCGTGTATGAGAAACTTCCGGATGAAATTGTAATCCATAGAATTTGTGTTCTTCATCTGCCATCCCAGCAATAGGACAATTATCCGTACTGGAAATAATATTAAATTGTTTTGGCAACGCACTCACATGATCGCCATGACTCATCCATACATCTAATAAAGATAATCCATCGTCAGTTAAGTGATCTTCAATCCCCTCCAACAACAGTGAAGATCCTTGTATCGCCACTTGCGCATAACCAAACTCACGCTTGCTGCCCGGATCAACTTTCCCTCCCAATTGCTGCGCCATGGTCTGCATACCATAACAAATGCCTAAAACAGGACATCCTTGTGTGAAAACTGAATCTGGTGCGCGCGGAGTAAGTGCTCCCATGACACTTTCTGGGCCACCAGAAAGAATGATCCCTGAAGGAGCTAATGCAATGATATCGTTATCTGATATAGAATAAGGATATATTTCGCAATACACCCCAATTTCACGAACACGCCTCGCAATCAATTGTGTATATTGCGAACCAAAATCAAGAATTAAAATTCGTTGTGTGTGTGTATCCATCGTTATCAGTATTTTTCATCGATATAGTAATTAGGTGCTTCTTTTGTAATTTGCACATCATGAACATGGCTTTCACGAACACCTGATGGCGTGACGCGGACGAAATGTGCTTTGCTGTGTATGGATGCGATATCTTGACAGCCAGTATATCCCATCCCTGAACGCAATCCACCCATTAATTGATTCACAATATTCACCATGCTTCCTTTATAAGGAACACGGCCTTCAATGCCTTCCGGTACTAATTTACCCACCTCAGAGGAATTATCTTGAAAATAGCGATCACTCGAACCATAACGCTGTGCCATCGCTCCCAGTGACCCCATACCACGATAAGCTTTATAAGACCGGCCATGATAAAGTTCCACTTCACCAGGCGCTTCTTCCGTCCCTGCAAACAAGCTGCCTACCATAACAGCAGATGCACCCGCTGCAAGCGCTTTGCATACATCACCTGAATAGCGGATACCACCATCAGCAATAATGCCCACTGGTGTGCCTTTAAGTGCTTCGCTGACGTTAGCAATAGCAGTAATTTGAGGCACACCTACACCTGTTACAATACGTGTTGTACAGATTGAGCCTGGACCTATACCCACCTTTACAGCGTCAGCACCTGCTTCTGCCAAGGATTTCGCCGCTTCTTTTGTAGCAATATTTCCTGCAATCACTGCCACTTCAGGATAATGTTTTTTTATCCAACGTACACGTTCAAGAACATTTTTAGAGTGGCCGTGTGCCGTATCGACAACCAATACATCAACACCCGCTGTGACCAAAGCAGCTACTCTATCTTCTGTTTCCACACCTGTTCCCACCGCAGCACCAACACGCAATTGGCCTTGCATATCTTTGCATGCAAAAGGCTTTGCTTGTTCTTTTAAAATATCTTTGACAGTAATCATGCCTTGTAATTGAAAGTGATCATTCACCACTAATACTTTTTCGATACGATGTTTGTGTAACAATTTTTTGACTCGCTCACGATCAGCAGGTTCTTTTACAGTCACTAAACGATCCTTGGGTGTCATTAAATTAGCAACCGGTTGATCCAGGTTCGTTTCAAAACGCAAGTCACGGCTCGTGATAATACCTACCACTTGTTGGTCCTGCTCCACGACAGGAAACGCATGAAAATTGAATTTACGGCTTAGCTCTAACACTTGACGTACCGTTGTACTGGGCAAAATAGCGATAGGATCTTTGACCACCCCGCTTTCAAATTTCTTTACATTACGCACATGTGCCGCTTGATCTTCGAGTGGCATATTTTTATGTATAATGCCTAGTCCACCTTCTTGTGCTAGCGCAATCGCTAATCGCGCTTCTGTGACTGTATCCATAGCCGCTGAAAGCAATGGGATATTCAACATGAGGGTATGAGTCAACTGGGTTTTAAGATCAACATCTTTTGGCAGAACAGAAGATTCACCAGGCAAGAGCAACACATCATCAAACGTTAAAGCTAATTCGTTTTGTGCTAGGCGGATCATGTTAATTCCCCTACTATATATTGTCTGTATTGATCATCTTGCAGGTTAAAATTAACGGCTCATTATACACATATTTTTGTCAACTAACAGGATTTTTTATGAAAAAGGACTATTTTCTAGGCTTATCTGAAGAAGGATTTCACCGTGTTGCCTATACTGAATGGGGCACAATGAACCATGTCACTTCCCCTATTATTTGCGCACATGGACTGACTAGAAATGGTCGCGACTTTGACTCATTAGCAGATTATCTTGCACAGCGAGACCATCATGTATATTGTCCCGACATCGTTGGCCGCGGAGATAGTGATTGGCTAAAAAACCCATTGCATTATACTTACGAACAATACCTTGCCGATATGAATGCTATGATTGCACACACTCAGGCAAAACAAATTGATTGGATTGGCACCTCTATGGGCGGATTAATTGGCATGTTACTGGCATCCTTGCCTCACTCACCCATACAACGTCTCATCATGAATGATGTGGGACCACAAATTCCAGTCAAAGCCATTGCACGTTTATCTAAATACGCAGGCAAAGATCCTGATTTTTCTAGCATTGAAGAAGCAAAAATGTACTTCAAAAGTATCTACGGCGACTTTGGCAATTTAAATGATGCACAATGGCAACGTTTGACAGAAAATAGTATTCGAGAAACTGCGCCAGGTAAATTCTCTACAAAAATTGATCCCGCTATTAAGCAATCCTCTGCTAAAAGCAAATTAGCGTGGAAGCTGCTTTTCAATCCTCATAAAGCACTGGAAGGCACTTTTTTCGATATTGATTTATGGCAAATCTGGCGTCAAGTCACTTGCCCTGTTTTAGTCATCCATGGCACCCGCTCAGATTTGTTATTGCCCTCTATTATTGAGAAAATGCGCAGTCTTCACCCTAACATAGAAGTATTTGAAGTGTCTGATGCTGGACATGCACCTGCCTTGCAAGATCCCATGCATCAAGAAATGATTTATCAATGGCTCATGAAAAACAAAAAAGCTGCGAGTACGTGATATGCAAATGACTGACGTGCAACAAAACCAAAATATTTATACTGTCAGCCGTCTGAACAATGAAGTGCGCTATCTTTTAGAAGATACTTTCCCCGTTATCTGGATTGAAGGCGAAATATCAAATTTTACAGCGCCTCATTCCGGTCATTGGTATTTTTCTCTTAAAGATTCTTCTGCTCAAGTACGCTGCGCTATGTTCCGTGGTAACCAACGTCATTTACCCTTTTCGCCCAAAGATGGTATGGACGTACTAATGAAAGCACGTGTCAGCTTATATCCAAATCGTGGCGAGTATCAGCTCATTGCTGAACATATGGAAGAACGCGGCGAAGGCAAGCTTAGACATGCGTATGAGTTATTAAAGAAAAAACTAGAAGCTGCAGGTTTATTTGATGTAACACACAAAAAACCTCTTCCTCCCTTTCCAAAGCAAATCGGCGTTATCACCTCGCCTACTGGTGCTGCCGTACGCGATATTTTAATTGTATTAAAACGGCGTTACCCCTGCGTTCCTGTGATAATTTATCCTACATTAGTGCAAGGCAATATGGCAGCACCTGCTATTGTAAACGCCATTCAAACGGCAAACCATCGCGCTGAGTGCGATGTATTAATCGTTGCTCGAGGTGGCGGTTCATTAGAAGACTTATGGCCGTTTAACGAAGAAATAGTTGCTCATGCCATTTATGAAAGTCAAATACCCATTGTCAGCGGCGTAGGACACGAAGTGGATTTTACGATTGCCGATTTTGTTGCTGACAAACGAGCAGCCACACCTTCCGCCGCCGCAGAAATTGTGACACCCGATACCGCTGATTTATTACAATTGCTTTCGCGCCATCAACAGCAAATCATCAGGCAAATGCAAAATAAACTGACAACTAGCAAGCAATACATAGCATGGACACAAAAACATTTGCAGCAACAACATCCTAAACGCCGTCTTACTGAAAAAATGCAGCGGCTAGATTTTTGTGAATTAATGTTAGTACAACTACAAAATCAATTATTCAATCATCTTATTAAAAAACTACAAAATAACGAAGCTAAGTTACACAAAGTAACCCCTATTCACTCTATTGATAAGCTGCAAGATAAAATAAAATTTTACCAACAGCAGCTCATCACCATAACATCAGCTCAATATAATAGAAAACAAACCATGCTGGCTAATGCTGCTGCTAAACTAGACGCTCTCAGTCCTCTTGCCACTTTACAACGCGGTTATGCTATTGCAACCACCAAAGACTTACACGTCATACGTTACGCTACTCAAATAAAACCTCATGATGAATTGTTAGTCAGAGTAGCACAAGGTCGTATTCATTGTAGGGCGATAAAAATAGAAGAGTAGCTAGGCCAGTGTCGTAATCGCCACAGGCTATTTAAATGCTACATGTGATTTTTAAGTCGCTCACATGCTTTATAATGTTCTTGTCTGCAATAAAATCGTAATGAACGACTGGATGTTGCATGTAGTTGATTAAGACGTGCATATAATTTTGTGTAGAATGCACCCATATGAGGAAACAAAACTACATTCTTATTTGTAGAATAAATCGCTCGTGCTATTGATCTCTGATAATCTGCCCATATCGAGACAGTAAGGTTTTTCTCCAACGCAGCCAAACCTATAGCACCAATTTTATTAAGAATTAAAATCATTTCTTTCAGTATCGTATTTTTAGCGAGCTCAATTGCACCTTCATCACCAATTCTAGTGTTATCTGTATCACTCACTATGACTTGCATATTAATAACAAGTCTCTTCAGGATAGGGATTGAGCAAAGCAATAATACCAGTTAGAGATTAAACACCCAGAAAAACGATGGGGGCTCCGCCCAATTGAATTGACCTATCCATACGAATTTGCAAAGCACACCAATTTGTGTTGCCACTATACGGTTGCCTGAAGCTAGCCAACTAGATTTCAGACAACCATATATCTTAGCAGAGGGTGCATGACAAGTTTTTTGCAGCGAGAAGAGACAGGTATTTTGTATGAACCATTCACTCGCAGACAGGAGTCTGCGAGAGTAAAACCCAATCAAGGATGAGTGTGTTTTGCGGTTAATTGTAAAGGAAAAATATCCGTCTCTTCTTGCTGCAAAAAACTTGTCATGACCCTTTAGCAGATTAGCTATGAATCTGAGAGGATTGTGCACTGTTTGACAATCTTTACCTTTTACCTTTTTTCATTTTAACAGCTACTTTCTTTTTTGCTTTTTTTGCCTTTTTATTTGTTACAGCCTTCTTGCCTTTTCTCATCAGGTTTTTTTTCAGCTTCAGTATATGTTTCTTCTCAATTTTATTTAACGCTGACGCTAGTCCCTTTCCTTTTGCCTCAATGCTTTTTACCATTTGATGTTCAAAGTGCATTGCTGCTTTAGCAAAAGAAGAAGCTTGTGCTTCAGCAATTTTGCTTTTCATCATTCGTATTTTAGCTGCAAGTTTTGACTTATGTGAGCGGGCCAACTTACGCATTTTGACTAGAATCGAGCGAAGTTGGTTCTTAGCTTTTTCTTCTTTTTTTTCCAATGCCCTCACTTGCTTCTTAAGTTTTTTTAACAACAGTTTATGATTTTTTTTGTTCACAGCCATGTGACTATATCTCCTTTATAAAATATAAACATAATATCAATTTCAATTCGTCCTAATTTATCCTTGAACTAAAACAGGTTTCATTGCAGGTGCTGCTACATTCACCATCATATTATCCGGCACACTGACAGTATCAAGAAGGGAAATTAAATCTGTAAGCTTTTTCGAGTGGTTATCTCGCTCAGCCCTTAACATCGAATTTTCCTGGCTTAAACGTTGTATTTCTCTATGCAAGCCTTCAATCTCTGTGCGTGAACTTTCAACTTCTGTCAATATCACCATCATTTTTTCTTCTAATTTTTGCAATAAATTTTCAGTCATACATTCTTCCTTCCTATATTGAAACATCACACCAAACCATGCTGCTTTATCATGTAAAATCGATTTGAGCTGCCAAATGATAATATAATATAACGCCTAAAATTGAAACGCTACGGGTATATAAGCAACAGGTACATCCATTTCATTAATTTTTACCAGTTGCGTACGTGGGTACTGAATTTCAAACATACGATAATCACGAAGCATATTTTGTAATATTGGCACATAAAGCTTACGACTAACAAATATCGCGTTTCTAGGTTTATTTTTTAATAATGGCCATTCAGCCATTATCTGCGCAACGGTAGGCAAGTCATTACGTTCAGTACCTTTGATATGATACTTAATCGCACTAGGAGGCAATTGAAGATAAAAATTCATTTTACTTTCAGCATCCAGCAATACCACATTCCATTGATCCCATGGCTTAATTTTACTTACCTCATCTCTTAATAATGTCGTGAATCGGTTAACTCCATATTGGGAGTAATACCAAGCTGGTATCAAATCAAGAACCATAAATAAAAGACCAAATGATAACACCACCACACTAGTTAACCAGATTCGTTTTTTTGCAACCATGGTTGTCTCGGATAATATCCAATCTGCAATAAACAACACTGCAAATGGAACCATCGGTAAAGCATAATAATTACGTCGTGAGCCACTCATGGTAAAAAATAAAAAAAGTGCCATTAATGTCCATGCAATCCATTTCGACTCGATAGACATTCCTTTCCAACGAGATTTTATAGAGAACAAAGCAGGAAAAAAGAATATTGCCCAAGGCATTAAATAGATAGGAAGATAATAGAAGTAAACATATATTGGATTTTGATGATCAAATGGTTGGAAGTAACGCAGAATATTTTCACGATAAACAAGATACAAACCATTTTGCTGGAATGTGTCGGCACTAAAATAACTAGAAACTAGGAAAGGCAATAAATATACTAACAATGCAGGTATCATACTTAGAAACAATGTTACTCGGATTTGTTGTTTCCATGATTGACGCAAAGTAAGATCCACGCATACAGCAATGAGAGGAACAATTGCCCCGATCAGCCCCTTACATAACGAAGTCACGGCAAGAATAATAAAGAAAATTGTATAATCAAAAAATGTTGCATGATCACGTTTGTCAAAATACCACGATACTGCAAATAGAGAACCAGCAAGATTAAGCATGTCTGTATTGCTTGTACGCGACCAAAACACAAAGTAATAAGTCGTCAAAAGTAACCAGCCTGATAACAATCCAAATTGTTTACTTTTGATTTTTACCCCTAAACGATACGTAAACCAAATGGATAACAAACCAGAAATTGCTGAAGGCAAACGTAATGTCCATGCCGTCAATGCATTATTTAGTTTAGAAAAAATGACGATTAACCAATATGAAAGTAAAGGTTTATCATAATATCCTGTATTCCCTAAATAAGGATGCAGAAAATCATTTCTATAAAACATCCCTGACACAATTTCAGCCCAACGATGCTCTTGAGTCCAGATTTCACGTTCGCCTAAAAAAGCAAACAACAAAAACATTGTTGCAACCAATAAATAGCTGACCCTAGCCTTATCTCCCCATAAAAAATCTGCGATTGCGAAGAGTTTCATTTTAACTTCAACCCTGGTTTTAAATTAGGGAGCGATTATACCCGTAGCATTTCAATTTTAGGAATAAAAATCATGAGTAACAGTAAGTCTTTATTTTCACGCAGGTTTACGAGATGGATAGGCGGATATATAAATATACAATAAAAAAATATAGACAATTTATAGTCTATAGACTATAAAAAGCCAGTTATTTTTGCTGAAAAATAGGCGACAACACTCAATTGCGGGAGAATGTTATGTTCAAAGGAAGTATGGTGGCCATGGTGACACCCATGCATGATGATGGATCCATAGACAAAGAAACATTACATGAATTAGTAGAATGGCACATTCAGTCTAAAACAGAAGCGATCATTGCTGCTGGAACCACTGGCGAATCTGCAACCCTAGAACCAAGCGAACAATTTGAATTAATTTCCCTGATTGTTAAACAAGTTGCTGGCCGCATCCCTGTCATAGCAGGCACAGGTACCAATGCTACACGTACCACATTAGCACTGACTGAAAATGCAAAACGCGCTGGCGCTGATGCATGTTTAATTGTAACGCCCTACTACAACAAACCCACACAACATGGATTATTTCAGCATTACAAGACCATTGCCGATAATATTGGACTGCCGATTATTTTATACAACGTACCAGCAAGAACAGCGTGCGATCTACTTCCAGAAACGGTTGAGCAATTATCTAAAATCAATGGCATTATTGGAATCAAAGAAGCCACTGGCAAAATAGAACGAACCCAAGAAATCATTCAACGTTGTAATTCTCACTTTACTGTTTACAGCGGCGATGATGCAACCACATTAGCGTTAATGCTGAATGGTGCTAAAGGGGTGATTTCAGTTACCGCCAATGTTGCTCCATTAAAAATGCATGAAATGTGTGAAGCAGTGCTGCATGGTAACCGATTATTGGCAGAGAAAATCAATCATGAACTTATGTTATTACACCAGCGGTTATTTATTGAATCGAACCCAATTCCTACCAAATGGGCATTGAACATGATGGGCAAAATACCAGCTGGTATTCGCCTGCCATTATTGCCTCTAGACAAGAAGTACCATCAAGCGGTAAAAGAAGCTATGCAAAATGCAGGAGTAGAATAATATGAATTCCATCGTTCGAATGTTAATCCTTTTTATACCTATCACCTTGATAAGTTGCTCATATGTTTCAAAGTCATCTTTTATTCAAAATCGCAATAAAACATACTTATCTGCTAGATCCATCCCACCATTGAAAATCCCGCCAGGGATTACATCGGGAGCATTTCAAAACGCTTTCCCTGTCTCTGACCGGCAATATCCTGAGTCCGCAAAAGACGTTAACATTATACCACCGGGGTTGAATAGCTAGTGAAGCTAAGTATAATCCATCTCTCAGGAGAGGTACCGAAGCGGTCATAACGGCGCCGACTCGAAATCGGATGGGGAGTGTATGCTCCCACGAGGGTTCGAATCCCTCCCTCTCCGGCAAATTCACACCTTTTGTCTTTTGTATTTCACCTAGAAACTTAAACATCTCACCAATAAAACATCTGCTGCCAGCAGCAATGTTCACGTAATAAACGATAAGTATTTTTTCTTATTACGTTCCAAAAATATCTGCGCCGTTACCTCCAAATCCCCACTTATCATCGCTAACATCATACTTTAAATAACATTCGTTAAATGAAGCTGTCATCGGCTTACCATCCATTGCTTTTTTCATTGCGCAAGCAGCAGCCCTATCACTTGGTCCTACTAACAAATCATTGATACCAGCTGCATATTTTTGCGATTGCGCAACATCAATAACAGAAGTTTTGATGGGATCATTATAAGCCATGCAAGCCAACCAAATATTCGTCACCTTATAGCGAAATTGATGATAAAGCACTGCCTCAATATCACGATATCTAATGACACCATCTACAGTCGTAATGACTTCTGGATCAGCGTCGCCATTATAAAAATTACCTTTTAATTTCGGACATGTCATGTAATTTAAATAATTTTTGCTCGTAGCATCATTCAAAAATAACCTCACTGTCTTAAGCGAATGGGATTCAGCTGCATTCGCAACATCCTGAGTTATTTTTTGTTCTAGTGAATCATCATTTGGCGCGAAAGCAATAAACTCTATAGAAGGATCAGGACATTTTGCTTCTTTAATGTTGATGCCAGGCTGCTGAGCATAGTCAGATTTTGACAATTGATATTTCTCTTGAACAGAAATAACTTGAAAATTCTTACCAAGATTCATCCTGACCAATTCGAAACCATGATATTTTTTAGAAAAAAGATAAACTAAAACATGATCAATTTGATGTTGTTCGTTATATATCACTTGGGTTTTGATTTGCCGAAATTGGTTAACATCAAAGTTTTCTTTAACTAGTCGAGCAATCTTAGCAGTTGGCACAGTGGAATCACTATATTTTGAATGAATGAACGTAATAGTAGGTTCAGCTATAGCTTCTAATGAATAACCTAAAGTAAATAGAAGAAACGCGGCTAATAATTTACGATTGACTTGATATGACATTTTATTTTCCCTTATAAAAACATGAATTTTAGCCAAGGAATGATTAGAATTTTTCATGGTAAGCTAAAAATACCATGAAGAAAAGAAGATATTTCTATAGAATTTCAGAAACATGTTTTAGCATGACATATATCCTTGTTACATTCTTACTTTAATAGAACATGAAAAGAGAATTCCTATGAACAAAGTCGATCATTTAATTCATGCAAAATGGATGGTTACCTGCGCAGATGATAATCAAGTATTAGAAGACCATACGTTAGTCATTCATGACAATAAAATCCTTGCAATTTTGCCTGGTACGGAAGCAACACAACGTTATCAGGCTAATGATGAACAGCATTATCTTTCACACGCTATCACACCTGGTTTTATTAATAGTCATACGCATATCGCCATGAATTTATTTCGCGGCCTTGCGGATGATTTAGAATTAATGGATTGGTTGAACAACCATATTTGGCCGGCAGAAAGTAAATGGGTAAGCCAAGAGCTCGTTTATGATGGCTCCTTGCTTGCCATGGCGGAAATGATCCGCTGCGGTACGATTTGTTTTAATGACATGTATTTTTTTCTTGGCGCCACTGCGCAAGCTGCAGAATTAGCCGGCATGCGCGCACACATCGGCATGACGATCATTGACGTTCCCACTGCCTGGGCAAAAACAACAGAGGAGTATTTTACAAAAGCGATAGAATTTTATCAGCAGTACAAAAATAATGAACTGATCACCCCCACTTTAGCGCCACACTCGACTTATACCGTTTCCACTGAAAACTTAGAGAAAGTAAAAAAACTCGCTGATGATTATCACTTGAAAATTAACATTCACCTTCAAGAAGCACCTTCAGAAATTGAATATTCCATAAAAAAATATCATCAACGTCCATTACAGCGGTTACATAATATTGGCATGCTCTCTCCCAATTTAATTGCTATTCATATGACACAAATTAACGATGCTGACTTTGCAATCTTGCAAGAAACTCAACCTAATATTGTGCATTGTCCAGAATCCAACATGAAGTTAGTCAGCGGATCTTGTCCCGTGGAAAAACTAGCACAGATGGGCATCAACGTTGCCCTAGGCACAGATGGCGCTGCCAGCAACAATGATCTCGATATGCTAGGTGAAATGCGCTCAGCCGCATTGTTAGGAAAAATCACTGCAAATGATCCCAAAGCACTACCAGCGATGCATGCTTTGAAAATGGCCACGATTAATGGTGCCAAAGCATTAGGAATAGAGCACATTACCGGCTCATTAGAGCCAGGAAAAGCAGCTGATTTTATTGCTATCGATTTAAATCATATTGAAACCCAGCCGGTTTATCATCCTGTATCACAAATTGTCTACGCGACACCCCGCTCTCAAGTCACGGATGTATGGGTTGCTGGCAAACAATTATTAAAGAACCGTGAATTAACCACACTAGATGAAAAAGAGTTGATAAAAAAAGCTCAAACTTGGCGCAAAAAGATAAAAAGTTAGGTATAATGCTGGGCTTTTTAGACTGAACCTTAGCCTTCTCAACTTGGGACAGCCGCACAAGCTAAATACTATGGAGAAACGGAGAAAACAACATGCCTATTGAAAGAACCTTATCTATTATCAAACCTGATGCCGTTGCTAAAAATATGATTGGTGCAATCATCCACCGTTTTGAAAAAGGCGGATTACGTATCGCAGCTGCCAAAATGATGCATTTAAGCAAAAGCCAAGCAGAACAATTCTATGCTGTACATAAAGAACGGCCGTTCTTCCCAGCCTTGGTCAACTTCATCAGCTCAGGCCCTGTCCTGATCCAAGTCTTAGAAGGTGAAAATGCTATTGCAAAAAACCGTCAAATCATGGGAGCAACCAACCCTAAAGAGGCTGCACCTGGCACAATTCGCGCTGAGTTTGCAGATTCCATCGATCATAATGCCGTTCATGGCTCTGATGCACCTGAAACAGCTAAGCAAGAAATCGCCTTTTTCTTCAAACCAGAAGAAATTTATACTTACGTCGCAGAAAATGAGCTTGCTTAAATGACCGAAACATCGCCGATGCAAAAAACTAACTTACTAGGTTTCGATAAAAAAACCTTGCAGGATTATTTTGTCCGCATTGGCGAAAAACCTTATCGTGCTGATCAAGTCTTAAAATGGATACATTTTAATGGCATGCAAGATTTTGCTGATATGACAAACCTAAGCAAAGCGTTACGTCAAAAGCTTTCTGATATGGCAGACATCACAACACCTCAAGTGATATATGAAAAAGCCGCTGCCGATGGTACCTATAAATGGCTGCTTAGATTAAACGATGGAAACTGTATTGAAACGGTATTTATTCCTGAAAAAACCCGCGGGACATTATGTATTTCTTCTCAAGTAGGGTGCATTTTAAATTGTGATTTCTGCTCTACTGGCAAGCAAGGATTCAACCGTAATCTCAATACAGCTGAAATTATCAGTCAATTATGGATCGCTGTCCGAAAACTTTCAAAAATGAATGGCCTGCACGACCATACCATCACTAATGTAGTTATGATGGGCATGGGTGAACCCTTATTAAACCTTGATAATGTCATACCTGCGTTACACATCATGCTGGATGATTTTGCTTATGGATTGTCAAAACGACGCGTTACTGTCAGTACCGCAGGCGTCATTCCTGCCATGCAGCAGCTGCGCGCAGCCACTGACGTAGCACTGGCTGTATCATTACATGCGCCTAACGATGAATTACGCAATAAAATCGTACCCTTGAATAAAAAATATCCGCTCAAGGAACTGATGACCGCATGCAGAGATTACTTTAAAAATGACACGAGACGTTCTATCACCATGGAATACGTTATGTTAGCAGGCGTGAATGACGCACCCAAACATGCTAAAGAACTCATTAAAATACTGGAAGGGATCAAAGTGAAAGTGAACCTTATCCCTTTTAATCCCTTTCCACATACCGAATATCAGCGTTCAGACGCTAGTACTATCCATCATTTTTGCGATATTTTGATGAAAGCAGGGTTAAACACCACCGTTCGTCGTACACGCGGCGATGATATTGACGCTGCCTGCGGGCAATTAGTAGGCCAAGTGAAAGACCGTACCAGGCGGCATGAGCGATATTTACAGTCCACCAAGAAGAAAGTCGTTGGCGAGAATGCCTGATCGTCATACAATTTAATGTGAGGTCTCGTCGGCAGACCTAAGGAACCGAACATTAAACTAAGGACAGTGACGTTCTATGATAAACCAACCTCTAGAAGCCAGTATTATTATGCACAAGTCTATTCCTTTTGGTATACGTTTAAAATCTGCCCGTGAAGCACTAGGCATAGACCGCAAAGATATAGCAGCACAGCTACGATTGCATGAACAAGTCATTACCATGATAGAAAATGGTGAATTCAAGAGTGACCTGCCACTCACCTTTGTTCGCGGTTATATTCGAAATTACAGTAAATTATTAGAGATTCCAGAGCAAGAAGTGAAAGAAGCGTTAGAGCTTCTTAAACCCAAACCAGATATAGATGAAAACGCATCCTCAGCAGAACACACGCTGACACCCATTCCTTCAATGGGAAGGAGCAAATTCTCTATACCAGTAAACATCAGTAATTTTTTCATGCAATTTTTCACTTATCTCATTGCAATTACGATCATTGGCTTAGTAGGTATTTGGTGGCACACACATAAAACCAATCTGCACCCAACCAGTGACAACTCAATTCAGCAATCCATACCAATTCATGCAGACACGCTTGCCGCTGAGCCAACCACCCATCGATCTGAAAATAACTCCATGGTAACAAACAAAAATGAACTGATGTCATCCTCTGATACCAGCACAACTACCGTCCCTCCTGCTGCTAACACTATACCCAATACCACACTACCTAACAGCAGTGGGACAATCTCTACCTCGACTGATTCACTGGTACGAGTGCCTGAAAAACAATCCACTCTCAATAAAGGTCATTTTGGAAGCTTATTTAATAAAGGTGATAAAGCCGCTCTTACGCAAGCAGTAATAGGTGATTGGTATGTAAAATCTTTAGCAAGCTTAATTATCTTTCTTGGCATACTGGTAATGAGTATGCATCAATATCCCAGTCAACCCATCACAACAGCGAGAACAAAAACAATCAGAACACTGCACAAGCTTCACCCTTCTCTGCATTTCAGCAAAATTTTAACGCTGCCTAACAAATTCAAACTGAATGGATCCATGCAACTTTACACGCTTATTAGCGTATTTTTACTCTTGGGAATAGGGAGTTTGTGGTGGTATAAACATACTACAACACCTTCCTCCATACCTAGCGCCAAGCAACCTCCTGCCATCACAAAAAAAGAAAATCCAAGTATGGATTTACCACTAGACGTAAATATAGAAATATTGATTCCCTCTTTTAATTTTGACGAGGCTCTACAAACAACCTTTAAAATAGGCCCTCTTCAAGCTATGACAAACCAATTAAAAAATTACATTCACCAAGCTGCTGCGATAAAATCTACATTAACAAATAAATCAACCTCTCTAGGGCGGCCCATTTACAAAAAGAAATCACGGAAACGGCATGTACCTCGCCCCGCTTATTTAAATTATGAAAATACTCAGTCTACTATGCCCACAGGGTTTCAATTTCAGGAGTAAAGATCGTGGGTGACGGTGGGTATTCGTTTTCACGCGCAGTTTACGAGTATGAAAACGAATACCCACTGGTAGGACCCAAGTCAATAGGTCATCTGAAATTGAAACGCTAGGGGTATAGTAATATTAACAATCATTTTAACTAGAGCGAGTTTTTCACCGAGGTCTATTGATTCTCTGAATAAATTCGGAAGGAGACAATTGTGGCAGAAATGATCCAAGCTGTACGAGGAATGAATGACATTCTTCCACCAGAAACACATCTTTGGTTATATGCTGAGTATATCTTTCGCAGAGTTCTATTAAGTTATGGTTATCAAGAAATCCGCTTTCCTATTGTGGAGAGAACAGAATTATTTAAACGTTCCATTGGTGAAATCACTGATATTGTTGAAAAGGAAATGTATACATTCCTAGATCGTAATCAAGAAACCTTGACTTTACGCCCAGAAGGAACCGCTTGTTGCGTACGCGCAGCACTTGAACATGGCATATTGCATAATCAAATTCAACGGTTATGGTACTCAGGGCCATTCTTTCGTCATGAACGCCCGCAAAAAGGCCGTTATCGACAATTCCATCAATTCTCAGCAGAAGTCTTTGGTTTACCTGGGCCTGATATTGATGCGGAAATCATTCTCATGTCCGCTTCCATTTTAGATAAATTGGGGATTAAATCTTTTACCACATTACAATTGAATTCTTTAGGTACTCCTGCGTCCCGCAGTGAATACCGTCATCAGTTAATACGTTATCTTAATGAAAATAAAAACAGCCTTGATGAAGAAAGTGTACGCAGATTACATAAAAACCCATTGCGTATTCTTGACAGTAAAAATCCCGACATGAAAAAGTTGATTGCGCATGCCCCTAAGTTATTGAACCACCTTGATAATGAATCATTAAGTCATTTTGAAAGACTACAAGAATATTTGGCTCATGCTGGCGTCAATTTTGAAATTAATCCATGCTTAGTAAGAGGCTTGGATTATTATACAAAAACAGTTTTTGAATGGGTAACAGATAAATTAGGCGCTCAAGGAACAGTTTGTGCTGGCGGACGTTATGATGGTCTTGTGGAACAACTCGGCGGCAAAGCAACGCCCGCTATTGGATTATCCTTCGGTATGGAGCGTACTATTTTGCTGATGCAACAAGGCAACAAAAACCATAAAACTGAAAATGGCCTCCATGCTTATTTGATCACTGATAGTGAAGATGCTTTCGCCACAGGGCTTAAATCCGCAAGTTATTTACGTACTAAAGTTCCTGGTTTAAAGCTCATTCAACATTGCGGCGGCGGAAGTTTAAAAAACCAATTTAAGAAAGCAGATAAAAGTGGCGCTCAATATGCACTGATCATTGGTGAACATGAGATGAAAACACGGTCTATTTCGCTTAAGAATTTACGCGAAAATATTCCTCAACAATCCCTTTACCTCGACGAGCTGGCAGAATATTTCAAGCTAAAAATTAGTAAGAAATAATTTTTAGCTCTGTACATGACAAAAATCATAAAATAGCCTTGATTAGTCAAAATGGAATTGTGTTGTTTGGTAGTACCTCTCTTGCAGGTTCCTCAACTACTGTGAGCCTCTCTGTTTTCAGCAATTTTTACTGTGAACTTACCACTGTCATTGCACCAGTGATGATAATATTTCTAGTCACAAGTTGCTTCTGTATAGACTCCTCATGTCATTTTACGGTAGGATTTCTCTGGAGAGAAACAGTACAAATGAGAATAGCGTAGAGATAATTTGGAATGAAAAAATTAGGTTTAGCGAATTCTTTCATTAAATAAGCCATAGGATATGATCCTGAAGTTTATTCAGTTTCACCTTTTGAGTGAGTAAAGTGTCTTTCAAGTCAGGACCAGTGTAAAGTTGGTGATAAAGATGTTAGTATTTTTCTGTAATTTTGGAGGTGTGTTATGGATACAGTCAAATTTCTCGAAACGCTAGCAACTAAACCTCATCATCAAATTAATTTAGTTAGTTTAATGAGTTTACTACCGGTTGAGATTAAAAAAGCATATTTAATGAATGATGTTGAAGCAATAAAATTATTGATCTCAGATATTGATTATTTAGCTAACGAATCTCATGTTGTTCAAATTCAGCCCTAATATGATAGGTCTGCCAGTCCTTCTCCAATTTGAATGGAATCTAGCAGACCTATGACTCATAAATGATTTACATCATTATTTCCTCGTTGAGATGTAAAAATGAGCGCATCATTGGTTGTAGTTGGGTCTGGTATAAAATCTATTTCACATTTAACAATGGAAGCCAGGGCTTATATTGAGCAATCTGAGAAAGTATTGTATTTAGTTAATGAGCCAGCAATGAAATCATCGATTCAGAGTGTGAATGTTAATACTGAGTCTTTAGATCCTATTTATACGAGCTACCAGCTTCGTGAGCAATCTTATTCAGCAATTACTGAATATATTTTGAATACGTTACGTCAGGATAAACATGTCTGTGTTGTTTATATGGGCATCCATCTGTTTTTGCAAAACCAGCTCTAGAGGCAGTGATTCAAGCGAAAAAAGAAGGATATTTCGCAAAAATCTTACCTGGTATATCATCAGAAGATTAGTTAAAAAAGAATAAAGAGAAAAGAGAAAATTTAATGCAAGTTCATCTTATTTATTTGAAATTACTGCATTTTGGGTTTTTCTTTGTCTTGATTTATCCCTGGGTGACGGTTTTGGTTTAAAAGATAAATTCTAGAAAAAATCCCTTTAAAATGCCGGTAGAATTTTAAGGTATTCCCATCTAAATCCGATTCAGAAGCTTTAAGAGCATCAAACATATTGTTAATCCCCTGATAACCCTCAACTTTGGCTAACTCTGCGCTTAACCGATCTAAAAAGTCTTTTTTCTTTTTTATCATAGCCTTATTATGAAAAGCAAAGAATGAATTATCGTTCAACTTACCTCGAAATTCCTGTATTTTACTATTAATAAACCCGTTAAACGCTCCTTTAAATCCAGTAGTAATTTGTTCTTCTGATAAACTCAGTATCAGCTTTTCATCATCATCTTTAAATATAAATCCTTGTATATATCTTGCATCTAACTCACAAGTATTAAATACAAACCTAAAAATATTCTCTACTCCATTTAATTCAATACTTGATGTCGTTATAAATTGATGTTTCTCTCCTTGTCTATCTTCATATTCACATGGATAGATATCGAACTCATTAAATCTATTCGACTGGTCTTGATTAAAAATATAGCCTTCTTTTTGCAGTGCATAGGACAATTCTCTGGCATAACGATGGTCTTGAAAACGTAAAATCATTCGACAGTCCTTTGTAAACTCTATAAATGGAATGTTATTCGTTCTTTCATCCAGTAAACATGCTGTTACTCTGCCAATCGCTTCCCTAACACCATGTGCTTGAACTTTAGGTTTTTTTTCAATGATGGAAGATTCGTCAAAAATGGATAAATCTTTGGTATCACCATAAAATACAATTCTTTTACGATCATTCCCCATTCCTTGCATAGCATCTTCCGTGAACTTTACATTCTTCTTAGTTAAGAATTCTCTAAAAGCCAGGTAATCTTCTGTTTCTTTAGGAGTGCTATACGCACCAAAGTCTACCACTTGTGTTTCAAAAAAATACTTATTTGGATCCTTGTTGTGTTGACGAATCGCTACTACAGCTAACTGGCTCTTTTCTTCAAAATATCTTTTTAATAATGCAGCATCATTTCCAGAATAAGGCTCAGTAGCATAAGCTTTCCTATCCATGCTCACTTTTTCTAAAGAAGCATTCATCTCCTTTCTTTCGTTCTCATCTAACAAAAAATTAAAAATCTCTTTTTTCAGCGTACTGTTAAGTGATTTATTCACCCCTGAAAGTGCAATTAATACCCGAATCGGAGCAGGGAAGCAGTCTAAAATTTTCTTAAGAATCTGTATTGGAAGATCATTAAGGTTATTATTCGATGGAACTACACCTGCATTAATTAAATTAAAAGATGTTCTGCCAGATTTCTTATTTTTTTCATCAACTGCGGCAGTTTTAGTCGAAATAAATCGCACGCCATGCTGCATGTCACATATGCATATATTCTGATACACATTGGGATTAATCATAGCATTAGATATTTCGCCAAAAGTGGAGCAGCAAGCAGCTGCCGGATCTCCTGAGGCACTCAGCTTCCTCCCCCAGTACTCGTTGCCAGGTGCACTACCACCATCCCAGGCAATGTTGGGGCACACGATCACGTTAGGCTTGTTTTCTAATACATCTGCTGGATTGCGCTGTGAAAATTGAATCCTGCTTGGATTCTCTTTCTGAATCTTCTCTGCTTCCTGACTCCCAAGAACATGGGCATTAAACCAGCTAAAATTAACCGTATCGATAAATTGAAACTGATCCGGTTGATTTTCTCGCATCTCTTTCAATAACTCGCCCCAGACTTCGATGATTAGCCACTCTTGCAGTAATTTATCCCTCGCCCATACACCTGTACCCAATCCTACTATATGTATATAAGCTTGTTTATTCTCAGCCTGCGCTCTTGAAATAGCTTCCATTAAATGTACCTGAGCTGCCAACCGCATACGCTGCTTATAAACCTCAACATTGAATAGACTACCGTCCTGTGTTTTTATGTACTTTTTTGGATGCTTTTTTGCTTCTTCAAAGGTAGGAAAATTTTTTTGGCCATAAAATTTGGCCCACATTTTCAGTCTTGCTCTTTCTTTCTCATCTGCAGGCGATAACTTTTCTCCTTCTTGTGGCGTTCCATAACCCTGTGCAGGTGTATTTTGTTCTTCAGTAATGACACAATATTTCCATTCCATCACACCAGGTTTTTCAAAACGTGCGCCTACTTGGCCTATATAAAAACCTCTCTTCTCGTAAGAACCCTCCTTACCATGTACTCCACGATTCTTGCGATTGCCTTGATTAATAAAAAATGTCTTTTCTGACACGCTT
>JAHCAO010000026.1 GCA_019634835.1 Gammaproteobacteria bacterium
GATTATTTGACGGTATTATCTACCAGCTTTCGTTTTTCTGAACTCTATGACTAGCCACGTGATTACACTTCCTGTCATATAATCAACCCATTGTTCTGCAGAAGTAGAATTGCGCATTAAAATGCCACATAGATATAAAGCTATACCATAGATGAAAGCGGTTTTTTAGACTCAATTTGATGCGATATTTGGATTCCTTGAATCTTATCTTCCACTATTTGAGTATATAACTCTATTGCTTCATTTGTACGAGTCATCCAAATTGCAAACTTCAATGCCGAACCAAAAACTCCTTCCTTGAATTCAGGGCGTATCTTGTCATAGGTAATCGCTTTCCTACATATTTCTTTTACTTTAGTGAGCGTGCTTACATGATTACTCAAAACATAATTATGTTCCTCTATGGTAAACAAAATATATTTCGCCGTATCACTAACAAGTTTCTTCTTTCCATCCCTTGTTTCCACTTCTACGCAGCCATGCAATGAGTTACTGCATTTTCCTGCAGTTGTTATAAAATTTGTATTTTCGATAGCGTCACGATAAGCGTCTAATTTACTCCTAGCTAATTGTTGTTCTTCAGTAAAGATAATTTTACAGAGCAAGATAAAGTCTTCTTCTGGAAGTAGATCACAAATTCTTTTATGGTAAAAACTAGAGTATTGCATTTTATCGTACATTATTTTTTTAAAATTATTGATTCCTAAATCATTTATTAAAAAACTATAACGTGCATTAGGTGCAAGCACTTTTAGAACACCCTCTAACATTAATATAGGATAGTTAAGTGTAAGAAAATTATCAATTCCAATGAAGTCTTTAATAAAAGATATTTGTTCGGACTGCTGTATTTCAGAAAACCTCCACTTAAATTCATTAGGCGAATAATATATTTCTTTGAAATCTTCAAAGCTTAACACTTTCTTCAGATTTTCTACTTGATTATCCTTTCCAATAATTAATTTGAATCGATCACCTGTTGAATCATTAGCAAACAATTTTCTAATGCGTTGAGGCCCCAAGTACAGTGCGAATTCTCGCCTAATTTCAGGGTGAATTTTGTTAATTAGTATCTCTATTAAGAGTGTGTCATTTATCTCATCTATAGAAAAACGTTCATTTATGATGGCAAATATAATTTGTTTTTGTAAAGCAGGTTCTTTGATAATCGAAAGTATTTTATCAAAAACTAATCCAGAAGTAACAAATGAAGCAAGATCTTGTTGAACATCATCAAGAAATTTTTTACGATCCGTATATGTATTTAATTTTTTGTATTCTTCTAAAAGATTACCAATATTGTTGAGTTTCTTGTTAGTCGGCAGCATATTTAATTAATAATTCCTTTCAATCGCAACCCATAACAGTTATTAATTCCTTTAATAGCATGCTAGGTCTTCCATGTCTTTGGAAGGATGATATAAGTTTTGACTTACCACATGCCATCATCAATCGATAATTGGCTAATGCCCCATAAATAAAAAATAATATGCGCGCTATTTCAAAAGCATCTGAAGTGCTTGGTTCAAATTTCATAAAATTTTTCAAGCAAGCATCTTTGATCAAAAGGTATGTTTCATTTTCATCTGTTAGTGCGTGGTATTTTTTTATTACATGTAAAAAATTTATCAGTGAAAAAAATGGATGCGAAATAGCTATTTCACCTAAATCAATGAGTGTGATCTCTTGTAACGTTTCGTCTATACATGAATTATTATCATTAAAATCAGGTTGAACAATAGATGGTTTAACAGAATAGGCAGATAATTTTTTGCACAAATTAAAAATCGTTGGAAATAGTGCTTCTAATTTACTTATTTCTATTGCTGATAAGCCATCTTCTATCAACATATCTTTCTGCGAAAGCAATTGCTTGTATAAATCTGGTAATTTATTTAATCGCCAATCAGGAACACCGATATTAAGAAAAGCATCTACATGATCAGAAACAGCAATCTGAAGGGATGTAAATTGATCAATCGCTTTACAAAGTAAAGATTCATCAAATTTTTGTTTTAAAATTACTCTTAATGATTTGCCTGCATCTTTCATTAAAAAACAATCTAATTCAACATTGTGCTCGATAATTTTTGGAACATGAGCATGAAATTGATTATGCAAAACTTGGATAATAGTCGCCTCCAATGCAAGCAATTCTGGCGTATGCTTCAAATAAATATAGCCATCAGAAGTTGCAAAACGAACCACATAAGACCAAGGTGTGTTTTGTATGATTTCTGGCAGGTTGCTTTTTAATAAATATCCATGAGACAAAAGGTACTGAGAGCCCCATTTGATAATTTCATTATCGAAATCATTATTTCCTACCACAGATATAGTTGTTGTCACAGTGCTTCTCTCATATAATAAGTAATTTTATCATTATAATCATGAATCCCTCCTCTATCTTAATGTGAACAAATTTTAACTGAGGGTAAATATATATCAAAACCGAGACATTGAATGATCAAAATCTACGATCAAAGCCTTAATTTATCCATCGCTTCCTTTTTATATGATTCATCTTCACCTAGATAACGAAGTCTATCATCATAACGTCTATTTTTGTGAGATCAACTAATTTTACTGATTCTGTCATCGTCTCTCCAAATAACAAACACTAAAAATATATTTGATAAATTTATTATTAAATGTGTTTATAGAATCCCCACATCTTCTTCCATAATTATCGCCATTAAGTTGGCTAACCATGAAATATTAAATAATGGTATCAGAGAAAAGCTGTCTTTACTGACAGAAATAGAAATAAACTGATCTGAACCCATACCATTCATCCCATATTCTTCTTCACCTATCTACAAAAAAGCAAATTTGCCATCTTCAGTGCTTTTTGCAATCGGTCAACCTAAATTTAGGGCTAATTGAAAGCAATCTCACAACATACCAAAGATGGCCATGGATCTTAATCTCAATTATATTAAAGATATAAATGAGATGATGTTCGCTGTAAACCGGAGCAGCACAAATTATGGAAAAATTCTTTTGGTTCTCACTCCCCATCACCTTAATGATCATCTATTTACTTTTTCGCGCTGCCATCAATAAACCGGTTAGTAGACGTGACATCAATATGATATCTGCCATTTACCTAATTTTTTATTTATTCATTACAGCTGGACTAGGACTGTTTTGGGTAGCAAGAATGGATTTACCCGCTTTTGACCTGCATTACTTGTTTGGTTACTGTTTATTATTTCTGATTTGTGTTCACTTATGGTTTCAACTGCCTCTTATTAATTTTTGGCTTAAAAAAAACAGCCCATCTGTTCTGGTTGATGAAACGTATAGTCAATGGAAGCCATTAGTCAAAAATATTTTTCTTCTTATTATCTCTGCTATTATTTTTCCTGCTGTTACTCTTATAGTTTATGAATTTATTAGTCCAGCAACGGTAAGTATCATTGAAAGCAAGCAGAAAATCTCTACCACAAATCGACTCTGGCTGATGGCAAAAGGAGAAAAAGTAACTGCCGCCAGCTATATGCATAAACAAGGTGATTTAACTCGCGGTGGTGCATTCCTTCCAAGATTTAATATTATCAAACCTCCCATATATAAAACCTATCCCAACCATCCTATTGTTCCTCTGCCAGCACCGACTAATTATGCAGATATGTCGCTTGATCAGGCTTTATCTCAACATATATCTGACTTGGTTGCTGATGTGAGCTTACAGAATCTATCCAATATACTTTACTATTCAAACGGTGTGACAGAAACGCGAATTTATCCTGGCGGACAAATACAATTGCGCGCAGCTGCATCAGCAGGTGCACTGTATCCAAATGATTTGTATATTGCGGCAATCTCGATAAAAGGCTTAACACCAGGTATTTATTACTATCATCCTGCCAATCACAGTTTAATCAAGATTGGTGATCAGGCTTTGTTTCCATCGTTAACAACAGCTAGCTTATATCCTGACTTATTAAAAAATACTTCAGCGATTATCATAATGACTGCCTATTTTGACCGCTCTGTTTGGAAGTATCATGATCGTTCTTACCGTTATGTTTTGCCAGATGCGGGGCATATTTTGGGTAATCTGGCTGCTGCTATAACGGCAATGAAAGTGTCATTTATCAATACCGAATTTTTTGATGATGAAAAAATGGAAAAAATTCTAAATCTATCGCCAAAAAATGAAGGTGTTATATCTCTAGTTATACTTGGGAAAAAGAAATTAGCATCGGTTAGCCAAACGCCCCAATTCACTTCCGTTGCTTTACCAAAAAACACTGGTAAGATGGAAATAACTCGCCTCTCACATAAGTTAACATCCGTGAAGTGGGTACCTGGCCCAATGAAGATTTCCACCACCATCACGAACAAGGTTAGTGATGATATTCCATCTTCAGATAAACTGATTAAATTGCCTGAAGGCTCAACGGCTGAGAGCGATGTTTTCACTATCATCAAAAATCGCAGATCATTTCGACAGTTTTCTGATCGTGATGTTAGTTTCAACGATTTTTCTGGTATCATTCATGATTCATTTAAACCGCTGAAAAATTTGCATCTTGTTGAGCAAGGCAATCGAGTCGCACTATTCATCATAGTTACTCATGTACAAGGTTTATCAAAAGGCATATACCAATACATTTATGAAAAATCAGCATTACAGAAAATTGCTGACGGCAATTTCTCAAATGAAATATACAAGATTGGGTTGTCTCAGGAGGTTCTCAAACGAGCAGCTTTCGTCTTTGCATGGGTAATTGATTTGAATAAAATAGGACTATTACACGGCGAAAGAGATTATCGATACGCTAACCTGGAATGTGGTATTGGTAGTAGTATGGCGTATCTGGCAGCACAATCACGTGATTTAGGCGTTTGTGCTGTAGGCGCATTTTATGACGATGAAGTACAAAGGCTATTAAAAATAGATGGGACAGCCAAACATACGATTGTGTTAACAGCAATAGGGCAAAAATAAAGCTGTTTTTTGAGAATCAACACTTATTAATTTAAAATAGCTCTACCAAATTAACTGTTACTAACTCTAATCTAAGTAGAAGACGTAAACGTGTCATCATAATTAAACAAAATAATCGAAAATTAAAATGAATACAAAAATATTATCTATACTTAGGGATTTTTCAACAAGAAAACCTGTGAAGAACTCCAAACCCGCTTGCATTCCGAGTTCATTGAAAAAAATAATACCTAGATTAAAAATAAGTGCCAACGCCACCCAAAAGCCAAACCAGCTAAGCGCTTCTTTCATTCTAATCACATGAGGCTTACGCTGAAATACACCCAGGTCGAGCGCAAGCATGGCCAGGATAAAAAGTGTAAATCCCCCCCCCGAAGAGCCATGTGTTCACTAATTATACGCCTGTATTTTCTTTTTCAGTGACCGTCTCATCCCTACAGGGAGTGTCACGGCATATGATGTTGTTTCCTTACTTTTTCTGTTTTTCTAATACGTCAATTTGCTTTTCAAGCTACTAAACAAAACCATTTAGAATAAAAGAAATCACTACAACAATGGTTAAGTTAGTAGTAGCAAGAAATAAAGCAACTCGTTTAAACATGGCTTTTTCTCCTCTACTTACTCTATATTATATAAATACGAAGTGATACTACCAAGAACTTCGGTATGTATATTCTGTGTGCCTTGCATTTTAAAATGGAGCGCTATGAAACGCTGGTTAAAAAAGTGGCTACCTAATCATGAGACTATTCATCGTGAAAAAAGCTTACGTTGGCTAGTTTCATGGTTACATTGCCATCCCTATCTTTGGTGTTTGAATCGCAGAACAGTCGCAAGAGGTGTAGCAGCAGGTTTGTTAGTAGCATTTATTCCTCTGCCTATTCAAATATTTTCATCTGCTATTTTGGCATTTCTTTTTCGGGGAAATTTTCCCATCGCTTTTATCGCTACATTAATTACTAATCCTTTTACTTTTGTTCCTATTACTATTTTAATCTATAAAGTAGGTGTGTTTATTACTCAAAGCAATGGTGTTAATGGGATGTCAAAAATCCACGAGCTAGAATTTCATTGGGATAATATAACACTCATTTGGCAAGAAACATTTCAATGGCTTAAGTCATTAGGAAAAAGTTATTTTGTTGGATTGGCAGTTGTATCTATTGGATCGTCTATTATTGGATATTTTTTGGTTGATGTTATTTGGCGAATTTCCATTAGATTGCAATTACGCATCAGGAACAAAAGGAAGAAGGCTAATCAAGATAGAACTTGAACACAAGTTAATGGTAAAAGGATTTAATATGAAAAAATCGATCCAATTAGGTTTCTTTATAATTGTTTAATTCGATATGTTCTTGTCAAGCACCGTCTTTGCTAGAAGCCTTACTATTACTGAAGCTAAAGCTACTTTATCTACTATAAATTTTTTTGATGGCAATATTCTGTCATTGCTATCGTTAACCAATATTCTAATTTTTTCAAAATCAGTGACGCTTTCTTTTCAGAAGGGTAATCGCCTCGTTCAGCAATTCCACCAAATGTGGATAAAATCAGCCTATGCATAATTGGGCGCTGATAGCATCACAGATCCAGACTTATTCTAATGTCCGATTAAATTTAGAGCTGATATAATTTTATACTGACACAGTTCGATAAACACTCTTCTAATCAAACCGTTGATGTGGTGTAGTAATTAATACCTTCATATGTTTCATAAAATCATTTATTAGAGTATGTAGCAAGGGATAATCTTTAATTTTTTCAAGTTCTTCATGCTCATATTCACTAAAATTTATAAATAATTTAGTTGCTTTCTCTTGTGCGGTTAAAGGGCGATCATTATCATCTTTTTGTTCAGAATGAATGAATACTATAAATTCTGCAATCCTCGGAGAAATAACCTTCATCTCACTATATAGTCTTTTTAATGCCTTAAAATGAGAAAGATCTGGATATTGGCTTGAAAGATATGCATCAATTTTGGAATTAAACGAATCAATCATACTAACATAAAAATCCTCTCTCTCAATTTGAGAATCTTTTTTTGAAAACATTGATAATTGTGTATGTGTACTAGGTGATCGGATCACTGTTGCAATAATATTTTGGTTATGCTGATCAAGCTCTGCGACTATTTTATCTCCTGCAAAAATCATTTCTTTTTCTTCAGGATGCTGAGAAATAGAACTAATGTCTTTTGAGGAAGAGTGGACAAATATGATGGTATCTTTTATATTCTTCTCCTCTCCAAATGAAATGGAAACATGCGGGTCAACTGATGCGCTGACTAGTTTTTTAATATCAATGATAATTTTTTTATCCATGGGATCATCTGATTTAATCTGAGACAATAGTTTAATAATATTAGAAAAAATATTTTTATCTCGTTCACTGATTCCACGATAAGTAACAGCTTGTTTTCTGATAACCTTTTCATCGGGTAAAGTAGGTAATGGCACATTCAATCCATGCAAAGCAAACATCCCTATTAATAGTAAGCATTTAATGCTATCTTTATTTAATTGATTATCATAATGACCTTCTAATAAATTATTTAAAGGATGACTAATTGTATCATTAGTATATAAATTAATTGCCTTCAGACTACCATTTTCTAAATTTGTCAAATCATGTCCAAGTTCGTTAGCACTTTTCATATCTTCGATTTTTTGATCAGTCAGTTGTAAAGATGAAAATGGCCAAGCTATAAGATTTTTACTTATATATTCATTAAATTGTTGAATATCTTCAGACTCAAAAACTAAATGCTCAAAATTAGCGCTGCGCATTAGTTCAGACAATTCAATCTCGCCTGTCTCAGGTGTCTTTATTTTTACCGTAATAATATCGTCGTCACTGTATCCAATCTCAATTTCTGCTGTATCATTCATTAATGCACGCGTTATAAACTCTAATGTTTTAGTGGCGTCACTTTTTTGTAAGGGACCATACTCATATTCACTGATCATTAAATTTTCTGATGTACGATACTTTTCAGCACCCTGTTCTAATTGTTTCGCCATAGCGGCTAATTTTTTTTGCTTATCTGATACAGCTTGATCACGAGAGAGGTCTATTTTACTTGTATCAGATAATATGTTAACACTACTAATATTAATATTGGGCAATACCTCGCGAACCAATTGATTAATAAAATCAGGATTATCCTTAGCTGAATTTTGAATCTCCTCTATCAATATTTCTCTTAATAACGGCAAATATTCTTTGGAAATTAATCCAGTTGCAATTGAGTAGATAAATAATTTTAAATAAGTACCATCTGGTCTACCTTTAGCCAGTTTTTTCATGGCATTTTTTATTCTATAAATCTTTCCCTCACGCGCCTTGCAAGTTTTTTCAAGTTCTTTTAGCACATTATCATCAATAGGAGATTGTATATAAGTTATGTTTCCTCTCAGTTGATTAATAATGTTATCTGCTTGCTTTATTGTGGATAGTGTATGTAATAATTCAGTAAACTGTGGATTTCTTAGCCAAACAAGAAAGTTATGATTCTTATTTCTTAAAACTTCATGAAGTACTAGTGGATTCATCCTAATTAATTCTTCAGCAAGAGTAACATCATCATTTTTGCAGATAAATCTTAATAATGTTTCACAACCTTCAAGAGTAAGCAGAAAATTATTGATTACTTTTTCTCTTAACTGAAGTCGAATATCATGTGGAACATGATGCAATATATTATATTTCATCTCCACACTCCGTACGGAACCTTGCTTAATTAATTTCTCAAAAAGATATATAATAACATCTAGATTTTTATTTTCTATTGCAAGATGTAATGAAGATTTTCCATAACTACTGATAAAATTGATATCTATCTCTTTCGCTATTAAAAATTTGACAAGTTCAATATGTCCATATAAAGCTGAAAGACATAGCAATTCACCCTCTGGATTATTTGTATTAGTAGAAGATAATTTACTAAATATATTTGATAATTTATCCATATGGATTTTAAATTCGCCCGTGGTTAATTGAACGATTTTTAAAAAAAATTCATGTAAGAATAAAATAAATTCATTTGACAGCAAATTTTTATCATGTGCATTACGCAAGATTTGTAAGCAATCATTAAAAAACACAGATCTATCTACGTTATCCCAGATATGAGTTACGTTTTTCTCAAGATTTGTAATTAAATCACCCGTTCTATTCAAAATAGAGAATAAGCTTATAAGATTATTATGCTCTTTTTTCACAATCCAATTATGAAATTCTTGTCCGTGGCGTTCTAATAATTGATGGGTTTTCTGGTAATCAGAAATATTAAGCAATGATTCTGCAAGAAAAACCCAATTATTTTTGTATATAAATTTTAATAACTTACTAAAATCTTCTTGAGAGGATAAAAATTTATTTACTATAGAAGTAGAATTAAAATACTGAATCAAATCGACCTTTTTAACATCAGTGATAATACCTTGTTCAATATACTGGATAAGAAGATAAGAAACAATGTCAATATAATTATTAAATTCAGTATCAAAAGGATCTGGAGCATCATAATATGTGATTAATTTTTCTACCCCAACAGATAAAGCAGATTTCCCATATAAACTGCTTATCGCATCTACCTCTACTTTTTGGTTTATTAAAAATTCAATCAGCTCAATGGGGCCGCTATTTTGAACTACGATACATAGCAATTCAACATTATTGTTATGAGATGTTTCCATGTTCCGCAATTCATTGAATATTTCAGATAGTTTTTTAACTTTATTATTGATATAGTTGCCAAATTTACTATTTTTTAATAGATAATCATTCAAAAAATCTAACATTTCATTTGTTAGCAACTTTGCATCATATAATACTATTATCCAACTAGAAAAAGTTTTAACTAATTCTGTATTTATATATTTATTTATACATTGATCAATGAATGTTAATACTAACATGACATTTTTTTCAGAAAACATTTGACTATCTTTATAATTATTTTCTGAAAAAAATAATGCATATTCTAATGATTGAAAAATTTGATCTATATATTTTATAAAAGATATATCAAATCTACTTATTATTTCAATAATATCTTTAGAATTATTAAGATTACTTATTTTTGAAAAAATGATTGCCATGTCGGTAAGGTGATTTTTCGTATCGTCTTTCATGCTTTCTATATCAGGTAGGAAAGTTGTTAGGAAAGTAACGCTATCATCATTAAAACACTTCTTATAAACTAAATAGTTAATTGCATAAAATAATTCTTTTACTATGAATTTTTCTGTATCTGGTTTCAAAGAAGAAAAAATTTGTTTTAATAGTAATTGATTATTGTCATCGGATAGCAAAGAAGAAATCGTTTTTAATATAGTAACAGACGGTATTTCTTTTAATGCGTTCTTAATACATTGACTCAATGCATTAGAATCATCTATATTTCCTACTATCGTGGATAATTCTTTTAATAACGTATCAACATAATCAATTGTTATTATTATATTCTCTCCAATCGTCACTTGAGTCAGCGAATCTCCATACTGATAACTATCTATGATTGACTCCCTGATTGCTAATGGCACTTCTTTCCTGAAATAATCATTGGTATGTTGTTTAATTGCATGAACAAGTTCATCTGACAACTCTGAGATGAACAGATATTTATAATTATCATCCACTATTTTTTTATCAGGCGATGAAAATATTGGAATTTTTTCTATAGATTTATCATGGGATAACCGACAAAGTTGAACTTCTTGAGTATATTGACTGTATTTCCCATTTTCATTTCTATATTTATTTTTCAACAATAATACAGGGGCTCTTTCTAATGCTTGCCTAAGATTTTCCTCGTAAGCAACATGATTATGCCAAACTTCTTCTGCTTCCATGAGATAAACATATTGATTATTTCTAAAATATAATGGTGTTTCTCCACCTGTTCCAATGTTCACACTTTGAGTGGATGGATAAATATTGCTAACCTCTTTAGAAAAAATTGACAGCGCATCAACAATAATTTGATCACATAATGGCATTTCCCAACGTTGTTCAACACGATTTTTTTCTTGTTCGCTCTTTAAATTTTCCCAAGAATCAAACACAAGATTACCTGTAGAACTGAGCCAAGCATACCCTTGCCCAACAATTTTATAACTGTCGTAATCAATATCGCCATTAGCAAGTAATGGCGGTTTTTTTTCTTTTTTATTATCCAGCGATTTTAAAAGAACATAAAACCCATTATTTTCTTTAGTGATACCATCGATAACACATTGCTCAGAATGTCCGCCCAAGCGTTGGCAACAGTTTGTTATTTCACCTAACAAAAACGCATGTTTATCATGAATAGGAAGTTTTAAAAAAAAATAACCAGGATATACCAATCTATCATCACGTGTTTTGTCACCGCAATCGATAATCAAGTTAGGCAAATTGTCTTTTTTCTTTTGTTTAGCTTGCAATTCCAAAGCAAAATTAAAATGTGTTGCAGACTTATCTTCCTTTATAAAAAGGATAGCTAATTCTGGATCTCTTTCATATTGATCACCATATCGATCTTTTGCTAGAATTTGATAAATAGACTCCGCGGATAATGATTTATAATCTATGTTTTCCTTTTTAAAATAAAATTCTACTATGCTTGTTTCAACAAATAGTTTTGCTAATTTTTCTCCATTTTTCCTAATAATTTTTCTCCATTCTGTAAGTATATTTGATGATAAATGGTCATGAGCACATTTAAACATGAGTGAAATAGTATGAATTAACCTAGGATCGTTTGATATATTTCCATGTTGCTTCATTTTTTTCAGGATATTTGAAAAATCAGTTATCGTCATGTCTTGTTCACCATGCTTTATCTCTCCATTTTCATTCCAATACGCTCTTAATACACCATATTGATCTTCTTGCAAAATTATCTCATCTGTGCTAATTGTCTTGGGAAGCGATTCGTTTTCATTAATTAACAATAAACGGCTATGTTTAATGGTTTTATTTTCGGGAATATTAAAATTTAAAATATCTGAAATAAGCCTACTTTGAAAATTGTGTGTATTGATATAGATTTCAAAATTCTCAAGAATTTTATTGGTAGATAGATTTTTTGTGTCGCTAAACACTACCATTATTTTATATGCTATGCTTGCAATATCTTCTTCGGAATATATTTTTTGTTTCTCTTTTTGCGTTATACTTTTCTCAAGATAATCAATCGCCAATTGAACCGCAAAAAAAATATCACGAAATACTTCTTTAATCTTATTGTCACTCAAAAAATAGTGATATTTTTCGTTAAAATTAACAAAATGATTATTTATCTTATCACTTTCATCCTCCTGGGGTAAAAGTAATACATCATTTCCAAACAATACATTTCTTAGGCTAGTATTATTTTTGCTTAGCAATGTATGGAAAGAAGCTTTACATTCATTGTTCATCATAATATTACTAAAGTTCATTTTTAATTTTATTTTGCTTAATTTAATGTTAGTGATACTTTCAATGGATTGAATTTGTTCGTCAGTTAATTTGAGTTGTTGTAATATTGAATATTCGTCATAGACATCTTGATCGATGAGCGATTCACGTAGTGATAGTGTTAAAATTAAATTAGTATTGTTATATTTATCTAACAAATAATGGAGCAATTTTCTTTTATCTTCATCTTGCAAAATACCTTTAAATAAACAATGTGTGGACAGTATTTTTTTACCTGATACTTTATCAATGGTACGGCATTGTTCATCAGTTAATCCAAATTGTTTGATCTTTCCTACAACATCATTTGATTTAAGCTGTTCTAATAAAGGTAATTCACCATCATGAGGACAAAATTCTAATTCTTTCGGAATGATGACATTTACCTGATGGAGAAATAATCTAAATACTTCTTTCTTTTCATCATCCATTGCAGAAATGATTTTATCAAAATCTTGTTTTTCCTTATTAATTAATTTCTTAGGTGCTTGAATATGTTGAGTAATAGGTCTTTTATTTCTTAATTCTTCTTTATAGTTTTTCACAATCTCAAATAAGCTTCTTATATTCATAAAAATCCCTCGTTTTCATGTTTTAAACTTTTTATAATTATAATAATATAAAAATAGCAAAAGGTCGGAGATTTTTTAATAATTTAATAAATTCAATAATTTATTTTCGTTTACCAGCATTAATGGAATGGTCCAATCTGGATGGTCACTTAAAAACCAGCCACTTATCAAGGTATATGAATCAGAAAACTGATAATAAATATTAGACTTCATCTCATAAGAATCACTAAAATAACATCAGAATTTATAAACTGTAGACGAGGAACAACATGAAAGTGAGGCAGCCATCACCGTTAGAGAATTTGTTAGTAAAAGATCCAGGGCAAAATAACATTTTGCACAGACTCGATATAACAGATTACGTTCGATTATCGCGCACATGCTATAGCATGTCTGAATTTTTTAAAGCACCTCTTTCAATTAAAACAATCAAGTTGCCTTACTACATTAATCAGGAACCCAATGACAACAAAGTAAAATTTTTCTTAAGAAACAATCTTAACTTGCTAAATGTTGTATTCAAAAAAGTCATAGGGAAAACACAAACATTTTTGAATGTGACACCATTGCAATTAGCACATGGGGCAAGAGATGATGTGATGTGCAATACACTGAAACCATTTTTTGTACAGCTTCATGGTAGTGAAAAAGCTGGCATAGATGAAATGCAGAGACAAATTAGTGAAATGAAAGATGACCACAAGCCTTTTGATTTCAATCCTATTATTCAAGCGATTTCAAATGAATCATTTAATAATGGGCTTGATGCTAAAACCAGTAAATTGATATTAAGTAAAGCTACACTCGCTGCCATTGAACAATTCAGAAAAGATTTTGATGCAACTCAACCGAAAATTATTGATAAAGGTATGCATTTTAGATGGGAAACATTAGAGGAATTATTTGAAAATTACGTTCATGCAGCAGCACAGTGGAATCACAATTATAATAAATGTGCGTTATTTGAAGATGCAGCCATCGCATGGGTACTTGGGTACGTACCAGAAAATGGTGCTCAGTCTTTTAATCAAGGACTCTATTATTTACAAAAGGACAATCCAGAGCCATTTAAGCGAGCAGCAACAACACGCAATGGGTGTAACTTCCACGTCGCATTAAAATATGAGTCTGTTGATTTTCTTCTGTCAGGCTCTTGCATCGATATTGTGTATGGGGACAGGTGCGACCGGATCGGGTGGCCTCCGATGGCATATGACAGTGTGCAAGATTTATGTCGAGCAAAAACTTCAAGCTTGAAAACTTATACAGCCAGTTCCGAAGAGTCAGTCTCGGTCGTGTATAATGCTATGAGATGAAGGTCATACAAGCCAGCTGCAAAGTCAGCCGTTTATTTGTGCCAGCATACCCCAATAAAACATTGCAAAAGTTCTTGGTAAACCCAAGTTTCAGAAGTTCCTACTCAATACGCAATCTAACGATGAAAATAATTTCTAGTTCAGTGGAAAGAAATCTCATCAATCAGCATATATTTAACTTGCTCGCGTGCTTTACGCAATGCCCGTGATGATGTTACTTTCAGAAAATAACTTATTATGAAATAATAGTGAAGTGATAAAACAATGGATGACTCTCAGCCTATTAATATACGATTTGAAAAAGCAGCTACACAACATCAGGATATAATATTTTCATGGCTGTCTGAACCTCACATGCAAGAATTTTGGGACAATAGCCAAGAACATAAAGATGATATTCTTAATTTTATTCATGGCCGAAAACAGTATTATTTTTATGGAACTACCCAATATTGGATCGGTTATATCAATGATCAGCCATTTTGTTTTTTATTGAGTGATCAAATACTTAAAAACCAGAATGATTTATCTGATCTCCATCGCGAATATTTATCGACAAATGGACATACCATCTCACTTGATTTTGGGATTGGGAACAAAAATTTCTTAGGAAAAGGACTGGCTGTGCCAACTCTAAAAGCATTCACTGAATTTTATAAAAATAACATTGATTCGAATGCTGATACATTTTTTATTGATCCTAATACAAATAATCCTCGTGCTTTTCATGTATACGAAAAAGCAGGATTTGAAATGATCGGTTATTACTACGCAAAGCAAGGGTTTTTTAAAGAAGAAAAATCCTGTCTCATGGTAAAAAAATTTACGGACAAAGCATGATTACATCCATGAATCACATTACACTAGGTGTAAAAAATATCGATAAATCATTTGCATTCTACCATGATGTGTTAGAACTTAAACCACTTGTTAAATGGGACAAAGGTGCCTATTTCTTCGTTAGTGAAACCAATCCAAATTTATTGGGAAGTAGATTTTGGTTTTGTTTAAGCGTGGATGAAAAGCAAATTCCTAATCCATGCTATACACATTATGCTTTTACTGTGCCTGAAAAAAATTTTGATAGTATGATTAAAAAAATTATTGGTATCAGTGGCAACATGGGTGTGCTGGTAGAACAACTCTCTCACATGCATGCTCTTCAACAAAATTTGAACTCAACATTGCTATGCAGAGGCGATTTTGATGATATACCTAGTAAGATGGCGTATTAGCATACCATCGATTGATGCTCGCATATAATAAATGAGGAAATCAACGACATGAAAAAATATCAATATTGGGTCTATATTTTGCTTTGTGAGAACAATACCTACTATACTGGCTACACGACTGATTTGATAAAACGCTATCAATCTCATATCAATAGCACAGGAAAATGTAAATATACACGAAGCTTTAAACCACTATATATCGCCCAATGTTGGAAAATCATCGGCGATAAATCTTTTGCCATGAAAATGGAGCGGCATATCAAAAAACTATCTCGTCAAGAAAAAGAAAAAATGATTACTAGACCATCAAAGCTTTCTATTGATGCAAGAGTAAAAACCGTAACAAAAAAATTACGGTTATCTATCTCTCAATAATGCAATGCATATAACTCGACTTTGA
>JAHCAO010000027.1 GCA_019634835.1 Gammaproteobacteria bacterium
ATTCATCCTTATTGGTTAGTACCTTCATTGGTTCTATCTAGACCCAATAATGATACTGGATTTATGGCTATTTACACACTTGCCATGACACGCCCGTTACTAGCCTATCTCAACAAAAAAACAAATGAATTAAATTATATGCGCCCAATTAGAATCATGTCTACTGATCACCTGATTACAAAATTTAATCCGTTACAAGCCTGTTATATAGGAATTTTATCCGGCATTGCGAAATCAAAATCGACAAATCATAAAATATCATCGCATAAAAATACTGAAAGATTCACAGTAATCAATTCAGAACAATGTAGCATTTTATGAATATGAATAATTATAGCGATAATAAATACTATGGTATTTACTTTATCAAGGTTGGAATTTTATTTTTTTTCTTCCTTTGGTTTTCGATTGCATTTTCGTCTAACTTTATCGATTTTCTGAATTCCCTGGGTATAACAAATGAGTGGCGATTTCATTCTGGAAATTATGACGCTGTCAAAAAAACAATACAGATTTACAATGCTCCCCAGAGTATTTTAAATTTTCTTTTTTATTCTGATATTCTTATACAGGCTACTTCAGCCTTATTGTTTTTCGCGGCATTTTTATCATTTTTCAGAAAACGCGATGCGTGGCGATTAATTAATTCTGCTTATGGCATAAGCATGGCATTATGGGCGATATTCTTAATAATAGAAGAAATTTTTATTGCATATTCATATGAAGCTGCTCATATACGATTATTATTAGAATTAGTTTCATTCCTTCTATTACATTTATTACCTGATAACAAAAATATTTCTTGATACTACCTCTTACACTCAATACTTTTTTTGAAATCACCTTGATATAAGAGTTTAGTAAATTGTCCAATTTCGTCGCATTCCCCAATAGATAATACGAATTCATCTGAAATTGGTGAATATGTTTTTATTAATTTATCAGCCATCTTTTCATATTCGCTATCTTTTGTATTAATTAAAGTTAAATGTGGGTCATAAGACTTTTTGGCAGGTGAATTAACAATTTTAGATACAACGTTATGCATATCATTTAGTAAAGTTCTGTGATCAGGCATCAGTGATACCCAAAAAATTTCATTATCAAAAGATATACAACTAAAATCTTTGAGTTCTAATGAGATAGTATGTTCAGTTAATGCATTACATGCCTTATCCCATAACTCTCGTATTGTACTTTCCTCTGCTTGGAATTGACACAAAGTAACGTGTGGCAAAGAATTTTCACCTAATTGATATTGATCAGAAATTGATGAAAAAAACTGAACAATCTATCATTTCTTGGCTTTTAGACGTGGGGATTAATGCAATATTATATTTTCGTAACATTTAATAACTCCAATTTTGTGTAATTCTAAATCGGTGACTTTTTTTGTATCAGCTTGCTTTATTATAATAATTCAAGCACTATAGTTTGGATGTCATTGTTCGCATCTTGCCGCTATATTACAATACGTATTGATGAATATCATCTTTTCTTATGGAAGTCTCTGCCTATAAGATTATCTATTAGCCACTCAGCTTCTTCTATTGACTCAAACTGAAAAACTAACTTCCCCTTTCCGTCAGGTTTAAGATTTACATTCACGTTAGACGAAAATTTTCTTGATAATAGTGTATTCCACTCTGCTGCTTTCGTTTGATATTCTTGATGAATACCTATCTCTTTTTTGCTTTGTCCCATAGTTATACGTTGAACTAATTTTTCTGTCTCTCTAACCGATAAATTCTTAAGAATAACCAGTTCAGCAGCTTCAACCTGCTGGGTATTAGATAAACATAAAAGCGCTCTAGCGTGACCCATTTCTAAGAATCCTGAGCTAACCATTACTTTCACTTCTCTTGTAAGGGCAAGCAATCTTAATATGTTAGTTACTGTGGTACGGGATCGCCCTATACTCTCAGCAACTTCATTGTGTGTCATATCACATTCATTTAATAAACTTTGGATTGCTTGGGCTTCTTCTAGCGGATTTAAGTTTTCTCGCTGGATATTTTCAATTAAAGATACTGCCATTCTTTGCACATTATCATATTCTTTAATAATCGCTGGAATTTTTTCAAGTCCAACCATTTTTGCTGCTCTCCAGCGTCTTTCGCCTGCGATAATCTGATACTTTCTGCCATTATCAACAGTTCTTACTATGATTGGTTGAATAACTCCATGATTCTTGATTGATATAGCTAGTTCTTCGAGTGTATCTTCACTAAATAGTTTTCTTGGCTGATTACTATCAGGCTCAATTCGAGAAATATAAAGATCAACAGCTTCAAATGATTGAGCACTATTACTTAAATCAATTGGTTCAAATGCAGGAAATTTCATATCAACTAGCCTCAACCATTTTTGGCTTCCCAAGATGATGCTGGGTTATTTTTTCCTGACAATTTTCAACAATACTGCTAATAACTTTGATATCAGATTCTTTTTGACTGGAATTAGCTAGAGATAAGCGATCCTCCCAATGTCTAAGATCGGATTGTAATAAAATTAATTTCTTATTCCATTCTGATGATTCATCTAGAACATTTTCTTCGATACTTTGTGATTGATAAACTTCTTTAAATTTATAATCATGCTTAATAGCACTAATGAAATAAGGTATCGGATAAAAACCAGAATTTTCCTTTTTTGAGTATTTTTTTGTATAAGCAATTTTCTCTAATATGTATTCTTCTGGATAATTATTCAAAATATTATCTAATACTGATTGACTAATTACACCAAACTCTTGATGTATTTCTTTCTTTACCACTTCATATTGGTTTGTATTGATCACATCATTATAATATGTAACAGATTTTTTCTTGCTTTTTATAGATACTTCAAAGCCTATAGTTTTTCTACCATTTTTCATAGTTTCTAATTTTACAAAAAAATCTGATCGCTCATTTACTTCTTCTATCGATGGTGTAATTACATTCCTTGTCAATTCACGAATATTTATGTATTTATCTTCTTGAACACCTAATATTTTTCGGAAGGTGTCTAATTGAATTATTTTCGATTTTTGCAGGTTTATAAATCTTGTACTATTTTCATATAAAGCATGGCTGTATTTAGATTCAAATTCAGATTGAAGATCAACATCAATCGTTCCATATACCCCTGGGTTAGTTACTAACTCCAACATCACTTTATGGAAGGAAAAGTTAAGCGTATTATCTTTATAGAAAGTTGGCGATCCATGTAAAATACGTAGATTTAAGAATGAGATATCTTTTTGTGTCTTATCCTTCAACAAATTCCATTCGATTTTCAAAGATGCTAAACCATCCACCGCTTCTTTCAAGTATTGATTATTATTACTATTAAAATTAATAGCCTTAGAAAGAATAGAAAAAGGAATATTGCATTCAACAGCAACAGAATTAGGAGATTGTTGACACTTGTTTCCTTTTATTGCTTCGTATAACAATACGTTGACAATTTTTCGTTGTAACATACTCATTAACGAGTATGCATGAATGATGGAAACATGTTTTCGTATCTTTTTTTCAGCTAACATTACCTATTCCATTTGGCTAAGTTAAAATCATTTTTTCCTCAACAGTCTACTCAATATTGCAGCACGAATAATCGCTGCTTGAGGACCTTGAATATCAGGAAATTCCTTCACAACTTCATTTCTCATATCAGAGAAAAAGCATCGCTGATCAAACGTCATATATATCTTATCAAAAACAAAAGCACCGCTCTTTCCTTCCGCATTTCTAACCATTTCTTTATAGTCTGGATTTTCTCTTAACATTATAATTGCCTCATTAATCCAGTCCGACTTCATTTTCAGGTTATAATGTTCTGAATGGATTAATACTTCTCTCAATGACTCTTGCATATCTTTATTTAAAGTAAAGGTAATAATTTTTTTATCTTTTTCATTGTTACTCAATTTGAGTGAATTGCGTTTAAGCGTATTGTTCATAATGGATCATACTTCCTGAGCAATAAGTGACATTATGTTTTTAAAAAAAGTTTGTACTGACTCACTGCTATCCCATCGAACTTTCCCACTGTTAATATGCATCTTTTCAATAATACTTTTTTCCAAACTTTTACTAGTAATAAGAGCTTCAAAAATGATTTTTGCAACACTTGGTTTTACTTTACCTAAATTAACATTTTCTCTTTTTCTGCCACGAAGATTTCTTTTATTTCCTCTCTCAGACCCAAGCTCATTTTTAAATTTCAATATTTCATCAAAAGATAAACCAGATATAGCAGCATCTAAAATAATCTGTTGGTGCTCTTGATTATCAATTGAAACAATTAACTCAATTAATTTTAAATTTTCTAATTTACCTTCTGATATTGCATTTCTAATATCTGGTTTTGCTTGCAAAATAAGGAGGTACCGTCTTGATTGAGTATCAGACATCCCCGTTAGCTCACTCAATATTTTAGACGTTATTCGGTCTTTATTATTGTTAGCTTTATTCTCTTGTAAATATTCTTTAATGATTGCTTCAAGGCTTGAAACTCTTTCTGCAAGAGACAAATCCATCCTTTCATTATTTTCAATCCATTGTAAGACTTTTAATTTTGTACCAACTGGCCTTTGACTGGCAATTCTTGCAATAATTTCCTTTTTTCCAGCTATCGCTGAAGCTAAGGTTCTTCTTTCGCCAGCGATTAATCGACATTTATTACCATATCTATAAACGAAAATTGGATTGATTAACTGATCGTCACGAATTGTTTTTGCTAGAGATTCTAATGATTTCCAATCTCGTTTTTTTTGATCAATTTCTGGATCAGAATCATTAAGCCCATTCATAGCGTCATGAAGGGTTAATATCATTTCTCTATTATTTTCTGGGTCTAATTCAACTTTATCTAAAGGCAAAACTTCAATTGATAATTCTCCAGCATAATTATTTGCTATAGCCAAAGTTCTAGTTATTGCTTCTTTTGTGTCACCAGATTTATTTGTATCTAATTTAAATTTACTAACCATATGATGCGTCCTCTCCATCGTACACTTTGTTGTATACGTTATTGAAAACTCTATCGTAAACATAAGAACACCACCGCTCACTTTCAATCCGTGCTGGATGTGCTGGCGATAGGTTGAATACACAATTTGGCTTTGCATTTTCAACAACAAGTTCTGTATAAATTGTTCTTTGTGCAATTGGAGGGAGTAGCCATTCCTCTGATTTTTCTATTGACCGTAGATCATTCAGGAATTTTGTATGTACAGCAGTTTTCCTCACCTGGTTCGGTAAAACACCAGCAATTTTAATTGTGTCATCCTTTTGTCTTCTAAGCTGTTCCTGTGATATGGCTTCAATCATTCCTATTGTTCCATTTATGCCATACTGCTCTAGCTCGGTTGGTAGTAACCCATGAGTTGCAGCTCTCAGACCTGCCATTGTCAACGGTCCAAACTGTGGATTAGTGTCGATAATAATAAATTCATAATCACTATGTGTTGACAAGAGAGTTGTAAATTCTTTAAGTCGGTTAATTACTTTTTCTTTTACATCTACTTTCAAAACACGCTGAGCATCTTCCAGTAAAGAAGCGAATGAAGGAAAACATTGTAGATTCTCAACCCATGTTGGATAAGGGTAGATAGATTTTCCGGTGAATATATCTGCAATACTACTCACACCATCCCAGTGAGGATCATCTTCCGGTAAATTATCTGGATCCCATTCAGGATGTGCTTTTGGCATGTATCCAGTTGGATGAGAGGGATCACGAGTAGTTGGAATTAAACTAGATGATGAATTGCCTTGAGGGTCTAAATCGATGAAGGCACCTTTCATTTTTTTGCATTTGGCAAGGTATTGAGCAAGAGTAAGTGCTATTGTTGATTTCCCTATTCCACCCTTGTTTCCAGCCGTGGTTATGACTTTCATCCGTACTCCTAATAAGGTACTTTGTACTATTGCTAAATAGATTATCTGCGCATGAAATATTTTGCAAGAGGCATGATGTACTATTTAATAAATGAAAATATATATTTTTAATTTTAATATTCATATATTAGTAACCAATTTTAGCCATAATTATATGAAATATATAATAAAAATTAATTTTAAATGTGTAGTTATATGGGCTATTTGGTGGTCTTTTATGGGAGATATGGTGTAGGTATATAGGTTTCAAGGTGTAGAAATTTGTTATCGTGTATGTTTATGGGAGTAATTGGTGTAGGTATATGGTAATGGTGTAGGTATATGGGAGATAATTTGTATTTATAATAGCATTTTTGGCTAATTATCTTTTTAAGAATATTCATACATTTCTTTAACAATAACTAGACTATGTAATTTTTATTTAGAAACTTAATAATAATAGTTTGGTAATAGCAATTACTCAAAGTTTATATCATTCATGTATACTTCATGATCCAAAGGATGAGAAGTCCTTTCTTTTCTTTAAATATCTACAATCATATAAATCTCGTAGTAAATCATGAATGACAAATTTTATCGGAAAATAATATTATTTTTTATTACCCAAATTTTTAGATGTCCTAACTGAAGTAGATATTTTTACATAATCATCGAACTTCAACATAGTTGATCTTGTATGTGGCATCCAATAGAGATTGAAATTTAAATAACAGTATTTTTGGAATTATTGGTAATGGATTAGGATGTAAGCAGTCTTTCTATCTTTTACGTCCATAACTACTAAATGAAATATTTTGTATAAATGTGCCGCGATAGCTTTAGATCGCATTCATTCGATATATAGATTCCTAATAAATGAATATCTGAAAGACACTTCTTCTTTGCTAGCATATTTTCTATCGTTTAAATGCTACTTCTTATTACATCGTTTCGACAGAATCTTTGGAGTGAATATAAAATATTAGGAGAAAAGAGGTACCTTAAATATTAAAATTTCTGAAAACAATAAAGTATTATTTGTCTGTTTTTTTGAAATATATCCAGTTTTTTATTGGGCATGTTATCGAAGCAGAATGTTGTTTTAAACACAATTGTTTAAGAAGTCTGAAAATTCTCCCCCGGGGAGAATTTTATTAACCTATTGAATATAATCGAAATTAATCTTTATTTATAGCTTATCTTAAAACCGTGTAGATTTATGGGAGCAGATAAACACATCAATATTTTTCTGCGTTGGTTTTATTAAAATATGTTTATATGAGCCGTATTTTCCTTGCATCATATCATGTGATCTTTTTCAAAGTATTTGATCGGAGTTTCACGTAGAACAAAGTTGTAACCATTATTACCGCTTGTAGCATCTATTATTATCTGGTCTTTGGCCATTAAGCCGCATGCGCCAGCTGATTTAGCAAGACTTCCCATTCATTCTGCTTAATTTTCACATACTCACCCTCAACCCTTGAGTCATTAAAATTCTTAAATGCCCAAATATCGCGTCTAACGAATGCTAAAATATCAGCAAAGGTTGCTTCACCTTTTTTGTCATACCAGGCAGACGATAAAATAGGCAATGATTTATTTTTCAACATTTCGATTGCAAATAAACAGATGAATGAGAAGAGCGACATCAGCATGGGTGTTGATCTGGCAATGGCTTTATCTGACCACTGTCGCTGAGTTTCGATGCCTAAATGTGCACGGGTCTCAAAGAATGTCACTTCAATGTTCCATCGTAGAACAAAATAATTAACAATTTGCTCTGGTTCGAATTTCACATCAGTACTGAAGAATGCTTCGGCCTGATTTTTTACAGGGTCAAAAACCAGTACCCAGTGAATAAGTAAAGGTTTCTCGCCAGAGGAATACCAGAGGTTAATGCCACTCAGAATGCGAACTTGCTTGGTTTCGCCATCATACCAAGTGATTATCGCATCGCGCCAAGGTTGTGTTATATCTTGTGCTAATTCTTTTAGTGATGTCACGCGTTTTCCTTTTTCTCGACGTCTACCTACTTGTCCTGGCCCTGGAGTCGGGGCCAGTTCATAAAGTGCGACATCTAATCGTAATCTGGAAACTAAAGTAACATTATGTTTAATACACGCATGACCGAGTTTGATACAAGCAAAACCGCCATCACCGATTAATATAAATGCGCGCTTGAGCCAGCGGGATATCACACGTATACCAATCATGGTCCAATCAATACTCGTTTTATGTTCTTTGCCTGCTGCTTTATTTGCTTTTTTTGAAGGGGCCAAGATCGTCATAAATGGCAATGCCCATGGACGCTTGCACCAAGGTAGCGGAACAACTAACATCAGGCAAACCCATTTCAATCCGAAACATTTAACAATCAATTTTTCTGTTGAGCGGCAAGCATCCCGATAACAGCCTTTCGCTTTAATTTTTTTACTGCCTCTACGTTCTATTGTGTCATCGACAACAATTAAGATGGGAAATGCTGCCGGCAGCAGCTGTATCAATAATACTAATAAAATCTTTGCGCCAGTCAGACTGTTCCATTTTGCTCGATTAAGCACACGATGATATTTTTCAAACCGTTTTTCGTGTGACAAACCCATGACCCTTAAAATGGAGCTGACACGTCGTGCGCCTTGGCATAAGATGGCACCCATTAACAATACTTGAACATGTGCCCAGGTTGAAAATGTAAATAAGTGGCTAAATGAATTTAAAACAGCGGCCATTCCACGAGGCAATGATTGCATAGAAAATCCTTTCACTATGGATAAAAAGATGGAAACAATAACCGTTCATGCGCTGTTTCACAAAGGTGTTTTGAAAGAAATTCCCATCGACATGTTACACAGTGGAACCTATCAGCCACGTGATGAATTTTCAGAAGAAGCTCTCGTTTCACTTTCTAAGACCATTGCTCAACTTGGGATTTTAGAACCACTCATTGTACGTGCATTCCAAAAATATGCTGAGAAACTTGAAATAGTTGCCGGTGAAAGACGCTTTCGCGCAGCGCAACGTGCAGGACTTACTGTCGTTCCCTGTTTAATATCCAACTATACGAATGAACAAGCAGCTCAGATTGCACTGATTGAAAATACTTGTCGAGAAGCTTTGAATCCGATCGCTGAAGCGCTTGCCATGCAACGATTAACAGATGAGTTTAGATATACGCACGACGAAATTAGTATGTTGCTAGGCGTGAGTCGGCCCCATGTCAGCAATTTACTGCGTTTACTTAGGATGGATGGACGGGTCCAACATTGGGTGAAGCAAGGCCATTTAAGCGAAGGCCATGGAAAATTATTGGCTGGGATACCCTACGAAAGGCAATATTGGTATGCTTATCATGCAATAAAAAAGGGATGGTCAGTCAGTACACTGGATGATGCGATTAAAGCCGGTGAAGATAAAAAATTAGCTGCGAGCAAAGCAAGAAAATCAGCAAAGCCTATGTCCCCTCTTGAAAAACGCTTAACAGAACAATTTGGTTTCCCGATGAAGGTCACCATCAATAAAAATGATGCAGGTTACTTTCGTATTCCCTTTCACGATCAAGCTCATATGCAAATTATCTTGGATAAATTAGGGGTTAAAGAAAATATTGAATCAATTTATGGTGAAATGGTAGATTCTGAAACGAATGTTCCAGCATAGAACAATTCATTGGAAATCCTTCTCAATTAGAAATTTTGGCCAAGTCCAGTTTTAGTGAGTGCTGAGGTTATTAGATAAACTAGAACTTAAAGCAAAGTAAGAATGACTTTTCTTTGAGATAACATCAGTCTATATTTTTAGTCAATGAATACTGTTTAGAGAATGAAATGAAGCGATGGAATACTGCGGAAATGCTCGATGTCGGTAAAAAGCTTTTCGCTAAAATTCACAAGCGCAAATATCACTGCCATCATAATAATGAAATTCATGTCATGGCTCGAGAGATTGATGAGTGGTTGCCGAAGGGCATTCAATCTATAGTGGATGGCACTTATGATCCTCGCTGCTTAAAACGTTATTATTTTTCTGATGAAGTCGTTGACCAGCACATACATCAGATCGCATTTTTCGACATGTTTTACTTAAACAACTTAAGCCAACGTTTAAGCATGTGATGAACCCAAATGTCTACCATCTCTCCGGGCCGACCGGCGTTAAGTATGCGACACAGCGTATCAAACAAGTGTTGCAGGAAGAAAAACCCAAGTATTTTTTGTGTGTTGATATCGGATCCTACTACGCTTCTATACCACATTTTAGGTTGATTTCGGACATCAAAAAATATTATCACGATCCTAAAGTGCAAGCGATGCTGGAAAATATCATTACTAATCCCATCGACACTCCAAGAGGATATAAAAACCCCTCTCGCGGCATTGCACTTCGCGGACCACTGTCACAATTTTTTAGTGCTCTCTATCTTAAACCGCTTGATGATGCATTTTTAAATTCATCGGCATTTTATTTACGTTTTCAGGATGATGTGCTGATTCTCTGTAAAACAAAGCGTTCGATGAACCGCTGTAGACGCATCATGATGAACATTCTGCATGAAAGACACTTAAGCCTATCGCGCAAAAAATCGCGAATGGGTTCGATCAAGGATGGATTTCACTTTTTGGGCGTATCCTATTCTTCGACGCAACCGGAGAATAACACTAAAGTTATTTACGTAAATGATGCTCGTTATTTAGACAATATTGGGGGGGGGTAACGACAACATCTGAACAGACAAATGTGGAAATAATCCGTATTATTCCGCATGCACGCACATTACGTAAAGCAAGAATTCAGGTACAGCAAATGGTAACTATTGGACTTTCTACCAAACGAATCAGGCGCTACCTGCAACAATTCTTACTTTGGTGGGTAAAAACGATTGACTCATGGACTTATCAAGAACTCGTTATGTGGTTTGTTGAGGCGTGCTGGGACATTTATCCTGTCGCGCACGCCGCAGCCTTATTGCAAGGCTATTTCAACAGACTAGACATGTCGATTTGCTTGGGCGCAAATATTGCCGCATAAGCTCTGTCCCAGCCCTCGTTCTTGCTCGACATAATTTTTGAAAAAGCGACGAGATCGCCACGAGGGGCGGGCGGCCCCAACCGCCATATATACCAATAAAATGATGAAACCCAGGGACAGAAGAAGACGGCCGACGAAATGCGAAATAGGATGACCCATCCGGCAAGGTACAACCCGTCCGCGTCAACTTATTGCAGATGCCTTGGGCATGCGGGCGTAAATAGCCGGTCCCTAACAATGAGGCTAAATGCTCTTCAACACGTATGCACCAAAATGAACGCTGGTCCCACTTATTCTTAAAATCGTTAAATTTTTCTTCATATAACTTCAGCGCTTCCACATAAATATTCGCATCAAATACCAATCCAATCTTATGTTCTGGTACTGGCTTCACATATTCATATAATGTATTAAGAGCAGCTCTCGTTGATTCACTCATGACATCCAGATTGTTTTCATTAATCAAGGGATCTTTGATTACCTCAGCAAAAACAGCTTCCAATCGCCTCATCGCTTCTTTCAAATCCCAATTGTATTTAATCATTTTCCCATCGGGAAAAACCTCAGCAAACTGCTTTTGTTTTTCTTCTTCTGTCATGTATTTTCCCATCTCCTCTGCTTCTTCATATTCCTCATTCATCAAGGCAATTTGATAAGCAGTGCGATTGACATATTTATAACGACCGGGATTCATCTCAGGCGTAATATCGGCAGGATTCCGGTGATAAATCGTGCCGCGTTGTATTAATAAGTCAGGGAAGATTTTCCATATACCTTCTGCATCTTCCCATTCACCCAATGCAGTGTGGCCTAAGAGTTGTCGTAAGCATTTCAATGCTAAACGATGCTCATCGAAAAAAAGTAAAGAAAAGCGCGGTGAGGTATTAGGTAAATTGATGAAATCGGATGCACTTAATGATGACTCACCTATTCCTACTAACAGTTCATCTGGCAGATTGCTTAGATCATCGTTGTCTTGATCATTGTTTCTGGATTCCATCGTCACACCTCATTTTGAGTTGTATAATTTATGGCCATTGTAGACAAAGAGCACAGGCAATACAATAGTTATAGGACGCTGAGCGCTAAAATCATAGGTTAGGAGTAAATAGCATATTTTTAATCAATCGTTCCGCGGTAGAACATAGGCCGAGTTAAATAGAATTTTTAGGAATTTTGGCCAAAGTCCAGTACAAAGAACAAGCGATATTAAAAATTGCATATTGGCTAATATCTACGACCAGCTGGAATAAGCTCAAAAGTGCAACTTGGGTGCCTATACCGCCATCAAAAGCAAAATCTGATCCGTTATATGATGATCGTTTATATCGAGTGTTGCTAAAAATGAAGGAGCATGAAGGTTCACTTGATATTCGAGAATTATTATTAGCACAATCTAGCCGTGAGGCAGCACATAATCCTGGCGCTGTAAGACCAAAAGTTCAAGATCATCTTGCCAATTTTGTAATTGATGAATCGTTAAAGGTTCCAAAGCCGCAAGGAATAATTTATTTGATGACATAATCACAAGCGGAGCTCATTTTAAAGCTGCACAAACAATAATTCAAAAAGAGTTTCCAGGTATACCGATTATTGGCCTTTTTGTCGCTAGGAATGTGAAAGTTGAGGGCGAGATTTAATTCACGATAGGTTTTTGACAAAAAAACTGCTATATCCAAGCTGGAAAATATAGAATTCTTATGACGATTACTTATAGAAAAGCAACTCGCTCCGATCTTCCTGACATTATTCGCTTGTTAGCAGATGATCAAATTGGTGCGACTCGAGAAAAGTATGAGGAACCGCTTTCCCCCGCATACTATGCTGCATTTGATGCCATTAATGCGGATAAAAATAACGTATTAATTGTAGCCGAGCTGGACAATAAAATTGTCGGCACATTTCAAATCACATTCATTACTTATTTAACATATCAAGGAGGGAAACGTGCGCTTATTGAAGAAGTACGTGTTGATAAATCAGTACGTGGGAAGGGATTTGGAAAAATGATGATGGAGTGGGCGATCAAAATGGCGAAAGAAAATGGTTGTCATCTTGTACAACTCACAACAAATAAAAAACGCACTCGAGCATTAGAATTTTACAAGCGGTTAGGTTTTGTTGCCTCACATGAAGGAATGAAGCTGCATTTATAAAATTTATCTTATATGTATATTTGATATCTAGGCAGAATTATGCAAAACATTCAAATAGTGATTGATGAAAAACCCTCTTCTGAAAATGATGAAATTCTCATTAATCATTTATTTAAATATGAAACAGAAGAATTATTACACGATGTACCTAAGCATATTTCCATTTACTTAAAAGATGAAAATCAGAAAATTGTTGGCGGAGTATTAATTTGGATTCATACAGAGTCCATTTACATACCTACCATCTGGGTAGATGAGAATTTGCGACAACATGGGTATGGAAAAAAGCTACTGCAAATAGCTGAGGAAGAAGGAAGAAAAAGAGGGTGCAAGTACATTACTTTAGATGCTAATTTTCAAGCTGCGTCATTTTATATAAAACAAGGCTATCATGTCATTGGAGAGATCAAAAACTATATCTTCAATCATACCAAAACGTATTTTAGAAAATCGCTAATGCTTTCATCAACACAAGAAAATAATGAAATTAATTTTAGCGATATTAAATTAGTACCTGCACCATTGAAAGATTACCCTACAATCCAAAATATGGCACGTTTTTACGTTTATGATATGAGTCAATATTTGGGCGGCGAAGCAGGCTGGGAGTGTCCAGAAGATGGTCTTTATGAGTGCATTGATTTTAAAAAATATTGGCAAGCAGATGATGCTTTTCCATTTATTATTCGATAAAAAAATGAATTAGCTGGTTTTGTCATTATTGATAAAAAAGGCAGTGAATCCCAGATAGATTTTAATGTCGCGCAATTTTTTATTTTACGAAAATTTAAAAATAAAGGTGTAGGCAAATACGTTGCACATCAATGTTTCGATAAATTCCGTGGTGTATGGGAAGTAATGGTTATGCCAGGCAATGATGGCGCTTATCAGTTTTGGCGATCGACCATTAGTGAATACACCGACAATAATTTTAATGAATACACTAAAAATGTTAAACATTTAAATAATAGTTTAAAAAATATTTTTTGTTTTAACAGCAAGTTTTAACGAGTAAAAGTATGAAATACACTATCAATTATGATGCTAATCCTAAATCAGATGAGACAAAGATTATTTGGGAAGGCATTTCTGAAAATGCAAAAACAGAAAGAAGTCTTCCGCCTGGAAAGCCATTCGCTTTTTTCATTAAATATGAATTAAATCAAATTAAAGGTGGATGTTCTGGTTACATTTATTATGGATGCTTTTATGTTGACCTATTATGGGTTGACCAATCCCTGCGTGGAAAGCAATACGGTACTCAATTGATGAAAGAAGCTGAAAAATTAGCTCATGATAATAACAGTAATTTTATTGCAGTTAATACTATGAATTTTGAGGCATTAGACTTCTATAAAAAATTAGGTTTTACGATTGAATTTGAGCGGCATGGCTTTGATAAAAATTCAATTATGTATTTTCTAAGAAAAGATTTAAAAATGGCAATAAACAATAAAGCAAAAGAAGCATTTCATTGGATTGTCACGATTTTAAAAAAACTAAATATTCCATTCCAGATTGCAGGCGGGCTTGCAGCTAATATATATGGGTCAAGAAGATTACTAGAAGATATTGACATCGATATACCAGAGGATTGTTTTTCAATTATTAAAGACGAAGTTAAAGATTTTATTGTATATGAACCTGCCCAATTTAAAGATGAAACATGGGATTTAATGCTAATGACATTAAATTACAAAGGACAATTAATCGATATTTGTGGTGCTTTTCATACTAAAATACGTAACAAATTCACAAGTAAATGGCAGGATTTTCACACTGATTTTTCAAAATCAGAGGTTAAAAAATGCTTTGACATAGATGTGCCCGTTATTTCAATGAATGATTTGTTGTTTTATAAAAAAATAATCGCAAGACCAGTTGATCTCATTGACGTTGAGCAAATCGAAACAAATAAGGAGTTAAAGTGATGTTAAAAAAAGTTGCTTTTACAATGTATCCCGTACTTGATATTCATCGTGCCAAAAATTTTTACGAAAATAATTTCGGCATTACACCAAGTAAAATTTCTGCCAATGGCTCTTGGGTTGAATACGATTTGCCAGGTGGTGGATGTTTTGCTATCACGACATTAGCTGAAGGTGTTAAACCAAGCTCAAATTCTGGTGGCAGCATTGCTTTCGAGGTCGAGGATTTGGATGAATTAGTAACGAATTTAAAAACAAATGATGTGAAATTTAAGCTAGATATTTTCCCATCACCGGTCTGTCGAATGGCTGTGATATTGGATTCAGAAGGTAATGCGATTACTTTACATCAGCTTAAAAGAAAATAAAAAATGAAAACAAATGAATATGAGATTAAGTCGCTCAATGATTGCCAAGATCATATTCCTGCGCTTGCCAATCTTTGGTACGAAGAAATTAGCAGACATTGGGCTCCTGATGCTTCTATCGAAAAGGCACATCATAAATTAATCGCGCATTTAAACACAGATAATATGCCCATGGCATTTGTTGTTGTTCATGAGGATCAACCGATAGGCATGGTATGCTTACGTGAAAATGATGGTATACGCGATGGTACTAGTCCTTGGTTAGGCAGCTTGGTAGTAGACCCAAACTATCGTGGTCAAAAAGTTGGAGAAGCGTTGATTAATTTTGTAAAGAAAAAAGCAAAAGAATTAGGTAACCAAACTTTATATTTATTAGCATTTGATCCAACTATCCCGCAATGGTATGCAAAATTAGGTTGGGTGGACATAGGCTGTGATCAATTATTTAATCATCCTGTGACTGTAATGAGTATTGATTTATG
>JAHCAO010000028.1 GCA_019634835.1 Gammaproteobacteria bacterium
GGCCATAGTTCCCGCTCCGTGCAGAAATTCCCAACTTCGTATGGACGCATAATTTAATTTAACTAATTGATTGTATATCTTTTTGATTCGTTTTTACGAAAAAATTCACCCTCCTGTCATATTTTTTACATTTTTCAGTCAGATTTTGCTATGCGCCCAATTTAGGCATCCAAGTAGAATTGGACGCTATATTTGATAGAAATAATTTGTATTGGACGCAATAAATTGATACTCTAACCCAGGTATTGATTTTGCGTCCAATACATACCGGAGATCCTATGAAGCATGATCACGCAACACTCACCTCACGGTTCAAACGATACCTAAACAGGCAAGATTTATCCGAACGAACTGTAAAAGGATATATGGATGACCTTCGCTTCTTTTCTGAATGGTTTGAGGAAATTCAAAACAAAAAAATAAACTGGCTTAAAATCAAAAGTTTCGATTTGCAAACGTATCGGCAATATCTCTCTAAGGCCAGGCGCCAAAAAGTAGCGGCGGTCAATCGCCGTATTCAAGCATTAAAGAGATTTTTTGATTGGGTATATGGGCAAGGCCTTATCAAAGGTGAAAATCCTGTGGAGCATTTGCGGTTTATGCGAAGACAATCGCCTACCCAGCCATACGCCTTGAATAAAACAGAGGTGCATAATCTACTACGTTCAGCCGGCCAATCATCACATGGGTTATCCAAACGTAATTATGCCATTTTGCAGCTGATGTTGCAGTGTGGATTGCGTATTGGAGAGGTAATCCAATTACGGTTTGAAGATATTACACTCTCGCCACGCTCTGGTGTGGTACGCATTGTGGAGGGCAAAGGTAGAAAATCACGCGAAATACCGATGAATTTAACGGTGAGACACGCATTACAAAGTTATTTTAAAGATAACAAAAAAGAACCAGAAGAGCCTGTATTTAACAGTAAGCGTCAAGAGCCATTGTCACTTCGAAGCTTGCAGGCCGTGATACAAAGTCTTGTTAGACGTGCAAAAATAACGCGCATTCCCGTGTCAGCACATACGCTTCGCCATACATTTGCAACCAATTATTTACGTGCCAATCCAAATAAATTGGTAGAGCTAGCACAATTAATGGGGCACGATTCGCTCAATACAACAGCTATTTACACGAAACCAACGTCGGCAAAATTAGCAGAATCAGTTGAGAAAAGTGAGATCAATATTTATGGCGACTGAAAAGGAAGAAAGTAGGATTACAATTAATGACTTGCCATCGTATTCAGAATCACTTGCGCTCAATTGGACTTTATCTGCTGATGAAACACAATTCATTTTAAATTCTGTGAAAGGTGAAAGCCAAATACTGTTTTTGCGACGCAATTAAAATCTCTTCAAAATTCCGGTATTTTTATTGAGTTGGATAATGATCAAAACAAGCCGTCTGAAAAAATTCTTGGTTTTCTATCTAAACAACTGAATATTTCTACAATGCAGTTGTCACCTGTCAGCAAAAATTCGCAAACGACTTATCGTAACAAAATAAAGTCATTTTTGAGATATCAAGAATTTGAAGAAAATCAGGAAAGCTTTTTAAAAAAATTCATCATGCATGAAATGTAGACAGATTTATATTTGATTTCGGTATTGCAGGAAAAGGCGCGTGATTTTTTAAGATCACATAAAATGATGCGCCCGGGGGAATCGGTGCTTGATCGTTTGATTGTCTCTTATCAAAAAGAAGCGCATACATTACTCTATGACAAGCTTGCAAATAAATTGACTGATGCTCAAAAAGAAAAATTACTGGGATTTTTAAAGAAACAACCCAATCTATTATCTTCAGCCAATTATTACAAAAAATCACCGCCCGAACCCAGTGCACTTAAAATAAATTTATTCATTACCCGATTTAATGAATTAAAGACATTAGGCATCACCGAAATTGAATTTTCTGATATCACGCAAGCCATATTTGAAAAATTAGAAATATTAGGTAGAACATATGATTCCAATGCTCTTTCGGATATCAGTGAAAGGAACAAAAAAATCGCTTTGTTGTTATGCACTTTATCATCGGCATCAAAAAATATATTGGACCATGTACTGGAGATGAACGCAAAATTGCTTGCTAAAAAAGAGCGGATTGCAAATAACTTCTATGAAAATCAACTTAAAAAAATGCAAACCCTTGCAAAGAAAGGATTGCAATTCATTCTCTCAACAACCAATCAGTTGCGATCACATCCTAGCCCTAAAAACACTACACTATTTGATTTCATTGAAAAATAGATGGAAAAATATTAAATGATTCCATTACTGCTTGCGAGCAATTAAGTATTTACCAAACAAGTGGTTTTTATCGTACACTTGAAAATAAATACAATGACCTTCGCAAATACATGCCCCATTTATTTGAACTGGAATTCAAAGGTGCTGCCGGTACTAAATCCATTTTAAAATCCATTGAAATACTTAGAGATCTAAATTGCACAAAATCAGACGTGCTGCCGGATGATGCGCCGACTGATTTTATTCCTAAAATATGGATGAAAGCGATGTATGACAACCAGAATATAAAACTATCGCGTCGCACCTGGGAAATGGCACTTTATTATGCGCTTAAAAATAATCTTGAAAGAGGCGATATTTATGTAAGTCACAGCAAAAAACATCGATATTTTTGGAACACGGTTTATAGTGAAGATCAGTGGGAGAAAGAAAAGCCGCTTGCATTTAAATCACTTGGGTTTCCAGAAAAATTTGATAAATTACTGTCTATTTTGAAAAAAGAATATTTCGCTGGCATAGATCGTGCTAAATGCGCTTTTCATGAAAGAACATTTGCCTATATCGATTCAAATGGAAAATTAAAACTGAAACGAGAGGATGCGTTGGAAGTGCCAGAATCGGTCAAAACACTTAAAAAATTAATCGAAGAAAAAATGCAACCGATTCGTATTGAAACCGTATTGCGTGATCTTGATGAAGCGCACCAATTTACTCGGTTCTTTTTACCACCTGAAGGGTTTGATAAAAGGTTTATGGTTGATCGTGAAACGCTGCATACAGCGATTACAGCCATGGGAACCAATTTAGGTTTTGATGATATGGCAAAGAGCACGGTATCTGCCATATCAGAAGAAAAATTAAAACACATGGCACAGTGGTGCATCAGGCCTGACGTACTCACCAAGACCAATTATTTTTTTGTTTCAAAACGCGCAGAACACCCATTAGCAAAGTTACATGGTGATTTTTCAAGGTCAAGCTCTGATGCAGAGTGTTTTTGCATACAAAAAAGTACTGATCTTGCTTCATTTTATCCAAAAGCATTTGGCTACTACCAAAAGGTGATTGCCATTCACACGCATATGTCAGACCAATTTAGCGTGTTTAATACACAAGTGATTTCGTGTGGTGTGCGAGAAGCATCTTATGTATTGGATGGATTGCTGAACAATTTAATGGTTTTAACCCCGCATTTTCATTGCACAGATACTGGTGGATTTACGCATCAACTATTCGCTTTGTGTTATTTGCTTGGATTTTCATTTCAGCCACGTTTGAAAGATTTAACGGAGACAACCCTGTATAAAATTAATAAAAACGATAACTATGGTGAAATTGATTCTATTTTTGATGGTCATATCGATATGGATTGCATTTCAGAACAATGGGAGCAATTAATCCGGATCGTGGTATCATTAAAAAATCATGTAGCGCCGGCACATCTTATATTACAAAAATTAGCTGCACGCGGCAGTACTGATCGTGTTGCAAAAGCTGTAATGGAATTAGGAAAATTAATCAAAACGATTTATATTTTGCATTATCTTTCGGATGATGAACTGCGACGCAAGGTTCAGTTGCAATTAAATCGCGGTGAGACACGTCATTATTTGGCACGTCATATTTTCTTCGGCAATCAGGGTGAATTTAAAACAGCCGATTATGAAGAGATGATGAATATCGCCAGCTGTTTAAGCCTATTGTCCAATGCTGTTTTATTATGGAATACACCACGTATTTATGATATTGTGTCGGAACTTCGAAGTGCTGGAATTTCTATTGACGATGAAGATTTGAAAAGAGTATCGCCATTGATGTTTAAGCATTTAATTGTGCATGGGACGTATGATTTTAGAAGTGCAAATAGGCCAGTAGTTGATTATGCGTCCAATTTGTAATTTACTTTTAAAGCGAACAAGGAATTTTGAAAGTATTTTGTATCACCTGAAAAATCGCCGACAAATTGTTAGAACAGTGAAAAATAGGATTGCGTTACAAAGTCCTAGTGAGGAATACAGATAAAACAATATGGGATCATATAGTTATAGCCGATTATGCGTCCATACGAAGTTGGGAATTTCTGTACGAAGCGGGAACTATGGCCAATTTGCTAATTTTTTAGCATGATAATTCTAAAAAATTATGGGTTTATATTGACAAAAGTAGTACATTGTTATACATTTATACTATGAAGACAGAAATGCCACATTATGAATTTTCGGCTGATAAAAATCAGCAATTAATAAAAGAACGCCATATCAGCTTTGATGACATAATAGCGGCATTGGGAAATGACAAGCTGCTGGATACGATAAGTCATCACAATAGGACAAAGTATCCCAATCAGGAGATTTATATAATAGAAATTACTGGATATGTATTTTTAGTGCCGTTTGTAAAAAAAGATAAAAATACTGTATTTCTTAAGACGATAATTCCAAGCCGAAAACTTACTAAAAAGTATCTAGGCAAGAGAGGTGCATGATGAAAAAAAAGCGAGATGTTTTTAATGTGAAACTTGACAAAGAAGAGCAAGAGCTATTGGAATCTGTTGAGCGCGGCGAGTGGAAAACGGTAGAGAATGCTGAAGAAGAAGCAGCTTTTGCTAAAGAAGCAGCTGCAAACTCTCTTCGTAAAGATGAACGAGTAACGCTTCGTCTTTCAAGCATAGATTTAGATCGGCTAAAACAAAAAGCTGCATATAAGGGGTTACCTTATCAAACCTTTATTGCAAGCGTATTGCATGAATATGCGGCCGGGCATTTCGAAGAAATTATTTAAAATTTTGCTCTTATTCTCATATAGAAATTGAACAATGAATATGACATATAGAAAAGACGATGAGCCTTACATATTAAGGCCAGTATCAAAATATACTTCCCCATTAGATATAGAAGGGGTAGATATGGAAATTTCATCAAAAGATATCATTCAATTTATTCAAGAAAGTAGAAAACTAAAATAACCCCGTGGAATCTTAAGCATGACAAAGCAAAAATACCCAACAATGCTTGAGGTTGCTCGTGAAATGGCTTCTGGTCTATACGAAGCAGGCGTGATCAACGCTGCCAGAATGCGTGAATACGAATCTCTTTACGCTCCCGAATGTAAATTAAGTCATATTCCTAATGCGGAAACTCGCAAAGCTATGGAAGAAGCAGAAAAAGGCATTGGTCTTACAGAATGCAAAGATAAAGAGCTTACTTAGAGACCTAAATGCTGATTAGGTGTCAGATGTAAAAACATTACCGAAAATGACCTTTTTCGGTAAAGATCAATGAAATCCTGTTAAACTGGCCGCCTAAAAATAGGAGCCAGTTTATGCCAAAGGAAAAACGCCAAATACCATTTTCGGCAAAGTTAAAGAAAAACCCGCCTAGAAAACCAAAAAACAACGAACAGCGTAGCCGTGAATACCTCACCGATACTGAAGTTGATAAGCTCAGGAAGTCTGCCGGAAGCATAGGCCGTCATGGTACACGTGACGAAGCATTGATTTTGCTAATGTTCCGACATGGGTTTCGTGTCAGTGAAATTATCTCACTGCAATGGTCTCAAATTGATTTCAAAAAAGGGTTGCTGCATGTTAAGCGCTTAAAAAATGGGTTGTCTTCAACTCACCCTGTCCGTGGTACAGAACTTCGCTTATTACGACAAATAAAACGTCTCTATAGTGAGTCACCTTACATCTTTGCATCCGAACGCAAAGCACCACTCACAAATAGAGCCATCCACCATATCATTGCACGCGCTGGCAAAGCTGCCGGTTTTTCCTTTCCTATCCATCCACACATGCTTCGTCATAGCACTGGATTCTACCTAGCCAATAAGGGAGAGGATACGCGTGCTATTCAAGGTTATCTAGGTCATGCCAATATCAAAAATACCGTTATTTATACTGAGCTGTCCTCCCATAGATTTAAAAACTTTTGGCAAGATTAAAAAGTAAAAATCAGATGGCTTTTGATGAAAAATTATTAATTTCCAATAACATAAATCTGAAATTAGTCACGCTGGCTGAGCAATGGCTTTAATATTAAATGGAAAATACTCGCTAAGGAAAAAATCTCAAAAACAATTATAATAATAGTTATGATAATAATCATAATAATAGATAGTGTTGTGTTGTGATTATTTTTATAATTACCTAATAAAAATATTCAAAAATGAGGAACATCTAATCTATGTTTCGTCAAAATTTAGAAGAATCTATGTTTAGTGAAATTTTCCTGCAATATGAAGATTGGCCAATAGACATAGATTTACACACATTGCGCGACAAGATGAACCAAGGATTAGCCATATATCAATACTGCTTACAAAACAAAACTTATAATCCAGCAGAGCAATTACTAAAGGAATGTCGACGGTTAATTCCGGAAAATTCTGCAAAAAATTTGGATACTTTTAATAAAAAACAATTTATACAACATACGATCGCGCCTCTCGTTGCTGGAAGCATTTGTTTTAATAAAGATACATTAGAAACATGGCAAATATTTTTTAAATCGATAGCCTCATACATAGCAGAAGATCAGGATAATATACTCAAGATAATCTTATGCGCCACAGAGCTTATGTTGATGCAAGGCAGAACCATAGATGATCCCAGATTAAAACTCATGACATCTCAATTAGAAAATTACGCAAAGGAATCTTCAATATTCGAATATGATGATTATGCAAAATTTATAAGAAATGAGGCTCTCAAAATATCAAGAAATCATCTTTCATCTACTAGCACCAATCAAACCACATCAGAAGTTGAATTTAATCCACCAGAAGAAGACACAGAATTACCACAATCACAATTACTATTTAATAATGAAGTTAAAGTATTTTTTAATAATTCAAACCAAATTATTTCTGAACAAGATGAATTAAAAGAAATCCCTGTTGAGTTAATGAACTCAAAATTTATCAGGTTTATGATGAAATTTTCTAGAAATGAATATTTTCAAACTATTGATGAGGAACAAAAATTCAAATTAGTATATGATTTATTTTTTCAAAATTTAACACAAGAAGAAATTGAAAATGAAGTCAAATTTCTATCAGAATATGGAAAGGAAAACGATAGTCCTAACATTGAAGAAGTGGCTAGTTCGTTACAGTTTAATACTTTCGTAATGAGATTTGAAAAATATGAAAAATATAATGATATAGCTAGCATATGCAATTTTTATATTCATGTACTTACAAATGAAAATAGCAAAACATCAAGTAAATATATCGATATACTCTCAAAAAATCTCATTGAAAACCGCGGTAATGCCCATTTAATTAACCATATTTTAGAAGCTATATTAAGATCATTTGATTTTTCAAACAAGTTAGATAGTTTACAGAATAATCATAGTGCTCTAGTTCAGTTTATTACTATCGCCGCCTTATCATTAGGCAATCAGTCTGATACAAAAAAATTAATTGATCAGGTGATAAACCAATTTTTACAATACCAGAGTAAGTTAGCTTCTATAACATATGATTACATCAAGAAACGCAATGAAGGTGATATGGACGTTAGTGCGGCACTTAGCATAAAAAGTATGCTGCTTTATCTCAGTAGCGAAGAGACAATTACTAAGTTAAAAAAGAAATATGAACGAGTCTTTCAATTAACTCCGGTACAACACCAAATTAGCTTTGATAAATTAATTAAAAATAACGAATACAAAATTGATATGTTATTAGTTATTTTTGATAAAAAGACACCTGATGTTTTAGCGCTACTTCTAGGAACCTCTCTGATTGGTATTAGTCGTTTTTTTGAAATGGATTTTTCTAATTTAAAAAAATATAATTACATTAAGAATTTACAGTTGCTTGAGTATAAATCAGCCAAAGATTTTTTTGAAATATTTCAATTGCTAAATGTTGTTCCAAGCGAAAATTCCTACAAGCATTACAAGTATATAAGCGAATTACTGCGTTCTATAAAAACAAAAAATTTATCTTCTAATGATCTTATTGTAGCTTTGCAATCTTATTTTATTGATTTCTTTATAAAAGAAATGAACCTAGAAATAAGCAAAGATGATCTTATACAAAGTAATATATATACTCCTGCTGAATTAATCAACCTATTAAATGGCTATCAAAAGCACAAGACAAATGGTTACATGCCAATTCTACATCAAATTTTAAAATGCTACTTACAAAGCACAAAGTACCCAATGTCAAATTTTCTTTGGAATAAAGATCAGTCAGACGAATTCGGAAAATTAATTGCAAACAATAATTTTGAAACACGTAATGAACTTGAAAAGCAAGGAATTAATCCAGATATCGCTTTCACTTTCAAATACCCTTACGAACATCAATTTGAGGTTGGTGCGCCAGAGCAGGTTGATGTCAATCAAGGAGTCGTTACTGTTTGGACTGGAATAAATGAATTATCTAGCAAATTAAAAATACTTTTAAATGATGAGAATTTAAAACAATTTTTAGTTGAAAATGGTGCTTTAAAAGCAATTGAAAAAACCAACAAACAGCTCATTAATTACATTTCACAAATTGATAAAAAACGCAAAGATAAAGATATTACAGTTAATAATAAAGATATGATTAATTTTATCATAAATCAATCTAACCAAAAATTACTCAAAGATTTAATGGCTAACTTAAAATTATTACACCCTGTATTAGAAGGACTGATACAAAATCAACCCAGTGCAAAACTTCAATCGGTCGCTGAATTTAACCAACATGCCATTGACTATATCAATGGCTTAGATAGTGCTCTCACTAAGGCAAAAAATACGCAAAAACCCGAACAAATAACACGGCAGAGAAAATTTCGAATTGTTGTTTGGGATAAGTCTGACCCAAAAACACTCTTTCTTGGTAATATGCTTAGTTGTTGTTTGGCAACAGATGGTGCTCAATTCCCAGCAATTATACAAAGGATTATTGACTGCGCTATGAATATGACTGTTGTGATTGATGAAGAAACTAAAGAACCAGTTAGTGGTATGTGGCTCTATTTTGCAAAAGATGTCACAACTGATAAGCCCTATCTTGTTGCTAATTTTATTGAAATGCGCGCTAATATCGCACAGAATAAAGCTCTATTACGCGATGTCATTTTATCCCAGCTAATTAAGTTTACCTCAGAATATGCAACCCATTTATCAACCGTTTCAACTAGCAAAGTTTCTACCGAGCAAATTCCTTTCATTATGGCACCGTTAAATTATGGTTGTATACCTGATTTGACATTTTTGCCAAGTGAAAATCATTGTATGCAGAAAATTGGTTCTATGTCTCTCGGAAACGAATTTGATGATTATTATCTAAAATCTTCAGGTCATGTGCAGCAATTCTATATGTATTCTGCTAAAGATCTGAAGTTGCATTTCGCAAATACTGAGGCTTATCTTTTACCATCAATCACTGTGAGTCATGCTAAAAGTGAGGAGAATCATGCGATTACGTCGACTCTAGCACCTGCTTCTACTTCAACATCCACTCAACCGCTTCATACTAATATAATTATCGCTAATGATCAGATACAACCGAATGTTAAACAAAAAAGTCGAAGTATATTTACTGGTAACGCCATAAAAACCACATCCACATTATCAACAAGTATGCTATGGGAAAAAGTAATGACAACACTCTCTGAGTTGGGTGTGAATGAAAATATGCACAGATACATTTTTACCCTTGCTTTATCAATAGAACATAATTATAAATTAAATAAACATGACTCTGAAATTAATACAGCAGAATTAGTTAGTGCTCTTAAACAAGTTATTGATTGGAATTACAACTCTAGTTCTAGTCTAAGCTCAAATAAGTCACTCTTTTATTTTTTATTAGATGAGTTAAACGGAAAATTTAGCCAACAATCCGTTAATTTAGTTAAAAAACTATTAATTGACATGCATGAAACATGTAAAAAAAATCTAACTAATGCATATAAATTGAGTAGTTGAGATTCTGCTTAACAGGGGAGGTTCTCTCAGCCCCTCCAAAGTATATAGGCAATAATTAACCAGTTTTGAAATCATCATTAATCAATATCCGATTCAGCCAGTCGTCAATATCTATAGTCTCTTGCGACGATAAAAATTCATATCGACCCTGAAAATTGACATGCGTCCAAGCAACTGGCGACAAACACTGGATGAACGTACTTTTTTCACTTTCTCCCCTGCGATCGCATTGCTCCATCGATTGATTAAGCATTGTAGCATTATAATATAACAGGCAATTGGCTAATAATCTGGCGCATTCATTCCAAACGGAAATCTGCGTTTCATTAGTGCCTCTAAAATGTCTTCCATTGACTCGTTCAATATAACGACGCAGTTGATGATATGCTTCACCGCGACATAACGAACCATGAATTGACTGTCTATATGTCAAATCACAAATGTAAGTGAGGAGATGATCTGTCATTAAAACCGCATTCATTTCCCACAGTGCGCGTTTGGTTCGGCTTGCAAATTGCTGGGAACTCAATTTAGTAACGATATTACTCTGCTTAGTTTCACCCATCAACAAAGATGCTAATACATGCTTAATATTGTCTTCTTCGGCCAATATTAGTCTATCTTTCAATTTTCTATCTGGCTTGATAATGCAATCTTTAAATTTGCTGGGATCAGAAAAACAAATGATGGATTCACTTCTGTCCCTTAACGATCTGTATCGCGGTGCATATAATCGTTCAATTAAATGTAGTAATAAATAATTGAGTTGATTGCTTCCCTCAGTGTCAGTTGAAAAAATATCTGGTTGAATGTCCGAGGTATTATTGTAGATTAAATCGAAAAGAAATCGGCTTTCATGCTCATTGGCACCGATAATCATCGTATTGATTGGGGTATGATTCGCAATCATTGAATACGCCACCACTCCTTGGTCAAATCCATAGTATTTTTGGGAGTATCTTGCCAATAGATTATCCCATTCCGTTACAAATTTTTGCCCGTCTAAGCTGGCATGTAATATATCTGGACGTAAATTCCAATGACGAAAAATCGGCAATTTAGCAATTGCATTACTGACAACATCATTAGCTGCACGCAAGGTAGAGAGGCGTAAATAATTTTTCTCTGTCGTTTGAAGGCTTGTGAAATTCAAATCGCACAAGTTTGACATTTTGATGGTGCCTAGATTGGTGCCATTAGCAAGAAGGCAAGCATAGATAGCCATTTCATCCAGCTGTGATTTTGCATAATATGGTTTGATATGAGTGAATTCTTTCATAAACTGAATTTTTTCATTGACGAACTGCATGATGCGAATAATGCTGACAGGTGGTAGTTTTTCATAAAATGGATTATTTAGTTCAGGTGATTTTTTTGTATATGGCAGCGTCCATATAGTGGATCCATCCTTCTTTTGTTTAAGTTTAACGTATGGATTTTCACCGATTTTAATAGCCTCATTTATTGAGATGATTTTTTCATCTAGTGGCTTTGCTTTCTCTTCTATAAACTGACTCAGTGGTTGATTTAATAGCGGTTTATTTGCTTTTTTAATAATTGTCGATTTGCTCTTTTTCCAGTTGGATAATAGCTCGTCTGTCAGCGACCTGTAATTAATGCTTTCGCTTAAAAAGAGCGACCTCCCATTCAAATAGTTGGCAATTTGTTGGTAGCATTCATATTCATAACGATCGGTTTGGACTGTGTTACTGTTAGCGTCATAAATAAAATGCCTTATTTTCGTGTTTATAAATGCCAGCGGAAATTCATTATTTTCCATATTGGGGAGATTTACAAAAGCACTCCAAACTGCCTGATCATAAATTAGTCGATTTTATAGCCTTATCCAGTTTCAGAAGAACGCTCACCAAAGGCTAGGAGCTCATTGTTACTATTAATAAGTTCAAACTTCTCTGCTGTAAAGCGTATCTCTACAGTTTGTCCTAGAAAAATTGGGCGGCAAAATTTGATATTTAAATGTTTTATTTTCTCTTGTTGTTCGCCAATGAAACATTTGATTAAAAAGTTAAGTGTAGCACTACCTTGTACAAAAGCACGCGGATAACCAAATAGCTTAGCTAACCATCCTCTCGTATGCACAGGATTACGATCTCCAGAAATTTTTCCATAACAAGCACCGAAATTCTTTGGTATATAGAAATGACTTTTTTTAACATTCATATCAGTCAGCATAGGTTGACGTTTAGAAAAATTGCGGTATTCTGATACATTAGTGAAATTATAGTTAACCGCGTCCTTTAGTTTTTTTACATGATGATCACTCAATCCTTTTAGAAAAACTGCATCTGTGCCTCTACTAATATCATTACCTTCTCTATCCTCAATTTTTGATTCAATTAAAAGAATTGCACGATTATGGTCAAGCCATGCAATATCCTTGATACATAATATCAGCTGTACTGATTCGCCAATACGAATACCTTGACTGTCACGAGAAAATAAGACTTCATGGCCTAAATGTAAAATATTGCGATAGTTGAATTGAACAATATCCATAACTTTTAAATAAAACTTAACGTATTCGAGACAATAATAAGTAAAAGGAACTTTATTCATTTCTAATTTATATCCGAATAACTTTTCCCATTTAATGCATGTAGATTGTGTAAGGATAAATTTATTTTTATATTGCACTGGTGTTGTTGGTAAACATAAATTTTGCTTACGTAATAATCCACGCAAAGTGTAATAATAAAAATAAAATGGATACAAAAAAGAACTTTTCATGTGATCTCCTTGCCAAATATAAACTAAATATAACTGCCTATGACAACTATTTGGTTAATTTGACTTATCTCTTAATGCTCGCCGTAATATTTTTCCTACATTGGTTTTAGGTAATTCACTGCAAAATTCAATATGTTTAGGAACTTTGTACGCTGTCAAATACTCTCGGCAATATTGAATCACTTCTTCTTCTGATAATGGTTTATCATCTTTCACAATGAAAGCTTTTACCGCTTCTCCTGAAGCTTCGCTTTTTTTACCAACTACAGCAACTTCACGTACCCCATGAATTTTTGCAATAATATTCTCAACTTCGTTGGGATAAACTTTAAATCCTGAAACTAAAATTAAATCTTTTTTACGTTCCAAAATACGTAAATAACCATACTCGTTTATAGAAGCAATATCACCTGTTAGTAACCATTTATCTTTAGTAAAAACCTTTTCTGTTTCAGTTGGATTTTGCCAATAACCCTTCATCACCTGTGGTCCTTTAATTGCTAACTCACCAACATCACCTATAGATAATTCCTGTCCATTGTCGTCAAAAATAGCGATGTCCGTTGATGGAAGTGGCAGACCAATTGTTCCATTATATGTATCTAAAGTCGTAGGGTTAATTGCAACACAAGGTGATGTCTCTGTTAAGCCATACGCTTCCAGTATATGTACGCCTGTTACAAGTCGCCATTTTTCCGCAACAATTCGCTGTACAGCCATGCCACCAGCTATCGTTAGCCGAAACTGACTAAAATCTAGTGTTGAAAAATCAGGATGTTGTAATAGGCTATTGAATAATGTGTTGACACCGGTTATTGCTGTGAATTTAAATTTTCTGATCTCGTTAATCATACTAGTAATATCACGTGGATTCGTGATCAACACATTGAGCGTGCCCATTTTATTGAAAAAAAGGCAATTCGCTAGTAATGAAAAAATATGGTATAGCGGTAATGCAGTAATAATAATTTCTTGTCCTTCAACTAATGCACTTTTCATCCATGCTTCTGCTTGTTGTAAATTGGCCACTATATTACCGTGTGTCAACATAGCGGCTTTAGTCACTCCGGTAGTTCCTCCAGTATATTGTAAAAATGCAATATCCTGATGCGTGAGAGAAACTGGTGAAAATGTTAATTCTTTGCCTTTATCAAGAACTTGATTGAAGTAAATAGCATTTGCAAAATGAGAGATACTATTTTTTGATTGATTTTTTTCGGAAGTAAGCAAATCTTCTATAGCTGTGATAATAATATTTTTTAACTTAGGTGAAAATGATAATGCATTCTTTAATGTTTCTGTGAAATGACTAAGAACGATGATTGTTTTTGCTCCAGAATCATTTAATTGGTAAGATAATTCGTTCGCTGTGTAAAGTGGATTAATATTTACAACAATAAGACCAGCCCGCATTGCGCCAAACATGGCGATAGGATACTGCAATATATTCGGGAGCATAATTGCAATGCGATCACCCTTTTTTAATTTAAGTTCCTGTTGTAGATAAGCGCTAAATTCACGGCTGTGTTGATCAATTTGAGCATAAGTTAGAGTAACACCCATGTTATGAAATGCTGGGCGATCATGAAATTTTTTACAACTGATATCAAATATTTCTATAATGGATTGGTATGCATCAGGGTTTATTTCAGAAGGAATGCCAGGAGGATAATTTTCCAACCAAATATTTTTTGTTATTACTGATTCTTTTGTAACCTTTTCTTTTATTTGCATATCATTTTCCCTATGAAATATATTTATAGTTTAGTTATAAATTAAACGTTTGATTCCAATTGTTTTAGCTGACCATATAATTGAGCTTTTTCTTGTCCCAATTCCCATTTTTCATGTGCTAATAATTTATTCTGTTCACGTAATTCATTAATCTCTGTTTTTATTATTTTTGATTGTTGTAGCAACATAGCATGTTGAGTTTGTAATTCATTGAAAAATTGATTTTGCTCATTGTATTTTACTTGTATGAATTGATGTTGTTCCTGCCAATGTTGTTGTTCATGTGCTTTCTTTGCTGATTCACTGAGTGCTTCAGTGAGACGTGATGTCATCGATTCATTCTGTATTTCAAGTTTATTGAGCTGTACTGTAAGGTTATCATTTTCAATATTCATTCGCTGATTTTCTTGTTGAAGTATTAATCTTTCATGCTGAATTTTCGTGAAGTCTTGATTGGTTTGCTGAATTGTTTGTTCAAGCTGTTTTATTTGCTGTTCATAACGTTGTTGCTCAGAAACGCGTTGTTCAAGC
>JAHCAO010000029.1 GCA_019634835.1 Gammaproteobacteria bacterium
ATAAGACAACCCCATCCTAACATCAATATCACACCACCAATCGGTGTGAAATGAAGCAACCAAAAAATACCAGTCATCGATGATATTGAACTTTGGCCAATTTTTTTGAAACGCTCCCACCTTATTTAAGTCTTTCTTAAGTCTAATATGTAAGAATTTAGACCACCCACATTTATAAGGAGGTATATTACGGTGGACACCCGAACACTTTTGGATCTTCCCTCTGACACTTTAAACAATGAAGTGGCTAAGCCGGCGAATTTGGATACCGGTTCAGTGATTAATTTATCGCTGGCCAACAAAAATACCTATCAACTATTTAAACCAACATTACTTCAGCGCTTAAAAAAATACATCGAACGCAGTGCAAAAAAGCAAGTTGAAGGGTTACTTAAAATACATCTTGATTTTGACCCTAGTCATTTGCTTGATCTTTGCCAAAGGGTGCTTCGGCAAGGTGACATTGATCTATTAAAAGTGATCACGAAGGGAGAAGCGGTATTATTACAACAAATTGATTTGCCAAAAAAATTAGTGGATGAAACCAATACGTATGATTTTAGTGCTGTCGTTGCAGCTATTGAATTAGATCAAAATGTGGAAGAAGTATTGGCAAAGATGAGAACTGATTTAGATAAGATCGTCAAAGAAAAAAGGTTTCCATTCCAGGCTATGCTTAATGCCTATGAGATTTATGATAAGAAGTATAATCCATGGACGGTGGAACAGTGCAAAGTATTTAGCATAAAAGTCATTGGTTATTTACAGCGTTTATCACCAGCTTGGCTGAAAAAGGCGCTTGCGACAGGTATCTATAATATCACTGAGGCAGGCAAGCCATGTGGTGATACCTTTATTCTCCAGTCTGGTGAATCTATCGATGCTACAAAGGGTTGTACTAAGGGTCTTGGTTTTGATTTTTGCGTGGACAGATATGGGCGGGGGATTGGCGGCAGTGTGGGCTGGGGTGGTTGGCGGGGGACGGCGTGGGATCGCGAACCCTTTTTGAAAAACTATTTAGAGCAAAAACAGCAGAGCTTGGTGAACTTATGCAGCGAGGACACTCAGAACCGAAAAAGGATCGAGTGTGTGTGATCGTTTAAAGTAAAGTTGGTAAAGGCCGGCAGCATAATGGGCTGTCGGTTCATGCCAACATACGATTGATAAACCCTCGCAAAAGTTCTTGATATTGCCAAGTTTCTGAAGTCATTGCCCACCATGCAACCCATCGATGCAAATAGCTTCTGATACGTTGGGCAGACAGCCCATCAAGAACCATCAATCTAACTTGCTCGCGTGCCTTTCGCAATGTCCTTGGATGTGGAGCAATGCGTGTTGGCTCATGCTTTTGATGTTCAAATCCCCCCCTCCCCCGTATTCGTCTAAATCATATATATTATTGGATGAGATAATTGCATCATTAGCATGTGTTACGTTGGTGTGATCTGTGATCTTCCGTTTGCGTCGGAAGATAGTCGATACCGAGGAAATGAAATCCCCAGCCTATATTGCCCATGCGCGATTTCTTGCGCGATAAGTTTAAGCGTCTTTCATGTAGCACCTCCATCATACGCCGTCTTGCACGGTTTAATTGCCGCTTGGTTTGGCACAATATCAAGATATCATCTTGGTATCGTATGTAATTGACCTCCATACCATTAAATGCGTCGTCCAATAGCTTTAAATAAATTCCGCTAAAAAATTGTGATAATGGCCCACGGAGTGCAATGCCATGTACTGGATTTTTATAGCCATAAGGCGTATCGATGGGATTCGTGATGATTTCTTCAAGCATCGTCAGTAATTTGGGATCATCATAATATTTCTTGATATCTTGAATTAATTTAAAATGCAGGATAGATCGATAAAATGATTTCACATCAGCACGAATTAAAAATTGCGGTTTTTTCTCAGCTAATATTTTTTTGATGTGTTGCGTTACCTGCTTTAATCGTTCGGCGTATTTCATCATGAACCAGAGAATCAATTTAACATGGAGCCACCCTTTGCATTAAGAAAAGCACAAACCGACTGACAGGCTTTACTTAATTCACTGGTTGATGTTCTCAATTCTACAGTCGCTAACTCTCCCAACATGGCCAGATTTTTAACTTGATTAATATCCATTAACAGTCTCGCCTTCGTGTTTTTTCACTTATCCTGTAAACGTACACCTTTCAACTCCATAACCATAATACATATCTAGCAAAACTAATCTTTAATCTTTTACCCTGGGTCGAGTAGACTACGGGAATGTCACCCGCAGTCCCTCACAGAACCGTACGTCACCGTTAAAGAGTACTGCACATATATCCAATCGATATTCGGGATATGCTACTATCACCCACCCATTTCACCCGTTGCAAGGTAAGCAATTTAAAATTCTTTCTACTAAAAAACAAGGAAAGCAGGATATTTTCAGCTTAACCACAGAAGGAATAGGAATTATTGCGGCATTGAGAGATTGGACGGATAGAGTTGACCCATCACCTTATGTTGATCTGTTAGAACAACCTCCTATTTTATCAGTTGAACACCTCATCACTTTATCAGACCTGTTTAGTGATTTAGATGAACGCCTAAGTTCCTAGCCTAATACTAATTTAGTGGGAACTAAGGAGCGAATATAAACATGGAAGCAACTTTTTTCCCATCGGATCTCACATCATCTGATATCAGTGAGCTGGCTATTTTATGGCCAACATGATGGATTCATTTCTACAGCACCACAAAACACCAGAGACAAATAAACATGAACAACAAAATTCAACCCTACCACAAAGAAAAATTAGCGTATGTTTACCTGAGGCAATCAACGATGGGTCAAGTATGTCTAAATCGAGAGAGCACAGAACGCCAATATGCACTGAAAGACAGAGCCGAATCGCTAGGCTGGCGTCAGTATCAAATCAAAGTCCTTGATAACGATTTAGGTCAATCTGGTGTGCATGCTAACAATCGAGAAGATTTTAAAACCCTTGTCGCTGATGTTTTCATGGGTAAGGTTGGCGCTGTTTTTGCTTTAGAAGCTTCACGTTTATCTCGTTCATGCACAGACTGGCATCGTCTTTTAGAAATTTGCGCATTAACAAATACGCTTATTCTTGATGAAGATGGTTATAATCCCAAAGATTTTAATGACCAACTTTTGTTGGGTTTGAAAGGAACCATGTCTCAAGCTGAGCTCCATTTTATTCGTGCACGATTACTTGGAGGCAAGATAAATAAAGCTAAAAAAGGTGAACTTCGCTTTCCGTTGCCCGTGGGATATTCTCACGATGATTATGGTCGCACCGTACTAGATGCAGATGAACAGGTACGAGAAGTTGTTGCCTTATTATTTAAAATATTCAAAGAAAAAGGAAGCGCTTATGCTGTGGCGCATCATTTTGCTAATATCAAGCTAAAATTTCCTAAACGTGCTTATGGCGGCGTTTGGAAAGGAAAACTTATTTGGGGACAATTAACTTTATCTCGAGTACTTGGCGTTCTTAAAAACCCTGCACACGCTGGGACGTATGTCTATGGTCGTTATCATTATGACAAATCGTTATCGCCTCAAGGCGAATTGCGCGTTAAAATGCTTAAACTTCCTCAAGATGATTGGCAAGTTACCATTCAAGAGCATCATGAAGGATACATAACGTGGGATGATTATCTCGAAAATCAAAAGCGTTTAGAGCAAAACCAAACTAATGGAATGGAATCATTGTTACCTGAACCAGTTCGCGAAGGATTAGCGCTTCTACATGGCTTATTAGTCTGCTCTTACTGCGGACATAAAATTACTGTCAGATATCAAGGCAATGGCGGTATACAACCCTATTATCAGTGTAGCTGGAAAAGAAAAGAGGGAGGCGCCGGTACTAAAGATTGTCTGTCTATTCGTTGCGAACCAATTGATCATGACATTACACAGCGCATTTTGTCAGTCATAGAACCGAAATAAATTCAAATCGCTGTTAATGCTTTAAATGAATTAGAAAGTAGGCAGCAAGGAATAAGTAAGCAATGGCAATTGAAGCTTCAGCGGGCACAGTACGATGCAGATTTAGCACAACGAAGATACGAAGAGGTTGACCCATCTAATCGATTGGTTGCTGCTACATTAGAAAAACGTTGGAATGAATCTCTTACTGCACTAGATGAATTACAAAAACAGTATGAGTCGCATACTGCTAGTAATCATCTTATCAACTTATCTTCTAGAAAAAATGAATTACTTAAATTGGCTGAGGATTTTCCCCGTCTTTGGCATGCCGAATCAACCAGCGCCAAGGATCGTAAGCGGATCGTGCGTCTGCTTATTAAAGATATCACTGTTAAAATATCTGATAATCGTAAAAATGCTGTTCTCTATATTCGGTGGCAAGGTGGTGCCACTGAAGAAATGATTATCGCATTGCCGCCAAAATCTGCAGATAAATGGCGCTATCGATGCCAGAAAAATACACGGTCATAAATTTTGGATTTTACTTACACACGAGAAGGAGGACGAACTTCACAAAAAAATTAGCTGTTCTACTAAAATACGCATAGCTAGAAAAATTAAATCCCAAAAAGAAACTGCAGGAGATGTTTTATGAAGTCACCGTCGGTATTCCTAACGGCCGCTCACCTCCTAATTTCTTAGGAATGAGAATCGTTTCAACTGGTGGTGGAAAATAACTTCCTGATGACATCCTATTCCAGAGCTTATATAACTGCTCCTTATGTTCTTCGTGGAACATTTTGATAGAAATTTCATCAATACCAGCCGCTCCGTGGTTTTTGCGCACACGCTGATAAGCATCCCAGATCAGTTGCTTTGGGATATCAAATGATTTTACTTTATTCAAATACTCCTCCCATTAACGGTTGGTAATCAAACAAAGCTGAATAACTTGGCTTCTTCGCTCCACTTCCATTACAGAAACTTCATCACTACTACAAGCCAATCCGCCCCTGCATTGTGCTTCGGTACTTCAGTCTTGGGTTTTAATCCTCGACATTTCCCTTTACATCACAAAACAAGTTCTCGTAGTTCCGTACCAAGCCTGAGACAATCTCGTGCTACCTCGATACCGGACACCACTCATTCAATCAGCAAGCTCCCAATGAATTTATCCTCGGCCATGGAACTGCCTCGTTTGGGTGTCGTCCTATTCCTTTCGATACGTTATCGGTAGTTCAGTTACCTTCACCTTATTGTTTCCTACATGACTGTTAATACAGCCTTTTCCACTGATGCTCACGACGATAGCTTTTGACCAACCCCGCTCAGGGTTGTTTAGTACCTCTTCCTGCAAAGCGATACTGGAGAGCCTACCCCAATCTTAAGTACCGCTGCTAAGCTTTAGACCTAAATCAAGTGGCCTTTTTGCCTCTACGGCTCTCTTCCATGTGAAACACGGCAATGATCAAAAATAAAAAATTTGATCTAAAACAATGCATCCTGTAAACGTACACCTTTCACCCACTTAAAAACTATATTTTAGGGACTGTATTCGTATTATATATATAAATCATAAAGTTATAAAATTTTTTTCCCCTGGGGAAAAATTATTTCCCTAACATCAAACGATAAATCACTGCTGATCTAATCAAAGCACTCTGGACACCTTCAAAAAGCGGGTGCTGTTTTCTAATATCAATTGATGCTTTTTTAACATTTTCAATGGTATTAGAATCAAGGTAAAAAGCTTCGACTTCTGTTAATTCAGCCTGATTAATATCAATACCTTGCTCAGATAACTCTACAAAATTAGGTTGCTTAAGGAATAATTGAATGGCTTCTACTAACCACTTACTCTTACTACGAAGTCCGTAGCCAGATTTAATCAAAGCGTTCAGCATTTCGGATTTCAGGCGTTTTGAAAACCGCACGGTCACTTTTTTAGTTTTCTTTTCCTGCATGAATTAAGCCTCTTCGGTACTTAATTCATTTTCCATCGTTTTAAACAATGCCTGAAAAGCTTTACTAATAGATTTGGTAGATGACCAATCGATATTATTGAATTTGCCCTGGTATTTATTAAACCGTGAATCAGATAGCACTATATCAATCAGATACTTCGCAATATTGGTATTATTTACTTTGCCAAGATTAATAGCTTTTGAAACCATCGCCTTTTTACCTGCGACAGCCTTATAGTTTGAGAGAGATGTTACTTCACCTTTGGACGACTTAATCCAAGAAATAATTTGTTCTCTAGCTCCCTTGTCCTTCATGGAAACCAGCTCTTGCACAATCTTTAAATTATTTAATTTACCTTCTCTAACTAAATCAACAATTCGCTTATCTGCTCGTAATAAACAAAAATACCGATAGGCATGACTGCTTGAGATACCGATTAAATCCTGCAATAGTTTCTCTGTGATTTCGGTACTATGTGTTTTTTGATAAGCCTCTGTCATAGCAACAAGATTGGTATATTTTTCCTTAAGGGATAAATCTTGCCGATTGATATTTTCAACCCACTGCATGTAACGCAAGTTAAATTCATCTGGTTTCGAGCTTATACGAGCGGGAATAGATTTTTGACCTAAAAGGATAGTAGCAAGATAACGTCGTTCACCAGAAATAATTCGATATTTTTGTCCTTCTTTGTAAACCTCAATCGCATTCCTTACACCAACACGCTTTATCGATTCTGCAAGTTCACTCAACGCATCTAGTTCGGCTTGTTTTGTCTGATAATCAGGATCAGACGTGTTTACACCGTCTAGGATTTCTTGTCGATTAAGAGATAGCTTTCTCGGATTTGCTGGATCAGACTCAATAACATCTATCAACATCATGTCATAGTGTAATTGTCCCTGATTCGTTGAAGCTGATTGAATTGTACTACGAAGTCCGTTCACCAAATCAGGCGCAATAGTAAAACGTTTTTTAGTTGACATAAGCATTCATCCTTTCTTCAATTTCCTGACATGCACTAACAACTTCCTGTCTTGCAGGGTTTTTTTCTGGATACATAAAAATAGAAGGTGGAACAGCACCATCTGCGTCTGCTTCCGCATAAATAAGGCGACGTCCAATTCTAGAGTCGAGCACGTAATCTGGCATTTCTTGCTTCAAACTATCGTAATGGTCTTTATGTATGATGCCACGACGATCAAATGAATTAGGTAATACGCCAATTAAATTAAGAGGCCGATTTTCTGGGCGACGTAGCGTTTCTGATTTCCAGAGATGAATCATTCCATAAATACCCTCAATAGGCTGTGGTTCCATAATAGATGGAATTAATAAATCGGTTGCAGCTCTAACAACACTGATTGTCACAGGTCCTTTTGACGGCGGTGTATCAATGATGATTTTATCGTAACTATTTTTTACATCATCTAATTCTAAGAATTTCGATAGCTGGTCATAAACTTTTTGAACTACTTCTTCCCGAGTTACCGCTTCTGCGAGTAAAAGTTTTGAACTGTGAGAAGGTGCAACCTCAAGAGTGTTGATATAAGTAGAATAGGGGAAAACCATTTCACCAAAAAATATACCAGCGATGCTACTTCTACCATCCCAGTCGCTATCTTCGGGAGATTCTGGATTATAGTTTGTGTGAATAGGGGGTATTCTGCCTTCTTGCTGATAGGGATCAATTTCCATTTTGAGATAGCGATTACTAAAATTTGCTTGGGGATCCATATCAATTGCTAACACCCGTTCATTTTTCACTATGGAAAAATACTCAGCCAAAATTCTGCTAGTTGTTGTCTTTCCTACTCCGCCTTTATTATTAACTATAGCAATAATTTTCATATTGCATTCCTCCTTTATATCGCCTACAGTATACTTAGTCTTATTGAAGGTGGCAATATCTTTATAAGGTAAAAATAAAACACGGTGTGTGTTTTATTTATTTAATCATGTTTAATTAGTTTATTTCTATTAACTAATTGAATAATATTAGAATTAAAAGATTCAGGTGTACGCTTACGGGATCAAAAGTGACCTTTTACAGGATTAGAAGTGTACGTTTACAGGATGTAAGGTGTAAAGTTTCGGGATTAAAAGTGTACGTTTACGGGAAGACTAATTAATGGATGCAAAAAGAAGAAAGTCGAAGGAAATGGTAAAGGAATCTAATGCTAACATGGTGTTAAAAAAGCATGTTGGTCTTATACACTGCGAAAATAAGCTCACGCTGATACAGCGTAAAATTTGTAATATTTTGCTATTTAATGCACTTGATAAAATTAATGATCAAGATATTTTCGAAATACCCATACGAAAGCTTTGCAGTTTGATTGGCTACAACAGTAATGATAGTAAACAAATCAAAGAAGCAGTCAAAACTCTGATTTCTACCATCATGGAATGGAATTTGCTTGAAGATAGCAAGTTTTTAAATGAGGAAGATTATCCAGAGGATGCCATCACATGGAATGCTAGCGCACTTCTCGCTGGGGTTTCCATTAAGAATGGTATTATTCGGTATTCGTACAGCCCACAGATGAAATCAGTATTATCTTCATTAGACATATACGGACGCATTAATCTTTTTGTACAGGCAAAGTTCGCTTCAACCTATAGTTTAGTCTTATATGAAAATTGCATCCGATTTAAAAATATTAAACAGACCTCATGGTTTCCGCTTGATTTATTCCGTTCGCTCATGGGGGTTCCTGAAGGTAAGTATTCATCATTCAAAGACTTTAATAGGAAAGTGATTAGTATTGCTGTTAATGAGATTAATCAAAAATCAGATATATATATCGAGCCACAGTTTAAACGAGTAGAACGTAGCATTACTGCGATTCAATTTATAATTGATGAGAATGAAAATTACAGGCCATCATTCAAAAAAATATCTCGTCTTAATAACGACGTTTCAGAACAAAAACAATTATCTGTCCTTATTGAAGCAATGGCGTCTGAATTTGGTTTATCCAAGAAGCAAGTTAATGACGTTATAACTGTATATTCTCATGATTATGTGTTAGAAAAAATTAATTTAGTTAAATCTAAGAAGAATGTTGATCATCCAGGTGCTTATTTACTTTCTGCACTTAAGCAAGATTACAAATTGAGTCAAAAAAAATTGGCAAAGATACAAAATAAGGCAACTGAAACTCCTTATCTGCGAGAAGCGAAACATGCTAGTGAAATCGCACATCTAACTAATAAGTACATGTCATATAAAATGAAAATATACGCTGAATTTGTTCGACAGCAAGCTGAATCGATTCAGGAAAATGTTAAGGAAAAATTTGAGCAGTATTTAATACCGAATTTGGAAGTGTTTCGTTTTTACAAGAAATCTGGGTTTACATCACCATTTGTGATGAGTAACTTTATAAAATTTATTGATGATCATTTTTCCTATATTCTTGGGGATTATTTGAGTTTTGATGATTATATAACATCTGAAGAATGTTAGGCATGAATTTTGAATAAGCATGCAAATAGTACTTGCACTTGTAGATGCGATACACTTGCGAGCGTAAAACATATTTTACTGAAAATGTTTGGCTACAATTTATTCCAAAGAAAATTGATGTTTAGATTGGAAGGAATGAGAAAGTAATGTAGTAAAGGCGAATAGCCAAGATTTTCTGACAGAAAATATGATCATATACTATATCTATGCTACAAAATGGTAAGGTTTAAATTCCATAAAAACTTTCTTTATTTTGTTGACGATAAATTTGAAGAGAAAAAATAATGCAAAATTTTAAAATTTCAGCTGTAAGAAAAACAATATATAGTACAGTTCTTGAAGTTAGAATTAGCGATGTTAACTATGGCAACCATTTAGGACATGATTCGCTTGTCTCATTGATTCATGAAGCTAGAATGAGGTTTTTAAGAAAATTCGGATACGATAATGAATTAAGTATTGATGGTGTAGGAATATTAATAACCAATCTTGTCGTGAATTATATCAATGAATCATTTTATTTAGATAAATTAGTTATAAATATTGAGATTAGTGACATAACAAGAACAAGCTTGGAACTAATTTATCAAATTATGATCGAAGAAGATAAGAAAGAAATTGCAAGAGCGTTAACCACAATGACATTCTACGATTATAAAAAATCAAAAGTAGCTAACATTCCTCAATGTTTTTTGTCTACTATTAAATTGCATGCTACCGAATTTCCAACATAATCACTTGGTTGAAATTAAGCGTCATGGAGAATGAGTGTTAATAAAGGCAGAAAATTTCTCACATTGTCACCGGAAGCTTCTAACCGTAAAATGACTGGTTTTTTTAGTGCGCATAATTTCAGCGACATCGTCTTGTGTCATGTTTTATTTTATTCTTGTTTTTTTTAATTTCATTGCAAGGTTAATTTGCAATTTAGTTACTCCATATATAGCATGTGTTTCTGAGTCAGCTAAGACTTCATTACGCAACTTATCATCACGGGATACGGTTTTTATGCCATATTTGAAATAAAACAGGGGGTAAATTGGAGAAAGAATGGAAAAAAAGCAACTAGTATTTTAAAATATGAACTAAGCCATCATAGTATTACCTATGATTAGCTTCAAGAAAAACTTGTTCAAATAGGAAAAGAAGAAACCACCAATAGCATTCATGTTACAATCAACCGCGATTCTTTTGGTTTCGTTTTCTTCTTACAAACCATGAAAACAATTGGCGTAAAGACACTTAGAATGTAAACGTTCGATTAACCCGTTGAATTGAAGAAGATTAAAAATGAATGTGATAAACACAAAACGACTTATTTTAAGAGAATGGGAAGATAAAGATTTAGAACCATTTGCTCGTCTTAACCAAGACCAAAAGATCTTAGAATTTTTGCCAAGTGCCCTTACTTTTGAAGAAAGCACAGGGTGGATCAATAGGATTAAGGAACATTTTAAAGAATATGGGTTTGGTCTTTGGGCGGCTACGCTTATCACTGGTGATCACGGCTTACATCGTGCTGGAACAAGGTTTATTGGTTACATTGGACTTAATATCCCTGCATTTGAAGCGCACTTTACACCATGCGTTGAAATCGGATGGCGGTTAGCATCTGAATATTGGGGTTATGGTTATGCCACTGAAGGTGCGCAAGCTGTATTGAAATATGCCTTTGATGAATTGAGATTAAGAGAAGTTGTTTCATTTACTGTTCCAGCTAACACTCGCTCTATTCGTGTGATGGAAAAACTTGGTATGAAACGAGATACATCAGGTGATTTCCGTCATCCAAAATTACCATTAGACCATCCTTTATCATGGCATGTTTTATATCGAGTAAAACATGAAAAATCATAATATTATTTTTAAAAAATGAATAAAGATGATTTAAACTGATTGCGTCAATGGTTTCAGATGCTACATGTTCTAAAATAGTATACAAAAGATAAATAGTATTTGTTTGAAGAGATTTAAGAAAAATATCTGCCAAGGATTAGTGATACATTTTTATTTTCATGAAAGTGAATGTTGCTTTTGCAATGGAAGTAGCCATTACTGTTGATGATCTGTCTGCAAATGGCGATTTACCAGCTCATTATACACGTTCAGATATTCAAAAAAATGAGCTCATATTATCCCAGCTTACGCAGCATAAAGATTATTATTATTTTCGTTACCTATTTCTTTCTGAAGCCAATACGAAAGAGAATCGTGCTACTATTCGACAATTTCTTTTTAAGAATGGCTATAAAATATCACCTGTTACCGTTGACTTATTTGAATATGAGTGGAATGATCCTTAATGTTAGATGCTTAAGAGAAAACGAAGAAAAATCAATGGAAATGTATTGTTAATTCATATAAATTCTTTTACAGTTGAAATGCTGGATGACCTTTTAACTAATTATGAAAAACAAGGTATTAAATTCATTTCGTTTCCTGAGGCTTTAAGTGATGATGTTTACCAAATTAATCCTAACATTGTTAGAGACAGAGCTTATACATTTTTAAATCAAATACGCTTATCAAAATGGTTAAAAAATCCTGATATTGTAGAAAATCTCTATGATTCTTTACCAGAAGATGAGCTTAATCAATTATGTAGATAAAAAATATGAATTAATTATATAGGAGTGATAGAAATGCTACAAAAAGTTGCTTTTACCATGTATCCGGTTCTTGATATTAATCGCGCTAAAAATTTTTATGAAAAAAATTTCGGTCTTATACCTACCAAAGTTTCAGATAATGGCTCGTGGATTGAGTATGATTTACCAGGAGGCGGATGTTTTGCTATTACAACATTAGCTGAAGGTGTTCAGCCAAGTGCAAATTCAGGTGGAAGTATCGCATTTGAAGTTGAAGATTTAGATACGCTAACAAAGCAATTAAAAGAAAATGATGTAAAATTTAAGTTAGATATTTTCGCATCACCTGTTTGTCGCATGGCTGTTATTGTTGATTCAGAAGGTAATGCAATCACTTTACATCAACTTAAGCATAATAAATCGTGATGACACAAGCTTATATGACTAAGTTTCTCAATGATTGCCAATAATACTTCATTACAAAGTAGCATTCGCTTTCTCCACTCTCCTCTATCTGCATTCTTTTAGCATTTCTTGCGATTTGCCTTCCCATCCTGGGAAAAATACAGACTTACTATGTTTCATTTACAAGACAGGACGGGTTAGGTTCTGCAAGTTCACCGGTGACGTAGCATCTGTGTATGACGAGTGCCGCGAGCGTCATATCCTAGTCACTTACTTTTTAGTAAAGCCTGACAGCATCTTTGGCTTTTCAATAGTAACGGTAATTATTAGCAGTTCACATTTGTTAACCATGCCGTCCGAGCCTAGCCCCCAGCCACTTGATGCTAGTCGCTTCGTCTTCCCTTCACAGTTCAGACTTCTCCTAATTAATAAATTAGGTGTAGGGTTCATTGTTCCAACAGCTTCATACAGCAAGTCACCTCGATGCATGTGTTGGTAGGCTACTGTTGACAGAACAACAGGTTTAATCTTTAATCCTCCTTGTAATAAGTTAAACAGTCTCGTAAATGACTTCATATCGCACCGGTACAACCATTTCAATCACACCGCCAAAATATTCAAACATTCTAATGTGTGATTTAATCCAGTCAGGCAGCTGTTGCATTGCTGTCGCTTCAACAAACATAAGTTGTGATGCGCTTAAACAGCCAACAAAGATTTGTGCTTCATGAATTTCTCCTATTGACGGATCAATCCATGGCACTGTCATCCCCGCATAATCAACAAATGTTTTTTCTCCTGCTTTGTGATTTTGATGCATCACGAGTGATATGGTTTTTACATGGCGTCGATATAAAATGCAAAATTGTGTATACCCAACTCCATCAGGATATTGATCGCGGTATTCACGCCATAGTAAACGCAACGTCATTCCTTTGCGTCGCAACTCCTGGTGAATCATTTGCCAATCTGGCAATGGCCTTGTAGCAGTTTGTGTAACAGGTAAAAATAGTTTCTGATATAACTCTTCCTCTGTGATTCCTTCTGGAAGCTTACTATCAAATCTTGCCGCTTTGGCACGCCATATGTACTCTGAAACCATGCTGGTGCTGATATTCTGACTTCTAGCTATCTCACGATAAGTTAATTTTAAATCATAGCGTTGCCTTAAAATTTCACTGATTTTTCTCATCGATATTTTACTCACAGTTAAACCCCTCACACATGATGAGAGGGGTATTTTAGTTTTAAAATTGAACGATTTGATTTGTGCAATGTTCGAGCACACTGAAATCACTGTTCGACTAGAGTGAAATTCTTGTTCGATTGCAGTGAAATTCAGTGTTCGATTAAGAGTGAAATATCTGTTCGGGCATGATTGAAATCTGTGTTCGATTAACTGTGAAATCGCCGTTCGATTAGGTGTGAATTACACATTGTAGTAATTGAGATGTTTGAAGTGTTTGATACGCGGCATGACTGATATGCTTAGCAGCGGAGCAAGCCCAAATAACACTTCACTTTGCGCCCATGAATCGCCATGGACTTTTTTAGGCTGCATGTCAGAGTCATTTTCAACAATGCCATCCAACAAATAAACACTTTTATGTACACCGCAGGAAATGAAATTACAAAACAAGGCGATGTACCGATCAGAGACATGATAATAACCCACCCCTCCATATCTACCATAACGGATGTGATGATCTGCTAATAAATTTTGCTTATAGATGGTTGAAGAGCCATGCTATTTGTTTACGCGAAAATTTTAATAGCGAGCGTTCTGTTTGTGTAGGGCCAAAATTGCAGCCATAAGATAACGAAGTTGCAATAAAGCACGATGGGTATTCACGAATTTTAGTTTCATAACCGGATAATGGCTTAAAATGTACACTCAGGCTTAGCCATTTCTCCACATCAACAATCACATCCACAATATTGATTATGGGCATTTTATCCATAATCAATTTTCGGATTTTTTCAAGCTCCGGATGTTCTTTTTTCATTGGCAGTTTTTTCAAAATCGGCAATCCTTGCTCGATAATAAGATGAGGATTACTGTGATAATTGTCATCAACCTTTTGTGTTGTTGATCGTAGTTTGGCTTGCAATGAGCCAGCAAATTTTGCTGGTTCTTTTGATACTTTCGTTAGTTCACATAACCATCTACTTCTTCTTCAAATTGCTCCCAGGTAATAAATTGTTTGTTCGGGTCATCGTAGGTAAAAGCACCTTCTGCATATGCATCGCTGCAGCTAAGATCGCCCATTAACACGATATTCTTCCAGCTTGCATTTCGCTTATCCTTCAATTTTCCTAATCCAAGTAATGAATATTTGTACTAAGTCATCAATAGCAGCTGCTGTTTTCATGTAAATAAGAATAGTAGCAAGTGCATAACGTTTTATTGGCCTCAATTTTTTCATATCAGCCATATCAAGCGCCATCGCTTCATCTCTTAATTGTTCTATTCTTGCAGGGGCGATGAACCTAAGGTCGATGTTGATTGTTTGCTGAATTGCCCTCATTCTATTTACGTAATTAATAAAATGTTTGATATTATTTGTTGTTGGCTTTTATCCTTCAAAAGCACGCTAATATACCTCAATTAATCTTTTAACTTAATGATTTAGTATAAATTTAGATGCGTTTACCCTGATGAAAATTCATCTTAAAGTGGCGGCTGGA
>JAHCAO010000003.1 GCA_019634835.1 Gammaproteobacteria bacterium
ACACCGACCTATCCCTTTGCAAAGGAACGATATTGGGTAGAGATCAAGAGTAAAATCATATCTTCTACTTACAAACCCAGTATTGAATTATCTAAGAAGCTTGTTAGTCAAGATGAAATATCTTCTAAAACTATCACTATAATTCAATTACCCAACATAAAGCTTGATAAGACAAATAACATTAATGTATTAGAAACGAAAGAAATAACGAAAGAAATATCGCAATGGGTTAAGCTGTATGATTATGGTCAAGGCGTATTCTGTATAAAAATAAGCAATAAAAATGCAAATATTCAAATATTGGCAGATGAGCTTAAATTAGCATTTTCAACATTAGAAATGCAAAAAGAAGCTAAGGTGGTATTAATTGAGGGAGACGATAAGGTTTTTATATCAAAAGATCTTTCTCAAGTAGAAGAGTGGTTTAAAAATAAAACCCTTACTTTACCGCTTCAATGTGAGCTTCCGGTGATAGCGGTTTTAAAAGGAAGAGCAGAAGGTGTGGGATGGATGTTAGCTTCTCTCTGTGATCTCATGATTTGTAGCGAAGAAAATTATTATTCGTATGATTACTCAACACTATCTGACAAGAAACTGAGTCAAGAAGAATTGTTATTGTTATTAACACGTTTTGGTTCAAATTTTACAAAAGATCTTATTATTTCACATAAACATTATAGCGGAAAAGAGTTACGGCAAGCTGGTTTAACGATGCTGGTTGTGTCTAAAGATCAGATTAAAGATGAAGCGATTAAATTAGCTCGTCAGATAGCACACGCACCTCTTAAATCACTTACGCTTTTGAAAAAACATTTGGTTCGCGATCTTTTTGAGATAGCAAAGACATGTGAAAATGGTTTTACCCCTTGTGACGAAAGTGATATACCCTTCACTCGATCTGAAGATAAGTGGAGGAAGTTGTATGAAGAAGCAAAGCTATCCTTTGATGAGCAGAAAATAGCAGATAGGTTGGGCGAGCCCAAAAGAGTATCTCTGGATTCAGAGGTTGTGCACATTGATGTTTATCAAGATGAGATAGCGGTCATTACACTTTGTGACAGAGAGAATAAAAATACCTTCACAGAGAAATTAGCGAATGGCTTGGTGAAAGCGTTTGAGCATGTGAAACAAAGCAAAACTTATAAAATTATCATATTAACAGGCTATGACGATTATTTTGCTTGTGGTGGAACAAAAGAAGGATTACTGGCTATTTTAGCAGGTAAAGCAACATTTACAGATTTACCACTTTCAGAACTTCCCATCCGCTGTGATCTTCCTGTGATTGCTGCTATGCAAGGTCATGGTATCGGTGGTGGATGGATATTGGGTATGTTGTGTGACCTGTCAATTTTTAATGCTAAAGGAATATATGCAACGCGCTTTATGCAATATGGATTTACACCTGGATTTGTTTCAACTCTTATCCTACCTGGCAGATTAGGAAGAGATTTAGGAAATGAAGTATTGTTTACAGGTGTTGAATACCGTGGTGAAGAGCTTGGAAAAAGGTGTATTCATTTAATTAATAGGCAACCTGAAAATGTGTTAACTGACGCATTGAATTATGCCACTTATTTAATAAAACATTCACGAGAGAAGCTCATTGAACTTAAGCAAGAAAATGTATCTGAAATAAAGAAAAATCTAGCAGAAACTATCCAGCAAGAGATAGTTATGCATGAACAGAGTTTTTTTGGTCAAGAAGAAGTTGCTAAGCGAATAGAGCAATATTTTACTGAAAGTATTCATTCCATTAATACTAAAGAAAAAAGCAATGTTGATGTTAAATCTTATGCCAATTGCACTGACGATAGGGCGCTTTTACTTGATATCACTACTTCTTTGAAGAGCTTGTTAGCTGAAGAATTATTAGTTAATGCTGATCAAATCCAGGATGATATTCCATTTGTGGATTTTGGCTTAGATTCCATTATGGGTGTTTCATGGATAAGAAAAATAAATGATCGTTATCCACTTTCCATTGCAGCAACAGTGGCATACAACTATCCGACAATTTCTCAATTATCAGCCTATATTTTAAAAGAAGGAAAAGAGAAGGGTTTATTTAAAAGGCAACAAAAAATATTAACTTTGCCTACAACTAAAGTGGATAAGAAAAGAGAAGAAAAATCAATTGAATTTTTAGAAGATGAATCACAAGCCAGATATTCTGCTTTAAGTAATGTAAAAATTGTACCTGAAAAGTCATTAGTTAAAAAAACACAGGCAATAGCAATTATAGGAGTGTCTGGACAATTTCCTAAAGCAGAAAGCTTAGATGAATTTTGGTTGAATTTAAAGGCTGGGCGAGACTGTATTGAAGAAGTTCCTGCTTCTAGATGGCCGATTGATGAATTTTATGATTTAAATCATGAAACTCCTGGAAAGACTTATTGTAAATATATGGGGGTCCTGGAAAAAGCAGATGAGTTTGACCCATTTTTCTTTGAGATCTCATCTAAAGAAGCACAATTGATGGATCCACAACAGCGTCTATTTTTACAAACTGCTTGGCATGCGATTGAGGATGCAGGTTATAGTGCTTCTTCGCTTTCAGGTAAAAATTGCGGCGTTTTTGTAGGCTGCGCAACAAACGATTATGTTCAAAGTATGAATATGCATGAAATCAATGCCCAACTATTTATTGGTGGAGCACTCTCAATATTAGCGGCCCGAATTTCTTATTTATTAAATTTACAAGGACCTTGTTTATCGATTGATACCGCATGTTCTTCATCGCTGGTAGCGTTAGCTGAGGCTTGTAATAGCTTAGTTTTAGGTGATTCTGATCTTGCCTTAGCGGGTGGAGTTTGCGTACTTCCAGGGCCAACCATGCATGTGATGACATCGAAGACGAACATGTTATCGCCAGAAGGGAAATGTTTTACCTTCGATCAGCGTGCAGATGGTTTTGTCCTTGGGGAAGGCGTCGGTGTATTAGTTTTAAAACGACTTGAAGAAGCTATTCAAGATGGGGATAAAATTCATGGGTTGATTTGTGGTTGGGGTGTTAATCAAGATGGAAAGACAAATGGTATTACAGCTCCAAGTGTACTTTCACAGGCCATGCTAGAAAAAAATATTTATGAAAAATTTAAGATTAACCCGGAGGATATTAGTTTTCTTGAAGTGCATGGAACAGCTACCAAATTTGGTGATTCTATAGAAGTAGAAGCTTTACAAAAATGTTTTAAAACGTTTACCAAAAAAAAGAATTTCTGTGCACTTGGTTCTGTTAAAAGTAATATTGGTCATACGCTAACAGCATCGGGTATGGCTGGTGTTATGAAAATATTACTTTCGATGCAACATAAAGAACTTCCACCCACTATCAATTTTGAAAAGCTGAATGAACAGATTAATCTTGATGATTCACCTTTTTACATAAATACAGTATTACATCCTTGGGAATCTCTTAATAATCAGCCAAGGCGAGCTGCAATAAGTTCATTTGGCTTTAGTGGTACGAATGCCCATGTTGTGTTAGAAGAATATGTTCCTATTAATGAGAGACAGGCGGTTGATCATATTATTAATCCTATGATGATTATACTGTCAGCAAAGAATGAAAAACGTCTACAGGACTATGTAAGTGAATTACTCGCTTTTGTTGAGAATTCTGTTACCAAGGTACGTCTTGAAGATTTAGCTTACACATTACAAATAGGTAGAGAAGCGATGGCGCATCGCTTAGGCATCCTTGTGCATTCATTTGATGAGTTAATAGAGAAGCTTCGTGCATATCTTGATATACAGAACAAAAAATTTATTGAGGGTCTTTACACAGGTCAAGTAAAGGAAAATCAAGATACACTGGCTTTATTTGATGCTGATGATATGGCTAAAACCATAGAGTCATGGATTGAACAACATAAGTATTCGAAGCTCCTTAATTTATGGGCGAAGGGTTATAATGTTGATTGGCAAATGCTTTACAAGGATTTGACACCTGAACAAAAACCCAGGAAAACCAGCGCACCTACCTATCCATTCGCAAGAGAACAGTATTGGGTAGAGACAGTTTCAAGCAGTAAGGTCACCTCTGTTGCTAATAAAATTAAATCAAATGATGTTCGAGAAGTTCGTCACGAAGCTTGGGAGTTTACGCTGAGTAATGATCCAGTTGAGTCGTCCCATCATGATATAAATGTACAAAAAAAAGCTAATTTATTTCTTCAACAATTAATAGCAGATGAATTACAAAAATCTTTGGAAGAAATTCCATTAGACAAAAATTATCTTGAATTAGGGTTAAATTCAATTGGATTGATGAGAGTCACACAGAAAATTCAAACATTCATTGATCCTGATTTTAAACCTATTCTCTTTTTTGAGTACACATGTATTTCTGATTTGGCTACTTATTTAGCGCAATATCATGCTGCTGCATTCGAACGGCTTATTGCTGTAAAAAAAGAACGTATCTTTCAGGTTCCAGAAGTGACTGAATCTATATCAGTTGCTATAGCAAAAGAAAATACTGAATCTACTACGCAACAATCACAAATATTCTCATTATCAGAAGGTCAAAAAGGCTTATGGCTATTGCAGAAAATAACGCCTTCCATGAGTGCTTATAATGTACCGTTAGCGTTGCGTTTTCATGAGCATTTGGATGTGAATGCATTACAACAAGCGATGCTCTGGCTGGTTTCTCAGCATTCGGTGTTACAAGCACAATTTAGTGAAGATGAGCAAGGAATTTTACATCAAACTATTCAGCATGATCGACCTATCAATTTAGTGATACATCATCTTGACGAAGTCAATGACAATGAGCTCATAGCGTGTTTAGAAAAACATGCTAAGCAGCCATTCAATTTACAACAAGATGTCTTGATTCGATTTGATCTATGGACATCATCAAAACAGCAAGAAAATATTTTATTAATCGTTGTACATCATATTGTTTTCGATGGCATGTCCACATTAATACTGATGCGTGATTTATTACAAGCCTATCGTGCTTATGAAAAACATCAAATTCCAAAAATGAATACTGATGTTGCTTCTTATGCTAACTTTGTTGCATGGGAAATAGAGATGCTTACTGGTGAAAATGTTGTAAAACATGCTGATTATTGGCAAAAGCAGTTAGCTGGGGAATTACCGATTTTGGATATGCCAACGGATAAGCCTAGATCTGATCAGCTGACTTATGCTAACAAGACACTCACCACACGTCTATCAGCTGAATTGACACATGCTTTACAAACATTTGCCAATGAGAAAGGAGTCAGTTTATTCATGCTGCTGCTGAGCATTTATAATGTTTTGTTAGCTCGTTACACTCATCAGACAGATCTCGTTATAGGTACACCGTTTATTGGCAGGCCGGAAAAACGGTTTGAAGAAACAGTAGGATATTTTATCAACATGGTACCTTTACGCACTCAATTGAACCTAAGTCAATCGTTCAATGATTATCTGTTGACCGTGCGGCAAGTGGTGGCTGAAGGATTAGAGCATGCTGTTTATCCTTTTTCCAAGATGGTAGCAGATAGTAAGCTCATTCAAGATCCTGCTTATTCGCCCATATTTCAAACAACTTTTGTCTTTCAAAATTTTATTACGCAACAAATGATGGAGGCGTTATTGAATGAGACGATTGAACTCATTCCAGAAATTACACAAGAAGGTGGTTTTGATATCGCCATGGATATTTATGAAGAAAAAAATGGACTGATGCTGATACTTTCTTATAATCCATTGTTGTTTAATCAAGATCGAATGGAGCGTTTTGTGGGTTATTATCAACAGTTAGCTCAGGAAATAGTAGAAGATCCACAAAAGAAGCTAGAAAACTATTCATTCTTAAGCCAACAAGAAAAACAGACACTGTTGACGGATTGGAACAAAACGCAGCGAGATTTTCCACAAGGTGCGTGCTTACATCAATTATTCGAACAACAAGCCGAAAGAACACCCAATAACATTGCGTTGAGATACGGTACGAATCAGTTAACTTATCGTGAACTTAATGAGAAAGCGAATCGATTAGCTCATTACCTCATCAAGCAAGGAGTTAAACCTGGAACGTTGGTTGCTATTTGCATGGAGCGATCACTAGATTTAATTGTTGGTATGCTTGGGATATTAAAAGCGGGTGGTGCGTATGTTCCCTTAGATTCGGCTTATCCAAAAGATCGCTTGATGTATATTTTGCAAGATACACATACACCGATATTGTTGACGCATCAATCATTAAAAGAAATTTTCCAAATAAATGAGAATATAAAAATAATTTGTTTAGATCAATATTGGAAAGTAATAAACAAAGAAATATCTATTCCTCTAAAGATAGAGTTATCGCCCAATCAATTGGCTTATGTGATTTATACTTCAGGATCAACAGGAAAACCAAAAGGAACGTTATTAGAACATCAAGGATTATGTAATTTAGTTGAGTGGTATAAAACAGAATTACAAATCACAGAGAAAGATCATGCATCGCAATTTGCTTCTCCAGCATTCGATACTTTTGGCTGTGAAGTCTGGCCATTTTTGTCAGTGGGCGCTTGTGTCTCTATGATTGATGAGAAAGTTCGCTATTCGCCAGAAGAATTGAAACAGTGGTTGATAGACCATCAAATTACAATAGCAGATTTACCAACAGTGTTGACGGACACGTTATTACAAATTACTTGGCCTAAAGAGATTCCATTGAGAATCTTGAAAATGGGTGGAGAAAAAATGACTCGCTACCCGATGGGTCATTTCCCATTTAAAATTATCAATTCATATGGTCCCACTGAGGCAACAATTGAATGCATGGCTGCTGAGATTGATTCTGGCAATCGGGATATAGACCAAATTATTTCATCAATTGGTAAACCTATTATTAATACTTGTGCTTATGTTTTAGATCCAATGTTAGAACTTGTTCCCATTGGTGTGTCTGGAGAATTGTATATAGGCGGAGTAGGATTAGCGCGAGGTTATTTACATAACGAAGATTTGACTCAGAAAGTGTTTATTCAAAGTCCATTTGGCGAAGGTCGATTATATAAAACAGGTGATTGTGTTCGTTGGTTGGCTGATGGAAATCTTGAATATATAGCTCGCATGGATGAGCAAGTAAAAATTCGTGGATTTAGAATAGAGTTGGGTGAAATTGAAATTTGCTTAAAACAACATCCTGCTGTGCAAAATGCGGTTGTTATTACCAGTGAAAGAAATGGTGAAAAATATTTAGCGGCTTATTTTACTCTACGCTTTGGTACCATGATTACTGTCAACAAATTAAGAGAGCATGTTAAAGGAAAACTACCTCACTATATGGTACCTTCAGTGTTTACTGAATTAGAAGCAATCCCTTTAACGACTAATGGAAAAGTGGATTATAAAAAATTACCAAAACCAAGAGAGTATGGAGTCAGTATAAAAGATCAACCATTCTCAGAAATAGAAAAAAAACTATTAGCGATTTGGTGTGACATTTTAAAAATCAATAATATTAGTTTAGATGTAAGCTTTTTTGATGTAGGAGGACATTCATTGTCTGCTGTACGATTACTAGCTGCAATTAATAAGCAATTTGCATGTGATCTAAGTTTAGATTTATTTTTTAAATATCAAACTATCAAAGAACAGGCGGATTATATTCAAAGTGGTAATAAAAAAATACAAATAGCTAACGATAATGTCATTATTCCACTTAATCAAAACACTCAAGGTCATCCTCTATTTTGCATTCATCCGGTTGGTGGTCACGTCATGTGTTATCGTGCATTAGCAGATACATTAAAAGAAGATTGTGCCGTGTATGGTATACAATCACCAGAAATGGATGATGGCGCCGTACCTTATTCAGACATAGAATCTTTGTCGCACTTCTATCTTAAAAAAGTAAAAGAGATACAACCGAATGGGCCATATGCTTTCTTAGGTTGGTCAACTGGAGGATTAATTGCTTTTGAAATGGCAAATCAAGCAACTTTAAACGGAGATTCGGTTGATAAGTTAATCATACTTGATACTTATGATTCTGCACTGACAACAAAAATAAATAATGATGTACTATTATCATTATTATTAGAAATGGTATTAAATAATTCAGATTTACATACCTCTTCATGGCGGATGAATTTAATTTCTTATTTATTAAAATATTTGAAACCGTTGCAAAACCACCCATCTTTATTATTGCAGCTTCTTGGATTGAAGAAGATCGGATTGTCATCTGATCGTATAAAAACAGATATCGAAAAAATAAAACATGATTTATTTAGTCTTGATCCATTGAGTTTTCCCATAGAAGAGTGGATTGATATAGGGAAGAAAATTGGACTCGTTTCGCCTGATATAGATGATAAACAGTTGATGCGTTTTTACCATGTCTTCAGAGATAATTTTTATATGGCAGAACATTACTCGCCTAAGTATTATAATGGTAACGTGATTTTTGTGACTGCGTCAGATCATTCGTCGAATCATTGGGCGGAGCATTGCCGGTCTTTGAAAATGGTTATAGCACCTGCCAATCATTACAATATTATTAAAAATAAACCGTCATTAAATGTCATTTCGCAAATTGTTACTAAAGGTACGCTCTAGTCTTGAATTAATAAATACAGTGCTTGACTAGGCTAAAGTGATAAGAGAAGATCATAAAACATAGTGACTGTATTACTTATTTCACTAAAAGATTGCATTAAATTAAGGATGTTTTTGCATTTGATAGGTGTTTAGTGAAAAAACGATGGCGTAAATTTATCAAACCTATAGCAATAATCGTTGGTTTCTCGATTGTTGTAATATGTTTCTTGATGTTTTTTCCGCGCATGCAGACCTTTGTGCTATATGGCAACGTCGACATTCGTGATGTTAATCTTGGTTTTCGCGTGTCGGGACGATTGTTAAGCCTCAATGTTGAGGAAGGTGATAAACTTAAGCCAGGCATGTTGATCGGTCACCTTGATCCTGAACCTTATTTGCGCGCGCAACAAGCAGCTTTTGCCAATGTGAGTGTGCAAGAAGCGAATTTTGACTATGCACAAACTGTTTATGATCGTGAACATAAACTCTATGGTACTGGTGCTTCATCGGTAGATCGCTATGAGAATGCCTTGAGTACGTTGAATGCGACCAAAGCGGAGCTCGCAAGAGCTAAAGCAGATTTGGCAACAGCAACCCTCAATGTGAGTGATACTTATCTTTATTCACCTTCTACTGGTACAGTGATGATTCGTGCTGTAGAGCCAGGAACCATGTTGGCAGCAAATGCAACTGTGATAACCGTATCACTAATAGATCCTGTTTGGGTGCGTGCTTATGTGGATGAAACTAATCTCAGCAAAGCTAAACCTGGAACAGTGGTTACTGTGTATAGCGATTCACTACCGAATAAAACTTATAGAGGTGTGATTGGCTTTGTCTCATCTACAGCTGAGTTTACGCCAAAAACTGTGGAGTCGCCGGATTTACGCACGTTACTTGTCTATCGTTTAAGGGTCGTGATGCAAGATCCACAACATGAATTGCGTCAAGGAATGCCTGTTACAATCAAACTGGCTTCAAGCTAGGTGCGATCATGTCTTTTCACCATGCGACGGAAAGTGCAAACACAACAGCAGAAACCCCTATCGCCATTACTATTACCGAATTAACTAAGGAATTTGTAAGTGGCAAATCGATCAATCCTGCTCTCAAACATTTAACAGTTAGCATTCGGCGCGGTTCTATTACGGGTTTAGTTGGCCCCGATGGAGCAGGTAAGACGACACTGATGCGTATGATAACAGGGTTACTGACTCCTACCCAAGGTACCATTACCGTGGAAGGTTTTGACACTATTCAGGGTAGGCAGCAGATTCACAAATTACTAGGTTATATGCCGCAAAAATTTGGTTTGTATGATGATCTTACGGTGATGGAAAATTTAAATCTTTATGCTGAACTACGCTGTATTACACCGACGGAAAAAGCCAACACCATTCCAAAGTTACTAGCATTTACTGAGCTCACGTCTTTTACTTCTCGTATGGCAAGTAATCTCTCCGGTGGTATGAAACAGAAATTGGGACTTGCTTGCACCTTACTGGGGCATCCACGCATTTTATTACTGGATGAACCCAGCGTTGGTGTTGATCCTATTTCACGTCGAGAATTATGGAAAATAGTACATGCTTTAGTTGCAGATGGAATTACCGTGGTTTGGAGCACAGCTTACCTTGATGAAGCAGAATTGTGTGATGAAGTTATTCTATTAAATGCTGGTGAAGTGTTATATACAGGTGCTCCTGTTGCACTAATTGACAAACTACAAGACCGTACAGTGCAACTTCAAGATATCATGGGTAATCATCGACAAGTTCTGCAACATGCTTTACGTAATGTCAATGTGAGCGATGGTGTGATTCAGGGCCAAAACGTGCGCCTACTTCTCCGAAAAGCTAATCAATTTCCTGATTTTACCAAGCTCAATGCAGGTCCACAGATAAAATTGGTTCCTGTAAAACCGCGTTTTGAGGATGCTTACATTGATATCTTAGGTGGTGGTCCTGGTGGCGACTCTGTGCTGAGTCAAGTGATGAAACCGCTAGTGTTACCCACCAATATTGATATGGCCATTGTCGCAGAAGGATTGACTAAAAAATTTGGTGATTTCACGGCAGCCAATCAAATTTCTTTTTCTGTGAAACCAGGTGAAATTTTTGGTTTACTGGGACCTAATGGTGCAGGTAAATCCACAATTTTTAAAATGCTTTGTGGTTTATTAAAACCTACCACCGGCACGACGCGCATATTTGGTATTGATTTACACGCTAGCATTAGCACAACACGACAAAAAATCGGTTATATGGCGCAGAAGTTCTCACTTTATAATGATCTTAGCGTAATACAGAATTTAGCGTTTTTTTCTGGTATTTATGGATTATCAGGCCGACGTCAGCAAGAAAAAATACAGGAGATGATAACTACTTTTTCTCTCACGCCGTACCTAAACATGCGAACAGGCGACATTCCACTTGGCTTCAAGCAACGCCTGGCTCTGGCTTGTAGTATTATGCATCAGCCTCTCATTTTGTTTTTGGATGAACCGACATCAGGTGTGGATCCCTTTACACGTCGTGAATTTTGGACTCATATCAATGGTCTAGTAGAGAAGGGTATGACTGTTGTTGTGACGACTCATTTTATGGATGAAGCTGAATATTGCGATCAGATTGCACTCATCTATCAAGCTAATGTGGTTGCAACTGGCACACCAGATGATGTCAAGCAATTAGCGATCACACCCACACAACCTGATCCAACTATGGATGATACATTTATTACGCTCATTACTGCCAAAAATAAAGCTAGTTCAACAAAGACTGATTCCAATCAAAACTATTCAGCAAGGCAAACAAACTTAATACCACAGCGTTGGTATCCTGACGCACCCTATTTGCGACGCTGGTATGCACTAGCAAAAAAAGAATCTTTACAAATTATTCGCGATCCTAGCAGTATTTTGATTGCTTTTATTTTACCGCTACTTATGCTGTTAATTTTTGGATTTGGTGTCAATCTCGATTCAGCTCAATTGCGACTGGGTGTGCTATTAAACGATCATAGTCCTGAAGCTCAACATCTCGCGCTTTCGCTTAAAGATTCTCCTTATATCAAAACAATTCCGATGGCAGATTACACGCAAGCTACGCGAGCACTTACCTCTGGTCAAGTTCGAGGTCTTTTTATGATACTCCCGAATTTTTCTCAGCAATTGCTCCGACCTGATGGAGATGCCACAGTGGCCGTCATTACAGATGGTTCTGAAACCAATACGGCTAATTTTGCTGCGGGCTATGCAATAGGCGCTTTTAATATATGGCAAACCATGCGTGGTTTAGAAAATGGGTTGCCCTACTCTGTGCCTATCAATTTAAAAATTCGGTATTGGTATAACCCTGAAGCAATTAGCCGATATTTTATCGTACCGGGATCTATTGCATTAATTATGACAGTCATTGGTGCTTTATTAACTTCTTTGGTTGTTGCAAGAGAATGGGAGCAGGGTACGATGGAAGCATTATTATCAACACCTATGACACGCGCAGAATTTTTTTTCTCGAAATTAATTCCGTACTATGTTCTGGGTATGATGGCGATGATCGTATGTTGGTTGACAGGGATCACTCTGCTTGGCATGCCTTTTCGTGGTTCAGCACTATTATTGATTCTAGAAACCACTTTGTTCTTGGGTAGTGCTTTAGGTATTGGCCTTTTACTCTCAACTGTGATTCGCAATCAATTTAATGCGGCACAAGCTGCTTTAAACATCGCATTTCTCCCTGCTGTGATGCTGTCAGGATTTGTTTATGAGATTAATAGTATGCCACCATTTGTACGAGGCATTACTTATGTGGTACCTGCTCGCTATTTTGTTTCTGCACTACAAACATTGTTTCTGACAGGCAATGTTTGGGAATTGTTTGTGAAAGATACTTTATTTTTGCTAGTGTGCGCGGTACTTTTTCTTGGTTTGACCTATAGAAAAACGCGCAGTAATTTGGATTAAGGTGACGATGCTGCGACGTATATTGACATTAATCTGGAAAGAACTACAAGCACAATTACGTGATGCAGATAGTCGGCGTTTATTGATTTTGCCTATTATTTTACAAGTTGCTCTTTTTCCTTTTGCTGCTACCTTGGAAGTAAAAAATGGCACTATTGCTATTTATAATCAAGACAGTGGACCTAACTCGATTGAACTCATTCAACGTTTGGCAGCAGCAAAAGCTTTCCAGCATGTTATCATGCTTCACAATATTCATGAATTACGTGAGACACTTGATAATCAACGTGCGCTAGTCGCTATTACTTTTCCTAATAATTTTTCTGCGCATATTAAGGCAGGTATTCCAGCTGATTTACAACTTGCTTTTGATGGCAGAAAATCTAATGCCACCCAAATTACTGCGTCATATATTGAAGATATTGTTAATCAGTATCAAACAGATGAAAAACTAACGCCTACTACAACAACATTTATCGTGCGTAATTGGTTTAATCCCAACCTTGACTATAAGTGGTTTATTGTCTCTAGTTTATTAGCTACCGTTACGACGATTGGTGCCTTAGTTGTTACTGCTATGTCTGTTGCACGTGAACGTGAACAAGGTACACTCGATCAATTATTCGTATCACCACTGACTCCTGGATATTTGATGATTGGCAAACTTGTTCCTGCACTCGTGATTGTGGCATTGCAGGTGGCGATTATCTTAGTAGTAGGAATTTTTCTCTATGGCATACCCTTTCAGGGTTCTCTGTTGTTGCTCTATTTCTGCTTGATATTCTATGGATTGGCATTGGGAGGGGTGGGACTGATGATTTCTAGTGTCTGTAGTACACAACAACAAGCTTTTTTAGGTGTCTTTGGTTTCATGATGGTGTTCTTCGTGTTATCAGGTTATGTCTCTCCTATTGAGAATATCCCAGAACCTCTGCAATCATTCACCTGGTTTAACCCAGTACGACACTTCATGGTGATTAGTCGTGGAATTTATCTCAAAAATTTAGATTTTGGATTAGTGTGGCCAAATTTGTGGCCACTCATAGTCATTGCTGCCATGACAAACACCATGGCGTATTGGGTATTTAAAAAATACTAAGATTTCAGAATGGAACTGCAATATATGCAACAAAACAAACGTGTTTTTATCTGTCAACCGTGCCTTGGCTGGTTTGTCTGTTTCATACTGTTACTGAGTAGCTGTACAGTCGGCCCTGATTATAAGACACCACATTATCCATTGCCAAAAAGGTTCACGACCACCATCAAACAAAACCAGCGTCCCATTGCACATGGTTTTTGGTGGCATGCTTGTAGTGATCGCATCTTAGTGTCACTCATAGACCAAGCGTTAATCGATGGTAATTTGGATATTCGAGCTGGTTATAAGAAAATTCGTGCTGCACGCGCACAATTAAATATTGCAAAAGCTGATTTTTTTCCTAGTGTAAATCTCGATGGTAAAGTCTCACGCGATCGTCTCAGTGGCAATAGTGAAATCCTATCAGCATTTCCTCAAGGTTCTATACCTTTGCTTTACACAAATTATAAAGCTGGTTTTGATGCTACTTGGGAATTGGATTTCTTTGGTCACACGCGTCGTCAAGTCGAAGCAGCTCAGAGAGATCTCGAAAGCATGATTGCGAATCAAAATAATGTGGTTATTGCAACAGCAGCTGAAGTTGCTAAAGATTATACATTATATCGTGTTTATCAAGAACGAATCAAAATTACTCGTGACACCATAGCACTTTACGCCAAGACATTACACTTAGTGAAATTACGCTATGCTGTGGGTGAAGCAACGGCTATTGATGTGGCACGTGTGCAAAGTGATTTGCTATCAGCCAAAGCGAGTATTCCTTCACTTCAAGCAGAAGCACGTGCTACCGTTGTTGCTTTAGCAGTGTTAACAGGTGATTTCCCTGAACAACTTATCGTGCGATTAGCGAGATCGGAACCAATACCACAATTCAAGACGAATCAACTTCACATTGGTATTCCAGCCAATGTATTGTTACGTCGTCCCGATGTGCAACAAGCAGAACGCAACTTGGCAGCAGCAACAGCACGGATTGGTGTTGCTAAAGCTGACCTTTTTCCGCGTGTTCAATTAGTGGGTGACCTTGGGTTTGATACTACTATTCCAGGTACTTACTTTCAGAAAGTCAGTCAGTACTGGTCGATAGGGCCACACATTTCATTACCCATTTTTCAAGGTAATCGCTTGATAAACGCAGTTAATGCGCAGGAAGCTGCACGAGATTCAGCAGAAGCAGAGTACAAAAAAGCAATTCTTAATGCATTAGCTGATGTGGAAGCAAGTCTGATCCGCTATCAGAGTGAACGACAGCGCCAAGCTAAATTATATGCTTCATACCACAAGCTAGAATCGGTACTTCGCTTAACACAATTGCGTTATCGCTCTGGGCAAATTTCATTAACTGAAGTTTTAGATGTCATGCGGCAATTAAACGATATGCATGAGCAATACGCACAAGCAAATGGTAATGTCACTATTAACCTTGTGAGTATTTATAAAGCCCTAGGCGGCAGCTGGTTACAGGCGGATTTATAGTAAGTTATTGTATTTAAATGAAATATAGATATTTAGGAGGCAAAGCATCCTTTGATTGTCTATAGTTAAAGCATGGCATAATAATAAAACGAGGAGATCATGATGCAGACAGGTATCGATGAATGTTTTCAACATGTTTCCGGTTCAAAAAAATTTAATTGCGTTAATCTAGCTAATATAAATCCTTCAAAAGTTATTGCTAAAATATTGCTAGCTTTAGAAAGAGATAAAAAACATAAAATCTATGATATTGAAAGTATTGTGGTGAGACACTGTCATTTAACTAAATCTGATTTAAAATATTACCATGCTATTTCTAACGTTTGTGAACATTTAGATACAGCAATATTTAGTGATCTTGATGTAGATATTATTGAGGCAGAAAAGTTAATTAATAATTTGCACGATAAACCACTTAAGACGTTGGTGTTTAATGAATACTGGTTAGGTGGTGAAAAAAAATTATCAACTTTCCTGAAATCGATTTCTGCAAATCAGTATGTTAAATCATTAGATTTATCTCTAGATTGGCTTGGAGATGAAGGAATTGCTCTGCTTGCACATCATTTATCTCAAATGAAATATTTGACTCATCTTGATATTAGTTGTAATGACTTTAATAGAATTGGGTTAGAGTATCTTGTTCAATCAACTATTAAACATCCATCTCTTTCTTCTCTTAATCTATCCTATAATCATATCCCTGCGGATGGGGCTGTATTTATTGAAGCATTATTAAAAAATAATGACGTTATTACTGAACTAGATCTACAATCTAACCATTTACAAGATAATAGCGTTAATTACCTTATTAGAGGATTAGAAGATAACCATTCTTTAAAAAAATTAAATGTTGGTGATAATCAAATTAGCGGACGAGTGTTAAAAAGATTAGTGAAGGCTGCCATTAAAAATGAAAATATAGAACAATTAAATATTTCTTATAATAGAATAGATGAAAATATAAAAGATGAGTTGGTTGAATTGATAGATAATAATTTTTCCACCTTAAGAATGATCATTTAGTCACATGAAAATGCCAATTATTTTTATGTTTTCTGGCCAAGGTTCCCAGTATTATCAAATGGGAAAGGTATTATATGAGTCAAATTCTACTTTTAAAAAATGGATGTTAAAAGCAGATGTAATCTATCAAGATATCACTGGACAGTCAGTCATACCACATCTCTACAATAACAAAGCGGCTCATGCCGAATCGTTTAAGGATACGCTATTAACACATCCTGCGATATTCATGCTTGAGCATGCACTATTACAGGTTTTATATGAAAAAAAAATTCAGCCTGATATGGTATTAGGTAGTAGTCTGGGAGAATTTGCAGCGGCAGTAGCTGCAAATATTTTAAGTTTTGAGGAGGCAATGTCTATCGTGACTCGTCAAGCTCAATTATTAGATAAAAATTGTCAAGAAGCTGGTATGCTTGCCATTTTACATGATCCTATTATTTATCAACAACAAGACAATATTAAAAAATACAGTGAAATAGCTGCCATTAATTTTTCTTCTCACTTTGTTGTTTCAGGAAAAAATCAGGATTTAAATAATATAGTGGATCAGTTAAAAAATCAGCATATTGCGTCACATCGATTACCCGTTTCTCACGGATTTCATTCTACATACATTGATAACGCAGAGCAGTCATTTAAATTCTATGCAGCGGAAATTATTTTCCATGAGCCAACCCTCCCTTTTATATCGTGTGTCAATGCAGATAAATTAGGACATATTAAATCAGATCATTTATGGGACATCATTAGGCGTCCTATCCAATTTGAAAAGGTGATTCAATTGATAGAAATACAAGGGAATGTTTGTTATGTTGACCTTGGCCCATCAGGAACATTATCAACATTTGTAAAATACAATCTTTCGTCTGATTCACAATCTAGGTATTTTCATATTCTGACACCGTACCATCAAGATTTTCAGAGCATAGAAGGCATTTTTAATACTCTTCAATCAATTGCTTTCTCAAGCGAAAAACGAGGCCATTGAGTCAAAAAACGAGAAGGGTAATAGTAGAAAGACCTTAATATTTCTCTGATTTTGATCTTCGATATAGGTATGAAAAAATCAGGAAGAACACGATAATAAGCCATGGTAAAAAGAAAATAGGGCGATAAATAAGCTTGTAAATGTCCAACTCTTTATTTTCAAGTAATAATGATAGACTGTTGCCTGCTAAAACGTAGACAAAACAAGTTGGTATAGCTCCCAAAAAAGTAGCTGCTAAAAAGACAGGTAGACGAACATTTAATAGTGCAGCAAGTGAATCTGTTAAACAAAATGGAGGAAAAATAGGGATTAACTTCAAGAGTAAGATATGTTGAAAAGCGTTCTCTTTGAATTTTTGTTCAAAAAGAATTTTCCATTTAACTGTTTTATTTTTCAGGGATAAATTAAAGGCATTTCGTACCGTATAAAATAATATGGTTTCCCCCGTAATTAAACTGAACATCGTATATAAAATAGCGATTAAGCCAAATATAAGTCCGCCTAATACAGTGATTAATATCAAATCTGGTATTGCAAGTGCAACTATAAAGATATATGTAAATATATATAGCGCGATAGAAAAGATGTAATGCCGGTTTTTAAAATCGACTAACAAAAAATGATATTTTTTAATCACTGAAAGGCTGAGATAATCATGTAGAGATAAATAAGTAAAAATAATAAAACTGACGGTAAGAAGAGCTAAAATAAACCAAAACAATATCCTATTCGATTTAATGATCACAATTAGCTTAGCTCCCTGCTTTCTCTGTTGTATTTCTCAATATACTTAATACAATACTAATGATTAATGTGATAATGACAAAGCTTAAAGTGATAGCAACGGGTATCTTATACCAATGTGCTATTAGCATTTTACAGCCAACAAAAATCAATATAAGTGCAAGACCAAATTTAAGAAAATGAAATTGATCAACCATATTGGCAAGTAAAAAATATAGGGAACGCAATCCTAATATAGCAAAAATATTGGACGTAAATACAATAAATGGATCGTTGGTAATGGCGAATATAGCAGGAATGCTATCGATAGCAAAAATTAAATCACTTGCTTCAATTAAAATAAGGACTAAAAATAACGGTGTGGCATAGAGTAATTTATTTTTTATAATAAAAAAATGTTCTTTATGTAAGTTGTCAGTAATCCTTAAATGATTTCGCACAAAGCGTAACATGAAATTTTTGTTAAGATCTGGTTTTTTTTCGGTAAATAGTAACATTTTTATTCCTGTAATAAACAAGAATAATCCGAATATATATAAAATCCAGTGAAATTTTGTTACTAGAAATATTCCTAATGTAATTAGGATGAGTCGCATTAAAATTGCGCCTAATACGCCATAAAGCAAAACTCGTCGTTGATATTCCAGCGGAATAGAGAAGTAGTTAAATATCATAATAAAGATGAAAATATTATCCATTGATAATGATTTTTCGATTAGATAACCTGTGAAAAATTCTAATGATTTTTCTTTTGCTATCATAGGTCCGGCTGTGTGAAGCAAGTACTGCCAAAGTAACAAATTAAACATCAAGGCTAGGGTGATCCAGACAATGGCCCAGCTAAGCGCCTCTCGCGTGCTGACACGGTGAGATTTTTTTCCTCCTAGTAAGAAAAGATCGATAGCTAGCATAATAACAATGAATGCAATGAATCCTAGCCACATCCACCATTCACTAATAGTGTGCATTAATAAGTGTCCTTTCTAGTTCATGCGAACTGTTATAAATTTAGTAAGCGTTCGGTGATAGCCGCATCTAAGCAAGGTAGCTCTTTTTATTTTTTATATTATTCGGTCGCAAAAGACGTTTCCTTTCCGGTTTTTGCTAAAGCGGACTCCTGTCCACTTTCCCTCATATAAAAAGTAAAAAGAGCTACCTTGCTTAGATGCGGCTATCACCGAACGCTTACTAAATTTCAAGCGAATCGCTGTAAATGTCAAGTAATGCTCTGACAAATTTAAATATCTTGACGATAGAAGGGATTTAATTTGATAATTAAATCCATCTATATTTTGTGAAAGGGAAGTCTTTGTGGTTTATAGCGATAATGGAAACGTCTTTTGCGACCGAAAAGAATAAAAGGGGCAGGCTTGTTCATATACCGCTATAATAGATCAGCTACCGGGTATGGCTCACACTTTAATTAAGTCATGGAGGAATAAAAGATGTCGCTAGATAATGCAAGCCCAAGCCACTCAAGTCAGGATGAAACATTGCCTGTTCTTTCTAATGATGCTAATCGTGAACCACCTGTGATACAAAGTTCAGTAATTGGTAAAGCTATGCTTATAAAAGGTGATATTTCTGCAAGAGAAGATATGGTCATCAATGGACGGCTTGAAGGAACAGTTGCGCTTAAAAGTAATAAGCTTGTTATTGGTGCGGATGGACAGATTGAGGCGAATGCATTCGCCAAAGTCATTATTGTTAGTGGTGAGTTAAAAGGTGATGTCTATGCAAGTGAACAGGTTATCGTTACCGCAACTGGCCGTGTGATTGGCGATATTTATACTGCTGATGTTAAGATTGAAGATGGAGCGTTGATCGATGGAAATATTGATATGCAAAACCAGGATATTTTCAAGCAGCATGCCGTTCCTGAAATTCATGATGATGGCCACTCAAAAGCAACTGGGTTAGGTTTTTTATTTAAAAAAAACCGAGAACTACCTCATACCGACGTAGATAGTCACAAAGATATTCCTTCAAGCACTAACTTATCTAAAGAATTATTTTCCTCAGTTGATGACAAAAAATCTGAGTTATCGGTAATCGGCGAGTCTGTTATGGTGAAGGGAGAGATCATTTCAGGTGGGAATGCAATCATTTATGGTGAAATTGACGGAGTGATATACTTTAAAAATAATGGCGTAGGTATTGGTGAGTATTCTCGTGTTAAAGCAACAGTTTTTGCTAAATCTATTGTTGTACATGGCCAAATAAGAGGAAATATTTATGCCAGCGAAAAAGTTATCATAAAAAATCCTGGAGATGTGTGTGGAGAGATTCATGCACCTCGTGTTAGTACAGAAAATGGTGCTGTCATCATGGGTAAGATTAAAATGGAGCCTCAAGATATTGAACAAATGTATTCTAATATGCTTGGGATTTCAGCAGATAAAGAAGCTAAACAAAATAAAGAAGTATCTTCGGGTGATGTACTCAGTGGAGATACGGTACGTGTATTAAAAGAGCATACAGAGTCTATTAAATCTGCTATACAACCTAAAGACTCATCATGGCCAATTTTTTATCCTCGATCATGATAAAGCAAAGCGGTAGCACTCTATGGTTGCTTACCATTGGGATGTTAAATCAAAACTCGGTCATATGCGACCGAGTTTTTAATGCATTAGGTGTGATAATAGCGTTGGCTAAAAAAGCGAGCAATCGCCATTAATACAGCTGCAACTGGTAAGGCGAGTAAAATACCAAAGAAACCAAATAGTGTCCCACCTGCCATGATAGAGAAAATGACAGCAACTGGGTGTAACCCTATACGTTCCCCAATTAAGTATGGAGTCAATATATAGCCTTCGATTGCTTGTCCAATAACAAATACAATCAGCACATATAAAATTGATTCGTAGGTTCCTGTTTGAAGGAACGCGGTTATGGAGGCAGCAATAACAACAAATAAAGAACCAAGATAGGGTACTATGCTTAATAACCCACCTATTAATCCTATGATGAGTCCAAGTCTCAGTCCAACAATGCTTAAACCAATCCCATAAATTAAACCAAGACATAGCATGACTATTAATTGTCCACGGATGAATGCACTGAGTACTTCATCGCAGTCACGTGCAAGCTGAATAATGCTATGTGCAGATTGTGCAGGGAGTAAATTTTTTATGTTATCTAAAATTCTATCCCAATCTCGCAGTAGGTAAAACGTGACAACAGGCGTTAATACAATACTAATAATTAATTGAATAGCTGCAAAGCTGGAGTGTACGAATGCTGTCACGACCCATCCTGTTTTTGATAGGGTAGAAGGCAATGATGATTTTAGGGTATTCATATTAATGAATTGAAGTAGCCATGGCATGCCAACAGTTTTTGTCCATTCGATTAGTTGTGGAATCATAGCAAACAATACTTCAATTTGTCTGATGATATGCGGATATAAAAAGGAAATAAGTAGGGTAGTAGCGCTAAAAAGAAACAGAAAAATTAGTATAACGCTAAGTAAGTGCGGGAGATGCCATTTCTCTAATCGCTTTACTAATGGGTTAACTAAGTATGCCAGCAATGCACCTAGCAAAAAAGGTGTCATGATAGGTGCAAGCAAATACAATAATGTAATAACTAATATAGTGACAAATATAAAAATAGCTTGGTTACTAAATGGCTTCATGCTAAGTCCTTTATGAAATCCGGCTACATTATACATTATGATGACTATCAAACATAACCATCGAAATGCTATATAATATTGGGATACATTATGAACAATTAACGAGCAGATAGGCGTTTGCGAGTCGCTGCAAAGAACTATCATGCATCCTAATATTGTTAAAAAACGGTGACTGGAGGAAGGGAATGAGTGCTTTGGCTTCAATGATAGTGGAGTTTAATCTCATAGACCATAGTTACAAACAAATTCAGCTAGATGATCTTGAAGTGGATTTTCATAAAAAAAATAAAATTTATTGGGTGCATGTTGATTTAAATCAGCAGGATGTTTTTAAAAAAATTTCGGAGAAATTGCAGTTTCCTGATCATGTCATAGATCTGTGTAAGTTGAAAGATACGAGGTTTACACTGCTTGATACAAGTGAGTCACTGACAATTAGAATTCAATCTGTGCAATCTACAGAATTACAATTAAAAAAAGAAATTATCTATGAGAGCTTAGTTATCCATTTGACCCCATATTATTGCCTTACTTTTGCCAAGTCGCCCCTTCCTGCATTAACTTCTTTTGTAGAGGGATATTCTAAAGCGCTGAAATATGCTAGAACACCATGTTTTATTTTGTTTGTAATTTTGGATAACGTAATAAATAATTACTCTGATATTCTTTATGAATATGAGTTGATTGTAGATAAAATCGATTTGCGTATACGTAAAACATCAAAAAATATTTATAATGATGTCATGCACACGAAGAAAAAAGTTATGAAGGCCGAACGTCATGCAGCGACAGTACGTGACATTTTAATGCGTATCTCTGGTCGTAAAATTATGGTGATTTCTGAGCAGTGTCGAATATCTTTATGCAATTTGTTTGATCATAGCCAAATGATTGTTGGTGAAGCAATAGCAATCAGAGAAATTTTAAACGGTATACTGGATCAAATTGATAATACATTAATGCATAAAATGAGTGAATCAATGCAATTACTGACAGCATTTGCGGCAATTTTTTTACCTTTGACACTAATTGCTGGAATTTATGGTATGAATTTTCGATGGATGCCTGAGTTGGAATGGAAATATGGCTATTTCTCAGCTTTAGGTTTGATGCTTATCTGCGGCTGTATTTTGTATTTTATTTTCAAGAAAAAAGAATGGTTTTAAGCGATCATTTAGACTCCATGCTAAAGCGTCATGCACTCCTTCATCTGATGTATATGCAACCATGACTAATACTGCCTTTCAATAAATTGAAACGCTACAGGTATAGTAGTATGATTTAGCTTGTTTTTGGATCTGTTTAGTCTAGGAGTATAAACATTATGAAAAATGGAGTTGCGATGAAATCATTAATTATTTCAATCATTGGATTGGGTCTTATGTCTGCTAATAGTTACGCAGTAGAAACCCAAGGTGCTCAACCAACAACAGGAACTCAAATGCAGTCAACTATAAATCAAGGTAATGTTACTAGTGAATCTTTTCTTGAGGCAAACAAATCTAAACCTGGAGTAGTAATTTTGCCAAGTGGATTGCAATACAAAATAATTAAAGAGGGGAATGGTTCAAGCCCAACAATAAATGATACGGTGACAGTGAATTATTCCGGCACATTGATTGATGGTACAGAATTTGATAGCTCTTATAAACGTGGTGAACCTGCTACATTTCCTGTTAGTGGGGTGATACCTGGGTGGACAGAGGCATTGCAATTAATGAAAGTGGGTTCTACGTGGGAGCTTTACATTCCTGCTTCATTAGCATACGGTGCAACTGGGGCACCGCCGGTTATTGGGCCCAATCAGACCTTAATTTTTAAGGTCGAATTATTAGGTATTAATAAATAGCTTTATTTATTTTGATCTTGGGTATTGATAAAATGCTAGCGGTTCGCTAGGAAGTACCCGAACCATTATGATGTAGCGAAAGTGGCGGAACTGGTAGACGCGCTGGATTTAGGTTCCAGTGGGGTAACCCGTGAGAGTTCGAGTCTCTCCTTTCGCATGCAGTTTTCTGCTGCCGTGAAAATGCTACAGCAGCTTCCTGATTTTTAGATGATTGGGGGTTGGGAAGGAATTGCAGCTCTTTTCTTTCTGCAGGGCATCAGAGTAAAGAAACCATCTCTATGTTTTTCAAGAGGAATGGTTGAAAATTCTGGTTTGCAATAGAATTTATCAATATAATAACGCCGAATCAAAAAACTCTTTTTTAAGAGAGCTACTTGATTTTATTGAGTTTAAAGGTACAAGTTTATTTGATTCTTTGAGGCCATATCATGCAAGTATCAGTTGAAGAAGTTAGCAATATTAAACGTCGTCTTACTATTGTTGTACCTGTTGACCAAGTGGAAGAAGCTTATATTAAACAAATCAATCGCTTTGCAAAAAATGCAAATATAAAGGGTTTTAGACCAGGTAAAGCACCGTTAGCTTATATCCAGCAACGTTTTGGCAGTGATGCACGTAAAGAAGCATTAAGTGATGTAATTCAGAAGACACTTTACGAAGCTCTCAATGAACAAAAACTAACACCAGTTAGCCCACCTCAAGTTGAGCCAAAGGTGATCACACCTAATCAACCATTAGAGTTCGTAGCATCTTTTGAAATATTACCCAACATTGAGAAAATTCAGTTTTCAATGGAGACGGTCGAAAAACTCAATGTTGAAGTCAGTCTAGAAGATATTAAGCGTGTTATCGATCAATTACTAAAACAATATACAAAATGGACTATTGTTGATCGCCCAGCTAAAGAGCAAGATCGGGTTGTTATTGATTATCATGCTATTTTTGAAGGGCAAGCAGACCTTGAGAATAAAGTGCAAAACTTTCCATTAGAAATTGGTAGTAAACACATGCTTCCAGGCTTTGAAGATGGACTATTAGGTGCAAAAGCAGGGGATGAGCGTACACTGAATCTTATTTTTCCAGCTGATTTCTCTATTAAAGAAAAAGCAGGTAAGCCAGTCGATTTCATTATTCATATTAAACAAATATTTGAAGCTGAAACACCTGAGTTGGACAGCAAATTTATACAAAAACTTGGTGTGAAAAGTGGCAAAGAAGAAGATTTAACTCAACAAATTAGACAATCGTTAGATCATGAGCGCAATCGCTTAGTAAAAGAGAAATTGAAAGAACAGGTTTTTCGAGCGTTGCTTGAACAAAATCCATTAGATGTACCAGGCTCTTTGATTGCGCGTGAAGCTAAAAATATTCACGATGAAATTTATCCACAAGATCAACACCATGATCATCATCAACATTCTGATGATGAACTATCCGCTTTTAGCGATATTGCTAAAAAACGAGTGGCGTTAGGCCTATTGATAGCTGAATATGCAAAGCAAGTTGATTTGAAAATTGATGTAACCCGCGTGAGTGCCCGCATTCAGGAAATTGCCTCAGCTTATGAAAAACCGCAAGACGTAATAGAATGGTTATCATCTGATGAACGACGCGCAAGCATTGAGGCGCAAGTTATGGAAGAACAAGTGCTGGACAAGTTAATTGAAAATATTCCAGTGACTGAAAAAATAATGAGTTATGCGGAACTCAAGGGTATCCCTCTATAAATGTATTATCAGTAAGGAAGTCCTATGTTTGAGAAAATGGTAAATCATCCAACTGTATCTAACTTAGTACCCATGGTAGTTGAGCAAACTGCACGAGGAGAGCGGGCATTTGATATCTATTCAAGGCTGTTAAAAGACAGAGTCATTTTTCTTGGAGGGCCAATTGATGATCATACGGCCAACTTAGTGGTTGCACAATTATTGTTCCTTGAATCCGAAAATCCGGATAAAGATATTTCTATTTATATCAATTCACCAGGCGGTGTTGTAACTGCAGGATTGGGAATTTACGATACAATGCAATTTATTAAGCCAGATGTTAGTACTATGTGCATAGGCCAAGCTGCTAGCATGGGGGCCTTATTGCTTGCTGGTGGATCTGCAGGTAAGCGTTATTGCTTACCTAATGCCCGAGTCATGATACACCAACCGCTGGGTGGTGTTCAGGGGCAGGCTTCTGACATAGCGATTCACGCAGAAGAAACCTTAAAAATTCGTACTCGTTTAAACGAAATTTTAGCTAAGCATACCAATCAGTCTGTAGACATTATCTCTAAAGATACGGATAGGGATCATTTTATGAGCGCTGAAAGAGCCCAAAAGTATGGTATCGTGGATAAAATCCTCGATTACCGAGCTAATAAGAAGTAATAATATAAATATGGGCAGTCAGTTGATTTTGTGTAAACCACCCCTATCTTAAATGGGTATATAACTGAAGAGGCTTTGTCTATGAGTAATGATCAGCGTGGTAACAGCGGAAAGGATAAAGTGTTCCATTGCTCATTTTGTGGGAAAAGCCAACACGAAGTGCGCAAGCTCATTGCCGGCCCCTCTGTCTATGTTTGCGACGAGTGTGTGGCATTATGTAATGATATTATCAATGAAGAAACTAGTGAGGATAAGTCGCCTACTACTCCTACAGATACTTTGCCGAGACTACCTGCACCAACAGAAATACGTAAGACGCTTGATGAATATGTGGTTGGTCAGACACAAGCCAAAAAAGTCTTATCTGTTGCTGTGTATAACCATTACAAGCGATTACGTAACCATGGTAAACAGGATGAAGTGGAGTTAAACAAAAGTAATATTCTACTGATTGGGCCTACTGGCAGTGGTAAGACATTAATGGCTGAGACATTAGCGCGACTCTTGAATGTTCCTTTTGTCATTGCTGATGCTACAACACTCACTGAAGCCGGTTATGTAGGTGAAGATGTTGAAAGTATTATACAAAAGCTACTTCAGCGCTGTGAATATGATGTTGCTAAAGCTCAAATGGGAATTGTTTATATCGATGAAATTGATAAAATCTCTCGTAAGTCTGAAAATCCATCTATTACTCGTGATGTTTCAGGGGAAGGTGTACAACAAGCTTTGCTTAAGTTGATTGAAGGAACAATTGCTTCAGTGCCCCCGCAAGGTGGCAGAAAGCATCCGCAACAAGAATTTATTCAAGTGGACACACGTAACATATTGTTTATTTGTGGTGGAGCATTCGCTGGGTTAGAAAAAGTGATACGTGACCGGTCTGAGAAGTCAGGGATAGGATTTTCTGCTGAAATTCATGGCAAAGAAGATGCAAAGACTATTGGTGATGTGTTACGTGAAGTTGAACCTTCAGATTTAATTAAATATGGCTTAATACCAGAATTAATTGGTCGTTTGCCCGTTGTTGCAACACTAGAGGAATTAGATAAAGGTGCGTTAGTCAGCATTCTAACTGAACCCAAAAATGCTTTAATAAAACAGTACCGTAAGCTATTCGAGATGGAAGGAGTTGCGCTTGAGTTTCGTGAAGCAGCATTACATGCCATTGCTGAACGGTGTGTGGAGAAGAAAACGGGGGCCAGAGGATTGCGTTCTATTCTTGAAAAAGCGTTATTGGACATCATGTACGAACTTCCTTCCTTAAATCATGTCTCAAAAGTAATAATTGATGAAGCTGCAATACAGGGTGAAACAAAACCGATAGTGATTTATGAAAATCATGAACAGCAGTCAGCAGCAGAATAGTGAATGATTTATACTAAATATAATAAGCCAACTGAATAACGGAGGGATAATTATGGTATCCGTTTCAACTGACACGACTAATTTGAGTATTCCAGTGTTACCACTGAGGGACGTGGTAGTCTACCCTTATATGGTCGTACCATTATTTGTTGGTCGCGAACGATCAATCAAAGCGTTAGAAGTAGCAATGGCTGCAGACAAACAGATACTACTTGTTTCGCAGAAAAATGCGACAGAAGACCAGCCTAGTGAGCAAACGATTTATCAAGTTGGTACGCTTGCAACCGTCTTGCAATTGCTGAAGCTACCTGATGGTACTGTAAAAGTGTTGGTTGAAGGAGTAAAACGTGGAAAGATTGTCCGGTTCGTAGAAAAGCAAGATTATTTTCTTGCGGATATCAAATTGTTTGAAGACGAACATGCCAGTGATCGCGAAGTGGAAATTTTTATTCGCTCTCTTAAGTCTCAATTTGAACAATATGTAAAGTTGAATAGAAAGATTCCTGCTGAAATTATGGCATCTATTCTGGCAATCGAAGATGGAGCTAGATTAGGTGATACTATTGCCGCTCATCTCAGTATCAAACTAGAAGAAAAGCAAAAATTGCTAGAGACAAGTAGTTTGCCTAAACGTCTCGAAAAATTGATGACATTATTAGAAAAAGAGATTGATTTATTACAGGTAGAGAAAAAAATTCGTGGGCGTGTTAAACGCCAAATGGAAAAAACACAGCGCGAATATTATTTAAATGAGCAGCTTAAAGCAATTCAAAAAGAATTAAGTGAAGTTGAAAATATTCCTAATGAGTTTGAAGCGATTGCTAAAAAAATCGAACAAGCCAAGATGTCAGTTGAAGCGCGTGAAAAGTGTGAAACAGAGTTGCATAAGCTGAAGGGAATGCCTATGCAATCTGCAGAGGCCACTGTATCACGCAATTACCTTGATGTTATGCTGTCATTGCCATGGAACAAACGAAGTTCTGCTCGTATTAGCCTGACTTCAGCAGAGAAGGTTCTTGAAGAAGAACATTATGGGTTAAAAGAAGTGAAAGAACGCATCATTGAATATCTTGCAGTACAAAAACGTGTGAAAAAATTGAAAGGCCCAATTTTATGTTTGGTGGGGCCGCCTGGTGTGGGTAAGACTTCACTAGGGCAATCCATTGCCAATGCAACAGGTCGTAAATTTGTGCGTATGTCACTTGGCGGAGTTCGTGATGAAGCAGAAATTCGTGGCCATAGACGCACTTACATTGGAGCAATGCCTGGAAAGATCATTCAAAAACTATCAAAAATAGGTGTGAACAATCCTTTGTTTTTGTTAGATGAAGTTGACAAAATGTCTATGGATTTTCGTGGTGATCCTGCTTCTGCGTTATTAGAAGTATTGGATCCAGAGCAAAATCATGCGTTTAATGATCATTACTTAGAAGTGGATTATGATTTATCCAGTATTATGTTTATGGCGACTGCTAACACACTAGACATTCCTCCAGCGCTACGAGATCGCATGGAGGTGATACGCATCCCTGGATATACTGAGGACGAAAAAGTAAATATTGCTACTCGACATCTTATACCAAAACAAATTGAAGCCACAGGTTTAAAAGCTTCTGAAATTAAGATTCCTGTTGAAACAGTACAAAATATTATTCGCTATTATACACGTGAGGCCGGTGTTCGTAATCTTGAGCGTGAAATATCTAAAATATGCCGCAAGGTAGTGAAAGAAGTATTATTAAAAACTAAATCAGAAAATGCACAAGTAGAACCTGAAGATCTTGAGCATTATCTTGGTGTAAAACGATATCGTTTTGATCTTGCTGAACAACAAGATCAAATTGGTCAAGTGAAAGGGCTTGCTTGGACCGAAGTGGGCGGCGAGTTACTTAGTATTGAAGCAATTGTACTTTCAGGGAAAGGTAAAACGATTTACACTGGACAGCTTGGCGAAATCATGCAGGAATCCATTCAAGCTGCATTGTCTGTTGTAAGAGCACGTTTTGCGTTGCTAGGCGTACCGAAAAACTTCTTTGATAAACATGATATTCATATTCATGTTCCTGAAGGTGCAACCCCTAAAGATGGCCCTAGTGCTGGTATTAGTATGTGTACAGCGTTAGTGTCTGTTCTTACCAATTTACCTGTACGCTCTGATTTTGCGATGACAGGAGAAATTACCCTGCGTGGTGAAGTGTTGCCCATAGGTGGTGTAAAGGAAAAGTTATTGGCTGCACACCGAAGTGGAATAAAGAATGTCATTATACCTATTGAAAACGTCAAGGATTTAAAAGAAATTCCTGATAACATTAAACAAGATTTGATTATTAAGCCTGTCAGGTGGATTGACGAGGTGTTAAATTTAGCGATTAGTGGATACCCTCAACGATTGCCGCGTAAGAATAAAAAGGTTAAGTCTGCAATTGTCGGTGTTGATAAGAAAGATAAGATACGTAAAAAAGAAAGGATTCAAGCTCATTGAGGATATTTTTAAAAACCTGGATAGTATAAGGGCTGTTGAGAATTCAATTGTCAATCAGCGCTAATCAATGTATTGTGCGGGCACTTTGTGTTAAGAAGAAAAAAATCTTTAATATGCTATAACTTGCTTGACATAAGTTTCATGCTATTGGTATAAATCACACTTCATCGCGGGCTGTCGGTTTACACGGAATGTATGCTGGGTTGATCATAGTGAATTAATAGACAAGATTATTTTAACCATGGATAGAGAGAAGAATGTATGAATAGAACAGAACTGATAGATCTTATTTCTGAGAAAGCTGAATTAACAAAAACATCTGCATCACGAGCATTGGATGCATTGCTAGAAGGAGTCACTGTGTCATTACAAAATGGTGATCCAGTTGTGCTAGTAAATTTTGGTACATTTACTGTGAAGCAGCGTGCAGCACGTGAAGGCCGCAATCCTTCCACGGGTGAAAAAATAAAAATTAAAGCAGCAAAAGTAGTTGGTTTTAAAGCAGGTAAAGCGTTAAAAGAAGCAGTAAAAGAGGATGCTAAATAGTGCATCCATATTTTGCTGGGTGCTTAGCTCAGCTGGTAGAGCGGCGCCCTTACAAGGCGTAGGTCGGGGGTTCGATCCCCTCAGCACCCAAGAATAAACGTGTTTGATGTGTTGTATATTTTGTAAGAATGTTGTAGAAAGCGTTTCTGTATGGAGTGGTAGTTCAGTTGGTTAGAATACCGGCCTGTCACGCCGGGGGTCGCGGGTTCGAGTCCCGTCCACTCCGTAAGTTTATGTTCTTGAATACTTTCCCGCTGCAAATTTGTAATATACTGGTCAAGCCTGCAGTGGTATAGCGTAGTCTGCTCTGGCATGGTTTCTGGCTAGGCATGTTCATAGATTTAGTATAAATCTTTATGTGCACACTTATTTAAAGGGAAAGAAGTAGAGTTTAGTGTGACAAAGGATGCGCTTTTACTGTAATTAAGATAGAGAGCGAATAAAATGCTTCAAACCATTCGTGAGCATACTCAAGGTTGGATCGCTGGTACCATTATTACTATTATCATCCTCACATTTGCTCTATGGGGAATACATAGTTATTTTGTTGGGGGAACGAATAATACTACTGTTGCTGAGGTAAATGGAGCTGTTATTACAAAGGAGCAGCTGGCCGTTTCTTATGAACGTCTGCGCCATCAAATACAAAACCAGTACGGTACAGGTTCTATCACAGTTAAGGATGAATCTTTACTTAAAAGCCGTGCTATGCAAGCATTAATTGACATTGAAGTACTTAAGCAAGCATCAAGCAAGCAAGGTTTTCGTGTTTCTGATAGACAAATCGATAATTATTTACAAAGTATGCCGGAATTTCAAATTAACGGGCAGTTTTCATTAGATCGCTTTCAAGAAACGCTTTCATCGACATTGCTATCTACCAGTGAGTTTCTTGAGTTAATTAGAACGAGCTTACTGATTGATCAGCCTAAGTTAGGATTTGTCTTTACCTCGTTTACACTACCAGATGAAGCTGAAGATACTATTTCATTGGTTAATCAAGAACGCAGCATTGAATATCTCAACATACCTTTGTCGTATTTTCTTTCACAGCCTCTTGTTATTTCTCCGCAAAAAATTCAATCTTATTATGATCAGAACAAGAATGATTTCATGACACCAGAGCAAGTTAACGTTGAATTTCTTGAGCTATCACTTAAAGAGTTATCAACAAAAATTACTCCTACTGATACTATGCTAAAGAGTTTTTATAATGAAAATATTAACTCATATACTCAACCCACGCAGTGGAAAATTGCTAGTATTGAAATTCCCGTCTCTTTAAATGTAACGCAAGATGAAATGAATCAAACGACTAAGAAAGCAGCAGCGTTAGCCCTTGCTGTCAAAAATAATGGAGATTTATCAAAACTTGCAAAGCAATATTCAGGAAATCTCACTATTGAAGGTTGGAAAACGTTAACACAGGTGCCAGCGGAACTGCAGAAAGCGGTTGCTTCATTAACTAAGCCAGGCGATGTATCTCAGCCATTTAAAACTAGCAAAGGACTGATGGTAGTTAAAGCAGTAGATATTCAAGAACCTAAGATGCAATCCTTTAATGTGGTAAAGGATAAAGTGAAAGAAGCTTATGTACGCCGACATGCCGAAGAAAAATTTGCGGAATTACGAGATCAATTAGCTGAATTGACCTATGAACATCCTGATTCATTATCGTTTGCATCCAAAGTAATGAATTTGCCTGTAAAAACTAGCGAGTTATTTACAAAGGACAAGCCAGGAAAAGATATTTCACTGTATAAGAAAGTACGAGATGTAGCATTTAGTAATGATGTGATAAATTTACAAAACAATAGCGATGTGATTCAGCTTAATCCGGAAACTATAGTTGTATTGCGTATAAAATCACATGTTGCGTCAGCATTGTTGCCACTGAGTGAAATTTCTAAACAAATTGAAGAAAAGCTCAAAGCCCAAGAAGCTGAAACACAAGCGGCTAAATTTGCTGAGACGTTGCAAGCTAAATTACAAGCAGGTGAAGATCCGAAGCAATTAGCGAATGCCTATAAACTTAAATGGATTTCGAAGGACTTAATAGGACGCTATTCAACGAAGCTGGATACAGCGATATTAGATCTAGCTTTTCGCTTACCTAATCCAAGTACTATCCAAAATAAGGTAGCTTATGGCGTAGCAAGACTGCCAAATGGATATGCCATTGTTGCGTTAAAATCAGTGAAGAATGGCACCGTGACTGATAAGAAGCAAATAGCGATTTTTGCAGAGCAGATTCAAAATAACGAAGGTTTGCTTGAATATGAGTTATATAAACGCAGTCAAACAGAAAAAGCAAAGATCCATGTAAATATTCCTCATGTTGCTTAGTTAACTATATTTTCATCGTTTTTTGTAAGCTCAACAGGATCATTAGCGTTTTTGCTATGGAGAAACGCATATTCATCATTGAAAAGAATTACATTGAAAGCAACGATGCGGTTGTAAATCATTAACTGCCATCTGCTCTTTAAAATGCGATTCAAGATTAATAAATTGTTTTATTCTTTTATCATACAATACCATTATAGCGTCCAAATCATCGAAAGTAGGCTCATCGTGACCTGGTGAGCTGTTGCGTCCACTCGCTCGCAGGTGCCCCCCTTTATATACCGCAAAACTAATACCTAATTTAGAGTTACCATTAAACCAATTTTCTAGCTCGCAAGCTATCCAATTATAAAATTGTGTTGATAATTGTAATGGGTAACTAAATATAGGCAAGGGATAAAAAGGTACGTTAGAGCAGTATTCATAAACTACGTGCATAGGGAGAAGTTTCTGTGCGCCGCCAACATCTTCTCTCCATTGCTTATCAATTATATTCCAATCTTTAGTTTCAGGAGTGTTTAAAAAATTAGCTTGTATTTGTAGTGTTTTAATGATGGTATTTTCAAAATCAAAATGCTTTTCCGTGATTATTTGTTCATTCAGTCTGTAGGTAACACCTTTTGCGTTTAGTTCATTATATTGTGTTAATAATCTTGCTAAAGCCTCTTTACCTTTTTCGTTTTTGGGTAGGCAATCGAGCATTGTTGTCCACATGTATTTATCCAAAGCCCAAAGTGCATATTCAAAGCCACTAATTTTGATGAAAATTCGATTGGAACAATCGGTTATCTGTTCTTCTCTTGCAAAGAGAATAGAGATATCTTTCTCAAGCATCTCTTCAACCGTATCATATTTGCTACATACCACCGCGTGTAAAAAATCGTGTACAGATTTACGGATATCAAGTATGGGTTTAAAAAGACTTAAACATGTCTTTGAAACCAAGGCATAATCAGCTACATTCGATGTAGGTAAATATTGCACTATTTTACACTGGATCTCTGGTGGAATTTTGTTAAATAATTTAAATTTACGTTGCATACATATTTTCACCACTAATCACAAAAAATTAACTTAAAAAATTATTATGCTAAAAATACCCAACATAAATTAATCTTTAGCATCACGAGTTTGAGTTACTACAGATCAGGTGTATTGGAGGATGGGGGCGTCAATGTTTCTTTGCTTTCTTCTTTATCATTGTTTTCAGAGGTAAACAATGATAAAGGAGCATTTACAAAAGACGTCGTGTTAGCTTGCTGTTTTTGTTCTAAATGACTAACAATATCCAAAAGGTTTTCTTCTTTAGACCAGCGGATTGCTTTTTCTAGTGAAGAAGAGGACATCGTACTCTCAGATGGAAGTTTATTCAATATAATGTATTTTAATAGCTCACTGATTGCGGCGTGATTGTTTTTTTCAAGTGCAATATCCAATGCAGTTTCTCCTGCTGTGTTTTTATGAGTCAAGCTCGCTCCATTTTCCAGTAATAGTTGAAACAAATTTACATTTTTCTGGGTATATTTTGTTGACAGGCAGGCAACCTGTAGAGGCGTATGATTATCTATCCCTATTGCATTAATATCTTGAAATTTTTGAGACTGAATCATTAATCTAACAATGTCTAATAGCCCAGTTTGGCAAGCAACATAAAAAGGAGAAATTTTCTTTTTCCCTGTTTTATTAATGTCAATATTGTTTTGTTTTAATAGTTCCTTTGCTATCTCTGAATGCCTATTTAGGCAAGCCAGATAAAGAGGGGTATCTCCGTTTTTATCTTCTTTATTAACGTCAATATTGTTTTGTTTTAATAGTTCTTTCACTATCTCTGAATATCCATAAAAACAAGCAATGCTAAGAGGAGTATCTCCTGTATCTTTTGTTTCTTGATTAATGTTCTTATATGTTGGTTGTTGTTTTAATACTTCTTTAACTATTTCTAAATGTCCATTCTCACAAGCAGCATAAAGTAATCCCACAGTGTTACAGTCATACATTTCAATTTGTTTAGTTTGAACAGGGTGTTTTTTGTCAAACTCTTTAAAAGATTTATTAAGCTTTTTAAGTACATCTAGTTCAGAGACATTTGTAAATACCTGGGTACAAAAAATTACATAGGGAGACTCTTCTTTTCTAAACCAGGTTAAATTGCCGTCAACAAGGCTAAATGAGGTGTTACCCACAATGTTAAACGAGGTAAAAATACTATCAACAAGCTCTTTATTGGTAAGTTCTCGAAAATAAGATGGATTGTTAGGATATCGTATGAAATCATTTATATCCACGTAAAGCCATTTATCTATTTTATTATTATATCTTAAATAAACAGTATGATTACTACTTCCCAAAAGAATTGGAAGAAAGGTATTTCTAATCTGCTTTAATAGGCTTTCTAATTCAATTACATAAGAAGTTAAGCCCGCCTTATCAAGGGCATAGCTTTTATCCAATAAAATGGATACAGATTTCTCCTCTTCTTTTGGGCTAATAAGGGAGTAAGTTGCATTAATATTGGTCTGGGGAATATAGCGGTTACCAAATACATCCTGATGCGAACTTGGTGATTGATACAGCTTAGTTCCTTCAAAGAAAGGAATTAGAGCATGTTGTATGGGTTTTCGAGGAGGTAATTTTTTTTTAATTCTCTCTTTTTCTTCTTCTATTTCTTTTTTTAATTGCTCGAAATTATTTTTGTATGTAGTAAGGAAATCAAGTCTTTCAAAAAAAGTTTTTTCATCTCGTGCAAGTGCTGCCTGCATTAACATCCCCGAGAATCCGTGACATAAACCACGCTGGGTTATGTCAAAATAGTCTAGAAGACTCGCTAATTGTAATAAATCAGAGTGGGTTAATTTAGGCATATTAATAACTACGAATTTCTAATTAAAATTAATTTGACAACTATATCACAAAATAGCTAAAAATAGATAATAAGTCCAAAATTAGTACATTATCTTATTTCAAATTTATTCAAATGCTTATAATTCTGGATTTTAGTTATTAAGCTATTATTAATGTTTAAATGTGTTCCTTGAGATTTTTCTTTCGAGGGTAGTGTGGAAGAACCGACAAAAGTGTCTGGTTTTTAATTATGTCAAACATTCGGCAGCAGAGCATAATCTTAAGTTATCGTTTAAGAATTATAAATAAATTCCATCTGCTCTATGGATAACTGTTCTTGTATGGTCTTTAATAACTGACTGCTGGGTTTAACCAGACAATTTTTTCCTAATTTAATGTCTGCTTGGATGTTGTCACATAGGTAACGTACGACGACAGCACAATTACCTCCGATATGTTTTGTCAAGATCTCTTTGAACAATCCTGTTTCTATGTGTTGTGTTGATGATAGATGGAGCCGAAACTGTTTAGCAAAACGTTCGCGTGCTTGCTCAATACTATATAAATCACGTGCCACAATACGCGGACTGTTATTAAAGTCATCGATACTGACATCACCCTCCACAATAATGATCTGGTCTTCGCTAAGTAAGGCACGGTTTTTAACATAAACTTCGCTAAAGCATACCACCTCAATTTGTGCTGTGCCGTCATCTAAAGAAAAAATGCCAATGCGATCGCCACGCTTAGTTTGACGCGTACGAATATTGGCTATAATTCCTGCCATTCTTGCTGTATTGTGCTGACTAGGATGTAATTCCACAATGCGACAAGTGGTGAATTGGGTTAATTCATTAAGATAACGGCGTAGTGGATGCCCAGTGAGATAAAATCCTAAGGTTTCTTTTTCACCTTGTAGTTGTACGTCATCCGACCACGGTTGTGCCTCAACATATTGAGGTGAAGAAACATGAGTGCCCCCACCTAACAAATCATGCTGTCCATAAGTTTGATTATGTAGTGCTTGCTCTGCGTGTTGCAGCGCTTGATTGAGAGATGCCATGAGTGCAGCGCGATGCGTGCCTAATGTATCAAAGCAGCCTGATTTAATCAGAGCTTCTAAGACCCTTCGGTTCATTTTACGTAAATCAACCCGCTGACAAAAATCGAATAAATTTTTGAATGGGCCGCCTTGCTGTCTTGCAGCAGCAATATTTTCGATGGCTGCTTGACCGGCGCCTTTAATTGCCCCGAGTCCATACATGATATGAGTTTGATCTAGTACATTAAAAAAATATTCACTTTTATTGATATCAGGCGGGGAAACATGCAGCCCTATTGTTTGGCATTCATCAAGCAGTATAATAATCTTTTCTGTTCTGTCCATTTCTGACGATAACACAGCTGACATGAATGCAGCAGGGTAATGAGCTTTCAGCCAAGCTGTTTGATATGCAATGAGTGCATAAGAAGCCGAATGCGATTTGTTGAATCCATATCCGGCAAACTTTTCCATCAAGTCAAAAATGTAGTTAGCAAGATCAACGTTTATTCCAGCATCAGATGCGCCTTTGCAGAAAATTTCGCGTTGCTGCGCCATTTCTTCCGGTTTTTTCTTACCCATTGCGCGGCGCAAAATATCAGCAGAACCCAGCGTATAACCAGCGAGTACTTGTGCAATTTGCATGACTTGTTCTTGATATAGAATGACGCCATAAGTGGATCGCAGAACCGGTTCAAGTTTGGGATGGGGGTAAGAAACTTTAGCACGGCCATGTTTCCGGTTAATAAAATCATCGACCATACCCGATTGTAATGGTCCAGGGCGGAATAATGCGACTAACGCGATCAAATCTTCAAAACAATCCGGTTGTAATCGCTTGATTAAATCACGCATGCCGTGTGATTCAAGTTGGAAGATCGCTGTAGATTGACAGGCTTTTAATAATTTGAACGTTTGAGAATCGTTGAGTGGTATCAAGCTGATATCAAGAAAAACTTCGTTTTGTAAGGCACGATTTTGATTGATGACACGCAGTGCGCGATTAATGATGGTTAATGTTTTTAAGCCAAGAAAATCAAATTTAACCAATCCTGCTGCTTCAACATCATCTTTATCAAATTGTGTGACAGGATGTAAGGCTTCATTAGGCTCACAGTAGAGTGGAACAAAGTCAGTGAGCTTTCCTGGTGCAATGACAATGCCGCCTGCATGTTTACCAACATTGCGTGTCAGTCCTTCTAACTTGCGTGCTAAATCAATTAGCGTTCGGATTTCTTCTTCACTCTCATAGCGTTCTCGGAGCAAGGGTTCTTGTTCTAGCGCCTTATCAAGCGTAATACCTAATTCAAAAGGGATCAGCTTAGCAATTTTGTCTACAAAACCGTATCCTAGTGCAAGAACACGTCCAACATCACGAACAACCGCTTTTGCAGCCATCGTGCCATAAGTAATAATTTGAGAAACACTATCATGCCCGTGTTTGTCCATGACATAGTTAATCACCTGGTCTCGGCCTTCTATACAAAAATCAATATCGAAATCAGGCATGGAAACACGCTCAGGATTGAGAAAACGCTCAAAGAGTAACTCTAGTGCAAGTGGATCAAGGTCAGTAATTTTAAGCGCGTAGGCAACTAATGACCCAGGCCCTGAGCCACGGCCAGGGCCAACAGGGATACTATTTTCTTTTGCCCATTTAGTAAAGTCAGCAACAATTAGAAAATATCCAGCAAATCCCATTTTATTAATCACATCTAATTCTTGTTCCAGCCGTACATCGTAAGCACTACGCTGTTCCGAAAAAGTATGGGCTTGTACATCAAAAATAGTTTGTAGACGTTCTTCCAAGCCTTTTTTTGCTATATCAGAAAGAAAGCTTTCTGTGGTATATCCGGTTGGAACAGAAAAATGAGGAAGCTTACTTTTACCTAGTGTAAACGTTACATTGCAGCGCTTAGCAATTTCTATGGTATTGATTAATGCCTCAGGCATATCAGTAAACAATTGCTGCATTTCATGTGGACTACGTAAATATTGCTGATCTGTATAAAGATGAGGTCGATGAGGATCATTCAGTGTAACCCCTTCTTGGATACAGACGCGTGCTTCATGTGCCTCATAATCATTCTGTTCAAGAAAGCGTACATCATTGGTTGCAACGATCGGCATGGAGGAGGAGTGGGCAAGTTCGATGATGGCTTGAATGTATTCATGCTCAAATGGTTTACCAGTCCTACTGACTTCAAAATAAAAACGGTCAGGGAAAAGTGATTGCCAATAGTGCAAGCAATCTAATGCTGCGTCTTGATCTTGTAGTAAAAGAAATTGGCCAATGTCACCTTCTAATCCTCCAGATAGTGCAATTAATCCTTGGGAAAGGGGCTTTATCCATGCTTTTTTTACCATAGGCTTACCATGGACTTGGCCTTCTAGGTAAGTTTGAGAAATAAGCTTCAGAAGGTTTTTATAACCATCATTGGTTTGACAGAGAAGTGTAAGACGATGGGGTTCTCTTATTTTGGTCTCGTTTTCTAACCATACGTCGATGCCAATAATGGGCTTGATGCCTACTTTAAACGCTTCTTGGTAGAATTTAATTGTTGCATAAAGATTGTTTAAATCAGTGATTGCAATGGCTGGCATTTTAAGAGTGGCAGCTTTTTTCATCAAGGAAGGGATAGTAAGTAAACCATCACTTAAAGAATATTCCGTATGTAGCCGTAAATGTACAAAATTAGGTTCCATAAAATTATGTTCCAGCACTGCTGATTACTTGGCTATACCATAGCAGCCACCAGAGTTTTTTTCTATCTTTTACGTGTATCCCGCTTTTAGGACCCAACCAGTCGCTTAAAAACAATAGGCTGATTACCTTCGGCGTATAGATTCGGTAACCCACTGAAAAAATAGCCCTACAGCTATCGCTCCCACATGCGGGAATTCCTGTAAATTAGTATGTTAACTTAAGTATATTTAGGTATGATATCGGGTTTCGTTAATAAGGTTTGAGTCCATGAATATCAACTTTCTCGATTTTGAGCAGCCGATTGCTGAGCTTGAGGCAAAAATTCAAGAGTTGCGCATGGTGGGTACGGACGCAGATATTAACCTGAGCGAAGAAATCACTAGATTAGAAAATAAGTGTAATCAGTTGATTAAAGAAACTTTTAGCCGCTTGACTCCCTGGCAAGTGACCCAGCTAGCAAGGCATCCACAGCGTCCGCATACACTAGATTACATTAGCCGTATTTTTACAGAATTTGATGAGTTATCGGGCGATAGAATGCTATCTTCAGGATCGTCTATTGTTGCCGGAATTGCTCGTCTGGAAGGTTTACCTATCATGGTGATAGGACACGAAAAAGGGCGTAAGACCCAAGAAAAAATTGAGCGTAATTTTGGTATGCCTAACCCGGAAGATTATCGTAAAGCTATGCGGTTAATGAAAATGGCTGAGCGGTTTAAATTACCAATTATTACCTTTATTGATACACCGGGTGCTTATCCTGGAATTGGTGCGGAAGAGCGTAACCAAAGTGAAGCCATCGCACGTAATCTTTTTGTGTTGTCCCGGCTTAAGACGCCCATTATTTGTATTGTGATTGGCGAGGGTGGATCTGGAGGAGCATTGGCGATAGGGATAGGAGATCGTGTATTCATGCTACAATACTCAATTTATTCGGTTATTTCACCAGAAGGGTGTGCTTCTATTTTATGGAAGAGTGCAGAAAAAGCGCCGGAAGCAGCAGAAGCAATGAATCTTACGGCGGATAAAATTTTGAAACTAGGATTGGTGGATGGGGTGATTCCAGAACCACTCGGCGGTGCGCATCGAGATTATAATTTGATTGCTCAGGCTATAAAAAAAGAATTAATACAGCAATTAACTGAATTACAATCGCATCCGGTATCAACATTGCTGAATGAACGTTATAAAAAAATTATGTCCTATGGATGGAGTCCATGACATTACTGGATGCAGTTAGCAATTTTTGTCGTCAATGTGGAGTGAACAAAAAGTATTGGATAGCATTCAGCGGCGGACTGGACTCGCATGTTCTATTGTATCTTTGCAAAATATTACAAGCTGAACTCAACATCAATTTTAATGCTATTCATGTTAATCACGGCTTAAGCAAACATGCTCAATCATGGGCACGTCATTGCAAAAAAATATGTAACGAATATGCCATTAAATATCATGAGCGAATTATCCAGCTTGATTTAAACATAGGCGATAGTTTAGAAGAGATAGCACGCGAAAAGCGTTATGCTGCTTTTGCAGAATATATTGGTGAGGAAGAAATATTATTAACCGCCCATCAACAAGATGATCAAGCAGAGACAATGCTGCTGCAATTATTACGCGGAGCGGGGCCTAAAGGTTTGGCCGCTATGCCGCAAATGAAATCGTTTGCACGAGGATTTCATGGTCGACCGCTTCTTCATTTCTCCCGTTTTGATTTACAGCAATATGCAGAAATGCAACAACTTGACTGGATAAAGGATGAATCCAATGGTGATCTGTCTTACACACGTAATTTTATACGTCATGAGATTTTAACAAAATTAAAGTCGCGTTGGCCAACAGTCACCGCAACATTGTCTAGAAGTGCGGCTCATTGTGCGGAGTCACAAGTATTATTAGAAAAATTTGCAAAGGAAATGTATGAACAAGTCCAAGGTACAGCTGAAACGACGTTATCAGTAGACAAACTAACGCAAGTTAGTCCCGAGCGGCAACGCTTGTTATTGCGTACCTGGATACAATACTTGGGATATCCCCTTCCTGATACTAAAAAAATTGAAACTATCCAACGTGACATATTAACAGCGGCAAGGGATCGAATGCCTTGCGTGAAGTGGGGCAAAGTTGAATTGCGGCGTTATCGCGACGATTTACATTTACTGCCAGCGTTACAAGCCATAGATACACAACAGGTTTTTTCATGGGACTTAGCACAATCACTGAGATTGCCTGGTGTGGGCATCTTACGTACAGCATATACACAAGGCAGAGGGTTACGGGCTGATATCCAACATGTATTAGTGCAATATCGTCAAGGTGGTGAAGTGGTTGAATTATTATCACGAGGGCGGCACACACTGAAAAATCTTTTTCAAGAATGGAATGTATTACCGTGGGAGCGTGATCGTGTTCCATTGATTTTCTTTGCAGGTAAGTTAATTGCTGCGATGGGATATTTTTTTGATGAAAAGTTTTTTATCGTGCAATCAAATGAATTGGGGCGAGAAGTGATATTTGAAAGGGCATAGCCGAGAAATCAGTTGGAATAAAGAGTGGAACATGACAGCCCCACCCCATATGCAGCTGCTTAGGTGCTTTTCTTGTCTTCACACTGGGTTTGATGGCAGGATCCGCATTTTACACAACAAGTACATAAGTATTTAATTAACGCACCAAATGCTAATATGGGTAACGCAGCGTCAAAGAAATCTCGGAAGATAATGACTTTAATGAGTAATTCTCGTGGTAATTGAGTTCCTAGACCCACGCCGACCGCAATTAGTACAATTAAAGATACGAAGATTTTCATGAACATTCTGACAGCTCCTCTACAAACAGGGTTCCTTAAAAGAATACAGCCTAAAGGGATATAGCATGGTAGTCAACAGTGACTTAGGACAGCTCTAACCGGATGGCGAACAAGAGGATCCAGGCACAGACTAGATTGAACAGCCTGCGTCTTCTCGTGGTACGACGAGATGAGTTGCAGTATAAGCTCATTGGGGACAAAAAACCAACGGATCGTGGGTACTTACATTGTTTGAAAAATCATCCTATGCAAAGGCAAAAAACTCGTCATGGCGCCCTATCTAACCTTAACTTAAGATTGCAGCGAGTGCGTGATTTTGCTAAAGTCAGCATCAACACTTTTCTCTAATTTTCTACGTAATCTAATTCATAACTATGACGAAATATATATTCATCACAGGTGGTGTCGTGTCTTCTTTGGGTAAGGGAGTCGCTGCGGCATCTTTAGGTGCTATCCTAGAAGCCAGGGGCTTAACTGTTAACTTAATGAAGCTAGACCCCTATATTAACGTAGACCCAGGTACCATGAACCCATTCCAGCATGGAGAGGTTTTTGTCACTGAAGATGGAGCAGAAACAGACTTAGATCTTGGCCATTACGAGCGCTTTGTTAGAGTAAAAATGACAAAAGCGAATAACTTTACGACAGGCCGTGTTTACGCGAATGTCATACGTAAAGAGCGTAAAGGGGATTATTTAGGCGGAACAGTACAAGTTATCCCCCATATTACTGACGAAATTAAGCATTGCATTGTTAAAGGTGCTGGTAAAGTGGATGTGGCGCTCATCGAAATTGGCGGTACAGTGGGAGATATTGAGTCACTGCCATTTTTGGAAGCGATACGGCAAATGCGTATAGAATTAGGCCGGCAAAATACCTTGTTTATTCATTTAACTCTTTTGCCTTATATAGCGACTGCAGGAGAGGTGAAAACAAAGCCGACCCAGCATTCTGTTAAAGAGATGCGTTCGATTGGTATCCAGCCTGACATTTTACTATGCCGAAGTGACAGGCCCATATCGGATAATGCACGTCAGAAAATAGCGTTGTTTACTAATGTCGAAAAAGAAGCAGTGATTCCTCTTTTAGATGTTGATTTCATCTATCAATTGCCGATAGCACTACACAAGCAAAGATTGGACAGCATCGTTGTACAACATCTTGGATTAGAGGTAAAGCCAGCAGACTTACATGAGTGGGAGCGAGTAGTGGATGCTTATCGCCATCCTGATGCAGAAATTAGAATTGGTATGGTAGGCAAATATGTGGATTTAGCTGATTCGTATAAATCACTATCTGAAGCGCTTAAACACGCAGGTATTCAAACACGCACACGTATAAATATTGACTATATTGATTCAGAAGAATTGGAATATAAAGATGTCAAAAAACTTCTTGCAGAAGTTGATGCGATACTGGTTCCTGGTGGATTTGGTAAGCGCGGCATAGAAGGAAAAATTCTGGCAGCTCAATACGCACGTGAAAATAATGTTCCTTATCTGGGCATTTGTTTGGGGATGCAAATAGCAATGATTGAATATGCCCGCCACGTTGCCAATATGCCTGGAGCAAATAGTACAGAATTTGATGCAAATAACCCTTATCCTGTTGTGGCCTTGGTAACAGAATGGATTAACCAGACTGGCGAACGCCAGCAGCGAAATGACAAATCAGATGCAGGTGGTACGATGCGTTTAGGAGGACAAGCGTGTAGTTTGGTACACGATTCACTGATGCGGCAATTATATCATAAAGAGATTATCGTTGAACGACACCGCCATCGTTATGAAGTCAATAATCATTTGTTACCTATGATAGAAAAATTTGGGTTAAAAGTATCTGGACGTTCTGTGCAAGACAATCTCGTTGAATTGATTGAGCTTCCTAATCATCCTTGGTTTATTGGTTGTCAATTTCATCCTGAGTTTACTTCCACGCCTAGAGATGGCCACCCTTTGTTTATTAGTTTTATTCACGCAGCAAAAATATACTCAGAAAGAAAAACTAAAGCGGGAGAAATTGCAAAATGAAATTATGTGGATTTAGTGTTGGCATAGACCACCCCTTTTTTTTAATTGCAGGCCCGTGTGTCATTGAAAGTAAACAATTTGCTATCGATACAGCCGGTGTACTAAAAGAAGTAACTGCAGATTTGCAAATTCCCTTTATTTATAAATCATCATTTGATAAAGCAAATAGAACCTCTGTTCGCAGTTACCGTGGATTAGGAATGGAAGAGGGTTTACGTATTCTAGATGCTGTAAAGAAACAAGTAGGTGTGCCTGTGCTAACAGACGTGCATGAAGATACCCCTGTAGAAGAGGTTGCAAAAGTAGTTGATGTGATGCAAACACCAGCATTCTTATGCCGTCAAACAAATTATATTCAACGTGTAGCGCAACAAGGTATACCGATCAACATTAAGAAAGGTCAATTTCTATCTCCATGGGAAATGAAAAATGTGGTTGAGAAAGCACGTGAAGCAGGCAATGAGCAAATATTAGTTTGTGAGCGCGGTGCTTCCTTTGGGTACAACAACTTAGTTTCTGATATGCGATCTATTGTAGTGATGCGCGAAACAAGATGTCCGGTGGTATTTGATGCCACACATTCTGTGCAATTACCTGGTGGAGGCGGAGATAAAACAACAGGCCAACGCCAGTTTGTGCCAGTACTGGCGCGTGCAGCCATTGCTGCAGGTGTCGCCGGCATTTTTATGGAAACCCATCCTGATCCTGATCATGCACCCTCTGACGGCCCTAATATGTGGCCTCTGCAAAAGGTAAAAACATTGTTGACTACATTGAAAGAGTTAGATGCAACGGTCAAGCAAGTGGGATTATTAGAAGCACTTTAAAAACTTAGCATTTTGCTACTATCCTGATCGTCTGAGAAAATTGTACGACGGAAGTGAGTAGGTAGGATCATTCCAGTTATCACGACGGCTCGCTTTGAAATGCACAGTAGATGGGTTGAAATAATCGCCTTTATTTCTTTGCTTGCTTCCCTCCTATTGATCAAAATTCTTTTTTATAGGATATTTCTATCTCTTCCTCAACTGCTTCTGGCCGTTTTGCGAATACGTGTGTTTGCATCATTGAATTTAATTCAAATGCCATGTCTGGTTGATCAGAAAGGGTGGCAATAACTGCTCCAGTATTTAGGGAAACAGAAAGAAATGCGCTTGACGATGAAATAGCACCGCCATGAGAGATCATATTATATTCTTCATTATAAAATTCTTGGCCATATTTTTTGATTAACATTAGAAGATTGGGGTCGTCACTGCATGACTTGTAAATCCATTGCCCAAACTTAGCTAAATCTTCTGTTGTAACCCAATATCCACCAGCGGGGCTGCCTGCAATATGAGGTGCGATAGAGTCTTCAGGATTATATTTGGCATTGTGTTCCGGCTTTTTGGAAGAAAAACTAGGCATGCCTACTGGGTCGATAATATATTTCGATAGCAGTTCATTATATTCACATGCTCCATGCTTCTTTTCACACGCATGTTTCACTGCTAATCCAACAAGTAGTATTCCAAGGTTGCTATATTTTTCTTTACCAACTGGTGAGGTACTGGTTTCAGCAAATTGCAAAAAGTCTTCCGCTTTGTTCATTTCCGGTGTTTTACCTTGCGAGATTGCTTCACCGTAGTCTCCTAAGTAGTCACCCAAACCTGCTTTATGCGTCATTAGCTGATGTAGCGTGACTTGATTTTCTGATAGATGTTTCTTTATCGATTCGGATAAAGCTAATGACTCAATGAAATCCTTGCTCAGTGGTTCATTAAGTTCTTTCTCTGTTAAGACGCCATCTCTAATCATTAATAGCGTCAGCATACCAGTGAATACTTTTCCAACCGAATGCATGGCGTAACTACATCTGCTGCCATCTGAATAATTAGGGGTGATTATTCCCTGATTTTCAAATCCAAAAGAAACCGATCCAGTCATGTCTCTTTCTACCATGTAGCGTTTGATATTAATCAGGTCGATGGCTTCTATTTCTGATTTTGGTTCTATTGCTTCACTAGCATGAGGAATTGGAATTTTTTCAAAATTTGCCATCCCTCTTATGTGTATCATTGGTAAATATTTTAATTCAGCAAAAAAATCATCGAAATCAATTTTTCTAGCTATTGCATCAGAAAATAATTTATCAATTTTTTTTTCCCATTCAGAAGATTTTGGAAAATGAGTATTGATGACATGTTTTTTAAATTCATCCACACTGTTTTGATTCAGCTTGATAATTCGTTCCCACCAAAAATTCTCTAAAATTTCTCGCTTCTCTCTCAATTCTTGCTCCCACCAACTAACCGATGCTGGCATGAGTCTATTTTCCGCTTGTGTTTGTTGCGTGATAGCAGTTTTAAAAAATGAGGATTGTAGTTGGGATATTTTAGGTGTTGCGTAGGTAAGGACAGCATGCTTTATTAAAGCAAATTGTGCTTTCTCTTTGTTTTTCCAGTCAGGCTCATATTTAACAGCAAAACCATATTTTTTTGAAAAATAACTGAGAGCATGAGGTAGCGCAACATGGGGAGAAACAACTTGATTTGCTAATACATGCCCATTAGGAGAGTTAGAAAAGTAAACGATCGCTTCCTTTTTATCAAAATCAATCGCAACCCAAGCACGCCAATTATTCATATCCCCTGTGTGATATGCCTTTTTAACTTGTCCTTTTGCATCTAATTCCAATCCCCAACCAAGTCCCCAAGCGACTCTTTTTAAATCATTTTTACTCACACCAACTGCATTTGCCCAGTCATCCTTTTTCATGCTGATGACTTGAGTAAATGCAGATTTGAGTAATTCATCTTCTTCATTCATCCATTTTTTAACAAATTTTGCATAATCTTCTGCTGTTGTGAACAAGCTATTGGCGGATAGCGCACTTTCTTTAGTTGTATGATTGACTGAGCAAGTCCACCTTAATAGAGCGGGCAATGATGTTTCTTTTGTTCGAATGATATCGGTAACGTTTCTAGGAAAATCCTTTGGCAATTCATTCCATGGAATGGTGTTATGTTTAAGTTGCCCATCTAATCCTATCACTTCATAGCTAACACCTTCTTTATTATCTGTCTTGATATAAAGTGTTTGTGCTTGATGCGTGGGTTTAAGTGGGCCAAGTATGGGTGCAAGCCCGTACTCTCGATAAAATGTGCTATGTTTCATATCACATGCATCAGCAGCAAATACGTATTTTTTTGCGAGTTCTTCAAGTGATTTTCCCATTTTAGTTTCAATCACTTTTTGTAGATACCAGAGTGGAACGCCAGAGTACCAATAATTTCCTGATTCTGTTTTTTGAACGACACCATCTTTTGAATCATCCAATCCAGTGGTATGCGATAAGATGCTATGTATATCGAGAGTTGTATCTTTGATAGACGGATCACAATGAAGACTTACTTGATTACAAAAATCACCAAATGAGAGCGTCTTACTTAGATTTTCATCTAACGACAATTGATGATCTTGTACTAATTTCAATACTAAATAAGCAAATACCACTTTACTTAATGAGGCTGCACCAAAAATAGTATCTTGAGCGACTTTATTTTTTGATTCTTTACCTGAAAATCCAAATTCTTTCGTAGTAATAACACCATCATCACTTACTAAAGCAATTGATATCCCAGAAATATCAGTTTTTTCCATGGCTTCAGTAATACTGCTTTCGTCCGCTATTACAACTCGGTCATGCATTCTTATAGCTCCAAGAATTTATTCCCAGCCTTTTGGCTTTAATCCATCTAGTGGCGATTTAGGTCGTATAGAGGATTTCTTTTCACCAGTTTTTTGGATTTCTTCCTCCGTTATTTTTTTATTTTCAGGCGTTGGTTTGGTTGAGAGCGGAGTTGGATTAAAATGATTGATACCTTCCTGATATGTCACTTTTTCTTTTGCCTTTTGTTCTATATTTTGTAGGGGCAATAGATTTTTATTGGCTAAACGCTGAATAAAAGCGTCATAGAGTGTTGGAGTAGGTAATGCTATGCGGAGAGACAGTATATTTCCTTCCTTGTCTTGTTCAAGCAGTTTGCAATTATTAGATATACCGTTTTCTTTTTTAAATTCTTCCAATTCTTTTAAGATTGTATCAACAAATTTTTTAAATTCATTACGTTGTTCTGGCGATAAATCTTTAGGATTACATAGCAATTTAATGGTCAGGGTGCCTAGTTCTCTGTCGTTATCAATCAATAATAACCGTTTTGACAATAAATCAGAGATGATTTCAGGATTAAATGGTTTTTCGGTTAACTCAAGCCTCAGGTTGACATCTTTTAGAGCACTCTCAGTGATGACATTAGTTGTTTGAGCCGTCGTATCTGTGGCTTTACCTGATGTACTACCTAGTGCTGCACCACTATCCTTACTGGCTGATTCTCCTGAAGTGCCACCACCGCCTCCGCCTCCACCATGACCAGGGCATCGTTTTGCACTCTTAATTGCCCTACATAATGGGCATGGCTGACTCTCCCATGGTTCTGGTACTCTATTTTTCATAGCAGGTTTCGAATCTTTAATAAAAGATTCGCTTTGTTGTTTGTCGGTATTTTTTGGTGAGCTTGGCTGCTTGTTCTCTGGCATTGTGATACCCATTTGTTCAAAAATTATTTACATTTTAGCACAGTAAATTAATAGGTTTTATTAAGGCTTACTTACATGTAAATTATAGCTTAACTTAATCTTCAGAAAATCCCGTTGATTTAGAAGCATTATTTTAGAAGACACTCTCACGGCCAGCAAGAAATGCTAGTGAAATCAAAATGTTTGTGATGGACTACACCAGTGCTACCCAGGAAAAAATACAGAAAGTTCAACAATTATGGAGAAAATATGGTAATAATCACTTCATGAATTAAACAAGCCAACATCAAAACAGCAGCGTGAAAGCAAAATATGATTCATAGATCAGTATCTTATAATAGGCTATTTTTCCAATTTGGGTAGTTCATGGGTCTGTAATAGATTTATTATTTCTCTTGATAGCATGAGATCATGAGAAAGAAGAGTATGTTTCTCATTGATGATAGAATAAATCTCATCTATTAGTGTAAGAAAAGCATCTTCCCTAAAGATCTTATTTGCTTCTGGATCTGTCACTTTAGGAAAGAAAACGACATCAATAGAAAGTAAATTGTGTTTAGAAAGAATGCCATCAACATCAACTTTTAGTCCTAAATAAGGATATATTTTATTACAAATATTTTTTATTTGATCCTGTAGTCGTTGATTTACAACAATAGTATCAATATTATTTTTTAAATAACAATTGATGATGGTGATCAATTGATTCAGCAACTCTTCCTGAAAGGATTCATGGCGGGGATCCATGTTATTTCCTCGTTATTATTAGGATGCTTATTTGAATAGTATAACATCTTAATTCATGTTTTATAACCTATTGATTTTAAAATTAAACAATATTCACTAACCCTTCTAGTTGGTTTTCTAGCTTAGATAATGTGAGTGTTATTTCTTGTAATCGGACACGTTCTTTATCGACAACTTCTGCGGGTGCTTTATCGACAAATTGCGGATTTTTTAATTTATTTTCAATGATGGCAAGGTCTTTTTTTAATTTAGCCATTTCTCTATTTAACCGCGCCGCTTCTTCATCTTTATTAATTAACCCAGCCAGAGGAATGAATATTTCTAGTTCTCCAACAAAAGCAGCAGTAGATTGTGGTGGAATTGCATTTTGTTCTAGCCAATTAACACATTCTAGTTTGGCAAGTGAGAATAATAAGTGTTGATGTGTGGCGTAATTTGTTTTATCAAAATTGGAACCTTTTCGTAATAAGATAGAGAGTAATCTTCCTGGTGGAACATTCATCTCACTGCGTAAAGTGCGAATAGCAACGATGATATTTTTCAACCATTCTAATTCTTTCATAGCATTTTCATCGAAGAATTTCTCCTCTACTTGAGGATAATGCTCCAGCATAATACTTTCACCTTTTTTACCAGCAAGCGGTGCCACACGCTGCCAAATTTCTTCGGTGATAAAGGGTGTAATAGGGTGTAGTAAACGTAATAGCGCTTCCAATACTGTTACTAATGTATGGCGGGTTCCGCGTAACATTTCTAGCGTGCTTTTATTTGAAGTGAGAATAGATTTGGATAATTCTAAATACCAATCACAAAATTCATTCCACGTAAAATCATATAATGCTTGTGCGTAGAGGTCGAAGCGATATTGTTTAATTTGCTCATGCGCTTCTGCAATTGTGTTTTGTAACCGTGACAGGATCCAACGATCAGGTAGCGATAGTGTCATAAGCTTATCCTGTAATCCTGTGTCATGGCTTTCGGTATTCATCATCACATAACGCGACGCATTCCATAATTTATTGCAAAAGTTACGGTAACCCCCCAGTCGGTTCGTGTCAAAACGAATTTCACGTGTGTAAGATGCAACAGAACAAAAGGTAAATCGCAAGGCATCCGTACCATAACTGGGAATTCCTTCTGGAAATTCTTTGCGTGTGGCCTTTTCAATTTTTTGTGCCATAGCGGGTTGCATTAGACCATACGTGCGTTTTTGGATTAGTGCTTCAAGCTCAATACCATCGATAAGGTCAATAGGATCTAAAACATTTCCTTTTGATTTTGACATTTTGTGACCTTCTGCGTCACGAATGAGGCCAGTGATATAAACTTCTCGAAAGGGGACTTGGCCAGTAAATTTTAGGCTCATCATGATCATTCTGGCCACCCAGAAAAAAATGATATCAAAGCCAGTGATCAAGACACTGGTAGGAAAAAAAACTTTCAAATCGTTTGTTTGCTCAGGCCACCCTAAAGACGAGAATGGCCATAATGCAGCTGAAAACCAGGTGTCCAACACATCATCGTCTTGTGTCAGTAGCACATCAGCATTTAGTTGATAATGTTGGCGAACATCCGCTTCATCATGTCCCACATAAGTATTACCGTTTTCATCGTACCAGACAGGAATTCGATGTCCCCACCAAAGTTGGCGGCTGATGCACCAGTCTTCAATGTTATGCATCCATTGAAAATACGTTTTGTTCCAATTTTCAGGAACAAATTTAATATCCCCATTTTCAACAGCACGTATCGCAGGCTCAGCTAGCACTTTGGATTTTACGTACCATTGATAAGTCAAATAAGGTTCAATCACAGTATTAGACCGGTCACCACGTGGCACTTTTAATTTATGATTCTCTACTTTTTCTAGTAACTGCTGCGTTTCTAAATCTTTTACAATTTGTTCGCGCGCTTTAAACCGATCTAATCCTTGATAGGATTTAGGCGTATTTTCATTAAGATGTGCTGTAGGTGTAAAAATGTTAATCGGATCTAAACCATGTCGTGAACCCACCGCATAATCGTTAAAATCATGTGCAGGCGTGATTTTAACGCAACCTGTTCCAAATAGAGGATCAACATAGTGATCAGCAATAATGGGAATAGTTCTGTCAGTCAATGGTAATTTAACGTGCTTGCCTATGAGGTGTTGATAACGTTCATCGTCAGGGTGTACGGCAACCGCAACATCACCTAATAATGTTTCAGGACGAGTCGTTGCAACGATCATGCATCCTTCTGCATCAGTAAATGGATAGCGAATGTGCCACAGCTTGCCATCTTCTTCTTGGTTCACTACTTCAAGATCTGAAATAGCAGTTAATAATACAGGATCCCAATTGACTAAACGTTTACCACGATAAATTAAGCCTTCATGGTATAAGCGAATGAATACTTCACGTACTGCGCATGACAATCCTTCATCCATGGTAAAGCGTTCACGCGACCAATCCATCGATGCACCCAAGCGGCGTAGCTGTCGTGTGATATTACCACCTGATTCTTCTTTCCATTCCCAGATTTTTTTTATAAAAGCTTCACGGCCTAGATCATGTCGTGTTTTACCTTGAAGATTTAATTTTCTTTCCACTACCATTTGTGTTGCGATGCCTGCATGATCTGTTCCCGTTTGCCATAACGTATTCATGCCACACATACGATGGTAGCGAATCAACACATCAATTAAGGTAAAGCCAAAACCATGGCCCATGTGTAAGCTGCCTGTTACGTTGGGAGGCGGCAACATAATGGAGTAAGGGTAACCTTTGCCGGAAGAGGCAAAATAACTTTTTGATTCCCATTGGTTGTACCAGCGTTGTTCCATGGATTGTGGATGGTATGTTTTTTCTATTTCAGTCATGTTCATAGGCTTTAAATTTAAGAGTATTGATTTCGTGTTTTTGGTCACGGTATTGTTTGTAACGCTCACGTGCCAATTGTTGCACAAGCGGATCATTAAAAACAATTTCTATTACTTGCTCGAATTGTTGATAAAAAGGCGGAATATCCCGAGTCAAATTAAATAAAATTCCTCCGGATTTTTTAGGGTCATCCACAAGACCAATTTGTATGCGCGGAGGATACTCGTCAGTGGTGTGGTATATATTATGCGGTAAAAAACTGTTGTCGCGATAAGTCCATAATAAAGCATCAAAACGTTCTGCTTCTTCACGTGTTTTCACAGTAACATAGATAGATTGGCGTTGTGTGGTATAAATGTTTTCGAGTAATTGGCAAGCGAAATACAGTGATTTTTGACTGCTAGCTGTATCGAATAAATAAAAATCGATTTTCATATCGTCAATACCTTAGCCAAATTTTATGTAAATATTCGGTGATAGCAGCTTCTGAGCAGGTCTGCCCCTTTTATTTTTTATATTCGGTCGCAAAAGACGTTTCCATTCCGGCTTTTGCTAAAGTGGATTCCTGTCCACTTTCCCTCATATAAAAAATAAAAGGGGCAGACCTGCTCAGAAGCTGCTATCACCGAATATTTACAACTTTACCTAGGCATTCTCTCTTGCCCTATCAATTAAATACTGTGCCAACATAGGTACAGGCCTGCCGGTTGCCATGCGTTCACTCGTGCCAAACATGATAGCGGCAGTACCTGCCACGTCTAAATGCGCCCAGTGGAATTTTTTAGTGAATCGTGAAAGAAAACAAGCAGCAGTAATGCTTCCAGCACTACGTCCGCCAGTATTTGCCATGTCAGCAAAAGGACTGTTAATTTGTTCTTGATATTCATCCCATAGGGGTAATTGCCAGGCGCGGTCATTGCTATCTATACCAGCTTTTAGTAACGCTTTTGCTAATGGTTCATGATTCGATAATAGCCCGGTTGCATGAGAACCTAATGCGATCACTACTGCACCGGTTAAAGTGGCAATATCAATAACTACCTCAGGGTTATAACGTTCACAATAGGTTAAAGCGTCACTTAATACCAGACGTCCTTCTGCGTCGGTGCTGATGACTTCAATGGTTTGACCAGACATGCTGGTGAGAATATCTTCCGGTTTATATGCTGTACCTCCTGGCATGTTTTCAACGGCAGCAATAATGCCTACTATATTGATTGGTAGCTTGAGCTCAGCAGCGACTTTAATAGCACCAAGAACTGTGGCAGCACCGCACATATCATATTTCATCCCAACCATATTGTCTGGTGTTTTCAATGAATTACCGCCAGTATCAAAAGTAATGCCTTTACCAATTAATGCTATTGGAGCTTGTTTTTTTACTGTGCCTTTATACTCAAGACAGATTAGTTTTGCCTCTTCAGCACTGCCTTGTGAAACAGCCAATAGTGCTCCCATTCCTAGTTTTTGCATGTCTTTCTCTTCAAGGATTTTTACTGAAAGAGAGGAATACGCTTTGCCTAATTCTTTGGCTTGTTCAGCAATAAAAGTGGGAGTACAAACATTGCTTGGTAAATTAGCAAGATTTTTGGTAAGAGTGACGCCTGCAGCAATAGCCTGGCCTTGCTCTAATGCTTGATGACAAGCAGTCATTAATGTTGTGTCAGGAAGATGAATAATAAATTCATTTAAACGGGTAGTAGGTTCTTTCTCGCTTTTAAATAAATCAAAACGATAAAGCCCTTCTGCTGCTCCTTCTGCAATTTGTTTTATTTTCCAAGACAGTGTTTGATCATGAACTTCTAGTTCAGTGAGATAACAGGTAGCTTCTTTAGTCAAGGAGGTATTTAACGCTTTAATTGCACTAGTGATGATTTTGCGGAAATAGCTAGGCGACATAGGAGTGGTTTTACCACAGCCCACTAAAAGTAACTGCTCAAACTCCGAGTCAGCCACAGAATAAAGTGGAAGTGTTTGTCCTATTTTTCCTAGGAAAGCACCTCGGTCGATGAGTTTTTTGATGAAGCCATGGGTCATTTTATCAACTTCTTTTGCAGAAGGGGTCAAGATACCGTTTTCATAAATTCCGATGATTAAACAAGTTTTTTGCTGTTTTTCGGGCTGTGATACTTTGATGCTTAATTTCATACTCACTCCAGAAAGATGTGATGAAGTTATTTAAAATGCCAGGTCTAATGTTGATATTGACTCTTTCAATTGTAAAACAATAACGAGTCAAAATATGATCAAAATTTCATCAAATATTCGTGATATTTTCCCTAAGTTTATTCAAAAAAAATGATTTGTCACTCAAAGATTGCGAGTATACTACGCATGATATAATCAGTCAGTAAATTGCGCAGCTCCAATTAACTGAGCTGTACAAACGATACCACTACCTTAAATACGGGTGCATAATGCGTGTGTTTTGTGGTGAATGGTGAAGGAAAATACCCGCATTCTCTTGCCGCACAAAACTCGTCATGCACCCTTCAATACCTAGATGAAGGTTGATCAGTGATTATTGCCCGTTATATTACTAAAGAAGTAATTTATACATTGTTAGGCATCACCATCGTATTGTTATTGGCATTTTTGAGCCAGCAAATGGTTCGTTATTTAAACTATGTCGCTGTTGGCAAAATTCCTACTAATATTTTTTTAGCGTTAGTCAGCTTTGAGATCCCTTATATTTTAGCTTTTTTGCTCCCTTTAGGATTGTATTTAGGTATTTTACTGACTTACGGCCGTCTTTATGCAGATAATGAAATGTCTATTTTACATATGTATGGGTATGGCTACCAACGCATCGTGCGTCTTACTCTCTTCATCGCTCTTATAGTGGCTGGCATCGTGCTATATCTCATGCTGTGGGTTAACCCCATCGTGTCTGCAAAACGACAACAAGTCATGGCGAGTGATGAAGCAGCAGTTCACTTGGTACAAACTATGATCCCTGGACGTTTCCAAGCAAGCCCGGATGGCCGGTATGTGATGTATGTTGAAAAACTTTCTCTTGATCGTAACCGGGCAGAAAGTGTTTTTTTGGCTCAAGAAAAGAAAAGCGAAGTAAATGGGCTCAATCAAAGTGCCTGGATGCTGGTGTTAGCCAATGAAGGTTATCAAATAAAGGACACAGAATCGCAAGACCAGTTTTTTGTTGCCACAGATGGTTATCGTTATGAAGGAATACCAGGACAAAATGATTATAAAATAATTCAGTTTAAAAAATATGCTGTACGCATCCCGCAAAATGATGTGCAAGTGTTAAACAAAGAAAATCAAGCATTATCTACCGCACAATTATGGCAGGATTACTCCATGCCAAAACGCGCGGCGGAGTTACAGTGGCGATTCTCCATCGCTATTTCTACACTGTTATTAGCAATATTAGCAGTGCCATTAAGTGCTATGCGTCCTCGTCAAGGTAGGTATTTATCATTATTGCCAGCAATCCTAGTGTACATTGTTTATGTTAATTTACTTTTTATCGCTCGCCATTGGATAGAACAACGTGTCATTCCTATTGCGCTAGGAATGTGGTGGGTGCACGGTGTGATGCTTTTATTTATTATCTTATTCCTTTTATATAACACGAAGCGATGGTTCAAAAAGCGATGATCAAAATTTTAGAGCGGTACATTGCTAAAACAATTATTCTTACAACAGGGTTAGTTGCCTTGATTGTAATGAGTGTATTGTTTCTGATGTCTTTATTAGGAGAAGTAAAAAGCATTGGAGAAGGTGATTATGGATTGCGTGAAGTCATCTTTTATGTATTGTTGCGATTACCAAGTGAACTTTATCATTTTTCTCCTTTATTAATATTATTAGGTAGCATTATTGGACTGAGTATTTTATCTTCTTATCGTGAATTATCCGTCATGCGGTCTTCGGGATTCTCCGTCCGAAAAATCATGATGAGTGTGCTTTCCATCGCATTACTGCTAATACTATGCATCAGCTTTGTTGGCGAATGGCTTGGCCCTAGGCTCAGTTACGAGGCCGTGGTACGTAAAGAAAATGCTAAGAATTCAGGGCAGGCAGTAGTAACAGCAGCGGGAATTTGGCTTCATATAGAAAATAATTTTATTCATGTCCGACAAATTGTTGATCGTCAATTATTAAACGGAGTGACTCGTTATCAATTTGATGATAATCATCATTTAAAAGCCGCCTATTATGCAGAAAAATTGTCGCTGCAAAATAACCATTGGCGTATGAGTGATGTAGTCAAAACCACATTTTATCATCAGCACACTAAAAGTACGTCTTACCCTGAATTGGAGTGGGATTTGAAGTTCAATGCTAATTTGTTGAATATAGGATTAATTGACCCCAGTGAAATGTCGCTGTTTAAACTAGCCAAATTCGCGCATTACCTGCAGCAAAACGAACTACAAGCAAGTGAGTACCAATTTAATTTTTGGCAGCGTGTTTTCCAGCCAGTTGCATCTTTGGTCATGATTTTTTTGGCCATTCCTTTTGTTCTTGGTGCATTTAGTACTTCTGCTATGGGGTTGCGCATTATTATTGGCATACTCACTGGGTTTGCATTTTTTATTTTAAATGCCATGCTTGGGCAATTATGTGTAGTCTATCAAATTCCTGCAATACTTGCTGCTTTGCTTCCTCCTGTTATTTTCGCTGCTTTTGGCGTTATCCTGTCAAATAAACTTATCAGGCGCTAGGGGCTTGAATATTTCCTTCTTGCCTATATATACCCGTAGCGTTTCAATTTTAGGAGTAAAATTGAAACGCCACGGGTATAGTATCTCCGATATAGTAGAGGATAGAATTCATGACAGTAGACGCACATCAAGAAAAACTCAATTTTCAAGCTGAAGTCAAGCAGTTGCTGGATATCGTTGTACATTCGCTTTATAGCAACAAAGAAATATTTTTACGTGAGCTCATTTCAAATGCCTCAGATGCTATTGATAAGTTGCGCTTTGAAGCACTTTCAGACCCAGCATTATATGAATCAGATTCCAATCTATCGATCAAGATTAATTTTGATAGTACTGCTCGCACCATTACTATTAGCGACAACGGTATCGGTATGAACCGTGATGAAATAGTGGAAAATTTGGGTACTATTGCTAAGTCAGGTACGCGAGAATTTTTATCTCGCTTAACGGGCGACCAAAAAAAAGATGCACATCTGATTGGCCAGTTTGGGGTAGGATTTTATTCTTCATTTATTATTGCAGACAAAGTCACAGTGATATCGCGTCGTGCTGGTTTAGGAGCACAGCATGGTGTGTCTTGGGAATCTGGAGGAGATGGTGAATATACTGTCGCAAATGTAGAGAAGCTATCTCGTGGTACTGATGTGATATTGCATTTAAAAGAAGGTGAGGATGAATTTTTAAATACGTGGCGTTTACGTAGTATCGTGACAAAATATTCGGACCATATCAATATTCCTATCTTGATGCTTAAGCGTACAGATGATGACAAAGAAACGAGTGAATGGGAAACAGTGAACCGTGCTACTGCATTATGGGCATTGCCAAAAAGCTCCATTACGCAAGACCAATACAACGAATTTTATAAGCATATTGCTCATGATTTTGAAAATCCATTAGCATGGACACATCATAAAATTGAAGGTGGCAACATCGATTATACGTGTCTTTTATATTTGCCATCTCATGCACCATTTGATATTTGGCAGCGTGACCCACATCAAGGATTAAAACTTTATGTGCAACGTGTATTTATCATGGATCAAGTGGAACAATTCATGCCACACTATTTGCGCTTTGTACGCGGTGTACTTGATACTACTGCATTACCGCTCAATATTTCGCGTGAAATTTTACAAGATCATCCTTCCATACCTAAGCTACGTTCAGCATTAGTACGTCATGTGTTAGATTTGCTCGATAGATTATCAAAAGACGAGCCTGAAAAATATGCTACGTTTTGGAAGGAATTTGGCAATATCTTAAAAGAAGGTCCCGCTGAAGATTTTTCTAACCGTGAACGGGTCAGTAAACTAATGCGCTTCGCTACCACCCATACAGATTCCTCTGAACAAACAGTTTGCTTAGATGATTATGTGCAGCGTATGAAACCCAATCAAAAGAAAATATATTATATCACGGCAGATAATGCAAACGCTGCCAGATTTAGCCCTCACTTAGAAATTTTCCGTAAAAATAACATTGAAGTTTTGTTGTTGACAGACCGTATTGATGAATGGGTAGTCAGTCATTTACCTGAATATGATGGCAAACCATTGCAATCTGTTGCGAAAGGAGATTTGCAACTGGATGAGATTATGATGGAAGATGCCGCAGAGAAAGAACAAGAAGAAAAAAAAGAACATGAACAGCAACGTGAATTTGATGATTTGTTAAAGAAAATTAAAATCATTCTTGAAGATAAAGTCAAAGAAGTGCGGTTATCTCATCGTTTAACTGCCTCTCCAGTCTGTTTAGTGCGAGATCAAAATGCACTAGGCCCGCAAATGGAACGTTTATTAAAAGCAGCAGGACAATCAGTGAACGAAGCTAAACCGATACTTGAGCTAAATCCTGATCATGCTATTGTGCGTAAATTACATCAAGGCTTGGATGAGGAGACGCTGAAAGAATGGACACAAATTTTGTTTGATCAAGCATTACTTGCTGAAGGCAGTACTTTGTCTGATCCTTCTATCTTTGTTCAGCGCATTAATAAATTGTGGATGGAAATGTTTAAATAACTGGAGAACATACATGTTAATTGGCGTTCCGAAAGAGATAAAGAATTTTGAATATCGAGTTGGATTAGTGCCAAGTAGTATTAGAGAGCTAATTGCTAATGGACATCAAGTTATTGTGCAAAAAGGTGCTGGTGAAAAAATTGGTTTTAATGATGAGCTATATCAACGCGTAGGTGCACGTATTGCGGACACTGCTGCAGAAATATTTCAGCAAGCGGATATGATTATCAAAGTGAAGGAGCCTCAGCCAGACGAATGCCGTATGCTGCATGAAAATCAAGTGTTATTCACTTACTTGCATTTAGCACCTGATCCCAAACAAGCAAAAATGCTGCAAGAATCAGGATGTGTTGCCATTGCTTATGAGACTGTGACAAATCAACATCATGGATTACCATTATTAGCGCCTATGAGCGAAGTAGCGGGTCGCATGGCAATACAAGCAGGAGCGACCAGCCTTGAGATTAAGAATGGCGGTCGCGGCATATTGCTAGGCGGAGTCCCTGGTGTGGTACCAGCAAAGGTGGTGGTATTGGGCGCTGGAGTTGTAGGAACTAACTCAGTTCGTGTCGCCATCGGTATGGGTGCCAATGTCATTGTCATTGATAAATCACTTGAGCGTTTGTATCGCTTAGATCTGCAATTTGGATCGAAAATTAATACCGTGTTTTCAACGATGGATTCTATTGAAGAACATGTACAAAGTGCTGATTTAGTCATTGGTGCTGTATTGATACCTGGCGCTTCAGCTCCGCGCTTAGTGACAGAGAATATGTTAAGTAAGATGCGCCCCGGATCAGTGATTGTTGATGTATCCATTGACCAAGGGGGTTGCTTCGAAACCAGTAAACCAACCACGCATGAAGATCCTACTTATATTATTAATGGAGTTGTACATTATTGTGTTGCGAATATGCCAGGAGCAGTGCCGCGTACTTCAACCGTTGCTCTCAATAATGCGACTTTGCCATTTGTACTAGCACTTGCGAATGATGGGTATAAAGAGGCAATGCGGCGTAATCATCATTTACTGCACGGTTTAAATATTGCAAATGGAAAAATTACTCATCAAGCAGTTGCTGAAGCATTGAATCAAGCTTATACACCTGCAGAACAAATGATAGGGGAGTAATATGCCTATTTGCTTTAATATTGAAACTAATAATAATGTTATTCCTATTTCTGTCGTGGCACAAAAATTCTTTTCTGATTGGTTAGCAATGCAATCTGCTTCAGTGAAAGAATGGTTGACAGCCACTCAATTCCAGGCGGAAGCGGGTAGTGTTCGTCTTATTCCAGATGTGAATGGTAAAATTGCACGCGTCGTCTGTTGCACAGCGGAGATAGATAATTTATGGAGTGTGGGTGCGTTACCTTTTGCTTTACCAGAAGGTTTATATAAATTTGATGTTAGCGATACACATTATACTTCTTACGCTATTGCATGGGGACTAGGCGCTTATCAATTCAATCGATATAAAAAACCCTTGCGGCAACCAGCAGTGTTATATTTACCGGCCGCTTTACTCTCACATGTCTCTAATATGGTTGAATCAATTAACCTAGTTCGTGATTGTATTAATACACCTACGGATGATATGGGGCCAACAGAATTTACTTCTGTTGTGGAAAGACTTGCTAACCAGTATGACGCAACACTCACTCAAATAATTGGGGAAGAATTATTACACCAAAATTATGCTTCCATTTATACCGTCGGTCGTGCCAGTGACGATGCGCCTAGATTATTAGATTTACGTTGGGGCAACATGAATCACCCTAAAGTGACGCTGGTCGGCAAAGGAGTTTGCTTTGATACAGGTGGCTTAGATATTAAACCTTCTGCTTATATGCAGTTAATGAAAAAAGACATGGCTGGTGCTGCACATGTATTAGGTTTAGCACGAATGGTAATGGAAGAGAAACTTCCTGTGTGTTTACGCGTATTAATCCCAGTGGTAGAAAATGCAATATCAGGCAATGCTTACCGTCCTGGTGATGTCATTAAAAGCCGTAAAGGCATCACAATAGAAATAGGTAATACAGATGCTGAAGGACGTGTAATCTTATCCGATGCATTAACGGAAGCAGTGAGTGAAAAACCAGAATTATTAATTGATATGACAACATTAACTGGTGCTGCACGTATTGCGCTAGGAACAGAATTACCAGCAGTATTTTCAAATAACGACCAAGTTGTTAACGATGTGATCAAGCAAGGAGAAAAGCATAATGATCCTATGTGGCGGCTACCATTATTCACCATGTATCGTGAATACTTAAACAGTCCGATTGCAGATATTAACAATAATTCGTCAGAGCCCTATGCTGGTGCAATTACTGCTGCTTTATTCTTGAAGGAGTTTGTACCTGATGAAACTCCATGGCTGCATTTTGATTTAATGGCATGGAATTTACGTACACGCCCAGGACGACCCCAAGGTGGTGAAGCGATGTCATTGCGTGCATTATTTGCTTATTTGAAGAATAGGTTTCAGTAGAAAGTACGTGCTAAGAAGAGCTTTGACGCTTATGCTGCTAGTGACTACAATAAGACGGGTGGACGAAGAGTTTTTTACAATGAGAGAAGAAGGGTATTTTTCCTTTACCCTTCACCGCAAAACACACTCATCCTTGAGTGGGTTTTGCTCTCGCAGACTCCTGTCTGCGAGTGAATGGTTCATACAAAATACCCTTCTTCTCTCATTGTAAAAAACTCTTCGTCCACCAACGAGACTGTAAGCATTTAAAAATTTCTGCTGTGAATACTATCAAGGAGGATAAGTATGAGTTTACTAAAAAGAATGAGTGCTGAATTAATAGGAACTTTTTGGCTAGTGTTAGGTGGATGTGGAAGTGCTGTTATCGCCGCAAATTTTGGTGGAACAGGAATTGGCTTGCTAGGAGTGGCCTTTGCTTTTGGTCTAACGGTATTAACAATGGTGTTTGCATTAGGCCATATTTCAGGAGGACATTTTAACCCGGCTGTTTCATTTGGTCTGATGGTGGGGGGACGTTTTAAATTTACTGATTTTATTCTTTATATGGTTGCTCAGGTGTTAGGTGCTGTACTTGCTGCTGCAGTGCTTTACTACATTGCCAGTGGCCAATCTGGTTTTGATATCTCCAATGGACTGGCAAATAATGGTTATGGAGAACATTCACCAGGGCATTATTCACTAGCCTCAGGTTTTATCACTGAAGTTATCATGACATTCATGTTTTTAATTACCATACTGGGCGCCACTGATTCACGTGCTCCTAAAGGGTTTGCTGCTTTGGCAATAGGATTAAGCTTGACCTTAATACATCTCATTAGTATCCCTGTTACTAATACCTCCGTTAATCCTGCTAGAAGTACGGGTCCTGCACTGATTGTTGGCGGATGGGCATTGGAGCAGTTATGGTTTTTTTGGCTCGCACCCTTATTAGGTGCATTGATAGCAGGGATCGTTTACCGCTGTTTTGCGGACAAAACGAATACGGATTAGCCAGTAGGAATGTAGTGATGGCCCTGACGGTTTTGTAGTCATTCACAGGAGAGTAGTATAGTTAAGTGTGTATATTTCCCAAGAGTAAGCAACTCTTGGGAGTTGCATGTATTATTTTCTTTTCTCTCCCCAATTTAAAATAACTTTTCCAGAAAGTCCTGAACGCATGATGTCGAAAGCTGTTTGATAATCATCTATGGCAAATTCGTGCGTAATAACAGGCGAAATATTTAAACCGCTTTGCAGCATAGTTATCATTTTATACCAGGTGTCATACATTTCACGGCCATAGATACCTTTAATCGTTAGTCCTTTTAAAATGACTTGGTTCCAATCTATGTGAGTGGTGTGAGGCAAAAAACCGAGTAGAGCTATTTTGCCTCCATGATTAATGTGAGTAAGCATGTCATTAAAAGCGTTAGAATTACCTGACATCTCTAAACCGACATCGAATCCTTCTTTCATATCTAGCTGATCCATGACTTGCTTTAAGGTTGTTTGGGATGCATTCACCGCTAACGTTGCTCCCATTTTTTCAGCGAGTTTTAAACGATATTCATTCACATCAGTAATGACAACATGCCGAGCTCCAGCATAACGAGCAATGGCTGCAGCCATTACACCAACCGGGCCAGCGCCAGTAATCAAAACATCCTCCCCCACTAAATCAAATGAAAGAGCCGTATGAGTTGCATTACCCAAGGGATCTAAAATAGAAGCTTGTTTATCTGTAATAGATTCAGGTATAGGATAAGCATTGGTTGCAGGAATAGATAAATATTCAGCAAAACAACCATGGCGTGTAACACCAATACTGACATTTTTACGGCAAATATGTGACTGTCCTGAACGGCAATTACGACAATGACCACAGGCAATGTGACCTTCTCCAGATACTCTGTCACCCACTTTGAAATAAGAATCTACTTCTTTTCCGATTTCAACGACTTCACCTACAAATTCATGGCCAATTACTAAAGGAACACTGATGTGTTCTTGCGCCCATTCGTCCCAATTATAAATATGGATATCGGTTCCGCATATGGCAGTTTTCTTTATTTTTATTAATACATCATTAGGGCCAATGATGGGAGCGGGTACGTCTTCTACCCAAATGCCAATTTCTGGTTTTGTTTTAACTAATGCTTTCATACGTGCTTCCTTTAATGATACCGAGTTGTCGGCCTACTGTTGCAAAAGCATGAATGGCTTTATCTAAATGATGTTTCTCATGGCCTGCTGACATTTGTGTACGTATACGTGCCTGATCTTGTGGTACTACAGGATAAGAAAATCCAATGACATAAACCCCTTCATGCAACAGATGATCCGCCATGAGGCTAGCCAGTTTTGCATCACCTAACATGACTGGAATAATAGGATGGTCACCTGGAACTAAGTGGAATCCAAGTTTTTCCATATGCTGTCGGAAATAAACACTATTCTCATGTACTTTTTTAATGAGGTGTTGATTAGCTTCAAGTGTTTCTAATACTTTGACAGAGGTAGCAGCAATAGTGGGAGCCAGTGTATTAGAAAAAAGATAAGGACGTGAACGCTGTCTTAGCCATGCCACAATTTCCTTACTACTGCTGGTATAACCTCCCATGGCACCGCCCAATGCTTTACCCAATGTACCGGTAATAATATCCACTCGTCCCATGACATGGTGATATTCATGTGTACCGCGCCCATGTTCTCCCATGAAGCCAACTGCATGTGAATCGTCTACCATAACGAATGCATGATATTTATCTGCAAGGTCGCAAATGGCTGGTAAATTAGCGACAATACCATCCATGGAAAATACTCCATCAGTGGCGATTAACTTGACCCGACAATCCTGTGCTTCTTTCAGTTTAGCTTCGAGATCTTGCATATCATTATTGTGATAACGAAACCGTTTTGCTTTAGAAAGCCGGATACCATCAATGATACTAGCGTGATTCAACGCATCGCTGATAATGGCATCTTCTTCCCCCAGCAGTGTTTCAAACAATCCGCCATTGGCATCAAAACAAGAAGAGTAGAGAATCGTATCTTCCATGCCAAGAAAATGACTCATTCGCTCTTCCAGCTTTTTATGTATGGATTGCGTACCGCAAATAAATCGCACAGATGACATACCATAACCATATTGATCTAACGATTGTTTTGCTGTTTCGATGAGGGTGGGATCATCGGCCAATCCTAGATAATTATTAGCGCAAAGATTAATAACTTCAGACCCGTCTTGTAAACGAATAACAGCTTGTTGTGGTGAAGTAATCACTCGTTCAGCTTTATATAAGCCTGTTTTTTTAAGTTCATCCACTTCTTTCACTAAAAATTGCAAGTATTCTTGTTTGTTCATAAATACTTCCTTATTAGATAAATACCTACCAAGAAGGTCATTAAGCCTAATCTGAGCCTAGATCTTCTTGCCTGTGGTTACGCTAGTCCAGCATTGCTTCCAGCTTAACAGGCCACCTTCGCAAGAAGACGAGGCCAATCAAAAGAACATTTACGATCTAATAACCAGGAAAATCTTCTACTTTAATCTTGTCCTCATTAACTCCCATTTCAACCAACGTTTCTTGTAGTACCGTTACCATAGCAGGCGAGCCACAGATGTAATAGATTGGATCATTTAAGTGAGAGATATATTTTTTTATCATTGTATCAGTAATAAATCCTGTTTCACCCTGCCATGAGTGATCAGGATTTACCATGGTTGGAATAAAGGTAAATTGCGAATTTTGCTTTTGCAGAGATTGAAGCTCTGCAAAATAAGCAGCATCAGGTAGTGATTGATTGCCATAAAATAAAAATAATTTTCGTGGTGATTGATGTTGCGTGGCATCATTGATCATGCTGTAAAAAGGTGTGATCCCAATTCCGCCAGCAATAAAAACAGCCGGTATGGAAATATCTTCATGTAAAATAAATGTTCCTGTTGGGCCTGCAAATTTTATTACATCACCAATTGAGAGTGCGTTCAATACGCGTTTATAAGCAGAGTTTTGTATACGAGTTGCGATTGATAGATGATTTTGATCTGGTGTACTTAATAGAGAAAAACGGCGAGTGATGCCTTGAGCATCAGTTTCGCTAGGATAAATTAATGTAAAACCTGCGTACTGACCAGGCAAAAAACGTAACCCTGCAGGCTTATCAAATATAAATTCAATGACTCCTCTAGCCACTTCACGGCGGCTGATGAGTTTAAGCGTGTAAATAGGCATAAATTGGTCTCACTTTATTGTGACATCATCTTAATATATATTTGCGCATTTCAATAGGGAGAAAATGATGAAAATTCATTACTCATGGTTAATAGGATCTGCTTTTTTGGCGTTTGCGAGCATATCCTGTGTACATGCAAACACAAAATTATTAGTTAATTATAATCAGTTATTGCAAGCACTAGATCAAGGTGATGATGTTAGGGCAATTCTTTATTTAGATAAATGTACCCTTAAAAAATCGGGTAACACTAAAATACTAAATAGCAAACTAGATACAGAGAGAGCATCTATGCGAATGAACTTTAACATTTATTCTCACTATAAAGTCAAAGTAGATGCTCAACATGAGCGATATGCTATTGCAACATCAAACACAATTTTGACAGAACATCGGGATTTTGGGCCTGTTTATGCATATGGCCGATTGCGTATCTTTGGAGATAATTCAGCAGAATTCCATGCTGCTTACTACCATCCTCAAACATATGAATTAAAAGGCGAAGCTGATTATCTTTGCCAAATTAGCAATGACTCAGATCAAAACGCGATTGATTTATTTGATTCAAGCAGGTAATAGCACGTTAATCGATCAAGCGTTAGGAGGTTTAGGTAACCGTCGTTGTATAGGAGCTTGCTCTAAATTTTGGGGTGTGTTTTCTAACAATTTATCCCAAATAAGAGGGGTTAGATAGATAGTGGATGGGTTTAGCTGTTTGCAAAATTTTTTTAATTGCTCATTCTTAGGATGATGCATAATATCTGGCATGATACTGATAATGGTAAGAATATAGCTTGCGGCTAAATCATCATCATTTTTCTTCTGGTTTTCTAGTTGGATCTTGTCGATAATGCTATCTAATTCTTCATTAGGCGGGCTGCTGCTGATCACTTTCAAACAGTCAATTAATTTTTCTAATAATGTTTTATTTTCTTTCAATTTCTTCATTGGAATCACTCTACCTATAATTTTTCTAATATAGTACAATTTGATTTCATTATAACAAACAATGTTAAAGAGAAGCTTAAGTGCCAAGCAAAGAAGATACAAATCATTTATGTAATAATATTGCTAGACTACGGTGGGCATGCAGGCGGGGTATGCTGGAACTTGATGTTTTATTGAATAATTTCCTTAATGAAACTTATTTAACACTGCCTGTAAGCGAAAAAAAATTGTTTACAGAGCTTCTTACCTACCCAGACCCTGAATTATTTGCTTGGTTGATAGGGCGAGAAAGACCAGAAAATAAAGAATTGGCTAGAATCACGGAAATCATACACTCTCATGCGAGATCAGGAATTTAAATTCAAACCCTCAATACGTTATTTAACCATTGTCCTTTTGATATTGTTTATCAGTGAGATGATAGTGTTATGCCTTCCTATTGCCATCCCTCTCAAACTCTTTTGCTTATCCATAGTGGGTATCTATGGTGGCAATATTATTTGGCGATATGGTTTGCTACGTAGCAAACGGTCTATTTTGGGCATCAAGTGCCTAGAGGATGGGAAGTGGTATTTGTATACAATAAATAAATCTTACATGGCTGAGTTATCTGGCGAAAGTCTAGTGACTCACTTGATGTTGGTATTACGGTTTCGAATAGATAAATGGTACACGAAGCAGTCTTGTATCATATTGCGCGATTCCCTGGAGTCTGATCGTTATCGGCAATTGGTGGTGGTGTTACGAACTACGGGATGTGGTCTTCCTTGATCGTCAATGGCAACAAAAGTGAATAATCCCTCAGCCACTTTGTTGTTCTTTTCTTCGTGAATTGCCATCGTCCAAGCCTCAATCTTAAACTGCATAGAGGTTCGGCCAACTTTTAATAGATTGGCATAGAATGATACGGTGTCACCCACACTAACCGGTTTGATAAAAATAAGTGAATCAATAGCAACAGTGACTGCACGGCTTGCTGCCTGTCGTTTGGCAGCAATACCAGCACCCATGTCCATGTAAGAAACTAACCAACCTCCAAAGATATCCCCATTTGCATTGGTATCTGCGGGCATAGCGACAATTTGGATGACTAATTGGCCTGTTGGCTGGGTTTGGTTTTTCATTGTACTGCCTTTTAAAAGATTTAGTTTATTATAGCTTAGGACTCAACGGAATAGTGCTTAGGAACACGCTCTAAGTATGATGCTGTCAGGAGTCTTATGATGGTAAATGTTCGGTGATAGCCGTATCTGAGCAGGTCTGCCCCTTTTATTTTTATATTCGGTTGCAAAAGACGTTTCCCTTCCAGCTTTTGCTAAAGTGGACTCCTGTCCACTTTCCCTCATATAAAAATAAAAGGGGCAGACCTGCTCAGATACGGCTATCACCGAACATTTACCACCGTTAAATTTTTGGAATATTACTTAAAAATACGGTAGTATCAGACCCTTAATTAGAGTTTTAGAAACCTATGCAAAATATTCGAAATTTTTCAATCATTGCTCACATAGATCATGGTAAATCGACATTGGCTGACCGTTTAATCCAATTATGTGGCGGATTAAGTGAGCGTGAAATGCAAGCTCAAGTTCTAGATTCCATGGACTTGGAACGTGAACGCGGTATCACCATCAAAGCTCATAGTGTTACTTTGAATTACAAGGCAAAGAATGGCGAAACCTATCAGCTTAACTTTATTGATACGCCTGGGCATGTAGATTTTTCTTATGAAGTTTCCCGCTCACTTGCTGCTTGTGAGGGAGCACTTTTAGTCGTTGATGCTGGACAAGGTGTGGAAGCACAAACCGTAGCAGTTTGTTACACCGCATTAGACCAGGGTTTAGAAGTGGTTCCTGTACTTAATAAAATCGACTTGCCTCAAGCTGATCCTGATCGCGTGATTCATGAAATAGAAGATATTATTGGCTTAGAAGCTCACCATGCTGTGCGAATTAGTGCAAAACAAGGTGTTGGCATTGAAGAGTTATTAGAACGGTTAATTACAGACATTCCTGCGCCAGTGGGAGACATTGGAGCACCATTGCAAGCGCTTATTATCGATTCATGGTTTGATTCTTATCTTGGTGTAGTGTCATTAGTGAGGCTCAAGAATGGCATATTAAAAACAGGTGAGAAAATGAAAATCATGTCTACGGGCAAAGCTTATGAGGTGACAGGAATTGGTGTGTTCACACCTAAACGCTTAACAACGGACATATTACGAGCGGGTGAAGTCGGTTATGTGATTGCGGGCATAAAAGATATTAATGGTGCTCCTGTTGGCGATACACTCACGCATGCTCATCAGGCAGCAACAGAGATGCTACCTGGATTTAAAAAAATTAAACCTCAAGTATATGCTGGTTTGTTCCCTATTCATTCAGACGATTTTTCTGCTTTGCGAGATGCATTAAGCAAACTTCGGTTGAATGATGCTGCCTTGTTTTTTGAACCTGAATCTTCAGAAGCATTGGGTTTTGGTTTCCGTTGCGGTTTTTTGGGCACGTTGCACATGGAGATTGTGCAAGAGCGATTAGAGCGCGAATATAATCTTGAATTAATCACAACTGCGCCAACAGTGGTTTACGAAGTATTGACCACTACCGGTGAAGTATTGCATGTGGACAACCCATCAAAGCTGCCTGTTATTAATCATGTTGAAGAAATCCGAGAGCCCATTGCAAAAGCAAATATTCTTGTTCCTCAAGCACACCTGGGTAATGTGATTACATTATGTGTGGAAAAACGCGGTGTGCAAAAGAGCATGTTGTTTCATGGGAATCAAGTAGCGCTCATCTATGAGCTGCCTATGGCTGAAATTGTGATGGATTTTTTTGACCGTTTAAAATCTGTAAGCCGTGGTTATGCTTCTCTTGATTATAGTTTTTCTCATTTTCAAATGGCTGATTTGGTAAAATTAGACATCTTGATTAATGGAGAACGTGTTGATGCGTTAGCTACGATTGTTCATAGAGAGCAATCACAATTACGCGGTAGGTTAGTCACTGAAAAAATGCGTGAATTGATACCACGACAAATGTTCGACGTTGCTGTGCAAGCAGCTATAGGCGGTAGTATTATCGCGCGGCAAACAGTGAAAGCGATGCGAAAAAATGTTACAGCAAAATGTTATGGTGGAGATATTTCACGTAAACGTAAATTATTAGAGAAACAAAAAGAAGGTAAAAAACGTATGAAGCAACTAGGCAGCGTCGAAGTGCCTCAAGAAGCATTTCTTGCAGTATTGAAAATTGACGAAAAAAAATAATACCTTCATTAGGAGTGATAATAAATGAATTTTAATTTCGAATTAATACTATTTTATGCATCAGTGGTAACTGGACTGATTGTATTATTTGATGTTATTTTCCTAGCGCGTAAACGAAAGTTGGCTCAAGAAGGTGAGACTGAAATAAAATTACCCATCATTATTGATTATGCACGCTCATTTTTTCCTATTTTATTAATTGTTTTTTTATTGCGTTCATTTTTGTATGAACCATTTCGTATTCCATCCGGCTCACTTGAACCTACATTGTTGATGGGAGACTTTATTTTGGTGAATAAATTTGATTATGGTATCCGATTGCCTGTTATACATAAAAAAATATACGGCCATGACGTGCCGCAACGTGGCGATATCATGGTATTTCGTTGGCCACCCAATCCTTCATATGATTTTATTAAACGAGTCATTGGCCTTCCTGGAGATAAAATTAGTTATATCAATAAAGAGTTATATGTAAATGGCCAGAAAATCCCACAGGAATTTGTGCAAAACAGTATGGCGTTAGGCGAGTCAGGCAACCAGTGGCAAGCTGTAGAAAAGCAAGAAGATTTATTAGGAGTTAAACATCATATATTTGTTGATTCTACCAAATCTAGCCGCGATTTTCATGACATCATTGTTCCGGACGGTATGTATTTTGTGATGGGCGATAATCGTGATGATAGTGCAGATAGCCGCTATTGGGGTTTCGTGCCAGATAAGAATATTGTTGGCAAAGCAGTAATGGTATGGCTAAGTTGGAACAGCATCAATAAAAACCTGCGATTTAATCGTATAGGAAAATTAATTCATTAGTAGGTATGTAGTATGAGTGACGAATTGTCTCTAAAGTTAAAATATGAATTTCACCAACCTAAATTTCTCAAAATTGCTTTGACCCACCGTAGTAAAGGTGGAGAGCATAATGAAAGGCTTGAGTTTTTAGGGGATGCAGTTGTCAACCTTGTTATTGCAGAGATTTTATACCAACAATTCCCCAAAGCAACAGAGGGTGAATTAAGCCGTTGGCGCGCTTCATTAGTTAACCGTGATGCCTTGGCTGAGTTAGCTAAAGAATTTGAATTGGGCCGTTATTTATTTCTTGGCCCTGGTGAATTAAGAAGTGGAGGAAGTGAGAGACAATCCATTCTTTCATGTGCAATGGAGGCTGTCATTGGCGCAGTTTATCTTGATGGTGGATTTGATAAAGCTCGAGATAAAATTGTTGAATGGTATGATTCATTACTTCAATCGCTATCATCAGCTGCTAATCATAAAGATCCTAAAACACTATTGCAGGAACATTTGCAAAGCCGACGTATGTCGTTACCATTATATAAAGTTGAGACAATTGCAGGTGAAGCACACCAACAATTATTTATAGTAAGCTGCCAAATTGACGGCATAGAGGAAAAAACCCTTGGCAAAGGAACTAGCCGGCGACGCGCAGAGCAAGATGCCGCACAAACTATGTTGGCGACCTTGAAAAAAAACTAGCGCGTCTGTGGTATTTCTTAACGGTGAATGAAATGAATATTAAAAAATCGGGTTTTGTTGCAATTATCGGCCGTCCTAACGTTGGGAAGTCAACATTATTAAATTATTTAATAGGTGAAAAAATTAGCATTACGTCACCTAAACCACAAACTACCCGTTGGCAAATCTTAGGTATTAAAACATTAAAGCACACACAAATTATATACATTGACACCCCAGGATTACATCGCGAAGAAAAACGAGCGATGAATCGATATATGAACCGTATTGCAAATGCGGTGATTCTTGATGCAGACGTGGTGGTTTTCATGATCGATGCGGTCAGTTGGCGAGGTGAAGATGAAATGGTGTTAAAGCGATTGCAAGAAGCTGAGAAACCGGTGATTCTTGCGATCAATAAAATAGACTTGCTTAAAGACAAAAGTGAACTGTTACCATTCATTGATAAATTAAAAGACAAATTTAACTTTACTCATATTATTCCTATTTCAGCAATAGAGGGTAAAAATGCACACCTTCTTGAGGAAGAAATTGCAAAATTATTGCCAGAAGGCCCGCAACTTTATCCAGACAATCAAATGACTGATAAAAATGTACGTTTTCAAATTGCCGAAATTATTCGAGAAAAACTGATTCATGCCACTGAGGAAGAACTCCCTTATGCTACTACAGTTGAAGTGGAGCAATTTGAGCAAAGTGATAAATTAACTAATATAGGCGTAGTGATTTGGGTGGAACGTCACGGCCAAAAAGTGATTATTATCGGTAAAAAAGGTGCGCGGTTAAAAAAAATAGGCATGCAAGCTCGACGTGAAATTGAAAAGTTATTAGATCATAAAGTTTTTTTACGTCTTTGGGTAAAAGTAAAAGAAAATTGGACAGACAATGATAAGGCACTGAAAAGTTTAGGATATGAGTAATATTAAATGAAGCGAGTGTTACTGCAGCCAGCTTATGTACTTCATCGTCGTTCTTATCGCGAAAGCAGCTTTCTTGTCGAATTATTTACTTCAGAGCATGGTCGTTTTACTGTTGTTGCGAGAGGAGCACGTAAATCACAGTCCTCTTCACAAGGATTACTACAACCTTTTGTTCCATTGTTAGTCTCATGGACTGGTAAAGGTGAACTGATGACATTAGTTCATGTTGAAGCAAATGGAATAGTCAAGCATCTGCATGGAGAGTGTTTGTTTGCGGGTTTTTATCTCAATGAACTTTTAGTATGTTTATTACAGCGGTGGGATTCGCATCCAGGATTGTACATAGCATATGAAAAAGCGGTTTCTGCTCTACAAACGAATAGGTTAGAACAGAAAATTTTAAGATCATTTGAGAAATGCATGATTGAAGAACTAGGCTATGGAATTTTACCAAAATCAGATGTTTCCCTAAAAAATGCATTTTTGCCAAATAAATTTTATAAATTTGTCCCTGAGCATGGGTTTATCTTGTGTGAAGACCATGACGTGGTGAACGTGGAATCATCTTCAGGAAATATCTTTTCTGGAAAAGATTTAATAGCAATAGCGCAAGAAAATTGGAGTGATGCAGAGTGTTTAGTGAGTGCTAAACGTTTAATTAGATCTGTGCTTGCTCCATTGTTAGGGAGCAGACCAATATATAGCCGCCAATTGTTTATGCAGATAGAGGAGAGGAAAAAACATGAAGAATAATACAATATTACTCGGAGTTAACATTGATCATGTTGCTACTTTGCGACAAGCAAGGTTAACACGCTATCCTGATCCCATTGAAGCAGTCTATGCAGCAGAAAATGGCGGTGCAGATGGTATTACCGTACATTTGCGTGAGGACCGTCGTCACATTCAAGAGCGTGACATTAATTTAATTAAATCAGTGATGCAAACGCGCATGAATCTAGAAATGGCAGTAACAGACGCGATGATAAAATATGCAGAAAAAGTTATGCCTGAGCATTGCTGCTTGGTGCCAGAGAAACGCCAAGAATTGACCACGGAAGGCGGTTTAGATGTCATTTCTCAAGAATCAAAAATTAAAGATGCCGTGAATCATTTAAAACAATTAGGCATTGAAGTTTCTTTATTTATTGATCCTGATATCCAACAAATTGAGGCTGCCATACGTTGTAATGCTCCTGTGATCGAAATTCACACTGGAGCTTATGCTGATGTAAAGGGAGAAACGGAGTGTCAGAAAGAATGGCAGCGTATTGTTAAAGCAGCTTGCTTCGCACACCAAGCGGGGTTGATAGTTAATGCAGGGCATGGACTAAATTATAAAAATGTGCAGCCCATAGCGAGCATCCCTGAAATTAATGAATTAAATATCGGCCATGGTATTATTGCTCGATCAATTTTTATTGGTTTAGAGCCAGCAGTGCGCGAGATGAAGCGGTTAATGATGGAGGCAAGATGACAATTCGTACGCGATTTTCTCCGAGTCCAACAGGGATGATACATCTCGGCAATGCGCGCGCAGCTTTGTTTAGTGCCTTGTTTGCAGCGAAACATCAAGGTGTATTCATTTTACGGATTGAAGATACAGACGCATCACGGTCTGACATTCGGTTCGTTGAATCATTACAAGAAGATTTGCATTGGCTGGGTGTATATTGGCAAGAAGGACCAGGTGTCAGTGGAGTTTACGGTCCTTATTGGCAATCTCAACGCCAGGACATTTATGCGAGCTATTATAAAATTCTTGAAGAAAAAAAATTCATTTATCCTTGTTTTTGCACAGATCAGGAATTAATGCTTGCCCGCAAAATTCAATTGTCTAGAGGCCAAGCACCACGTTACGCAGGCACTTGCTCCAAGTTATCAGCAGTTGAAATTAGCCAACGATTGAAAGAAGGCAAAAAACCAGCCTGGCGTTTTTCAATTCCAGCACATCAGTCCATTGAATTTGTCGATATAGTCAAAGGGCAACAACATTTTAAGAGTGACGATATTGGTGATTTTATTGTACGTCGCGCAGATGGGACAGCACCATTTTTGTTTTGTAATGCTATTGACGATGCCGTGATGAAAGTTTCACATGTATTGCGTGGCGAAGACCATCTTGCTAATACACCAAGACAAATTATGCTATTGCGCGCGCTGGATTTACATGTGCCACATTATGGACATTTATCATTAATCGTGGGTGATGATGGGTCGCCACTGTCAAAGCGGCATGGTAGTTTTAGTATACACGAAATGCGTGAGAAAGGGTATTTACCTATCGCCATCATGAATTATTTAGCTAGATTAGGCCATATTTGTGATAGTCAAGCTCTTTTAAATTTTGATGGTTTGGCACCACATTTTCATTTAGAAAAATTAAGTCGCTCACCCGCACGATTCGATTTAAGTCAGCTGATGTTTTGGCAAAAAATAGCAATACAAGCATTAGATGTGCCTGGGTTATGGCGTTGGTTAGGTGAAAATATTCAAAACCAAGTGCCTGAAAATTTACGCGATACCTTTGCAGAAACCATCAAAACAAATATTGAATTTCCATATGATGCAGCGATGTGGGCAAAAATATTCTTTCATGAAAACGTGCATATTGATGAACCAGAATTAACTATCTTGCGTAACGCAGGCGAACAATTTTTTGTGGAAGCTGAACAAGCAATCGATAAACATGGAGTTGATTTTGTAAATGTCTTAACCGAGATGAAACAAACGTTAGGTGTACAAGGAAAAAAACTATACATGCCTTTGCGAATTGCACTCACTGGAAAAATGCACGGGCCTGAACTTGCGCACATCGCAGAATTATTAGGCAAGAAAAAAATTAAACATCGGCTGAGTCAAGCATTTAAATTATCTAATGATAAAGTGGCTGGGGTTGAATAATATGTTGCAGGTCTATAATACGCTTTTCCGGCAAAAAGAAATTTTTCAACCTATTTATCCTGGAAAAGTGAGTGTGTATGTTTGCGGCGTGACTGTTTATGATTATTGTCACTTGGGCCATGCTCGTACTTATACTTCTGCTGATGTCATTGTCCGCTATTTACGATGGCAAGGCTATGAAGTTAAATACGTAAGAAATATTACGGATGTAGATGACAAAATTATTAAGCGCGCAAATGAAAACAAAGAAGATTTTCATGCCGTGGCACAGCGCTTTACTGAGGCAATGCATGAGGATTTTTCTACCTTAGGGCTCACTTTGCCTGACCATGAACCGCGAGCAACAGAATATATTCCACAAATGGTGGCAGTCATTGAAAAAATCATAGCGAATTCTCATGCGTATATTGGCGAAAATGGCGACGTTTATTTTGACGTTCGCAGTTTTCCAAATTATGGTTGTCTGTCACATCATAATATCGAACAGTTGGAAAGCGGCGCACGTGTGGAAATATCAGAAGTAAAGCGTGATCCACTTGATTTTGTCCTTTGGAAGCTAGCCAAACCTGGCGAGCCATCTTGGGACTCACCTTGGGGAAAGGGCAGGCCGGGATGGCACATTGAATGTTCAGCGATGGCGATGGACTTATTAGGAGAGCATTTCGACATTCATGCAGGAGGACGCGATCTTATTTTCCCACACCATGAAAATGAAAATGCGCAATCGCAAGCAGCATTACCTACTAAATTTGTCAATGTATGGATGCATACAGGCTTTCTCCAAATGGAGAAAGAGAAAATGTCTAAATCATTGGGAAATTTTATTACCATCCGAGATGTACTGCGTGAACATGAACCCGAAGTCTTGCGGTTTTTTCTTATGTCCAGCCATTATCGCAGCCCTCTTATTTATACATCCGATGCTTTGCATCAAGCTAGACAAGCATTAGTTCGTTTTTATACCGCGCTGCGGTTTTTGCCTGAGGTTAAGCATCCTCACCAAACAAAATATGAAGCACAATTTGTTGCTGCAATGAATGATGATTTTAATACACCTGTTGCTTTATCAGTCCTCTTTGACTTAGCGCATGAAATCCAGCGGTTGCGTGAGCAAGACATTAATACTGCTGCTCAGTATGGCGCATTGTTAAAATATTTGGGAAGTGTGATTGGTATTTTGCAAACAAATACAGAAGTCTTTTTCCAAGCGGGTAGCTCTGTTGATTCGGTGAAGGTTGAAAAACTGATTCAAGCACGTCAACAAGCTCGCCAGAACAAAAATTGGGTGGAAGCAGATCGCATCCGAGATGAATTGGCTAGTATGTATATTGCAATTGAAGATAGTCCTCAGGGTACTACTTGGAAGTTTTTAAAATAAGAAAGTAAAAGATAAAGGGTGCATAGCGAGTTTTTTGCATAGTATTGTTATCACCTAGACAGTCCAACTGGTGTGAAGTACGCAATGCAGCGTATCAAACAGTGCTGCAAGATGAAAAGCCAAAGGTGATTGATGGGCTGTCTGCCCGCTGAACCAGAAATTATCTTCTGATTTCTTGAAAAACAAATTTATAGGCTTGCACATTTGGTAATCCGCTCATGAGGCGAGTTGTATCATGGTATGAGTATTAGCTCTCGTGTACCCAATACTCTACCTGATCTTCCCATGCTGGGTTGATCAGGTAAAAGATTATACGTTGTCCCTCTAAGTCTGACCTGTACCCAATCTCTTCCTCAACACATATTGTAAAATACCACCGTGGCGGTAATATTCCATTTCATTTTGTGTATCAATTCGGCTGAGTAATGTTAGCGTGGTTTCACTGCCATCGGTACGTTTAATTACTGCTTTGATTTCATTACGTGGCTGTATGTTATCACTGAGTCCCATAATACTAATGACTTCACTACCATTTAAGTGGCATGTTTTTCGGTTTTCACCATCCTTGAATTGTAAGGGTAAAATGCCCATACCAATGAGATTAGAACGGTGTATACGCTCGAAACTTTCAGCAATAACAGCATGCACACCCTGCAACTTAGGACCTTTCGCTGCCCAATCGCGAGATGAGCCCGTACCATATTCTTTACCTGCTATAATTACCAATGGGATTTGTTCTGATTGGTAACGTATAGCCACATCATAGATGGGCAACACATCACCGTCAGGATAATACTTGGTGATTCCGCCTTCTATCCCAGGTACCATTTCATTTTTGATACGTATATTCGCAAACGTGCCGCGCATCATGACTTCATGGTTGCCGCGGCGCGCACCATAAGAATTAAAGTCTTTTATTGCAACGCCTTTTGATTGCAAATATTTACCCGCAGGACTGTCTGCTTTAATAGAGCCGGCGGGAGAAATATGGTCTGTAGTAATGCTGTCGCCTAGCAAAGCAAGAATGCGTGCGTTTTCAATATTACAAATTTTATTGGGCTCTGTTCTCATATTAGTTAGAAAAGGAGGGTGTTGAATGTAAGTGGAATCCTCCTGCCAAGCATAAGTTTCACCGACTGGAATTTCCATCGATTGCCAATCCTGGTTACCTGCAAAAACATCTGCATATTGGTCAATAAACATTTTGTGATTAATTTTCGCAACTTCATGTGCTACTTCAATGTTTGACGGCCAAATATCTTTTAGATAAACCGGCATACCGTTTTTGTCATTGCCAATAGGTTCATGAATCAAATCAATAGAAGTCGTACCGGTTAGAGCAAAGATAATCACTAAAGGCGGTGATGCCAGCCAGTTCGCTTTAACTTGCGGATGAATACGTCCCTCAAAATTACGGTTTCCTGATAATACAGCAGACACAATTAAATCATTTTCTGTGATCGTTTTTGCAATGTTATCTGGCAGCGGGCCTGAATTGCCAATGCAAGTCGTACATCCGTAGCCAACCAGATCAAATCCAAGTTGATTCAGATATTGATCCAGACCGGATGCATGCAAGTATCGTGTCACTACTTGTGATCCAGGAGCAAGTGATGACTTCACCCAAGGTTTACGCTGTAATCCTTTTTCTAAGGCTTTTTTTGCTACTAAACCAGCCGCCATTAATACGCTAGGATTAGATGTGTTAGTGCAGCTTGTGATAGCAGCGATTACGACATCACCATGATGTAATTCCATGCCATCTTCAGTGTTGTAGGTTTTATTTTTTTCTTGTTCACGATTTGCATCCGTCAGCAACTTATCAAAAGCAGGAATGAGCTGTGATAACTCAACTCTATCTTGTGGGCGTTTTGGCCCTGCTAAACTAGGCTCCACTTTAGATAAATCAAATTCTAAGACATCAGAAAAAATAGGTTCTGCACTATTTTCTTCATGCCACATTCCTTGTACTTTTGCATAAGCTTCAACCAGCGATATCGTTTGCGAATCACGCCCTGTCAGACGCAGATACTCCAATGTAGCGCGATCAATAGGAAAAAATCCGCAAGTTGCCCCATACTCTGGTGCCATGTTAGCAATGGTAGCTCTGTCTGCCACGGGTAAATTAACGAGGCCAGGCCCAAAGTATTCAACAAATTTTCCAACGACACCTTTTTTACGTAATAATTGTGTTAGTGTTAGAACAAGATCCGTAGCAGTGACACCTTCACGTAATTCTCCTGTAAGTTTGACACCAACCACTTCTGGAATCAGCATGGAAATAGGTTGGCCCAACATCGCAGCTTCCGCTTCAATTCCACCTACGCCCCAACCTAATACACTCAATCCGTTTATCATGGTAGTGTGGCTGTCTGTACCAACAAGCGTGTCAGGATAAGCTATCTTGAAGCCTTCTTTTTCATCCTGCCAAATAGTCTTAGCTAGAAACTCTAAATTAACTTGATGACAAATTCCTGTATCTGGCGGTACGACCCTAAAATTGGTAAATGCTTTTTGCCCCCAGCGTAAAAAAGAATACCGCTCGCTATTTCGTTCCATTTCCATATGCGCATTAATATCTATGGCATTTTTTGCAGCAAAGGCATCGACTTGAATAGAATGATCAATAACCAAATCGACAGGGGAGAGGGGATTGATTTGATCTGGATTTCCCCCCATTTTTTTTATCGCATCACGCATTGCGCCAAGGTCAACGACTGCTGGCACACCAGTGAAATCTTGCATGAGGATGCGAGCTGGACGATAAGCAATTTCACGATCAGATTTTTTTGTTTTTAACCAAGCAGCGATAGCGTGAATATCTTCACGTTTCACTGTGTCATTATCTTCATGGCGTAGCAAATTCTCTAATAGAATTTTTAATGAATGGGGCAGCTGAGAAATTCCAACCAAACCTGATGCTTCCAACGCAGGTAAGCTAAAATAATGGTAATTACTCTTATTTACCTTAAGTTGACGTAATGTTTTAAAAGAATTAATCGATGTCACTTACCTGTTCTCCAAAGCACGTTACAGATAGAATTTTATGGCGTATTATATACACGAGTTTGGTTATCGTTTAAAGGTCAGCGAGAACCACTGCAAAAATTTATTATCGTTACATCCTTTGAGAGGACTAGCTTATGTTACCTGCAAGCGATGTAGTTATACTCTCCCGCCTTCAGTTTGGAATGACAGCGCTCTATCATTTTCTTTTTGTTCCTCTCACCCTGGGTTTATCTACCCTGTTGGGGATCATGGAGACAATTTATTTTATTACAAACAGACCCATTTGGCGCACCATGACACAATATTGGGGAATATTATTTGGTATTAATGTGGCGATGGGTGTGGCAACGGGTGTCACCATGGAGTTTCAGTTTGGTACCAATTGGGCCTATTACTCACATTATGTTGGTGATGTATTTGGAGCACCTTTAGCGATTGAAGGGTTAATGGCATTTTTTTTAGAAGCCACTTTTATCGGTATTTTCTTCTTTGGGTGGGATAAAGTTTCTAAGGGAGCACATTTAATTGTCACTTGGATGCTTGCCCTAGGTTCAAGTTTTTCTGCGCTTTGGATTTTGATCGCTAATGGCTGGATGCAGCATCCTGTTGGCGCACATTTTAATTTCCATACTCTGCGTATGGAATTATATGATTTTTATAGCGTTATATTTAATGAAGTTGCGCAAGCGAAATTTGTACATACGATTAGCGCTGGTTATGTATGCGGCTCTATGTTTGTCTTATCTATTAGTGCTTATTTTCTCTTAAAAGGAAGAAATATTGAGTTCGCGAAACGATCCATGACGGTTGCTGCAGCATTTGGTCTTGCATCTGCGCTATGCGTTGTTGTTCTCGGTGATGAGAGTGGTTATCTCACCGGGCTGAATCAAAAAATGAAAGTAGCTGCCATGGAAGGGATGTGGGAAACTGAACCCGCTCCAGCACCACTCACTGTGATTGGGTTTCCTAACCAAACGACTCATGAAACAAAATATGCATTAAAAATTCCTTATTTGTTAGGATTAATTGCAACGAGATCCATTCATCAACCCGTTTATGGGATTATTGATCTTGTAGATGAAGCACGTATGCGGATCAGAAGCGGTATGCTTGCTTATAATGCGTTATCTACGCTGCAAATTGATCCTTCAGATAAGCATGCGGAAGATATGCTGGAAGCTAATCAAGAAAATATTGGTTATGGATTATTATTAAAGCGATATACCAATGATGTGATTCGTGCAGATTCAGAATTAATAAATAAAGCCGCATGGGACACAGTCCCTGATGTTTTTACTTTGTTCTGGACTTTTAGAGTGATGGTCGGTTGCGGTTTCTTCTTTATTGCATTATTTGCTACCGCTTTTTACTTAGCGCAGCGGCGGCGTTTACTACATAACCGATGGTTTTTGTGGCTCGTTTTGTTTAGTTTGCCTTTGCCATGGTTAGCAGCAGAAATGGGGTGGGTAGTAGCGGAATATGGCCGTCAACCTTGGGTAGTAGATGGTCTAATGCCTACATTTATGGGAGTATCATCGATATCTGCCTCAAGTGTTTGGATATCATTATGCGGTTTTATTTTCTTTTATACCGCATTGGCCATTGTTGAATTGTACTTGATGATTAAGTACATCAAAATGGGTCCTGATAAACTGTTCCATCCTAATGAGTTTAGTGTACATCCACAACATGAGTTACGCGTATCGACCACAGGCTAGAATGGAGGAAAAATATCATGCTAGACATAGAAGCACTGCGTGTCATTTGGTGGGTATTGCTGGGTGTGTTATTGATGGGATTTGCAGTCATGGATGGTTTTGATTTGGGTGCAGCTACTTTATTACCGTTAGTTGCAAAAAATGATCTTGAAAGACGGGTGGTGTTAAATACGATTGGTCCCGTTTGGGAAGGTAATCAAGTATGGATCATTTTAGGAGCTGGTGCAATTTTCGCTGCTTGGCCTTATGTTTATGCAGTGGCTTTTTCAGGAGCTTATTTGGTTGTTTTATTATTATTATTAACTATGGGGATTTCCCGTCCAGTTAGTTTTAAATATCGCAGTAAATTACCCAACATGGCTTGGAGACGCACTTGGGATTGGATAGTTTTCACTGGTGGTTTTTTACCTGCAATCATATTGGGTGTCCTGGTAGGTAATGTTATTCAGGGACTACCTTATTTTTTTGATGAAATGCTACGCATCTCATACAGTGGAACGATAATAGAACTACTCAATCCTTTTGCTCTCTGGTGCGGCGTCACGAGCTTAGCAATGCTAGTGATGCATGGCGGCTTGTATCTTGCGATTAAGACTGAAAATCCTATTCGTGACCGAGCGATATTTTGGTCTAGAATCTCAGCGATTTGGTTAATTTTTCTATTTGCTGGCGGTGGAATTTGGGTAGCCAAATGGCTAGTTGGTTTTCAAGTCATGGGAGAGATTAATCCCTATGGTTATTCTAATCCTCTACATAAACAAGTTGTGCCTATGGTAGGGGCATGGATAAAAAATTATTCACTTTATCCATGGTCTATATATGTTCCGTTATTCGGATTTTTAGGTGCACTAGGTGCAATGCTCACTGCTCGCTGGGGCACAAGCCGTTTTGCCTTTGTTTGCAGCAGTCTCAGTGTGATAGGAATTATTGGTACAGTTGGTGTCAGTATGTTCCCTTTTATATTACCTTCATCAACAAACTTATCTTCCAGTTTATTAGTTTGGGATGCGTCATCTACTCAATTAACCTTACTTCTCATGTTGGCTGCAGTTATGATTTTTCTTCCTATCGTGCTTCTTTATACCTCATGGGTATACCGTGTATTACGTGGTAAAGTAACACTAAAGGTTGTTGAAAAAGATGAACACCATGTCACTTATTGAGAAAAGGTATAACAATTTGATCACTCTCGTAAAGTTGGCAATAGACTCTATTATATTGGAGGTTTTATGTGGTATTTTGCCTGGATTTTAGGTACCGCATTTGCATGTAGTTTTGCGGTGTTTAATGCGCTTTGGTTGGAGTTGGATACTGATGACAAGCAAGATGGTTTTTAACAACGTTGAAGAAATTGATTCTCTTTCAAGTGTTACCTCTGTAAAAACATATTTGTTAGATTTACAAAATCGTATTTGCCAATTCCTCGAATTTGAAGAAGGTAAAGCGAAGTTTGTAGAAGATAAATGGGAACATAAAGAAGGCGGCGGTGGTTTGACACGAGTTCTTGCAGGTGGTCATATCATTGAAAAAGCTGGCGTCAATTTTTCTCACGTACAGGGATCACAATTACCACCTGCGGCCACAGCACGCCGACCCGAATTAGCAAACTCAACTTTTCAAGCATTAGGGGTGTCTGTCGTAGTCCATCCATTCAATCCTTATGTCCCAACTTCACATTTTAATATACGTTTTATTCTTGTTGAGAAACCAGGGCAAAATCCTTTTTGGTGGTTCGGCGGCGGTTTCGATTTGACACCTTATTATGGTTTTATTGAAGATTGTGTGCATTGGCATCAAACGGCAAAAAATGCATGTGATGCATTTGGCGAAGATATTTATTTAAAATATAAAAATTGGGCCGATCAATATTTTTTCTTGAAACATAGAAATGAGCAGCGTGGCATAGGTGGAATATTTTTTGATGATTTAAACGAATGGGGATTTCAAGATTGTTTTGCCTTTATACGTAGTGTTGGCGATCATTTTATAAAAGCCTATCATCCTATTGTTGCAAATAGAAAACAACACACATTTGAGCAAGCACAACGAGACTTTCAAGCATACCGGCGCGGACGATATGTCGAATTTAATTTATTATATGATCGGGGCACTTTATTTGGGTTACAATCCGGCGGTCGTACGGAATCTATATTGATGTCTTTGCCACCCATTGTTGCATGGCATTACCATTGGCATCCTACCTCTGGGTCGCATGAAGCAAAATTATATGATGAGTTCCTACCAGTAAGAGAGTGGGTTGGTACAGTATAATAGTAATCGTTCACGGGGATAGTCATAGGGTCCAAAAAACGGAAGTTGGTAGATAGTACCATTCAAGTCATCACGACGACCCGCTTTGAAATACAATTAGATTGGTTGAAATTGCAGCCTTTATTCCTTCGCTTGCTTCCCTCTTAACGGGCCTTCATGGCTTCGACATCGCAGAGTTTCCGTTTTTTGGGCCCTATGACTATCCCTGTGAACGGTTACGTATAATAAAAGTCCAACAGTCTTGCTGACCTTATAATATAGATGCCGCTATAAGAACCGACTGATTCTAACTCTGGCTTAGCGCCTCAGAGGATGACTCGGTAGCCACAGAATTGGAAATGTTTTCATCTACTTCTTCACGTGTTTCACAGTAGGTTTCTTTGAGGAAGATAGAAAGAAATATACCCAATGCCACACCAATAGGAACAATACTTAGCGCAAACGTATAATCACTAGAAGAATAAATAGGTAATCCAGCATCGCTCATTGAACTTGTAGTATGTAAGTCTAGTAGCTTGCCTACCACAGGCTGAAAGATAGCACCACCAGCCATAATTAGCATATTAGTAACAGCGACAGCGGTACCAGAAATTTGAATAGGATTATTTTCTTTTCCCAACGCAAAACACAATGGATGAGCACCGCAACAAAATCCTATCATAAAGAAAATTGTGTATAACTCAGAAAGACTTATGCCAGGGACATAAAAGACCACACATAATAAAAGTGCCGCAAAAAAACCAGTTACTGTTAATGGTACTCTACGGCGCCTAATGGTATCGGAGAAGAGCCCAATGATAGGGCCTGAAATAATCCATCCAAAAAAAGTGTAACTTGAAATAGCCACCGCTTGTTCAGAAGTTAAGTGGTAGACTGCCTTTAAGTAAGGAATGCCCCAAAGGTCTAAAAATACAGAGGAAGGAAGATATAATAAACAGCCAATAATGCCAATTAACCACATTTGCGGATTGGTAAAAATATGGTGCAGCGCGGTAATAAACTGCCCTATGTTAATAGGTGTTTGCATTTTATTTTCAGTCATCATTGTGTGAGCACTGGGTCGGTTTCTCACAAGCATAATGATGATAATGCTTAATACTACGCCTGCAGCTAATGCTGAACGTAAGGATGCTTGATAACCTATTGTTTCTACAACATGAGTAAGATACTTTTGAGCTAAAGCACCAGAAGTCATTCCAACTGCTGTTGTTAACCCTGCTACTGTAGCAAACCGATTAGGTGGCAGCCAAATGGAAGCTAATTTTAATGTTCCAATATAAGCAAACGCGCAGCCAAGACCAATCATAAATCGTCCTGTTCCAGCTGCCATGTAATTATTTGAAGAGGTAAAAACGCTCAACCCTATCACCGCTATTAAACAAGCAACACATAATACAAAACGCACACCAAATTTATCGTAAACTATGCCGGCAGGAATTTGCATAGGTGTATAAGCCCAGTAATAAAGACCGGCAAGCGTACCAAATTGAGTCGCTGTGATATGAAAAGCCTGGGTTAATTCAACTTGCATGACACTGGGGGAAACACGGAGGAAGTAGTTATAGCAATAAAATAACATTCCACAACAAACAATAAGCCAAGGATAAGCTGATTTCACAAGGGGAAACGTCATGGTACGGTTATTAGCTATCATGAATAAGTTCCCTTCCATATCGTCAAGGTTAGTTTAAGGCATTGTAAAAACATAGAAAAGCGAAATATGCTCTTAATAATGGCAATGAAAATACCACTTATCTTAAGCATAACTTAACTATTGCTACCACCCGTGTTTTCTAATTAAGATAGTGCTTTATAACAAAACCTATTACTTTAAGTCAAATTTATGATGCCGCGAACAGTACATGTAGCATTGAATGTAGTTGGAAAATCTAGGCATTCCTGTGGAAAATCATTATAAAAAAGAATAGAAAAAGATGCCATTTAGTATTAAATTAGTAATCTGAAAGTTAATCTAAAATAGGAGAATAGTATGAATATAAAGTCATTCGCGATGTTAGTTACCTCAGGATGGTTGGCTATATCCTCTGTATACATCGCGCCGGCTATGGCTGATGATACAAGTGATGATAGTACCTCCATCCAACAATCAGCGCCTTCGAGTGACGATACGCAAAATAACAATTCAAACCAAAATAATGATAACGCTAACACCGCGCCAGATGATAGCACACTAGATACTGCAACTGGTGATGATTACTAATTATCTGCGTCTGCACTATTATTAGAGTCGATTTATTAGAATCTATTCACTATCGTAATTCACGAGATTTCTATCAAACCCGATCAACGATCGGGTTTATTCTAAGCCTATCATATACATACAATTTTTTCAGGAACTCTAGGAGCTAAAAAACATATTAAGGTAGTGCCTTCAGCGAATTCTCACAATTTTTTCTACTCTTAGATGCAAAATACTCTATAATCTGGAAGATGAGTATTTTTACTACACTAGGTAATACATGCAGACGCTGAATGATACTGAGCTAGTGGCAGAGATAGTTAATGCGATAGATAATAATGAATTTATTTTACATTATCAGCCCCAGTTTAACTTGACTACTTCCACATTTGATAGCGTAGAGGCATTAATTCGCTGGCAACATCCACGAAGAGGATTGTTGATGCCGGTTGATTTTATTAATTTCGTTGAAAATGACAATCTTATTGTGAAGATTGGCGAATGGGTACTGAAGACAGCATGTACACAAATTAAAGCTTGGCAGAACAAAGGGTTTACTCCAATACGTGTCGCGGTAAATGTTTCAGGTCAGCAATTTAAACAAGAAACATTTGTTGATTTTGTGATTAATACATTACATAAAATTAATTTAGATCCAAGCTATTTAGAGTTGGAATTAAGTGAAAATATTATTATTAATGATGATGACGAACTTATCATACAGATGATTTACCAATTGAATAACATGGGTATATTAATCGCTCTTGATGATTTTGGCACGGGTCATTCAAGCGTAAATCATCTAAAAAAAATCCCTGTTAATAGGATTAAGATTGATAAAAAATACATAAAAAATATACATAATAATCGAAATGATGCTGCGATTGTAAAGTCATTGATTATACTTGCAGAAAGATTGAACTTACAAATTTTAGCTGAAGGAGTTGAAACATTCATGCAATTACAATCGCTTTTATCGCAGCAGTGTAAAGAAATCCAAGGTTATTATTTTTCCAAACCACTACCTGCAGAAGAAGTTGAGAAATTACTTAAACAAACCAGAGTAGGCTGCTGAACTAATGACAAAAAAAACTAAAAGTGCGATTGCTATCACCATCGTATTATGGGCTTCAGGGTTTGTTGGAATACGCGTAGGGTTGCGTGGCTATTCGCCAGAAGGGCTAGCCTTACTGCGTTATCTCATTGCTTCTATCTGTATGGCAATCATATATTTCCGTTTACCTAAACGCAGTTCAATGCGGTTATTAGATATGGCTGCGTTAATGTGTGTGGGGGCAATAGGTATCGGTCTTTATAATCTCACCTTAAATTATGGCGAACTTTCTATCTCATCAGGCATAGCAAGTTTTATCACTAGCCAAGCACCTATTATCACTACTGTTTTGGCAGTTTGCTTTCTTGGCGAGAGTATCAGTACTCCACAGATACTGGGTTTAATGGTAAGTGTAATGGGTGTCGCTTTAATTACCTTTAGTGAAAAAGGAGGACTTAAGTGGGACACTGGTGTTTTCTACATTTTAATTGCAACCCTAGCGGCTGGTTTATTTTCTGTTTTACAAAAACCCTTTTTAAAAAAATATCACGCCATTGAGGCAACCACTTATATTATTTGGGGAGCGACTCTATTTTTATCGTTGTATATACCCAAACTACAACATGATTTAATGTTTGCTCCTCTAAAAACCACCATTATTGTACTGTACTTAGGTATATTTCCTGCTGCGATCGCATATGTTGCTTGGAGTTATGTATTGGCAAAAATGCCAGCTTCTCAAGCAGTGAGCTTTCTTTATTTTATGCCTTTTGTCGCTACTCTTTTAGGATGGCTTTGCTTAGGTGAAGTCCCTGTGATGATGTCATTAGTCGGTGGTTTACTTGCAATAATCGGTGTATGGCTCGTAAACCAATCTTATCGGTTCATACCGGTGAAAAATAGCACTCCCTAAAACAAAAATACACCTCACACTCATACCAATTTTACCGTTTTTAGATTAAAAGTGATTGATCAAATGATGCGTGAGTTCGACACCCTCATGTAAGGTATAATCCTTTTCTATGTTTTGACTAACAATTTTGTGCATTTGATGAGGCATATGCTTATGCAGCATTCCCATGAAAGCTGGCGGTGCAACAATAATCAAATCACGATAGTGGTTGCTTTTTCTGGCTGATTCAAGATGTTCTAGCAATTCTAGTGCAAATTCTTCTGCTTCACGTGTTTTAGGTGAGGTGGCTTCAACAAATGTTCCAACGCCGAATTCTCCTGACTTATCTGTTGTCAATTCAGATCCTTTCATACGGCTCTTTTCATGCGTGAAACAACTTATTAATTCCAAATTTTTAGGGTGCTGGTCCCGCAAAAATCGCGCTTTATGCATTGAAAATAAACGGGCTTTACTTGCATCAGCAATAAGAAGCCATGTGATTGCATTTTCCATAATAGTCACCTTCATTGGTTACTGATACATTCACCTTACTCCATCACTAAAAGGTGCGCAAGCTGGAAGGAATTACTTAATATACTCGTAGCGTTTCAATGCTAAGTAGCTTGGAGCGCTACGAAAGTATAATACGATCTATTACATTAATTTTGTATAATGATCAGCAATCATTTGTGCAACACACGCGGTTAATTTTTTTCCTGTTGGAATATGTAAAAACTCATTAGGTCCATGTGCATTTGATTCGGGGCCTAAGACACCTGTAATTAAGAATTGTGCTCGAGGAAATTTTTTTCCTAACATACCCATAAAAGGAATTGATCCACCTTCACCAAGGTATACCGCTTCTTTACCGAAATAATCTAGAGATGCTTGTCTTGCAGATTCAACAAGCCATGGTTGCTCCGCTGGAGCATTCCAACCAGGCCCAGTATCATTAATCTCATAAGTAACGAGCGCATGATTAGGTGGATTTTCTTCTAACTTATTTTTTAGAGATTGCGCAGCTGCGTCTATATCACAGGTAGGAGGCAATCGCATAGATAGCTTAACTGATAAAGATGGCAATGTGACATTCCCAGCATTTTCAATAGCAGGCACTCCATCGATTCCAATAATAGACAAAGCAGGTTTCCATGTACGCCGCAAAATCAAATCTGACATAGAAGCGGATTCTGGCTGTAATCCTGGAAAAAAAGGTAAATCTTCAAATATCGATTTTCCCAGTACTTTCGCTGCTTGTTCTGCTTGATGTATACGCTGAGCGGGTATATCAACTTGAAGGTCTTTTAAGAGAATATCACCGCTTGCTTCATTTTCAATACGATTGAGTAATTGACGTAAAATTCGAAAGCAAGAAGGTGCCACTCCGCTGCCAGATCCAGAATGGATACCTTGTTTTAAGACACTAATATTCAATGTTCCACCAATCAAACCACGTAGCGAAGTTGTTATCCATAATTGATCATAATTCCCACATCCTGAATCGAGACAAATGACAAGACTAGGCTGTCCTATGCGTTCACTTAGCGCATCAATGTAAAAAGGTAAATCTATGCTGCCGCTTTCTTCACATGCTTCAATCAGAATGACACAGCGAGAATGAGGAATTTGTTGGTTACGCAGCGACTTGATTGCTGCTAACGAAGCAAATGTTGCATAACCATCATCAGCAGAACCACGGCCATATAATCGATCACCTCGCAAAACTGGCTTCCAAGGGTGAAGACCAGAATCCCATCCTGACATTTCAGGTTGTTTATCCATATGGCCATAAAGCAATATGGTATTATCATTACTCCCAGGAATATCAATAAAAATAACGGGCGTTCTATTTTCAAGCCTCACTACCTCCAAGTGCATATTCTCTATTGCATTCGCTTGGCACCAGTTAAAAATCAATGCTACAGCCTGATCCATATGCCCATGAGCATGCCAGTCTTTATCAAACTGGGGAGATTTATTCGGTATTTTTATATATTCCATTAAGGTTGGGACAATGCTTTTGTCCCAGAGTTGATTCACATAATTTATATTGTCTTGTTTCATTAGTGTTGTCCTAGAAATAACGTCTAATCGATTCGTAACGTTAAGCATTTACATGCGCCCCCAGCTTTTAAATATTCACTCATATCGCAGGCATGCACGATAAATCCGCGCTTTTCTAATTCAGAAGAAATTTGCGGACAATTTGCCGGTAAAACGACATGATTATCTAAAACAACAGCATTACATGCAAATTTTTTTGCTTCATTTTCAATCACAGGAATGAATTCTATTTCTTTGAACATATGTTCTTGAGATTTTTTTGTAAAAGCTGGGGGATACCATATTGCTAGTTTGTCATTGAGAGGACAGAAGCAAGTGTCAATGTGGTAGTAGTAAGGGTCACATAATTCACAGAAAATGAGTTCACTGTTTTTTAGATAGGCTGCTTGCTCATAAAAATACCGATCAGATCTAAAGCCAAAGCCCACGAACAATTTATTACCCGCCGCAAGAGCATCACCAGCACCCTCAAAATAAGGTGCACTAGCAGTGGGATCATTCCAAAATTCAAAACCTGCATCTTGAAACCATGCCTTAAAATAAGGTTGTTCGCCTTGCCGCTCTTTATGTTTAAAATGTGACAATATGATTTTTCCTTGAAAAAACAAGCCTGCATTAGCAGTGAATACCATATCGGGCCAGCCTTTTATAGGGGAAATTAAATCGACTGCTGCACCACAACTTAACAATGTTTGGTAGAGAACCTCCCATTGAGATACTGCTTGTTGATAATTAATCGCCTGTTGTACCTTCATCCAAGGATTAATTTCATATTGAATGCCATAGTATTCTGGACGACACATTAAGATTTTCATATTAATTAAACCTCCATTAATCACCAGTGTCTATAAGCTAGTACAATAGAAGTGATTTGTCAGCTTTCTCTTGAAATTAATATGCAATTTGAAAAAATGTAGTATTAAATATAGCCGTAGCATCATTTTAGGGATAAAAATTATGGGTGACTGTGGGTGTTCGTTTTTATATGCCGTTTTATAAACATGAAAACAAATAGCCACTCAAACACCTAAGGTGAAGTGCTACAAGTATATTGACGGTATTTTAGTGAGGGTTAGAAGTATGTTTAATATCGAAGTCCATATTGCCGCTCAAAAAATGTATGTGTTTGAAAATGAGAAACCCTTTAAAGAATATCTTATTTCTACCGCAAAAAATGGGGCAGGGGAGCAATATGGTAGTCAACAAACACCACGTGGATGGCATGTTATTCGTGCCAAAATTGGCTCTCATTGCCCAGTGAATACCGTTTTTGTCAAACGCAGACCGACTGGTGAAATATTTACGCCCGATATGATGGAGCAGTTTCCTGAGCGAGATTGGATGTTAACTCGTATTTTATGGCTATGTGGTTTAGAAAAACATAAAAACCGTTTCGGCAATGTCGATTCAATGAAGCGTAAAATTTATATCCATGGTTCACCTGACTCTGTCATCATGGGGGTTGCTGGTTCAAGAGGGTGTATAAGAATGCGCAACGCTGACATTTTGGAGTTTTTTGAAAAAATACCTTCTGGAACACGTGTTTTAATTAAAGAATAGTAAATATTCGGTGATAGCGGTCTGAGTGGGTCTGCTCCTTTTATTTTTTATAGGAAGGAGCAGACCCACTCAGACCGCTATCACCGAATATTTACAAAGAATAATTAGGGTTTAATGGAATGGTATTGGATGTAATATTCTGGATTGTCATTTCTTCAAATGTCTCATTACTAGGATGTTAAATATACAAAAAAGTTATAAAAAATATGTTATGCTTTATGTTAAAGAATTAAGAGTTGTGAGAATGACGCTAGTTGATAAGAAAATGGTTTCTATTCAAATACTATCTAGTAGAAACGTCAGCAACTCTAAAAAAAATAACTCAACAAGAGGTAACCATGACAGATAAAATCCATGATCTCTTGAATTTTTGGTTCGGTAATCTTGGGTCTGCTGACTTACCTAATAGTGATCGTACTAATTTATGGTTTGGAGAGAATGATGTAGTGAAGCAAAAACTTCTTCAAACCTTTAAGGATGAATATGAAGCCGCAGCATCAGGATCATTGGTTGATTGGGCTAAAACACCTCGTGGAAGATTAGCGCTCATTATTCTTTTAGATCAATTTTCTCGTTATATTCATCGTCGCTCTGCACAAGCATTTGCATATGATTCTATTGCACAACAACTTTGTGTTGAAGGGTTGCGTGAAAAAATGGATCAATCTCTCACGCTGATAGAGCGGGTATTTTTTTATATGCCGCTTGTGCACGCAGAAAATTCTGATAGTCAAGAAAAGTCAATCCGGCTATATCAAGATTTAGTTTCACTTTCCATGAGTGAAACAACACAAATTTATCAACTGTTTCTTGCTTATGCTTATGCTCATTTCCGAGTCATCAAAGAATTTGGACGTTTTCCTCAACGTAATAAAGTCTTAGGACGAGAGTCCACAGAAGCAGAAGTCGCGTTTCTCAAAAACACATGACTGGTAAATATGCCCATAGCGTTTCAATGAGGAACAAAAATATAGGTGACAGTGGATATTCGTTTTCACTACGAGCATGAAAACGAATACTATTGGCAGAATCCAAGTCAAGAGAACGCCTAAAATCGAAATACTACCGATATAGCATATGCCTCTTAAATTCTATAAAAAAATTAAAAAATGATTGCACCAATTTAACGTCACCTTATAATTAAGGCTGGTAATTTTTCTCAATCCCATTGGGAAATTAGTGAGTCAAAAGGAGTAACATGAAAAAAAATTTATTGTTAGCGTTGGTTTGCGTTAATGTTTTCTCAATTTTTTTATTCCCTACTTCCTACGCTGGAAATAGGCCAGGTGCACTAACTGTAACACTAGGCGGTGGGTATCTCTTTTTTGATACAAAACGACATATTGATAATAAAGCTGCTGGTATGATTGAGGTAGGTTATGATTTGACTGAACATTGGGGCATTGAAGGCATGCTTGCTGGTTTTAATACAAAATTTAAAAAATCAGTAGATGATGATAGAAAAATTAATGGGACAATCTTTAATTTTAATGGTGTTTATCATTTCAACTCTTATAGCATGTTTGAACCTTACGTTTTAGCGGGTGTCGGCATCATGGGACTAAACCCAAATCATCTTGATGCTAATAATGAAGGTAACATCAATGCTGGAGTAGGTGCACAGATGTTTGTGCATCATTCAGTTGCGCTACGGCTGGAAGCACGTGATTTATATACATGGGTTGGTGGAAAAAATGATGTATTTATTGGTGGTGGCATTAGTGTTTTAGTAGATATGTGTTAAATTATCTCTGAAAATAATCAAATAAATACAAAAACTCTACCTGCAAGCCAGAAGGATTGATGCCATTAAAAAAATAAAAATTTTTTATTTACCACGTAGTGGCATGGGTACATATTCTCTTTCTGTTGCTCCACAGTAAAGTTGCCGCGGGCGGCCTAATCGATACGGGTTACTAATCATCTCGTTCCATTGCGCCACCCAACCTACTGTTCTTGCGAGTGCAAATATGACAGTAAACATGTTAGTGGGGATCCCAATAGCGCTTAATGTAATACCAGAATAAAAGTCCACATTGGGATAAAGCTTTTTTTGGATAAAATAATCGTCTTGCAATGCTATTCTCTCTAGCTCCATCGCAAGCTTAAAAATAGGATCATGGTGTGCACCGACAGCTTCTAATACTTCATGACATGTTTCTCGCATAACCTTTGCACGTGGATCATAGTTTTTATAAACACGATGCCCAAAGCCCATCAACCGAAATGTATCTCTGGGGTCTTTGGCACGCGCAATAAATTTATTAATTCGAGATGTATCGCCAATCTCATGCAGCATGGTTAATACAGCTTCGTTTGCACCACCATGTGCAGGCCCCCATAGCGCACCGATACCTGCCGAAATACAAGCAAAAGGATTAGCACCAGTTGAACCTGCTAACCGAACAGTCGACGTAGATGCGTTTTGTTCATGATCAGCGTGTAGAATAAAAATACGGTCTAATGCATGAGCTAGGATCGGATTAGGCTCTGTTTCTTCACAAGGCGTGCCAAAAATCATATGTAAAAAATTTTCAGCATACGATAGCTTATTTTTGGGCGGCATGAAGGGTTGCCCAACCGAATATTTGTAACACATTGCAGCAATAGTAGGCATTTTTGCAATTAGTCTTAACGCTGATATTGTTCGGTGCTCTGGATTAGTAATATCCAGGGTGTCATGATAAAAAGCTGATAAGGCGCCCACTACACCAACCATAATGGCCATAGGATGAGCATCACGGCGAAAGCCATTGAAGAAATTCCGAATTTGCTCATGCACCATAGTATGATGCATGATGTCTTTGCAAAAGATATCATATTGACACTTACTAGGAAGGTCACCATTCAGTAAAAGATAGCAAACTTCTAGAAAGCTTGAACTGCTAGCAAGTTGTTCTATAGGGTAACCTCGATAAAGCAAAATACCTTTGTCACCATCTATGTAGGTAATTTTCGATTCGCAAGCGGCAGTAGAATTAAATCCAATGTCATAGGTAAAATAACCATCTTTAAGCAATGGGCTAATGTCGATGACATCTGGGCCTAGCGTCCCAGATAAAATGTTTAATTCAATGGTTTTACCATCAACCACCAGCTTTGCTTTTTTGTCCGTCATACAACATGCTCCATTCTCTTTATAATTGATTATTATATTAAATCATAATTTTCCTTATGCTAAAACACTAAAACACAGAAGACGGGGAGTAGGTTAAGAGTGATGATACAGTCTACTGGTGCATGACGAGTTTTTTGCAGCGAGAAGTGGACAGTATTTTGTATAAACAATTAACAAACGGGCAGGAGTCTGCGAGAACAAGACCCAATGAGAGATAAGTGTGTTTTGTAGTGAATGGTGAAGGAAACATACCATCCCCAAAAACTCATCATGCATCCACTTAAACTGAGGCAGATATACGCGTTATTACGTAATCGGTTGATTTACTGAAATTCCAATATATAATCATTTACTATGATATATTCTAAGGAATGTAAAACGTGAAACATCCACGACCTAAAAACCTTAACTTATTCACAATTCACTTCCCTATTCCAGCCATTGTTTCAATCTTACACCGTGTTTCGGGTGCATTTTTATTTTTACTTATCCCTTTCGTGCTTTGGGGGTTTAGCTACTCTCTCACAGATTCTGGATATGATGCGCTTCAACGCTGGCTGGGAACAGCCTATGTGAAATTGATAGGTTGGTTATTATTTATTCCATTTTGCTTTCATTTGATCGCTGGAATTCGCCATCTTTTATCAGATGTTCACATGGGTGACACATTAACCATGGGTAGAAAAACGGCTGTGTTGACTTTTATTATTTTTGCTGCACTCGTTATATTAGCAGGTAGTTGGTTATGGTGAAATCTGTATTAGGTGTGAATCATCAAGGACTGCGTGATTGGATTATTCAGCGAGTTTCTGCTGTTTTTATGGCTGTATATTCAATTGGCTTAATACTTTATATTGTTAGTCATGCCGAATTATCCTTTGCGGAATGGCATAGTTTGTTTTCTCAAGCATGGATGAAGATAGCCACTATTTTATTTATTCTTTCTATTGTATTACATGCCTGGGTGGGCGTTTGGACAATCTTTACAGACTACGTTAAGTCTTTTGTCATTCGAAGCATATTAAATTTCTTTGTTCTCCTTGTGTTATTTGCCTGCTTTTTCTGGGGCATGTTGATTTTATGGAGTATTTAATCGATGAGAGTTGCAACGCACACGTTTGATGCAGTTATCGTGGGTGGAGGAGGGGCTGGGCTACGCTCTGCGATAGAGCTTTCCCAATCAGGTTTAAATGTTGCTGTTATTTCAAAAGTTTTCCCAACCCGTTCTCATACTGTATCAGCACAAGGCGGAATTAATGCTGCGCTGGGAAATATTGAGCCTGATGATTGGCGATGGCATATGTATGACACTGTAGTGGGTTCTGATTTTCTAGGCGATCAAGACGCAATAGAGTACATGTGTAAAAATGCTCCCCAGTCCATCTATGAATTAGAGCATATGGGATTACCTTTTTCTCGCCTAGAGAATGGAAAAATTTATCAACGAGCATTTGGCGGAGCAACACGAGAGTATGGTAAAGAACAAGCGCACCGCACTGCAGCCGCCGCAGATCGCACTGGTCATGCCATGTTGCATACTTTGTATCAAAAAAATGTTCAAGCAAAAACCCGTTTCTTCAACGAATGGTTTGCTGTTGATCTAGTGAAAACCAATGGTGGTATTGCTGGCGTAACAGCGATTTCTATTGAAACAGGTGAAGTGGTTTTCTTGCAAGCACGTGCAGTCGTGCTCGCAACAGGTGGGGCTGGGCGTATTTTCCAATCAACGACAAATGCGCATATTAACACAGGCGATGGTTTAGGTATGGTATTGCGTGCTGGCTATCCCTTACAAGATATGGAGTTTTGGCAATTTCATCCTACTGGAATATATGGTTCTGGTTCGTTAATTAGTGAAAGTGTGCGTGGAGAAGGTGGGTATCTTGTTAATAAAAATGGTGAGCGTTTCATGGAGCGTTATGCCCCTCACCTTAAAGATCTTTCATGCCGTGACATTGTAGCGCGTTCATCTGCGATTGAAATACGCGAAGGAAGAGGAGCAGGATCAAAAGGGGATTATGTATTATTAAAAGCAGATCACTTAGGGGAAGACATCATTAAATCCCGCTTACCTGGCATTCGTGAATTAGCAATTACCTTTGCAGGCGTAGATCCATTGAAAGATCCTATCCCTGTTGTTCCAACTTGCCATTATCTCATGGGAGGAATCCCAACTAACTATTACGGCCAAGTATTAACACAAAACCTAAAAGGTGAAGATGAAATCATAGATGGGTTATATGCTGCCGGAGAATGTGCTTGTGTTTCAGTGCATGGTGCAAATCGTTTGGGTGCAAATTCATTACTTGATCTAATTGTTTTTGGTCGTGCTGCAGGCAAGCATGTTAAAGAAAGTATTGAACAAGGGTTGCATTATAACGAAGCAAATAATACTGACATAGAACAATCTCTTGCTCGCTTATATCGATGGAACGGCAATCAGAAAGGGGAAAGTGTAGAAGAGATTCGTTCTTCCTTGCAAAAAGTGATGCAAGACGATTTTGGCGTATTCCGGACTGAAGAACATATGAAAGAAGGCTTCATGAAGTTAGAAGAGTTAAAAGACCGGCTAAATTATGCAAGCATTAAAGATAAAAGCGAGTGTTTTAATACTGCTCGTATTGAAGCATTAGAGCTGGATAATTTAATGGTAACAGCCATTGCCACTGCTTATTCTGCTGAAGAGCGTAAAGAAAGTCGTGGCGCGCATGCTCGCTCTGATTATCCAGAAAGAGATGATCAACATTGGCTTAAACATTCTCTTTATTTTGAGGATGGGCGCTTATCGTTCCGCTCTGTTAATATGAAGCCGCAAGGAATAGAACCAATTACATTAAGAAGTAGAGAAGAAAACAGCTAAAACAATCGAATTAATGAGGGCTAGAACATGCGTTTCTCCATTTATCGCTTTAATCCAGAAACTGATGAAAAACCCTATATGCAAGATTTTGATGTTGATGTTAAAGAAAACGCCTGTGTGATGGTGTTAGATGTACTTCTAACAATAAAAAATAAAATAGATGAAACGCTTACTCTACGTCGTTCTTGCCGAGAAGGTGTGTGTGGATCTGATGGTATGAACATTAATGGAAAAAACCGTCTTGCATGTACCACACATCTTTCTTCACTACAAGAACCTGTGGTCATTCGTCCATTGCCAGGGTTACCGGTCATTCGTGATTTAGTGGTAGATATGACTCAATTTTATCAACAATACGAAAAAGGAAAGCCATTTCTTCAAAATGACGAACCCCCTCCTGCTACAGAACGATTACAATCACCTGAGGATAGAGCTAAGCTTGATGGCTTGTATGAATGTATTTTATGTGCATGCTGTACTACCGCATGCCCATCCTTTTGGTGGAACCCAGATAAATACATGGGGCCTGCCGCTTTGTTGCAATCGTATCGATTTATTGCCGATAGCCGTGACACTCATACTGAAGAACGGTTGGCGGATCTTACCGATCCATTCAGTGTATTTCGCTGCCGTGGTATTATGAATTGTGTAGACGTTTGTCCAAAAGAGTTAAACCCATTAAAAGCAATTAATAACATTAAAGAAGAAATGCTTGAAGAATCAGTTTAAAGCTAAAACTTGATATTATGCTCATAACACATTATTTATATTAGGTATTATAATGGCAAACCATTCCAAGACTATGCGAGAATTTTGGCAAGATTCTTATCTCGCATCAGGTAATGAAAGTTATTTAGAAGATCTTTACGAATCCTACTTGGTAGATCCGCAAAATGTTCCGTCTGAATGGCGAAATTATTTCGATCAACTATCGCTTCATTTACCGCATGCTGTGCCGGAAATATCTCATGCTGCAGTACGTGAGCAATTCTTGCAACGAGCAAGACAATCAACAAAAGCGCTGGCTGTTCCTGGAATGGAATCTTATAGAGATCAGCAACAAGAACGTGTGTTTGAACTTATCGCCGCTTATCGCCGCTTAGGACATTTGCAAGCCAAGATCGATCCTCTTGGCATGTACAAGGGGCTGTATAGCCCAACATTAGAGTTAGCCTATTATGGTTTTACAGACCAAGATCAGCAAAAAGTTTTTAATGTGGGTTCTTTCACTGGATTAAACAAAGCTACCGCAAGCTTAGCTGAAATTATGCAGGCTTTGCGCAGGGTTTACTGCAATACGATTGGTTTTGAGTATATGCATATTAACCGCATGGAAGAAGTAGAGTGGATACGCGAGCGTATAGAGCAAGGCTGGGCAAGTTTTAAGCCGTCCAATCAAGAAAAGTTGCATATATTAGAGCGGCTTGTTGTCGCCGATGGGTTAGAAAAATACCTTGGTTTTAAATACGTTGGTCAAAAGCGATTTTCCTTAGAAGGTGGAGATAGTCTCATCCCATTATTAGACACTGTTATTAACCGTAGTGCACAAAATAATGTAAAAGAAGCCATTATCGGCATGGCACATCGGGGCCGGCTTAATGTACTGGTTAATGTAGTAGGAAAAGACCCAAAAAGCATTTTTGCTGCATTTGAAGGTACTGGTGTTCCTCAAACTCACTCAGGGGATGTGAAATATCATTTAGGTTATTCCTCTAATGTCAAAACTAAATATGGTAATGTGCATATTGCTTTAGCATTTAATCCATCACATTTAGAAATTGTTTCTCCTGTTGTTCAAGGATCCGTAAGAGCTAGGCAGCGCCGACGATGTGATACTGAACAAAAACAGGTACTTCCCATACAAATTCATGGTGATGCAGCGTTTGCAGGTCAAGGTGTGGTCATGGAAACATTTAACATGTCACAAGCACGCTGGTTTACTGTAGGCGGCTCTATCCACATTGTGGTGAATAATCAAGTGGGCTTTACAACTAGCAACCCCAAAGATTCACGTTCAACCACTTATTGTACAGATGTTGCAAAAATGGTTGAAGCTCCTATCTTACATGTTAACGCAAACGATCCTGAAGCAGCTTATTTTGCTGCTTTATTCGCAGTGGATTTTCGCAATACTTTTAAAAAAGATGTGGTGATTGATTTAGTTTGTTATCGCCGTCATGGCCATAATGAAGGCGATGAACCTTCTGCCACTCAACCCGTGATGTATAAAGCCATTAAAGCCATGCAGGCCCCATATCTGATTTATGCTAAAAAGCTGCTGCAAGAAGGTACTATTCAAGACAGTGATGAAAAAAAACTTGCGGATGCTTTCCGTCAAGCAATGGATGAGGGCAAGACTGTGGTTGAAGTCAACCATGGTGACAATTTTTACGAATATGCTGTCAATTGGAATCCTTTTCTTGGTAAATCATGGACAGAACCGATGACAACAGCGGTTCCATTAAAGAAAATTAAAGAAATTGCAGCACAGTTAGAAAAGATACCACCAGGTTTTGTTCTGCAGCCACAAGTTAAAAAAATGCGGGAAGCACAAAAAAAGATGATCGCTGGCGATCTCCCAATTAATTGGGGTTACGCTGAAACATTAGCTTATGCCACGTTACTAGATGAAAATTACCCTATACGGTTATGTGGTCAAGATGCTGGGCGTGGTACATTTGCACATCGCCATGCCGTATTACATGATCAAAATACAGATGAAACTTATATTCCATTAAGCCATGTTTCTCCTAAGCAGGCACAAATTAATCTTGTGGACTCTTTATTGTCGGAGGAAGCAGTACTGGCATTTGAGTATGGCTATGCGACTGCAGAGCCTAATTTCTTAGTGATATGGGAGGCACAATTTGGCGATTTTGCTAATGGCGCACAAGTTGTAATTGACCAGTTCATTAGTTCCGGCGAACAAAAATGGGAAAGACTTTGTGGGTTAGTCATGCTACTACCGCATGGCTATGAAGGACAAGGCCCAGAACATTCTTCTGCGCGGTTAGAACGTTATTTACAATTATGTTCTCAAAATAATATGCAAGTCTGTGTTCCCACCACACCAGCCCAAATTTTCCATTTATTGCGACGTCAAATGTTAAGGCCCTATCGCACACCGCTTATTATCATGTCACCTAAAAGTGTATTGCGTAATCCTCTTGCTTCATCTAGCTTAAAAGAATTGTCAGAAGGTGAGTTTCAATGCATCATTCCTGAAATAGATGAAATAGATGAAATAGATCCCAAGAAAGTAAATAGACTGATTATGACTTCAGGAAAGATTTATTATGAATTACTTGAACAGCGTCGAGAAAAGAAATTGAATCATATTGCTATTGTCCGTATCGAACAGCTTTACCCATTTCCCGAAGCACAATGTCAAACAACCCTAGCTCCCTATACAAACGTTAAAGATGTGATATGGTGTCAAGAAGAGCCGCAGAACCAAGGTGCTTGGACAATGATATCACCATGTATCACAAGTTTACTTGGAAAAAACCAAAAACTGCGATACATAGGAAGAAGATCTTCTGCTTCGCCAGCAGTAGGTTATCATGCAGTACATGAAAAAGAACAAGCAGAAATTGTTGCGAATGCCTTATTAAAATAGTGAGAAGGAAACTGTGATGGCAATAGAAGTAAAAGTTCCATTATTACCTGAGTCCGTAACAGATGCCACAGTATCCACGTGGCATAAGAAAGCGGGAGATAGAGTGTCTCGCGATGAAAATATTGTTGACTTGGAAACAGATAAGGTAATGTTAGAGGTTCCATCCCCAACTGATGGAATAATAAAGGAAATTCTAAAGCCAAGCGGTAGTACAGTGCAAGCACAAGCGGTGATTGCCATCATCGATGCAACCGCTTCAAACCAACCTAAAGAAGATACTACCAAGCTTGCTCATACTGCAGCACCAGTCACGATTTCTACTCCTCAATCTTCACCTACGATAGCTCATACACAAACCACTTCTCAGCCAGCACCTCCCATGGGGCCGTCGGTACGTCGTGTGGTGGCTGAACATGACATTGATATTACGCAAGTAGCTGGTACAGGCAAAGGAGGCCGTATTACAAAAGAAAATGCTTTGGCTGCAGTAGGTACCGCATCGACTTCAAGCACTCTACCTCTTGGCGCACGTCCTGAAAAACGTGTCCCAATGACACGTATTCGCACACGCATTGCAGAACGATTATTAGATGTCACACAAAATACTGCTATGTTGACTACTTTTAACGAGATAAACATGGCGCCGATAATGGAAATTCGCCATCGCTATCGCGATAAGTTTGAAAAAAAATATAATGTGCGATTAGGGTTCATGTCATTTTTTGTTCGTGCTTGTGTGGAAGCCTTAAAGCGTGCGCCTGTAGTGAATGCATCTATCGATGGCAATGATATTGTTTACCATGGATATTATGATATTGGTGTTGCGGTTTCTACTGATCGGGGGCTGATTGTTCCTATCATACGCGATGCAGATCAATTGAGCGCAGCTGAAATCGAAGCCACTATTGCTGCTTCAGCTGAAAAAGCCCGAACTGGTAAATTAACGTTAGAAGAAATGCAGGGTGGCACTTTTACTATTACCAATGGTGGCGTTTTCGGGTCGCTCATGGCAACACCTATTATTAATTCACCACAATGCGCCATTTTAGGGATGCATAAAATACAAGAACGCCCTGTAGTTGAAAACGGTCAAATTGTCATTCGCCCTATGATGTACGTAGCGCTGTCTTACGATCATAGATTAATTGATGGTAAAGAATCAGTGACATTTTTAGTATCAGTGAAAGAACTACTTGAAGATCCAACACGTTTATTATTAGAAATATAATTATTGTAAAGGTGATACGATGAATCTCCATGAATATCAAGCAAAACAATTATTAGCAGACTATGGATTGCCTGTTTCTCAAGGCGAAGTAGCTACCACTGTTGAGGATGCACTGCACATTGTGAACAAAATGACAACACCACGCTGGGTAGTGAAAGCGCAAGTTCATGCTGGTGGAAGAGGTAAAGCTGGTGGGGTAAAATTAGTTTCTACCAAAGATGAAGTGTTAGAAGTGGCGCGTTCGTTGTTGGGCAAACGTCTTGTCACCTATCAAACCACAGCAGAAGGCCAGCCTGTTAATCAAGTATTAATTGAAGAACCTTGCGACATAGAAAAAGAATTATATCTTGGCGCAGTCATTGACCGCTCAAAGCAGCGAATTGTTTTTATGGCTTCAACGGAAGGCGGCGTCGAAATTGAAAAAGTTGCAGAAAAAACACCAGAGAAAATTCTTACTATCACCGTTGACCCGTTAGTCGGCGTGATGCCTTATCAAGGAAGAAAATTAGCTTTTGCACTAGGTTTAAAGGGCGATCAAATTAAACAATTTACCAATCTACTCACTAGATTAGGAAAAATGTTTAAAGAATGTGATCTGAGTTTACTCGAGATCAATCCTCTCGTGATCACTAAACAAGGTCATCTATTATGTTTAGATGCCAAAATTAACATTGACGATAATGCACTTTATCGTCAACCAAAATTGCGAGCTATGCGTGACGCATCACAAGAAGATGAGCGTGAAAATCATGCACGTGATTGGGAATTAAATTACATCGCACTAGATGGCGATATTGGTTGTATGGTCAATGGCGCCGGTCTTGCTATGGCCACCATGGATATGATTAAACTGCATGGTGGAAATCCTGCCAATTTCTTAGATGTTGGTGGTGGCGCGACAAAAGAGCGTGTTGCAGAAGCATTCAAAATTATTTTGTCTGATAAACATGTGAAAGCCATCTTAATCAATATTTTTGGTGGTATTGTACGTGGTGATTTAATCGCTGAAGGCATTATTGGTGCAATCTCAGAAATCGGTACGTCGCTTCCTGTCGTGGTTCGCCTAGAAGGAAACAACGCAGACTTAGGTGCAAAATTATTAGGCGAAAGTGGTCTTAACATTATTGCTTCTACAAGTTTTACAGATGCCGCAAAAAAAGTCGTTGAAGCAGCTAAAGTACAGGTGTAACTCATGAGTATTTTCATTAATAAAAACACAAAAGTCATTTGCCAAGGATTTACCGGTAAACAAGGCACATTGCATTCAGAACAGGCAATCGCATATGGGACTAAAATGGTAGGTGGCGTGACGCCAGAAAAAGGCGGGCAAACCCATCTTGGCTTGCCTGTATTTAATACTGTTTACGAAGCGTACAAAGAAACGCAAGCAGATGCTAGTGTGATTTATGTTCCCGCGATGTTTTGTAAAGACTCCATTTTAGAAGCAGTGGACGCAGGAATTACGCTGATTGTTTGCATCACAGAAGGCATTCCTGTCATTGATATGTTAGAAGTGAAAGCTTGTCTTGATCAACATCCTGATGTTCGTTTAATTGGGCCCAATTGTCCTGGTGTAATTACACCAGGTGAATGCAAAATTGGCATTATGCCGGGTTATATTCATCAACCTGGAAAAGTAGGGATTGTCTCTCGTTCTGGCACCTTAACTTATGAAGCAGTAAAACAAACATCCGATCTTAACTTAGGCCAAAGCACTTGTGTTGGCATCGGTGGCGACCCTGTCCCAGGAACTAATTTTATTGATGTTCTTGACCTATTTGAAAAAGACCCACAAACAGAAATGATTGTGATGGTGGGGGAGATTGGCGGTAGTGCCGAAGAAGAAGCCGCTGCGTTTATCAAACAACATGTGACTAAACCTGTTGTGGCTTATATAGCAGGTGTAACAGCACCAGCTGGTAAGCGCATGGGACATGCGGGCGCGATTATTGCGGGTGGTAAGGGAACAGCGTCAGAGAAATTTAACGCGCTTGAAGCGGCTGGAGTTCACATTGTGCATTCACCAGCCGATATGGGCAAAAAAGCAGCGGAAGTCTTTGCAAAGGTAACCACTTGATATGCTTGATCCCAAACTCATCCGAAGTTCTATTGACACAGTGGCCGCGCGAATTGAAACGCGCGGTTTTGTTATGGACATTGCAAAATTTAATGCGCTAGAAGAGCAACGCAAGCATTTACAAGTTAAGATGCAAGAGTTGCAAAATGAGCGCAATGTAAAATCTAAAGAAGTAGGACACGCAAAAGCATCTGGTAAAAATGTGAGTGAATCATTAAAAGACCTCAAGCAGTTAAGTGATTCACTTAAGTTAGTGGAAGATCAATTTGCTAATCTTCAAATTGAGCTTGATCACTATCTTGCACGCCTTCCCAATATTCCTCATGAGTCCGTGCCTATTGGCAAGAGCGAAGACGATAATCAAGTGATACGTCTGTGGGGAGAACCAAAAAAATTTTCTTTTACTCCTAAAGACCATGTAGAATTAGGAGCTAATCAAGGATGGATAGATTTTGAGACCGCAGCAAAACTTTCCGGTGCGCGATTTGTTGTTTTACGCGGACCACTTGCAAGATTGCAGCGAGCATTGATTCAATTCATGTTGGACTTACATATTCATGAACATGGATACCAAGAAATATCAGTTCCCTATATTGTTAATACAGATTGTTTGTTTGGTACAGGCCAGCTGCCTAATCTTAAAGAAGATTTGTTTTCTGTCTCAGGCGAAAGTGAACGGTATTTGATACCAACTTCAGAGTCTCCCATTACTAATACGGTGCGTGAACTGATCATTGATGCCGGTAAATTACCAATAAAATATGTTTGTTATAGTTCATGTTTTCGCAGCGAAGCGGGTTCTTATGGTAAAGACATTAAAGGCATGCTGCGGCAGCATCAATTTGAAAAAGTAGAGTTAGTGCAAATAGTTAAACCAGAACTTTCGTACCAAACACTAGAAGAATTGACTGGTCATGCAGAAAAAATATTGCAGCAATTAGAATTACCATACCGTGTGACAGCATTATGTACAGCAGATCTTGGGTTCGCTTCTGCTAAAACATATGATTTGGAAGTTTGGCTACCAGGCCAGCAACGATACCGTGAAATTTCTTCTTGTAGTAATACAGAATCATTTCAAGCAAGGCGCATGAAGGCAAGGTGGCGAGATGAATCTGGCAAAATTGAGCTAGTTCATACCTTAAATGGTTCAGGATTAGCTGTTGGCCGCACACTTATCGCCGTAGTAGAAAATTACCAAGATGAGCTAGGCCGCATCCATATACCAACAGCCTTACAACCTTATATGGATGGTATGGAGGTCATAGAGTAGCTTTTTGATAGGAGACAAAAGTGCGTATTGTTAGTTATTTTTTTTTATTAGTGATTGTTTTATTTGGCATGACGTTTGCTACGTTAAATTCAGAATCTGTCACAATTAATTATTACCTTGGCCAATCCACATTACCATTATCATTATTACTTGTCTTAGCTTTTGCTTTAGGCTGTCTCATTGGAATGATGGTTGGTTTTTGGCTGCTGATAAAAGCAAAATTGCTAAACTACCGGTTACGCCAGCGCTTAACTCTGGCTGAAAAAGAGATCGATAATTTACGAGCAATACCGCTTCAGGATAAGGTCTGATGAAAACAATATGGCTTTTACTTTTTCCCATTTGCATAGCGATAGCCTGGCTTTTAGGCTATCGTGCACGCCCGAAAGAAGAGCCACAACGCAAATCAACCATACCTCGCAATTATCTAATAGGCTTGAATTTTTTATTGAATGAAGAAACAGATAAAGCAGTTGATATTTTTATAAAAATGCTTGAAGTAGACAGCGATACTGTCGAAACACATTTAGCTGTGGGAAAGTTATTTCGTCGTCGTGGGGAAGTTGATCGTGCTATTCGGATTCATCAAAACTTAATTGCTAGACCTCAATTAGAAAAAATTCACCGTGAGCAATCCTTATTTGAGCTAGGCCAAGATTACCTTAGCGCAGGTGTGTTAGACAGAGCAGAAAGAATATTCCTAGATTTGGTAAGCACAAAAACACATTCTGCGCGGGCCTTACAAATACTCATCGATATTTATCAACAAGAAAAAGACTGGGAGAAAGCTGCACAATCTGCAATTAAATATGAGGCCATTACCAAGAAAAATATGCAGCCCATTATTGCTCATTATTATTGTGAACTAGGAGAAGCTGCATTTATTAAAAAACAATATGATGCTGCTTTAGAATACTTAGAAAAAGCTGGGGCAGCAGATAAATCTTGTGTGCGTGCAAGCCTAGTACAAGCCAAGATATTAATGGAAAAAACCGAGTACAAAAAAGCTTTGACTAGTTTAAAAAAAATCAAGGATCAAAACCCAGATTACTTGTCTGAATCGATTGAACTGCTCGCATTATGTTATGAAAGACTTAATGAAGAAGATAAATTAGTTGCCCATCTCAAGCAGTTATTAGATGAGCATCCCCGCGTTCCTGTTGTATTGATCCTTGCTGAGCATATTCGCAAACGCAAAGGTGATAAAGTAGCAGCGAATTTTGTTGCCGATTATGTCAGACGTTATCCTTCGCTGCGTGGATTATACATATTCATCAATATCTACGTATCAAATGCAGAAGGTAGGGCAAAAGAGGATTTGCATATCTTGCAAAATTTAATGAAAAATTTATTGGCTAACAAACCAGATTATCAATGTAATTCCTGCGGTTTTTCTGGCAAATCCTTGCACTGGCAATGTCCTGGCTGTAAACAATGGAGTACGATGCTACCTGTTCATGGTACACATGAAGCCATTGCTTAGAGAATGGTTCTGATTTTCAGATTATCTACTAGCTTCTATTTTTTTGGACCCTGTGACTGTCCTCGTGAATGCAATGGGATGGCACACTCACCCTGAGAAGAAAAATAACCTAATTTTTTCATCGGTTGGATAATCCAATTTTGCCCGTCCGGAAAATCATACGCTGACCTTGAGATTAACATAGCATTAGAGGTCTCGTCGTTTTGTTTTTTTTAGTTATTTGATAATTATAATAATTCAATATGTATTAATATTACACAGATAAAGTGTCTATAGTTATTAAGCCAGGCTTAACGACTCCTATGCCATTTAATATTTACTTAATTTAATTCTTATTCCACTTTGATAGAATTCCCCCTAAACTAGCATAGAAAAATAACATAATTAGAAACAAGTAAATGTTTGACTCTAATAAAAATAAATAGTTAATACACCACACAAACGAGAATGCAGTTACATGTTAAGAACAGATAATCCATCAAAACAGCAAATGGCTGCAACAGAATTAGTGACGCACAATGTAGTCAGTCATGCCAACCATGAAGATACGATATCTCAACTACAGAAAAATTTATACCATAAAAAATCTGAATTAATACGCACGCAATCTATTGACAGAGCAGAAGAATTAAAACTAATTCATACAGACTTTAAAACACAAACAGAAAAAACGAAAAAGGTATTGAACATAGTTTTACTACAAATTCAAGAATCTGTATTAGATATTCATCTCAAAATCACTTCTCCATTGAATACAACAAAGCTTAAAAAGTTGCTCTCAAAATCCCTATTGGATAAAAATAAAGAAATAGACGCTCACCTTAAAAAAATTCAAAAAATTGATGATCATTTATCAGATTTAAATAGATTACTTTTCTTGCTTTACTCCAATGCATCAACGTACATTCGAAATATAGATTTAAATCATTTGATGAAAGTCATGGAATGGACAAAACAACATACAGAAGCATGGGCAGCCAGAATAAGATCGGACGACATTGTAAGTAAGAGTTATTTTTATTGGATCTTAAGCTTCATGGTTCCATATTTTAATCCATATCGCTCATACAATAAACTAATGCTTGTCAACGAGATTAAAACAAAAGAAATGATTTTATCCACTCAATTAGAGCTTTTAAGCAGTTCGTTACTAGCTAAAAGAACTGCAATTAATAAAATCAATATCAATAAAAAAACTGTAAGCGCCGCAAAAAAAATACTGAAAAAAAACATTAAATTAGACCTTCAGCTAGAATCAAATATAGCATTATGCAAACGCAGTGCTCATATTAGTGAGACAGTTAAAGCTATCCGCAATAAAGTAACCCATTTTTACTGTCAATTAACCACTGATCTGATCTCCATAAGCTCTAACTATAGCGGTGTCAAACGGTCTATTAGAGAACTCGAGGAAGAACAATCAAGAATTGATTACGATTTTTCTTCAATACATAATAAAATCAACCAAGAAATTACGGTGTTAAAAAATACCAAATCAAACAAATACAACACTACTCTTGTAGAAAAAAAGATTAAAGAAATAGAAGAAAAAAAATGTCAATTTACTATCTTTGAAAAAAAATCAAAAGAAGAATACCAATTGATATTGAATTGCTACAAGATACTATCTGAAGCAAATGATTTAATTAAAGAAGCAAAAGATTATGTCTATCGTACAGAAATCCATCGTTCAACTTTAGATAACAAAAAGAATACAACAAAACAAAGAAATGAATTAAGTGAGAAAAAAGCATCAACTCCCTCCTATCAAAATAAAAAAATTTATTTTGATGCCAGTTTTGATTGTCTCATTGAACGCATTCAATCAATTATAAATAACGATGAAGAATCCCATGAACTCTCAACATTTAAAATTACTCCTTTTATAAAAGAATCGCTAATTTTAATTGAAAAAAATCTACATGATGAAAAAAATAAAATCTCCTTCACATTAAGTAATTTTCATAATATTATTAAAAAGTTAAATGATGACAGAATCAAACAGAAAAAAATGGAGGAAGAATACACCGAGACAATAAAGAAATTTAAAGCTTTCCTTCCTGGCGCATCCTCTGAAAATGATCTAATTAATCATTTCATACCTATCTGTAAAGTTTTGAATATAGATACCGAAACTTTAGGCTTGTATGACGATATATTTCTACAACTGAATAAAATATCCCGCGGGTCAAGCACATTTAAAAACGAACATGTAACATCTCATCTTATCAAGCCATTCGAGAATTTTATCGTTTTATTATCTGCTAAAGGAAACAACTCAGAAAATCATAACAAAATGATATCTATTCTAAATTCATTAAACTCATTAGGTTTTTTCCTGAAAAAGGAGACGCACAAACATCTAATTGAATTAGTTGATTTCAAAAATCCAAATAACATTTTCAATATTTGTTCTGATGTGTTTATTTGTGCTTGCTCTGGGATGGATATTATAAATGTTATCAATGATATTATTACGGACAATGATTTATTTATTAAAATTAGCCAAAAAAAATCTAAACTACAGAGTTTAATATGGGCTTTCAATACATCTAAAAAAAATCATTCACACTTATACGATGACACAATGACAACTAGAATTTTTCATGCCATAAATAAAAAAATAAAGTTATTAACCAATAGGGAATATACTGATAAGATTAATTTATACATACGTCACATTGAAACATATGAAAATGTTAGCTCAGTAATAGAATATTTTAACAATATCAAAATTACGTTAAAATTTAATATTAACACATTGAAATTGTATCGAATTATTTTCGATACAATATCTCGTCTTCATCAAAAGGGGAATTTTGAAAAAGGCATTGATAATTTACAGGGAATAATTGGTGAATTTTCTATGCTTTTGCGTCATTTCGCTTCACTTGATCTTGTTGGTGCTTCCATACAACAACATGTCGAACTAATTAATATTTTAAATGCGTTAAATAGCTTACGTGTTGATCTTCCTACTGAAATCAAGCAACAAATCAAGCCATTGCTCAACTTTAGCAATAAGGTCTACCATGACTTCCTAGTGTGTGCCCGCGCTAATATTGATATCCGAGATTCGGTTACAGTCATCTTGAAATCAAATCTAAATGATATTTCTTTTAGTAAAGATTTAGCTGATTTGATTTATGCATGCTATCTTCATGATGCTAATGCAAAAGGAAATAACATTTCATCTAGATCAATAGAAAGTATTTTTGAAAAAATTGTCCATCTCTATGAAAATAGTTTCAATGGAAAGATATCTAAAATTACAGACAACGAAATTCAAGCTGAACTATTTAAACACTCCATCTTTGCCGATAAACGAGATCGATTCAATGACCAGAGTTTAAAATTAGTAGGATATGCCCGTTGCTTCCTTCAAACTGCGGCCTATTATAAATTCGATTTCCCTGAAAATGTAAAAAAAATCATGTTAACTCAGCTTATGTTTAATGAAAAACAAACTATCTCGCTACCTCAGAGCCAACTTTTCAACACGCTTAAAGATAATCTATCTAAATACCCTAATATTATCATCACTCAGGAAGCTCTCGTAGCTAATGCATTCAGGGCTGATATATATCTATACAACCAAAAAACCGGTCAAAAGATAGACGTTGAGTTTGATGGAATTCAATACCACTATTATAATTGGCTTAATTTTGTTCCAACTTCTCATCTGACACGCGAAAATCTTGCTAGAGATGCTGCGTTAAAAAATAGTGGTTATTCTGTTGAACGTTTCACTATATGGGATATTCAACCACGCCTTTCTAATAGACTGAATGAATTCATTCAATATGTAATAAACTCAGATAAATATTTTAACCCATATACTGAAGCACTAGCGCGGTTGTACCCTGAACGCAATAGAAATTTTTATCCCCATGCAACATACCACCAATAAGCAATATTACAGATACATTACGAGTTTTTTGCAAATAAATCACTGAGCCAATCATACGTAACAGCACAAGACAAAGGTAAGTTACCTAACTGACAATGTGTATCAGCACCTTCTTGAACAGTAAATATTCGCTTAGTGACCGGGCCACTTACATTTTGCTCATAATGTGTCGCCTGCTTTAGCGACTCATCACCTTCGCCTTCTCCCACTAGAATTAGGCTAGGGCAGTGTATGTTCTTAATTTTATCTCCTACTTTAAACGCATTTAACAATGTCATCCATTCAAGAAAAGAGATAGCACCAAATTTAAAAAAACTCGATTTTAAACCTAGCTTGGTTCCTTTAGGTATAACATGATTTGGTATAGCATCAATTTCATCTAATTTTATATCTTCTTGTGGACTGGATTGAGCTTCAGTACCAATAAATGCCATCAAATAAGCTTGTAAATCGACGATAGGTGAATTAGGAATGACTGCCTTAATACGTGAATCATGTGCAGCTCCTCTGGCAACAAAATACCCGCCAAAGCTAATTCCATACAAAGCAAGTTTATTAGGATCCACTTCTTTTCGGCTCAGAGCATAATCAATTGCACAACGTATAGGTACCTCATAATCAGGACGAAACTTTAATTCAGGATGCAACCTCAGCATACCTGTTTGGCCTGGCCCCTCAAAAATAAGTACATTAAAATTACGTTGTAATGCACCCGCAGCACATTGGAAATACATTTCCTCTCCACTACCATCAAATCCCGTTACAATAATCACTGTACTACGTTTTTGATTGTCCTTAGCAGGACGGATGAAATAGCCAGGCATCCATGAGTTTTCATAAGGTATCTCAACAATATCTGTCGGGGTCTCGAATAATGTAGTTGCTTGAATAAAACACGAACGTGAAGCCAGACCTAATTCACGTTGTATAGGACCAAATGGATCAGCATAATACTCAGCAGAGCGATAGTAATTGCAAGCTTTAAGATAATAGTCTTTAGCAGAAACAAAATGTTGTTTAACATGCGCCTCTTCTGCGAGGTTTTTTATCTCATTAGCTAGAGTCGAATATGCTCTTACCCATTCATCGGGATCATTATTTTGAATATGGGTGACGGTAGAAAGACATTCGCCAATCGAAGACCCTCCATAGCTAGCTACTCCCAGCATGCGTAATAACTGAAAATCCATCTCAGGATCATTAAATCCTTTTACCCTTGTTGTTGAGCGCTTGACACGAGACATGAGGACTTCCTTAGCATTTCAGCAAAAATAACCAATATGGTACAATGAAAAAATATATAAAAAAACTCATTATGCACCCATCAAGCACTTAAGGTGAAATGCTACGGGTATAGACTTTAATTGCTAAAGCCCAGGTTTACTTCCATGTCAGAAAAGCAAAAAACACATCTCATCTCCATTGCACCGATGATGGATTATACCGATAGGCATTGTAGGTACTTCTTGCGCTTGATCGCACCTGATGTGTTGCTTTATACAGAGATGATAACTGCACAAGCGCTAGTTCATGGGGATATCAACTATTTATTGGCTTTTAACGCGATGGAACATCCTATCGCTCTACAGCTAGGAGGGAGTAACCCTGCATTCCTCGCTCAGGGAGCGAGGTGGGGAGAGCAATTTGGGTATGATGAAATTAATCTTAATGTAGGTTGCCCCAGCCCACGTGTGAGTAAAGGACGGTTTGGTGCTTGTTTGATGTTAGAGCCATCATTAGTAGCAGATTGTATTGCAGCGATGCAGGCGCAAGTCACAGTCCCTGTAACGGTAAAATGCAGAATTGGAGTAGATGATCATGACAGCTATGAAGCTCTATGGACTTTTATCAAGCTTATTGCACAAACAGGATGCGATACTTTCATTATTCATGCCCGCAAAGCCTGGTTATCAGGATTAAGTCCAAAACAAAACCGTGAAATCCCTCCTTTGCGTTACGATGTTGTACACCAGGTGAAGCATGACTTTCCTCATCTAAAAGTAATATTGAATGGAGGAATAAAAACATGTAACGACATTGCTGCGCAGTTACCTTATGTAGATGGAGTCATGATAGGGCGGGCTGCTTACTCAAACCCATATTTACTCGCAGAAATTCAAGCTAAGTATTTATTTAGCAAAAATATTGATAGTCGTCAGGTGGTGATAAAAAAATTCATTCCTTATATTCATAAACAGTTGCAAAAAGGTATAAAGTTAAACAGAATAACCCGCCATATACTTGGTTTATTCCAAAATCAAGCAGGAGCCTCCCTATGGCGGCGATATTTAAGTCAATATTCACACTATCCCAATGCTGACGTGAGTGTGGTTGAGCAAGCGTTAGCTTTAGTTGAAACGAGGAGCAAACAATATGTGGATGGATTGGTTAGCTAAATTGTCTAATGTAATCGGTATAGCAGGAGTAATTTTATTACTGATTGCTTATCTTTTGTTAAATATGAATAAAATGAGTGCGCACAGTATAAGTTATCAGCTTTATAATTTTTTTGGCGCATTGTTCATTATATTCTCTCTTATGTTTCACTTTAATTTGGCTTCTTTTTTAATTGAAATGGCATGGATTGTGATTAGTTTAATTGGAATATATCGAATCAACAGTAAGCATATATCAAAGTCAAACGCTCGGCCTAGCAGTTGATTGCCCTGCTTTAGGTGAGTAGTTATCTATTGCTTCTTGATATGCTTCAGGATCAGCTTTAACTTTTGATTTCCCAAAATCATTTAATGTTGAATTATTTTTATGCTGTTGTAGCAAGTTCTGCCAATCAGGATCTTCACGTAATTTGTCCAGTATGTCTTTAGGCAATATATTAAGTAAGGCTTTTTGCCCCTCACAACCTACTGCGTTTTCTTCAGCTAACCGAGCTTGGTGGTGAGTTTTAAATAATTCTAAAAATATTTCTATAAATTTTTCGCGGTCCTTTTTGTCATTCTCTTTAGCAGGAGGAAGATATCCATGCCCGTGAAAAAAAGCCAGCATAGCATTCCGATAGCATTTTAATAATCCTTCTCGATCTTTCCCGCTTTTACAACTACTTTGTATGCGGTTGCCCGTATCCTGGTAAATAATCTCTTCTAGTGCCGCCATATGCAGTTGATATGTCTTTTGATAAGCAAATTTTTTATTATTTATCTGGTGATACATATTTAGTGCTTGCAATACTCGCTTGAGAGAATCCATTTGTTGGGTCCTGATTCTTCCTGCTTCAGGATTTGTATCGTTATACGGATTTTTATTTTCCTGATATAAAATTAAATTATGACTGTCACTCATTTTTTGCTTAATACTCTCCTCAGTCAATTTCCCTTTTGCAGCTAACTCGTAAAGATCCCAGATGTTTTTAGAAACAGCAGGGTGCTTAACACCATTTTCTTGAAGCGTTGATATCACAACTTGCTTGACAAAATCTTTAACGGGAGGCACCACATGATTCATTCCTTTAGTATTTGCTCCTATGGCATGCATAAAAAGGTGCACTGGAGTACTGAGTTTCTGCGGAGTTCCTATGCAATGATTACTGGTATACATGATAATGGAGACACCTTGAGCATGATTACCTTGGCGAAGTTCATTAACAGCTTTATCCTTATGGTCAATGACATAATCATCACCACCACCTTTTTTTCTAAGCAGAGTTTGATAAAGCACGTATTTTTGACGATTTTTTTTATCACTCCAAATCTCTGAAAATTTTTCTTTCATGTATTTATCATAAAGATGGTTTACTTGATCTAGATTCATTTTAGTTAATTTTTTTTCATCCTCACTTAACTCATGTGTTTTTTCTTTATTTTGTACTACAAGATTAGAACTTCTAACTGATGGAAGGGAAGCAGACATTTTTTTAGGTTGTTCGTTTTCATCATACTGTATGGTAGCAAATGAGCTTAAAGAAAGATTACGTAACCCCGGCATTCCTTCTTTTTTAACCACTGGCCCTATTGGGGCATCCTCTGGGATATCACCATTTTCATACATTATATTAGCCCAATATTCCTTTTCATAAGTGGGGAGTCTATCAAACCAAGGATAGCCTGTTTTATCTTCTCTTTTTTTAATTTCCTTCTTTTGCATATAGGCAAGAATTGCATTCTTCCATTCTGTTTTTTGCTCTTCAGACAAATGCTGAAATTGATTGCAAGGTGTATCTATTTGCAGGCGGATAGTGCTGTTCTGTAAGCTGGAGTTTTCTAAGATTCCTGAAATCGTAACATGAGATTTTTTTTGTTTTATATTCACTATTGTCTCAGCATTTCTCAAGTACTCCGAAATGATTTTATCATCTGTTATATTAAGTGATCCCTTAAGGATCTCTTTTAATTTTTCTAAAAATGCGTCGTAATAAGCTTGTATTTTATTATCTATTGTTAAGTTTTTAATTTTCTTTTCAAATTTATCGAATAATTCTTTGACTTTCTTTTTTATGCCATCTTTACTTTGTATTTCATCCGAATTAGCAATAATCATATTTGCAGCTTTTTTAAAGCTTTTTGCACGTAATAAGAGTGTTTCTCGATAATCATGCAACTTAGAGGCATCAGATGGCATAGATTTTATCACTCCTTCAATCACAGATTTTTCTATGCCCAGTTTCTCAAGCTCCTCCTGATCGGCATTATTAAGGTATTCTTCAATATAAGTTTTAATACGTTCACTTTTTTTTGATAACTTTTCTAAACAAAAATTAAATTGAATTTGATCTAAGGTTAATCCTGAAATTCTGCAGGCATCTAACATCAATTTCACATAGATACGCCCTAGACCAATCTGCTTTTTCTGCTCTTCTGATACTGCAGGTTTATGTTTTGGTGCTGTTAATACACTCACTGCTTGTGTTAAATCGCTAGAAAATGCCCTCATTGTCATCGCAGTGGTGCTATTGCTTTCTAGTTTTTCTTTATTTTCTACCGAAGCAGGTGGTTTAGCTTCTTTCTTGTTTGCAATGTCATGACTATAGCGGACAATAGCATCTAACATAACCCATACGTTTTCCCTTTTCGCCATATTCTCATGTTCATCTTTACCTTCTTTCGAAACCACTTTCTTAAACCCATCAGGATACGTATTAATTAACTGCTCAATAACATCATTCGTAATCTTCTCTTCGTCACTATTGAACTTTAACCTATATCTTTTTTTAGAATAACGGTAAGAACTATAGGTGATAGAAGGACTGATTTTATCAAAATCAATCTTTTTAAGAAGATCATGTAATTTATTAATATGTGTTTCTATTTCTTCTTTTTCCCTTTCATCAAGAAGATGGCTATCGTTCGCATATTGTGCAATTTTATTTCTTGAGAATCCACCCGTTGCATTTTTTAATATCTCTAACTCTTCATTTTTCAATTTATCGAAAGATTGGTTATGTCTTTCTGATGCTATTTCTACTCTATTTTCTGGCGAAGATTCTCTTTGAGATTCTTTATTTCCTTTCTGAACTTGATACTGTTCACTAAAAACTTCAAATTCATCTTTTAATTTTTTATAGTTACATTGACCAACAATATTACGCAATTCCTCCACTGATCCTGCTTTTTCTACCTTTTCTAAAAATTCACGTAATTGTTTGGCTTCTTCCAATTTCAATGGATCAGAAGTAATATCAATTTTTAGCTGTCTTAACGCATCCAATCCTGCAATTTTATTTTTAAGCTCTAAAAGAATAAATTGATCATTTTCCATAATATGAATATTATATTCACCAAAGATTAATTTCTTTTTTATTGTATCTTTATTTAACTCCCTCATTAATTCAACAATAGATTTTTTATCTTCATTTCCAATAAAGTGATATTCCGCAAACCTCTGAAGAAAAATTTTATGTAAATCTAAATCAGTTTCATTGATATCCTTTAATAGTTCAGAATGAATTAAATCATATATACCATATCGTACGAATTGATTATGCATCTCGATTATTTCACTACTGGTAGGCTTATAATCTTTATTTTTTTTAATCTGAATCTGGATTTCTTTCACTAACATCTCATGCAAAAATAAGGCTTTTTGTCCTTGGTTTAATTTACCTGCTAGAGCTAATATTTTTTCATGCCCAGTAGAAATGGCTTGAGGATTTTCCTTCGCTTGCTTTCTACTAAACTTAGATTCTTCCATCGATGTGCTGATATGTTGAAATGCACCTTGGTTTAATTGATTTTTAAATTCATCCTCTTTCATTCCAACATCTTGAAATTCGTCATGATGCAAGTCCACTTGTGGTCTTTGTGATTTAAGATAGGCTGCAGCATCAACTACAGTTTTACTCTCATTATTCAGTTTAATACCGTGTAAATCGCCATAAATGTTTACATAGCAGGCCAAAACAAGTGCGCTACGTGCTTTTCCTGCTTTGCAATGAATAATAATTTCTTTCCCATCCTCAATATCTTGCCTCATGTCATAAACAGTTTTGAGGATGTTTTCAGGATGAATGCCAGGACCAAAATCGGTAAAAGGAGTTTGCTTTTGTTCTACTATAAAATTTCTCTCAGGAAATTTCTCTCTCATATATTTTTTCATTTCAGCGTTGACTTTATTAAAATCTTTTGGCTGAATTTTTGGGCCATGCTCAAATTCATCTGTCATACTATAAATGACTAAACCAGATTTACCTTTGTTAGCTGCTTCTTTAGCCAGTTTTAATGCACGTGAATAAGTGGGAATAACAGATAAATTAATGTCACCTTGTGACAAATCAACATTCTCACCTCTAGTTTTATTTTGATTATTGATTGTCACATTATCGTAAGCTTTTTTCTTTTTTTTCTTAGGGCCATCAAACCCTAATACCGATTTTAAATTCCGCTCCGCTTTTTGAAGAGCAATTTCCTCAGGAGATTTTATAACTCGTTTCATTGATTTTTTTAGACTAACATTAGACATCGCATTGGACATGGTATTATACGTATCGGATACACCAAATTTTAATCTTTGCTTTGCGGTGGGCACAACAAAACCAGAAAGCCGCCTTTTTAAGGCGTCACCACTTACCACTGCAACTGGACGTGTTTCATTTTTTGAGAGGTTAAGATTTCCTGTAAGAATATTATTTAATTTTTTAATATATTCTTTATAAGGATTCTCTTCTTTATTTAAAAAAGCCGCTTTGTTTTGTAAATATTCAAGATACAATCTATAAGGGTGGATAAATGCAGCATAGAATTTTTCAAACTCAGATTTATCCTGAAACTTGGTAATATCACGAATCTTATCATTAATCTTTTCAATATACTCTATTTCAGATAACTGAGATTCAGATGGCTTATTGCCAACGCTCCAAGTAACACTTACAGGAAGCCCAATATTCTCCTCTCCACCACCAATAGCCACTACAAGTTTATAATTTAACTCGCCATAATCTATCGGTGATTTTTCAAGAACTGTCAATATATCTTGCAATGTAGGAAAATATTTTCTCCCATCACTCATATCTTTCTGCTCATTTAAAAGACTTATTTAAATTATAGTTCAGAAAGCATATCTGGATGTTGATACTAATAAATCTTTATACGGCTTTTTTGAAGAAAAAATCCATATCATTTCTCTAAATAAACATGGAAATCATCAACTTAGTTGTTATAGGAATGCATATGGCAAAAGAGAGTGGCTATAATGGGATCTATAAAATCATTCATCCCAACTCAAAGCACCGCCAGTTTGATACTCAATCACACGAGTTTCAAAAAAATTTTTCTCTTTTTTCAGATCCATGATCTCACTCATCCATGGAAATGGATTGCTTGCACCAGGATATTGTTGCGCAAGCCCAATTTGCGCGCAGCGGCGATTGGCGATGAATTGCAAATAATCTCTAAACATTTCAGCATTTAATCCCAATATACCACGCGGCATCGTATCAACTGCATAGGTATATTCAAGTTCTACACCTTCACGAATCATATGAATGGCTTCTTGTTTAAAATCTTCTGTCCATAGATGTGGATTTTCAATTTTTATTTGATTAATGACATCAATACCAAAGTTAAGATGCATAGATTCGTCACGTAAAATATACTGGAATTGTTCGGCAGTCCCTGTCATTTTGTTACGGCGACCCATAGAAAGTACTTGGGTAAAGCCCACATAAAAGAAAATACCTTCAAAAATAACATAAAAAGCAATTAAATCTCGTAATAACCGCCGGTCATTCTCCGGAGTGCCTGTATGAAAATTGGGATCGCCTAAGCTTTGAGTATACTTCAGCGACCATGCTGCTTTACGTGCAACAGAAGGGACTTCACGATACATATTAAAAACTTCTGCTTCATCCATACCTAAGCTTTCAATCACATACTGATAAGCATGAGTATGTAATGCTTCTTCAAATGCTTGCCGTAATAAATATTGACGGCATTCAGGGTTAGTAATATGACGATACACAGCTAGCACCAAATTATTAGCCACGAGTGAATCCGCTGTTGAGAAAAAACCGAGATTACGTTTGATAATGAGGCGCTCGTCATCAGTTAACCCATTAGGATCTTTCCAGAGTGCCACGTCAGCTGCCATATTAATTTCATTTGGCATCCAATGGTTTGCACATGCATCCAGATATTTTTGCCATGCCCATTGATATTTAAAAGGAACTAATTGGTTTAAATCAGCACGGCAATTAATAATTTTTTTATCATCCACCTGAACACGCGCTGCGCCCATTTCAAGTAGCTCTAATCCAGTGCTACCGCCTAGATGTGTTGCTGCTGTCATTGCTATCTCCTTTAATCTCGTATTAATGCATCAAAACTTTACATCAAGGAAGTGTGCACCGAGCTTTTTGCCATCAGCAGAGCAAGGTATTTTTCCTTCACCATTCATCGCAAAACACACTCACCCTTGATTGGGTTTTGCTCTCGCAGACTCCTTGTCTACGAGTGAATGGTTCATACAAAATACCTTGCTCTGCTGATGGCAAAAGCTCGGTGCACCCTTCAAGGAATTACTGGCAAGCTTCGCAAGTTGGGTCAGTAATCAAACATGCTTTGGGTGCTAGTACTGCTGGCTCCACTTCTACTGCATTTAATGCGCGGTCATCAACCGTGGCTTTTTCAGTATTGGTTGCACCCATACTGCGTAAATAATAGGTGGTTTTTAATCCGCGTATCCAGGCATGGCGATAGAGTTGATCTAATTTTTTACCAGAAGGTTGTGCCATATATAAATTTAATGATTGTGATTGGTCAATCCACTTTTGGCGCCGTGAGCCTGCCTCAACCAACCAAGTGGGATCGACCTCAAATGCTGTTGCATAAATTTGTTTTAATTTTTCTGGTATACGATTAATTTTAGCAACACTGCCATTATAATATTTTAAATCATTGACCATGACTTCATCCCATAATCCTTCTTGTTTAAGATCAGCAACAAGATAAGGATTAATGACGGTGAACTCACCTGATAAATTAGATTTGACAAACAAGTTTTGATAGGTTGGTTCAATGGATTGCGAAACGCCACAAATATTCGAAATGGTTGCGGTGGGTGCGATTGCCAAAACATTAGAGTTGCGCATACCAACAGACTGGACTCGTTCACGTAGTTTATTCCAATCTAAGGTTTGTGTTTTGTCTAATTCTAAATAAGCACTTCTGTTTTTCTCCAGTATTGCAAGAGAATCAATAGGCAGGATACCTTGACTCCAAAGAGATCCTTCATAGGTTGAATATTTGCCGCGCTCTTCTGCCAGATAAGTAGATGCCTCTATAGCGAAGTAACTTATTAGCTCCATGGAACGGTCAGCAAATTCTACCGCATCTTGTGAAGCATAGGGGAGACGTAACTGATAAAGCACATCTTGAAATCCCATGATACCCATACCAACAGGCCGGTGCTTCACATTTGAATTCCGCGCTTGTGGTACAGAATAGTAATTAATATCGATTACATTATCCAACATACGTAATGCAGTATGTACTGTACGACGAAGCTTTTCTTGATCTAAACCTTTGTCCGTCATATGCGCGACAAGATTGACACTACCCAGATTACAGACAGCGATTTCTTCGCGTGACGTATTGAGCGTAATCTCAGTACAAAGATTTGAGCTATGCACCACACCAACATGCTGCTGTGGTGAACGTAAATTACATACATCTTTAAACGTCACCCAAGGATGGCCTGTTTCAAATAACATCGTCAGCATTTTACGCCAGAGAGAAACAGCTGAAATCTTTTTGAAATTTTTGAGTTCACCGCGTGCTGCCTTAACTTCATAAGCAGTATAAGCATCAACAAATGCTTTTCCATATAAGTCGTGCAAATCAGGTACTTCATTAGGTGAAAATAATGTCCAATCTTGATTTTCAATCACACGCTGCATAAAAAGATCGGGAATCCAATTGGCTGTATTCATATCATGCGTACGCCGCCGCTCATCACCAGTGTTTTTACGCAGATCTAAAAATTCTTCTATGTCCCTATGCCAGGTTTCAAGATAAGCGCAGACTGCTCCCTTACGTTTTCCACCTTGATTCACTGCCACAGCAGTAGCGTTAGCTACATTTAAAAAAGGGACTACTCCAAGCGATTTGCCATTGGTTCCTTTGATGTGCGCACCCATAGCGCGCACATTGGTCCAATCATTACCTAAACCACCTGCATATTTAGACAATAAGGCGTTATCTTTAATGGCACCATAAATACCATCTAAATCATCTGGTACCGTAGTGAGATAACAACTAGATAATTGGGGACGTAAGGTTCCAGAATTAAATAGCGTTGGTGTTGAGCTCATGAAATCGAATGAAGAAAGTAGGTGATAAAATTCAATCGCTCGTTTTTCTTTTTCGTTTTCATCAATGGCAAGCCCCATGGCAACACGCATGAAAAATGCTTGCGGCAGTTCGAATCTTATTCCTTCCCAATGGATGAAATAACGATCATATAAAGTTTGTAGTCCCAAATAAGTGAATAATAAGTCACGTTCCGGTTTAATGGCTGCGCTGATTTGTGCTATATCAAATGTTCTTAATTCTGGACTTAAAAGCTCATGCTGAATCCCAGCCTCAATATATGCTTCAAGATAAGCAGGATAGAAATTTTGCTGCTGAATAGGACTGGAATCATCTTTAACCTCCAAGAAATCCAATGCTTCATGACGCAAATCATCTAGTAATAACCGTGCAGCAACATAGGTATAATTAGGTTCTTTTTCAATCAGAGTACGCGCTGACATAACAAGAGCTTTATTTACTTCCCGCGCGGGTACTTTGTCAAAAAGATTGCGTTTTACATCTTCAATAATATGTTCTGGTGATACACTTGCTAATCCTGTGCAAGCCGTTTGTATTTGCTTTTGCATAACGTCAAAATTCAGGGGCTGCACTGTGCCGTCTGCTAAAGTAACATGTAAAATAGACGCGGATTTTTGATTATCCGCTTCTTCTTGCTCCCGAATACGGCGGCGTTCTTCACGATACAATACGTAAGACTTAGCAACTTTGTATTCACCTGTACGCATTAGCTCTAATTCAACTTGATCTTGAATCTCTTCAATATGAAGGGTACCGCCGCTATGCAAGCGGCGAATAAAGGTATCAGCAATTTTTTTGGTTAACCTTGTAACTTTTTCATGAATGCGGCTAGAACTGACGGCAGTATCTCCCTCTACAGCCAGGAATGCTTTGGTCATAGCAACAGAAATTTTATTGGCATCGAAGGGAGTTACCGTGCCATTACGACGAATCACTTTTATTAACCCAGGAGCTGTTTGTGCAATTTCAAGATGAGTGAAGTGAGGTAATATTGATTGGGTATCCATGCTCTCTTTCTCCGCAATACTAAATTATAAATTTTTATAAGGCAGTGTTGTGGTGTTGCCTACACAACCATAACTGCAAAAACCACAATATGTAGTTGTTTTTTGACTCTAGGATAACAAGATAAAGTATATTGATGGAGATATCAAGCGAATAAAAAAGTCCTGGATAAAATCGCTATACAGAGCGGGTAAATGGCTGACAGAATGTGACAACTCTTCCTGTCAGCCAAACGCCTAGTGAATCTCTTGAAGAACAGAAGAGGGTGTCTGGCACGTATTCTCCTCTTGTATGTTTTTTTGCATCTCGGCCGGCTTTTGTGAATCTCTCCCCCATACAAACAGTTTAAATTTATTCGCTGTAGCAGGTGACACAAGATAATCATTCACTTTGCTTAAGTGCTTAGCAAGATCACGCTCAGTCACATGCTTTGCATCTTTATTCGTAGACATAAATGCTTTATTCAATGAAGTGTTAACATTAACTATGCTGCCTCCCAACGCATTGGTAACGATAAACGTTGTGCCCAATATATCTTTAGGGTGAATGCCAATAATATTAGCTTTATTATTTAAAACACCTGCAGCAACATTCTGCGGACCGCTAGCAGCAAATCCATTGGCAGCGAGTGTTAGAAAAGCAAATGGAATATGTTTAGGATTTTCATAAAGATGCTGAGCTAACTCCACTATCGTGGTGCGTAGTCTAGTTGCTGAATCTGCATATAGCATACTAGATGCAAGCCCAGGAATAAGCCCAATTAACCGCTTAAACCAAGGGTCAAGCACATCTAAATCTGTTTTACCAAACTGAGCCAGCGTATTAACGCCATCAAAGCCTTTTTGCATAAAAGTCAGGTAAGAGGGGATGCAAATCAGTGTGATTGCCACTGAAAAGTCAAATATTACGCCTGCATATTTCGAGAGGTATTCCAGTGTAGTTTTGTTTTTAATTAAATCCGGGTGAGCTGCAGCCAACTCCTGTAACACTGTGACAAACTGGTCTGCAATGACTTCAAAATCTTTTTCCGTTAACGGTGCATCATGATCGCGATCAGCAAACAATTCCACAATAATCTCATCAAATTTTTTCTGGATTTCTTCCAGATATGCTTCGTCAATATGATTGATAGCATCAGCAAAATCTGCTTGCGCTGCGGCATCTTCGTTAAAAAGATTATAAATACGCTTAAGCACATTTCTTACACCAACATAACGTGAAGCCAGTATGACGGAAAAACTAATGAAAGCAGCACTAGAAGCAGAAATATACCCCAGCCAAAGAAAAGCATTATACGCAATGGCTGAGGCAGCCATAGCACCTCCTATGCCAAAAACAATAGAGAAGGTGTTGTCAATAAAATCTCGAGGACTATCGAAGGTGTGTGCAATATTAGTTTTAAATTTACCCCATGCTGCAGGTAAAAAAAACGCGTTCATGATGGCATTAATTGAAAGTGACGCACTGCCATTTAGAATGGAATGTGCGCGCACCCAATCAGACATCTTATTCCACCATTCGATACTGATTTCTTCAGGACCCTGCCCACTAGGGTTAGCGAGTGCATTCAAGGCAGGAGGAGCAGCAGTAATAAACGATGTTAATAAAATAACAGGATGTTTAACAACATATAAAAGTCCATTGCCTGTTGATTTACCTGCTCTAACAAGACCATTACCGATCCAAGTTGACCAGCTTGATTTCTTTTCTTCTACTGAGGGCAACGGATCTTCACTTAAAAAAGGAACAGCTTCGCCTCTCCCATCTTCTATGTTCCATGACTTTTGCCTATTTTTTTTGTGCCTTATGCGGCTTCGTTGATTCAATAAATCTTCAGAAGGACGTGATTGAGCCATGTTTCTCCTCGCGATGTGTTTTTGGTTATTAATGATTCATGAGAAATTGGAGCACATTCTAGGTCGATATACTTAAGGTAACATTAAGCAAAAATAACGCTTGCATCCCTCTGATTGCTCAAAAATATGTAGTATAAAGTTATAGTTGCCCAACAAATATACATTTATAAAAATGCATTATACTTTAAGTGGATGTAAAAGTAGCCAGCATACAATCACACATAATAAATAGGGGAGGGTGGAATGCAGCCCAGATTAGATGTGAACGAGCTTAAAGCTGTTTCTGTTGAACTAACTAAACTAAGGAATAAGTTTAAAGAATCAAATAGTAAACAGGAGATGTCTTCTATCAATGATGAGTTATACAAGCTAGAGTTTCGAATTCTAATGGAGATGGATAAGGTAATAAATGACAAGCAAGTGGTAAACTTAAAATTAGTAAGTAAGTTGATGAGCGTGAAAGAAAATATGGACAACGCAGGTTCTTTTCTCAAAGATTTCTTTGGCCAAGATATGGCACCTCCCTCACTAGGTGAAGACGGAGAATACCTTGAACTAAGTGAACTAATTGAACTAAGGAGCCTTTTAGACTTGTCATTGCAAAAACTTCAAGAAGTAGTAAATGAACTAAAAGGATTAGCTGGGGAAAAGTTAACTCTTGATGGCGCACAAATTGATCATTATCCAGAGATAGAAGATGGGGAAGATCTAGAGAGTCTACTTAAACGCCTAGAAACAGGTGATGAAAAAACAGGTGATGAAAAAAGTAAAAAACAAGCTATGGACGATATGCGTCAGAAACTCCAGGGAGGAGATAATGATTTGTATGAAGGCATCGATAAATACCAGCAATTCTATGGTGATGCAGTAGAAAAATATGAGATAAATCATCAATCTTTTATCCAAAAGATCAAGGAAAGTCTAAGCACAGAAAGTCTGCCCGATCCAAAAAAAAATCACACTTATTTTAGGCATTTATTCGTAGCTTATTTGCAAAACGTGATTAATAGTCCGGAAGGTTTAATAGATGACGATAAAAAAGCATCGAGAGAAAGCGATCCTGAAAAAGCTACTATCAAAGCAAAAGATCTCTTGGGTAAAGAAGGACTCGAATTATATAAACTGGCACTAGAAGAAGAAATGAATAGTAAAGCCTACATGAATGCAGTATTAGATAAATCCACCACTGTACACGAAGGATGGAAGGGAGATAAGCGGCCTGTCATTATCATTGGCGGCCCCTCTGCGAGTGGGAAAACAACAGCAAAAAAGGAAGTGATTGAAAAGTTAGTGGAAGAAAAGAAGAGGAATAATAAAGAGGCAGAGAACCTTTTGGTCATTGCAGTAGATGGAGGCGATGCCCGTGAAGTCTCGCAAATGAGAAAATTGCTTGCAGTAGCTGCCGAACAGAAAGGTTATACAGGCGTTAAGGATTTACATGAGCAGAGTAAAGTATTAGGCGACGTAAAAAGAAGAATTCAGGGATTTGCTTTACGTGAAGATAATCCGTGTGGTGTGGCTATACCCAATACTTTTTCAAAGTTTCCTATTTCTGGGAGGAAACTCCTAGATAAAGTGAGTGCACTTGATGACAATAAAACCGAACGCATTTTTTGCATGGTGGAAGGAGCTGATCCCGAACAATTTAAGCAAGTAGTCGCTAAACAAGGATCAAACCGAGCTTGGAACAAAACCCCAAAGACATTATCAGGATCTCATGATCTAAACAAACCATCAAATAGTGAAAATAAACAATACCAGAGTGCATGGTTCGCAGCAGGACAAGGTGGTTCAGAAACCGCTAGGAAATATATAATGGAGAAGTGCAAGGAATGCCGCAGCCTCACCTTTCTTAATCGCGGTAGAATCGAAGAGGGGAAGGTAGTCTATCCGCCCAAAAATGCCAATGATGCAAATATAGAAGAAACACCCCTTAAAGCTAGGGCACGACGAAACGCTGTATCAAGTCATTCAGGCCCTCAGAACGAATCCTCCAACACTACAAAACGACGAGTCACAACGACGGCAGCAACTGTTCGTGAAAGATTCTTCAGTAGTACTAAAAAACCGCAAGAACGAGTCAGAGCAAAGACAGAAGGAAAAGGAAAAACAGTACATTTTTCTTCTGAACAAACACCTGCAGTCGAGGCTCCCGCTAATCCTGCTCCCGTCGTACCACCGCCTCAACCCGCTGTTAATGTTGCTAGCACTACATCACAACAGCCCAAGAAGACGCCAGCGGAGAATGTTACAGAGGAATTTTATAAAACAGAAGCTGATTTTCGTCATAGTATGCAAACGTTTGTTATAGCTATGACAGAAATCGCGAATAAGTTGCCAAAAGCTACGCAAGATAAACTGTTGGAGTACTTAATAGTTTACAAGAGCGCGTCTAACAACCCTTATAGTGATAGTGGAAGTGTACCTCAGACTTTAGCAAACAGAGTAAACGGTATACTAAGCATATTTAACGATGAGGAGAAGAGCAAGACAGAACAGGACAAGTTTTTAATACTTTCTGTAGAATATAAAGATTTTTTCAACTTTTTGAACGAAGAAATAAAGAAACCATATCCAAAACTTTATAAAAAAGCGTTAGAAAAATATAATGATCTGGATAAGAAGACGTTTGCATCTTTTCAAGATGTGATTATTAAACCAGTGCAACGTGTAATGAAATATCAATTATTGATGAAAGAGTTACTTAAAGCGGATGAAGTTGTTATCAATGATCAGAAAGAACAACTAGAGAAAGCTGCTAAGGGTGCTACAGAAATGGCAGATAAGGTAAATAATGCACCACAGAGATTTAGCGAGCTCAAAAAAGTTAAGGACGCAATCATAAAAGAACAACAAACCCCAGAACCTACTAGACCACGTACTAAACGGTCACACTCTTCTTGGCTCAGTAAAAAACCTGGTACAATCGAACCAAAGGACGTATCAGCACGGCGGCGAGCATCAGCATCTGGCGATTCTTCTACTATCCACGCAGCAAAAGTAACCAAATCAAGGAGGGATACTGCGCCTACAAAATCATCTAATTTCTTAGCAGCTACCACCCAAGCATTCCGCCGCCTACGGTCAAAAGGAAAAAAACCAGATCCCACAGCAGAAAGCACTCCTTCTCAGCCCCATACACCAACAGCAGTAGAGCCAACATCGGAAGCAAAAACGGTGATCTCATCTTCAAACTCTGTAGCAGCACCAACACCACCCGCAAAGCTCAAGCCTAAGCCATTGCCTAGATCACCAATCGAAAGATTGAATCCAATCGAAAGATTGAATGCAATTATTCAAGCAGCTATCCAGGCTTGTGAAAATATACAAAATCAAGAAGGAATAAAAGACATTCGTGAGCAATTAATTAGTATTCAACAAAGCGTAGAAAAAGTAGAAAATCCCAAACCACAGCTGCAGGAGCTTGCAGATAAAGTAAGAGGGTTATATAGTGAAGTAAAAAAAGAAATAAAAAAAGAACAAGAAAAATCAAATACAAATACAATAACCCCCCCCAGCATCCGGTAACAACAAGACGGTTGATGTTGATGAAGCTACTAATAATGTGGTAGTTCCTTCTTTAGGGAAATCTTCATCATGACTCATACCACCTTCTCATCTCATTCTTCCTCATCTCTCATTGACACCAGAATAATGGACTCATAAAATGCGCGGATGTCTGAAAAATTCATACCTGAACATATAGATCCGTTTCGTTATGCCGAACAAGGTTTATGCCTGGACGGCATGTTAAAGATAGCGGACATGCAAAGACTAAGCTTAAATGTCGTGCCAAGTGAGGCGATGGTCAATGCTAAGTTGAAGTTTGGGGTAGATGAGCAAGGCATTACTTTTTTGACGGGACACCTAGAAACGCAACTGACTTTACAATGCCAGCGTTGTTTAGAACCATTTACTTATGAAATAATGTCTCATTTCACGTTAGGTGTGGTAAATACGTTAGATGAGGCTAATGCCTTGCCAGAACAATATGAGCCAGCATTGGCAACAGAGGGTAATTTGGCGCTAAGAGAATTGATTGAGGATGAGATTATTTTAAATTTACCTATTATTCCTCGACATGAGCCTGAAGATTGCAAAGTCAAGTTACCTTTAGCAGATTCAGGGTGGGAACAAGGTAAAGGTGAAAATCCTTTCCATGTGTTACAATCCTTAAAGTTAAAGCAAAAACGGGAGTAACCCGTTATCTGTTTACTTTTAGAAAAGTGCCATGTGCCTCGAAAGTAACAAAGAAGACTAAAGTTCGATACTATAATTTAAAGTTAAAGTGGGAGTTTAAAAGATGGCTGTTCAGAAAAGTCGGGTCACTCGTTCAAAACGTGGCATGCGTCGCTCACATGATGGATTAACCAAACCAACCTTATCTGTCGATGCTGCAACGGGTGAAACCCATCGTCGTCATCATATCAGCCCGGAAGGTTACTATAAAGGTCGTCAAGTAGTTGATAAATCTAAAGAAAACGAAGAAGACAATAACGAAGAGTAATCAATTACCAGTGACAACAATAGCCATTGATGCAATGGGAGGGGATCATGGCCCTCTTGTTACTATTCCTGCTGTTTTAGAAGTCTTAGTTAGGTATCCTGACTTGAGGCTCATTTTAGTAGGTGATGCTGTCGTTTTAGAAAAAACCTTACAATCTTGCACATATGACACCAGTCGTTTAACTGTTCTTCACGCTTCGCAGCAAGTAGGTATGGATGAACTACCATCGCAAGCTTTGCGTACTAAAAAAGATTCCTCCATGCGAGTTGCGATTAACCAGCTGAAAGAAGGCAAGGCTCAAGCTTGTGTTAGTGCAGGCAATACGGGAGCTTTAATGGCTACCGCTCGTTTTGTGTTAAAAATGCTACCAGGTATTGATAGACCAGCGATTATTTCAACTTTTCCTACCATGACACCGAATAAAAACGTACGTATGCTGGATTTAGGCGCAAATGTAGATTCTAATGCCGAAACCCTGGTTCAATTTGCTATTATGGGTTCAGTATTAGCCTCTGCCGTTGACAACATTGCAAATCCTAAAGTTTATTTATTAAACATCGGTGAAGAAGAAATCAAAGGCAATGAACAAGTTAAAAAAACAGCTCAGTTATTAACAGAAGCTAAGTCTATTAACTATGTTGGCTATATTGAAGGTGATGCGATTCATACCGGAGAAGCTGACGTTGTGGTATGCGATGGTTTTGTTGGCAATGTTGCTCTTAAAACAACAGAGGGAGTGGCGCAGTTTATTGCCCGCCTGATGAAAGAAGCATTTATGCGCAACCTTTATACTAAGTTCATTGGCTTATTAGTGAAGCCAGTACTCAAGTCATTTATTAAACGGATAGATCCTGGTCGTTATAATGGAGCAACCTTTATTGGTCTGAATGGCACCGTGATCAAAAGCCATGGTGGTGCAAATACACAAGCATTTGTTAGAGCCATTGAAGAAGCGATGATTGGTGTGAAAGAAAACATTCCTGAACGTATACGGTATGAAGTCGGGCAATTATTAAAATCCTCTTTACCTTCTCAAGGTACTTGATTAACTTATGACATACTCAACAATTCTTGGTACAGGTAGTTATTTACCCGAGAAAATCCTTACCAACTTTGATCTTGAAAAAATAGTCGACACCACTAACGAATGGATTCTCGAACGCACCGGTATTCAACAACGCCATGTGGCGGCTGAACATGAAACTACCGTGATGATGGCAGAGCACGCAGGCCGGGCCGCATTAAATCAAGCAGGTATCAAACCGGCTAACATTGATATGATCATTGTCTCTTCTACCACACCAGATCTGGTATTTCCTAGTACCGCTTGTTTATTGCAAGAACGATTTGGCATTGCTGGCTGCCCCGCGTTTGATCTGAATGGATCAGCTTGCGCTGGTTTTATGTATGCATTCAGTATTGCGGATCAATATATTCGGGCCGGTAAAATTAAAAATATTCTCGTGATTGGCAGCGAAGTGATGTCCCGTATAGTAGATTGGAAAGATCGTAGCACCTGTGTATTGTTTGGAGACGGAGCCGGTGCTATTGTGCTAGGAGCAAGCAAAGAACCTGGTATTTTATCCACTCATTTACATGCTGACGGCACACATAAGGATGTTTTATATCTTCCCCTGGGATCGCGTAAAACACCCAATCTTGAATCGATTAAAATGGTGGGCAACCAGCTTTTTAAACTGGCTGTGAATACACTTGGAAATTTATTTGATGAAACGCTTGCAGCAAATCACATGAAAAAATCCGACATTGATTGGCTTGTTCCGCATCAAGCAAACATGCGTATTATTGATGCGATGGCCAAAAAATTAAATCTGCCACTTGATAGAGTAACTATCACACTAGATAAACAAGGCAATACTTCTAGCGCATCTATCCCTCTTGCACTAGATCAAGCTGTGCGCGATGGCCGTATTCAACGTGGTCAGATACTCATGATGGAAGGCTTTGGCGGTGGTCTTGCTTGGGGTTCAGCTTTAGTAAGGTATTAAAAATTTTTATGATAATTAGCATTCGTATTAGCAAGTGAGAGGAGTGTGCCATCATGTCCCATCATGGGTTATTAAAAAATAAAATTGCGCTGGTAACAGGCGCAAGCCGTGGTATAGGCAGCGGAATTGCACTTGCGTTAGGGCGCGAAGGTGCAACTATTATCGGGACAGCAACAACACAAAAAGGCGTGGAGCAAATTACCCAATCATTGCAAAATCACCAAATAACAGGAGAAGGGATGATACTAAACGTGACATCCCAAGCATCCGTGCAAGAACTGGCTACATTAATTAAAGACCGCTTTGGAGCGGTCAATATCTTAGTCAATAATGCAGCAATTACTCACGATACTATTTTTCTCCGCATGAAAGAAGAGGAATGGACAAAAGTAATAGAAACTAATTTGAATTCTATTTATCGTCTCAGCAAAGCTTTTATTAAAGAAATGCTGAAGGCAAGATGGGGAAGAATTATTAATATCGGTTCGGTAGTCGGCTCAATAGGTAATCCTGGCCAAGCTAACTATTGTGCCGCCAAAGCAGGTATCCTTGGTTTTAGCAAAGCGCTTGCACAAGAAGTAGGATCACGTGATATTACGGTTAACACCGTTGCTCCTGGTTTTGTTGCTACAGACATGACAAACCTGCTCACTGAAGAACAACGAGAAGCCATCTTTCAAAGAATTCCCATGCAGAAATTAGGTACAGTTGATGACATTGCTGCAGCAGTCGTGTTCCTCGCTTCTCAATCAGCAGGATATATTACTGGTCAAACACTGCACGTAAATGGCGGATTGTACATGAATTAATGAGAGAGACACAAAATTCCATCTTGCAACTTAATGGTTTTCGAATAAACTAGCAAAAATTATCGTATTTAGTATTTACTTATAGAGGATAGATCTATCATGACCATGAAAACGAACGAAATTGAAACTATTGAAACTAGAGTGAAAAAAATCGTCGTTGAACAGCTAGGGGTTAAGGAAGATGAAGTAACAACAGATGCTTCATTTGTCGACGATTTAGGCGCTGATTCATTAGATACAGTAGAACTAGTGATGGCGCTGGAAGAAGAATTCGAAACTGAAATTCCAGATGAAGATGCAGAAAAAATTGTTACCATCAAAGATGCTGTTAGCTATATTGCCAATCGTATGGAAAAAGAAACAAAAGCCAGCTAATTCTCATTTCTATTTATTCTTCCAAGCATAGAGCGGATGGTAAGTCCGCCTTGCTATATTGCTTTAAAAGAGGGTTTTTTGCTTGAATAGACGACGTGTTGTAGTAACAGGCATAGGAATGGTGACTCCCCTAGGCCATGACGTTGATAGCACATGGCAAGGAATTTTATCAGGTAAAAGCGGTATTGCTTTAATTGATCATTTTGATGCATCTGACTTAAGCTGCCAGATTTGCAGCCGCGTTAAAAATTTTGATCCAACCCGTTATATGCCAGAAAAAGAAGCAAAAAAGAGGGATTATTTTATTCAATATGGTATGGCTGCAGCCATGCAAGCTATACAAGACTCTGGATTGCAAGTGACTGAAACAAATGCAAACCGGATTGGTCTTGCCATTGGCTCAGGAATAGGCGGCCTACCAAGCATTGAGAAACATCACTCTATTCTTTTAGAATCAGGCCCACGTAGAGTTTCTCCTTTTTTTATTCCTGGTGCCTTAATCAATATGGTTGCTGGTAATTTATCCATTCAATACGGCATGAAAGGCCCTAACATTGCCTTAGTTTCAGCTTGCACTACAGGAACACATAACATTGGTTTAGCAGCCCGCTCTATCGCATATGGGGACGCTGATGCGATGGTGGCTGGTGCCTCTGAAATGGCAACAACAAAACTGGGTATTACTGGTTTTGCTGCCATGCGAGCATTATCTACCCGAAATCATGAGCCTGAAAAAGCTAGCCGTCCTTGGGATAGAGACCGTGATGGTTTCGTGTTAGGAGATGGTGCAGGTATGATCGTGCTGGAAGAATACGAACACGCTAAAACACGAGGAGCAAAAATTTACGCTGAACTTGCTGGTTTTGGCATGAGTGCGGATGCTTATCATATGACCTCGCCTGACCCAGAAGGAAAAGGGGGGGCAGCTTCTATGAATGCTGCCATCATAGACGCAGGGATTCAACCAGAAGAAGTGAATTATATCAATGCGCACGGAACCTCTACACCAGCAGGTGATGAATTAGAAGTCATGGGTATCAAACGTAGTTTTGGACAACATGCCTACCAATTGGCTATTAGTTCAACAAAATCCATGACAGGGCATTTACTAGGTGCAGCAGGCTCAGTTGAGGCAATTTTTTCAATTTTAGCCATACGGGATCAAATCGCTCCCCCTACCATCAATTTAGATCATCCGAGTGAACATTGCGATTTAAATTTTGTACCTCATACAGCACAAAGCATGACTATCCATGTTGCTTTATCCAATTCCTTTGGTTTTGGCGGAACAAATGGAACATTGGTATTCAGAAAAGTCGACTAACGACGTATCATAGCGTCTCATGATCTAAACACTGCACCGTCAGTGACACAGTTTAACGATAAAAAATACCAGCAGTTCCTGCTAAACCTTTAACGAGGAAAGGTGATGCCAGTGAATATTTTACATAGTACTAAACAGGCTCTCATGGTGTCTTTGCTGCTCGCTATGAGTGCTTGTGGTGTCACACCACCTGCCATGCATATTCCTGGAAAACCACCCGTTGTTCAGCAGTCCAATCAACGACCATGAGTCGCACTTGTTCTAGGCTCAGGCGGCATCAGAGGTTATGCACACTTAGGTGTTTTGCAAGCACTGGAAGAAGCTCATATTCCGGTAGATGTGCTAGTAGGTTCGAGTGCAGGAAGTATTGTCGCTTCACTTTATGCAGATAATCAGAGTTTTAAAAAAACTTATGCCATCATGATGCCCGCTGGATTTTGGGACTATGCGGATATCGGAAACTTATCTGGAGCTGGCGGAATTATAACGGGTTATCAGTTAGAAAATTTTCTTGTTAGCCATATGCATGCACGCAATTTTGATCAATTACAAAAAAAGGTCATCATTGCAACCACAGACATGGAAACGGGTAAATTATACCCTATTGAAAGTGGGCCAGTAGCGCCCGCTGTGTTAGCTTCATCTGCAATACCAGGCGCGATAAAACCCGTCCAGCTTTATGGCCACCGATTAATCGATGGAGGTGTGTTGAGCCCTGTACCCGTGGAGTTAGCCAAGAAATTGCATCCTAAAATAATTATTGCCGTGAACTTATCAACAAAATCAACCAACGACTCTCCGACATCCGCACTGGGCGTATTAAATTCAGCTATGTACATCATGAGTATGCGGCTAACAGAAATAAGCCTAAAAGAAGCAGACGTGGTGATTAGCCCAAAAGTAGGGGATGTGAATGTATTTGATCTCACTAAAAAGCATGAAGTCTATCTCGCAGGCTTACAGGCTACCCGAGAGCAAATACCAACGATACGTAAGTTGTTAGAAGGGACGAGGCCCAAGCTTTAATTATTCACAGCATTTGCTTTGCACATACCGCTGCAGCTACAATCGACTTTTATTTCATTTCAATGACTTCTATGAAAAAATCACGGTTTTATATAATCGGTTTTCTTTCATTTTTAATCTGTTTACTTGGAACATGGTTATTTATTTTATTTGTTCCTGTAGTGGTTCAAGATAGCGGCCGCATTTATTACTTGCGTCAGGGAATATCAAAACGACTAGTGATCAGTGAGCTATCGCAACAAGGTATTATTCACCATCCTACCTTATTTTCACTTTATCTATTTCTCCAAAGAAGCTCTCAACTAAAAACCGGCGAATATTTTTTTCCCAAAGGTTCCACACTAGCTTCCATTTGGAAGCAAATCACAAGCGGCAGCGGATTATATTATCGTCCATTTACCATCGTTCCTGGTTGGACATTCAAACAATTACGAGATGAACTCCTTAAAACAGAAGAATTGCGGCACCTTTCTGCTCATTTTAATGATAAACAAATCATGGAACGGCTAGGGTATCCTGGATTATCACCAGAAGGTGAGTTTTATCCTGATACTTATTATTATACGAAAGGTGATATTGATTGGGTAATTCTGAAGCGTGCATTTCATCTTATGCAAAGTATCTTACAACAAGCCTGGCAGAACCGCAGCCCCAACCTTCCTTATAAGAACTCCTATGAAGCACTGATTGTTGCATCCATGGTGGAAAAAGAAGGTTATCTCAATTCAGAAAGACCTGTCATTGCCAGTGTGTTGATCAATCGCCTCAACAAAAATATGTTGCTGCAAATCGATGCAACCGTCATTTATGGATTGGGAAGCCGCTACAATGGAAAAATTTATAAAACAGATTTATTAGAAGATACAGTTTATAATACGTATGTGCATAAAGGACTACCTCCCACTCCTATAGCGATGCCAGGTTTTGTTTCGATACAATCAGCCATGCACCCTCAACAAACAGATTATTATTACTATGTTGCAAAAGGTGACGGCAGCCATCATTTTTCAACCTCATTAGAGGAACATAACGCAGCTGTACAGGCAGCCACCAACAAAAATAACAGCATGAATGACACATTCATTCATCAGCGTATTTGGTTAAAACAACCCATACGATTACCATTACTTAACAACTTAAACTCAACTTATTAATTTCATGGAGAGAAAAAATGATACAGGGTAAATTTATTAGCATTGAAGGAACTGAGGGTGCAGGTAAAAGTACAGCGTTACAATTCATAAAACAATATCTGACCAAAGCACAACTTGACGTTGTGTGGACGCGTGAACCAGGAGGAACTGAATTAGCTGAAGAAATCAGGAGAATTGTACTGCATCCGATGAGCTTTGAAGAAGTGACACCAGAAACAGAACTCTTACTCATGTTTGCTGCTCGCGCACAACATATCAAAAAATATATTTTACCTGCGCTAGAAGCAGGCAAGTGGGTTGCAACAGACCGTTTTATTGATGCTAGTTATGCTTATCAGGGCGGTGGCAGAAGCATTGATACAAAATACATTACGATGCTGGATGAATGGATTGTGGGCCCTATTTATCCTAATCTCACCTTGTTACTTGATATTGCTCCTCATACAGGATTTGAACGTGCTGAAAAACGAGGCAGCGAGAAAGACCGTATTGAACACGAAGAAATAGATTTTTTTGTGCGTGTGCGAGATATTTATTTGGAAAGAGCTAAACAATATCCTGAACGCATTAAAATCATTGATGCAAGTGTACCGTTATTCGCTGTAGAAAACCAAATACGCGACGTACTAGATGATTTTATAAAGAGATAATAAATGATTTTTCCTTGGCAAAAAGAACAATGGCAACAATTATTACGGTACAAGCAAGAAAACCGGTTGCCTCATGCATTGTTATTTGCCGGAGCAGCTGGAATAGGCAAAGCTTATTTTGCTGAAAATTTTATTCGTGCGCAATTATGCCAGTCTGGTGTTTTCACCCAAGTGACAGGTGTGCCCGCCGATAAATGTGAGTGCCATGCATGCCGGTTAATCTTAGGCAAGGCCCATCCCAATGTATTGTGGGTGGAACCAGAGAAGGAAGAAAGCACCATAAAAATTGATCAAATCCGTCATGTTGCAGATTTTGTCAATCAAACATCGTTACAAGGCGAGTGTCGCATCGTACTCATCAATCCAGCCAACCATATGAATACCAATGCAGCAAATGCTTTACTTAAAACACTAGAAGAACCCTCAGCAGGCGCGATCATTATTTTGATCAGCGATCAAATTTCTCACCTTTTAGCGACTATTCGCAGTCGTTGCCAACGCATTCTATTTTCTCGTCCACGAAAAGAATTAGCATTAGAATGGTTACAAAAGCAGTTGCCAGATAGCAGCATGGATCTTGAGCTTGTCTTAAATCTCACGCATGGCGCACCCTTGACCGCAATGCAATTTGCAACCAATGAAGTTTTTTCTATTCGCCATCGTTTATTGCAAACGCTATGCTTACTACAACAAAAACACGTTGATCCAATAAAAGCAGCTGTCACCATCCAAGACTTCGACCTAAAACAGCTTCTTGATTTCATCATAGCATGGATAATGGATTTATTATGGCTGAAAATGGGTCGCAACATAAATAAAATCACTAACAAGGATTTTTCTGAACCTTTAGTGGAATTGAATCATCAGACTCTTCCTATTAACTTCATTACTCAGTACATGAATTATTTGCAATATTTACGAGCACAACTTTATAAAGGAATAAATTTGAATAAACAATTGACATTAGAAAGCATCTTAATTCGCTGGATGGAGTGCGTGTAATGTATCTTGTCGATTCACATTGTCATTTAGATTTATTAGATTTAACTTTAGATCATGGCAGCTTGGATCAAGTATTGTCCCGTGCTCAAGCACATGGTGTGCAATATTTCTTAAATGTCTGTGTCAAACTATCAGATTTTCCACTTCTTTTAAGAACAGCTGAAGCCTATCCATTCGTCAGTGCTTCTGTTGGATCTCATCCCAACGAACAACACGAAGAAGTCAGTCTAGATGCACTCGTTAAACTAGCAGAAAATAATAAGGTAGTCGCGATTGGAGAAACGGGACTTGATTATTTTCGTTCGACTGGAGATTTAGCATGGCAGCGAGATCGGTTTCGTACTCATATACACGCGGCAAAGGAATCGCAAAAGCCATTAATAATACATACTCGTGACGCGAAACAAGATACAATTCATATCATGCAAGAAGAAGACGCAAGCCAGGCGGGAGGGGTTATGCATTGTTTTACAGAAGATTGGGATACTGCAAAACAAGCCTTGGACCTAAATTTTTATATCTCGTTCTCAGGTATTGTTACTTTTAAAAATGCAACGACCATTCAAGAAGTTGCGAAACGGGTTCCCATGGACAGAATACTGATTGAAACAGATTCACCTTATCTTGCTCCTCACCCACAACGCGGAAAACCCAATGAGCCGTCATATATACGATATACAGCAGAATACATTGCTAGCCTGAGAAATATGAATATAGATGAATTTGCAGCACAGACAACACAAAATTTTTTTCGCTTATTTAAAGGGGCCATGAAACCTTATGTTTAGACCTGCTGCTCTTTTCATTGGTTTACGTTATACACGCGCAAGACGCCGTAACCATTTTATTTCCTTTATCTCCCTAGTATCAATGATTGGCATTGCCTTGGGAATCACTGTACTGATTACAGTGTTGTCTGTTATGAATGGGTTCGACCGTGAAATAAAAAAGCGTGTTTTTAGCATGGTTCCGCCTATTACTGTATCCAGTCATGCCGGTTATATTACAGAATGGAAAGAAGTAAAAAAATTATTATTAAAATATCCCTCTGTTACCTCTGCAGCACCATTTGTCACAGGTGAAGTACTACTTAATTATGCTGGCTCGACTCAACCAGCAATACTTTCAGGTATCTTGCCAGACCAAGAAAAAAATGTTTCCGCTATCGCAGATAAAATGATTGAAGGTGATTTGTCTGATTTACAACCAGGAAAATTTGGCATCGTGTTGGGTGAAAACCTAGCTGCTTTACTTGATGCAAGGATCGGTGACAAAATTACGATTGTTACGCCTCAAGTTTCATTATCACCAGCCGGTGTAATCCCGCGATTCAAGCGATTTACCGTAGCAGGCATCTTTCGTGCCGGTAGTGGATTTGGATTTGATAGAGGGCTTGGTTTTATTCATCTCAACGATGCGCAAAAACTATTTGGCCTTGGTAATCATGTCACAGGCTTGCACCTGAATACAGAAGATGTTTTTGCCGCACCAAATATTGCATTGGAATTAAGAAATCAATTAACGCCAAATACATCAATTTCAACCTGGGCAGATCAATTCGGTGAATTTTTCCACGCTGTACAATTAGAAAAAACCATGATGTTTCTTATTTTATTGTTAATTATTGCAGTCGCCGCATTCAACCTTGTTTCAACACTCATGATGGTGGTAAATGAAAAAGAATCTGATATTGCCATCTTACGCACGTTTGGGGCGACTCCTCATATGGTGATGTCTATTTTCATCATCCAAGGCGGTATTATTGGGATATTTGGTACGTTGTTGGGTTTAGTAGGAGGGATAACATTAGCGTGGAACGTCACCGAAATTGTAAATTGGATACAAAACGTATTTCACGTACAATTCCTATCATCTAATATATATTTCGTTAATTACTTACCTTCTGAAATTAAATTTTCAGACATTGTCCAAATCTGTGGGGCTTCTCTTATATTAAGCTTACTAGCAACAATTTATCCTGCATGGCGGGCAGCAAAGATGGATCCAGTGGAGTCCCTTAGGTATGAGTAATCCTGTATTAGCTTGTTATAGTCTTGCTAAGTCATATTTGGATGGCACGTCCAAAATTACGGTGCTGCACCACGTGGATCTTGAAGTCAACCATGCTGAGATGGTTGCCATTGTTGGCGCTTCAGGATCGGGCAAAAGCACATTATTACACTTGTTAGGCGGATTAGATAAACCTACTCAAGGTCAAGTCGTATTAAATGGAAAAAATATTCAGCAGCTATCTGAAAGAGAAAAATGTCAGCTACGCAATAAATATCTAGGATTTGTTTATCAATTCCATCATCTCCTACCAGAATTTTCTGCTTTGGAAAATGTTAGTATGCCATTGTTGATTCGCGGTGATCATCCTCATGTAATTCGTGAAAAAGCAGAATATTTACTTGAACAAGTAGGCTTACAAGATCGCACAAAACATCGTTTAGGCCAGCTTTCTGGCGGTGAAAGACAACGCGTGGCCATTGCGCGTGCGCTCGTTAGCGATCCCTTATGTGTGTTAGCGGATGAACCAACAGGAAACTTAGACCCTGCTAATGCAGAACGAGTATTGCAGCTATTTTTTAATCTGCAAAAAGCATGCAACACTAGCGTTGTCATGGTGACACATGATCCTCTGATCGCTAAACAAGCCCAGCGAGTCATGCGCATTGAGGAAGGTAAGTTAAATGTTTTACCCGTATAAACCAAACTCTGCCACTGGCGGTAAAATTTTTGATATCATGATATGCCATGAATAAAAAAGCCATACTATTAATTAATTTAGGCACCCCAGATCATTGTGACGCTCAATCTGTAAAACGTTACTTACGCGAGTTTTTACTAGATCCACGTGTTATTGACCTGCCAATGATCATACGTTGGCCATTAGTCAATTTGGCCATTGTCCCATTTCGATATCAAGCAACAACTGAAGCCTATCAAAAAATTTGGCAAACAACTGGTTCACCTCTGCTAACGATTAGCCAGCAATTAAAAAACGCCTTAGCAGTTGAGCTAAGTCAAAATTATCAAGTAGAGCTTGGGATGCGCTATGGAAACCCAAGCATCGCTGCTGCATGGGAGAAATTGAAAGAGGCAGAATCGCTTACTGTTGTTCCTTTATTTCCACAATATTCTTCGGCAGCCACAGGTTCTACGATTGAAACGCTAATGAAATCTCTATCAAAGGAATGGAATATTCCACAAATCAAGATAATAAAGGATTTTTATTATTATCCAGAATTTGTCCATGCCTTTGCAGAACAAATTCGAATGAATCTAGCGGGCAAAAAAGTTGATAAAATATTATTTAGCTATCATGGACTACCTGAGCGACATATTAAGAAAAGCCATTGCCAAATCTTATGTGGTCCAACTCATGCTTGTCCTAACATCGGCCAAAGTAACTTATATTGTTATCGAGCGCAATGTTATGCTACAACTGAATTAATCGCTAAGAAATTAAACCTTACACCAGATCAATATGTCGTATCTTTTCAATCTAGGTTAGGGCGTATACCGTGGATAAAACCATATACAGACTTATTACTTCCAGAGCTGCTAAAGAAAGAAATAAAAAATATTGCTATTGTTTCACCTTCTTTTGTAGCAGATTGTCTTGAAACGTTGGAAGAAATAAATATTCGCGCCAGGGAACAATGGTCTAAACTTGGCGGTAAAGAGTTTATTTTCATCCCTTGTGTCAACGCCACGCCACTGTGGGTAAAAGCATTAGCGAATTTGGTTAGCACACCATAGCGATAGATATCGCAGCGTCTCAACTTCTAAATTTTTGTGCACAAAAAGATAGTAACCATTCACGGGGATAGTCATAGGGCCCAAAAAACGGAAGCTCTGCGATGTCGAAGCCATGAAGGCCCGTTAAGAGGGAAGCTAGCGAAGGAATACAGGCTGTAATTTTAACCTATCTATTGTATTTCAAAGCGGGCCGTCGTGATGACTTGAATGGTGTTATCTATCAGCTTCCGTTTTTTGGGCCCTATGACTATCCCTGCTCAATAATGACAGGGTTTCCAGGCATTTTTTGGTGTGAGATTCCACGCTAAGCATCTAATACCACTTCAGTATTTTCCGGAAAAAAATCATGATCCCATTCGTTATCACCTTTTTAGTGGGTGTTTTATATTTACAAACTTTTCCATTTTTACCAACTAATTTCATGCTTTATGGCATGCTTATCGTTAGTGTGCTTTTATATTTAATATTTAAAAAATTATTTCGCCATTCCTATTTATTAATCGCATTCAGCTTAGGTCTATTCTGGTCTAGCTGGTACGCAGGATCACTATTATCATGGACACTGCAAAAAGAATGGGAAAGTAAGCCATTAATCGCTACAGGCCGTATTGCTTCTTTACCAGTCAAAGGAAAATTCGGAATAAAATTTGAATTTCGTTTAATGAAATTAGAATTTGTAAACAAAACAGAGTATCCCAATACGCTCATTCGTCTATCGTGGAACCCAAACATGAAGTCACCTAACACTGTTAACCATTCTCATCGTTTACATGTCGGTGAGGAATGGAAATTGCTTGTACGCCTTAAACGCATACATGGGGTTCAAAGCCCAGGTGCCTTTGATTTTGAAGCATGGGCATTACAAAAAGGAATACGTGCAACAGGAAATGTGATTAACGGAAAACATAATCATTTACTATCTAATCAATACAATAGTAATTTTATACAGCAATTACGACAACTCTTACAAAGTAAAATTGAGTCTTATATTCCTATCTCTCCAACATCACCGTGGTTAACAGCACTCATTATTGGCGAACACAACGGTATTGCACAAGATGACTGGCAAGTATTGCGTAAAACGGGAACGAACCATCTTATGGCAATCGCAGGGCTACATATTGGCATGATAGCAGGATTGACCAGTTTACTTGTCTCTTGGTTATGGAGACGTATTCCTTGGCTTATCTTACTGATTCCTGCACCATTGGTCGGATCTTGTTCTGCCTTAATCATTGCAATTTTCTATAGTGCGCTTTCTGGATTTTCCATTCCAACACAACGCGCCTGTATCATGCTCACTATTTTTATTAGTGCGATATTTTCTAAAAGAAAAATTAATCCATGGCACGTCTGGTCATTGGCATTATTATGTGTGTTAATGATTAATCCTCTTTGTGTGCTGACAGAAAGCTTCTGGCTATCATTTGGTACAATTGCATTAATTATTTATGGCATGAGCGGACGATTATCACCTACTGGTCTATGGTGGAAATGGGGAAGAGTACAATGGGTTATTGGCATTGGGTTGATCCCATTGACCCTTGCGCTATTTCAACAATGCTCCCTTATTTCATTTGTGGCGAATACCATCGCGATACCTTGGCTGGGGCTGTTAATTTTGCCTTTTTGTTTACTTGGCGCATTTTGCTTATTCATCTCACCGCACACCGGTGTTTTATTATTATCGATTGCTGATAAGAGTTTAGCTGGTTTATGGGTATTTTTGGCTGAGTTGGCAAAACTTAATTTATCTACCTTAGCATTTCATATTCCAAATTATGCCATTCTCGTTTTCACAATCATAGGATTTCTACTTTTATTATTACCTGCTGGATTACCTGGAAGATGGCTTGGAGTGATATGGATCATGCCGCTCCTAACTTATCAACCAGCTAAACCTGCTCTAGGTGATGTTTGGCTAACATTGCTTGATGTGGGACAAGGCTTGTCTGTCATCATTCAAACAAAAGAACATATTCTCATCTACGATGCGGGACCAAAGTATGATGCAAATATCGATATGGGAGAAAGTGTCGTGCTGCCTTATTTCAATACTCTCGCGGGAAATAAAAAAATTGATCTGTTAGTGGTAAGTCATAGTGATATGGATCACCTAGGCGGTGCGCAAGCCATTTTAAAAGCGACTTCTGTTACCAAAATAAAAACGAGTTCGCCTGAAAAATTACCTTCCCCTGATACTAGCTACTGTCGTGCTGGTGAAAAGTGGCAATGGGACCAAGTTAATTTCTTATTTCTGTATCCAACAGAAGGTAATTATCATCTTCGCAATAATAGTTCTTGTGTATTACGTATAGATAATGGCAAACATCGTATTCTCCTGACAGGCGACATAGAAAAATATGCTGAAAATAGTCTGCTTTCCACTGCATCAACCGACTTACCAGCTGATATCATGATTGCACCACATCATGGCAGTAAAACTTCAGGATTAGAAACTTTCATTCATGCCGTACACCCACAGATTGTTTTATATGCTATTGGATATAAAAATCGTTATCATTTTCCACACCCAAGTGTTGTTTCTACTTATGCAAAAATAAATACCATTCAGCTGAATACTGTGGAGAGCGGCACTATAGTATATAAAATAAAAAAAGATGGCCTGATACCAAAACCGGAAGAATTTCGTGTAATAAATAAACGATACTGGAAAGAAAGGATCACTGCTATTTCGCGGCCGGAGACAAAGGGATCCAGCCACGGACTAGATTGAATCACCTGGATGCCACAGACAAGCCGCAACACGATAGTACGTACAGTGGGTAAGCCTACGGTAAATCAGTAGCAAGTTCTATGAAAAACGATGCCAATCTTAATTTTTCAACGGGTTAAACGAACGTTACCACTACGGGTATATATTAATTCGCTTTTTCTGTTTTACCATGCAGCAATAAATCAACTGCCATTAACAAGGCCGTATTATCAATAGGTTTTTCAAATGACACCGAAGCTCCTAGTGTTTCTGACAAATCTAAATATCCTGTTGGATCTAACCGCCCGCCACCAGATATAGCAATGATTTCTAAATTAGGATGCCGGTCTTTGACTTCTGAAATGAGTGTGATGCCACTTTTCTTTGGCATAATAATATCTGTTATCATAATGTCTGGCGCTTCTTTTTTTAGGCATTCCGAGGCATCCTCACCATTTGCAGCACAAGTCACTTGATGAGACGCTCGTTCTAATACTTGTGTTAGCATGTCTCTTACTAAATCATCATCTTCAACAAGCAAAATTTTAGCCATGATTGCCCCTTATTGCATATTCAGGTAGTAATATCATAAACGTTGTTCCATGCCCTAATCGACTTGTCACCATAATTTCACCTTGATGTTCTTTAATAATAGAATGGACAATAGAAAGACCAAGACCTGTCCCTTTGCCAACTTCTTTAGTCGTATAAAAAGGATCAAAAATACGCTCCATTGTTGATTGATCCATTCCATGTCCAGTGTCAGATATTTTTATTTTACAATAATTTTGTGAGAGTATATTTGGAAATTGTTTTAAAAATACATCGTCCGCCAGCACATGCACCATCGTAATGTGAATCGTTCCTTCGCCATCCATAGCATCAACAGCATTATTGATAATATTCACTAGTACTTGATGAATTTGCGTTTGATTACCTAAAATGGTGACTTCTGTCGGATTAAAATGAATCATGACACTGGCAGGAATAGTCGGCTTTAACAAAGCCAGTGCTGCATCAATCGTTGTCTTTAAATTGATAGGATTAAAATGGTGGTGCTGGCGACGGCTAAAAACCAATATTCTTGATACTAGTTCTTGCCCACGATGGGCCGCTTCAATTACCTTGCCTAGATTTTTATGTACCACGCTTTCTTTTGGAACATCTTCTCTAGCCATTTCAGCATAGCCTATCACCGCATATAGAATATTATTAAAATCATGCGCAATGCCACCTGCTAGTGTGCCCATTGCTTGAAGTTTTTGTCCCTGCAATAATGCAACTTCTAACTTTTGCTTGATATCTTCCGCCTGAATACGCTCGTTAATTTCTTTTTTTAAATCTTCATTGATTTGTCTCAGTGTAAACGCACGCTGCCTAGCCAATTGAGCCATACCAATTAATGCAGCGATAAGAAATGAAAAACTGAGCCCAAACAACAGCGCCAACCAAGGGAGATACAATTGAAAATCTTTCAGTAGATCAAAGTAAGCTTGTAAGTTATGTTTAAAGACTAGCCAAAGCAGGAGTGAGCAAAAAAAGCCAACTACTGCAATCAAGTAGGAAAACCAAAGCTTTTGAGAGTAATGGTAAGACATTTGCGGCTGAGTCTTTATCTTGCACATTTATTTAGCTTAATCCATTTATAGTATGGAATCTATGGTGGTGGAACTGGCATAATATGAGCCAATATTTTAGGGATATAAAACATGCAACTTTCGAAAATTAAAATGTCTGGTTTTAAGTCCTTTGTTGATCCCACTGCGATCATGCTCCCTAGCAATCTGATAGCAGTAGTTGGTCCCAATGGCTGTGGAAAATCGAATATCATTGACGCAGTAACATGGGTTATGGGCGAAAGTTCGCCTAAATATCTACGTGGCGAAGCATTAACTGATGTCATTTTTAACGGTTCTACTGCTCGTAAGCCCGTTGGACAAGCTTCTGTTGAGCTTATTTTTGACAATTCAGATGGAACAATCGGCGGTGAATATGCAAAATTTGCTGAGATCTCTATTAAACGGGTCATTAATCGCGAATCTGATTCTACGTATTACTTAAATGGCGTGCGTTGTCGTAAACGAGATGTGGTAGATATTTTTTTAGGGACTGGGCTAGGGCCGCGAAGTTACTCCATAATCGGCCAAAATATGATCAATCGCATTATTGAAGCTAAACCCGAGGAATTGCGTACTTATTTGGAAGAAGCGGCTGGTATCTCTAAGTATAAGGAACGCCGCCACGAAACTGAGCTGCGCATTCATCATACCAAAGAAAATCTTTTTAGGGTAAATGACTTACGTGCTGAATTGGAAAAACAATTAAGCCACCTCAAACACCAGGCAAATATTGCTGAAAAATATAAGTCTCTTAAGCAACAGGAGCGAGTGCTACGAGCAGAATTATATGGCATTCAATGGCGACAATTAGACAGTCATATGGTTGACCACACACTTAAAATTCAGCGCGAAGAAACCGCATTAGAAGCACGTAACAGTGAGCTCGGTAGCATAGACCGAGAGATTGAGCAATTAAGACATGAACAACGAGTTGCACAAGACGGCCTACAAGAAATTCAGCGCAGATACTATGCTGTTGGTAATGAAATTACACGCGTTGAACAAGATATCTTGCATCACCAAGAAAGGCAGCAACAATGGGAAAATGATTTAAAACAAATTGAACGTGATTGGCAAGTCATCAAAGATAACATGGTGGAAGAAGAAGATAATTTGCATGAACTGGAACATGAGATTCAAAATGTAGAGCCGCAAATCTCGACCATCAGTGCGGAAACAGGGATCTTGCAACAAGAGCTTATGATTGCAGAAGAAGCGACTCAAACATGGCAAAATAAATGGGACGAGTTCAATCAACTCACTGCAAAAACGTCTCAATCAGCGCAAGTGGAAAAAACCCATATTCAGCATTTAGAACAGAGAATTACCTCGTTACAAAAACGTCATGAGCAATTGCTACGCGATCAAGATCAATTTAATTTTTCTGAATTAAATAAAGAAATAGAAGAGTACTCCAATCAATCCCATGAAATGACTGGTAAGCTTGAATCTCAGGACCAACAACTTATTCAAGCCAGAGATGAAATCAACACGTTATATTCTGCACAACAAGGCTCAAATAAGCAATTAGATAACGTTCGTAGTGAATTACAACGTTTACGTGGTCAACAAGCCTCGCTTGAAGCACTGCAGCAAACAGCATTAGGCCAACGAGATAATCTTGCTACCCCTTGGCTCAAACAGCACAACTTAAGCAGCAATCCACGCTTGGCACAACATATCGAAGTAGAGAATGGTTGGGAGTTAGCGGTCGAAAAAGTGCTAGGATTTAGTTTACAAGCGATATGTATAGAGAATACCCGCGATGTCGTTGAACATTTGCGTGATTTTAAATCAGGTAATTTATGCGTATTTACCTCTTCCCATAAAAATTCAGCTGCAACAGCTGATAAAAAAGGTGTTCCGCTGCTTGAAAAAGTAAAATCACCATGGCCGCTTGACTCATTGATATCAGGGATTTATATAGCAGACTCACTAGATGACGCATTGAAACTATGTGAATCCTTAAATAATAATGAATCAGTCATTACTCGCGATGGCATATGGATCAATCAATCTTGGATTAAAATTTTACGTGAAGAAGACCTTGCAGCTGGTGTGCTCCAACGAGAACAAGAGCTAAAACAATTAGCCTCGCGCATAGAAGATTTACAAAAAACACAGAAAAAACTAGAAGAATCTATTAATGAAAGAAAAAATCAAATTCAAATAATAGAACAAAAACGTGATCAACTGCAGCAATCATACAACCAACAACAAGCCCAGTTAGCACAAATCAATGCTCAATATAAAATAAAAAAAGAACAGCTTGTTGCGCTAAAAAGTCGACTAGAGCAATTCAAGAGAGAACAAAAAGATTGTTCCACGCAATTGGAACAAGCAAACGCCGAAATTTTGAAGGCACGGTCACAATGGGAAAAAGCATTACATGATCTTGAGTCCCAAGCAAAGATACGCGATGAATTGATAAAAGAACGGGACAAAGCTCGGCATCAACTGCAAATTACGCGTGAAAATGTAAATAAAAATAAAAATTATTTACATGAATTAGAAATCCGTTTGCAAACGTCAAAATCGCAGAAAGCAACATTAAAACAAAATGTTATTCGCTTGCAATCTCAGCTTGCTTCATTAAGTGAGCGGAAAATTACTTTGCAAAGCGAGCTAAGCTCTATGCAACCCATGGATATTTTAAAAAAATCACTGTCTAGAGCCTTAGATAAACATGTGAGCATTGAAATCGAGTTAAATACCGCTCGCGTTTCTATAGAAGCACTAGACCAAGAATTTAGGAATTTGGAAGAAAGGCGTCAAACCATTGAACGTGATATTAATAAAGTACGTAGTACGTTAGAAACACTGCGCGTGGAATGGCAAGGCTGGAAAGTCAAAACGGATACGATCTACGAACAAATCAAAGAAACAGAATTTAAGCTAGAGGATATATTAAAAAATCTTGCCCAAGACATTACGTTGGAAGAATGGCAAGCTAAGCTGGATCAAGTGATAACACGTATCAGTCGGCTAGGGCCCATTAATTTAGTTGCAATTGAAGAATACACTACTTGTTTTGAGCGTAAGCAATATCTTGACCGTCAACTAGACGATTTACAATCTGGTCTTTCCACGTTAGAAGATGCGATCAGTAAAATTGATCGTGAAACTCGGACACGATTCAAGGAAACATTTGACAAAGTCAATGGCAGGTTCCAAGAGTTATTTCCTACTATTTTTGGCGGTGGTAAAGCCTATCTTGAATTAACTAATGATAATTTATTAGAAGCTGGCATTACCATGATGGCTTGCCCTCCAGGTAAAAGAAATAGTTCTATTTATTTATTATCTGGCGGCGAAAAATCACTCACGGCAATTGCATTGATTTTCTCTATTTTTTATCTCAATCCTGCTCCATTTTGTCTATTGGACGAAGTGGACGCAGCATTGGATGATGCCAATGTGCTACGCTTCACTCGGCTAGTCAAAGTAATGGCAGAAAAAACTCAATTTATTTTTATTAGTCATAATAAAATCACCATCGAAATGGGAGAGCATTTGATTGGTGTCACGATGAATGAACCTGGTGTCTCACGCCTGGTGAGTGTTGACATTGAAAAAGCAATTAATATGGCAGAGTCTTAATTTTATAATGACTAAAAAAACAGGTTTATCTCTTAATCCTCTTCATAAGAACGAAGCAGAAATCCAGCTGGAGAAGTTGCGCCAGCAAATCAACGAGCATAATTACCGTTATTATGTTTTGGATGATCCACTGATTTCAGATGCAGAATATGACCAGCTGTTTCAAAAACTTAACGTATTAGAATCTGAGTTTCCCCACCTTGTGACTTCTGATTCGCCCACACAACGCGTGGGTGCAGCGCCACTTAAAGAATTCACTAAAGTTCAGCATGAAATCCCTATGCTATCTTTGGAAAATGCATTTAACGAGCAAGAGATAGTGAATTTTGATAAGAGAATACATGAACGCCTTAAATCAGATGCAGTCATTGAGTATTGTTGTGAACCCAAACTCGATGGCTTAGCCATTAGTATCCGGTATGAAAAAGGTATATTAACACAAGCTGCTACACGTGGTGATGGAACAACAGGTGAAGATGTGACACACAATATTAAAACCATTAAAACGATACCATTGCACTTGCTAGGCAACAATGTTCCACAGGTACTTGAGGTGCGTGGCGAAGTTTTTATATCAAAAACAGGATTTAAAAAATTAAATCAAGCTGCCTTGAAAAAAGGTGAAAAAATTTTTGCTAATCCTCGTAATGCAGCAGCAGGAAGTGTTCGGCAATTAGATTCAAGAATTACCGCCACGCGGCCACTAGAAGTTTTTTTTTATGGAGTAGGTATTGTTGAAGGAGCTCAATTACCCAATCAACATAGTGGCATTCTAAAATTCTTGTCCGCGTTAGGATTACGAATCAGTACTTTTCTTGAAGTGGTGCAAGGAACCAATGCTTGCTTAGCATACTATCATAAAATGATGCAACAACGTGATATATTACCCTATGAAATTGATGGTGTTGTCTATAAAATAAATAATATTAAAGAACAAGAAAAATTAGGTTTTGTATCGCGCGCACCTCGTTGGGCAATTGCACATAAATTCCCCGCGCAAGAAGTGTTGACAACCATCGAAGCAGTTGAATTCCAAGTAGGCCGCACAGGTGCATTAACACCTGTTGCGCGCTTAAAACCCGTGTACGTGCATGGTGTCACTATTAGCAATGCGACATTACATAATATGGATGAAATTAAACGAAAAGATATCCATATTAGAGATACCGTGATGGTGCGCCGTGCTGGCGACGTTATTCCTGAAATTATTAGCGTTGTCAAAGAGCATCGTCCACCTAATGCAAGTAAGATTGTACTACCGAAGTATTGTCCTATTTGTCATTCCACCATCGAACATATTGAAGGAGAGGCAGTCGCACGCTGTACAGGCGGTCTATTTTGCCCTGCACAACGCAAAGAAACAATCAAACATTTTGCATCAAGACGTGCAATGGACATTGAAGGATTAGGAGATAAATTAGTCGAGCAATTAGTTGATATTAAGTTAATTTCATCTGTTGCAGATATTTACGATTTAACGCTGCAGCAATTAGAAAATCTAGAACGAATGGGAAAAAAATCCGCACAAAATTTACTAGAGCAACTTGAAAAAAGTAAATCTACAACATTCGCGCGGTTTTTATATGCTTTAGGTATACGCGAAGTAGGTGAGGCAACAGCTAAATTACTAGCGTTACACTTTAAAACTTTGCCAGCTTTAAAAGCGGCAACAGAAGAAGAATTGCAATCCGTATCAGAGATAGGGCCTATTGTGGCTGCTCATATTGCGCACTTTTTCCACGAGCAACATAACTGCGACGTAATCGGTAAATTAATAAAGTCAGGTGTGCATTGGGAAGCGGTCAAAGAAAACAAGCATCAACCTCTACTAGGAAAAACTTTTGTCATTACCGGTACATTGCCTAATATGACCCGTGACGAAGCAAAGGAAAAATTGGAAAAACTAGGAGGAAAAGTAGCCGGTAGTGTTTCAACCAAAACCAGCTACCTCATTATAGGAGTTGATCCTGGCGCTAAGTTTAAAAAGGCAAAAGAATTAGGAATTCCTATTCTTGATGCTAACGAATTTGATGTGTTCTTAAAGAAATTTCAATTGCACCTATCATCACTTACGGCCAAATCCCCATAAAAACTCATTTTTCTTCAAGTACGACTACCAGAATATCGAATCATATTTTTTAATATTTCTCTATCATCTTTATTTTTTTAACAGTTTTATACTAAACTAACACGCTTTCTTGTATCTTTTTGAGTTGATTTGCAATTTTCTGAGCTGACACAGGGTGGCCAAGGAAATAGCCTTGCACAATATCGCATTCATGACGAGATAAAAATTGAATTTGTTCGGCAGTTTCAACACCTTCCGCTACGACCTCTAGTCCTAAATTATGCGCTAAGGCAATAATCGCACTGGTAATCGCTAAATCATTAGGATGATTAGGAATACCCTTAATATAGTCCCGATCAATTTTTATAGTACTAATCGGAAATTTCTTTAAATAGTTAATCGATGTATAACCTTTCCCAAAATGATCAATGGATATTTGTACACCAATGGCTTTGATTTTTTCCAATATATTCGAGGACAAATCAATATTTTCCATTATGGTTTGCTCGGCAATTTCCAACTCAATATATTTAGGATTAATATTATAGTGAGTGAATACTTTTTCTATGGTTTTAATTATCTCTGGATGATGAAACTGCTTAGGAGAAATCTTCAATGCAATTGAAACATGCTCATAACCTTCATTTTGCCAATATTTAATTCTCTGACATGCTTCGCGTAATGCCCATTCTCCAATTTGCATAATAAGGCCAGAATCTTCAGCAAGCGGGATAAATTTCACTGGGCTGACAATACCCAATACCGGATGCTCCCAACGCATGAGTGATTCTACTCCCATAATGCTACCTGTTTTAATACGAAACTTAGGCTGATAGTAAATTACTAATTCATTATTATGAATTGCCTTTCGTAGCGCTGATTCCAATTGAATATATTCCAATGCTTCAACATGGATTTCTTCCGCATAAAATTGGTAATTATTTCCTCCAGCTTGTTTTGCCTTAAATAAAGCCCTATCGGCATTTTTAATCAGTTCCTCTAAAGAATTTCCATCGTGTGGATAGATGCTAATACCTATGCTTGCGGTCAATTTAAATTCATGCGTATCAACCATCAACAATTGCAAACAAACATTTAATAATTTTTCAGCAACCATGCTAGCAAATTTTGGCTTGCTTATATCACTTAATAAAACAATAAACTCATCACCTTCCAACTTTGCCAAAACATCTTCCTTACGTAAGATATTGGTAAACCGCTTGCCCATTTCCTTTAATACTAAATTGCTATTCTCTTGGCCTAAAGTTTCGTTCACGACTTTAAACGCATCAAGATTAATGATTAAAACAGCTAAAAATTGATTGCGTCTTTTAGCATAGCTAATCGCTTTATTAAGGATTTCATTAAAAAAAATACCGTTTGGCAGGGAAGTTACGTTATCATGATGCTCGAATTGCGTAAATTTTTTATCGATCATTTTATTTGCACGTAACTGTACTGATATTTCCTGTTCCAAATACCTATTTTTATCATGAAATTCTTGTGTAATTTCATTTATTCTTTTTTCATTCATATCATTTATGGCTTCAATACTTTCCATTATCCTATTGAATTTATTGGTAATGGAGCTAATTTCGTTAAGGTGTCTCACATTCACCGTTTGTTTAATTAACGGATTAGCTGATATTTCACGCGCCATGTCCTGGTTCAATTTTTCTATCGGCTTAATTAGAAGAGTAAGAACGCTAAAAAACAGTGTGAAAAAAAATATTATTGTGAGTGATATAATAGTTAAAGTATTTTGGTAAGCTAAAAAATAAGTGCAAGAAATGAATATCGCGCTTATCAGTCCCGTTATGATGAATGTCTTGCTCCTTATTTTCATCCAATCTCCTCCGACATGCAAAAAAACACTATTTTATTTCTAATTAATTTCATTTTGATACCTCATATGAACAATTGCAAGGAAATAAGCAGAAAACAAGCATAAGCAGTTAATTAACATAAAAATTTCACTAAGATTGCTTTATATATAATAGTGATTACAGTAACATAGAGGTATATATTTAAATTTATTGTGAATTATGACTTGAAAAGGTAGGGTGGTGTTTTATGTGGAAAAAAAATTTTCCTGATTACCGCTCTTACACTAGCAATAATAATGATTATCGAATAGATGATTTCAGCGAACTTTTACGCTATGTCAACCACCTTGCATCGCATAAACTTGGGTACCCTGTTTCACTCCTCACATATCTTGGCATTGTTAACAATAAAATTTTAGGGATTAAATCAGGTACACTAGCAAACGTTTTATTAAATAATGTTGGTGATCCCTTTAAAGATTCTGAAACTTCCTTATTGGAAGTTAAAAAACATGAAAGAGAAATCATTGCCATTTTAGAAAAATTTTATGGGCTGCCTTTAAATGAGGCAAGAGGATATGTGACCACCGGAGGAACAGAAGGAAATTTCGCAGCTCTTTGGTGGTCCAAACGATACTTAATCAATCAATCCCTTGATACTTTAATTCAAAAAGATAATTTAATTAAATTGCAGCAAAAGGAAGAGCAAGAATTAGAAACTAAACTAGCAAAGATACCTACTAATAATTATCCTGATCGCATTAAATATTTGCAAAAAACAATTAATATAAAAAATTCCATTGCTGAAAATAAAAACATCACTCAACAGTTATTAACACCAACTGTTTTTTATTGTAAAAACCATACACATTATTCCATACCAAAAATTTCAGAGATATTGCGACTTAACACTAGACCCGTCGCCTCTAATGAAGACGGATCCATTAATCTAAATGATTTTAAAAAGGAGATTTTATTACACACGGGTGCATACCCATATAGTCCAGTCATTGCCATTGCAAATATTGGCACCACTATTACTGGTGCAATAGATAACGTACCAGGTATGAAGCAAATTCTAACTGAAATGATGACTGTCCCAAATTATACTATTCATATGGATGGTGCTTTAACAGGCTTTGTTTTACCTATTGTTAAGCCTTTTGGCAACGTTGCTAATTATTTTGATGCCATAGGAGTCAATACACTTGCTGTCTCCGCACACAAGTATCCTGGGTTATCTCAGCCTTGCGGGATTATTCTGGCACAAAAAGATTTTTTCAATAAAGCATTCGAAAAAAGCGAGCGAAGCATTGAATATGTTGGAAATATTGTAGATGTGACAATTACCGGTTCGCGTTCAGGATTAAATGTTTTAATGTTTTATAATGCGTTACTCTCATTAGGGCTTGATAAAAATACAAATAAACTAACCAAGATGGTCAATGAAAACATAGAAAATGCCAATTATCTTTATAAAAAATTAATCGAAATATATGGCCCAGAAAAAATCCATTATCCTCATCATTTCAATGTTAGCTTTCCAAGGCCATCGCAAGAATTAGCAAAAAAATACCAACTCATGCTGACAGGAAACAATGCAACGATCTGTGTCTTAACTAACGCTACAAAACGATTAATTGATCAATTCATTAAGGATTTAAAATTTGAAAAGGAAAATACCATGACTAATACAACTATTGTAGGCTATACCATACAGACACTAACAGAAGAGTATGAAAAATCTGCCATTGATTTATTTGTTAAATCATTTTGTGATAGCGAACCTATCACAAAACATTTGCGTGTTAGCTATCAAGAATATGAGCCTTTTGCTAGAGAGGTAATACAAAAAGCTATTAAAGAAGGGATGAGCAAAATTGCATTAGATAAACAGAACCGCGTTATTGCATGTGCTGTCGCTGAAGATTTGGCAGATCCCTTCATACCTCATGTTGCTCATTATCCTAAACTAAAATCCGTTTTTGCTTTTCTTAGGGAGCTATCTAAACCTTTTTTATATGGAAAAAAATTTATAAAAGGAAAAATTGCGCATGTATGGATTGCTGCGGTGGATCCAACCTATAGAGGCAAAGGATTATCTACTGAAATTGACATCGCTTGTGTTGAAGCAGCAGCGCGAAAAGGTTATGATTTTGCTTATGCTGAATTTACCAGTGAACTTAGCGAAAGAGTGACTTCACAATTTAAGCTATTACAATTATGCAACAAGATTAATTACAATGACTTCAGGTGGGAGAATGATACAAAGCCATTTAAAGGACTGCAGGGTACAGCAACATCCTATGTTGCTACCATAAGACCTGGAGTCAAACTAGACTCTTTGCCACATTGCTATACTGTTTCTGAGAAATACTAAAGGGTGTATGACGAGTTTTTTATAGCAAAAGGCGGAGGACATTTTGTATGAACCATTAACGAGCAGACAGGAGTCTGCGAGAGCAAAACATAATCATGGAAATCACTGCTAGCCAAAAGCAAATATCAGATGCAGAAAAATCTCGCATTAACAAACAAGTTAAAGCCGAGCTTATAGAGCATTTATATCAAGGATGTTTGCCTGGCACAATTAGCGGCATGGTGGCTAGTGTTGTAATTTATCTTGATTACTATGGTTATACGCCGCTGTATTTGCTAAACATATGGGTAGTTGCTTTTAACCTAATGATGTTATCACTAACAACCTTATTTTTTGCCTATAAAAAATTTAAAAATGCATATCAATTAGCTTCTTGGGAATTAGCATATTCCACCATGATGGTGGGATGCGCTATTTCATGGGTACCCATTATCTATTTGCTGCCCAATGATATCACCCGCCAATATTTAGCTCTTATTGCACTCTTTTTAGCAACAACCGGCTATGCAACGGGAACAATAGGTCAATTTTATTTATGTGTCATCACGTTAAATATTATGCTTGTTCCTTTAGTGGGATGGTGTTTATATAATGGCGGCATTTTTAATTATATCATCGCAGCTTATTCCTTGATTTACATGTTTTTCATGTTTGGTATCAATCACCGGAGTACACAATGGTTTAAAGAATCACTTAAATTAAAATTAGAAAATAATTTAGTGAGTTATCAAGCAACCCATGACTTATTAACCAATTTACCCAATCAACGCTTATTGCCTCAGTTTGTACAATCAGCTATTAAAGCAATTGAAAGCACTAATAACACATTTGCATTAGCCTGTTTTTCGCTTAATCGTATGGAGATGATCAATGATAGTTTAGGCCATCCAGCAGGCGATGCCATTATTCAATCATTAGCGAACCGCTTGAACGCATTAGCATCGCAAGCTTCTGAAATGAAAACAGAAACGCAATTTATTATCACCCTTTCACGAAAAGATACATTCAATATTCTTATGGTGCCGCTTGAAATTGAAGGAGCAGAAAATAAATTAACTAAACTTTTTTCTGTATTAGATGAACCTTTTTATTTAGAAGAGAGAGGGGTGAAAATGACTGCAAGCGTAGGAGTCAGTTTCTACCCTAAAGATGGAGAAGAAACGCAAACCTTGCTAGCAAATGCTGATGCCGCCATGTTGAAAGCAAAACAATTTGGCGGAAATCGCTTTGAATTTTATAGAGCTGAAATTAATGCACAATTACCCAAGCAAATAGCGCTAGAAAACGATTTACATGATGCAATTAATAACAATCAGTTACAAGTTTATTATCAACCATTGGTTGATCTAAAGACGGGTAGAATAGCAGGTTCAGAAGCCTTAATACGATGGCCGCATCCTGTGCATGGATTTATCTCTCCCATGAATTTTATTCCATTAGCTGAAGAAACTGGATTAATCATTCCAATAGGCGCATGGGTGCTGCAAGAAGCATGCCGGCAAACCCGTATTTGGCAGCAAATGGGATTCACTGGGCTGAAGATTGCTGTGAATGTGTCAGGCAAGCAATTAGCTCACGATAATTTTATTGATACGCTAAAACGCGCATTAGCAGCAACAGAATTTGATCCACGCTACTTAGAGCTTGAAATCACAGAAACAGCCATACTAGATGAAAATATTACTTCTGTTATTAAAGAATTTACCAACATAGGATTAGGGTTAGCAGTAGATGATTTTGGGACAGGGTACTCAGGTTTAAGTTATCTCAAACGATTTTCTATCGACAAATTGAAAATTGATCAATCCTTTGTTCGCGATATTCCCAACAATATAGACAGCGTTACTATTGTTTCAGCCATTCTTGCCATGGCAAAAGAATTGGATGTAAAAAGCCTAGCTGAAGGGGTAGAAACAATAGAACAATTAAAATTTCTTAAATCAAAAGGGTGTGACTATATTCAAGGCTATTACTTTAGCAAACCGCTTGAGGCTAGTTATTTTACTCAACTCTTGCTAAATTATCAGAATATGGAAATTTTTTCGAATGTCGAATTATTGGAAACCTAAGGAAGGGGATATGAAAAAAACTCAAAAAGCGCTGCGATTAAGTACATTAGGATTATTGGCAATATTTTCATCTCAAGTGTACTCTTCAGGATATAAACTAGAGTTTCAAAGCGCTTCTACTTTAGGTGATGCAGGCGAAGCAGCTGTTGTTGAGGATGCTGGCACTAATTGGTATAACTCTGCCGGGCTAGTATATCTACCCATGCAAGTCGTTTTATCCACTATTGATGTTTATGCACCTACAACATTTTCGGGCGAGGTGAGTGCTCCCTCCACATTGAATCAATTTGGTCCACCGGCCAGTCTATTTGCTAGTAATTTTGCAGCAGGAGGCAGGGCAAGCTCTCATCCTAACACTGTATTGCCTGCTATGCACTTATCCGTTCCTATGAGTGATTGTGTCGCATTAGGTCTTAGTGTTGTACCAGCCTGGGGCCTTTCGCAAGATTATGGTGAAAGCTCATTAGTTCGCTATAATTTAACTAGAATATATACAAAAACAATAGACATTGCACCAAGCATCGCATGGAAAGTTAATAATCAATGGTCATTTGGTATCGGTCCGGATATTCATTATTTTTCAGTTCAAAGTAAAACTCGTGTACGCACTCAAAGCATTGACCCAACCATTGTCGGCACAGTTGGAGATTCTTTTTCACGATTTTCCGCAAATGATTGGGGATATGGAGGGCATATAGGTGTGTTATATCGTATGAATGACACAACCCGAATTGGACTCAATTACCGATCAAAATTAATGATGCACTTAGATGGACATAGCAGTTTTGGGTTAGATCAACAGGGATTTTTTGAAACGAATTTATTTCAATTATCACTCCCACTTCCACCTACCACTACATTAAGTGTCTATCACGATATGACACCTTGCTGGGCTTTAATGGGAACCATCGCTTACGATCAATGGAATGTGATACAAAATTATCATGCAAAAAATTATATTCAACCGCCCGTGCCAGGTAACCCTTCAGGCATCATTCCCGATGTTAACGCGCCGCAAGACATGAGAAATACCGTCGATTTGAGTATAGGAACACATTATAAGATCAATGAAAAACTCATGCTGCGCAGCTCATTTAAATACGAGCCCACGCCGACAAGTAGTGCGTTCCGATATGTGAATTTTCCCGATGGGATTAAGTATGGTATTCAAATAGGATCCCGCTATCAAGCGACTCCAAAAGTTGCGATTGATTTACTTTATGGGCATGTATTTGTAAAAACTACCCATATTAATGATATTAATCCAATCACAGGAGCTGTTGCCAGCGGACACCAACGTACTAACATTGACTTGCTTGGTGGTCAACTCGTTTGGAACTTATGACAGGAAAGCTGCCCAACAATAAATGAAATACTAGCCAACATTGCTCACCGGATGAATTATTTATAGCAAATGCCTATTGATTAAACAAATGATTCTCTATAAAGAATAGCTTTATAACTTTAACAGCATTTTCATAATGCTTATAAAGCAGCTTTGCGGCAGTTTCAACATTTCGGGCTAAAGCAGCATCCATTATTCTTTTCTGTTCTTTTGCGTAGTGCAACCCATCAGTCTGCTTAATGCCAGCCATTAACCATTGCCTTCGATAACGTTCAGTAAGATTATAAAGTTGGCTTTGAATGCGTAATAAATACTGTAAGTTACAAGCGTTGATTAAAGCTAAATTAAAACCTCGATGGCGATTTTCCCACTCTTTATAGTCATCTGTATTTTTTATTTTATGCTCTAATTCAAATTTACTTAAGCGATGATAAGCAGCGAGAATGTTCGCTTCCCATTCATCATTACCATTTTCAATAGAAAGTCGAAGCGCAAGACTCTCAATATAAGCACGTGTTTTATAAATATCATTTAAATCAGCTTGCGAAATCGATGCAACACGAAATCCTTTTTGACTAATTGTCACTACAAGTTCCGTCGCTAGTAAACGGGAAAGGGCTTCGCGGATTGGTCCAGAACCTACATTATATTGTTCTGCTAGCTGAGCAATGTGTAATCTTTGACCCGGTAAAAGTCGGTTTGAAATAATATCTTCTTGAATTGATTCAAATATTTTATCTACAAACGTCTCAGTCATCTTCAGGTTCCTTTAATAATTATATTATAAAATAAATATAAATTAATAAAAAATATATTTTTATTAATTTTATATACTTTATTAGGAGATAATACTCCAACACAAAATGAGGTAATAACCTATGAATTCGAATAGAACTGACAACATAAAACAGATAACAGGACAAAGAGGTTTGGGATTAGGATTTGGCGAAGGTAATGCATTTCATTTATTTAGTTATGAATCTAACCGAGGTTTAGTAAATAATATCCATTTTTCTGATGATTTCTTATTAAAAGTAAGAAAAAATATTCAACATTATTTACACTGGGTATTTTAATCAAAGCAGGGTTCAAAAAATCAGAAGTACTGTAGAAGTTATTAACATCCCGCCAAAATGGCCGGTAATTCATATTACCGGCCATTTCGACAGGATTGCAGAATCTCATGTCAAGTGCATCATTTACCCCACGTTTAAACATCATTAAATCACCTTCCCAATGTCCAAATTCTTCTCTCTGGTTGATTACATCAGGACGATTACTACGGTCTTTCTCGGTTAAATGATGATAATCTTTTTTCATTTTTATTTTTCAATTTTGTTAGTGATTAAATTGTAAAATTAATTAGTAAAACTTTTACTTCTAATAATCCAATGACCATCAATCTTTAAGAGAGTTATATAATCAAAGAAAATTAATTCCCCTACAGCAACACGTGATTTTACTATAGCTACATTTTTTGTCTTATCAATTGAAATAATTTCTTTATCATATTTTTCGCCCTTGTTTGCAGCAGTCGTTGATGTAGTGACTCTAACGATAAAATCAGAAAGTGACCAATCAAAGAGTTCGTCACTTATTATTCCTGTCACATGTGCATTCGGATGAAATGCTTTGGAAAGCATTTCTACATCCCCATAATATGTGCCTTTGAAATACAGAGTTACGGTTTCTATTATTTTTTCAAAATCATTGTTTACCATTATCTTATCCTTTACTCAAAAGATTTATAAAATCATCCGCTTTCATACTATGACCAAAATGATGAATAGTATTTTTTAAAAAATATTGTTTTTGTTCGTGATTGAATGCAGATGAAGCATCATCAATAATTATTGATTCATATCCTAGATCATGTGCTGCGCGTAGCGTTGATTCAACACATACATGAAGAGCAAATCCCATTATAAATAATGTCTTAATATGATTATTCCGTAAGTAAGAATCTAAATTTGATGCAGAAAATGCACTACTACCAATCCTTCCTTTCACGACAAATTCATTTTCTTGAGGATTGAATGGAGGAGTAAATTGACTAGCATGAGTATTTTCAAGAAAAGTTTGATGCAATGGTATAGCTGCTCTTAACCCATATTGTGCTACTCCCAGTTCTTCATATCTTTTAGTAAAACCAAGACCAGAATGAACAATATTTACTGTTGACTTGCGTGCAAATTCAATAACATTTTTAGCCTTCTCTAAAGCGATAGATAACTGATTGTTATCTGATAGCAAATGATTGAGTTTACCATTTCTTGTGAGCCATTCATTTTGGAATTCTATTAATAATAAGGCACTCTCTTGTAGATTTTGCATATCTAACCTATAATGTATATTATTTTCTTAAATTGTAGTTAAATTACAATTAATGTAAAATAATATCATTAAATAAAAAAATGTCAACAAGGTATTTCTGACAAGGCTTGAGGTAAGTAATATGTCGAAAAAAACTTCTCAACATCATGATGTTAACCCCATAAACGCACTGGATGATCACGAATTCCTAGCAAAATTAGTTGTTGGTATAGGAGAAGTTGCGGAAATAACAGGTATTCCTCAGCGACAACTACGCTATTGGCAAGAAAAAGGTCTTATTAAGGCCATTGATGGGACGGGAATTACTACTCGACGATTTAATTATCTTGAAATTAAAAAAATATTACTTATTAAAGAGCTGTTAGATGAAGGCTTTACCCTTGAAGCTGCGGCAAATAAAGTCGAGAAGAGAATGGAGCTAATTAATTCGACTTTTAAAAAATTTAAGAATCGACATAAGGATATATAATTTTACTTTGCCGCATGTCGCACTTCACGTGAGATTGTGCCGGATGCCTTACCAATGAAATAATAGCTTGACGAATTAGTAAACTTATATACAATATTCATTTTTACCAAAAAGGTAGTTATGTGGATCAAAGAATATAGCAAAATTTATCATGGCATTAAAAAAGAAGACATTTGGCAACTTTGGGCAGATGTGAATAATTGGCCTAAATGGGACAAGGAATTAGAATACTGCAAAATGGAAGCGCCTTTTACACAAGGAAGCCGCTTTATTTTGAAACCTGCTGGTGGCCCAAAAATTGAGATCACTTTATCTCATGTCACCCCTAATAAAAAATTTACTGATTACTGCAAATTTCTTGGTGCAACGATGTATGTTGATCATGAGTTAGAAGAGACAACCAATGGTTTGCGCATTAAAAGTACCATTACAGTGACAGGAATATTAGGTTTTTTATGGTGGCAAATAGTCGCCAAAAACGTAGTAAACTCTGTGCCAAAACAAATGGACGCGTTAGTCGAGCTTGCGAGATATAAAAATGCTGGATAAAGCATTTGGCTTTGAAAAACCTGAAGATAGTCCTGGTTTTTTGCTTTGGCAAACAACCATCACCTGGCAACGACTCATTAAAAAAGCACTTGATCCTTATCAGATTTCCCATGCTCAATTTGTTATCTTGGCAATCGTGCTGTGGTTTGAGGGAGTAAACCAAGAACCCACTCAGGTTCTAATCACTCGCCAATCAAAACTCGATAAAATGACCGTATCAAAATCGCTCAAAAAATTGGTCAGTTTAGGGTTGACTAAGCGTGCCGAGCATGAAAAAGATACACGGGCAAAATCCGTTCATCTTACTGCAAAAGGGAAATCACTTGCTTCTAAGTTGGTACCTATCGTTGAAAAAATGGATAAAAAATTTTTTGGTGTTGTTAATGCAAAAGATCAGCAACAACTTATTAACTTATTAAACAATATTATTTTAAAAAATGAATAATCTTCAACCCATAAAATACAGTTTGTATTTACCATTTCACCTAATCATCCTTTATAATTTTTTAGTATTATTGAATTTGCTGCTTTTTTTATACGTCGAGTCGAAAGATCAATAATCAATTTTATTAAACAACCAGGTGCTACTCGCATTAATTGTTGAAATAATAAAGTGAGGAAATTATTTTTTTCTTTAGATCGCATTATTTTTGCAGCAGTAATTCCAAGTTTTTGATTAATTAAAACAAAGGGACGTAATTCTAGTTCATACTTTTCAAATGCAGTTTGATAATCTCCTTTTGCAGCAGCAAGTTCTCCTGCAAGCACGTAAGCACCGATGAGCGCAAGACTGGTGCCCTGACCAGACATTGGTGAAGCACAATACGCTGCATCACCTACTAAAACTATTCTACTGGAAAACCAATGATCCATATGAACCTGGGTCGCAGCATCAAAATAAAAATCCGTTGAATTAGGCATCATTTGAAGCAATCGAGGAACTTCCCAACCAATGTCTTCATAGGTCTTTCTAATGAGTTGTTCTTGTTGTGCTTGGTCATTTAAATCAACTTCTGCCGGTGGAGCAGTAAACCCAAAACAAGCTTTCATATTAGGTTCTCCACGTGCACTCCAAACAGCCGCTACCCTGCCTAATTCTGAATATTGCATTTCTACTCTATCTAAGTTTAAATAATTTGGAACGGTAAAAACAGATAAATAGAGCCCCAATTCTTGGAGAAATTTTTTTTCGTTGCCAAATGCAATCCTTCGCACATTTGAGTGAATTCCATCAGCACCAATTACCAAATCAAATTCCCGTGGCTGATTGTTTTGAAACTTGACTTGTATACCATTTGAGGAAGAGGATATCTCTTGAATAGAATCACCAAAAATAAGTTCCACATCAGGAATTTGATCCATTAAAATTTGGCACAAAATACCACGAATAATTTCCACATCGTCATCCACACGATGTCCAAATGCATCGCCACTCATTTCATTAATAACCTTCCCTTTTCTATCAATGAGTAATGCACCTTTCATGTGAGTACTTGCAACAACAACAGTATCATAAATACCCATTCGTCGTAGAACACCAAGAGCTGATCCACGCACGTCAATTTTATAACCGCCTGTTAATAATGTAGGTGCCCGCTCAACTATAGTTGGTTTAAAACCATATTTTTCCAACCAATAAGCGGTAGTAAGTCCTGCTATACCTGCTCCTGAAATGAGTACTTTCATGCCAGCCTCAATTTAAAAATAGTGTAAAGAATTAACATCCCTGCATTGCAAATTTTGCTGCACGTTCTTTCACCTGATCTGGTGTAACTGATTCTATTCTTGTAGCAATTGACCAGATATGTCCAAATGGATCTATCAGTTGACCATAACGGTCCCCCCAAAACATATTATCAAGGTTCCTCTTTATCTTTGCTCCAGCCTTAATAGCAGATTCAAATATTTTATCTACATCTTGAACATACAAATGAATTATACAGCTTGTTACTTTGATAGAATGAGGAGACTTAATATCACTTTCATGCTCCTGAAATTCATCGGATAGTTGCAATGTAGAGTCCCCAATTTGTAATTCAGCATGCATGATTTTTCCATCCGGCGTTACAAATCGAGATTTTTCTTGCACGCCAAATGCTGTCTGATAAAAATTTATTGCTTGAGCAGCATCATTGACCAAAATATAAATATTGATTGAGTGATACCCATCAGGAATTGATTTTATTTTTTCAGTCATATTTTTCTCTTCAATTATTCTTTCGATATAAAACTAAATGTCCCTAGTTTTGCACCCACTAACAGCTCAAGAATATTTTGAGCAGACTTAAGAAAAGCGACTCGTTTCTTTGCCGGTAGGATAAATAATCCAGAATTAAGGATGAATTCAGAGCCAGCAAGTATAAGCTGAACACTCTCAACAGGTGGAGATAGAGTGAAAACACCCTCCTGTTTTCCTTGCTGCAAAACTTTAGCTAACAGTGGAGCAATGACATTAACACTCTGAATGTTTAATTTTTCCTGAAGTTCACGGTTTTCCGGTTTATGAATAATTTTCATTACCGGTGATGAAGCGATTTTTTGCTTTTCTTCTCCCTTTAGCATTAACTTTAATTTCTGAATTGATGTTAATTCCTTAGTTTCGACTATTGAATTAAAATGGGTTTCCATTTTTATACCAATTTGCTCAACTAAAGCCTCCAAAACATCCTTCTTAGCTTGAAAATAGTGATAAAATGTTCCTTTAGCGATACCAGCTTTTTTTATAATTGATTCAACCGAAGTTTTTGTATAACCCTCTTGCCCAAACAATTTTTCAGCTGCTTGAATTATCTCTAATCTTCTAACATCAGGATTTTTAACAATTCGCACCATCTCTTCCAAACACCCTTATAGACCGACCGTCAGTCATTATATAATGTGATCTAAAAATGTCAAGCTTCTGACCATGCTTTTAAATGAATCGAATCGTAAAAACGAAGTGTTCTAATACTAACTCCTGATACGTTCGCTAATTTCTTTACCGTATATGTCATAAACGTTCCTCTATCCGATTATCGCATCATCAGGGGTGACATAACGAGAATGATAATTCTTTATTTTGTCTCTATTTACCTTGACGCAGAATAGACACTGTGCCCTATTTAATTTTCTCATGTTCCAATAACCATTGTTTTCGAACAATGCCACCACCATACCCACCAAGTTCACCATTTGTGTTAATAACACGATGACAAGGCACAATTATAGCTAACTGATTTGTACCATTAGCTCGAGCTACGGCTCGACATGCGGTAGGTGCGTTTAACGATTTCGCAATATCTAAATAAGAACGAGTTTCTCCAGGAGGAATTTTTCTTAATTCGTTCCATACATTCTTTTGAAAAGGCGAGCCAACTAGGTGAATCGGTGTATTAAATATAAATTTTCGTTGATCAAAGTAATCCACTATTTCAGATTCAATGCTTTTGATAATACTTGTTTCCCCAGGAATAATCGTAGCATTTAATCTTTTTCTTAATCGTTTCACTTCGTTTTCTAAACCTCGCCGATCAACAAATTCCAATAAATACAGGCTATTTTCATCCGCTATTGCAATCATTGGCCCAAGCTTAGTATCTAACCACGCTGTTTTTAAAATTAGATGGTTCGCACGTGTAGGAGCCGCTCCCATTATCTTTGAGAAAGCATCACGAAAACCGCTGCTGGATTCGTAACCTGTAGTCAATTGAGCATCGATAACTGGATTTCCTTCTTTAATATGTCTTAATGCTAATCCCATACGTCTCGCTCTTGCATACTCAACAAATGTCATTCCAAAGCGTTTTTTAAACTGTCTTCTAGCAGTTGAAACATCAATAGATAATAATTGACGAAAATCCTCTTCTTTCCAACGCTTTTCTGGATTATCTTCAATTGCTTTTACTAGAATTCTAACAATGGCAGGTACTTGATTGGGATGAGACAACGGCTGGCAGCGTTGACAAGGTCTAAAAGATGCCAGTAACGCTTCTTTAGCGGTCTTAAAGAATTCACAGTTTTCTAGCTTTGGCTTTTTAGCTGGACAGGTAGGCCGACAAAATACACCTGTTGTTTTAACCCCTACATAAAAAATACCTTCGTAGGCTGAATTTTTATTAATTAATGCCTGATAGTATTCCTGTCTTTTTTTAAGGTCTAACATTAGTAGATACTCTCACTCAGTACAGTAGATCAAAGCTTTAGCTAGATTATATAGTGATTTTGATATTTATTGGCGCCGAAATTCAGGCATTGATTTCTCAATGATTAAAATATAGTCAATAAAACGAATAAGGATTTTTTTCCTGAAAAAGACCCGGAAAAGTTAAAAAGAAAAAATTTTTACTTTTTTTCTTCCCAATAAAGTAATTCTTGAACATCCAACACCTCTTTGTTAGATTAGCGTTTGTTATATGTAATGTTAATGAACACATACTTGAGTAAGCTTCGATGAAACTGATGATATAGCAAGCCTAAACTAAGCTCGTTAGAATTATGGCTTTTTCTGTTTTAGATGTGCTTTTTTATGATTTTTATTCATCAGGTACTTAACTATGAAGCTTTCTGGATTACTTTTTTATATTTCACGTCCATTCCTAAAAGAAAGACTAGTTTGTTTGGTTAGAGGAACAACTCTATGATTCTAATCAACCAGCTTACTATGTCATATGGACAAAAATTACTGTTTTTTGATGTTAATTTTATTCTCTCCGATCAAATCCATTACGCCTTAGTTGGCGCTAATGGTGCTGGCAAATCCACTTTGCTCAAGCTAATCACAGGAGAAGAAGAACCTATTTCGGGCAGCATTTCAATTTCTAAGGATGCAAGTATTGGATGGTTGAAGCAAGACCAGTTTCAATACGAAAATACCATCATCACCGACATTGTGTTACAAGGCAAATCCAAACTCTGGCGGGCACTTGTTGAGAAAGACGAATTATTGCAGAGTATTCATTGGGATGAAAAAACGGCACATCGTTTGGGTCAACTAGAAGAAACTATCGCTCAGGAAAACGGCTATAGCGCCATTTCATTTGCAGAAAAATTGCTAGTGGGACTTGGAATCGACCCTGCCTATCATCAAAAACCTTTGAGTAGTTTATCGGGTGGTTTCAAATTGCGTGTCTTGCTTGCGCAAGCACTATTTCAAGAGCCGGATACCTTACTTCTTGATGAGCCGACCAATCATCTAGACATTATTTCAATTCGTTGGTTAGAAAAATATTTAAAAAATGAGTTTCGTGGCATAGTGATTTTTATTTCTCACGATGTGGAGTTTATCAATCGTCTCGCCGACGTTATTCTTGACATAGATTATGGTGAAATTCGGGAATACCCGGGAAACTATGAAAAATTCTTGGCTGAAAAAAAGTTAGTTGAAGAACAACAATTACTTGCCAAGAAACATATGGAACAAAAAATTGCTGGCATGCAAAAACTTGTGGATCGATTTCAAGCAGGCACACGCGCTAAACAAGCCCAATCACGTGTCAAAATGATAGAAAAAATGGAATTGCCTGATATTAAACATACTTCTCGAGCATGGCCACATTTTCATTTCAAACCCAATCGCCATTCTGGCAAAATGGTATTGCGTGTCAATCATTTAGGAAAAGAATTTCAAAATAAAAATTTATTTTCTCACTTAAATTTTGAAATCTTACGAGGCGAAAAGGTAGCAATTATTGGTGAGAATGGCATTGGCAAATCCACTCTTATTAAAATTTTACTTGGTAAAATACACCAAACTGAGGGTGAGTTTGAATGGGGCCATGAAACACACATTAGCTATTTTTCTCAGGATCACCACGATCTGCTCAACAAGCATTCACGAGTCTTAGACTGGTTAGGAGACATGACGAGTCATGTTACCGAGCAACAAATCAGAAAAACATTAGGTCAGGCATTATTTAAAAAAGATGGCGTTGAAAAAGATATCTTATCGCTAAGCGGCGGTGAGGCTGCACGCTTGCTGTTGGCAAGAATCACTCTGGAGTCAGGGAATGTCTTAATGCTCGATGAACCCACCAATCATCTCGATATCGAAGCAACAGAATCATTGGCCCAAGCTCTCAATACCTATCCTGGCACGTTAATGTTTGTCAGCCACGATAGGCATTTTATTAGAAAAATTGCCAATCGCATTTTATTTATTTCACATGACAAAAAACTAATTGACTTCAAAGGTCATTTTATGGAATTTGAGAAAATATACGAGGTATAAATAGTAGCCTATCGCCAAAATCAATAATCGATTATTGTTATAATTATATAAAATAAGTGACATGATAAAGAAAACGAGGACGTTATGAAACCCAGACGTAGAAAAAGTGACGAAGATAAAATTGAAGAAGCTTTAAAAAAAATAACAAATTTCTTTAAAGGAAAAACCTTAACCTTAAATGTAGATGAGATTTTTGGGAATTTATTAGCGCCTTGGAATATTGAAACGATCCATCATTACCATGGAGATAGAAAAATTAATGAAGATGTAATAAATACATTTCTGGAAGCCGCCCAGTCCTATTTTACGGATGAAAATATTACTCTAAAAAATATTGGTAACAAATACAAATTTATTGAAAAAATTTATGAGAAAGAAGATATTGATATGGGAAATACAATAGAGGAAAGATCTAAATTCTTGAGAGCAAAAGGATTAATTCTGGCAACTAACAAGGCCATGAAGTCCAAGGAATCTTTAGTTAACAATCTTACTGATTACAAAAATCTTCGCGAAAAACAAAACGATTCGCTATTTGGTTACAGTAAAATAGAAAAAATAATTGTTGTTGGTGTATTCATAGGATTTCTAGAGGGAGATAAAAATCGAGAGTTGGATGTCATTAGAAATATCAGTGTCTTGACAAAAGGACGCTTAGGAGATGTCATCAAGATCTGGTTTAAAAAAAATAAAGAATATGCAAAATCTATTTTTCCAAAGGAATTAAATGACCGGTTAGAAAGTCTGATAAACAAGGAAAAAAAGGAAGAAATATTATCTCAAAACATACTTCGCACTGGACGTTATGGACGATAATAGGATTGGTGAATCATCAGTTAAAATAGCATCTACCCTTATTTTTTGTTAAAAATAGAGCCTAAAATTCCACGTAAAATCTGTCGGCCTATTTGTGTCCCAAAGCTTCTTGCGGCAGAAGTCATCATGGCCTCTGCCATGCTTTGACGTGGACGCCCAGGACTACGCCTTTCTGCAACCTGATTTTTTTCGTCTGTTTCTGCTTTATTAGCTGCAATATGATTTTCCAATATTTCATAAGCAGATTCTCGATCAATTGCTTTATCATAAATACCTGCAAACGGAGAAGTACTCATCAGTTGCTGACGTTCCGTTTCCGAAATTGCGCCAATGCGTGATGTTGGCGGAATAATTTTTATATGCTTAACAATACCTGGCGTACCTTTTGTATCGAGTAATGAGACCAATGCTTCGCCCACGGCCATATTAGTAATTATATTTTCTAAGTTTAATTCTTGGTTTTGTCTAAATGTTTGCGCAACTGATTTAATTATCTTTTGGTCTCGTGGCGTAAAAGCACGTAAAGCATGCTGAATGCGATTGCTTAATTGCCCTAAAACATTCTCTGGAATATCCAACGGTGATTGCGTCACAAAAAACACACCTACGCCTTTTGAGCGGATCAATCTAACTAATTGTTGAATTTTTTCTAATAACGGCTTGGGAGCTGAATTAAACAATAAATGCGCTTCATCAAAAAAGAAAACTAATTTAGGTTTATCCAAATCTCCTACTTCGGGAAGGGTTTCAAATAAATCGGATAAAAGCCACAATAAAAAAGTGCTATATAATAAAGCATCATTAATCAGTTTAGTTGCGTCTAGAATATTGACAATCCCTTTTCCAGAAAGATCCTTTTGAAAAAGAGCTTCAATTTTAAAAGCAGGCTCACCGAAAAAAATATCACCGCCTGCTTCCGAAAGCGTCAGCAGTGCGCGCTGAATTGCGCCAATAGATGAGCGGGAAATGTTACCATACTGATTTAATAATGCTGCTGAATGAGTTTGCATCCATTCAAGCAAGCTGCGTAGGTCTTTCAAGTCAATCAACAATAATTTTTCGTTATCCGCATAACTAAATGCAGCATTTAAAATACCTTGTTGTGTATCATTTAGACTTAATAAGCGGCCAAGCAAAAGCGGCCCCATTGCACTTAAAGTAGTACGTAAAGGATGGCCTTCCTTTCCATAGATGTCCCAGAAAACAACTGGGCAAGCTTGTGGAACATACTGTTTAATTTTCAGTTCGGTTAAACGTTTTTTGACTTTAGGATTATCATCAGCCGGAAAAGCAATGCCAGAAAGATCGCCTTTGACATCCGCTGTAAAAACGGATACACCCGCGTGGGAAAATGCTTCAGCAATTTTTTGTAATGTAACCGTTTTACCTGTACCGGTAGCACCTGCGATTAAGCCATGACGATTAGCCATTGCGAGAAAAAATTCAATCGGTTGTAGTTTGTCATCCATACCGATTATAAATTGCTGACTCATAATTTTTACATCCTTGTTAATCAAAGATTCTTTGCATCTTAAATTGACTGATCTCTTTCCATGCTAAATCCTATTGGCGGCAAAGCCTCATATTAGGTATGGCATTTGGATCTATGGGTTTTGTAGAACGATAAGAATTAATGTCCAATCCGCCTCTTCTTGTTGACCTGCCATAAACTGTCAACTCTTCCGGTTTGCAACGTTGCATAATATGCATAAAAATTTTCTCTATACACTGTTCATGAAATTCATTGTCATTTCTAAATGAAACTAAGTAACGGAGTAATCCTTCATGATTAATTTTTCTGCCCTTATAAGAAATTTGCACACTGCACCAATCAGGTTGATGAGTCACTAGACAATTTGATTTCAGCAAATCTGAGTAAAGTGTTTCTTCGGCCAATTCATCTTCCGTTGTTAAGTAAGAGGAGTCCGTATGATAGAGAGAACATTCAATGTCCAATTCGTCCAAGCACATTCCTTTTAAACTACGATAAATCACTTCCTCTTTAAAAAGATGAAGTGGTTTGACGCGAACCTCAATAAACGAACCATTTAATCGTTCTTCAATGTCTTTTTTAATGATCGATTGTACTGATTCTACATGACTAAATTTAGTATTATTTAATGAATTAAAATAAAGTTTCATGGATTTTGATTCAATGATATTTTTGGAATCACAACCATAAATAATCTCGGCCAAAGCCGCCATGGGTTTTCCCTTTTCGTTTAACCAAGAAACTTCATAATGATTCCATACATCAAAGCCAAAAAATGGTAAGTCATCAGATACACCAATTTCATCACGCTTCGCTTTTCTAGGTATTGGAAAGAGCTTCTGAGGATCATAATGACTATCATATTGCGTCTTTTTACCCAGTTCTGATTTTTCAGGGATCATATCATTTGCCATGAATTTGTGCCTTTTTTAACTCACAAGATAAACTTAGATCTAGAAGAATATATCAGAAATTATACAACACTTGAATAATATCACCCTCATTATGCCATGGTGATTCTATCAAGACAAAATATCGCTATTTGCCGTAATATCGTTGCTGCAGCTTGATTAGCCGCAAAAACAGCACCATATGGTGTTCCTCTAGGAATAGGAAGTGATACTGTGAATTGCTTTGTGGCAATGATTTGGTTGGCTGATATTTTAAATATTTGGGCACGGACAGAAAGAACTAATAAAGGTGTCGAATGCGTAAGATCTTCTTTTAATTCTAATATTTCAGTATTGAGGACATAGTCATAGTGACCATTGTAGGGTGACGTAACGACCGCTTTAAAGAAATGTGTTTTTTGTAAAGTCTGAATCAATAACACATGCAGCATTTGTGCTGGCGTTTCTGCCCATTCGTTCTTACTAAAATAAGCTATTTGATAAGGTTTCAGCATATAAGCCATTTGTGTTGTATTATAAATGGGTCTAGTTTCAGGAGTAGGAATTAATAAAATCATTGGACGAGTTTTTTTAGTTGGCACATAAGAAGGGACTTTACTCAACATATATTTATCAGGTAAATCTACTTTTACTGGCGATAAAAATGAACAAGCTGACAACAAGACGATGCCAAATAAAGTTAATATCACCCGCATGAGTTTTATCCTATTAAATTTCATCTTCTTTCACCTGGCCCTGGTGGTTGCGGTGCAGCACCACGAATTAACATGGATGGATTTTGCTTGAGTTGGGTCGACACTTCACTCAATGTACGTGTCACCTCATTTAAATGAGAGAGCAATTGATAAGTGGCAGGTAAGGTTTGTGTATTTAGCATTTTCATGGTTTCGTTACTAGACTGCAATAAAGGTGACAATTGCTCACTCACATGAGTAGTATTAAGTATAATGGTATTAAGTTTTTGATTATTATGAGACAAGGTTTGTGTCACTTGGTCTAAATTGAGAAGAATATCTTTGAGTGCTTTTAAATTCTCTTTGTCCATTAAAGAACGAAAAGATATCGCCACCGACTGAAGATCATTAGACAATCGTGATAGCGCAACTTCAAGACGCATCAGTATAGATGGAGAGGTTGGGATAACAGGATACATCTGCCCTGGCTCCGCCTTTAAGGGCTGTCTATCTATTCCATTATCCTTTAAAGCAACAAAAGCAACGCCTGTTACCCCTCTAGTCGTTAATGTTGCAACTGTGCCTCGCGTAATAGGTGTGGCTGTACTAATTTTTAATAATACTTTCACCAGATGCGGATTATTTTTATCAATAGTAATGTCTTTTACTGCTCCAACACTTACACCATTATATTCAACTTGCGCGTCAATGTTCAGACCAGAAACAGATTCTTGACTATATATTAGATAATCTGAATATTCGACGGTTGACAGCCCGGAAGAAAGCCAAATGATAGCAAATACGATTGCTGATATGAGAGAGATAACAAAAACACCCACTAAAGTGTAATGTACATTAGTATCCATAGCGACTACTTTTCATGCTGATAACTCTCCTGAGCTGCCCTACCCCTTGGCCCACCAAAAAAGTCTTGAATAAGCGGGTTAGGATTCTTGACCAATACTGACATATCATCAACGCACAACACGACCCCTTCTCCTAAAAAAGCCACCCGATCTGTCACTCTCCATAAACTATCTAAATCATGCGTTATCATTACAATAGTCAAACCCATTGTACTCTGCAAGTTTAGAATCAGTTCATCGAGCCCAGCAGCTGTATTTGGATCCAATCCTGCTGTCGGTTCATCCAGAAAGATGAGTTCGGGATCCAGAACGATAGCACGTGCAAGTCCAGCTCGTTTTTGCATTCCTCCGCTAAGCTCAGCTGGATATTTTAATGCTGAATCCATAGACAAACCTGCCATCCGTATTTTTAATAAAGCCAAATCTTTCATGCTAACCGGATCAAGCGAGGTATGTTCTTTTAATGGAAACATTACGTTTTCTAATAATGTTAAAGAGCTAAATAAAGCATTAGATTGAAACAACACACCCCATCGCTGCTGTATTTCTAGAAGAGCTTGAGATGAAGCAGTTAATAATTCATGACCAAATAAAGTAATAGAACCCGAAGTTGGCCTTGTTAAATTTAGTATTTCTCGTAAAAGAGTTGTTTTGCCTGAGCCACTACCACCTACTATTCCTAAGACTTCACCGCGATTGATAGTAAGATTTAACCCTTTATGTATCCATGAGCTACCTAGGAATGTTTTTAAGTTTTTTATCTTAATAATAGGATCATTTACTTTCATAACTTCATCTTACTAAAGATGATAGAAAAGATGGCATCCGCAACAATAATAAAAAATATTGCTAGTACAACGCTTTTAGTTGTATTTTGTCCTACGCTATCTGCACTATTTTTTACTTGCATCCCTTGGAAACAACCAATACTTGAAATAATTAAAGCAAACACAGGCGCTTTCCCAATACCAATAATGAGTGATCGAAGAGGAATGACCTGAGGAAAACGATCAAGAAAATCATGCCACGTTATGCCTAACATATTATTTGACATGACCATACCCCCCACTATTCCAAATATATCTGACCACATCACTAGTAAAGGAAGTGTAATCAAAAGACCTAGGATACGTGGTAATAGTAATAGCTCAGCAGGCGTCACGCCGAGTGTGTCGAGTGCATCAATTTCTTGGTTGAGTTTCATCATGCCTATAGAAGCAGTATAAGATGAACCAGTACGGCCAGAGACCATAATAGCAGTAATCAGTGGGGCAAATTCACGTAGAACTGAGAGCCCTAGTAAATCAACAATATAAATATTTGCACCATAATTACGTAGTAGTAGTCCCATTTGATAAGTTAAAACAACACCAATTAAAAATGATAATAATGCAATAATAGGCAACCCTTGGTAGCCTGTTTGATAAATTACACTGGCCAAGGAATTCCAACGCCAACGGGCTGGCTGAAATGTGATACGCAATGCTTCATAGGTTAAGTGACCCACGAAGCTAAGATAAGATTGGAATATTTTTAATTGCTGAATGGTATTCAATCCAATCAATGCAAAAAAATTAAGTTTTTTTACTTTAGGAAGCGGTTTTTCTTCGGCAAGTTCTTTGTCTATGATAGCTAATAACTCAGTAGATTCTGCTGAGAATTTACTAAGTTCGACATGAATGCCCTTTTGTTTTAAATTTTTTTTTAATCTTACGAGTAACCATGCTCCAGCAGTATCTATTTTTTTACTACGTTCACCATCAATTATGACTTCACCGGAATTAGGCCAGGTTATATTCGTCAGTAATTTCTGGAAATAAGCAAGGTTCCTGAGATTTAAATCACCGTGTAAGCTTAATTGCCGCGTGCTGGAATCATATTGAACTGCATTTTGTGCTGTCATAATTTTTCATGATGTAGGTTAATTGTTGCATCGGGAACCCTTAGCCACGTTTGTGAACGGCCAAATAAAGTAATACCAATGTAACCTCTTACATTAAGCTTCTGACCATTGTCAGTCATTTGCATATAACAACGATACGTTTTTCCATTCATAGGATCGAGTATTTGACCATCAGTCCACAGTGAGGGATGGTGAACATCTTGCTTAAGTCTTTCTGCAACGATCATACCCACGATACGCTGATTATGTTTAGGGCCTTTGCAAGCTGTGCACAACTCATTTTGATCATGCCCTGGCCGCGGATAAATTTTTACAACTTGCCCATACAAAAAACCTTCTGATTGATAAATGTGTAATATTGATTTAGGTTTACCTGTTACATCATCGATGGTTTTCCAGTAACCAATAGGCGTGCGAGTTGCATCATAGCCTGCAACAGCATGTAACGGCAGGAAAAATAAAATACACATTAGGGAAGGAATGATTTTTTTCATTTCATTGTTTCCTTACATTGATCAAGTATAGAAAAAATTTTATTTTTTATATCATCTACCGAACCCATGCCATCAATTTTGACATATTGTGGAATAGGTGTCCCCACATTAGCTTTAAAATGTTGGTAATAGTCACGCAAAGGACGAGTTTGAGCCTGGTAAACGCTTAAACGTTTACGTACCGTTTCTTCGCTATCATCTGGTCTTTGAATCAGTGGTTCGCCTGTGAGATCATCTTTGCCAGAAATTTTAGGCGGATGATAAACAGTATGATAAATACGGCCAGATGCTGGATGTATACGTCTACCACTTAGCCGCATGACAATTTCTTCCTCTGGCACATCAATATCAACGACAGAATCAATCGAGGTGAATTGATTTAATGCCTGTGCTTGTGTCACTGTACGTGGAAATCCATCTAAAAGAAAACCCTCTATACAATCTGCCTTTTTAATTCTTTCTTCTACGAGTTCTATAACAATGTCATCAGGCACTAATTGCCCACCATCAACAATAGCTTTAACTTTTTTTCCCAACTCATTATTATTTTTAATAGAACTTCGCAAAATATCTCCAGTTGAGATCTGGGGGATGTGGTATTTTTCTGTAATTAGCTTAGCTTGTGTGCCCTTCCCAGCACCTGGACATCCGAGTAATATTAACCGCATTCCTACTACCCCTAAAAGTATTTTTTTCATTCTAGTGTGGATGATGACTGAACTCAATAGACTTCTTTCCAAACCAGGAAATCCCGTTGCAGATAAGTGCATGGCAAGTTTTTCACAACAAGAGGAAGACGGTATTTTTCCTTCACCCTTCACCGCAAAACACACTCGTCCTTGACTGGGTTTTGCTCTCGCAGACTCCTGTCTGCGAGTGAATGGTTCATACAAAATACCGTCTTCCTCTTGTTGTGAAAAACTTGCCATGCACTTATCTGCAACGGGATTTCCTGGCGCCAAACTTAGATTTAAAAAGAAATTTTATATTATTTTTTAATAGGCATCCCTTTAGTATAACTTTGTAAAATCCTTAAAGCCCGCTGACTTCCCACATCATTCCATTGATCATAAGCTTCCAATGGCAATAAATCGCAAGTAGGACGTATGGATTGCAGCACATCAGTTAAAACAACAAATTGAAGTGCTAATGCCCAATACAAATCATTCGCCGTTTTCGAGATAGCAGCATAAGCAGAACGTCCTAAGTCAATAAAATATGAAATTTTTACATGCCGTTTTTCTGCATGATGAGGAAACAGCCCGGCATATAAAAGACACTGGTCACCTACCCCTTGTAAGGATACATTTCTTTGTTGATCACGCTGCTGAGTTGCCTCTAAAAATGCCTTCGCAAAGATTTGCTGCGCAATCTCTGGTTTATTTGCATAGCGGATTAATAGCGAAATAAGATAAGCTTCTAAATCTTCATCTAAAGTGATACAACAGTTGCCTTCCGCTTTTTTTATGACTTCATGCCATAAAATTAAGGTAGTATGATTTGTGAGTAGGAGCATATTAATACCTCCTTCTTTAATTTTAGTATAAATTGCTCTAATTAAGGTAATATGAATTTTTTAATGAAAAATAACTCGATATTAAACAATATATTATGAGAGAAACGCGAAGAACTATCTTCATATCTGACTTACATTTAGACGAAAGTCGACCTCAAATAGCACAGTTATTTTTGACGTGGCTTCATACGACTGATTCATGTGTGGATGCACTTTATATTTTAGGTGATCTATTTGAAGCTTGGATTGGTGATGATGATAATACGCTTTTTCATCGTGAAATTATCCACGCGATAGCAAAGGCCTCACAAAATGGATTACCTATTTATTTTGTTCATGGCAACCGGGATTTTTTAATTGGAAAAAAATTTTTATGTGAATCTGGATGCAAGCTTTTACCTGACGAAACAGAAATACAATTATACAACATGACAGTATTAATTATGCATGGTGACATGCTTTGCACAAAAGATACTTCTTATCTTAGAGCTCGAAAATTATTACGAAATTGTTTTTTGCAAAAATTATTTTTATTTCTTCCTCTTAGTATACGCAGAAAAATCGCTAATAAATTACGTAAGAAAAGCTTTAAACATACCGCAAATACACCAATGGAAACGATGGATGTCACACAAGAAGAAGTTGAGACAATTATGAAGAAACATCATGTCCAGTGCTTAATACATGGGCATACACATAGACCTGGATTTCATCATTTTTCTCTCAATAATTTACCAGCATCTCGTGTGGTATTAGATGCTTGGCATGAACATGGCAATATGTTGGTGTGGGATGAGTTCGGAAAAAAGGAATTGATTGAATTTTAATTCTCCCAAGGGACATGATGAATAGCTTGCTGAAGGGAATAAGGATATTTTGTATGAACCATTCACTCGCAGACAGGAGTCTGCGAGAGCAAAACCCACTCAAGGATGTGTGTGTTTTGCAGTGAATGGTGAAGGAAAAATATCCTTATTCCCTTCAGCAAGCTACTCATCATGCACCCTTCTCTTCGCGCAATCATATCAATCCTACTATAAATACCGCCCAAGCTCCCACAATAAGATGAGAGATCGTCGGGCCAATTAATGTTTTCTGCCGCGCATATAACCATCCCCAGAACAGCCCAGGAATATAAACAATTAACCCAAAGCCAAATGAAACATGCGTGTGTAATACACTAAATAGCAGATTAGACAAAAGAATGGCCCATAAGGTCTTGTATCGTCCGATCAATAATACCTGAAATGAGCTTTGCAATGCTCCTCGCGCCAACAATTCTTGCATAGGAACAAAAAGTAAGTAAAGGCAAATGATGAGTGTGCCATATAAGAAAGAAATAGGCTTATCTCTGCCTGGCCCTAAGTTCAATGTAAAATCAAAAAGATGTCGCCCACTAAAACGGGAATTGTAGTGCAATAATACTAGCTTATATAAAACGACAATTCCCAGCATGATAAACGTATAAGCAAGTGATTCTATGACTGACCAACGCCAGCCTTTTATCGTAAACCCGTAAAGCTCCATAGGATACCCGCTCAACTTCATTGCAATAAATGAGGGTATGGCAAATAAAATTAATAATGGAATACTGATAAATGCAGTGGAAGTAATAGTTGGCCGATAAGTTTCTATAGCATTTAATACGATGACATAGAGAGATAATATTACAACAATCGTGATAATGAATCGCCCCATCGCTTCGCGTGCTTTCACCTGCATTAATTCGTTTCGCAGCGCTTCCACGACTGTTTCATTCGTCATACGTAGCCGCTTGGAAAGTTGTTTGGCAACATTATGTACCATCACAGCGTAGGTTGGTAATTCACCATTATCGTTTTTATTTCGATCTGATAACGTTTTTGAGAAAGAATATTCTTCTTTAGCATGTGCTCTTAATTTTTTGATTGATAACATAATAAGAGTAGAAGGTTTTGTGATACGAACGGAAGCTGATCGAGGCGCATCATCAATTAAGCTAATTTCTCCAATGATATCGCCTGGATAAAGTGTGCCAATCTGATGAGATAATCCTGTCGTAGGATCAGATTTGATGATAGCCGCTTCACCTTGGACAATAATAAAAATATCGTCACTCACCTCATTTTCATGAAGAATCACTTCTTCTTTTTCAACTTTAATTTCGCGTGACTCATCCGCAATAACTTTTAGTTGCTGCTCACTCAGGCCAAAAAACAACTCACTTTGGCGTTTTAGAAAGTCCAATCTGTCCATCTTGCTTTCCTTGTAAAATAGCTACATGGAACATACTCACTATCCCTGTATTGTCACAGTGATGGTTCTATGATGAGAACGGAATCTATGTTCCCATAAATAAATTCCCTGCCATTGTCCTAGTACTAACTGATTGTCCTTAATGGGAACGATTAAAAAACTTTGCGTTAATATGGCACGAATATGTGACGGCATATCGTCTGGCCCTTCTGCAGCATGTTTATAGAGCGTATCGCTATCTGGAACTAAGCGCTGCATGAATGCTTCCAGATCGGTTTGCACGAGAGGATCGTAGTTCTCGCATAAAATCAGTGAGGCACTCGTATGATGCAAAAAAATATGGCACAACCCCACCGATATCTTTGCTTTTCTTACTTGTTTTGTAATTTCATCCGTGATCCTGGTGAACCCTCGCCCTAGAGTCATGACTTCAAACTCATATTGCGTGTACATCACTTCTTTACAATACTAGTGGTTTATAAGTAATGAGAATACCTTGCATATGCATCTCATGTTGTAATCGATCCGCTAATGCACGAGCAGTTGCTCTTTTATTTTCTGGACCTACGAAAACTCTAGTATGACTTCCAAGAGCAGTGGAAATTTGTTGTATAAACGCATGGTATCCATTTTCACGTAGTTGATTCACAACACGCAAAGCATTCGCTTTATTCTGAAAGCTACCAATTTGAATAACCCATACAGCACCTTTCAATTTGATGAGTCCATCATCATCAATAGATTGATTTAAACCTGGAGCAACTTTTGTTGTTTTTGCGATTTTTGTCTTTACCATTTCAGCAGGTTTTTTATGTAATGCTGTCTTACTTTTATGGGCAGATTTTTTAAGTAAAGATGCAGCTTTTTCACCTTCTATTATTCTATAATGACTGGTTTTTGCTGGTTCTGTGCTAATAGTAGTAGGTGCTTCAGTTACGCTGGATTTATTTGCTATCATTTCAGATTGCACGATTTCACTCGTAGAAAGCTGGACTTGGGACGTAGATGTATCATTGATAATACTAGGTCTCGCAATACTAATAATGTCATCTGGCTGTTGATGAATGGCATTTTCTGTCGTTTCTATAGGTTGAGGTGCCATAGGAGCATCTTGCATAACCACGAGCGATGACTCCACAGGACTGGGTGCCGGAGGAGATACCATCGTGTTGACCGCAGTGACTTGTGCGGGTTGATTAGGGAAAGGAGGAGCTTTAACTAAAACTGTATTCGGTGAAAGTTCTTTCCCGCCTTGGAACAGAGGCAGCAAAATAATGACTAACCCAATAATAACAAGCATCCCTAAAATCCGATGTTTCACTCGACTTTCCATGCATCACCTCTGAATTCATTAAAGGGGTAATTTTATATTCTATAATAATTTGCTTTCTCTCGTGCTAAGAATTTTTTATCAAAATTCACCCATCCTGCAACAGACGCAGACAGGAGTCTGCGAGAGCAAAACCCACTCAAGGATGTGTGTATTTTGCGATGAATGGTGAAGAAAAAATATCCTCATTCTTTCGCAGCAAAAAACTCATCATGCACCCTCCTGCAACTGATTTCTGATATATTTATATCGCTTCACGCAAACTCAATTTCGCTAAAATACGCCCTATTCCGCTACGCAACTCACTACGGTGTAAAATCATATCTATTGCCCCATGTTTTAATAAAAACTCGCTGCGTTGAAACCCTTCAGGAAGTTTTTCTCTTACCGTTTGCTCAATAACGCGCGGACCTGCAAATCCTATTAATGCATTAGGCTCAGCGATAATAACGTCGCCTAACATGGCTAGACTAGCGGATACCCCCCCCATCGTGGGATCGGTTAAGACAGAAACGTAAGGAATACCTTGCTCTGCTAATTGTGCAAGGGCAGCACTGACCTTGGCCATTTGCATTAAGGAAATCAATGCTTCTTGCATACGTGCGCCACCACTTGCAGAAAAACACACTAAAGGTATACGCAGCTCAATGCTCGTATTGACTGCTCTAGTAAACCGCTCACCTACTGCAGCACCCATTGACCCACCAATAAAGCTATACTCAAAAGCCGCAGCAACAATAGTCAAGCCACACAATCTTCCACGCATGACGACCAGTGCTTCTTTTTCTCCTGTTTCTCTCTGTGCAGCCAAAAGACGATCTTTATATTTTTTCAAATCCTTAAACTTCAGTTTATCTTCTGGACCAATATCTGCACCAATTTCACTTCCTGTATTAGGGTCTAAAAAATAGTTCAACCGTGTTCTAGCTGATATTTTAATGTGATAATCACATTTCGGACAAACTTCCAAATTTCTTTCTAGTTCAGAGCGATACAAAACTGAATTACAGCGATCACACTTTGACCATAAGCCTTCTGGTACTCCTTTCTTGGTACTGGTACCAGTACGAATTCTAGAAGGAAGTAATTTTTTAAACCAACTCATAGTAATACCTTATCAGCGATTTCGCTGAATCTTAAAATGCGTGTGCGAGTATTATATCAAAAACATCCCTCTATTTATGGGGAAAATATAAGGTTCAGGATAGGTTACTTGAGTCAAATACAACCCGTCTGGCGGCGCTGTTTCAGCTGCAGCACGCCGATCTTTTGCTTGCAACACTTCTTGCATCCATTCAGGCTGTTTTAGTCCTGCACCAATTTTTACTAAGGAACCTACTATATTTCGCACCATATGATGTAAAAAAGCATTAGCTTGAATTTCCACTATGACAAAGTCCCCCTGACGTCGTACGGTAAACTCAGTCACATTGCGCATGGGAGATTTTGAGTGACACTGTGAAGAGCGAAATGAACTAAAATCTTGCTCTCCAATGAGAATTTTTCCTGCTTGCTGCATAGGTACGACATCTAGCGGGTAATAATGCCAAGTGACACGAGTACTTAGCATAGCAGGTCGGATAGGATGATTAAAAATTACATAGCGGTAACGGCGGGCCATTGCAGTAAATCTAGCATGAAAGCTATAGTCAACATGTTTTGCCCATCGCACCACAATAGAGGACGGTAAATGAGAATTTGTTCCCCATATCCAAGCATCAATATGACGTTTTGCATGAGTATCAAAGTGAACAACTTGACCCATGGCGTGTACGTTTGCATCTGTACGCCCTGCACAGAAAAGTAAAATACGTTCATTTGCTACTTTTGCTAAAGCACTTTCTAACGTACCTTGTATAGTTGACAACCCGCGTTGTGCTTGCCAACCATAAAACCCATGTCCATTATATTCGACGCCAAGAGCAATACGCATGTTTCAAATGTAACTCAGTAATTGCAGTGCTTCTTGTTGTTGAATAGCGGTTCCTTGCGTGACAACGTATTCTAAAATTTTCTTAGCAAGCTGATTACGACCAGCTTCCATGTAAGCGCGAGCTAAATCTAATTGTGTCGCCATGACATCATCACCTGCAATAGCAGTCATATCATGAAAACTAGGATTGTTGACCAATGCAGGCTGCATTTTTTGATCATCCTGTTTTTTTAATATGGGTGATATGGTCGGTTTTTTTTTAAATATGAAATATAATCCAATGATAAAAGCAGCAATCGAGCTGGTTCCAATGGCGACTAAAATGCTAAGATAGCAATCAATAATTTGTAAAATCATGGCGATAAATAATGTTCAATTAAATGTTCAGTAATTTGAATAGCGTTAAGCGCAGCGCCCTTACGAAGATTATCTGACACAATCCAAAGGTTTAATCCCCTTTCATGCGAAATATCCTCACGAACACGCCCAACATAAACGTAATCATTACCTGCTGCATCATGAGCAGGAGTCGCATAAGGAAATTTGCCTGTCACTAATTTGATACCAGGCACATGAGAAAGTAACGTCGATGCTTGCTCTACCGTTATTTTATCTTTTGTTTCAAGATGTACGGATGCGGCATGACCACAATATACCGGCACACGAACGGCTGTTGGGTTGATGGCAAGAGTGTAATCATTGAATATTTTTTGTAATTCCCACACGATTTTCATTTCTTCCCGCGTGTAACCATTATCTTGAAAATCATCAATGTGTGGTAAAACGTTAAATGCGATTTGTTGTGCATACACTTTGGGGTGAATTTTTTCATTACCAAGCAATTGCTTTGTTTGCTCGGTCAATTCAGTGATAGCTTCTTTGCCTGTTCCTGAAACCGATTGATATGTTGCCACATTAATACGACTAATACCAACAGCATCATAAATTGGCTTTAATCCTACCGCAATGGGAATGGTATTGCAGTTTGGATTTGAAATAATGTTCATTTTACGGTAATCAGCAATAACATTAACATTGACCTCAGGAATTACCAATGGAACATCATCGTGATTGCGATAATAAAAACTTTTATCTATAACAATATTACCAGAGGCTGCCGCTTTAGGAGCATATTCAGCAGCGAGATCATTTCCAACACAAAAAAAAGCGATGTGAGACTGACTAAAATTAAAGGTTGTTAATTCATGAACACAATAGTTCTTGCCTCGGAATTTAATTTCTTTACCAACAGATTGTTGGCTGGCCACTAAATAAAGATCTTTTATTGGAAAATTTCTTTCTTCCAAGAGAGAAAGCAATGTTGTGCCAACCAAACCTGTTGCGCCCACAATTGATATGGAATATTGACTCATTTATTCACCTCAATATTTTGCCAAGTTTTTTATGCTTTAAACTGCTCAATTCCCTGCAGCCATACACTAATAGCTTCACCTAGTAGTCGCGGATTACTTTCTTGGGCCAGGTGCAATTCTTCACCAATGTCAACAATTTCAAGGTTAGGTATATTTTCTTTTGCCCACATCACCGTAGCTATGGTCGTAATAAACCCTGGCACAGAGTATAACATTAATTTAGGTAGTGATGAGAGCGTTAGTTTTTTTGAGTAGTTTGCAATCAATTTGTCAATTTGACTTTTTCCAGTCCCATTGGACAACTCTTTAAGATATTGTAATATTGGTTTACCTGTCCCTTTACCCATAAAGGGCTCTCGATAATTTTGCATTTCTTCCTCTGTTAGCTGCCTCATTACATTTTGTGGCATAATTTTATCTATAAAAGCACTACCATTCATAACGATATCAGACACATTTTCTACATTCTGCAATGAGATTAATTGTTCTTGAAAAGGCAGTGAAATATCTTCATTCAGCGATCGTAGAAAAGCTTCATAGAACACTAATCCTTTACAATTTTCTTCATGGCGCATTGCATAATCAAACCCAATAATAGATCCCCAGCCATGCATGACTATAGTCATTTTTTTTAGGTCCAACGCTTTTATCAGTGCTTCGATATATTCAATATGATCATATACTGTATAAAGGATATCAGGTTTATCTGAACGACCAAATCCAACTAAATCAGGAGCGATGCAACGACCTAAGGACGTGAGATAGGGAATGACATTGCGCCACAAATAACATGAGGTAGGGATACCATGTAAAAATAAAATAGGGTCCCCGCTTCCTGCTTCAATATAGTGAATTTTAGAACCTAATACTTCAATAAAATTTGAAGGATATAGTATTTTCCCTGAAATCTTTTCATCCATCATGCTAGCGTCCTTATGCCGCTTGAGCAAAATCAAATAATTCACGTAACACTACTGAGTATGTTACAAAACCAACAACATCACTTGACTTAATATCTGCTAATAATTTCTGCCACCGTTCAATTAGGAATTGATAACGATTTATCCAAATATCGATTCTTTCATCAATATTCTTATTCTTAATTTCTTTGGTCTTCATGGTCAGTACACGAGCACTGAGTTTATGCTGTACACGATCAAGATCATCTCTAAAACCTGCACGCGCAAGCTCATCCCATTGGTTTTCAACCACATAGGCATTCATCATTTCTCGCAACCAGTTTAGTTCCAGCTGATTACCAATGCTATAATAAGTCTTTGCAACATCTGAAATGTTAAGCTCATATTTTTGCGCTGCTTCTACAATATCAAGAGAAGTAAATAGTGCATTACAAGATGCTATACTCTTTGCTAATTTTTCCGGCACATTTTGGTCAATAAGATAACGAGCACTTGTTTCAAACGCTTCTTTATCAGGAGCATCCAATAATTGGGGCAAACGCTTTACTAACTCAGCAATACGTGGAGAAAAATCATCAATGACTTGTTGTATATCTATATTCGGTTTGCGATTGCGTAAAAACCATCTTGTAGCACGACGTATAAGATAATAAATTTGTAACATCATGCGGTATTGAACATTTTGATGAACTTTATAATCAAGCGACATAATTTGCCGCCACAAATCTTCCATGTGGTAAATACTTGAAGCAATGGTGAAAGCACGAATAATAAATGTGATAGAGGCGCCTGTTTCTCGCTGTAACCTTTCTACAAAATTAATTCCCATTCTATCTGTAATACTTTTGCACAATTGAGTAGCAACAATTTCACGGCGTAAACTATGCTGATTCATTTGAGGGAAATATTTTTCGCATAATGGCTTAGGAAATGCCATTAGTAAAAACTTACTGAAATAAGGATCTTCTGGCACATCACTCGCTAGAATGTCCTGCTTTAAATACATTTTGCAATACGCTAATAACATTGCAATTTCTGGGCGTGTCAACGGCTTATTACTAGCTTTACGTTCTAATAACGTTTTATCGTCAGGTAAATATTCTAGTTTACGATTTAAGCGCTCACTTTTTTCTAAATCATTCATATATTGTCTAAATAAATCCATTGTCTGTTGCGCAACAGATGCCTCGAGGCTTAGCATTTGAGTTTGATTGTAATTATCCAGTAACACCAACTCTGCTATTTCATCAGTCATTTTTTCGAGTAGCCTATTACGTTGTTCAAGCGTCATTTCGCCATCAGCAACCAGCCGGTTCAATAAAATTTTGATATTAACTTCATGATCAGAGCAATCCACACCTGCAGAATTATCAATAAAGTCAGTGTTGACAATCCCACCTTGCAAAGAATATTCAATGCGTGCAAGTTGGGTCATGCCAAGGTTTCCGCCCTCAGCAATGACGCGAGCATTCAGTTCAATGGCATCGATGCGAATACCATCGTTAGTGCGATCACCTACATCAAGGTGTGTCTCTTGTGTTGATTTTACGAATGTACCTATACCGCCATTCCAAATTAAATCCACTGGTGCTTTAAGCATGGCACGAATTAATTCATTAGGAACCATCGTATCTTTTTTAGTATTCAGAATATGTTTAATTTCTGGGGTCAATTTAATCGATTTTACTGACCGATCAAAAACACCACCACCATGAGAAATTAATTCAGGATTGTAATCTTTCCACGTTGAACGCGGTAAGTTAAATAATCGTTTTCTCTCTTCAAAACTAATGGCTGAATCTGGATCAGGATCTAAAAAAATATGCATATGATTAAATGCACCAATCAATTTGGTATGATTAGAGAGCAACATGCCATTACCGAAAACATCACCACTCATATCACCAATGCCAATAGCAGTGAAATCATCTTTCTCTGGATCAATGCCAATTTCACGGAAATGACGCTGAACAGAAACCCAGACACCTCTGGAAGTAATACCCATTTTCTTGTGGTCATACCCAGCAGAACCACCAGATGCAAATGCATCATCAAGCCAAAATCCATATTTCTGTGCAATACTATTAGCAATATCGGAAAAAGTTGCTGTTCCTTTATCTGCTGCAACCACTAAATAAGGATCATCCTCGTCATACCTTGTTACATCAACAGGTGGAACAATGACGCCTTCTTTAATGTTGTCCGTGATATCTAAAAGACCACTAATGAAAGTAGAATAACAGTAGATGACTTCCTTCATATAATCATCACGGCTAATTTCTGGGGTCAACGAACGCTTAACAACAAAACCGCCCTTAGCCCCCTCTGGTACAATGACAGTATTTTTAACTTGCTGGGCTTTCATCAACCCAAGTACTTCAGTACGAAAATCCTCTCGTCTATCTGACCAGCGTAATCCACCGCGTGCTACTTTACCTGCACGTAAATGCACCCCCTCAACACGTGGAGAATAAACAAATATTTCAAATTTTGGCCTTGGCAAAGGGAGATCAGAAATCTTAGCTGGATCAAACTTAAACGATATATAGGATTTGTTTAAACCATTTTCCAACTTTTGGAAATAGTTCGTACGATTGGTCGCAAGTATCACTTCTAACAACCTTCGTACAATCCTGTCTTCGTCCAAACTCGATACATTATCAAGAGCTTGCTCTATGTATTCAATTAATGCCTTAAGATCATTACGGTTACCGCGCTGATAACTTGGGTCAAAACGTAATATGAATAACTGTACTAAAGCCTTGCTTAGTTCCGCATTATTGATAAGTGCCTGCTCGATATAGTTTTGACTAAACGTAAATCCAGTTTGTCGCAAATATTTTGTGTAAGCACGTAACATAGCTGTTTCATTGTACGTAAGGTTTGCTTCCAGAACTAACCGGTTGAATCCATCATTTTCAGCTTCACCAAACCAAATTTTTTTAAAAGCATCTTGAAATGAATCTTTGATATCATTTGCATCAATTTCTTTATTGATCGCATAAGACATATTAAAATCATGAATCCAAATTAGTTTGCCATCCTTAAATTTTAACTCATGAGGTCTTTCACCAATAATCCGCAGGCCCATGTTTTCTAATATGGGCAACACATCAGATAATACGATGGTTTCTTCTGCATGAAATAGTTTTAGGTTTAATGTTTTATTCTCAGTTGATTTTGAAAATAACATACCTAGCGGATTTTCTGTTGATAACGACTCAATTTTTTCGATGTCATCCAGTGCTTCTTTAACGGTATAATCTTCACTATAACTAGCAGGAATAGCTCTTTGAAACTTATTATAATACCTCAATCCTTCTGCTTCACCATAATGAGCTACTAAACTATCCTTCAATTCGTCTGACCATGATCGTGATATAGCAATTAATTTTTTTTCTGTTTTGGAAATATCATAGTCAACAGGTATTTTAGGATTAACACGAATTAGAAAATGAATGCGTGCCAATACAGAATCAGAAAAATAAGTAGTAGAAGTGCTTTCTATGCCCTTAAAGGTTTGCATTAATATGTCTTGCATTTTATTCGCTAAATCAGTGTTAAATATTTCGCGCGGCACATAGACGAGACAGGAAAAATATCGATAATAAGCATCCCGACGAACGAGTAGTCGAATACGTTTACGTTCTTTCAACTGAATAATTGCTCGCGTTAATTCCAATAATTCTTCATGAGTTGCTTGGAACAAATCATCCCTAGGTAGCGTTTCGAGGATATGCATCGCTTTTTTACCATCGTGACTATCCAAAGGAAACCCTAAATTTTGCAACACCTTGTCCACTTTATCACGCAAAAATGGAATTTGTCTGGGACTAGAATGATAGGCAGTAGAAGTATAAAGGCCAATAAAACGACGCTCCCCAATGAGATCACCATTATCATTAAAAAGTTTGACCCCAATATAATCCGTATAAGCTTGGCGATGAACAGTAGAGGTGGTATTGGTCTTTGCAATAATCAAAATGTTTTTTGAAAGCGCCATCTTACGAGCTTGCGGTGGTAATTCAGCATAAGTTTTAGATGTTTTGCTTAACGTTTCGTCACGCAAAACGCCGAGACCTGATCCTGGAACAATTTGTAAAGCACGGTTGGTATCATTACCAATGAGCTTATAATCCCTAGCACCAAGGAAAGTAAAATTATTGTTAATCAACCATCGTAAAAAATCTCTAGATTCGGCAAGTTCAACTTGATCTAAGGTAGGAAGATCTTTTTCAAGGTCATCAAGACATGTTTGCACGCGACTGACCATTTTACGCCAATCAGCTACCGCAACACGAACATCATCCAACACGTTCATGATGCTCATTTTTAAATTTTCCATTGCACTTTCATCAGAAAGACGGTCAATTTCGATATAAATAGGTGCTTCGCTCATTAATGAGTTTGACTTGCCACCAGGTAAAATTTTAGTGACTCGATGACGACTATCCCGTTCAACTTTAAACCCACCAAAATGGATAATGAAATGAACTTGGTACTCAAAACGATTGATTACCATTCGGATGGAATCAACAAGAAATGGAATATCATCGTGAGAAACTTGAATAATCGTATGAGAAGAGGTCCAACCATCTTTTTCTTTGCTCGGATTAAAAATACGCACTTTAGCTTCGTTTGGAGAACGTTGATAAATAAATTTCCAATGCGAGAGTAGGATGCTATATAAATTTGCAATAGGCCGTTCTTTTAAATCATCGACAGAGGATGAGGAGTAATACTGTTGAGCAAATACCTCAAGCAAAGCTGATTCTTTCTCATTCGCATGGCTTTTAATATATGTTTTTAACTGATTTATTATATTTTGGCATTCACCATTATTGCCGCCAGTCATATCTGATCCCGCCTTGTAAAGTAATACTCAGGATGAGTGATTTTAGTCTCTCGAAAGCTAAATCTCAACGTAGATAAATAGGGGTGGCTTCAGAAGCATTCACCCATTCACCCCGGCTAAAACTCAGCTTTGCAAGCTGTAATACGGCCAGTGCCGTTGGAAATTGCGATGGATAAGCTGTTACAGGCTTAAATCCAAGTCGCTTTATAAAGGTTTCTTGATAAGACTTCCATCCATCTCCTACTCCGTACCAGTCTTGACCTTCTGGTATGTCTATATTTTCAGGTGTACAAATGATTTCTTGGCTTACTAATTTTACATGCTCATCGTATACTGCCTCGTAAAGTGCCCAATAGGTTTGTGCCATTCGTGCATCTATTGCTACCATCAATTTTGCGCATTGATGTTCTATAAAAGCCGACTGCGCCATAATAGCTAACGATGAGAGAGGAATAACAGGTTTATTGACTGCAAAACCAATACCTTGAGCAACGCTACTGGCTATGCGTGCCCCGGTAAAGCTTCCAGGACCTTGTCCATAAGCGATAGCATCTAATTGAGTCAAAGTGAGAGAAACTGAATCTAATAACGTCTGAATAGCAGGCAGGATTAACTTAGCTTGCTGCATAGGTGCAACTTTATCGAATAACTTAATATTTTCTTCGTTTTGAATGGCAATAGCGCAAGCTGCTGTTGAGGTGTCAATTGCTAATATTTTCATAGATTAATAGGTAAATGTTCACGCTCTAAAAGGACATCTACTTAGGCCATTCTTTCTCGAGGTACTGAAGCTTCCCTTCAGTTTCAGTCCATTGATCAGCATCAGGAGGAGCATCCTTACGTCGGTTAATATTTGGCCACTTCTCAGAAAGCTCTGTGTTCAATTGTAAAAATGGTTGAAATTTCTCTGGAAGGTCATCTTCAGAATAAATCGCGTTAACCGGACACTCAGGCTCACATAAAGCACAATCTATACATTCATTTGGATTAATGACAAGAAAATTTGGGCCTTCATAAAAGCAATCGACCGGACAAACTTCCACGCAGTCTGTATATTTACAGCGTATGCACTTTTCAGTTACAACAAATGTCATTGAGATAGCTTACCATAATCACCCCATCTAAGCTGCGGGGGTTGATACTCTCTATTGGACTAGCCTCATTAGACTGTACATTTTGAGCTAGTCTACATATCCATGCCCGAGGCCGGAATCGAACCGGCACGGGATTAGATCCCGAGGGATTTTAAGTCCCTTGCGTCTACCTGTTCCGCCACCCGGGCTATTGGAGAACAGAATATTCTGCCCTCTGTTTGTCGAAAATAAGGCTGGGGTCGGAATCGAACCGGCGTCCACGGCTTTGCAGGCCGCTGCATAACCACTCTGCCACCCAGCCAAAAACAAAAAACCTCAGACAACACTGCCAAAAGCTTTTGCATAACTTAAGCGGGAAACGAGACTCGAACTCGCGACCCCAACCTTGGCAAGGTTGTGCTCTACCAACTGAGCTATTCCCGCATCATTCCAAAAACTGCTGCCATTCGCTATTGCACTACCCATCAACCATGCTATTTTTGAACTCTTTAACTGGCTGATGTATCTCTGAATTTGCGGTGTAATTCTATCTTGGCACTCCAGTATGTCAAGATATTTATAATAAAGAGAAGAATTTGCTGAAGGCAGTCACTCTATTATTTTTTAGCTTCAAACACACCATCCATAGCGTTAATGTCTATTCAACAGAAACCAGCTGAGCCCACGCAGCTTTAAGATAAATCAGCATAGACCAGATAGTTAAGACAGCAGAAATATAAAGCAGTACATAGCTGGTCAGTACGAGAGTAACATTGGTCGCACTATCACAATATAGGAGCACTATTAATGCAAGCATTTGCACCGCAGTTTTAATTTTCCCTAAATTAGAAACTGCCACACTGGCACGTTTACCTATTTCAGCCATCCATTCACGCAATGCTGAAACAATAATTTCACGTGCAACAATGATGGCTGCTGGTATGGTAATGATAAAGGTTGGAATAGAAATAATAGTGGAAGTAATACTCACAAATTGAAATGCAGGCTCCGCAACAATAAGAACCAGCGCAATAGAAACCATCAATTTATCGGCTACAGGGTCTAAAAAAGCACCAAGCTTTGTCGATTGCTTAAGATATCTAGCAAGATAACCGTCCAACCAATCTGTAATAGATGCAATCGCAAAAATAATAGCTGCTGCTAGATGTCCCCACCAAACAGGTAAATAGAAAAAAATAACAAGAAGAGGAATAACTGAAATACGTACCAAGGTCAGTACGTTTGGCCAATTAAATATCTGATTATACGGTCGCGTCATGGAATGCTGCAAATATTCGCTCTGCTAGGGAATGGCTTATACCTGGAACTTTAGCCAACTCATCAAGACTAGCATGAGCGACACCTTGAATACCACCAAAATAACGTAATAAATCACGCCTACGCTTAGCCCCTATTCCAGAGATCAATTCCAGGGAGGATTGGCGTCTCGCTTTATCACGTTTTTGGCGATGTCCCACAATAGCAAAGCGATGCGCTTCATCACGGATTTGTTGGATAAAATGCAAGGCCAAGGAATCAGAAGGAAGATGTATTGGAAGCTGCTCACCAATATGCAATGTCTCGAATCCAGGCTTGCGTTCAGGCCCTTTTGCTACACCTACTAATGTGATTCCTTGAATATTTAATTCCCTCATTACTGCTTTTGCAGCTGAGAGTTGAGAAGAACCGCCATCTATCAAAATAAGATTTGGCAATGGAGCATGATCCATTTGTATCCGTTTAAAACGGCGCAACAACACTTGGTGCATAGCGGCAACGTCATCTCCTGGTTTGATATTTTGTATATTGAAGCGCCGATAATCACTTTTTATAGGACCGTTTTGATCGAAAACAACACATGAAGCTATTGTTGCTTCTCCCATACTGTGACTAATATCAAAACATTCAATTCGATGAGGCATCTGAGATAATCCTAAAGCACTCTGTAAAGCGCATGCCCGTTCTTGGGTATTTGCTCTATTAAAGAAGTGGGTCACCAACGCTTGACGAGCACTGAGAGTCGCCATCGTTAACCATTTCTTTTTTTCGCCACGAATAGGCATGATCACTTCAACTTTATGATTAACTTGCTCAGCTAATACCCTTTCAAGCAAGATGCGTTCTGAAATATTGGTACCAGTAATAATTTGTCTAGGTATACTTTCTATATGAGAAATATCACTTAAATAATGCTGCGTCAAAAAAGCTGAAATAATTTCATCTATATCTGAATAAGCAGGTACAGTGGGAAAATAAGAACGGCTCCCTATGATTTGTCCACTGCGTATAGATAACAACTGAATGCAAATCATGCCTGATTGCATCGCTAATCCAATAACATCTGCATTGCCTTTGCTAACATTCACATATTGACGGTCTTGAATTTGTCTCAGTCGGTTAATTTGATCACGATAAAGTGCTGCTAATTCATAATTTAGTTCTTTTGCTGCCTGCTCCATCTTATTTTGTAGCTCATCAATCACTTGATGACTCTTACCTTCCAGGAACAGAATGGCATGATTAATGTTATGTGTATAATCCTCTTTGGAAATGAGGTTCACACAGGGGCCAGTGCAGCGGTTTATTTGATAAAGTAAACAGGGCCGAGTACGAGCATCAAAATAACTATCATGGCAAGTACGTATACGAAATATTTTTTGCAACAAATTAATGGTTTCACGCACTGCTAATGAACTAGGATAAGGACCAAAATAAAGAATGTTTTTTTTGCGTGAACCACGATAGGAGTCAATACGAGGATAAGGGTGCTGTTTAGTGATCAGAATGTAGGGATAACTTTTATCATCGCGCAGTAAAACATTATAACGAGGGCGATGTTTTTTGATTAAATTACATTCTAACAGGACTGCTTCAGTCTCAGTATGTGTAATAGTGACATCAATATCCTTGATATGTTTGATCAGAGACAGTGTTTTTGGATCTTTGGTGCGGCTGCTGAAATAACTAGAAATACGTTTCTTCAGGTCTTTTGCTTTACCAACATATAAAATTTCACCTTTTTCACCCAACATTTGATAAACACCAGGGTGATGAGAAAGATGAGCCAAAAAATTCTTGAAATCACGCATGATCGAGTTCACGTAGATAACGTTGCTAGCCCGGAACTATACGGTGATAGCGATCTGAGTAGGTCGGTTTCTTTTATTTTTTAGTGGAAAGGAGTCCACTTCAACAAAAGCCGGAAGGGAAACGTCTTTTGCAACCGAATATGAAAAATAAAAGGAGCCGACCTACTCAGACCGCTATCACCGAATATTTACTGAAACGCAGCGGGTGTACTGAAGAAATATCAATAATCTTACTCAGTCTCCGCTTTCGCACCTTCTAACATACCAAGGCGCATCGCCATTAATGTTAGTTCAACATCACTATTAATGCTAAGTTTATCAAAAATACGGTATCTGTAGCTATTCACTGTTTTAGGACTCAAACAAAGTTTCTTCGAAATATCTTGTACTTTTTGCCCCTGCGTGATCATCAGCATAATTTGTAACTCACGCTCCGAGAGCAAATCGAGAGGAGAATCATCCCCTTTGGTAAATCGTTTGATAGCAATTTGCTGTGCTATACTTGGGCTAATGTAGCGCTGGCCAGAATGGATGGTACGAATAGCCCTTATCATTTCCTCCGGATCACAACCTTTTGTGATATATCCTGATGCACCTGCTTGTAAAAGACGTGATGGATAAGGTTCATCTTCATAAATTGTCAAAGCAAGAATCTTAATATCGGGATTATGCCGAATCATTTTACGGGTAGCTTCCAGCCCCCCTATGCCAGGCATATGAACATCCATAACGACAACGTCCGGAACCAGTTCTTTTGCTAATAACACAGCTTCTTCACCAGTCCCCGCTTCCCCAACAACTTTTATTGCTTGCACATCCTGCAGTAACCGCTTAATACCCATACGCACAAGCTCATGGTCGTCCACTAACAAAACTTTTATCAAGAGCGTCCCCTAAAAACCAGTACGATTTTTCGGAGAGAGAGGGATTCGAACCCCCGGTGCCCAGAGGACACAACGGTTTTCAAGACCGCCGCTTTCGACCGCTCAGCCATCTCTCCTACACTTTTTAATGATTACGTATTGATCAATTCGCAAGCACTGGATATTAACGTTATTTTTAAATGCTGTCCATATATATCCGTAACGTTTCGATTTTAGGTATTCTACAGGTGCATGCAGAATACCTAAAATCGAAACGCTTAAGGATTTTCAACCTTAATTACCCCAAATACACTTTCCTTGTTTCTTTAGTAATGCAAGATAATTCTCATGTTGATCTAACTCATCTACTGTCGCCCGTAAAACAAGTAGGCTATATTTTTGAATAGAAGTATTACTTGAAGTTTTTGCATTTTTAATTACTCCATGCTGAGTTTCACTGATAGCATCAAAAAAGCTTCCTTGGCCCCCTGTCATGGCTAAGTATACTTGCGCTAATAAATGAGCATCGAGTAAAGCACCGTGTAAATCCCGTTTTGAATTATCAATCCCATAACGTTTACATAATGCATCCAAACTATTACGCTGACCTGCATGTAACTGTCTTGCTATCTGTAGTGTGTCAACTACGTTGCAATAATTAGTAATAGATTTCCAGTGTTGATCCAAAAGCAAAAATTCATTGTTTAGAAATGATAAGTCAAATGGTGCATTATGTATGATAAGTTCTGAGCCTGAAATAAAGTCCATGAATGACTTTGCAATTTTAGAAAACTGTGGTTTATCTAATAAAAACTCATTGGTGATACCATGAACAGCAAGTGCGCCCGCTTCGACTTCACGTTCGGGGTTAATATATTGATGGAAATGTTTTCCCGTCAATTTCCGATTGATCATTTCTATACAACCGATTTCTATTACACGATGCCCCTCATCTACACGTATACCTGTTGTTTCTGTATCAAGAATCACTTGTCGCATTGTTTTATTTCTCTACTTTCAAAAATTCACTTATTGCTTGATTTGCAATAGAGTCTGCTAGTTCATTTTCAGGATGTCCACTATGACCTTTTACCCAATGCCAATTCACTTGATGACGAGCTGACTCATGATCAAGCATTTTCCATAAGTCTGAATTTTTTATCGACTTATTGTCTACTGTTTTCCAACCGCGTTTTTTCCAACCTTTCAACCATTCAGTAATGCCTTTTTGTAAATATTGCGAGTCCGTATGCAATTCAATTTTACATGATTCTCGCAAAGCAGCTAATGCTTGAATTGCAGCGGTTAACTCCATACGATTATTTGTTGTATGAGCTTCTGCGCCAGATAAAATTTTTTCATGATCTCCATAACGCAATATCGCACCCCAGCCGCCTGGCCCAGGATTACCCTTGCAAGCACCATCTGTATATATTTGTACATGTTTCATTTTAATTGTCTTGCAATATTGCCTGATATGGTAGTTGAAATGCGTATCCCGCTTAATTGCTGTTTCCATTTCAACCGTATAGGTGTCAATGGAACTACTTTCGCACGAGCAATAATCACATAGATACTACCAAACATAGGGAACAACTTGCCTCCTATTTTTTCAAGGAACTGCAATTTCTTGTACCATTTTGATCGATTAAATGGCAAAGTAAGCAATGCTGATTCTTGTTTTTCCAAAACAAAATCGGCAAGCTGCAACCAATTCTTGATTTTTTGAGGATGAATCAAATTCACATTCCATGGCATACTTTTTTTGTGTTTTGATAGTAGTTTCTTCAACCCCCATAAACTGTAAGGATTGAACCCACTGATGATCATCAACCCTTCAGGTTTGATAATTCGACAAGCTTCTGACAATAATTGGCGTGGATTATCAATAAATTCTAATGTATGGGGAAGGATCACTAAATCAATACTTCCAGTTAATAGGGGCAACTCATGAAAGTCTCCTTCAATGTATCCCGTTTTCTTATTGTGGTTAGCTAAAGGTGTCAGAATAGAAAGACATGAAATTTTTGTTGAATTCAATAAATTGTATTGATGCGGAACGCCAATTAATACACCATGCTTACCAAAATGTCTTTCGAGTAAGCGCGCAAAATGCTGTTCTTCTGCTTCCAGGAGCTGCTTACCCAGAAATTGCTGAGATAACCATTGATTCCAGTGATGAAGGATACGATAGCTATGTGCCAAAGCTTTTCCATCTCCCAACTAATTTTGGTACTATAACATACCATCTGAAAAGTGTGAAAATTTAAAAATGAGAAATTCATCTCAACAAGCTCTAATAAAATTAATTCTTGTGAGCATCATTTCTGCTTTGATTGGAACTTCTTTTGCTACACCTAATTCGGAAGGAATCCAAATATATCAAAAGAATGTGCATTTATCGCCGGAACATAAGCAAAAATTAGCGGATGATATTACGCGTTATCGTAATGCAGATAATCTTTGGGATGTTTTACGTGATGAATTTTCTTTACCACACTACGAAGAGAGCTATGCTGTCCAAGTTAAAATTGAATGGTACATGAATAATCAAGACTATTTACTCCGCTCCGCTTCACGAGCAGCACCTTACCTTTATTACATCTCACAACAAGTCAGAAAGCGCCACTTGCCTGCAGAGTTAGTTTTACTTCCCATAGTGGAAAGCGGCTATAATCCCTTTTCTGTTTCTAACATGGGAGCATCCGGCATATGGCAATTGATGCCGGACACCGCTACTGGCCTGGGAGTAAAGCGTGACTGGTGGTATGATGGCCGACGAGACGTGATTGCATCTACTAGAGCAGCCCTCAATTATCTCGCTTATCTACAGAGTTTCTTTGAAGGTAATTGGTTGCTAGCAATTGCCGCTTATAATACTGGTGAGGGTAATGTACTCGCAGCGATTAAAAGAAATATTAGAGAAGGTAGAGATACTGATTTCTGGTCTTTACCTGTTGCGCAAGAAACTAGGGATTATGTACCTAGTTTACTTGCATTAGCTGTTATTATTAGCCATCCAGATAAATATCCTGTTTATTTACCTCCAGTAAGAAACGCACCATACCTAGCACAAGTCGATATCGGCACACAAATTAATTTAAAATATGCTGCAATGCTGGCAGGAATTAGCAATAAAAAATTGATACAATTAAATTCAGGGTTTAAAGGCCCTTCCACCTCGTCTAAAGGCCCGTACAAATTAGTGTTACCCATAGAAAATGTTGAGCAATTCACTGAAAATTTGGCGAGATCTCCTCTCAATCGGTCAATCAACTGGATACACTATAAAGTAAAATCAGGCGACACCTTGTTTTCTATTTCAAGAAAATTTAGCACGACGACAAGTGATATTAAAAAAATGAATCATTTGAGTAAAAATAACATTCATACTGGCACAAATTTATTAATACCTCGCAATGGAAGATTGCAAGAGAATCAGTCAGATGATGAAGATACTGCTCCAATGCAAAAATTAATTGCATTGAATGACAATGATAAAAGTGATGTAATCAATATTGCGAACAAGCTTAGAAAAATTGAAAGCATTGAGCCCATTATTCATCATGAAAAATTATCCAACTCCTATCCTCTTCAGCCAGGAGACACTATCTATATGGTCCGCTCCAAAGATACGGTAGAAAAAATTGCAAAACGCTTTCATATTTCAAGTAAGATACTTATAGAAGCAAACAAGCTGCGTAATAAAAGTCTAAAACCAGGTAAGCAATTAATTATACCAACACATAAGGTTGCAATATCATCAACAAAATCATTAACATCTTCTTCTAAAAAACTACAGCCAGGCGACACTATTTATATGGTACGACATGGCGATACAATAGAAAAAATTGCACGCAGGTTTCGAACAACAGCATCAGCCATTCGTGTTACCAATCTTATTGATAATAATTCACTCAGTGAAGGTGATAAGATCCTGATACCTACACATGCGCGTGGGTAGCAATGGATGCATGATAGGAATTCGATCATTATAGCGGTAGCATTTAATCCCTGCTTTTAATTGATCACATAATTTATTTTGATGACAACTATTCAACTAAGGAGAAAAAGTTATGAAAGTGAAAAAGATAGTTTATAGTAGTTTTTTAGCAGCTTGCATGAGCAGTGTTCCTTTCATTGCACAAGCCAGTTTGACCATTGTGAACAACACTGATCAAGATTCCACTTCTATTATTAATAATGGGATCTGTTCTGATAGTCTTCCAGGTGGCGTCACGAAAGCGCATTCTCCAAATGTTATTTCTGATGTCATTATTGGATTGGCCTGTTTAGGGCATCCTTCAAACTGCCAAGCAGATGTCTATATGACCAATAATTGTAATAAAGAAGGCGCAGCAAAAGTTGCAACTGTACTCTTTGATACGAAGGCAGGTATTAAAAATATATCGATGAATTCCACCACGTATAAAATCACTGGCAGCGGATTTAATGTTCAACTTAACTATAATAATTAATCATCACTAACCTTACGTGATGGAGAATACAAAGGAGGAGAATTACGATTCTTCTCCTTTAGTGCGAGTAAAAACTTAGCTTTTGCGATGCATCAAAACAGGATTGAAATTTCAGTTTCGTCACAAAAAGGATTGAGTATGAAAAGAAGCATAGTAATGAGCTTTACTAGCCTTGCCATCATATCGTTTGTTAATTTAGTACATGCCGATTTTGTTATTACCTTGGGCTCTTCAAATGCATGTTCGAGTATATCTGGGCAATGGGTAGGCGCAGCTACTCTATCAAATTGGCTGATTGATTGCAGCTATCATGGTTCTGGCAGTGCGACTCCTATTGATGGTTCAGGAAATTTTGCAATGGATTTCAGTGCAAATAAAGATGCTGGCAGCCTTCTCTGCCCTAATCAATATATGGATCATTTTTCAGGCCACTGTTCCGATGGTCTTGTTACCATTTTCACTAATTACGGCAATCTAGTAGGAAATGTATTAGGCAATACAGGTAATGTAAAAGGAATTGTGACTATTTTAGGTGTGAATGCAGAATTAACCATTAAAATGAATAAGATTGGATAATCGATTGTAAATGTTCGGTGATAGCGGTATCTGAGCAGCTCTACCCCTTTTATTTTTATATGAGGGGAAGTGGACAGGAGTCCACTTTAGCAAAAGCCGGAAGGGAAACGTCTTTTGCGACCGAATGTAAAAATAAAAGGGGTAGAGCTGCTCAGATACCGCTATCACCGAACATTTACAATCGAGCAGATTCTTCTCCCTTTGTTTTACAGGCAAAAGGAGAATATTGTGAAGTATTACTTAAATAATATCCCAAGTCACTTGCCCTGAAAGTACATCTGCTCCGCCAGTGACATGACCATTGGTAGATACTGTTTCAGCACCATTCACTTGTGCTGGAGGATGAACTTTAGTTTTATTAAAGAAAATATGTGACCAACCCACATCCAAACCTAATGTTTTTGTTGCTTGGAAATGTCCGCCTAGCGCTACAGCATAGCGATCTCCATCTGGCAATTGAACATTGCGGTAAGTATCACGAACAGGTGATTGATCGTATCCTATTCCGCCACGTAAAATAATTGTGTCTGTTGGATAATAATTAGCACCTAAAGAAATATTGATAGTATTGCGATAATTTTCTGGAATAGTAATCTGAATATCCGTACTGGGTGCAACCAATGTCAAAGGATCATTGGCCAGACCAGCCACTTGCTTCAGTGTTAATGTTTTAAATGTGTTCCATTGCGTATAAATACCTGTAGCCATCAAAGCCCACGATGGATTGAGTTTATGATAAATACTCAATGCAGTATAAGGAGGTAATTTCACATTAGTTGTTGCACGATTAGATACAAGAGGACCATCTTGCATGATGATGTCAGTCACTATTGGGCCACTGAACCTGCTTGTACCAGAAAAATGATGTACAACTTGAGAATGATAACTAATACCTACACGTGTACATGGATTAAATTCATAAAGCCACCCCAAGTGAAATCCATAACCAGTATCATTTGCTTTGTTACTACTCTCAGTATCTTCTTCCGTTAATACTGTTTTTTCTCCAAACGGAAAAGGATCAATCAATCCAGCTATACTATTGAATTCTGCGTAAGCTTTTTGGACATCAAATCCAACACCTAACGATGCTTTATCGGAAATCTTAAAACCTAAAGAAGGACTGATATCAACAACAGTGATAGACGTTAAGGTTGCTGCATAACGAAGCGGTGTGCTTCTACCATAATTTGTCTTTAACCCGAAAGGAGCATCCACACTGAGGCCAAAACCTACCCATTCATTAATAGGCGCCACATATTGCATGTTAGGTATAAGACTAAAGTTTCCGCCTTGAGCAACAACAGAATTAAAAGTTACCGTCACCGGCACAATACCCATTAGAGTTGGGGAAAGTTCAGTGATACCCACACTGCCCTTATATTTAAAATCCGACACAATGGCTGATGTGCCAAAAACAAATTGCTGGTTTTTAATACGAGTGATACCAGCAGGATTATACCAAGCAATACTAGCATCGTTTGCTTCAGCAGCATAGCCAGCATGATAGTTCCCAACACTTGCGCCGTCTTGCTCCCAAATTTGAAACGCAGAAGCCATCGCTTGTGATGAAACCCCAAGTAATCCAGAAGTACAAAGTATACTAACAAGTCGACGCATACAAAAACGATTCATTGAGCCTATCTCCTTAAACTTTTTTTATTATCGATCTTCCAAATACATTAATACATCATTATTCTAACTAATTCCTATTTAACCACTCGAAATAAATGAGGTATTAAGGATACCGTATTTGCATAACAAAACAACTATTTCAGCAAATTGCTGAAGAATTGGAGATTGATAATATGGCAGAAACACCGTCTAATATGCTTCCCCTCAATACCCTCGCACCTGATTTTCGTCTGATGGACACACGTTCCCACCAATATCTTTCGCTACAAGATATTAAATCACCTGTTGCTACCGTGATTATGTTTATTTGCAATCATTGTCCATACGTTAAACATATCCAGGCAAAATTGGTTGAAGTTGCTAACCTATACCAAGAAAAAAAAATTAGTTTTATTGCGATTAATTCTAATGACGTTTCAAAATATCCTGACGATAGCCCTGAGAACATGCATCTTGAAGCAGAAAAACACCACTATTCCTTTCCTTACCTTTATGATGAAACCCAAGAAGTTGCAAAAACTTATCAAGCAGCATGTACACCTGACTTTTATCTCTTTGATAAAAATCTTCGCTGTGTTTACCGAGGACGTTTTGATGATTCTACGCCAGGAAATCAACATCCCGTTACAGGAAAAGATTTATGCCAAGCCATTGATAATGTTCTCTCAGGCAAACCTGTTAGTAGTGAGCAAAAAGCGAGTGTGGGATGTAATATTAAATGGAAAAAACCGAGTGCCTCTTAATTATAGCAGTATCGTAATGGATCTGCCCTTTTTACTTTTTACATTCGGTCGCAAAAGACGTTTCCCTTCTGGCTTTTGCTAAAGTGGACTCCTCTCCATTTTTCCTCATATAAAAAGTAACAATAGCAGACCTATATGGAGATTAAATCCATCGTTTTTGTTTCAATGATTCTTCTACAATCGCTGCCATTTGCATTTTGAGTATTCTTTATCTTGCAAATCTCTTTTTATACCTCTTCTGATACCATCAGAAAACATCAAAAAAGAATGTAAGCTTTGTGATAACATTTGACGACCTATTATCTCACCAGGTAATAATGTAGTTTCACTGTGAAGATAAAACGCTTCAGGACTACCATCCACGCTAGATTGAATATGGGGATGGGGATTGATATCATCTTCTTCGTCTTCTTCGTCTTCTTCGTCTTCTTCATCTAAATATCTTTCAGAAGTATCAAGTATCACTACTCTTTCACGTTTTCCATTTTTTTCCATTTCCCATCCATAGATTACTTTCTGCATATTTGCGTTAACATGACCCTGTTTTTCACCTAAATCCACAAAACGTTTACCCGCCTGAGAAATAATTACATTGCCTTTATACGCAGCAAGCTCTGCAAAAATATGAGCTTCGCTAAGATAAAATTGCAACCCTGATATAAACATATCAGAAGCTCCTAAATCGCAAGCAATAAGAACAATGCGCTTTACACTTTTTAAATTGGCATCTTCTACTAGCTTTTACCTAATGTTTCAGCATCACATCCAGCAAAAGTATTTTCATCAATATCACTATGACCCACCAGATATAAACAAGAATTCTCTGTCAAACCACTTAAATCTGGAATGATTTGTTTGAGATCCATACGGGAATAAACTAGACTATTTGGTTTTTCTATTGCATTAGGATAGTACTTATTTATTAACATCTTTGCATTATATTGAATAGACTCAATATCATCTTTATTTACTATTTCAGCATATTCATCATTATAAAATTCAACAATAATTGTTTTATCATAATTTTTTTTTCGTGCTTTCATCTACTATTATCTCGTCGTTTGTGTGAATTGTTATTCTTTTCTTAGCTTTATTATAGTATCTTAGTATTTTATGGATAAAATCAACTAAAGTAAAGAGAATTTGCAACGACTACCTTTTGCCCTTCATCATAAATTAACTTCGATAGAATTCTGGTATCTTAAATTGCAAGTATCGGTTTTGTTGATAAGATAAAAATTTTTTCGTCCCAAAACAGTGGATCGAACGTTATAGAAATCAACACCTGAACATGACATAAAAAAAAGCCTCACGTTTATATCACCCTATACGTTTAGCTAAACTAGTATTCGCATTTGAGAAAATGAAATGGTAACTGATCAGTCAATGGCATCAACTTAAGGGTGTCAACAATTTCTTCTGTATACATGATAGCGTATAGGCTTATTAACCATATGCCAACTATAAAGTCGGCCTGAAACTGAATTTCGTTTTCTTGCACTACTTGCTCGACTTGTTTCTATTGACACCCTTAAGTTGACGCCATTGTCTGATCAGTTACATGAAATATCATACTTCTGTTGTTTCCCATGCTTGCACAGCATCTTTTTCTCCGCGTGCTTGCTGTTGTTTAATGAATTGTTGATAGAGTTCATGAATGCCTTGTGATTTTGCATAATTCACTGGACCACCTCGAAATGGAGCAAAACCAGTGCCATATACCATTCCTGCATCTAACAAATCACCATCCGCTACTACTCCTTCACGTAAACAAGCAAACGCTTCATTTAGCATGATCAACACTAAACGATTAGAAATGCTCTCTAACGGCTTGTCATACGGTGCTTCTTCAGGTTTAATTTGTTTACCACGTTTATCATATTGATAAAATCCTTCGTTGGTTTTTTTACCTAATTTCTTCTGTTCAACCAGTTCAATTAAACGCTGTGGAACTGGTATATTGAAATAATTGCCAAGATATTTTGCAACAGATAGACAAACGTCTAGGCCGACTGTATCCGCTAGCGTAATCGGACCCATAGGCATGCCAAAATTGGTCATGGCTTTATCTATAGCCGTCATTGGAATACCTTCTTTCATTAACTCTACTGCTTCAAGCAAATAAGGCATCAGAATACGATTGACTAAAAACCCTGGGCTACTTTTTACTGGTAAAGGCAAGCGATCAATTTTACGAACAAAACTTATTGCTTGTTCAACTACTTTTTGACTAGTATGCTCACCTTTCACTACTTCAACTAGCTGCATTTTAGCAACCGGATTAAAATAGTGTATCCCCACTAAACGTTCTGGCTGTTGCAGTACGGTATTAATCTCATCCAATGGTATGCTAGATGTATTGGTAGCTAAAATAGCCTGAGGTTTGGCTTTAGACTCTATCATTTTAAATGTTGATTGTTTGATTGCTAAATCTTCAATAACTGCCTCGATGATAATATCTGCTCTTGGTATGCCATTTCCATTTACATCAGGAATTAAGTTATCCATGGCTTTTTGCACAAGATTTTGTTCTTTCAATTTTTCTTTAAATAATTTATATGCACGTTTGATAGCTGGTGCGATAAACCGTGGTTCTAAATCCTGTAAAGTTACCGTAAAACCTTGCACTGCACACCACGCAGCAATATCACCACCCATTGTTCCAGCCCCAATGACATGGATATGCCGAGGAGAGAAAGAAGTATCTTTTGCTAAGCCTTTCAATTTATCTTGTAAAAAAAACACACGAACAAGATTCTGGCACGTCTCACTAAAAAATAATTTACCACAACTCTTTGCTTCCCGCTCATAAGCAGCATGCGCCTCTACACCAATGTGTTCCCAATTGTCTAGCACATGAAATGGCGCAGGATAATGTATAGGATTCACTTTTTGTTGCACTTGCCGACGAACATAATATCCAATAATTTGGCGCATTATTTTTTGATTAGTTAATGCTTGTAAAGCAGTTGGTTTACGTCGTGGAGGTTTATTCAATATATAGTACTTAGCTGCTGTTACTAATTGTCGCTTAGGCACAGCTGCATCCACAAATCCTAATTTAGCCGCTGCTTTTCCACTAACGGTATGACCGTTCAGAATCAAATTCAATGCTTGTGGAGCCCCTATCAAGCGTGATAAACGCACCGTCCCTCCCCAACCAGGATGTATCCCTAACTTAACTTCTGGCAACCCTAAACGAGTTTTTCCACTTTCCTCAACAACACGGTAATGACAAGCCAGTGCGAGTTCCAGCCCGCCTCCCAAGCAGAAACCATAAATCATTGCCACCACTGGCAACTTCACATTTTCTAATTTTTCTAATATTTGCTGCCCGAGCAATAATATCGAAACCGCTTCGTCAATGTCTTTAAATTGTGTAAATTGCGATATATCCGCACCAGCAATAAATCCACTTTTTTTCGCGGAAGCAATAATAACGCCTTTATGTGTCGTATCATTTGTTAATGAATCAATAATGGTGGAAAATTCCTCCATCACTTCACGATCAATGGTATTCACCGAAGCATGTTGCTTATCAAAATAAAGCCACAAAATATGGTCGGAATCCGTTTCTAGCCACCAATGTTTATAAGATTGAGTTGTGTTCATGTTTATACCTCGGAAACATTTTCAATTAACATTGCACCGCCTTGCCCACCGCCTATACAAATGGTAGCAATTCCTTTTTTTGCATTTTGCCGCCGCAATACTTGAGTCAAGTGAAGTGCGATTCGTGCTCCACTTGCTCCAACGGGATGTCCAATAGCAATCGCTCCGCCATCAACATTTAATCTAGACCGATCAATCGTGCCAAGCGCACGATCAAGGCCAAAGTTTTTTTGACAATATTCGTCACTTTCCCATGCTTTAAGACATCCTAATACTTGTGCAGCAAATGCCTCATTAATTTCCCAGAAATCAATATCTTCCATTTGTAAATTTTGTTGTTGCAATAATTTATAGGTTGCAAATACAGATCCAAGTCCCATTTCTGATGGATCAACGCCTGCCCATTGCACATCAACAATGCGTGCCAATACCGGTAAGCGGTATTTCTGTATGGCATCTTTGCTAGCAAGTAATAATAATGCGGCGCCATCAGATACTTGCGAACTATTCCCCGCTGTGACACTGCCAAATTTTTTATCGAAGAAAGGCTTGAGACTACCCAGTTTTTCCATGGAAGAATCACGTCTAATTCCATCGTCAGTTAAATAAAAATCTCCACTATTACCAAATGCAGTGAGAACTTCAGTGAAATGATGCCGCTCTTGTCCTGCAGCTGCAAGCTGATGACTTTCCAATGAGAATTGATCCATTTCCTCACGGCTAATGTTAAAACGATAAGCTAAATTCTCGGCAGTTTGACCCATAGATAAGTTGACTAATGGGTCTGTTAATCCTTTCAGCAAAGCAATCACCGGTTTAAGATAAGACGGCCTAAATTGCACCCAAGCACTTAATTTTGATCTCCAATTTTTTGCACCCATGATTCCAGAAATCCAATTGGTGTAATCTTCATTGAACAAAAGCGGTGCACGACTCATTGCCTCTGCTCCACCCGCTAATACTAAATCATGTCGGCCCATCGCAATATCTTTTGCCGCACTATCTAATGCTTGCATGCCAGAGGCACAATTACGTTGTACTGTCCATGCTGGAACTGTTTTGCCACAACCTAAACGCAAGGCAATCACTCGCCCAATATTAGCTTCCTCTGCACTTGGCATAACACAACCTATCACTACTTCATCTAACTCACTAGGCAAAAATGACTGTCGTTGTAACAACTCCTTTCCAGCATTCACTGCTAAATCAGCAGCAGAAAATGGTCCTGGCTTTCCTTTTGTTTTTAGAAAAGGAGTGCGAGCACCATCCACAATATATACATCACGCATAAAAGACGCTGGTTTTCCTGTCATAGTTAATATTCCTCTATATTCTCTAATGTATTGCTGTTATACCTGTAGCGCTTCATTTTTAAGAGTAAAAATCTTAGGTGAGTAAGTATTCATTTTCACGCACAGTTGACGAGCATGAAAACGAACACCCACTGGCAGGACCCAAATCAATAAAATACCTAAAAATGAAATGCTACGGGTATAAACACAATAATACCGTAGCTTCATGCAATTACCGCATCGAAATCAAATGAAAATTCATTGACCTTAATAATCTCACTTCTTAGCTTCTCAAATTCTACCAACATACATGCTTCCTCAGCACTCAATATACCTACTTGTTTGGCAGCATGAATACATTCTGAAAATTCCAGCGAATGTGCTATGGCACCGCTTTGTATCGCTTTACGTATTTTTTTCTGCAATGGATCAATAGTCTCTATGTGTATGAGAGCTTTGTCTAATCGAGTCATTAAATTGTTATCATTACTATTTAAATAGCAGTAGCGCGTGATTCTATCACGCAATTCAGAAGGAACGAGCATTTGTTCAACAATACTATGATGTAACTGATCTCTTGGACTAAGATAAGCTGTGCCCAACGGGAAAATGATCCATCTCAAGAATTTCCCTATCCATCGGTAAGGAAAATTATTCAATAGCTCATTGCATGCAATTTGTATTTTATAAAGACATTCTTGCATTGACCAGCAAACCAAGTTTATATCAGAACTCGGTTTATTATGATCGTAATAATATTTTAATACTGTCGAAGCAAGATATAATTGGCTCATGATATCACCTAAGCGAGCAGAGAGACGTTCACGACGCTTTAAGCTTCCACCTAATAAAATTAAACTGGTATCCGCTAACAAAGCAAGAGCGGCGCTCATCCGCGTTAATTGCTGTTTGTATTTTCTTATGCGCTTATTTTTGGAAGAAGAAAAAATGAATTTACCGCCGGTAATTCCATAAGCAATATTTCGCAATATATTACTTATATAGAACCCAATATGAGACATTAACATGCGGTCTAATTCTTCAATGTTAGGATCAGGTGAGCTGATTAATTCAATCTCTTTAAGAATAAACGGATGACAACGAATTGCACCCTGCCCAAATATGATTAAGTTTCTCGTCAAAATATTCGCACCTTCAACGGTAATACTAATCGGCACAGCAAGATACGCATTCGCAAACAAATTCCTTGGCCCTACTTGAACCATTTGCCCTGCATGTATATCCATTGCTTTTGAAACTACATGGCGGCACATTTCTGTCATATGATATTTTGCAATAGCAGAAACAATAGATGGATTGATGTCTTGATCAACCGCGCCCGCTGTCATTATCCGGCAGGCTTCTAGCATATAAGAATAACCTGCGATGTAACCTAGCGCTTCTTCCACTCCTTCAAACGAAGCAATAGAAGTGTTAAATTGTTTTCGAACTCTGGAATAAGCACCAGTCACACGATAAGCCACTTTACCACAAGCAGCAGATAATGCAGGCAATGAAATGGACCGTCCAATAGAGAGAGACTCCATTAACATTCTCCAACCTTGCCCTGCCATGCTTGTTCCACCAATGATCCAATCCATTGGAATAAAAACATTTTTACCACGCGTTGGCCCATTCATAAATGCATTGAACATAGGATAATGACGTGAACCAATTTCAACACCAGGATGTGAGGTTGGAATTAAGCAGAGTGTGATGCCAATATCAGTCTTTTTTCCGAGTAAATGATCGGGATCGTATAAGTGAATAGCTAATCCTAACAACGTAGCAACAGGTGCTAGCGTAATATATCGTTTGTCCCAACTCACACGAATGCCAATGATTTCTTTCCCATCATATTGGCCACGGCAAATAATGCCTGTATCAGGGATGGCACCAGCATCGCTCCCTGCATCAGGTGCAGTCAATGCAAAACAAGGAATGTCAATACCATTTGCTAGACGGGGCAAATAATAATTTTTTTGCTCATCGGTTCCATAGCGTACTAACAACTCACCAGGACCAAGTGAATTAGGTACCATTGTGGTTACTGCGACACTAATGCTGCGCGTTGCAATTTTAGTCACTACGGTGGAATGCGCCAGTGCGGAAAAACCTAAGCCACCGTATTCTTTAGGAATAACCATAGCAAAAAACTTTTCTTTCTTGAGATAATCCCAGATTTCTTTTGGTAAATCGCGTTCTTTGAAAATAATTTCCCAATCATTTATTAAAGAACAAAGATGCTCGACGTGAGTATTGAGGAAATGTTCTTCTTCTTGTGAAAGTGTGGGACGTGGAATATCAAATAATTTGTTCCAATTTGGACGCCCGCAAAATAATTCTTTTTCCCACCAAGTATCTCCCGCTTCAATAGCAGCACTTTCTGTTGAACTAATAGCAGGTAATTGTTTTTGTAACATCTTTAATGCTGGCAACACAATATAACGCCGACGCAGTTGATGCAGATTTGCAAACAAGGCAGCCGCCAAGTAGAACACCCAAAGAATCACTAGTGCAATAGGAGATAAATAACCCAGAATAGTAAACGCCAGTAAAGTAACACCAATCAATGTTGTCCAAATGACAGTTGACCATTGGTAAAATGCTACTACCCAAACCAGCCCTAAAACAACTAGCACGCTGATGACGTTAGCCATATCCATGCTGACACTTTCCTTTAAATTAGCGAGATGATGACTCTAGTAATAGAGTGAGACGACCAAGTTCGAAAGTATAACCGTTTTAAAATCATTTCGCGACATCTTCAAACTAGTTGTGTCACTTAATTTCTAAGGTCTGTTTACAATTGCTTTTTCAAGCGAAAAACGGAACCATCGAGTCGGAATTTGCGGAAATTTGAAACAAACAAGTAGGGACTATTTAACGAAATTTTTCACAAATGTGGTCGATGTACTCATTTTGCAATAAGAAGAACCATTGCAAACGGATCCTAGGATTATCTAAAGATAAAATAAACAGCACCAGCTAAGCACAAACCTGCCCAAAGAAAATTCCATGATATAGGTTGTCGCATGTATAAGATGGCAAAAGGAACAAAAATAGACAACGTGATAACTTCTTGCAAAATTTTTAGTTGCGCTAAGGAAAGAACACCACTAGAAAAACCAATGCGATTAGCCGGCACTTGAAATACATATTCAAAAAAAGCAATGCTCCAGCTCGCAAGAATAGCTATCCATAAAGCTTTATTTCCAAGGTTTTTTAAGTGACCATACCAGGCAAAGGTCATAAAAGCATTCGAGCAAATCAGTAATATAATGGTCTTATAAATTGACAGCATAAGCCGCTCCTCATGTATAACCTTGCATTATTGCACATGAAGCATACATAACTCAACGCAATGATGCATTACAGTACGCTCTACAGACGCAAAACCACTTGCCCTACCTTGGTTATAACATTAAATAAAATTCAACCATACGGACATTCTTCAGGATTGCTTCGCGTACACTTAAAATAATCATCACCAAATGCTTGCCATTCTGAATGGCTTTGAATCGAGGATTTATCGACAATATTAACCGTTTCTAATATAAGTTCACGATCACTGACTTCAGGATTACCATAAATGCACATGACTCGTCTTTCATCACGAGGATCAATTCTACTTCCAGTTTGCATAAATCCGTATAATGCACCTGCATATCCCGCTATTTTTCCAAAGGGAGTAAAGGCAATGGCGAATGCATTTGGCCAAATAAATGTAGAACCAAAATAAAATAATAAAATCGGAGCGACGATAACTGTTGCAGTCACACCAAAAATAAGCTTTCCCAGCAACATCATGATGCCGGACACAAACATAATACTAAAACCGATTCTCATCATATTTGACATGCCCAGTCGCGTAACCCATTTGCCATTCAACCAACCAGCTAACGCATAAGCTGAACCACCACCTAACAAAGTTATCCAACCAAATTCAACAGGTGTTAGACCAGCACGATCAATTAGTAAAACAGGTCCTGCTGTAAACCATGAGAAAAAAGCACCATAACTTAAAAAAGTACATAGTGTGACGCCCATAAAAATCGGACTTTTGAGTAATTGATAAAACGTGGAGGTAACATAAGATAACTTTAATCTCTCGGGATGATGATGGGTACTAGTTTCTTTAAATCCATAAAGAATAGAAAGCAATGCAATTACTGTATAAAAACACATAAATACAAAGCTGGCTCGCCAACCGAAATATTCCTGCAAATATCCACCGAGTGCAGGAGCTGCTGGAACAATAAACATAACAAATACAACTAAATAAGAACCGTACTTTGCTAATTCTTCACCACTAAATACATCACGAAAAATAGAACGCCATAATGCAGCGCAAGCTCCTGCACCACAACCCTGCACAAACCTTCCTGCAATTAATAAATCAATATTGTTGGCTAACAAACACATACCGCTGCCAATTATCATAATTCCTAGGCCGATAAGAATAGGCCCCTTTCTCCCAATACCTTCCGACAAAGGCCCATAAATCAACTGTGATAACGCCACACCAAGCATGTAAATAGCCATGCTCCATTGAACAAGATGTATCGGTGCGCTTAGACTATCCGCAATAGCAGGTAAAGATGGCGCATAAATATCCGCGGCTACCTGGGTTAAGCAAACCGCTAATATGATCACTAAAAACAATAAGTTATTTGGGTTCATTTTATTACGCCATTATACTTGATTAACTGATTAATCAATAGTATACTTAAAATTGACTGATCAGTCAATCATTTTTAGGAAGATTTATGAACGATGTAACCACCAAAAGTAAAATCCTGACAGCTGCTAGACAACTATTTGTGGAAAATGGCTTTTCTGGCACTTCAATGGGGAAAATTGCTAAACTTGCTGAGGTGAACTATAGCTTATTATTTCATCATTTTGGCAATAAAGAACAATTGTGGGTGGCTGTCAAACAAAGCATAGCTCGCGATGCAGCTAACAAATCCAAAACGCTTCCATTGTCGAATCTTCCCTTTAAAGAATTTTTATCTCAATTGATGGCAAATAGTATCAAATTCTATCGAGATAATTCGGAGATTATTCGCATGATTAATTGGCAACGTTTGGAGCCAGCGGAACAATCCATCGGGGTAACCTTATCGACTGAATCAAATGAATGGTTAGATGCGATCAAACATTATCAACATATTGGCAATATTGACAAGGAGCTAAAGCCTGAGTTCATTATTACGTTGATCCTCTCTATCGTTAGCTCTGCCGCATTGGACCCAAACGTCCTTATCAAGGATAAAAAGGATCTTAAAGCTTATGTTGATTTTTGTGTTATTGGCTTGCTTAAAGCGTTCCGTTAACATTCTATTTTTATCTTGATTGACGGTGCAAAAATTACACCTCTTTACCCTACAATTTTTAGCCCTTAAAAAGTTCAGAACAATTACGGTAT
>JAHCAO010000030.1 GCA_019634835.1 Gammaproteobacteria bacterium
TGAACAAAAACCAAGAAGAATAAGCGCACCGACCTATCCCTTTGCAAAGGAACGATATTGGGTAGAGGGTAAGGCCGAAATTCTTCCTTCAGTCCAGCATCAGGTAGTGTTGCATCCTTTGTTACAAGAAAATAAATCCACTATTTCAGAAATAAAATATCGTTCTACGTTCACTGGTGAAGAATTTTTCTTAAAAGATCATGTGATTCAAGGTCGTAAGATATTGCCGAGTGTCGCTTATCTTGAGATGGCAAATCAGGCTATACGTGAAGCTTTGGATAAATTTGATGTAAATACACAAGCGATTGAACTTCGAAATATAGTATGGATACGTCCGATGATTGTCGATGAACCAATGGATGTAACGATTTCACTGTATCCCGAAGAAAATAATAATATTGCATTCGAAATCACAACAGAAAAAGAAGATGAGGAGATTGTATATAGTCAAGGTATAGTAAACCTTGTGAATGTGGCTGAAACCAAACTACTAGATTTAGTTGCATTAAAATCAAGTTGTCATGAAGCTCCCTTCTCGATAGCAGCGATATATGATTATTTTACCATATCAGACATTCACTACGGTGCTTCGTTCCAAGGGTTAGAAAAAGTGTATGTGAACGATGAGAGGAATGAAATATTAGCATGGTTTCGTATACCTGAAAGTATCACTCATACATTCAAAGATTATCAATTGCATCCTAGTTTATTAGAATCAGCGATAGAAGTGAGAGTGATATTTCATATGTTGCAGGAAAAGAATGCATCTTCTCCCATGTTGCCATTTGTACTAGAGGAAATGAAGGTTTTGAAACCTTGTACAACTAAAATGTGGGTATGGGTGAGAAGGAATACAAATGCAAATATGGCTATACAAAAGCTGGATATAGATTTGTGTGATGAAGAAGGTAAAGTGTGTGTTGAGATGCGGGGAATTGAATTTTCAAGTGAGATGATATCTCAACGTTGTACCACGCCTTCTTTACATTCAAATATTAGATTGAATAATAAAATATATTATAATATATCTACCTCAACAGATAACAAGCCTAGTAATATTACTCTTTCTAAAGAGACAACTTTACTTCAAAGCATAGAATCACATTCTGTAGAAGAAGATAAGCTTCGTAGAAAGCCATTAGCAGAAAGTGTTAAAGAGAAACATGCGCAACTTAAAGCAAAAGAACTATTGCAAGCTGAGCTGATAGGAAGTTTAGCCAAAGCATTGTATATGTCCATAGATCAAATTGATGTTGAAAAACCATTCGTTGAACTTGGATTAGATTCGATTGTGGGTGTTGAGTGGGTACAAGATATAAATAAACAATATGTGATAAATATACCTGTAAGTAAATTATATGATTATCCTACTATATTGCAACTCACTGGATTCATTCATAGCTTATTAGCAGAGAAGGATAAGGAAAGTGTGCATATACTGAGAGAAGAATCACCCTCATTATTCCTCTCGCAATCTGAACAAAGTATAGAATCGAATAATGAGAAAAAAACAAAAAGTACTTTAAAACGGATGCATTTTTCACGAAGTTCACCTGTTGAGCTACAAGATAGATCAGAATTAAAGGGTCATTATGGTGTAGTGATTCACTCAGTGGGATCCATTGCATCCATTAAGTTATATGAATGGACTATACCAGAACCAGAAAGTGATGAAGTACAAATAAAAGTGATGGCATCAGCAATTAATTTTCCTGATGTAATGTGTATCAAAGGTTTGTATCCCACTATGCCTGATTATCCTTTTGTACCTGGTTTTGAAGTTTCAGGTATTGTGACTAAGGTTGGTCATCATACTCCTTTTAAAGAAGGAGATGAAGTGATTGCAATAACAGGTCATCAGCTTGGAGGCCATGCTAGTTGCGTGAATGTGTCAAGTACATATGTTTTCCTTAAGCCTAAATCTATTTCCTTTGAAGAAGCGTGTAGTTTACCTGTTGTGTTGGGCACAGCGTTTTATGCTTTTGAGTTAGGGAAGTTGTCAGTGGGGGAGCATGTTTTAATTCATACAGCAACGGGTGGTTGTGGGCTGATAGCTTTGCAGTTTGCGCGCTTAAAGCACTGTATCTGTTATGGGACTTCTAGTAAACCGCAAAAGAGAAAAATACTTGAAAAATTAGGCGTGCAGCATGTATTAGATTACAGTGGAGATTTTGATAACACTATTAAAATGTTAACGCAAGGTCGTGGTATTGATGTTGTGCTTAATATGCTATCAGGGGACGCGATACAGAAAGGATTAAATTGTCTAGCTCCTTCAGGACGTTATTTAGAAATAGCAGTGCAAGCATTAAAAAGTAGTCAGAAACTGAGTCTTGCAAATTTGACACAAAATCAAAGTATTTACAGCATAGACTTAAGACGTTTATTGAGCGAAAAAAATAATAATAAACTTATAGAGCATATTTTTTCAGCTATGAAGGAGTTGGTTGAGTCAAAAGAAATAGTGCCTGTGGTATCAAAAATTTATCCCATTACTTATATCAAAGAAGCACTGCAATATGTAGCTCGAGGTGAGCATATTGGCAAAGTAGTGATGACTCATACTGGGGAAAACATCGTAGATTGTCTAGATATATGCCTTGATCATCTCGAGCAGCAAGCAAAACGTGCAGAATTAATGAGTAAGGAAATTAGTAAACAGAATGTAATTATTTCAAAAAAACAAGCTATCACATCTGATGCTGTTGCCATTATTGGTATGTCTGGGCAGTTTCCTAAAGCTGAGACATTGGATGAATACTGGAAGAATATCAAAGAAGGTCGTGATTGTATTTCGTTGGTTCCTGAAAGTCGTTGGGATGTTGATTTATACTATGATGCTAATCCTGATATACCAGGAAAAACTTATTGCAAACACATTGGTTTTCTTGAAGGGGCCAATAAATTTGATCCATTGTTTTTCCGAATATCTCCAAAAGAAGCTGAACATATGGATCCGCAGCAGCGCTTATTTTTACAAGTTGCTTGGCATGCATTAGAAGATTCAGGTTATTCTTCATCCTCAATATCTGGACAAAAATGTGGTGTATTTGTTGGTTGTAGTACTAGTAATTATGGACGTATATTGCTAACAAAATTAGATGCGCTAGATTTAGTTGGTAATAACTCAGCCATTTTAGCTGCTAGAATTTCCTATATCTTAAATTTAAAAGGCCCTTGTCTTTCCATTGATACAGCATGTTCCTCATCATTAGTTGCGATAGCACAAGCTTGTGACAGCCTAATTTTAGGCGAATCTAATATTGCTTTAGCTGGTGGTGTCTGTGTTCTGTCTGATGCAAGTATTCATATTATGACTAGTAAAGCAGGTATGTTGTCAGCAAAAGGTAGATGTTATGCTTTTGATCAACGAGCTGATGGATTTGTTCCTGGAGAAGGAGTTGGGGTATTAGTACTTAAAAGATTGTCTGATGCAATTAGTGATGGTGACAGAATATATGGCCTTATTTCTGGATGGGGCATTAATCAAGATGGTAAAACTAATGGTATAACAGCACCTAGCGTTTGTTCCCAAGTTATGCTGGAGAAAGAAATTTATGAGAAATTTAAAATTAATCCAGGAGAGATTGAATTACTTGAAGCTCATGCTCTCGGCTCTAAGTTGGGTGATCCAATTGAAGTAGAGGCATTACGTGAGAGTTTTGAATTTTTTAGTAACAATAAAGGTTATTGTGCACTAGGTTCAGCTAAAAGTAATATTGGACATACTTTAACTGCAGCAGGCGTTGCTGGAGTAATTAAAGCACTGCTTGCGATTCAACATAAAAAAATTCCTCCGACTATTAATTTTGAAAAACTCAATGAAAATATTAATCTTAACGATTCTCCTTTTTATATCAATACAGAACTACGATCTTGGGAAGCCCAAGATGGCAAACCAAGAAAAGCTGCAGTAAGTTCATTTGGTTTTAGTGGGATCAATGCTCATGTGGTACTTGAAGAGTACATATCACCATACAAACCAAGAAATGTCAGAAACATACCTATCTTTATCGTGCTTTCTGCCAAAAACAAAGAGCGACTAAAAACATATGCTGGGAAACTACTAGAATTTATTAAGGTTGATAAAAAAGAAGAAAATCAAGAAGAAAGTAGTATTACTCTTCTTGATTTATCTTATACCTTGCAAGTGGGCAGAGAAGCAATGGAGTGTCGTCTAGGGATGTTAGTGCATTCTTTCGATGAATTGAAAGAGAAACTACGAGCTTACCTAAACAAGCAAGAAGAAACTTTCATTGAAGATTTATATATAGGACAGGTAAATAAAAATCAAGATACATTAGCGACATTTGCCACTGATGAAGAATTTCAAGAAGTCATTAGTAAATATATACAACATGGTAAATACAATAAATTACTTGAGTTATGGGTGAGGGGATTGAATATTGATTGGGAGAGACTTTATCAAGATCTTTCCCCTGAACAAAAGCCAAGACGAATCAGTGCGCCGACATATCCCTTTGCAAAGGAACAATATTGGGCGGGGACAAAAGTTGAACCAGCATCTTATTTCCCGCAGCATAAGATAATCTTACATCCTTTTTTACATGAGAATACATCGACTTTATCAGAGCAACGTTTTAGTTCCACTTTCACTGGCAATGAATTTTTCTTAAAAGATCATGTGGTACTGAATCATAAAATTTTACCTGGAGTTGTTCATCTTGAGATGGCAAGAGCTGCTGCTGTGCTTAGTACGCAAGAGAATGAATATGATGAATTATTATCTAATACTAGCCAAACATATCCCGTGATTCTCAAAAATATTATTTGGGTAAGTCCTGTGGTTGTGGATGAAGCACCACGCACTATTCACATTGGAATATATCCGAAATCATATAATGAAATGGAATATGAGATTAGAACAAGTTTAGATGAAATTCATAGTCAAGGTGAAATAGTAGTTAGCACACCACTCGCTATACCTAAGCAATTCATGCTTTCAGAAATTCGCACTCGCTGCTCGCAGTCGTTAGATAGCAGAGAATTGTATAGTCGTGCTGCTAAGCAAGGTATTCACTATGGTGTGAGTTTTCAAGGAATTCAAAATATATATTATAACGATAGTGAAGTGTTAGCCGAGCTTGCAGTGAAAGATTCTGAATCTGGTTTTGTACTCAATCCCTCGCTGCTTGATAGCGCAATCCAAGCGGGCCTCATTTTAGGAGACTCAGGAAAAACCCAGCTTCAGTCACTTCCTTATGTGCCTTTTGCATTAAAAGAACTGTGTGTTTATGACGCATTGGAAAATGTGCGCTATAGCTATGTAAGAGCACATACTCAAAATAAATTAGGAAATGACCTAAAAAAGAGTGATATTTTTTTATTGGATGAGCAAGGACACGTGTTGCTTGCATTTAAAGAATTGTCAGCTCGCTCCATGATATTAAGATTAAATGAAGATATTGATGCCACTACTGTAAAAAATTCTCCCCAAATGATCTATGCGAAACCGGAATGGCAAGATGCCGTGCTTGCAATAATGAAGAAAAAGATAAAAGGTGATCTAGCGGTAGAACGGTTAACCTTGAAATGGACGGAAGATAGAAATGCGCAAACGATTGTTGATGAGTTTCAGCAAGCATTTGCTCGTATCAAAGCCTTTTTGATGAGTAAACCAAAAGATAAAAAGCTATTTTTGTGCTTGGTTCCTGCAGAATATCCTGAGTATTGCTATGCACCCCTAGTAGGTTTGTTAAAAACAGCAACCATAGAAAATCCAAAAGTGTTAGGTAAGGTGATTCAATTACCGCTTGGTTGTTCTGATAGTCAGCGAGAGATGTTGGAGAAGCAGGAAATTCAAGCGACTGAAGCAGATCTTTCTCAATCATCTGTTAATCGAATCGTTGAGGTTCGTTATTTGAGTGAATCGAAAAGGCAAATTCGGCAGCTGGTTGAAGCAGACATAAAGATGGGTTCACTTGATCAAGTTGTTAAATCCGGTGGTGTTTATTTCATTACTGGCGGTGCGGGCGGCTTAGGGCGGCTCTTTGCAACGTACTTGAGTCAGATTGCTAATGTGAAAGTGATCTTAATGGGTCGCTCAGACCAACCAAAGCAAGCATTACCGGCCTCTTCTGCGATTAGCTATATTCAGGGTGATGTGAGCAAGTACGCTGATGTTCAAGCAGCACTTGAATTAATTCGTGACCAATATGGTTCCATTAATGGGATTATTCACAGTGCAGGCGTGATTCAAGATAATTTTATATTGAATAAAACGGCCGAAGAGATTGAAACGGTATTATCAGCGAAAATCCAAGGAGCTTGGAATATACATCAAGCAATGCGGCAACAACCCGTTGATTGGGTTGTTTTCTTTTCTTCTATAGCAGGTACGTTAGGTAATGTGGGGCAAGCGGATTATGCTGGTGCGAATGCTTTTTTAGATCGATTTGCTGAAGTTCATGGTTATAAATCGATAGCTTGGCCACTCTGGCAGGAAGGCGGTATGCAGATGGATGCTGCATCAGAAGAGCGTATGTATGAAAAGACAGGTATGCAAGGATTACAAACTCAAAAGGGATTGGAAACATTTATTGATGTGTTAATGAGTGAAGAATCTAACTTATTAGTTAGTCAGGGAAATGATGAACTACTTCGTCGATTTTTATTTGGTGATGTAGGAGGTATCGATGAATTCTAACCTACTCTTACAGGTTGAAAAAAAACTTGCTAAATTGTGTTCGGAACTGCTGAAGGTTAATGTGAGTGATCTGGATGTTGATACTGATCTTATTGAGTATGGTGTTGATTCAATTCAGATGATGAGATTGCTTAATCTATTAGAAACTGAGTTTGAACAATCTATTCCACCTACTGCTATTGCTGAACAACGTACTATTCGTCATTTAGCAGATTTTCTTATTCGTAAAGGAATTGCATCTGCTGGTGTAGATCACTCCGGGAGTAAGGAACAGACAATTGCTAAGACTCAGTTAATAAATACCAAAGTTAATCGTTTTTCAGTGGATCAATTACCACACATCATTAAACGACATCGACGCAATCGCTTTCGAGTCAGCACTCAACAAATTAATAATACACGTAAAATAGCCATTATTGCCGCTGCTTGTCGGTTACCGCAATCGAGTAGCTTAGAATCGTTCTGGGAGCATTTAAAAGCAAGTGATGATTTGATCGTTGCTAGCAACGGAGGCCGTTGGGATGAACAAGCCTATTTTAATCCTGATAAAACGCAAGTCGATAGTACCTACACCACTCATGGCGGTTATCTCCAAGATGTAGCAGGTTTTGATGCGGCCTATTTTGGTATTAAAGATGAAGAAGCCATTTCAATGGATCCGCAACATCGAATTATCTTAGAACTAACCCAAGAGCTGTTTGATCGTGCTGGTTATACAGGTGATGAATTATCAGGTAGTCGTACAGGCGTTTACTTGGGCGCAAAAGAAAATAATTATGGTCGTAATGGTGATGGTTATATTCCTGATAGTGCCTTACAACATACACTAGTGAATACGATTGGTAACATGATTTCGGCACGTGTGAGTGACACTTATAATTTGACTGGTCCAGCTAAAACAATCGATACAGCATGTTCAAGCTCACTGGTAGCGGTGCATGATGCCTGCCAAGCGATTATGACAGACGAAGCTACATTAGCAGTTGCTGGTGGTATTCATATTTTGATTGATCCTTTTGGGCATATTAGTTTAAGTCGAGCGCAAGTATTATCTCCAGATGGAAAGAGTTATGTGTTTGATGAACGAGCACAAGGGTTCGTGCTGAGCGAAGGAGCAGGTCTTGTACTGTTAAAAGATTACGATCAAGCCATACAAGATGGTGATCAAATTCTGGGTGTAATTTTAGGCTCTGCCGTCAATAACGATGGTAAAACGATGGGTTTAACCGTACCCAGCCAACAAGGTCAGAAGGACGTGATTCAAACTGCATTGACACGCAGCCAAGTAGACCCAGTCAGTATTACTTATCTTGAAGCCCATGGAACAGGCACATTGCTGGGTGATCCTATTGAAATTAAAGCGGCTACAGAAGTTTACCGTGGTTATACCGATAAGGTTGGCTATTGTGCTGTGGGTTCTGTGAAATCAAACTTAGGTCATACCATGTTAGCTGCCGGTATCACAAGTTTGATCAAAGTCATTCTTGCTCTTCAGCATCGACGAATTCCTGCTACTTTACATTGCGAAAAGCCTCATCCACGTTTTGGATTTGATCATTCACCTTTTTATCCTATTACAAAATTAAAAGATTGGCAGCCTGAAGAGGGTATACGACGTGCAGCGATTTCGTCATTTGGGTTTGGTGGTACAAATTGCCATATGATTGTTGAGGAGGCACCAGAAGATTATCAACCCAAACGTAAATCATTACCGCTAACCGTGTTTCATCATCAGCATTATTGGTTGGGTGAAGAAATGGTTGAGCTTGAATCTTTATCTTCTGTAAATGAAACAATAGAACTAGAGAGCAAGAAAGAAGAATCGTTGATGAGTGATGGGATCAGTGCAATTTTCAATTACAATGAACCGTATTTAGCGGATCACTTAGTCCAACAAAGACAAATTATTTTAGGTGTTACTTATGCTAGTTTAGCATTATCTCATTCTGGTATCAGTGGCATTAAAAATCTGTTATTTATTGAACCAGTAGCCTTGGATGAAAATAATCACTCGATCACTTTTTCTTTATACAGCAATCAGCAAGGTAAATTCCAAGTTTTTTCTCATTCCAACAAACCGATTGCTGAAGGAATATATTTATACGGTAGTAATCAGCCACTTCCTTCCTATGATTTACAGAAGCTTCAACAAGACATACTACGTACTGTAGAAGGGCAATCACTCTATCAATTAGAAAGAGAGGTAATTCATGGCCCATCATTGCAAACATTAATGAAAGTTTATGTACATACTGATTATTGTTTGGCAGAACTGATGCTCACAGAGGCCATGAAACAAGATTCACGTTCTTATCCTATCGTTCACCCAGCATTATTAGATGGAGCATTAGTGGCGGGAATGACGAGTGAATTAGGATTTGCATTATCTGATAACAATATATTTCTTCCTTTTATGATAAAAGAGATACAAATTTATCAACCGGTTCCAAGTGTATGTTATAGCTTTTCAAAACGGATAAAACAAAATGTAGAAATGATCGAAATAGATTTTAGTTTACTTGATGTGAATGGACAGGTTTGTCTTACTGTGACGGGTTTTGTTTGTAAGCGGTTAAGACAAGAAAAGATAGTATCTGTTCAAGAAAGGGATCATGTTGAATCTGTTGCTTACAGCAACGAAGAAATAATAGCAAATATTGAGCAAGATATTGAAAAACGTATTAAATCACTCTTACTGGATCCGCACAGTCTTTCGCTTGAGAAGAATTTTATGGATCTTGGCGTAGAATCGATCCAATTAATAAAGTTGAGCAAGGAATTAGAAACGGATTTGAGGATAGAGCTTTATCCCACCCTTTTCTTTGAATATCCCCATATTCGAGCACTGGCTCAATATTTTTCAGCCGAGCATAGTACAGCCTGGCAAGCTTATTTTGAGAAGCATCATAATATAAGTACAGTCCAGGCAAATAAAAAAGCTAAGGCTGTAAAAATTACGACTAACATTCATGCCCATGATATTAGCGTATCTGAACAACCAAGTGTTTTTCATCATCGATCAACTTCACGTCGTGCAATAGCTTCTAATGTGTCACAGGGTACCCAATTCAGTAAAGAACCTATTGCCATCATCGGTATGTCGGGTGTATTTGCACAATCACCAGATCTGAATACCTTTTGGCAGCATTTATATAATAAGACAGATCTCATTCAGGAAATTCCATTAGATCATTTTGATTATAAACCGTGGTTTAGTGAGGAATCACAAGCGGATAAATTATATTGTAAATGGGGCAGTTTTATTCATGATGTTGACAAGTTTGATGCGAGTTATTTTAGTATTTCACCTCGTGAAGCTGAGTTAATGGATCCACAGCTGCGCTATCTGTTACAAACGATGGTTCATACAGCAGAAGATGCAGGTTTAGGTTCACGGATTCGAGGGACACATACAGGTGTTTATGTTGGTGTATGCTTTCATGATTACATGGAAGAAATGTCACGTTCAGGTAAATTAGTTGATCCTTATGAAGGAACAGGTAATGCAGCAACGATGCTTGCTAATCGACCGTCTTTCTATTTCAATTTCACCGGACCAAGTTTAGCAGTGGATACAGCTTGTTCTTCATCGCTGGTTGCACTGCATTTAGCTTGCAAAGCCTTACAACAAGGTGAGTGTGAAATGGCATTTGTTGCGGGTGTTAACTTGTTGTTAAGCTCTTGGCATTATCGTTATTTTTGCAGCATTGGTGCATTATCTAAAAGTGGTCGTTGCCATACTTTTGATGCACGTGCGGATGGTTATGTACCTGGTGATGCTATTGCAGCTGTGTTGCTTAAACCGTTGAGTAAAGCTGTCGCCGATGGCGATCACATATATGGGATTATTAAAGGATCCGCTGTCACGCATGGTGGCTATACGCCATCGATTACAGCCCCAAGTGTAGATGGAGAAGCAAAAGTTCTCCTTGAGGCATGGCAAGATGCAGGGATTGATCCGTGGACGATAAGTTATATTGAAGCCCATGGAACAGGAACTAAATTAGGTGATCCAGTCGAAATTAGTGCGCTTAAAAAAGCTTGGGATTATTTTTCTCGTGCAAATAAAAATGTAACAAGATCGATTTTGAGTTCTACTCTCCCTTGCGGATTAGGCTCAGCCAAAGCACATATTGGCCATACGGAAGGAGCAGCCGGTATTGCAGGTATCATTAAAGTATTACTTTCCATGCATTATCGTACTTTACCAGCCATGCCGAAGTTTGAACAAATCAATCCTTATATCAGTTTAGAAGGAACACCATTTTATATTAATACGCAGCCTCAAAGTTGGGAAACAAGTAGAGATGATAAAGGAAGAGAGATTCCACGAAGGGCGGGTGTGAATAGTTTTGGTTTTGGCGGAGCTTATGCTCATGTTGTGCTGGAAGAGTATATTGAACCTGCTCATTCCGAAACGAAATTAGAAGGATCTGCTTTGATTGTGTTATCAGCGAAAAATGTTGCGTGTTTAGCCGCCTATGCGCAGCAATTACTTAAATTTATAGAAGACTGTCCTAATACCAATCTAGCTGATTTGGCTTATACACTGCAAATTGGGCGTGAAGCCATGGATGAGCGTTTGGGTATCATGGCGACTTCTATAGAAGTATTAGAGAACAAATTAAAGAAATATCTAGAAGGTAAACAAGACATTAAACAATTGTATCAAGGACAGGTAAAACATAATAAAGAATCATTGATTGTTTTTGCAACTGATGAAGACATGGTAAGAACTATAGAAGCCTGGGTTGAGAAACGAAAATATCCAAAGCTTCTTGAGTTGTGGACGAAGGGATTCAATGTTGGTTGGGAGATGCTTTATAAAGATCTTTCCCAAGAACAAAAGCCACGACGAATCAGTGCTCCGACCTATCCATTCGCAAAAGAACGGTATTGGGTGGAAACAGCGGTTAGTGATCGTGGGTTGTGGGTAGAATCTGGCAAAGCTCAAGTTTTGCATGCAATGATTGACAGCAATGAATCAACCTTTAGTGAACAGTTATTCAAAAAAACCTTATCATCAGATGAATTTTATTTACGTGATCATCTCGTTAATGGTCATATGTGGTTTCCAGGAACAGGTTATTTGGAAATGGCACGTGCTGCAGGTGAACTAGCAGCCAATCAGGCAGTGACGCGGATTTTAGATGTAGTGTGGTTACGGCCAATTAGTTTAGAAAAACACTCATCTCAAACAATATATATTGGATTAATTCCAGATGAAGAAGAAAGCGCACACTTTAAAATATTTAGTGATTCACAATCAGGAAAACATATTTTTTGTGAGGGCAAGTTAAATTATGCATCAGTAAAATGTGAGCTTTTGCCATTGGATTTATCTGCTATTCGTAAACGTTGTACGAAATTTACTAATCATGAAAGTATTTATTCTCGCTTTACTCAGTATGGTCTTGATTATCGTGAATCATTTCAAACAAGTATTTGTTTTTACAGTAATGAGATTGAAATTCTTCAAGAAATTGATTTACCTACTGCTTATCAAAAAACAGGCGTTCAATTTGGTTTGCATCCATGCTTAATTGATGCGGCATTACGTACTGTACTTTGGCAACAGCTTGTTGAAGGTAGCGTAATGCCACCGTTGTCTGTTCCGTTTACGCTAGATGAGTTAATTATTTATAAACCAATTCAAAGAAAATGCTACGCTTACAGCCAAATTAATCCAGTTCCACTTAATAACATGATTCAATCAGAGAATATTATTATATGTGATGGAGAAGGCAATATACTTGGTACTATTAAAGGTTTCCGTGCTCGTGCTGTAAAAGCAGCTTTTTCAGAATCGAAAGATACGTTGAGTTGTTATGAAGTAATTTGGAAGGATCAAGCGTTACCTGTCACTTCTGACTCTTCTTCTGTAATTGATACTTGTCTTATTGTAGGAGAACGAAAGGAACATACTGAAGAAGAATTAACTTTTCTCGATCAGCAGGCCAAACGTGTGATGTGGATTCAATCGGGTGAAATTACCGGTTCTCATGAATTTGGTTATACCGTGAGTCATCCCACGGTGGCAGAGTATGCAAAGGTTTTCTCGTTGCTGGCAGAGCAGAATATATCGGTAACACAGGTGATGTATTTAGTAAATTCTAAAGAAAGGATCAAGAAAAGGAAGCGAGAAACTCAAAGGCAGGCTGAGTTATTAATAGGAAGATTCTTAGCGATCAGTGCCTTTTTCCAAGCGTTGGCAAA
>JAHCAO010000031.1 GCA_019634835.1 Gammaproteobacteria bacterium
GGACTTTCACCTGCAAGATGGATGCGACTTTTCTTGGCGCACCCGGGATACGTGTAAAACTGCAACACAAGCTAGATACCAATGTCGTAAGAATCAGAATACGTATCACTTACCGAAAAGCATACCTTATAGCTAACAGTGATAATACACTCAACAAATAAGGCTCTTCTCTTATCACTGTTATTTTATGAAAATATCAAAAGTAGCTAGTTCAGAAAAGAACGCACTCTTTACTGGGTTGGGTATGTACAAATTCTACAGGTGCTATTCTGGATCTATAAAATTCTGCGCGAACGATGTCAGATTTGTTAACTAAATTAGAATCTATTTCATAAAAATTAAGCTCTACCTCTTTCTCTCTTGTTTTTGCGTACCTATCGTCATCTACATAATGTTCGTTATACTTAAATGTTTCTGAATTAAGCTCGCCCAACTTGGTTTCCAAATTTAATTCGATGGTAAATACTGGACGTACTTTACTTCTATTTAATGCAGTTTTTGGAAAATGAGAATAATCATATGCATTTTCTCGTAATCCATGCGCATATTCTTTTGCTTGGTCGTAGGAATTAAAGACTCTAATTTTATCTTGTTTATAAAAAGATAATTTCTCAAGTTCATCTTGTGTATAAGATTTTGGATTTACTCCTAAAAATAGATTGCCTTGTAAATCTTCTATTGGAGTCCCAACAACATAAAATCGATTCTGCATTTATTTATCTCCTATTCATGATTTTTCATTTACTAAATTAGAATTTATCTATTTGATAATTTTTAAGTTTGTCTGAATTGATCTCATCAGACTCGCATTCATTAGTTAGTCCTCTCCAATTGCTTTAAGTAACCTTGGAGCTCAGATTTTTCTTGAGCTAAAAATAGCTTCTCCTGTCGTAATATTTCAATTTTGTCTTCGGCTTGTTGCAAATTATTTTCTAGATGTTCGGATTGCGCAATCAAAATTGCTATCTGCTTTTCTGCTTCTGTCATTTTTTTATGTAATGTCGCAGACTATGATTCTTTATTACGCATTATTAACGAATGTGGCGATGAATTGGAGCCAGCTTGTTTAGCAATGCTGCCACATGTTAGTCCGATTGGTTGGGACAATTTCATTTTGTATGGAGAATATATAGTTGATAAGAGATTAATCAAGTAAAGCTTGTGTTGCATTTACGGATGATTCTTGGCAGTACCCTCATTAAAGTTTTATGAAAAAATTGGGTTTGTAGCGTCACATGAAGGATTAAAATATCATTTATAAATTAATTATCGATGATTCAATAAATCATTTAGGCGCGAACAGGCGCATTGATGATTTATACGGTTTTCACAAGAAAACGGTTAAAAATAGGTAAAGTACATGATGACATCTCATTTCGTTTTTCAAAGTGGCTCCATAATTTTTCTAGTTATTTCTGCTATATTTTGGATTGGAGCTGCCCTGAAAGGATTCCATAAATTAGAATTTATTACTACACCTCCTGTAGAAGCAATGGGCGGTTCAATGATAAGCGTAACCATGATGAAAAATTCGTCTCAGAAAAATCTCCAATGCCAAACATGGCTCAATGCAGCTGCTGCATTCAGTGCTGCAATATCAAGTATCTTTTATTTGTTATCGCTAATTTAAAAATCCGGCTTAGCAGGCAAATGCTGTGCTTAACACGTTTCGCAATCAAAATAAGTGTGATAATTAGCATTACCGACACTAGATTTTGGCAATTTTTACCATTAAACTACATCTAATTTGATGATTAATTAGAAAATTTACCCTCATTTATTTTAATTATTTATTGTTGAAAAGGATGACGGATTATCCTATAATCTCTTTAACCAAGCCCGCCACGCCTCTTAACAATGCGAACCACGGTGGGCTATTTGTTTTATGGAAAGAATTTATAAAAAACCAGCACTGAATGTAACCGACCTCCTCAAGTTAATTCGATCAAAACAAATCATTATTGAAGACGCTGAGAAAGCTTCCTTGTATCTGCAAACAGTCAGCTACCATCGATTGTCGCCTTATTTAGAATCTCTACTTAGAAATAACCATTCCTCAATCCCACTCAATTTCGATAAAGCATGGGAACTATACTGTTTTGATCGAGAACTTAGGTTGCTCATTAATGATGCCATTGAAAGAATCGAAGTGGCGTTTAGAACATCGCTTTCCGAAACTATGAGTTGCCGTTATACGCCGTATTGGTTTTTAGATAAGAATATTTTTAAGGATACAAACAGATATATTGGTTTTGTCAGTCAAATTGATGCTGCCTGTCAGGATAAGCACAACTCTTCTATTCAAGATTACTATCGTCATTATGAATATCCCAAATACCCACCGAGTTGGATAATATTTGAATGCTTATCATTTGGCGCATGTATTAGCGCCTTTTGTAACATACAGCATGTAAAAGATAGAAAAATAATCTGCGATGTTTTTAATGAACATCCAACTACCATGCAATCATGGTTATATGCTATTAGATATACACGAAATCTATGCGCACATCATGCACGAGTGTGGAATCGATGGTTCGTTGTCAGCCCAGCACTTTCATTTATGCTTGGTGAAAATTTTAATAAGCAAAACACGTGTTATGCACATTTAATCGTCTTAGATAAGCTACTAAAAAAAGTCTCGCCTGAGACCAAGTGGAAAATGCACCTAAAATCTCTTTTAGAAAAACACAAAACATTTCCTATTCATAAAATAGGCTTTGATAAAGATTGGCAAAATGATAGTTTTTGGCGTAACGAAAAATGACGAATGACATCAACTGTCCAAAGTCCATATTCGATACATTAAATAATATAAATAATGTTGCTAGCCAAAATGAATGTATTAGTTCTAATTTAAAAGATTACGATCATACCATTTCATTTTTAAAATCTTACAAAGGAAGTATTGGAACATTTAATGCTTATCGCCGAGAGGTGGAACGCTTACTGCATTGGTCATGGCTTGTTGCAAAAAAATCAGTGAGAGATTTACGCCGTGCAGATATAGAAGCCTATCTTACTTTCTGCCAATCCCCTCCTCTTTCATGGATAGGCATTAAAAAAGTGCCACGATTTATAGAAAAAGATGGAGAGCGTATACCTAATCCAGAATGGCGACCGTTTGTTGTCGCTATTTCTAAGGCTTCTCACCGTAAGGGCGATAAACCTAATGTAAAAGAATATGAATTATCTTTTACCGCCATAAAAGATATTTTTTCTATTTTGAGTAGCTTTTATAATTTTCTGATTCAAGAAGATTACACAGAAGTAAATCCCATCCTGCATATTCGTCAAAAGAGCAAATACATACGTAAACAACAAAGCAAAACAAAAATAAGAAGATTATCTGAATTACAATGGGAATATGTGATCGAAACAGCTGAGGTCATGGCACAAGAAAATCCAGACCAACATCATCGCACACTATTTATCATGACTGTTTTATATGCTATGTATTTGCGTATCTCAGAATTAGCAGCAAATAAACGCTGGACACCAAAAATGTGTGATTTTTATCGTGACCATGATGGCTTATGGTGGTTTACAACGGTTGGCAAAGGCAACAAAGAACGACAAATTTCCGTCAGTGATGCCATGCTCGCGGCACTTAAAAAATATCGAAAATCCATGAAATTACCCCATTACCCTTACCTGCTGATAAAACGCCGCTTTTTACAAGATATAAAGGGAATGGTGCCATCACTAGCACAACTTATCTCAGAAGAATAGTTCAACGTTGCTTTGATCGCACTATTCTTAGATTGCAGGGAGATGGTTTTATAGAAGATGCAGATGCGCTACTCGAAGCAACCGCCCACTGGCTACGTCACACTGGCATCTCTGATGATGTTAAACGTAGGCCACGAGAACATGTTCGTGATGATGCAGGCCACAGCTCAGGTGCCATTACCGACAAATACGTCGATGTTGAGTTACGCGCACGACATGCTACTGCTAAAAATAAACCTATTAAACAAGATGAAGGAAGTATTGAGTAATATTGCATCTTCCTATTTCAAGAAAGATGCAATATTAAGTAGTTCATTGTCTTTTAGCAACTACTAACATTTTGTACGAGTGTTTTGAATCAGACGAAAGATTTATTTCAGCTTCCTGATTAGGTACAACAATGATTTGTGGATTTGTTCGAATTTCTTCCTTGCCGTTTTTATATTCAATGTCATAATTAATTTCAATGGCATCATTTCTTACTGCGCCTTGTGCCATTAATTGCATCCTAAGACCCTGAGTGCCGCTATTATCAGTATTATTGGTTAAAGTGATGGATGCTTTTTGATTTTCTTTTGCAAGGATTTCAGGACTTGAGACTAACTTTCCATCGACGATGATTTTTGTTTTGATTATAAAAAAGTTTTTCTCCTTAATTCCGCTTGTCATTCCAATAGCGGTAGAGCCACCTAATAAAATAACAAGGCTTAATATAAATACTAAAAGTCGAGAATTTACTGTCTTTGATTTCATAGCTAAAAGTCTCCTTTTTAAAGTTGAATCTGTCATATTTGTAAAAATTAAATTTTGTGGTTGTGCGCATGTCATTGCTAATAGAAAATTTCCATATTCTTGAATATCGGCTCCTGTTTTCTTGCAAGTTTTTAAATCACAAACAACCTCCATTTCAAGTTCAAATCTTCGATGTAAGTAATACATCCAGGGTGCAAAAAATAATATGGCTTGTACAATAAGCGACAATAATTTCCATAAAGAATCATTTCGTTCTACATGAAAATTTTCATGTGCTAAGATCATTTGAATTTCTCTCGATGTCCATTTTGTTTCTGCATCTAGAGGAAAGTAGATTTTTGATTTTGGCAATCCAAAACTCAAAGGACTTTGGATATATTTATTTATAAAAACCGGTTGGCCTTGAATGACTACCTGGTTACAGGATCGCAATTGTTTTTTAGCACTGAAATAGCCCAATAAAATTCGAAACAACATGATGCACAAGCCAACTCCATATATACAAATAACATAGAATGACCATGAAATTTAATGTTTAAATACCATAGAAGACGGATCAGGTAGAATTTTTTGATTGATAAATTGAGTAGATAATACAATTTCTAACACAGGAGAGGGATAGAATCTTGATAGGATAAAAATAAATAGAGCAAGCATTATTATTCCTAAGCCAACTCTAATAAAAGTAATTTTTTGCTTAAGTTTTACTTTAGAAAAATCAAGAATTCGAAGTAGTGCGAACACATTAAACTCACAACCGACAATGAACAGAAAAAATATATGTATTGAAAATAATTCATTGTAGTTAATCCTTGAGAAGTTTTTTTAAAGCTTCCACTTCAGCTTGATTCAGTTTTTCATTTTCAACTAAATTCAAAACCAATTTACCTGGGCTGCCACCCAAAAGACGCTTGGCTATTCTCTTTACTTCTGATATCAGAAATTTCTCTTGCTTGAGGACAGGTTTATAAGAAAAAGCTTTTCCACTCTTTTGGTGCTTGATGTATCCCTTCTTTTCCATTGTTTGAACTAAGGTAAGAAGAGAGGTATAAGCAGGAGCCGGTTTTCGTTGAATATAATTTAAAAGATCAGAAACAGTCAGTGGAGCCTGCGCCCAAAGGATTTGCATTACTTCTAATTCATTTTCAGTCAATCCTGGTTGTCTTGGTCTTGGCATAACCACCTCATCTACTAATTAACCAGTAGAAAACATGGATTAAAATAAAATGCAACTAGTTAACTAGGAGATGTAAGTATCACCTGTGTTGCCACTGATATACTATAACCTACGTAAACAGCCACAATACCCAGGGCAATCTCACCAAAGATCATGAAATGATCAATGAATGGATATAAATCTGCTTTAGAAAGAAAGAGAAAGAGAAAGAGAAAGAGAAAGAGAAAATATTTTCTAGAAAGCATTAAAAATCAAGCTCCTACAAAGTATATTTGTATGTCGACTAAAACCCACAAGATACAAAGAGGAGCTGATTTATGTGTCAGAATACAGAACCATCGCTTGATGGACAAGCGTTGACTAAGGCTTTTTTACCATTGCGTGACCCACGTAATCGAGGCCGTTGTTTACATCGATTGATAGACATCATATTCATTGCTATTTGTGCCATTCTTTGTGGTGCCAAACATCGGAACGAAATAGAGGAATTTGGCCGCCAACGCATTGGCTGGCTTAAACAGTATATAAAATTGGAAAATGGTATTCCAAGTCATCAAACTTTTTGTCGAGTATTTTCTCTTGTTCCGTCAGAAGAATTATTGGCTTGCTTTATTGAATGGTCTATCTCAAGGACGACATTAAAACTAAATGATATTATTGCTATTGATGGAAAGACACTACGAAAATCAGGGAATGCCTCTTTAGATCAAAAGCCATTACATCTCATTAATGCTTATGCCACCAACAGTGGGATAACGATTGGTTCAGTCAAAACACCTGATCAATCGAATGAGATTAAAGCATTCCAAGGTTATTAAAATCTCTTCCTATTGGAGGCTGTGTTATTACAATCGATGCGATGGGAACGCAAAAAGGCATCGCAAACCTTATTATTTTAAGGGGTGCGCATTATGTTCTTGCTTTAAAAAAGAACCATAAACGCTTATATAAAAAAGTAAGAAATATATTTGAAACTGCCGATAAATCACATTATCAAGCGATGGTTTATAAAGAAAATGCGACGAGTGATTATGATCATTCACGTTATGAAAAAAGAGAATATACATTTCTTCCCATGATGTATCTTCCCTTGGAAAAAGAAAATTGGAAAGGATTGCAAACAATTATTCGGGTGAGATCAATCCGCCACATCGGAAATAATATAGAAGAATCTTTTCGGTATTACATTAGCTCGATAGGGTTAAAAAACTATCTATTAATTGCAAAAAGTATTCGTGAGTATTGGCACATTGAGAATCGATTGCACTGGAAATTAGATGTGGCCATGCAAGAAGATGCCTGCCGTATTCATCATCCTAATGCTGCTGAAAATTTTTCAACGTTGCGAAAATTAGTGTTGCAACTGCTTGAAAAAGATCGATCTACTTCTCATGGCATCGCTTTAAAACAATGGAAGGCCGCGTTAAACACCAAGTATCTTAAAAAATTGATCATTTCATGATCTTTGGTGAGATTGCCCTGCAATCGTATGTTTTTTTGCTTATTTTAAGACTATCTTAATTATACTAAATTACACTAACAGTGTAAATTTAAACCAAAAAAACAAATAAACAAAACGAAAAACAAATAAACAAAACGAGAGATTTTATGCATCGATTAATACATATGGATAAAGCATTTGAGAATATGGATGAGAAGGCTTTTTATCTTGATAGTGAAGAACAAAGAGCGCATTACATTATAGATATACAAAATGGAAAAATGTATTCAAGATCAAAACAAGAGTTTCTTGTTCAGTCTACGATTTTATATGTTTTAGCTAGTGATTATACTTTATATGGCATCGTTGTTCCTTCAGAGAAAAAAAGATTCAATCATTCTTTTTTTCTTGCAGGAGGTCCGGTAAGAGCTGCTGGATTTATTCATACTAATGAAGAGGGTGCTATCAAATTAATTAGTAATGAAAGTGGCCATTACAAACCAACTTCTGCAGATATGTTGCCAGCTTTACGATTTTTTTTGCAGCAAGTGCAAGATTTGGGTGCTGAAAAACTTGATAACCTTAAATATGAAGAACATACAAGACTTCAAATTAAAAACTTGAACGGAGTAGAGATTACTACTTACAAAATTAAGGCATTTATCGAGACGAGTGGTCTTGATGCTAAATTTATTAATAAAAAAACAATTATTTATCCATCTAAACCTGGTGAAAAAGAAAAAATTATTTTTGTGGGAGAAAAAGAAAACCCTATGTTTCCATTATCATCAAATAGCAAAACTAATGTTGATGAATCAACATTAAACAGTTATGACCCTTGTATTGTTGGCAATAACACACCTATTTCCCGCTTTAATTTAAAACCTCTAATAAGAACACCAAGCCCAAGTAGGACTCCCACGCCTAAAACACCTCCAGTAAGAATAACGTTTTCTCCACCTCAAGAATTAAAAGAAGAGATTGAGCATCGAAGGCTTAAAGCTATTAATGAGTCTATTTCTACCAGATTACAAACAAATAATAGATTAAGCTTCTTTGTTCCAGTAAATGAACGTGAAATCATTGATCTAGAGGAAAATAGAGAAAAATTCGTTTCTCATTTTACTTTAGCTCTTCAAAAAGAAGAATCAGAAAAACTGCATAACAAATCAGATGATGATAAAAATTTGTTAACATCAAGTGAGGATGACGAAAATGATAGTGCTAATGAAAGCGAAATCATTGGAGAAGATACAGGAAAAATCGTGTCTCATTTTACTTTACAACTTGAAGAAGAGCTTCAAAAAGAATTAAGTAAAGTTAAAATAGAAGATGAAACTTTACAGGATTCCTTGAAAGAATCTCCAAAATTGGTCGGTTTTTAATTTTAACTATTAATCACGAAGTCTATTCTGCAACTGATGAAATTTTTAGGAACACTAAAGGATTACAAAATGATTTAATCATCGAAACCCGCTTTCATCTGGATTAAATATCGCGGACGCTGCTTAACTTCTGTAAATATGCGAGCAATATATTCACCAAGGATACCGATTGATAATAATTGTATTCCGCCAAAAAACATGATGGCGATAGCAAGCGTTGGAAAACCAGGCAAATCAGCGCCATATAGACCCCATGCCGAGAAGGCTGCTCAAATAGGACATAATAATATACCCATGACTTGCTCAAATTTGGTACGAAAAGATCAGTATTATTTTTGCGAGTTTGGTGGGCGAATATAGGGTGATACCTAAAAATATTTGATATTAACTTTTAACATGAAGTGGTTCTCCTTTAACAAGTTAAATATTTTGGCGATAAATTTTTATCTAATGTTGATTTGGCATGCTGCTTATTATGATGAAATAAGCAAAAATTCATTTCAGACAACAGCGTTCTTGCGGATTGCTCATAGATGGCATTTTGTATATTCATGGTGAGTAAGTATAACAAAGTATTTGCAGTGATAGCATTAGTTTGTTTTGATGACAAATTCCACAATAATAATAAAAAATTTACGATTGGTTTCATCACAGCTACAGAATATTGCATATTTAAATTGCCAGTGGCATCATATGAGGCCACTAATTTTTGTTCTTGTTCAGGTGTTAATGAATATTTGATAGAAAAAAATGATAGATCATAGCTACGATGGTTTTCTGCTGAATACTCCCAATCTACAAATGATATTCGATTTTTATCCAGGTAAATACTGGATGGTAGCAAATCATTATGAGATGACACCTGGTTTTTTTCATCTGAATTAAATGTGCTTAGCATGCTTAAAA
>JAHCAO010000032.1 GCA_019634835.1 Gammaproteobacteria bacterium
CCTACCGCCTATTTCTATTTGTTTGGCTATCTTTATTGCTATATTTGTCATGTTGCTTAATAATTGACTATCTTCTTCTTTAAGCTCATTTAAGGTTTCAATATGCTTTTTGGGGATAATTAATTTATGTTGAGGAGCTTGAGGACGAATATCATCGATCACAATAATCTGATCATCTTGATAAAGAATAGAAGCGGGCACTTTTCCGCTAAATATGCAGCAAAATAAGCAATCCATATTATTGATCCTTAGGTGGTACTTATTTTGTTCCCTTAAAAGGATTTTGAAATAAGGCACCTTTTCCTAATTCCGCCTCAATTTCTAATAAACGATTATACTTAGCAATCCGTTCACCACGACAAACCGATCCAGATTTGATTTGCCCACCACCCATTGCGACAGCAAAATCAGCAATGAAAGTATCATTGGTTTCACCAGAACGGTGCGAGATTACGTAGTTCCATGCTGCATTACGACAAAGTTGAACTGATTCAATTGCTTCCGTCACCGTGCCAATTTGATTCAATTTAATTAATACTGCGTTACAAGTTTTTTCATCAATAGCTCGCTGAATAAATTCAGGATTAGTTACCAAAATATCATCACCGACAATTTGCACTCGATGGCCAATCGCGGCAGTTAGTGTATGAAATCCTTGCCAATCATTTTCATCCAATCCATCCTCTATCGAAACTATAGGATAGTTTTTCAAACATAATTCATAGAATACAATCATGTCTGATGTAGATTTATTTCCCCCACCACTTTTAGATAAATCATATTCATTTTTTTTATAAAATGAGCTAGCAGCAGGATCAATAGCAATTGCAACATCTTCGCCAGGTTTAAAATTTGCTTTCTCAATAGCACGTATAATTAAGTCAAATGCTTCCTCATTATTTTTTAATTGTGGTGCAAAACCGCCTTCATCGCCGACATTTGTGTTATATCCTTTTTCTCGTAAAATTTGTCCAAGACTTTTAAATGTTTCGACTGTATAACGTAATGCTTCAGAATAGTTGGGTGCTCCAATAGGAACAATCATGAATTCTTGGAAATCGAGGTTATTGTCTGCATGTTTACTGCCATTAAGAATATTCACCATTGGCATAGGTAAGCGCGAAGCACCAATTCCTCCTAGATAAGCATAGAGTGATAAGTTGCAAGCTTTTGCCGCAGCACAAGCAATAGCTTGCGAAATACCAAGAATGGAATTGGCGCCTAATTTAGATTTATTTTTTGAGCCATCAATTTCGATCATTCTATAATCAATATCTGCCTGATGATCAATGGGATCGAGGTCTATTAATTTAGGTCCAAGAATAAAATTAATATTTTCGACCGCAGTCTTCACACCTTGGCCATGATAGCGATGTTTATCATGGTCACGTATTTCAACAGCTTCGTGCTTTCCTGTTGATAAACCTGAAGGTACAGAAGATTGTCCAACAACACCATTTTTAAGTGTGACAATAACTTTTACGGTGGGATTTCCGCGAGAATCTAAAATTTCAAAAGCTTGAATTGATTTGATGTGATTAGACATAGCAATAGTTCCTGACGAATGTAATTTTTAAGATCGAAGTGTTGCAATTAATCTTTTTTGATGTAGTAGTGTATCTAATACACTTTCAATATCTGGCATCAAAATATTGGCTGCTAGAATGGTTTCTATTGCTGCTCCTTCACGACCCGATACAACAATACCTAAAGCAGCTTCTTTTAGCATGTATTGATCATTTCTTCCGTTACCAATGGCAACAGTATGTTTAGGATCTACTGTCTTTAAATAATTCCTTTTAGCAATAGCCTGATTTTCAGGCTTTAAAATAGTGAGTTTGCATTTGATATCTGCCAATTCACTTTTAGCTTTGCCAAAACTATCACCGGTAATAATATGTAGATGCATTCGCTCAGCTAAAATATTTAACCGTTCCGCAATACCATCAATAAGTTCTCCTTCAACTGCTAATGTACCATTAAAATCAAAAACAGCATCTGAAAGATGTAATTCTCCATAACCAGGGATATCCATTTTTAACATTGTTTCTTCCTCCCTATTAATGAGCATTATTTAACTTTTTTCTCCCCATCCAGAATAAAGGCACTCCTAATAATTGGATGACAATAGAAAATATTACTAAGAGGGGTATCGAAATATCATAGAGATAACCCATCAAAAAACTGCCTAAAAACCAGAAAACACCATAAACACTATTAAAAATTCCATAGGCAGATCCGCGTTGATTCATACTTGTCATATTTCCTACAATCGCACGCATTAAAGATTCATGCGCACCAACCCCAATGCTCCACAAAGCAACCCCGATAATAGCAGAGGTAAAATTTCCTAAAAAAACCATGGGTGCAAAAAAGCATGAAAAAATCGTAACCAGGATTAATATAGAGAAGCCTCTACGATCATAAAAATGACCTAGAAGTGGTGCAGAGATGGTATTAATGCCCATAGCAATAGCATAAGAAATAGGAATCCAAACGGGAGATAAAAGTGTTGTCTTCTGAAAATGATATGCCATTAATGGAAAATCTGCATAACCTGCTGCAACGAGAGAGGCACCTGCTAAATACAGCCAAAATGAAGTATCCATGCCTTTAGCTTGTAGATTTTCATGTGGAAATTCTAAATTTTTTGGATGAGGATATTGAAAACGAGCAACAAGAAGCATTGTCATTGCTAATAAGGCGGGGATAACTAACACCGCAAAACTTTCTTTATAGGTTCCTTGAAAATAAAGGACCGTTGCAATAATTAAGGGCCCTAACATCGCACCGGATTGATCTAAGGCTTCATGTAGCCCAAATACCCATCCCATCCCCATTTTTTGACCTGCATGAGAAAGCATAGCATCACGTGAAGGAACACGAATCGCTTTCCCCATGCGTTCAATCACAATAAGAATAGCAGCTATCCACCAATGTCCAGCTAAAGCTAACAAAGGAACGGCAAATAAATTGCAGATATAGCCAATAATAGTAATAGTCCAATACTTACCTGTTCGGTCAGCAAGATATCCAGATACAATTCGTAACGCATAACCAATAAATTCACCAAAGCCAGCTACAAATCCGACTACCACAGCATTAGCACCTAAAATCGCTAAATAAGGACCCGTAATGCTACGCGCGCCTTCATAGGTCATATCCGCAAAAAGACTAACTACACCGATTAAAATGACAAATCTAAATGCCGTTTCTTTTGAGATATCGCGCTTGGGAAGAGACATAATCGTTGATTATCGAATGATGGTAATAGCACAGTGAGCATAGATCATGACTTGTTTTGCAACAGAACCTAACAGCCAACGTTTAAATGTTGACAATCCACGGTGCCCCATCACTATATGATCCACTCCTAAAGCTTCAGCATTTTTAACAATTTCTTCTGCTGGGGTGCCATCAACAATTTTAAAATCAATTTTTACTGAGGGATAATGTTGTCCTGCTTTACGCTGTAAGTGAGAAAATGAGTCATTGTAATAATTAAGCGATGATTTGAGTAGATCTTCAGTTTCTGTTTCCTCTGAGATATTGACGGTAGGTGCAATTGCTAAGACAGTAAGTGCCGCTTTATATTTATCAGCCATTTCTATAGCGAAATCAAATGCTTTTTCAGCTTGCTCCGAGGCATCGTAAGCCACCAAAATATGCTTCATGTTTACTCCCTTTCACGAGTAGTTCATTCCAACCCTTACGTCATTAAGCATGACTTTTTTCTGTCGCATATCGTTTTACACTAGCTAGAATTTCTGATTTTGCTGACTCAACCCCTTCCCATTCGCCAATTTTAGACCATCTTCCTTCTTCAAGATCTTTATAATGCTGGAAAAAATGAGCAATCCCAGCTAATACCTCTTTTCCAAAATCTTCAGGTTTTTGAATATGCTGATAAAGAGGTGACAACCTATTCACTGGAACAGCCAATATTTTAGTATCAGGACCTGATTCATCAGTCATTTGTAATAGACCCACTGGCCTTGCGGGAATAACGACACCATATGATAAAGGATACGGCGTTATTACCATCACATCTAATGGATCCCCATCTTCAGCTAAAGTATGAGGGATGAAACCATAGTCACAGGGATAATGCATTGAAGTTGTTAAAAAACGATTCACAAATAAAGCACTTGCCTTTTTATTCATCTCATATTTAATGGGTCTGCTTTGTGCGGGAATTTCAATTACCACATTAATGCTATTCGGTACATCTTCCCCTGTCTCGATGTGGTTTAAGTCCATAATCCATTGTCCTTAATTTTCATTTTACATAACGGGTATTCTTGAGCTTAGCAAAAAATAGGTTAAGTCGGCTATATCCATTAATGAATACATTGACTTAAAATATGATATAATTTCAATTAATCAATAACTTAAGATCATCTACCTAACAAAAATGGTATGTAGGGAGAATAACAAAAGATTTTGCGATAATGAGATGTCACGATCACCAGGCGTCTTTTTCTATTAAAGGATGAAAGAGAGGATCGCAGTGCAAGTTAGAGAAATCAAAAAAAAACTTGGTGAACTTTATCATTCAGATGAAGTCATCATGGAGCTTGCAAGATTAGGTGATGCAGCTGTTTCACCTCTAGGAGAATATCTTTCAGAAAATCCAGAAGTCATTCCGCAAGCAAAGGTTGCGGCGGTAAGAATATTAGGATTAATCGGAACAGATACTGCTCTCACTCAACTTAAAAAAGCTCTTTATAAATATGATTTACAAAGTATCGATCCTGTATTTGCTCAATCTGAATACGTCGTTAAAAATGCCATTATTGATGAATTTTTGCGTAAAAATCTAGATAATCATTTTTGTGATTATTTGGATGTATTTGAACGCTACCGATTGCCCGCTGCTATTCAAGCTATCGTCAAATATCATCTCTTAGAAGCTATCCCTCTTCTTATTGCATCGCTTGAAGATGATGTTCTTGCTCTACGAGCAGGAGATGCATTGCGACAATTAGGAAAAGAAGCTACTTCGCCTTTACTTCAAACACTTACGATAAGCCATTTTGCAGAGGGTAATACTGAATCTCGTCTTAGCCGTCAAAGAAAAATTATCATCACAGGTATCTTGGGTGATATTGGAGATAAAACTGCGAAAACTATTCTTACTCAAATGGCGAAAAATTTGGATCCCAATCTAGCAGGATCCGCTGTAGCCGCTCTTCTTCAACTTAATCTATTAAACATTACGCCTAAAGAAGCAGAATTACTCTTGAAAGCAGCCCTTTCACCCGAATGGACTGTCCGTGGACCTTGTCGTCATGCGGCAATTTATCTAGGTGATATGGGAGTGACGGCAGCTTTGAAGTTGATTTATTTAGATACGTTACCTGATCTTTATGGAGCACCTACAAAAATTTCAGATGATATAAAAAGCTGGCTTATCACTTATATTATTGAAAATGCTCATTCGCCACATTTTATTGATACGCTTATTGAAAAATGCCCGCAAGATTTGCTAAACAGTGGACTTTGGGCTGTTGAATCAAGCAATGGATTTTCTAATCTCTTATTAGTTGCCCAATGCAAAAACCCTAAGATTAGAAGCAACATTGCTCATATTCTTCGTCGGATGCCCGATATAAAAGCAATAGAAGCTTTAATTGTTTTTTTAGGAGATTGGAATCATGAAACAGCAAAAGAAGCGAGTGAATCATTAACTAAATTTCCAAAAGAAATGATAGAAAAAACAGCAAAAAATAGCCTATTTTCTATCAAACCTGCATGGAAGCGTTTACTGATTAAATTAAGATTAAGACGAATTATCAGAGGTAATAGGTGATAACATAAAGTAATAATTGATCAAAGAGGGATAACATATGGCTTTAAACGAAGAAGGCTGTCGCGTACGTGTTTTCATCACCGAAAAAAATCAGCACGAAGGTATACCACTTTATCAATGGTTAGTAAACGAAGCCTTAAAACAAGGTATTGCTGGTGCAACAGTTCTACGGGGAATCGAAGGATTTGGATCTGCTCATCATATTCATAAAGCTAAAATTTTTGAACGTCATACTGATTTGCCTATTATTGTGGAACTGATAGATAACACAGAAAAAATAGAGAAGTTTATCTCTTTGACAGAGCCAATGATTGGATCTGGAACAATTATTACAAATACAGTTCAAATGAAGTTGTATAGGCAAAAAATAAATGCTGAATAATTTGATAAAAGGATATATTTTCTCATGACTTTTTATAGCATATTGTCTGAAAGCATTGAAGCTAGTGAGAAAAATGAAGCGACAAGCGTTCCTGATTTTTTTATTGATCTAAATTTAGATCAAATTATCGACGTTATTACAGAGCATCGAGAAGAATATAATTTAAAACCATTCTTTCGGTTTTTCTGTAAAAAGTTCATTGATATTTTCATAATGATCTTTGCTTGACGCCGTGTAGTAATTGAGATGTTTGAAGTGTTTGATACGTGGCATGATTAATATACCTAACAGTGAAGCGAACCCAAATAACACTTCACTTTGTGCCCATGAATCGCCGTGCACTTTTTTAGGCTGCATGTCCGAGTCATTTTCAACAATGCCATCCAATAAATAAACGCTCTCGTGCACACCACAGGAAATGAAATTACTAAAGAGCGCGATGTAAGTATCAGAAACGTGATAATAACCCACGCCTCCATATCTGCCATAACGAATATGATGCGCAGCCAGTAAATTTTGTTTATACATGTCCCAAAATGTTCCATCGACAGAAACACTATCACCTGCTCCCCAGTGCCTTGGTAACCCAAATAAATTGTAACGATTAATCAAAAGCCGAAGCACTTTTATTAATTTTTGTTCAGTAATATGATGATTGAAGAGCCATGCGATTTGCTTACGAGTAAATTTTAATAGCGATCGTTCTGTTTGTGTCGGGCCTAAATTGCAGCCATAAGATAGCGAGGTTGCAACAAAGCGTGAAGGGTATTCACGGATTTTTGTTTCGTAACCAGACAATGGCTTAAAATTCATACTTAAGCTTAACCATTTTTCTACATCAACAATCACATCCACAATATTGATTATTGGCATTGTATCCATAATCAATTTTCGGATTTTTTCAAGCTCCGGATGTTCCTTTTTCGTTGGTAATTTTTTCAAAATCGGCAACCCTTGATCGATAATAAGATGAGGATTACTGTGATAATTTTCATCAACTTTCTGCGCCGTTGATCGTAGTCTCGCTTGCAATGAACCAACAAATCTTGCTGGTTCTTTTGATAGCTTGGTTAAATCACAATAACCATCTACTTCTTCTTCGAATTGTTCCCGTGTAATAAGTTGCTTATTTGGATCATCATAACTAAATGCACCTTCAACATAAGCGTCGCTGCAACTAAGATCGCCCATTAACACGGTAAATACAGCGATTTCATAATACTGGCGATTTATTTTTTTGACGATGACTTCTTTTCCATTTTTAAAACCAGTGACTGTTTTAAACCATCCACCAGATAACAAACTCAAATCTGGTTGAATATCATCTTGACCTAATTCAATCCATTCTTTATGAGAATGACGGTAGTGCTGAATAAATTTAAGCGCCTTTTCAATAGATTTATCAGCTGATGAGGATAAAATTATTAAATTGTCGAGTAGTTGAAGAATCACATGGCGTTTGTTCTGGTATGGCTTTTTCATCCAGGCGATGTGATTTTCTCCTGTCAGTCCAAGATACTCTTCGCATTGCTCGAGAATATCATCAGCTTTTCCACCGAGATGTTCTTCAATCGCTTTAATTTTATCGTGCTCTGCATCATTATTTTTAAGCGCTAACAGCGTGTTATAAAGCAAGAGAACAAAGCCATCTGTTTTGTTCGCTTGGAGAAGGCGATATTCTTCCAGCTTGCATTTCGCTTGTCCTTCAATTTTCCTAATCCAAGTAATGAATATTTGTACTAAGTCATCAACAGCTGCTGCTGTTTTCATGTAAATAAGAATAATAGCAAGCGT
>JAHCAO010000033.1 GCA_019634835.1 Gammaproteobacteria bacterium
GAATGACAAAATGGCTACACGTCAATGGTTTTTGTTATAAAAAACCTCATGCAGTCCCAGCAAAAGCGAATAAAGAGATGTCTTGATAACATGAAATCAATGGTGTCACCTGCCTTATCTATAGCACGATACAAATAATTCCACGTTCCTTTAATTTTGATGTAGGTTTCATCCATGTGCCAGCTCCTGCCAGTTTTCTTTTTGTAATTTTTCCTGAATTCATTTTCTAATAATGGAGCGTATTCAATGACCCAACGGTTAAGTGTTGAATGATCTACTTTGGTTCCTCTCTCTAGCATCATTTCTTCGATATCACGATAGCTCAATGAATAGGAAAGATACCAACGAACCACCAATAAAATGACATCCTTCATGAAATGTTTCCCTTTAAAACTGATCATCCTCGCCATCCTTATGGATATTTTGGACGATTCTCTTAACACCGTATAATAGCTGTAATAGGTGATGGCGGCTATTATGCGAAAGAGTTTTTGCTAGGATTCAAAGAATATCCGCAATCAGATGTAATCTTATTTGGCCTATGTTTTTGAACAACGGAAAATAGGCGATACATACTTGACATGTTTATACTTGGATGTTTTGGATGTATAAATGAAATAATTTTTAGTATTAACTCGTATGGCAATTGGCCCGCATAACACTTTTTTTGGATATCAGTATCATATTGTTTAAATGTCTGCATAAAAGCGATCAGTGGGAGTGCCCATTTTTGTATTTCTCTTATTTTCTCTCTTTTGCTATTTTCTTCTTTAAATTGGATCAATTTTTCTGTAACATCCATAGGATGGATTAGTGTGGTATCTATGTCACAGGTAAAGTAATCATTTGTCTTCTGTGCGTTATGTAATCCTTCAAGAGTTACCTTCGATTTTTTCTTTCTAAGCTCAGCCAGTTTTTTTCCGATTTCGCTTTCTATACTCTTTGCTCTCTCTATCGCCCTCAATGCGCTTTCGTATGAATAAAAACCTCTCCCAGAAAATGCACGATTCATTTTCTCATGATAATTTTGTTCTTTTTTTGTACTCCTTTGATTAAGTAATTGCACATGCAGCAATCGTGTCCTATCATGTCGTACGGCATTTAGTATCTCTTTAACACCAGAACGTCCAATATTGTTTTTATCAAGAATAATTAACTCTAATACCTTGTTTCTTTTTAGCATTTCAGCAAGTACTTTTGCCCCATTACTATTAATTTTATTGTTTGTTAAGTTTAGATAAGTAACCATATGGTTATTTTTTAATGCTTCAGCTAAAGCTACAATATCATCATGGTTAATATATTTATCCGTAAAATCAATTGCTATAAGATTAGCATCATTATGCTTAAGCTTTATGAGGATTTGTTCGAAATCATTTCTAAAATTTCTTTTTAAAGAAATTTCTCTCTCCATTTCTTTAAACGGTTGTAGAAACTCTTCCAAAGCTTTATTTCTTCTTGTGTCCGACATAAAATTTAGTTACCTTAATCAGTTGATTCACATGGGTTTGTTGATTAATCCAAATAAGAGCTATTAGTTTAACATTTACAGTTTTGTTTTAACACTAGACGTAGTGAGTGAAAACAAAGTAAACGAAATAAAAAAACCTCTGGCTCAGGGTAGCTTTCAATTTGGTGCTAAGGTATGGAAACTGCGATATAGTGCCATTTTGAAACATTAAAACTTTGCATCTAATTTGCGTTAAGTTGTTTTCCCAAAGCTACGCGAAGGGATAGCTCCAAAAACAACCTCGTTATGAGTCTTAATTGGAGTAATTGATCAAACTATGCGGATTCTTATTATTGGCGGTACTAAAAATTTATAGGCCCTTATGTAGTTCAAGTTCTATATGAAAAAGGCCATGAAATTATTTTATTTAATCGCGGCAAAACGATTCATTCATCTCCGTTTCAAGTAAGTTCCATTCAAGGGGATAGAGCTGACCTTTTATCATATAAAGATAAAATATTAGCTTTCGCACCTGATGTGGTCATCGATATGATTCCATATTCAGAAAATGATGCTAAGCAATTAGCAACCACGTTTCGTGGCCTTGTACAGCGCATTGTTATTATTAGCAGCTGCGATGTTTATCGCGCATATACCCATTACACTTCAAGATGCGAACAATGTGGAATGCATGACGTGAAAGTTATCTGTAATGCGTGATCTCAGTAATAATTTACTTTTCCCAATATTTCTAAAAAAATTTAATGTTGCCTCAGTAAAATCAAAAAACGTTTCATAATATTTATTAGCAGATACTTTCTCGTGCATTATTTTCCATAATCGTTCTATTGGATTAAGATTTGGCGAGTAAGGAGGCAAGTAATGCAATTTAATTGCCAAATCTTTTGAAAATTCTTGTATCACTTTATCGGTGTGATATCCTGCATTATCCCAGAAAATATGTATCTTACATTTTTCCGGATGTCGCTTACGTAAATAACATAAAAAACCTGCAATACTATCAGCATCTATTTTATCAGCTTGCTGATACATAATTCGATGACCATTTAAACAAATTCCACCTATGAAATTTAATCGTGGTTGTCTTGCAGTAGTTGGAACTAATTTTCTTTCACCTTTTAGAATCCATCCATAGGTTAAATGATTTTGATATTGAGGATGCAGACTATCGACAAAGTAAATGGGCGATTTTTTACCGGCTTTTTCTTTCAATTTATGGTAATACTTAATAAATTTTTGTTGCTGTTCTTTATTCGCTTTTGCTGGGACTGCATGAGGTTTTTTATAACAAAAACCATTGACGTGTAGCCATTTTGTCATTCCGCTGACACTATATTTTTCTTAAATGTCTTTTTCACATAAAAAAAAATATCTTTGACATAAAGATAGGTTATTTCTGAAAGATGCTTAATTAATTTTCTTGATTCTGATTGATTCAATTTTCCAACACTACGGCAAGGTAAGAATGTTTTCCATGATTAATTTTTACTATATTTATTAATCTATTGCACGCATTTTGAGGATGCTTTTTTAAATACCGCATCTTCAATAGCGATTGGTATATGATCGATTATGGAAAGTAGTAACCGATAAATTAATACCTGTGCCACTAAATAAAGCGTCTGATTTAAGAGAAAAATTTTTCCCATACAGAAAAATAATGAATCCTAAGCCCGCTGATTGGAGCTATCATTACGAAAAAATTTTAGTTGAAAATACGATCCGTTCATATCCAGATATTAACAGTACGATTTTGCGTTTGCCTATGGTGTATGGTCAGGGTGATTATTCTCGCATTTATCCTTATTTAAAACGAATGGATGACAATAGACCGATATTATTAGATCTGGTTCATCCACTGTAGCGCGGACTAACTGAATACTTGCCTTTTTGGTGAGGATTTCATTAGCATCCGCTATCCGTTTTGAAAAAATCCAACGGTGTTTTAAATCAACAGCCATTATGACTCGACCCACTTGTTCTTTATCAGTAAAAGCCATGACTACAAAAGGCTTATCAGAAAGCCAAGGTGATAAATCAGTTTCACAATAGACACTCACATGAGTACCTAAGAGGGGAATACCATCCATGTTGATATTTAGTTTTTTGCGCACAAAGCTATTTGCACCATCGGCAGCGATGAGATATTGGGCTTGAATTTTAGTGCGAGTTTGATCAATTAGATTTTCTAACTCGCAATAGACAAACTGATCGTCTTGTGAAAGATTGATAGCACGTGTATCAAAATGCACTTGGCTATTTTTTTGTGTTTTAAGACAAGCTAAAAGTTCTTGTTCAAAAATATCTTGTGACAATAAACAAGGTTCAGTAGGGCTAAGTTCTTCTTGTTCCGTAACAAATGATACATCACCTTGTATTTCGCCTTTAACATGATTCATCCAGAGAAAACGTCGTGCTGTAATAGGCAGTTCTGATCGACGGATTTGTTGTTCTGCTCCCCAGAGACGACATAATTCCATAGTACGGACATTAACACCGCGTGCTTTGGGATGAATAGACGTGCTAGGATGTTTTTCTATCACGACATTGCAAATGCCTTGACGACTTAATGCTGTGGATGCAGAAAGCCCCACGGGGCCTGTGCCAATAATGATGACTGGAATAGTAGGCATAAAATCCTCGCAGAGTAGGGGCGTGAGTTTAAACAGATTTCTACGATAGTGCAAAATTTAACGATCATAAGCCTAATAGTCTTTACTATTGGGCTATATACAAATCATTGTTATTATGGTATATTATTGAAATAATTAGCGTAATTACAATTTTCTGCAACGCCGTTGCAAAAAGAGGTTCCTAAATTCGCTTACAATCGTAAGCGAATCTTTATTAAGAAGGAATATTATATTGAAATTCAAAGAGTTATCTCAATTTATCCAGGAAATCCACCATGCATTTGCTAGGCAAGCTGGACGTTCTGTTAATATGGCTCTTACTCTTAGAAATTGGTTAATTGGATTTTATATCAAAGAATACGAGCAAAATGGTCTTGATCAAGCAAAATATGGTGCTAATACAATCAGTTAGCAGATGAATTACAAAAAGCTAGTATCCCATCTACCGCTTTATCCAGCCCTAAGCAATATAGACAATTTTATGAGGCTTATCCTCAAATTGGCCAGACGGTGTCTGGCCAATCAGGTTTAGCTAAAACTATCATTATGAAACATCAAGATGTTCCGATGTTACCCCCAGAAAAATTAATTATGGCGCTTTCATATAGTCATTTTGCTGAGTTAATAAAAATTGATGATCCACTTAAGCGTAGTTTTTATGAAATAGAAAGTATGATCAATAATTGGGGCTCAAGAGAATTACGACGCCAAATCAGCACGCTTTATTATGAGCGACTTGGTCTTTCGAAAGACAAAGAAAAAATTAAAAAAATGATTGAGACTGGTACATACGCGGATGAGAATGTGGGATAAAGGCGATACTATCTTAGTAGACGCAGAACCAACCCAACAAAACAGTAGCCTTTGGTGTTTATCCCGTGAGGATAGCGGCATACAGCCCCGTATTACCAGCATGAGTAAACTTGGTAAAACACTTCGAAATGATTTGTTAAAATTAGGCGAAAAATTTTCAACTGTCATCGTTGACACTGGCGGACAAGACAGCACCGAATTGCGGGCAAGCTTGCTTGCTGCCGATGTAATAATCAGCCCTATGCGTCCAAGTCAATTTGATATATGGACATTAGACAGAATGAACAAGCTTGTAGTGGATGCTAAACAGGTAAATGAAAATATGAGGGCATATATTCTACTTAATGCTGCACACACAAACCCATTAGTGGATGAAACAAAAGAATCTGTTCAATATTTCAAAGAAGGTCATTACGAGAACATCCATCTATTGCCTTTCGTTCTTTATGATCGTCGCATATATCGAAAAGTAGTAGGGGGTTTTAGCGTCCACGAAACCGGAACCGATGGTAAAGCTGAAGCTGAACTAAATCAGCTATACAAGGAGGTATTCAATGTCTAAGTTTCGAAGACCACCTCTTTCTCAAAAAGAAAAAGAACAATTGGCCGATAACTTCATTGAAGGCGCAGCGCGTTCAGCTCCTGTAGAAAAAAAAGAGAAGGATAAAAAAGAGATAATATTTCTACGTATTCCTAAGTCATTGCATGATGATCTAGAGCGGATTTGCAACTTAACAGGATATAAGAAAAACATGTTTTGCTTGCAGGCAATCCTTGAAGCAGCAAAAGATAAATTAAGGCAAATTGAACGTGAAAGTTAAAGTTTTGCTATCAATCGATATCAAAAGCTATCAGGAACTATCAATCACTATCATTTGATAGCGATTGATAGAACAAAAACACTTCCATTTTGATATCAAAATGATTCACATTGGTATTGTTTTGATATCCTTATGATTTATTTAAGTGTATTATATTTGCTAAAAACCATATGGTGTATTATAATATATGAAAGCAAGATTAATTTATCGAAATAAAGTAGTCACTGAAGATCGGATTACAGAACTAGTGATTTGGGAGTTACCTGATAAAACACCTGATAGGCCACACGGCATAAAATACAGACTCTACCATGGGGATAAAAAAGGACGCTGTATTGTCCGGTATGACAATGAATCCGGAAAGGGCGATCACAAGCACATTGGCGATAAAGAAACGCTTTATCAATTTGCAACTGTTGAACAATTAATGAAAGATTTTATCTCTGACATAACCCGCTTAACTAACAAAGGGGAGGAGGAAGAAGATGAGTAAAAAAATAACGGTTAGAACAGGTACCCTAGAAGAAGCCACAAAAGAATTTATTGATATGTGGCATCAAGTTGAGCAGGGGAAAGCGCCACAAGCCTCCATTGAAAAAATCAGCTTCAAAGATCAACGCCTGTTATTCAAAACGTTGACGCCTAAGCGCTTTGATATATTAAAGCTTGTTCATGAACAAGATGGTGTAAGCATACGATCATTAGCGAAAGAATTAGGTAGGGACTACAGTAATGTTCATCAGGACGTGAAAATATTACATCAATTAGGATTGATGTTTAAAGATGAAAACGATGACAAATATTATGTTCCATGGGATGTCATTGTAACTGAAATTCCGCTGCCTGTAGTAAGAAAAACAAAAACTCATCGACATAGCCACAATCAAAATACTCCGCGTGTAGCACATGGTTAATCGAGAAAACAAGTGTTACTTGTAACTTTCTTTTCGTTTCACATAAGTTTGACATCTTAATGATGCTCAGGTTAGTACCATTAGCCAGAAGGCAGGCATAGATAGCCATTTCATCCAACTGTGATTTTGCATAATGTGGTTTGATATGAGTAAATTTTTTCATTAACGAACTGCATGATGCGAATAATGCTGACAGGTGGTAGTTTTTCATAAAATGGATTATTTAGTTCAGGTGATTTTTTTGTATATGGCAGCGTCCATATGGTGGATCCGTCCTTCTTTTGTTTTAGTTTAACGTAGGGATTATCACCGATTTTAATAGCCTCATTTATCACGATGATTTTTTCATCTAGCGGCTTTGCTTTCTCTTCTATAAACTGACTCAGTCGCTGATTTAATAGTGGTTTGTTAGCCTTTCTAATAATGGTAGATTTATTTTTTTGCCAGTTAGGTAACAGCTCGTCAGTCAAGGACCGATAATTAATACTTTCGCTTAAAAAGAGTGATCTTCCATTAAATAATTGGCAATTTGTTGGTAGCATTCATATTCATAACGATCGGTCTTGATTGTGTGATTGTCAGCTTCATAAATAAAATTCCTTATTTTCGTGTTTATAAATGCCAGAGGAAATTCATTGAATGGGATTTTTGATATTGATTGTTCCCGTTTAAAAATATCCTGCAAGAAATGATAGGCCTTTTGTGCTGCTTTATGTTGCGGCCCATCAAGCACCAATACTTTTAATAAAGCACGCAAAAGCGGACGATAAGTATTAGCGAATTCATCCACTGCTTGCCAAGTGTATTGAGTCTGAACTATCTTTTGTTGTTCTTGATTGTCAAGCTCATTTGCCACTTGATCAATTTTTTCGGCTGGTAAAATAGTGGAATATACAAATTTTTTGATAGATTTAAATGTCTGGTTTTCATTGACTGATTTATCAGTATAAACACGAATAAGTTTAGCCAAAGCTGTTTTTTGTTCGTCTGGTGATAGTGAATGAATGAGTAATAATACCTCCGCCTGTCTTACTACATCATTTTTATATTGATTAGCGGTATAAATAACATCGTTCCAAGATTGTCTAGCATACGTTGACAGCGATGGTAGATAAAACATAGCAACCACAAACACGTTTGATCTGCATTGTTACGGCCAAGTGCCCATACGGTATAGTGCTCTAC
>JAHCAO010000034.1 GCA_019634835.1 Gammaproteobacteria bacterium
TAGGACAAATAACTCATGATATGCTGCTACTATCGCTTAGGATAACAGCTATCTTTCTTAAAATTTATTGTTTGTGATTGATGGTGTGGGTGGTGTGGAATTGATAACTTCTTGAATGCTCCTGACAAGCCTACTTGAGGAGGAAGCGCCGCTTTTTTCACGGAGAAATCCGATCAAACCAGATTTTTCTTCTTTTTCAATCTGATCAACCACTTTTATTGCTGCTGCCTTTAATGCATCATCGTGTCCTGCAGTGGGAGCCCGCAAACTGAGTTGACAAGTATCTGCTATCGTAATCAATAACTGGCACACGGATGCTTGACGCTGGGGATTGTTACAGTCTTCCCAGTAGTTGACTAATACATTAATAAGATTGTTAGCTAACCTAAATAATTTTTTTTGTTCATCTGTCCCTTCATTACCGTTAAAATAATCTACATACAATAAATTCATGTTATTTACCAATTCCTCTTTAAGTTGCTGTAAGCTATTCTTTTTCAATAAAGGTATGATGGGCGCAATTTGATCCATTGCTCCTTCTCGTATAAAAAACGTAATAAGCTGATTATGTAAGATTGTATTTTTAGCAAATTGCTTTGATTGAATCTGTGATTTTAATAACTTCATTGCTTCGCTCAGATTATTACTGGCAATAGCATCCTCAAGCGTTTCTACAGGCTTGATATTTTGTTGCTCAACATATTCGACACTACCACTGCGATGTCTTTCTCGCCGGTTTGCAGAACTTGGTTGCGGTTGTTCGTTAGGAGCTGCCGCAGGCTTGGGTGCAACTAAGGTTTGTTCGTTATTTTGGATACGCTGCTTATTAAAAAAACTTCGCTGTTGATGAGTGCTCGGTTCTGGTGCAGTCGGTGCTGCAGTATGAATATGGATTTTTCTAAAATCCGGCAACCGGATATGATGAAACTGAATCTCATTTTCTCGATTCGCAGCAAATTTTGTTTTTAAATGTTGGGCAAGAACAGCAATATTGTCTGTCGAATCTAGCTCGCCAGTTAATGAATCATAGGTATAAAATAATTGTCCTTTTCTGACGGCTGAAATAGTATGGCCGCCAAAAGTCATGGCACACCCTTGCGCATTCTGCTCTTTCAGCAGATTAATTTGTTTTTCAATCTGTTCTTCGATAGGAGGTCTGGGCGTCAAAGCTCTGGTTTCTACTAAGGCGTTAATAATCTGGTCAGCTGAACTCTCAAGTAGATTTGCCCCCTGACTCAATTCATATCCCGCTGCTTTAAGAGCATCAGATATACTCTCATCTCCTGAAAAAGCTGTCCACTGCTCTATTGATAGGCTATTCCGAGAAGCAATTTCATCTCTTATTGTCTCCATTAATTCTTCTTTAGATATTTTTTTAGCAGACCGCTCGGCGTATACTATATTCGCTTGTGTTTTTTCGACTCGAAATCCAACATGTGCCTCATGATTTTTGTTATGCTCTTTAATAGCATCTTCCATTGAGAAGCCTTGCGGGTCATGGTGATGACTAAACAAGTATTCAGCGATTGGAACAATGTCTTTAATTGCAGCTACCATTTCCTCTTCAGAAGAGGCTCCAGTAATGGCTGCAATCACACTGACACTGATTAAGGAACATGCATTGACTGTTTGAGGAGGGATAACCTCATTATTAACTCGGCGCATCATCATGTTGGTAATCCTCGTTTAAATTTCTTAATGTTGTGCGATGTTGTGCTTATAAAACAAATATAGCAAAAAATTGAAAGTTGTGTGATATTTTAAAAAATCTTGTTATGCATTGGTCTAGCCCCTTTTCTTTAGTAAGCTTTTTTGTGATAATAGCGCAATTATTATACATAATAAGCGAGGACAACCTGTGGATACGAGAACAAATTCAGAATCATTGTTAGACACTCTCCCGAAAGACATAAAACAAGAAGAACTATACCTCCGTTCACCGCTTAGTGTCCTCGGTTTGCTTGCGCAAACATCGAAGCAATATGAGGCGGATACAGCTTTTTTACGATTATTGTCTAGCGCTGTGGATGCAGAACCTGAGTCTTATACGCCTGATTCTTATCTAAAGGACAAAATAAGGCTAGCATTTACACCTGAATCCTATCAAATCCCAGACGAATCGAGATTAGCAGCCATTGCACTTTTGAAAAGACATCCTGAATTATTGTTTAAAGAAGGAAGAGTAACCGATCATTTTGGCCGCAAGATAAAGGCTTCTCCCTATCGACTTTTGTTGGGTGCGGGCGATGTATGGGCATTAAAGCAAGTACATGAAGAAATCATCGCAAAGATAGAAGACCCAGAGGCTCGTGCAAAAGCCGAAATTCAGACAAAAGCTGAATTTCAAGCACAGTTTCCTGATTATAAAGGTCCCTGGCCACTTGATCCAAATATGCCCGAAGAAGCGCTCTATGATAAGAGAAATGAAGCGCAGATTGAGCAGGTGAAGGCCCAGTTAAAGATCATTGTTGAAAAGATAACAGCGGATCCCTGCACCCATGGTCAGGCAACCAAAGATGAAACAATAAAAGCGGTTGCAGAGCTATGTAAAATCTTTGCGCCTAAAGAAGGAGAAATCATCAAAACGGGCTTGCATTTTCCATTAGGCATTCTGAAGGAGATAAGCAAGACATATGATGCGCACTTCAGCCCATGGAACAGTGCTAAGCTTGCTTACTTTTCCCGTGAAGTAATAGGAGGAGCGGAGGCGGCCTTAACAGCTGTCGATGGCCAGTGCGTGAAGAACGGCTTAGTCAATATCAATAAGGATGAAAGAAAGGGCAAAGGTCCTGATCGCCGAGATGGTTTATTCTGCCGTCATCCTAAAGGCATTCCGGCGGATAAAGCCCCGTTTGCTGATAAGTTAGGTAAAACGCTATTTGTCGATCCTTATGATGGAGAGTCTTGCTTTTTATCTTCTCCTGTTGGTTATTTTGATTGGTACAATAAAATTGGCCTGGCCGCGGGCGGCATGGCCACGCCGGGGTGTGCTCGTGTTGCGCGTGTTGGAAAACTTATGGAGAACAAAAGCAACAGCTTATGGGAGCTATTATGCAGCCGAACACAAAGAAGTCAACATACCGTCGCGATGGACATAACCAAGTGAACCGATGCGTGATTGTCTGCATATTCTGGCGTAATAATAATTCTGCGGCATAAGCTGCAGGAGTCACATCAAAGCAAGCTCGACAAAACCATTGTATAAGCTTGCTTTTGCTCCAATCGTCTACTGTTTCGTTCCACCACTGGACCCATCGAGCAAGGTATTTTCTGATATGTTGGGGAGAGTGGAGTAAGCTGGCCACATTACTGCAACCAGCTCCTCTAAGAACTGTGCATGAAAGTTTCCCTTCACACAGCTCGAATTTTCTTAAGGCCGACGTTCTTCTCAACCCGGCCACTCCGTACTATCTTTCTTTTCTTGTCACGATTTTCAAAGTACTTTCCATAGGCAGGATCGTAAATATTAGCATCCTCTCTAATTTTAACGTGCCGTTTGATGTGTACGTTTCTCGCGTATTCAAGATCAAGCAACCCTGTTTTTGATGATGGATTATTTGCGTAGAATGTCCAACCATTGATACGGGTGGAGCGAAAATATTTCTTTCGTCTCCATCGCGCACCCTTGTTTGTGTGTCTGCGCTTTACCCATTGCCAGAGTGATTTAAAGATACTAGCGTCTACAAATTTAAAAGCTCGACTTGCAACAGCAAAACGATAGTAATATGCCCAGCCCCTTATTTTTGGATTCAGTTGCCGGATCAGTTCTAGCGTTGTTGATGCGCGATTCTTTCTTATTGTTCTGCGGATATTGCCAAGCAAGCTTTTAATGCTTTCCTTTGCTGGTTTGATAATGAGCTTACCTGTATATTTCCGTATATTAAATCCGAGAAAGTTGAATCCATCGTTGATGTGAGTGATTTTTTTTTGTTTTAGTCTGCGAAAGTTCTAGACCTCTTTCGCGAAGAAAACTTTCAACTACAGGTTTTACTGTTTTCTCCAGCAATTCCTTACTTTCGCCAGTGATAATAAAGTCATCTGCATACACACATACGTGAACTTTACTGCGTTTTGGAACCGCTTTCATAACGGTATTCTCCAATCCGCTTAGCGTGGTAATTAAAAGCGCCGGGGAAATTAGTGCTCCCTGCGGTGTACCCTCGAATCGTTGATGAAGTGTTCCTTTATCAATGTATCCCGCTTCCAACCATCTTTGCAGTATTCCCTTATCCATAGGAATATTATTCCTGAGCCATTCATGCGATATTTTATCAAAGCATGATTTGATATCTCCTTCTAATATCCATTGAGCAGACCGGCTTTTTCCCAGCGATTTGAAGCATTTCTCAATAGCATCTGCCGCACTGCGTTTTGGCCTAAAACCGTAAGAATTCTTATCAGCTTTGGTTTCTGCAACAGGCTCCAGTGCTAGCAAGTGTAGTGCTTGCATCGCTCTGCATTTCATTGTCGGAATGCTAAGCGGTCTCTGCCGCCCGTCCTTTTTTGGAATATATATGCGTTTAAGTGGTTGTGGTCGATAGCTTCTTCGCGTGAGCGATAAAGCTGCTTGCATCTTCTCCGTTGCTGTTTTCCAGATAATGTTATCTACTCCGGGTGTTTTACCACCTCGGTTTTGAACGACTCGTTTTACTGCGAGTAGCTTTGCATTCAACGAGTGGGTGAGTAGCCATTGCAATGTTTTCACTTTGCCATGACGACCTTCCCGAGTTGCCTTTGCAATACGCATTTGTAGCCGATGTACCTGAGCCTCTACAGTTTCCCACTGAATGGAAGTCCATGTTGCTGCGGATGAAGGCGCACCAGTCAGTGATGTTGCCGCTGCTATCATTTGCTTTCCTTCATGCTATCGGTTCCACAAATTATCTTGCAATGAAAACCAGTCGGACGTGGGCACACTTTCGTATCTGGTGACATTGACCAGTATCTACACCATTACAGTGTAGCGTTTGCTTCTTCCGACATCCCAAACCTGCATGATTACGGATTAATCTTACGATTAAATCTTCCCTTGCCTGGGAAATCATACAGGGTTTCCACGTTCCACCTTATGAGTATGTGAGGTTAGGCGCCTGCTTCCGACCGGACGGTTGTATGACTACGACAGCGCAGGGACCAGCACTGTGCCACCGTCTTACCATTTTGGTCACAGGGAATTAGCCATTTTCCCTGCCTTGAACGTGACGGTCTTCAACGGCAGATTCAGATATCTTCGCCATATTCACTATCTAGTACTTACCCAGTTTATGGCTACCAGGAGGGAATGCGTCTTGCGATTTATTCCCCGCATCATTTCTTTTTTTTATATGATGCTTTGTTACATTGTCAGGGCTGCTTCTTTATTCAAGCCCGTAGATTCATCCGGCAGTACGGATGGTCTCTTATTCGAGACAACTCACTAAGGCGACTTCGTGTCGCACTGCCCCATCGGTTACCATACTTTTCACTTGCTCACGGGCTTTTCGTAGAGTTCTAGCATGTGAAATCATACGTAAAGCGGCCTGTTGGTGAGGAAAAGTCATTTTACCCCACCATGACACAAATTTTGATCAGCTGGTGTAGGCACCATGATCGCATCATTTACAGGTATCACAGTCGTGTTACTCTCCGGCTGCGTCGGAGCGTAATAAACGCCTAAAAAATGAAAGCCATTCTTGACCTCGCCCCTACGGGTTTTCTTGTGAGATAAAGAGAGTCGTCTTTCATTAAGGATATCTAACATTTTTCTCCAGCAGCGATTAAGCTGCCGTTTGGTGTTGCACAAAATAGGGGATTTTTACAAAAGCCCTCCAAACTGCCTGATTTTTATTTGAGCATTTCCAAGTAAATATATACAATTAATTTTATTGATTAATTTCTTCAACAAATGGTGCAAAATCCGAATGGAATTTACTTGGGGTAAATTCAATAAATTCATAATCAGCAATCTCATGAACATAAAAGGGATCTTTCTTGATTATATCTTCTAATTGTTTCCTATCTTGAAGCTTTGGAATAATCACACCGCCTATTCTTGGGTTCCTTCGCCCTGAGACAATAAAATAATTATTTTAGTACCCTTTTTCTAAAAAACGAGCGTGATCAGTTAGGTATTTATCAACCACATCTAATGATTTTTTATAAGTAACCAATATAACAAACATAGAAACTCCTCATCGATTGTTTATTAATGCTAACATTTTGTCATTTAATTCTTGAATTAATTGTGAAGCTGGTAATGCTTTACATAAATGTGCACCTTCTCCTGCCCACATAGACATAAAATCAATAAAGTTTTTTCTTCCAGCCTCCTTGCGCATTATGGAAGTTAATGCATTTTGTATTGGGTAATCGAGAATAGTATCTTCGTGTGATTTCATTCTTACTATAAATTTATTAACGAGTCCACGTGCTAATTTCCCTGAAAATGCTCGCGTTAATGCGGTAGTATTCTGTTTTGCGTTTAAAAGTGATTGCTTGTAAAGTGGATGAATGCCTGATTCAGAACAACATAAAAAAGCAGTGCCCATTTGAACAGCAGAAGCGCCTGATCTCATTTCTGTATAAATTCCTTTTGCATCCATAACGGCGCCTGCTGCAATCACTGGGATTTTAATGTGTTTGTCAATGAGTGACACAAGTAATGAAATGTTGGTTAATGATTCTTCTGCTTTTCCTATAAAAGTGCCTCGATGACCGCCAGCCTCACTACCTTGTGCTACAACAACATCAACAGAATGTTTTTCAAGTATTATTGCTTCTTCTACCGAGGTTGCTGTTCCAATTAATAACGTCCCATTTTTCTTCAAGGCCTCAATCCACTTTACATCTGGTATACCAAATGTAAAGCTGAAAACAGGAAATTTTTCTTCAAGAATCACATTCATTTGTTCCTCGAATGATGGAGCATAAGGTGGTTTGGGAGTATTTATATGAATATCTAATTCATGGCATGCTTCTTGAATAATTTTTCTCGATATTTCAATTTGATCGTTTGTTGCTTGATGTCTTTCAGGTATGAAAAGATTAACACAAAATGGCTTGTCAGTTAATTCGCGAACTTGTTTGATTGTATTTCTAATCTCATATGGCGTCATATAGCCTGCACCTAAAGAACCTAATCCACCAGCGTTAGATACCGCTGCTATTAATTCAGGTGTGGTAGCGCCGCCAGCCATCGGAGCTTGGATAATCGGAAAATGTATTTTTAACGATTCGGTAATTTTCGTATTAGGCCAACTTTGTTGCATCAATTTATTCCTAAAAATAACGTGCGATGAATAAAATTAGATAGTAGATTGCAAATATTTCAACTGTCCTTCTAAATGCGCTTTTTCCTGTCCTAATTCCCATTTTTCATGCGCTAGTAATTTATTCTGTTCGCGTAATTCCTTAACTTCTATCTTCATGGTTTCGGATTGTTGCAGCAATGTTGCATAGTGAGTTTTCAATTCTACAAACAATTTATTTTGCTCATCATTTTTTATTTGTAATATGTTGAATTGATCCTGCCAGTGCTGCTGATCCTGCGTTTTCTTTGCTAATTCATTAAAGGTATCGCTAAAACGGGAATTGATTAATTCATGCTTTTCATTGAGTTTACCAAGCTGACTTTTCAAACTTTCATTTTCAAATGTTGATTTCTGATTTTCGTGTTGAAGGAGTGATTTTTCATGCTGTATTTTCATCAATTCTTGATTCATTTGTTGAATCGTTTGCTCTAGTTGTTTCAACTGCTGCTCATAACGTTGTTGATCAGCAATGCGCTGTTCTAGT
>JAHCAO010000035.1 GCA_019634835.1 Gammaproteobacteria bacterium
CTTCATAGCGCTTACAGATTTCATTTAATGTTGTTTCACCTTTGATCGCTAATAATGCAATTTCAAATTTAGCTGATGGTGACCACTTCTTATTCCGAGCCATTCAATCCTCCACAGGGAGGCTATTATCTCTCAAAATTTAGGATTTGTGTGGTCTAAAAAGCGGGGGTCATTATAGGGTTAAATGGTAAACTAATAGCTCTTGGTTGGGTACAACATATTGCTAAAAATGATCCTTATTTGAGCTATTCAACAAAGCCTCGACAAAGTTCCGACATTAGCCGCTCATTTTTTGTGTCATTTTTTGTCTATTATTATCTTTTTTAGCTTATAATTATTATATTGAGTATTTTTCAGATTGGGGAAAATTTTACAATTGAGAGGTAAGCTGTTGATTTATAAATTTTTAAATTGACGCTACTACCTATTTTACATCAAGAAAGATAAAGTTTGCTGATCTTTAAAGGAGAGGTTTTAAGTTTCTTAAAATATAAAAAATGAGGAATTTATGAATCCAAGAGAAGAAGAAACGTCCCATAAAGAGATAAGCCCATTTGCAGTTTGGGCTGCTAAGAACCTAAAAGACCGAGGAGATAACAAAGGAAATAACGAAGTCAGAATTAAAGAATTATTATACAGGATTTCTCCTCACTTACATCCGAGAATTGTAGAGTCGCTGTCATTCGATTCTAACAATTCTACGTTAAAAATTGATATTAATAAAAAAGCCTCCCAGGAGTTTGTGGATAGAATTATGCATGATTTGCAGAAGTTCAAGCCTCAACAACAAGGTGGCAGCTTAACAATAAGTGTTCCTGAGACAGATTTTGAATCAATTGTTGAAAAAAAATATTCTCTAGATAGAGAAGAGCACTATGTTGGGTTTGCTAGAGATATAAAAGATACTACTGATGCGTTTGACTATGAAATTATCGAAAGAAAACCCTCAGGTAGAACAAAGGGTGTTAAGCTAGGCAATGCTTATATAAAAAAAATGGATCTTAGTAAGAAAGATCTTTTAGATTTTTTTACCTATATTACCCTACATCATTTTCTTGGAACTAAGTCTCCTCAAGTAGATCTCATAAAAGATAAAAAAAATAATGTGTGGATGGTTTCAAGGAGTTTATCACAAACTTACAGTAAACAAGATAAAGTCAAGACTAAAAAATTTGAAAGGGCAGATAATTCATTATCTGTGTTTGATAAAAATATTAATATGAAATCAGTCGGAAAGTTAATCTTGCTTGCTGCCTTATTTAGATTAACAGACTTACATAGTGAAAATATTGGCATCGTAAGCAGTGAACATACAAGCAAACTTTCCATCGTTGATTATACCAGTTCTCAGAGAGCATCATCACTAGATTTTTCAGGAGCTACTTCTTGGAAAATGTTATTCAGTTTACTTGAAAACAAATATAAGAATCTAGTACCAGATAGAATAAAAAAACTGATAGACGAGTTGAGAATAGATATTCCTAGTTTTGTGGCAGCTACTCATGCCATCCTGCAACCGTTAACAGAGAATATAGATAAAACAAAAAGTATTTTTTATGTTGGTAAAGAGCGCACTATTTTTGAGAAAAAAAGCGAAACATTTGCTAAAGCTGTTGAAACATCATACCGTGAAACTCTAGAAAAACTGAAAAAAATTGGCTTTCATCCATCATCAACAGAATTTGACAGCAGCCTTCATACTAAGGATAGATATACCATTGAAGAGATACTGGAGAATCAGAAGAAAATGTTTATAGAGGCTGGTTTAAATTTGGAGGGAGCTGTTAATTCGATTACTAAAAAGGATGCTGATATTCAAGAGGCATTAATAAACTATGATGCTGATTTAATTGAAAAGTTAATGGAACGCCGCGAGGATTTTTCAGATAATATTGGAGCAGCCATCAATGTTGCTATTAATAAAAAAAATGAACGCTTTCTTTATTATTTATTCAAACAAATTGATATTTTTAATTTCTTTAAAAAAAATCCTGTCTATGTACAGCATTTATTTAACCAACATTTAATTGGCCCATTAAATGTAATTCATCAGAGCGGGTATAATTTATTTAAATCTCACCAAAATGAATTGTTTGCTTTGAATGGCGATTCATTTTTTGATTTCATCGTTGCCTGCCAAAACAATATTGGCAGCAGGGACTTTGCTAAATACGTTAATGACTATTTACTACAACATCAGAATGATTTGCCAGTCATTCGCCATAGATTACTGGAGTTAAAAAAGACAAATGAAGACATGGCTGAACAATTTTTAAATACATTATCAATGATCAATCAGTTGAACTTGTTTTGCGCGCATGATAATGGCATTCGTGACAGCATAGAATTATATTCTAACACTAACCAGTTTTCTAATGTATTAAGTGATTACTTTCAATCTCAGATTTCAACATTTACTCAGCTTATTGTATTTATCTCTGAACTATCAAAAAGTGGCATTGACCAAACCCGATTATGGAAAAATAAAGATAGGATCGCAAAGATCAAGAATTTTTTAATGAATGATCTGACGTCAATGAATATTATATTTGCTCTTGACCATGTTCCTGAATTCCATTTTTCTCCAGAGGAGTTAATTCATTTTTTGACAAAATTAAATCTCGATGATTTTTTATTTGTTCTAGAGCATGTTATTAAACGAAAACCACAGGATGAATTTATTGTTCATAATATAATGGGTAGCAATGACTTCGTTAAATACGTTAATAACTATTTAATACAATATCAAAATAATTTGCCAGCCATTCGCCAGAGATTGTTGGCGTTAAAAGATAGACATGAAAAAATAGCTGAAAAGTTTTTAAACGCATTGTCAATGATTAATCGGATGAACTTGTTTTGCTTATCTGATAATGACATTTATGCTGGCATAAAATTATATGCTAACACCAGTCAGTTTTCTAAAATATTAAGTGATTATTTTCAATATCGGATTTCAACCTTTGCTCAACTCACTCAGTTTATCTCTGCGTTATCGAAATCAGGCATTGATCAAGCTCAATTATTGAAATTACAAGAAAAAGTTGGAATAGAGAAGATTAAGTCTTTCTTAATGAGTGAGCCGACGTTAATAAATATTTCATTTGCTTTTGAAAATGTTCCTGAATTCAATCTTTCGTCAGATGAATTAATTGTTATCGCGCAAAAAAGCAATTCCAAGGATTTTTTAGATGTTTTAGAGATTGTTAAAAAATATAACACATCACAAATAACCATTAACGATCTTGCTCATGATGCTATTATTGTTTGCCTTAATAACGCGGTTGAAGAAAATAATCTTGAGACAGTTAAATCATGTCTTGCCTACGTTGATTCAAAAGAAGTGAATATTGAATCGAATGAAAAAATCAGTAAAACAAATTCACCTACTTTTCATTATTTAAAAATGCATAATATTAACATTAAACTGCATTCAAATAAGATTTCTGAACTTGATTTAGTAGCCTGCATTCAGGGTATGCAATCCTGTATTAATTTTTTAAAGAAATCCCATGATTCCGCCCCGTTTACTACATTGTGTACCAATTTACTGAATGTTTATTCTGAATATAAAACACAGGTCGGTATCATCACACCTGGCCGTTTGAATAATTTATGGGAATTAGTTTCACAGGTAGGTCAGGCATGTTACTTATATATGAACTCCGAAAATACAAACAGTAGCTTTGGTATTCTTGAAAAAAATGCAAGCAGGCTTTGTCACCAAGTTACTGAGGCACATAAAAAAGAAGGAGCGCTTTTTTTTACCTCAGAGGTTATCTCAGCTATTCCATTGCCATTTTTTCAGAATTTAAAAAATCCGAGTGGTTTCTTATCAAGCAAACTTTCGACATTGATTCAGGAAGCAATTGATAAAAGCAAAACAACTGACATAAGTTTAAAAAGTTCGCAATAAGAAAATCTCTGTAAGAAAATACTAATTTCTCCATCCTTTTAATACTCTCACAACTGTGGATAGAACGAAACTTTTACGCGAATTGACTTAAATTAAAAGTAACCGAAGCTCATTAAAAAACGAATCGTTGACTCATATTAAAGGTAACCGGGGATTTGAGGGTTGCCATCATGAGTCGAGACGAAAAAAGAGCCTATTTACAAGCTATTAGAAGTCGCTATAAGAAATCCAGTCGTGCCGAAAAGGCCAAAATTTTAGATGAATTCTGCGCCATATGCGGCTATAATCGCAAATATGCCATCAGGATTTTAAATAAACGTCCGCAAAAACGACGCGCTAAGCCTGGACGAAAGCCTTGGTATGATCCAGATAAAATTCTCGTTCCATTAAAAGCAATCTGGTTAGCTACCGATCAAATGTGCAGTAAAAAATTAAAAGTGGCTATTCGCGAATGGCTATCTTTCTATGAAAAAGAAAACGGTGATTTAGACGACATTATTCGCGGGCAACTTTACGCAATTAGTCCACCCACCATAGATCGATTATTGAAACATGTGCGTGTTGAATATCCCACAAAAGGATTGTGTGGCACGAAACCCGGTCGCTTACTCAAAAATCAAATCCTCATTAAGACAGATAACTGGGATATCACACAACCTGGTTTTTTGGAAACTGATACCGTTGCTCATTGTGGTAATTCACTAGAAGGAAACTTTGTGTGGAGCATCACTATGACAGACATCTTAACAGCCTGGACAGAAAGCAGAGCAACATGGAATAAAGGTGCTGATGGTGTGTCAGAATATTTGATGGCCTGACATTTATAATGAATACCCTAGCCATCCGGTATATATCCTAAATGAATATACAGCCGCTGAGCATTGCCATAATCCGCAGTCAATCCTACACTCAAACCAATCATTTTTTTCCCACTGCCTTTTGTTAAATCCTCGCAAGCCCGAATCAATGTAGTTCCAATACCTTTCTTTTGATACTGTGGCAAAACATTCAAGTCGGCGATTTCAGGAATATTTCTTTCTGCAAAAAATGGATAGTCTGATACCAATTTCAATGTGACATAACCGCAAAATTTCCCATCCTCTCTAACAATCAGAACAGAACGATGGCCCGATGCTTGTTCTTTCAGGTAAGCTTCGTAAATATCTTTTGGTTTGTGCCATTTAATTTTTTCAAACGCCGAAACGATTTCATCTAAATCAGACTGATGTAAAGTCTCTATTGTTAGTTGATTTACAGATAAAACCATAAACGTGTGAAAGGGTTTATCCATAAGAGCAAACGTATCCTACTGACTTGGTTTAATCGGGTTCTGTCGCAAATTTGAAGGTAACTTGCTAAAATCAGCCACCTAAAATACTAGACGGAGCTTAATCTGTGCTCAGCTTTAAAGGCAAGCATTTCATGAAAGATGTTATTTTATTGGTAGTTCGTTGTATCTCTCTTATTCATTGAGCTATCGTGATATTGAAGAAATGATGCTAGAGCGTGGAATCAAAGTAGATCATTCGACACTTAATCGTTGGGTCATTGAATACGCTCCATTATTAGAGGAGGAGTTCAGAAAAAGCCACAAGAAAATAACTGGCAGAAGTTGGCGAATGGATGAGACGTACATAAAGATTAAAGGTGTGTGGAATTATTTGTACCATGCTGTAGATAAAGAAGGTAACACGGTTGATTTCATGTTATCAAAACATCGTGATGAAGCTGCTGACAAAGGCAAACGGCTCGAGTGGCTTACCAGGAAAAATTACGATTGATAAAAGTGGTGCTAACAAAGCTGGAATTGATGCCATCAATTTACAATTAACCGTATTAGCATTATTAGGATGTACATTTATGTCAATTCAAATTCGTCAGATAAAATATCTTAACAATATAGTTGAGCAAGACCATCGTGGTATTAAACGAATTGTAAAACCGATGATGGGATTTAAAGCATTTCATTCGGCGGATGCAACTTTAGCTGGGATTGAGTTATGTCGAATGCTTAAGAAAGGTCAGCATATTAATTCAAAGAATTCAACAGCATTTGAGCAGTTTTATGCATTAGCAGCATAGTTGCGCCCAAAGGAAATAACATCTTGGAATTTTACAAGGAAAAAGAAAATTTGCGACAGAACCTTTAACCTTATGCTTCCTTCTCATCTTGGGCGAATTGTGAATTAACGTGCGATCAGGCGACAAGTGTTCAAAACGAATGGTTGCGTACACAACATTCGACTGTAGTTCTGGATTATCCAAATAAAATAGAGGATTATTATCATGCAAATTATTAATAAGAAAATTAAAAATAATATAGAAGAGAATAATAATATAGTATTTAAGAATACATTTATTGAAATTAACGATAAAGAGACTAAAAAAGCAGCTACAATGATTTATCAAGATTATAGGAATAATGGTTTATTTGGACAACTTCCTATTGAAGTAACTGTAAAAATTTTATCTCATACACCACCATTCCCTATTCCTGGAAAAATGAATGCAGAAAAAGCATTAGAAGCAGCAAAAATTGATCACCAAATAGCTCTTGCATATAACAATGTATGGAAAAAATTTGCTTATGAGATTTTTAAGTTAATTGCGGAACAAGATGGTGTCACTAAACTCAATGCTTGTCATTACCTCGCAACAATATTGCAAAAAATACAAACGGATCAATACAATCATTTACAAATTGATCCAGAGGGGAACGGTGCTATTCCAGAGCGTATTTTTGCTGCATGTGATTCCTATATGAACAAAATGAATCCCTCATTTATAACAAAAAGATCCATTACCACGCATTCTCTGACAGAATGATTGCCCAATTGCAGCAAGGTTCACTTGAATCTTTTCAAGAATTCATTCAGAAAGAACAAGAAAATGAAAGCAGGCAAACGTCTCAAAAGAGTTACTGTTTACAAATGTAATTTTAGCAGTAACAACGAAGGTTGTTTCATTCTCATATCAATCTGTATGGGTTGTTCCCATTAGATTTGACGAAACGGCTAGGAATTACGGTAGATGTGCTAGAAATAGACAGAAATAGACAGTGATGAAGATGAAACCACTATGCCAGATGAGGTCATGACTTTCATAGTTTAAAGTGGCGGTTGGT
>JAHCAO010000036.1 GCA_019634835.1 Gammaproteobacteria bacterium
ATGGATGATATCAATGAAATTCTCACTCATTATCCTTCACTTGATCACCTTGAAATTCTTAATTCTTCTATCACGCTTCAACAGTTAGTCAAACTTCTTTGTGCTTACCCGCAACTATCCAATTTAACGCTTATTAGGTGCACCAATCTGCATGATTCTAACAGTAACCATATCGATTTATTTGAATCAAATACACTCTCTCATCTTACCAATTTAAATATACTGAATTCTCCTATGCATCCTCATTTTTTAAACAATTTATTGAAGCATACTCTTCAGTTATCCAATTTGGAATTAGATCATGCCTTGGGTTATGAAGATCTTTCGTCTGATAATACGGTGGATCATAATAGTTCAGAAGAAGTGATTGATGATTCATCGTTTACTCTCAATCCCAATCAATTGAGCCACCTCAAAATAATGAAACTATATGAACCTTCTCTCACAGAACAACAAGCTACGAATCTCATCCGTGCCTGCCCACAAGTAAGAAAATTGGTGCCACTGCATATGAAATGGCAATTGAGTACGTTTGATCAGCCAAGGCAACCATTATCTAATATTATAGATTTCTTGGTGGAAGAGGTCATCGTCCCACACAATGAAGAACCTGTCACACTGATTTCTATCTTGAAGCGGTTTCCAAAACTAACAAATCTCGAATTAACAGGTGAGGTGGATAGAATCATTGATGATACAATAAAATCAGATTACCAACCTTGGCTTGACGCTTTTATAAAAATAAAAGAATTGAGCATCTATGGAGAAATTACGCAAAATAACCTATGGCAACTCCTTAAATTTTCATCTGATTTAACCAGTATCAATCTATCCGACTGTCGAGTTCGAGTTAATTCCGACAGTGATTCCGATCAGAGTGATGTTGATCAGAGCCTACCAGATCTGCCAAATTTAACTCACATAAATGCCTCGCATTCAAATATAAGAGATATACAATTATCAGCTCTTCTCTCTGCTGCACCACATGTAACAACGCTTAATATTAATCAATCATACATCAATTTCTCAAAGCTGAATCTTAATCCAGGCCAACTGAGTCATTTAACTGAGCTTAACCTGGCCGATATGAGGCAGGATATTACACCCGCAAATTTACGTTCTATTTTATTAGCTGCACCTAATTTGGAAAGGCTCATTATGCCTGATTGTAAAGGGTTAAGCTTAAATAAGCTTGAATTGCCAGCCGGCTATCGTAGTAAATTACGTTACTTAGATGTCAGCTACACAGATATGACAGCTGAGAATACAGGTGCTCTCCTAAACGCCTCCCCATTATTAACAACTTTAAAATTAGAAAGATGCAAATTACTTGGCAACTCCTCCCTCAATTTGGCAAGCAATTGCCTAAAAAATTTAATTGTTCTAAATGCTAAATCTACGAACTTCACTATAGAACAAACGATGAATATCGCTGAATCAGCACCGCAACTACACTTGTTTAATGTGGGAGATTTTAGTTCTTATACCTTGGAGCAGATTCATGCCATCTCTTTACCCAGACTAAGATCACTGATTATTAGTACTAATTCCAACGATCAAACTATCGTTACTCGCATGAACCTGTTTCTTGCTCACTTTTCAGAGCTGACTGAGTTAAACATCCTTAGCTGCGATTTATCTCAAGAGGTACAACTTTTGCTTCCATCCAGCCTGGAAAAATTAATGTTGCAGAATACACCTATCGATATTCAACAATTAGAGGGCATTATTTTCTCGTCACCTTCTTTAAAAGAAATATTTATTTCTAATTTTAGTTGTAAAGATATCGATAGTGAGGATTGGGAGAATTTAAAAATAAAATATCCACAAATTATTTTTTCTGAAACCACTAAAGACTACGGATACCAATACGTCGATGTCGATAATATTGGCCATGTTATTCAGAAAAAAGATATAAATAAATTTACGACGGACGGGAACTTTACCAACGATCCTCACCAAATCATGCATGGGAAGAGAATTTTTAAGTCGAAAAAAAACATGCCAGATCCTCTCGTAAATAACTATCATTTGCAGGCCTATGAGTATCACTCTGAGGATGCAGACAGTCCATGGCATGCTTATCAACCTAGTAAAAATCATCTCACGAAAATGGAACCTCATCGGGTTGATCCCTCTCAACTGTATCAGCAATTTGTTGACAGCAATGTCACTGATTTTTATGCACAAAAGGAATATAAAAATCTGCCTCCACATGTGTGGCATCAATTACCTGCACTATCAACACAAGATGAGCTGGTTGACTTTGGTTGTCATCCAGAACGAGATGTTGAATTTTATAAGGATGCTCAATCCGGCTATACTTATTTCCGCTTTACTACAGGAAAGAAAATTGACCTGACTATTCATTACACTGTGCGTTCACGAGCAGAATTCAGTGTGCCTACTCATTTTGATTCAGGTCATATCCTGTACGGGATGATCTTGATTAGTAAGTTGAAATTTAATCCATCGGGAAAATTAGTACGGAATGACGCTTATCAAGCACTGCTGAAGTTAAATGCCGAAGAGCGCATAGAAGCCTTGCGCCAGTTTTGTTATTTTCCTGAATCATCTGCTGATGATGTGCTCGCTCCTGGTTATGCTGTATTGAATCACATAATTGAAATCCGGGCGGGCGCTTGTCGTCATCGAGCCCAATTATTTGTAGCATTGGCTGGCGAGTTAGGGCTTCAAGCCTGTATGGTGACAAATGATCTCCATGCTTTCGTTACCGTGAATAGTGCAACGGGATCAGTGAAGAAAACCTTTAATTTGGGAGGTGCACCGGCCCATATTAAAATTGATGACTTATCTCAGGAAACTATTTCCAAACCTGTCAGCCGCAAAACGCCACCCCGATCTATAATCAACGACATTTCCCTGCCACCAGACAATCGATTTCAAACCTGGAACCGTCATCCGCTACATGCGAAGCATAGCCCTTCATTAATTCGTGAGTTAAGTGCAGCGGATAGCCGACCTAAACGACAACTGTTGGTCACCCAAACCCAATCATCCATCGCTGGATTGCATGAAGGTTTGTTGAAGTTGCCAGAAGCGGAAAGGGCGAATTGTTTTTTTACCTCTCATCTGGATACATTGTCACTACAGGTGAATAAAATAGAAAAGGGTTCAGATGCTAAGGTGGACAGTCCAGTTGCGCTCTTTCTGAAACAGGCTCACGCGAATCCCGATCAACACTTTACCTGGTTTATCAATTGGTCAGATCATAAAGCAAAGCATACGAGTTTGAATAGCATCCTTGAAAATGAAAAACGTCACTTAAGTGGGTTACCGGTTCCAGATAATGTTCGTATTGTCGCGGTCATGGATGCTAAATCGGCTAATAACATGGGAGATGATTTTTATACGCGAATCGAGGCAATGAGTCAATCGCCCATCGACACGCCACCGTCTATCCCACGGCAACCTGAAGCGGTGATAGGTGATAACGATATTGTCTTAGTGATGCCACAGGATTGGAAACGTGAATTGCTTGGACTGATTTCTATTCATGGAAAAGCAGTGGAAATCAATTTTGGGCTACTGGTTAATGCGGCGAAACATGGCACACCATTATCGTTAACTATACACAATGCTCCCTGGGAAAATGACGAATTTTGTTGGTTTATTAGAGAAGTGCAACACACCGGACGTTTTTTTTATAATGGCGAATTTCATCAGCTGCCTGATGGATTTAAGCTTCATTTTAAAACGCCGAAAATTGACTTAACCTCACTGCTGCAACCGAGTGGAGATGCAACATCTTCATCGAAGAAAGAAACGCTGTGTGTTCTTAACAATGCTACTTACACGTCATTTTTTTCCGGGTTACGAACGGACTCAACTGGTGTTCGCTCTGCAGAGGGGTTGTTAAAAACGCATGCCCATGGATCTCTATTACTAAGAATAACGGATAACTTGAGCGAAATAAAATGGTATAAGCTACTTAAAGAAGCAAATAAATGTCATGTCCAACTTCGATTTCAACTGAGCCCGAATGTCACCTTACCCCCTGGATTAACATCACACTTCGATTCAGCGCGTTTAAGTCCTGTAAAACAGATTCGGATTGTTGTGACGAATGATTTGGATGATGTCGTTGATCAAGTAAAAGCAGCTGATAATTTATCGGAAACCATTCCCATCAGCCCCCATACTCGTTTTGACTCACTGTTTTTCCAGGTGAAACGAAATACAGAGGGTCAATTTATTGGGCAAGAAACCGATTTGCTTCGCGCCATCAAAGCAGGAACCCCGGTGATCTTGAAAGGAAATTTTTCAAAAGAACTTGTACAAAAGTTAGAAGCGTTATTTGTTGATCCACCGTTTTTGATTGTTAATGGTGAATATCATGAAATTCGTGGCAAGATCACTATCATCAGCGATAGTCCTTCGCCGTTTATTGAGATCACTCATGAGACGAGACATTACGATCCTGAAATTGACTTACAAAAACTACCTGCAGCGTATCAAGATAAATTAAGAACAATATATAGTGAATTAAAAATTAAACCTTGCCACAGCCATTTTTTACATTTTCCTGCCAATCAAGCAGAAGGAGAGGTGGAGAAGTGGGTGAGTAACTTGATCAACCATCTGTTATTATCTGTTGGCAAACTATCGGTTACTTCCACCGCTGACAGCACCAGCAGCGCGACTCATGCGACCGAGCCTCAAGAGCTTCTGGATGAATTAAAAGATAAACCATTTGTTTTTCTTGTCAGCGAATCAGGAGCTGGAAAAAGCTATTTGATGGAGCATCGACTGTCTGAACTCGAAAGCGGTGTCAAAATATATCATGATGTAAAGGAGTGGACACAGTCTACCGCTACATACCCGATTTTATTTATTGATGAGGCGAATATTTCTAAGGAAGATTATTTCTTCTTCGACAATTTAGCAAAAGGTGAACGCGTTATTTGGTTAAATGGTAACAAGTATACATTAAGCGAAAATCACAAAGTGGTCTTTGCTGGCAATCCAGATCGGTATGGTGGTCGTTTCCAAGCTGATTTATTGCGGCGATTTCCCTACTACAAAGAATTTAGAGGGAAACCAATTTTGGAGATTATCGAACCACTATTAAAAAAATTCGCGGACAGTCAACAAGCAGGAGAATTGATCCAAAAATATTATTGTGAGGCACAGCGAGATGGCTTAACGATTACGCCACGTAACGCCAAAAATATATGCTTAACGGCATATGCTATCAAGGAACAGTTTAAAAAAAATAATATATTCGATGTACCAGAAGTAGTATTAATCTATTATGCGATACTGAATGAGTTAAAAACATTAAATATCGACAAATCAAAATCTAAAAAACTTCGAAAGGCTATCAAAGAGGGTACGGTTTGGAAAACAACAGGGCAACCAATGAAAGAGGCATTAACGAAATTAATGCCTGATCTTGGTGAAGGCGATTATGAATGGACGCCTTCACGCCGAAAAATAGCATTGATCTTACTCGGCATGCTGAGGCTCCGCGAAGAAAGAATGAAAGAAGGATCGGATATTAAGCAAGAGCATGGAGTAAATGGATTTTTGATTGAAGGAAAACCTGGACTTGGTAAGACGCGCTTATGTTATGCGATGCTGAAAGCGTTAGGAATTGAGCCGGTGATTATTCAACTGGGAAAACCAGAGGAAGCTCGGCAAAAATTGCTAGAAGCTTTCCATCATGGCGATGTGGTGCTTATCGATGAATTTAATAGTTTAACTGACGAAAAACTCTTAAATGATTTACTATCAGGGATTGATCCTAAAAAAAATCCTCCAGAAAAACCAGGCTTTTGTATTCTGGGCACGCAAAATCCGATTTCCTTTAAGAATAGAGAATTGTTGTCGCCAGCACTGGAAAACCGTCTCATGACCGTAGAACTTAAAAAATATACCGTCGATGAATTGAAACATATTTTAATGAGAAAATTTCATCGACAGGAAATAGAAGCAGAAACATTAATAAAAGAACGTAAAGAAGCAAAACGTTATGGCAAACAACACAGATTGTTTCCATTGCCAGGGACAAGAGATTTGTTTACCGAAGC
>JAHCAO010000037.1 GCA_019634835.1 Gammaproteobacteria bacterium
GCATTTCTTCACTGAAGTTCTCAGGTAGTGGCCATGGACAGTTGGGAAACTGTTCTTTGAATTGAGCTTCCGCTTGCACTTCCCCATTTTCAATGAGGGGAAGAATGTCTTTTTGTATTTGTCTTAATGCCCAGATATCGCCTGCGCCAAGGAAAATTTGATAAGGAGATGCCCAAATCTCTCGACCATAGTGATCTGTCACCTTCTTTTTTATAAACAATAACTCAGGATGTTTTTTCAATATGGCAATCGATGCCAATGCTGTCGCATTTTCTTTAGCATCCAAAAATTCTGGTACCGCATGGATAGCCGCTGGCAACAATCGTAAATAAGCTGTATCTTTCTCATATTCGCTCGATGTTTGTGCAAGCAAGCCGAGCGCACTTAGCGGCGAACGGACATATAATTCTTCTTGTCTTATCTCTTTTGGCAAATTAGATAATCGAAATAAAGTGTCTTCATGATGACTGTTATTATCAGTTTTGTTACTTAATGGTCTATTAGTGCTCATTCTGTTCATCATCTTTCATTATGTGTAATAATTGCTCTATTATGCCAAAAAAGATGATGAAAGAAAAGGGAAAGACCAGCATGATACTAACGATGAAGGGAAAATTCAGTATAGTCAGGTGGATAGGATCACCAGACTAGCTTAGATTAGCACTTTTGGGGGTTCTTGCGCTGCAATGGCATTCGGTTAAGCTCCTACACTTACAGTCTTTTTAGAAGCATTGCTACTTTGCCATCTAGTATATGGCTTTCTCGATTGCCTTGGATAATGACGACCAGGTCTTATTTTCTGACGTATGAACGAAATGCAAGTTAATATTCTATCCATCCAATTATTTTTTTGCTGTTCAATTGTCATCACTATCTCTTCTATATGTCTACCAATAACCAGTAAGCCATTCTTAAAATTAATTTTTACCATTTGTGTCTTACCAAAAAAATCTCGCCAATAATTTTCTTTTATAACACTCTTTTCTTGATCAAGATTTGATGTTAATGAAGGTGGCAGTTGATTATTGGCTTCTAATTCAAATATCCTAGCAATATTAATTAACAAAGCATGAGCATATAATTCTTGTTTGACGCCTCTCTCAGTTTTACTATGAAAATCTTCAATATTGATAAATTCTTTTGAAATTTTATAAAGCTCTTCTATTCCCCAGCGACCATGGTAAACCTTAGAAAATTCATTAAGTGGATACCGCTCACCAATTAGTGTTGTCGCACAAATATATTTTTCATCACCAATTTGGTACTTAATCAGGCGCAAGTCTATTGCTCTGTAATTTAGATGATAACCTTGCTGTTTAATCTCAGTTTTCACAGCAGCTGAAGGATAATATTTAATAACAGTATCATTTAAAGCACTGTCAAAAAATGCTTTCACCTCTTCATTCATTGTTCCAAACTGTAATCGACATATTAAATGAATTCCTTTCTCTATCGCTTGATACAGTATTAAGTAGCTAAAATATCCACGATCAAGCACTAATACATCTTCTGGTAATAGTGTATTCATTTGATTGATGATGCAATGTCTTTCACTTTTATTTCAACTCAATAGACAATCATAGATAAAACCACTCCCTAAGTGATATAGAGTGCTCATTAATCCTTGAGGATAATATTGACCTTTATTCGGTGCTTTATAACCTGCTAATAATAGGTCATGTGGCAAATTAATTTTTGAACCATCTGCTGCAAAAACACGATGACCAAACCACTTTGGTAAAGCTACCGTATTCTCGTGATTCTGTAATATCGTTTTGTTTAAATCGACAAATATATCTTCAGGTAATTTTTGCCTCGCTTCGCACAGCGAAGAAGCTGAAACGGGATATCTTTGATAGGTAGACAATGCTGGTTTTTCCCAAAGCTCATGTAATAAGCTTTTGTAACCTTGCTGATTCTTGCTCAACACAACTTTAAAAATAAAAAGAACCAATAAATGAGTATCGATAACTCGTTTTCTAATTTGCCATTTACTATCATAATTTACGCAAAATTTCTTAATAATTTCTTGCAAGGGGCTCCCAAAATCGTTTATCACTGCCGCTCCTAAGTATTGTTTTCCTAAAAGCGGGGCAATATATCAATTTTCTTAACCGAATATAATAGCAATGTGGGCACTTAATTGAGTCAATGGAAATTTTAGGGCGTCAGAACCGAATACTTACCATTACCAAGTAAAGTAATTGCTCTTTAAAATTTAGTGAGAAAAATCTTTTGTGCAATATCGGGGGGCTGCTAACGGAACGTCAACCTATGATAGGATATTTTTTGAACATTATGCCATTAACTCAAAGACTTTGAACAGGCTTTTAGAACCACGGTTAGCTATTGGGTTTCAAGCCTGAATTAGACCTGATCTTAGAAATTACCTCTGACACCTCCTGTTCCAATGTGTGTTGGGATTCTAAACCAATGGATATTCTAATTGAATTATTGTCCCAATTAGTTATTGTAGTTTGGCTAAAACCAAAGCTCCAGGATTGCGGCCATACATCCCATAATGAATATGTCAAATCTTTATTTTGATCCTTTGTTAATATGATGACAAAAGGGCCATTCGCTACGGCCTTTAAACCCTGTTTCTCTAATTCTGTATTGAGTTGATCAGCAATAAATTTGGCAGATTCGGTTTGTTGTTTCACCACTTCAAGCATTGCGTGTGTGGAATAGTGTCTGAAGAAAGTAGAGAGATTACTATCAGGCGCTATTTCGTGGGATTTATTAGCTTGATTATTAAAAATATTAATTTTTGCTTCATCACCTGAAATTAAATAGACTGATCCTGCAGAAAACTTACCTGTCCCCAAACTATGTTGTTTCTGCTCACTTTGCCAAACTAAAATATCCAATTTTTTTTCTGTAATTAATTTTCTTATGTCAGGTGATTGCATCCAATCAATTAATTCATCATTAGGTTTTGTAATTGTTATATCAACACACAGTACTTTTGGCTTACCAGAATCATTTTGACACCATTGCATTACATCATTATTCAATTGGTTCATTTGATATTGATCGATATCAAATATCGTTTCTGATATCCGTCCAACACAGGCAACTTGATCTTTATTTCCTGCCTTTCTTGCACAACTTTCCTGGGTGTAATCTGCTTTTGCTGTAAACTTCAATATGCTATATCTAAATTCTGAATCGTTGAGTTTATTTTTTAGATCACTTAGATCAAAATTTTTGTCCAATTGGCCTTTATGTATAAGGCTTGGAGTTAAAAAATCGCGGACAATAAATTTCCCATCATCAGATAGGTAAATTGTATATTTTTTCGCGTTGTTTGGATTTTGATTTGGTAAAGATGACATCAAAGCGAGATCATAAATATCTCTCTGGCCACCTACTTGAAAATAAACAGCAATATCTCTATCTCTATCTTCTTTTTTATTCTGACTTAATACTGATTTTAAATGAAATCCAGGCAAATAATTCTCAAAGTTCTTGTTAAGTGAAAACTCATGTAATTCAGCACAACCAAGTATCTTTAATCCTTCATTTAAAGCATGCTGCCCACTTTTTCCTACGAGAATTTTACTTGTGTTTTTTTTCAACTCTGAATTATTAATCATGTCTGGAAAAATAATACTCTGATCATTAATAAAATTGACTTGATTGTCATTACTTCCTAGTCGTAAAGCTATCATCAAGCTCATTAAATCAATACAACTTCTGTATAAAAGTTCTATTTTTTTTTCTTGAGTCGCTGTAATTAATTCTTGTGTGATTAATTGGTGGAGTTCTTTCACGAGAAGTAATTCAATTATCTTATCGGATGGTTCATCTATTTTTAAATCCTTGCAAAGATCAGTGTACCCATCTATAACACTCAGCAACGAAATTGCTCTAACATTTTTTTTCTCACCTTTATTTAAATCTAAAGTGACGTTTTTTATTTTATATAAGAGAATTTGCACAACATTATCCGAATCTAAATTATTGGTGATCAGGTTTTCATTTTTTATCTTCTGAACGACCAAGACAGATAGCGCATTTAAATCATTAACTGTTTTAATTTTAATTTTCACATACTCTAAACCTTTTTTAATGTAATCAGCCCCCCCGTACTTTTTTTCACTTTCTAACCCACTGTTAAAACTAGAATACTTTGATTTTTTTGCTTTTTTTCCCCATTCTTTGCTTAAGTTCCAGAAATCAATTTGTCTATTTTGCACAGGAGAGGTACCTCTTGATGTTGAACCTATGTAGATAGCATGAATGATTTTATTTATTTGAATATTTGCAACAATATTCAGATTATTATTAACTTCTTTTTTTATATCATTCATTAATTTTTTTACTACGTCCTTATCCTGTAAATTTAAATAAAATTTATATGTATTACTTTTATTAAGAAGATCAACTAACATATCTTCCGTAAGATCTTGAACCATGTTTTTATCGCGAGAATTTTGATTATAATATTTCATCAGACTTTTTTTAGCCTGATAATAGTCCTGTGCCGAGGAGAGATTTAAGTGGGTACGATAATCAAAATCCTCTGCGTTCAAATTTTCTGGATTATTCTTATTAACTAGTTCCTTCAATGCATCTTCATATTTTTCCAACCCTTTCATATTAAAGAATTTTCCGTAATTACTAGTTTTGTTTTTGTTAATGATGTCTGTGATATAAGTTTTCACTTCTTGTATAGTCTTTTTTTCTGAGAGCGCATTTCGTATATATGTATCTAATGCATCTGTAATTAGCTGATCATTCGCTTTGACATCGTTTTCTTTAAGAAATAATATGAAATTGTAATATAGTGAAAACAACCACCTCACTATTTCACGATGATCAACATCATGAACATTAAATATTTTATATTGAACAAAAGCACACTCCCCTGAAAACCATTGTCGAAAACGATCTTTCATGAAATTTGCCTCTGTGTGTGTCATTTATCTACATTATAGGCCATAAAATAACCTACGTGTAACGCGATATCACTTGGCCAAAGA
>JAHCAO010000038.1 GCA_019634835.1 Gammaproteobacteria bacterium
GATGCATTGCGATAATGCTCAAGATTAGCTTGTATTTGTTGATTTTGCTGGCGTAATTCATCGATGCGTTCTTGTTTTTGTTGATTTTGTTGTTCAAGTCCAATATGTTTTTCCGTTAAAGCAGTGATTTCGATTTTAGAACTAGTGAGTAACTGCCCAATCACTGATTTTTCCTGAGAGAAACTATCTCGTTCCTGTTTTATCTGATGGTACTGTTGTTGTGAAATGGCATTGTCTTTTTGCAGACGCAAAACTTCCTGTCTTAGTTGCATTAATTCTTGTTGGGTTTCTTGATGGATCAACTGAATTTTATCTTCAGATTGATTCATGACGCGCTCCCATACGCCTTTGAGCGCTGAAATTAACTCTTCAGGGATATTTTCTTTTGTAGCGATTTGTTGAATTTGATCCTGTTTTGATTTCCAAGTTTTCAGATGCAAGCCTAAAGTAGAGTTGCTACCAGTACCTAAGACAATTCGTATGGATTCTATAGTAGGTGTTCTTCCTGCAGCAACTAACTGTTGCGCTGCATTGGCTACATCAAGATAAGTGACCCCTGGTCTTGCCATTAGATTGAATCTCCTATTTTTCCATACCATGTTTCATTACACGAAATATAACGTGGATGGATAAATTTTTCGAGTAGTTTTTTCCGAAAAATTCTCTCTGATAAGGCGATTTATCGGGTCTAATTTCATGGTATTTCAAAATCATTATTGTAAAATGCACGAAATGCTCAGCTTGTTAGCTTATTTTTGAATGGAGTCACCAAATGGCTATAAATTACCTAAAGGACGAGCTGGATAATGGGCTTGTCGTCGAATCGATAGTCCCACCATCAAATAACACGATTCCTTTGAGCAATCGCTACCAAATAGCAGCGACTAGTGACAATACACGACGGGCCTATCAAGCGGATATCCGTCATTTTGAAAGCTGGGGCGGTCAATTACCGACAACGACCGATGCTGTTCTTCGTTATTTACATGCTTTCGCTGAGACACTTAACCCAAGAACGTTGTCCCGCCGTATTACGGCCATCAAGCAATGGCACCGCTACCAACGCCTTGCTGATCCTACAGAAGCGCCCATCGTGAGTAAAACATTAATCGGCATCACACGCATCCATGGCAAACCCAAGGACAAGGCGCCACCGTTATTGCCAGAGCATTTAATTCAGATTACTGATTATTTGGCAGCTCAATCTACCCTTGCGGATTTCCGTGATAGTGCACTCCTGCAAGTTGGCTTCTTAGGCGCTTTTCGCCGTAGTGAATTGGTCGCGATTCGTATGGAGGACATCAATTGGCAACCCGCTGGGATAGAAATATTGATCCCGAAATCAAAAACCGATCCATCCAATCAAGGTCAGTATTGTGTTATCCCAAATGGTAATAATGAACTCTGTGCGGTGCGTGCGTTAAAAACCTGGCTAGAGAAAGCAGGTATTGACGAGGGTTTTGCTTTCCGGCGCATTCATCGGGGTAACAAGCTAAGCGATTTAAACATAACAGCAGATTCCGTTAATGAAATTTTGAAAAACCGTGCATATGAAGCAAGCATCGAAAATGCAATGGATTTTAGCAGCCACAGCATGCGACGGGGACTTGCGACAACCGCTAGCCGCGACGGCGTTTCACTGCCTGCGATTATGCGGCAAGGGCGCTGGAAACAGGTCGGTACCGTGATGGAATACATTGAAGCCGCCCAGCGCTTTGAAGAAAATGCAGCAGGACAAATACTCCAGAAATTGCCTTATAAAGACAAATCAAAACCAGAAGAATAACGAACCAATATGCCAGAGTTATTACCATTAGATGCTCTTTCTAAAACAAAGAGACTGCATATTTTAACACCGCCTGAGATTGATGATTTATTTTCACATCCACAATTAACCGATGATGAAAGAACCAGGTTATTTGAATTAAACCAAGAGGAACAAAAAATTTTGGTATCCAGAATATCCATCGCAGCGAAAGTGGATGCCATTATTCGACTAGGCTACTTTAAAAAAAACAACAGTTTTTCTCGTTTGACTTGCAAGAGACCACAGACGATGTCAATCATGTGATGGAGCGTTATTTTTCGCCCGCTGCTTTAGATAAAAGTGCTATTGGTCGTGCTGCTAAACTCAATAATCAACAATGGGTTTTACGCATGACGGGTTACAAGATGTTTAGTCAAGCACAACACACACCTATATTATTCGAAAGAGCAGAAAAAATATGCCGAGTATCCATTAATCCCGTATTTATTTTTCGGGAATTATTGGCCGAATTAACCCAAAAAAAGATAACCCGACCTGGGTACAGTACGTTTCAAAAGATTATTTCCAATGTGTTAATGTCGGAACAAAAAAGAGTTAGTCAAATTTTTAAAGAGCATCTCCTGGAATCTGACCGAACAAAATTGTTAGAGTTGCTTAGTCAGGAAGAAAATTTCTATGCGGTTACCTTACTAAAACAACAACCAAGAAACTTTAAACCAACAGCTATTCGTCAAGAGATCGAGTACTACGAACGATACCAACCTTTGTATCAAATTTCCAAACGTTTATTGCCTGAGCTTCAAATTTCGAAAAACGGTATCGAGTATTACGCAAACCTTGTGGAACATCATACTGTATGGTCAATGAGTCATATCAATCAGGATCAAACATGCCTGTGGTTACTTTGTTTCATTTCTCATCGGTGCCAACGTATGTTAGACAATCTTGCAACCATGTTTATTTATACGGCAAATCAATATCATGTTGATGTGACAAGGGAAGCCGAAGCATTATTATTGATTCATTCTTTATCACCAGATGAAAAGAATAAACTGGTAGCCAAGCTTATTCGAGTTTACACAGATAAATCTGTCAATGAAAATCAGACCTTTAAGACTATCAAAAAATTTGTGTATACCACCATCTTGCTGCCTGAGCGCATTGATCAAGTAGCAGATGAATTGGATAGCCAAGAACAACAAAAACTGGCTCAGACACAATTTACTTGGCAAGCTGTAGATGAACTTGCTGATACTTACAGGCCGCTCTTGCGTGCGTTAGCAAAAGTAAAGCCTATCATTTCCTGCGCGAAAGTTTTCATCAGAAACAATCACTATCAGAAACGTCTTTTGATGAATTTCCCATTCAATTTATAAACAGAAAGATTAGCCATTTCATTTATGATGATCAGAATAAAACTATTCATACTGACCGTTATGAGTATGAGTGCTACCGCCGAATTGCTACTTATCTAATCTAAATAACCGATCCCTCTTTTTAAGCGGCAGCATCAATTACCAGTCACTCAATGATGAACTTTTACCAGAATGGAAAAAAATAAGGCTGCCATCATTAAAAAAGCCAATAAACCGCTATTAAACCAGCCGCTCAGTCAATTTATAGAAGAAAAAGCAAAACCACTGGATGCAAAAATCATTGCAGTCAATGAAGCGATCATGAGCAGAGAGAATACTTACGTTAAACTTAAACAGACCAAAGATGGTTCTACTATCTGGACGCTTCCCTATACTAAAAAAACGCTCGAACTGAATAATCCTTTTTATGACAAGTTACCGCCTATCAGCATTATTAGTATCTTGCAGTACGTCAATGAAGCAACGCAATTTCTGCGACAATTCACGCACATCAAACCTTATCATTCAAAATCACAGCTGGATGAAATGGCGATTTTAGCTTGCCTCATTGCAAACGGCACCAATCTGGGCATTTTTAAAATGTCTAGCTTATGTGATTTGAATTTTTCAAACCTGCAAATGACTGAGAAAAATTACCTACGTCTTGCGACCATTCGCGCAGCCAACGATATTATCAGTAATGCCATTGCGAAATTACCTCTTTTTCGTTTTTGGAATTTAAATTCTAATCTATTGCATGCGAGCCTGGATGGACAGAAATTTATTACTGAATGGGATAATTTATTAGCACGGCATTCACAAAAATATTTTGGATTTGATAAAGGAGTAGTAGCGTATTCATTAATTGCCAATCACATTCCGATTAATACCATGATTATTGGTGCCAATGAGCATGAAAGCAGGTTATTTTTCGATTTAATCTACAATAACACATCGGAAATCCAACCAGATATTTTCTCAACGGATACCGAAGGTAGCAACCAACTTAATTTCTTGTTACTGCACTTGATCGGCAGATTATATGCACCTCGTTACAGATCATTTGGCAATAAAAGTGAATCCATTATTTGTTTTTCAGACCCCAATCATTTCAAAGATTACCTTATTAAACCAAGCAAAAAATTAAACGAGAGGCTTATTTTATCAGAAGAAGATAACATTCAGCATGTCTTGGCTTCGTTATTGATGGGTGAAACAAAGCAGAGTAATATTGTTACTAAGTTAAGCTCACAGCAATTTGCCAGTCGCACTAAACGGGCATTGTGGGAAATGAAGGCAGTTTTAATGACTGATCATATCCTCACTTACATTTGTGATTTGTCATTTAGACAGTCCATTCACGGTGCATTATGTCGAGGTGAGGCTTATCATCAATTGCGCCGCACATAGAGCGGGTCAATGGTCGGTATTTTAGAGGCACCACTGAAACGCAGATCGTGTTGTGGAATGAATGCGCCAGGCTGTTAGCCAATTCTGTTCTTTATTACAATGCATCTATGCTAAACCGATGGATGGAAGAATGTGATCGTAATGGCGAAAATGAAAAGAGCAAATTTATAAAACATTTGTCACCCGTTGCTTGGACGCATGTCAATTTTCAAGGTAGGTATGAATTTTTGTCATCGCATGAAGCGATAGACATCGACGATTGGCTTGATAGGATGTTGGTTAGCGAAGCAGATTTTAAGAAGAAAAATTGATTAATTTATCATCAGGCAGTTTGGAGGGCTTTTGTAAAACTCCTCAA
>JAHCAO010000039.1 GCA_019634835.1 Gammaproteobacteria bacterium
ACTCGAGTTTGGCCAATTACGCCGCTCGCGAGAGCTGATATAGCAAGGTTTCCCATTGTTCAGGCTTAATTTTCACATACTCCCCATCAAACCTTGAGTCGTTAAAATAGTTTTCAGCCCAGATACTACGCCGAATAAAAGCGAGAATGTCGGAGAAGGTGGCTTCCGAATTTTTGTTGTACCATGCGGTCGATAAAATAGGTAATGTTTGATTTTTTAGCATCTCAATCGTGAACAAGCATACCAACGAGAATAATGCCATAAGACATGGGGTGGTTCTGGCAATAGCTTTATCTGACCACTGCCGTTGTGTTTCCATGCCGAGGTGTGCGCGGCTTTCAAAGAAAGTCACCTTAATGTTCCACCGAAGAACAAACCAGTTGATGATTTGCTCAGGCACTAATGATAGATCAGTGCTAAAAAATGCTTCGGCCTCATTGTCCTTATCTGGATCGATGACGAATACCCAGCGGATAGACAACGGTTTTTCACCTGCTGAATACCAGAGATTAATCCCAGATAACAGGCGGATTTTCTTCTTTTCGCCGCTATACCAATCGACCTCCACTTCGCGCCAAGGTTGGGTCACATTACTGGCTAATTGTTTTAATGAAGTGTATCGTTCGCCTTTTTCACGATGCCGACCACGCTGTCCTTTGGCGGGTGATGGAGCAAAATCATATAGCGCTGCATCTAACCGCAAACGCGAAACCAGCATAACGTTGTGTTTGACACATGCATGGCCTAAATGGATGCAAGCAAACCCGCCATCGCCAATCAGTATCCAGGCACGCTTGAGCCAGCGTGAGATGAGACGTACGGCAATCATTGTCCAGTCAATGCTGGTGTTATGCTTTCTTCCACGAGCTGCATTCGCTTTTTTAGAAGGCGCAAGGATAGTCATAAATGGGAGTGCCCAAGGGCGCTGGCACCATGGCACCGAAACGACCAGCATAAGGCAAACCCATTTCAATCCAAAGCATTTTATGACCGTTTTCTCGGTTGATCGACAGGCATCGCGATAGCAACCTTTGGCTTTAATGGTTTTTCCTTTGCGTCGCTCAATCGTATCATCAACAACAATTAATATTGGGAAAGAGGATGGCAGTAATTGCAGCAATAATCCCAGCAGGATTTTAGCACCCATGATGCTGTTCCATCTGGCGCGGTTAAAAACACGATGATATTTTTCGAAACGTTTTTCATGAGACATGCCCATGATCCGCAAAATAGAGCTGACACGCCGCGCACCCTGACATAAGATAGCGCCCGTTAAGATTACTTGTATATGCTGCCATGTTGGCAAGGTAAATAACCCGCTAAAAGCGTTAAGAACAGTGGTGATTCCTTGTGGTAAGGCCCGCATCGATCATCCTTATCTGTATGTGGAAAAAACGATGGAAACAATAACGGTTCATGCCCTGTTTGGCAAAGCGATGTTGAAAGATATTGCGATTGATCAGTTGCACAGTGGAACCTATCAGCCACGCGATACCTTTTCAGAAGAGAGCTTGGCATCGCTCGCAACAACCATTGAACAACTTGGCATATTAGAGCCGCTGATCGTGCGTTTGTCGGCTAAACAGGCGGGTCACTATGAGATCGTGGCTGGTGAGCGGCGCTATCGTGCAGCAAAGCTTATTGGGTTAACCGTTGTTCTCTGTTTGCTGAGTAATTATACCAATGAACAGGCAGCTCAAATTGCAGTCATTGAAAATACTTGCCGCGAAGCACTAAATCCGATTGCAGAAGCCCTTGCAATGCGGCGATTGGCATCAGAGTTTCATTATACCCATGATGAAATTGGTGTCATGCTTGGCATGAGTCGGACGCATGTTACTAACATGTTGCGTTTGCTAAATCTTGATGCGCGTATACAACACTGGATGAAACAAGGGCACTTAAGCGAAGGACATGGAAAGATATTGGCCGGTTTGCCACTTACAAAGCAGTACTGGTTTGCCTATGAAGCTATCAAGAAAGAGTGGTCAGTGAGTACGCTTGATGATGCAATTAAATCTTCAGACAACAAGAAACGGAAAACCAGTCCTGCCCAGAAAATCATCAACGTTAGTGTCGCCCATAGAGAAACAATTAACAGAGCAGTTTAGTTTTCCTATGAAAGTCACCATCAACAAAAATGAAGCGGGTTCATTTCGTATTCCTTTTCACGACCGCAAACACATGCAAACGATACTGGAAAAGTTAGGCTGTCATTCTATCGCTATGGAACAACAGGAATAGCATGAAGCGCTGGGATATAACGCAAATGCTGGATATTGGCCACAAACTGTTCGCGAAAATCCATAAGCAAAAATATCATGCGCACCACAATAATGAAATCCATTTTATGGCGCGAGAAATTGATGAATGGTTACCGCAGGGTGTTCAGTCCCTCATGAATGGTAACTATGATCCACGCTGTTTAAAGCGTTATTATTTTTCCGATGAAGTGGTCGACCATCTGCACCCGTCCGACCGTATTTTTCAACATATTTTGCTGAAACAATTGAAGCCAACGTTTAAGCATGTGATAAACCCAAATGTCTATCATCTTCTCGGGCCCACTGGTGTGCAATATGCGACGCAACGCATCCGACAAGTCTTGCAGGATGATAAGCCGAATTATTTTTTAAGGGTTGATGTACGTTCTTTTTATGCTTCGATCTCGCATTTTAGGTTGATTGCCGACATCAAAAAATATTACGACGACCCCAAATTAATAGCGATGTTGGAACGCGTTATCAGAAACCCCATTGATACTCCGCGTGGAGTTAAAAATCCGGACTATGGTATTGCGCTGCGCGGGCCGCTGTCACAATTCTTCAGCGGTCTCTATCTCAAGCCACTTGACGACGCATTCCTCGAGTCCAATGTGACCTATATTATATTCCAGGACGACGTATTAATTCTTTGTAAAACCAAACGCGCAATGAACCGCTGCCGGCGGCGCATGATGGAGATATTACACGAAAGACATTTAAGCCTGTCGCGCAAGAAATCGCGCATGGGTTTGATCAAAGATGGTTTCACTATTTGGGTGTATCCTATTCTTCGACGCAACCGGAGAATAACGCCAAAGTTATTTACGCAAATGATGGTCGCTATTTAGACAATATGGTGGGGGGGGGTAGCAACAACATCTGAACAGAATGAGGCGATCATCCGCCTTGTTCCTCATGCGCGCACATTGCGTAAAGCAAGAATGCATGTACAGCAAATGGTCGCTATTGGACTTTCTACCAAACAGACCAGACGCTATCTGCACCAATTCTTACTTTGGTGGGTAAAAACGATTGAATCATGGACTTATCAAGAACTCATTATCTGGTTTGTTGAGGCGTGCTGGGACATTTATCCTGTCGCGCACGCCGGTGCCTTATTGCATGGCTATTTCAACAAACTAGGCATGTCGATTTCTCAGCGAGCACATATTGCCGCATAAATTCTGTCCTTGCTCTCGTTTTTGCTTGACATAAATTTCGAAAAAACGCCGCGATAGCCCGTTCCTCCACACCGCCACACATCACTGTGCCATAATATCCAACGAAGAAATGAACCCCCGGAATAGAATCAACATGACGCCGAAAATAGGAAGAACCATCCGCTAAAACACAACCGCTACGATGCGATTTATTACCGATACCTTGTGAATGTGAACGTAAGAAACCTGTCCCTAGACACCCCGCCAACCATTCTTCAACGCATACGCTCCAAAGTGAATACTTATTCCATTTATTTCCAAATTTCTTATCAGCATGATTGTCATACATCGTCAGCGCTGCTAGATAAAAATCAGCAGGAAACACCAATCCGATTTCATGTTCCGATTTGGGTTTTGCGTATTGATACAGTGCATGCAGTTTTTGTCTTGTTGTATCACTCATTTCAAATGATTGCGTTTCATTATTCCAAGTAATGGTATCATCATCAGTAATCGCATCAAAAACCGCTTGCAATAACTTTTTAGCTTCTTCCGAATCCCAATCGTATTTAATCATTTTTCCATCGGGAAAAATTTCAGCAAATTGTTTTTGCTTTTCTTCGGCTGTCATGAGCTTGCCAGCTTCTTCTGCTTCCTCATATTCTTCATTCATGATAAGAATTTGCCAGAAAGTACGATTAACATATTTAGGACGGCCAGGATTTTGAGCAAACGGAATTCTGTATAGCAACGATTCGGAGGATAAAAAAACAGTGCCGCGGAGAGTTAATAAATCAGGGTGTTCTCGCCATATTTTTTCTGCAGCTTCCAATTCACCCAGTGCCCCATGACTTAAGAGTTTTCTCAATAGCTCTAAGGTTTGTTGATACTCTTTTTTGAAAAGGCATAAGGATGACATTCCCTTGGATGTTCTAACAAGATTATAAAAGCCCGAAGCACCTGATAATGTAGCTATTCTTAATAATACTTCATCCGGCAAGCTACTTAGATTCTGTTGCTCATCGTTTTTTCTGGATTCCATCGGCACATCTCATTTTGAATTGTATAATTTGTGGACATTATAGACAAAGAGCACAGGCAATACAATAGCTAGAGTTCGCTATGTCGTAAAATTAGCCGGAGTAAATGGTATATTTTTAATCAATTGTTCCTCGGTAGAACATTAGGCCGAGTTAAATAGAATTTTTAGGAATTTTGG
>JAHCAO010000004.1 GCA_019634835.1 Gammaproteobacteria bacterium
AAGGAAGAAAATCAGGGATTTGATGCGTTTTTGCCTTTAATTGATTCAGGGATCTCGATTTCTATTTGGTCTAAAGAGATGTTTTTCTCTATCATACTGTACACGTGTAAGAATTTTAATGAACATGATGCAGTTGCATTTATAAAAGATTATTTTCAAGCAGCATCTATTCAAACATTGTCTTTTTAATAAAAATTTTGCTAGTACAGCTTCCTAGTGTACTTCTGCGTATAGAATTCTACCTGTTTTTTTATCTTTATTATATTTCAGCAGTAAAAATTTATTTTCATAGGGGGATATGAATCATAATGAATTTATTCCCAAATTGTTAGTATTTGTTTTATAAAATCGCAAAAAAAATAACTTGCGAATAAGCAGGGATATTCAGATAGAATACGACAATTGTTAAAACAGAGGCACCTACTATGAGTATTGAAATAAAGGAAATGACCGAAAAAAAAGCAGCAAAATTAGCTAAAGCTCATTATCCTGATGAAGCTGGCAAAGAACAAGTCAGCAAGCTGATTGAAGACCATGGAGTGGAATTTGTTGATTTACGTTTCACTGATCTGCGTGGTAAAGAGCATCATGTTACTTTGCCACAAAATAAAATTGATGATAATTTTTTTCTGTATGGTAAAGCTTTTGATGGATCTTCACTTTGTGGGTGGCAAGATATTAATGAGTCAGATTTATTATTAATTCCTGATGCTTCTACCGCTATCATAGATATTTTTTGTGAGGCACCTACCTTAAATCTTCGGTGTGATGTTTATAACCCCATTACTCAAGCTCCTTATGCTCGCGATCCAAGAGGTGTTGCGATAAGAGCTGAAAAATATTTAGCAAAAAGTGGGATTGCAGATGTTTGTCATTTTGGACAAGAGGTTGAGTTTTTTATTTTTGAAGATGTGCGTTGGGACATTCAAATGAATGGATGTTTCTATGAAGTTGATTCCGATGAGGCAAATTGGAATACAGGCACGGTAATGGAATCCGGAAACATGGGACATCGTCCACGTATTAAAGGTGGATATTTTCCTGTGCCTCCAGTGGATTCATTCCATGATTTACGGGGTACAATGTGCACAGCACTTATGAATATGGGACTTATTCCGGAAGTTCATCATCATGAGGTTGCTACTTGTGGCCAAAATGAAATAACAACACGGTATAGTACATTGTTACATAAATGTGACGAGCAATTAATATTTAAATATGTCATTCAAAATGTTGCTAATGCACATAATAAAACAGTCACCTTCATGCCTAAGCCATTAGTAGGGGATAATGGTAGTGGATTGCATTGTCATCAATCTCTTTCGAAAGAAGGTAAAAACATATTTGCTGGCGATGAATATGCTGGGCTTTCTGAGACAGCACTTTATTATATTGGTGGAATTATAAAACATGCGCGGGCGTTAAATGCTTTCACTAATCCAACAACCAATAGCTATAAGCGATTAGTTCCTGGGTTTGAAGCGCCTGTGACAATGGTTTACTCTGAAGGCAACCGCTCAGCCGGAATTCGTATTCCTCGAGTATTTAGTGAAAAAGAAAAGCGTATTGAAGTACGATTTCCAGATGCGATGGCCAATCCTTATCTTGCTTTCCCTGCGATGTTAATGGCAGGTTTAGATGGTATTAAAAACAAAATTCATCCAGGTCAAGCTATAGATGAAAATTTGTATGATTTGCCAGAAAAGAAAGTCAAATCTTTCCCCAGTCTGGCTTCTTCTCTTGAGCAAGCATTGGATTGCCTTGAAAAAGATCAAGCTTTTTTGTTAGAAGGTGGTGTATTTACGAAAGAATTAATTGATGCTTATATTACTGTGAAGCGAGAAGAAGTCACGCGTGTTAACATGACGACCCACCCAGTGGAGTTTGATCTTTATTATAGCTTGTAGATAATGACTACTCTTGCTTCACAACAAACTGCATCACGTTGATGTGATGTATAGAGGCGGTTTTTCTGTATAGCGTGTTGGAGATATTTATTCTAGGCGAGATAGTGCAACGCTATCTTATCTGGTTTTTTCTAGGTAAGTAAAACGCATGTCATCATTTAAAATTGCAACGTGGAATGTCAATTCATTACGCGTACGTTTGCCGCATGTTTTAGAATGGCTTTACTATGTCAAGCCGGATGTTCTGGCATTACAAGAAACAAAGTTACAGGATGAAGCTTTCCCAGCTGCTGTCATTCAAGAAGCGGGTTATGAAGCCGTCTTTTCTGGGCAGCGAACTTACAATGGGGTAGCCATTTTAAGCCGAAAAAAAGCTTCTGACATGATGGTAGAACTTCCTAATTTTCAGGATCCGCAGCGACGTGTATTAGCGGCTATGGTTGAGGATATCCGGGTTCTTAACGTATATGTTCCGAATGGTGAAAGTATTGCCTCAGATAAATATCAGTACAAATTAAATTGGCTAAAAAATCTGGAACTTTTTTTACGAGACGAACTTAAGAAGTATCCTAAACTCATTATATTAGGTGATTTTAACATTGCTCCAGAAGAAATGGATGTTCACGATCCTAAATTATGGGATGGAAGAGTATTGTTTAGTGAAAAAGAACGACAAGCATTTCAAGATATGCTGCATGTTGGATTAGCAGATTGCTTTAGAAAAACTAATCCATCTGAAAAAAGTTTTTCTTGGTGGGATTATCGGATGAATGCATTCAAACGCGATTTAGGACTGCGTATTGATCATATTCTTGCAAGCTCTGTGCTTGTTTCAGCTTGTGTAAAATGTTACATCGATAAAACTCCACGCTCGCAAGAGCGCCCTTCTGATCATGCACCTGTTGTTGCAGAGTTCATTCTATGATGAAGTCGAAATTTTTGATGAATTTAATTTCATATTTTTAAAGTGAGGAGAGCATATTTAAGATGAGTCATACAAGAAGAGCTAAAAAAGGACAAAAAAATCCAACAGATCGGCTGATTCAAGCAATCCGGAAGCAGGATATAGAGGAAATTCAGCAGTCCATTAAAGCAGGAGCTGATTTGGCTGAAAAACGAGATGTCAAAGAGTCCAACAGACAATTGACTCCTATTCAGTTAGCCGTCATTTTGAAGCATTGGAATTGTGTTGAGGCGATAGTGTTGGGATCACCACTTAAATATTCTAGAAATAAGAAGGATGAGAAGGATAGCCATGCATATGGCTCTGCATTGTATTTTATTATTAAGGATCAACAGTTAGATCTAGCTAATAAGTTCTTTAATGCGGAGATTTCCTTTTCTCTTGACTGGCGTGACACTGCAACGGGAAATAACGTTTTACATGAAGCAGTGACCCTTAATCAATCTGACATATTGAAATTATTATTGCAGCACGGTTCTTCAGTAAATTGGGAGCATCATTGGCATAAAAAAAATCGCGATAACAAGACGCCGGTTGAGTTAGCTAGTGATTTAAAGCACTGGAATTGTGTGCAAGTTTTTTTGGAGATGACTCCCTCCATAGAAAGGAATAGATATCCTCACTATGAAAATGTGCTACTGAATGCAATCAAAGCCAAGAATTATGCTATCGTTAAATTACTATTAGAGAAAAATATACCTTGTAATAAATTTAACCAAGAGCATGGAAATGTTGCCTTGTCTGCCGCATTAGGTGTGGATCAAACGAGTATTGAAATCGTTAAGTTATTATTAAAACATGGTGTTGATTATAATGCGAGAAATAATGCGGCAGAAATGGCTGCAGATGTGGCTGAGAGATTGGGCTATTTCTCTTGCGCTAAAATTTTGAAAGATTATGCAAAGAAAGAGAACAATGAAGAACAGTTGAAAGCATTGAGTAAAAAGCTTCAGCATGAAATTACAAGCAAAACCTGGAAAATTCCAGGACTTTGGGGAATAGGTTGGGTAAGCGTTAAATCTGGTGAGCCTTCAACACCAAAGCCTATTCAGCAGATTCAAAAAAAACTATGGGTACTAGATGTTACATCCGATAAAATTGTTCTTTATAAGGAAATAGAAAAAATCTTAGCTGAAGCGTTTCAGGATACAACAGCACATCATACCACCATCGAATTTTATCAGAAGTGGTTGAGCATACTGAGGTCAGATAGGATTTTTTCCTTCGACATGGACCAATCGGCTTGTGTTCAACAGGGAGCTGTAATGAATACAGCGAACATGCAGCCTGTTTATTATGCAACGATACCAGAGGTTCCTGTTGTTGATGGGTATATTGCTACCCAGTATCCTTCCGACTCACCTTATGTTGTTTTAGCTCCAGTGGAAGGTCAGCATGTATACTATGTTCCTTTAGAGGGGGTAACTGTAAATGATAATAACGTATGTGCATTAGAGGGTGCTGGTGATTATTTTCCATTAGCGCAGTTAGCGAATGATCCATCTTTGGCTGTTTCGACACTGCCTCCTCCTCCTTCATTAACTCCTGTTTATCAGAGAATCTATTCACCGGAGGAAGTTTATGGAGAGTCATCACGTAGTACAAGCGCAAGGAAATCTGCAGCACGGCCAGCATCCTTATCTGCCTCTTCAAGTACTACGTTTTTTGGATCAACCGGTAAATCCCAGGGTAAGGCGGAATCCCTTCATGCATGGGAGTGGTCTAGAACTTTTAATAAGCTGTAAGTTAGGATTAGCTGTAACTTGAGTTGAAGTTGTCAACAGTTGATTATGGGGTGATTCTTGGTTATGATTGCCCCCTATTTTATGAGGGTTCGTCGGAATGAAGCCAGATATCCATCCAGAATATAAAGATATTAAAGTAGTTTGTAGTTGTGGTAGTACGTTTGTAACACGTTCAACTTTAGGCAAAGAACAGCTATTGCTTGAAGTCTGCTCTGTTTGCCATCCATTTTATACAGGAACACAAAAGATTGTGGATACCGCAGGTAGAGTGGATCGCTTCCGTCAGAAATATGGCCTTAAAGGTAAAGAAGCTAAAAAGACTGACGAAAAATAACACTCAATATAGCGGCTGTCATTATAAGTTAATAGAAAAAGTATACTATTCATGTCAGATATTTTACGGCAAGCTGCATTAAATTATCATTCGCAACCTGTTCCAGGAAAAGTGTGTATCGCGCTCAGTAAACCTACGGGGACGCAATACGATTTATCACTTGCTTATACGCCTGGTGTTGCTGAGCCTGTCAAAGAAATTGCAAAAGATGCTTCTACTGCATACCAATATACCAATAAGGGTAATTTAGTTGCCGTGATTTCTAATGGTACTGCAGTGCTAGGCTTAGGTAAGATGGGAGCACTAGCTAGTAAACCGGTGATGGAAGGTAAAGCCGCTCTGTTTAAGCGTTTCGCTGGCATTGATGTATTTGATATCGAAATTGATTGTGACAATCCGCAAGACTTAGTCGATACCATTGTGCGCATCGCTCCCACCTTTGGTGGAATTAATCTAGAAGATATTAAAGCGTCTGAATGTTTTTTCGTGGAAGCCGAGTTAAAAAAACGTCTTAACATTCCTGTGTTACATGATGATCAGCAAGGTACGGCGATTGTGGTGTCAGCAGCATTGTTGAATGCACTAGATCTTCAAGGATTACGATTGCCTGATGCAAAAATAGTGTGTTTAGGTGCTGGTGCTGCTGGTATCGCCACTATGCGTTTATTATTGAAACTAGGTGCGGTACGGGAAAATATTTATTTGGTCGATAGAGAAGGAGTCATACATTCAGGTCGACAAAATTTAACAAATGAAAAAAAAGAATTTGCGAATGTGACCAGTAAACGCTCGCTGGCAGATGCTATGCATGATGCAAACGTCTTCATCGGCGTTTCTGGTCCTCAGTTACTCGCGCCAGAAATGGTGCAAACCATGGCAAAAAGACCAATTATTTTTGCCTTGTCTAATCCAGTACCGGAAATCATGCCAGAAGATGTATGGCGTATCCGTAATGATGTTATTTTGGCAACAGGCCGTAGTGATTATCCCAATCAAGTTAATAATGTATTGTGTTTTCCTTATCTCTTCCGAGGCGCGCTAGATGTGCGTGCGGCCACTATTAATGAAGAAATGCAGTTAGCTGCTGTTGATGCGATCCGGTCATTAGCAAAAGAGCCGGTGCCAGATGATGTACTTGCTGCTTATGGAATTGAGCACGGTTTGGCATTTGGCCCGGCTTATTTAATTCCTAAACCTGTTGATCCACGCCTGAAGGATCAAGTTTCTGCGGCGGTTGCAAAAGCAGCCATTGCGTCGGGTGTGGCAGGTATTTGACAAGACTCACATTCGTGATTGACATCACTAACATCATCAAGCAAAATTCACGCTCGATTTCTAGGAGGGGTTCCCGAGCGGCCAAAGGGATCAGACTGTAAATCTGACGGCTTACGCCTTCGAAGGTTCGAATCCTTCCCCCTCCAATTCTGGATACCAGAAGCTGGATTTTTGAAAGCAGCTACATACTTTTATTGGGGTATGGTTGCAGAGTAAAGATGGCAAGATTCTAGTTTCTGGTAATTAGAAAAGCGGGTGTAGTTCAATGGTAGAACTTCAGCCTTCCAAGCTGATAGCGTGGGTTCGATTCCCATCACCCGCTCGTTAGAGTGCCCACATAGCTCAGTCGGTAGAGCACTTCCTTGGTAAGGAAGAGGTGACCGGTTCGATTCCGGTTGTGGGCTATGATCTAGGCTAACCTAGAATGAAGAAGGTTTTTCTCTTTCTATATGCCAGTAGATTCATGACTGCGAGCGTAGATCGTTTCTGATTTCAATAGGGGATGTGGCGTTACTTATTTAGAGGAGCGTACTCGATGAGCAAGCAAGTATTTGAGCGTACGAAACCGCATGTTAACGTAGGGACGATAGGTCACGTAGACCATGGTAAGACGACGTTGACAGCGGCATTAACGAGCATATTAGCGAAGCAATTTGGAGGGGAAGCGAGAGCGTACGACCAGATTGATAATGCGCCGGAAGAGAAAGCGCGAGGGATCACGATCGCGACGTCCCATGTGGAGTATCAGTCAGCGAACAGGCACTATGCGCATGTAGATTGTCCCGGGCATGCGGATTATGTGAAGAACATGATTACGGGTGCAGCGCAGATGGATGGAGCGATATTGGTGGTATCAGCGGCGGATGGCCCGATGCCACAGACGCGAGAGCATATTTTGTTGGCTCGTCAAGTGGGGGTACCATGCATTGTGGTGTATTTGAACAAAGCGGACATGGTGGATGATAAAGAGTTGTTAGAGTTAGTGGAGATGGAAGTAAGAGATTTATTGACGCAGTATCAGTTTCCAGGAGATAAGACGCCGGTGGTAGTGGGCAGTGCGTTGAAGGCATTGGAAGGAGATACGAGCGAGATAGGGGTTCCCTCGATAGTGAAGTTAGTGGAAGTGATGGATGAGTATGTACCGATCCCGGAGAGGCCGGTGGATCAACCGTTTTTGCTGCCGATAGAGGATGTGTTTTCGATATCGGGGAGAGGGACGGTGGTAACGGGTCGAATAGAGAGAGGGATAGTGAAGGTAGGGGAAGAGTTAGAGATAGTGGGATTAAAGCCGACGGCGAAGACGATCTGTACGGGAGTGGAGATGTTCCGTAAGTTGTTGGATGAAGGGAGAGCGGGTGACAATGTAGGGGTATTGTTGAGGGGGACGAAGCGAGAAGAAGTTGAACGTGGACAAGTGCTATCGAAGCCAGGTAGTATAACGCCCCACACGAAATTTGAAGCGGAAGTGTATGTGTTGTCGAAAGAGGAAGGGGGAAGGCATACACCGTTTTTCAAAGGCTATCGTCCGCAGTTTTATTTTAGGACGACGGATGTGACGGGAGAAGTGCAGTTGCCGGAGGGAGTAGAGATGGTGATGCCGGGAGATAATATCAAGATGGTGGTGAGCTTGATAGCGCCGGTGGCAATGGAAGAAGGGGTGCGATTTGCAATTCGCGAAGGTGGCCGTACGGTCGGTGCTGGTGTCGTCTCTAAAGTAGTTGAGTAGTATTTAATGTTAGGCCAGTAGCTCAATTGGCAGAGCGGCGGTCTCCAAAACCGCAGGTTGGGGGTTCGAGACCCTCCTGGCCTGAATCTTTGGGTTAATTAAAGAGAAATAATGGCGTGAAATCAAAGGCGAATGTGATGGTTTTAAAAGCTGAGAATCAGGAAGAATCGCGGCTGGATTGGTTTAAATGGTTGGTTGCTTTAGCTTTATTGCTTGCCGGATTGGTTGGTAATCATTACTATAGCGATGCATCTATGCCGTTGCGTATGTTGGCTTGGGTCGCGGTATTGGTTGTTTCTGGTTTTATTATTTCAAAAACGCAGACAGGTAGATGGGTTGTTGATTTTTTTCAAGATTCTCGAGCGGAGTTACGTAAAGTTATTTGGCCAACACGCGAAGAAACAATGCAAACTACATTGGTAGTAGCGAGCATGGTGGTCATTTTGGCCCTACTTTTATGGGGCATGGATGGCATATTGGTCTGGCTTATTGGCTGGTTAACGGGACAAAGGGGCTGAGTATTGAGTTATGAGGGGTATTAAATTATGACAACAGATCAGACAATGCCAAAAAAGCGCTGGTATGTTGTGCACGCCTATTCTGGATTTGAGAAATATGTCATGCAAGCGCTACAAGAGCGTATTCGCTTAGATGGTGTAGAAGAAAAATTCGGTGAAATTTTAGTGCCGACGGAAGAGGTTGTTGAGCTGCGTAGTGGCCAGAAAAGAAAGAGTGAGAGAAAATTTTTTCCTGGCTATGTGTTAGTTGAAATGATAATGGATGAACAAACCTGGCATCTAGTCAGATCGACGCCAAAAGTTTTAGGTTTTATTGGTGGGACGAGTGATAAACCGGCTCCCATTACTCCTAAAGAAGCGGAAGTCATCTTGCAACGTATGCAAGATAGTAGTGAGAAACCTAAACCGAAAGTACTATTTGAGATTGGTGAAGTAGTGCGAGTAATTGATGGGCCATTTGCTGATTTTAATGGTGTTGTTGAAGAAGTTAACTATGAGAAAAGCCGACTGAGAGTGGCAGTCATGATTTTCGGTCGTTCGACTCCGGTAGAATTGCAGTTTGATCAGGTGGAAAAAGGGTAGAAAGATAGTTGCATTTGTACATGTAACCATCAAGCAATTAAGTATTTTTTATGTTTTTTACAGGGGAGCCGGAAGGCATTTGTACCCAATGTATGAGGTGAATTATGGCGGCGCCAAGAGCGAAGAAAAAAATTAAGGCTTTTATTAAGCTACAAATTACGGGTGGAGCAGCTAATCCAAGTCCGCCTGTAGGCCCAGCACTCGGTCAGCAGGGTGTTAACATTATGGAGTTTTGTAAAGCATTTAATGCTCAGACGCAAACTCCGGATAAGCAGGGAAAGCCTTTACCTGTTGTGATTACAGTTTATGAAGATAGAAGTTTTACTTTTATCACCAAGACTCCTCCTGCTTCCTATTTAATTAAGGAAGCATCTAAAGTACAAAAAGGCAGCAGTACGCCCAATGCCAACAAAGTTGGTAAGCTGACTCGTCAGCAGTTAGAAGAAATTGCTAGGATTAAAATGGCTGATTTGACTGCAGCCGATCTAGACGCTGCGGTACGCTGTATTGCTGGAAGTGCTCGCAGTATGGGCATCGATTCGGAGGGTGTGTAAGATGGCATTAACTAAACGAGCAAGTGCTATTCGAGAATTATTGACACCTGGTAAGCTGTATACTTTGCAAGAAGCGCTCGACCTATTTAATAAAATGCCTAAAGCAAAATTTCGCGAGAGTGTTGATTTGGCGGTTAACCTTGGTGTTGATCCACGTAAATCAGATCAAGCAATCCGTGGGGCTGTTTTATTGCCAAAAGGAACAGGACGCACAGTTCGAATTGCTGTTTTTACTTCATCTGCTAATGCGGATACTGCTAAAAAGGCTGGTGCTGATCTTGTTGGGTTAGAAGATTTAGCAGAGCAAGTTAAGGCTGGCAAGATAGAGTTTGATATTCTTTTAGCTACGCCTGATGCGATGCGCGTTGTCGGGCAGCTAGGTCAAATTTTAGGTCCTCGTGGGTTAATGCCTAATCCAAAAGATGGTACAGTCACAACAGATATTGCTAATGCTGTTAAAAACGCTAAAATAGGCCAGGCTCGTTATCGGACGGATAAGGCGGGTGTGATTCATTGTACTATTGGAAAAATTGATTTCAGCTCAGCGGATCTTGCTGAGAATCTAGAAGCAGTGTTAAGTGCTCTCAAGAAAGCTAAACCTAGCACTTCTAAAGGTAATTATTTTAAGAAAGTAACGCTCTCAACGACAATGGGGCCTGGATTGTCTTTAGACATTTCTAGTTTAGGATTGTAGTGATTCAGTTCTTTTGTTGATTAAGAGTAGTATTTTGTGTGCCAGCTTTTCCATGCTGGAAAAGATTTTGACGTGGCTTTGCTTGTTCCAATGCCCGTCAGAGACCGTAGGCGCGAACCTGGCAAGGTGAGCTTAATGAGTGGTGTTTACATTGGCCTACGCAGACGGTGATGCCAATAAAATGGTATTGCTGTATTTAAGAAGAGCCCTTAGCGCGGTTCTGTTGTGATAACAAAATGTTTAACTGATTGAGTGATGAATGGGTTAAATATTGCGTCAATGAGGCAACTGAATCAATACGAAAGGGTGGTAACTCAAAAGGCACGATCTGACGTGGAGGTGTTAAGTGGTATTAAAGTTGGAAGATAAAAAAACCATTGTTAGTGAGGTTGCCGGGGTTGCACAGCAAGCGGTGTCGCTCATTGCTGCCGAATATAGTGGATTAACTGTAGCTCAGTTAACTGGGCTTAGAAAATCTGCTCGTGAGGCGGGCGTTTATATGCGAGTGGTGCGTAATACACTAGCACGCAGAGCGCTTGAGGGAACGCAATTTGCTTGTATGCAGCAGGAATTGGTTGGGCCTTTAGTACTGGCGTTTTCGAAAGAAGAGCCAAGTGCTGCCGCGCGTTTAATTAAAGAATTTGCCAAAGATAATGAGAAGCTTAAGGTTAAGGCATTGGCTGTAGATGGACAGTTATTGCCGCCAGGTGATTTAAATAAATTGGCAAGTTTACCAACGCGAGATGAGGCAATTGCTCAGCTGATGTTTGCCATGAAAGCTCCAGTGACCAAGCTGGTGCGTACAATGGCAGAACCTCATGCTAAATTGGTTCGAACGATTGCAGCGATTCGTGATGCAAAACAATCAGCCGCATAATATTGTTTAAAAATTACTTAAAGTTGGAGTGTTTAGAGATGGCAGTCAGCAAAGAAGATATTTTAGAAGCTATATCACAAATGAGTGTGATGGATGTTGTAGAGTTAATTAAATCCATGGAAGATAAATTTGGTGTATCGGCAGCAGCAGCTACTGTTGCAGCGCCAGTAGCAGGTGCTGCTGCGGTGGTAGAAGAAAAAACGGAATTTAATGTTGTTTTAGTTAAAGCGGGTGACAATAAGATTAATGTGATCAAAGTGGTGCGTGAAATCACGAGTCTTGGCTTGAAAGAAGCAAAAGATCTTGTTGAGGGTGCGCCCAAACCAGTTAAGGAAGGCATAGCTAAAGCGGCAGCAGAAGAAATTCAGAAGAAGTTAACTGAAGCAGGAGCAACAGTTGAAATTAAGTAAGCTGCCTGTTAGGTTTTGTTGTTAGCTTTGTTGTGGCCGGTGATTTGGCTTATCGCCGGCTTTTCCTTTATGTCGCCTTGTAGTTGGCCGCGCAAACGCAGAGGTATCACACATGGGTTCAACCTACTCATATACTGAGAAAAAGCGGATTCGTAAAAGTTTTGGCAAACTTCTCAGTGCTATTGAAGTGCCGTCATTATTAGCGATCCAGATGGATTCGTACCAGAGGTTTCTAGAGGCTGATGGTGAGTCTGATAAACTCGGCTCTAGTGGCTTGCACGGAGTGTTTTCTTCAGTTTTTCCCATTAACAGCATATCTGGTTATGCAGCATTAGAGTATGCGAGTTATCGATTGGGGGAACCTATCTTTGATGTGAAAGAATGTAAAATGCGTGGTTTGACGTATGCGGCGCCATTACGTGTGAAGCTTCGTCTTGTTCATTATGATAGAGAAGCAGAAGCTGGTGCTCGTGTTATCAAAACCGTAAAAGAACAAGAAGTTTACATGGGTGAAGTACCGTTAATGACAGAACACGGGACTTTTGTTATCAATGGAACAGAGCGTGTTGTGGTATCGCAATTACACCGTTCACCTGGTGTTTTCTTTGAGCATGATAAAGGAAAAACACATTCTTCTGGCAAATTACTCTTTTCTGCCCGCATCATTCCCTATCGTGGTTCATGGCTGGATTTTGAATTTGATCCTAAAGATTGCATGCATGCGCGTATTGACCGCAGACGTAAGCTGCCAGTCACTATTCTCTTACGCGCACTAGGTATGTCAGTAGAAGAAATATTAGGCACATTCTTTGAAAATAATATTTTTGATATAGAAGAGGGTAAATTTGTTCTGCACCTCGTGTCTGAACGATTGCGTGGCGAAATTGCTTCATTCGAAGTGAAGAAAGCAGGAAAAGTCATTATTGAAAAAGGCCGTCGTATCACGGCGCGTCACATATCGCAATTAGAAAAAGCAGGCATTAAATATTTAGACGTGCCTTCAGATTATCTTCTAGGAAAAGTATTAGCAAAAACTGTTGTTAATCCAGAAACAGGTGAAGTCATTGGGAACGCAAATGACATTATCACGGGCGATATACTTAAACAATTAATCGGTTCTGGTATTAAGCGCATAGAAACATTGTACATCAATGATATTGATCGTGGCCCTTATGTTTCGGATACTTTACGCATAGATTCCACGACGAATGCTCAAGAAGCATTGGTCGAAATTTATCGCATGATGCGCCCGGGTGAGCCGCCAACAAAAGAAGCTGCTGAGGCATTATTTAAAAATTTATTTTTTACACCAGAACGCTACGATTTATCTGATGTAGGCCGAATGAAATTAAATCGCCGTGTAGGTAGACAAGAAATTATCGGTTCAAGCGTATTGTCGAAAGATGACATTATTGATGTATTAAAAGTATTGATTAAAATCCGTAATGGTGAAGATGCTGTTGATGATATTGATCATTTAGGTAATCGTCGTGTTCGTTGTGTGGGTGAAATGACTGAAAACCAATTCCGAATTGGATTGGTTCGTGTTGAGCGTGCAGTGAAAGAACGCCTGAGTTTGCCTGATGTAGAAGCTGTCATGCCGCAAGATATTATTAATGCAAAGCCTATTTCTGCAGCGATCAAAGAATTCTTTGGTTCTAGTCAGCTCTCGCAATTTATGGACCAAAATAATCCATTATCAGAAATTACCCATAAGCGTCGAGTTTCGGCATTGGGACCTGGTGGTTTATCGCGTGAAAGAGCGGGATTTGAAGTCCGTGACGTGCATCCCACTCATTATGGGCGAGTATGTCCAATTGAAACGCCGGAAGGTCCAAACATTGGGTTAATTAATTCGCTGGCCATTTATGCTCGTACAAATGAGTACGGATTTTTAGAAACACCTTATCGTAAGGTGTTGAACAGTAAAGTAACAGATGAGGTGGTTTATCTTTCTGCTATTGAAGAAGGTGACTACATTATTGCTCAGGCAAACGCAACAGTAGGTGATAAGAGAAAGCTAACAGATACACTCGTTCCAGTTAGACACCGTAATGAATTCACTTTCTCTACGCCTGACCGCGTGCAATTTATGGATGTATCTCCTAAGCAAATTGTGTCAGTTGCAGCCGCTTTAATACCATTTTTGGAACACGATGATGCTAACCGTGCATTAATGGGATCAAACATGCAACGTCAAGCCGTACCGACGCTGAAGACTGAAAAGCCGCTGGTGGGTACAGGTATTGAGCATCTAGTAGCAAAAGACTCAGGTGTGACGGTAGTGGCAAAGCGTGGTGGTATTGTAGATTATGTGGATGCGTCGCGTATTGTTGTTCGTGTTGATGATGATCAAGCAGAGCCAGGTGGTACAGGCGTCGATATTTATGGTCTCACAAAATATACTCGAACTAATCAAGACACATGTATCAATCAGCGTCCATTAGTGGCCAAAGGCGATACGATAGAAAAAAGTGACGTGCTCGCTGACGGTCAATCTACTGATACGGGTGAATTAGCCCTTGGGCAGAATTTACTCGTCGCTTTTATGCCTTGGAATGGCTACAACTTCGAAGATTCTATTCTCATCTCCGAGCGTGTTGTACAAGAAGACCGCTTTACTAGCATTCATATTGAAGAGTTAACTTGTATAGGACGTGATACTAAATTGGGTCCTGAAGAGATTACAGGGGATATACCTAATGTCAGTGAAAGTGCTCTTTCTAAGTTAGATGAATGCGGCATTGTTTACATTGGAGCAGAAGTAAATTCGGGCGACATTTTGGTGGGCAAGGTGACACCTAAGGGTGAAACGCAGCTTACCCCAGAAGAAAAGCTTTTGCGCGCGATATTTGGTGAAAAAGCTTCTGATGTAAAAGATACTTCGCTGCGTGTTCCAACAGGTATGGAAGGGACAGTCATTGATGTACAAGTGTTTACGCGAGAAGGAGTGAAGAAAGACAGCCGCGTGCAAGAAATCGAAAAAAATGAACTTGCCAAAGTGAAACAAGACTTAAGCGATGAAATGCGAATCAAAGAGAACGATATCTTCTCGCGAGTTGAAAGATTGTTGCTTAATCGTACGGCTGAAGGTGGTCCTAATAAACTGAAGAAAGGCTCTAAAATTACTAAGTCTTATTTAACTGAATTACCACGTGAAAAATGGTTTGAAGTTCATTTAAAAGATGCTGCAGCGAATAAGCAGCTGGAGTCCGCTACCAAACAACTCAAGAAAATCCGTCTTGATTTTGAGAAAGCATTTGAAGCCAAACGTCAGAAGATTACACAAAGTGATGATTTAGCACCAGGCGTGTTAAAGATTGTTAAAGTGCATCTAGCAGTTAAACGGCGTGTACAACCTGGTGATAAGATGGCGGGACGTCATGGTAATAAGGGCGTGATTTCAATGATAGTTCCTGTTGAAGATATGCCTTATCTTGCAGATGGAACACCAGTGGATGTCGTACTTAACCCATTAGGTGTACCTTCTCGTATGAATGTGGGACAAGTACTTGAAACCCATTTGGGGTGGGCATCCAAAGAGCTAGGGCGTAAAGTAGGGCAGATGATTGACTCACAAATGTCGGCACGTAACGTTCGTCAGTTTTTAAATTCAATTTATAGTGTAGGTAAACATAAAGAAAGTTTGGCCAGCTTAGATGATAATGAAGTGTTAACATTAGCGACCAATTTACGTGAGGGCGTGCCTTTTGGAACACCAGTATTTGATGGTGCAACAGAAGAAGAGATCAAAACCATGTTAGAGCTTGCTGGTCTCCCAGTGTCTGGGCAAGCTATTTTGCATGATGGTCGTACAGGAATAGCATTCGATAGACCCGTGACAGTGGGTTATATGTATATGATGAAGCTAAACCACCTTGTAGATGATAAGATGCATGCTCGTTCAACAGGGTCATATAGCTTGGTAACACAACAGCCATTAGGCGGAAAAGCGCAGTTTGGTGGTCAGCGATTTGGTGAAATGGAAGTATGGGCACTTGAAGCATATGGTGCAGCATATACGTTACAAGAAATGCTGACAGTGAAATCAGACGATGTGACCGGTCGCACTAAGATGTATAAAAACATCGTAGACAGTGAACACTACATGGAATCAAACATGCCGGAAGCATTTAACGTGCTTATCAAGGAAATTCGTTCATTGGCAATCAATATAGAGTTTGATTGATCAGTAGCTCGTTAAGGTGAGTACAGTCTAGTGCGCTCACCATTGAGCCTTCTCTTTAAGCAAGATCGAGAAAGAGAGTGGAATAGGTGTAGAAAATTATTTACTTGGGGGGATTCAACTTGAAAGATTTACTGAATCTGGTTAAGCAGCAAAGTCAGCCGCAAGAATTTGATTTCATTCGTATTGGCCTTGCTTCTCCGGATATGATCCGCTCTTGGTCTTTTGGTGAAGTTAAAAAGCCGGAAACCATTAACTACCGTACCTTCAAGCCAGAAAGGGATGGGTTATTTTGCGCTAAGATTTTTGGCCCTATTAAAGATTACGAGTGCTTGTGCGGTAAATATAAGCGCTTAAAGCATCGTGGCGTAGTGTGCGAAAAATGTGGTGTTGAAGTGACCCTTTCCCGCGTGCGCCGTGACCGCATGGGACATATTGAGTTAGCTAGCCCAGTTGCTCACATCTGGTTCTTGCGTTCTCTCCCCTCTCGTATTGGCTTGATGCTGGATATGACATTACGGGATCTTGAACGCGTGCTTTATTTTGAAGCTTATGTTGTCATTGATCCTGGTATGACACAGTTGGAAAAAGGGCAATTGCTTTCTGAAGAAGCTTATTATGACGCGATTGAAGAGTACGGCGATGAGTTTGAAGCTAGAATGGGTGCTGATGCCATTCAAACATTATTACGTGCCATTAATCTTGAAGTAGAAGTTCCACGCATTCGTGAAGAACTGATGAAGACTACATCAGACGCTAAACTTAAAAAAATGTCTAAGCGATTAAAGCTGATGGAAGCCTTTTTATCATCAGGTAATAAACCAGAATGGATGGTGTTGACGGTGTTGCCAGTGTTGCCACCTGACTTACGTCCATTAGTACCATTAGACGGTGGACGCTTTGCCACGTCAGATCTTAACGATCTTTATCGTCGAGTGATTAATCGTAATAATCGCTTGAAGCGGTTGTTGGACTTAAACGCACCAGATATTATCGTCCGTAACGAGAAGCGGATGCTGCAAGAATCAGTGGATGCTTTATTAGATAATGGTCGTCGTGGTCGTGCTATTACTGGTTCTAATAAGCGTCCACTTAAGTCACTGGCTGATATGATTAAAGGTAAGCAAGGCCGGTTCCGACAAAATTTATTAGGTAAACGTGTTGATTACTCGGGTCGTTCAGTGATTGTGGTGGGGCCCACGTTGCGATTACATCAATGTGGATTGCCTAAGAAAATGGCGTTGGAATTATTTAAGCCGTTTATTTATAGCAGATTACAAATGTTAGGCGCTGCTTCAACCATAAAAGCAGCTAAAAAAATGGTAGAGCGTGAAGAACCAGAAGTTTGGGACGTTTTAGAAGAAGTTATTCGCGAACATCCCGTGATGTTAAATCGTGCTCCTACCTTACACCGTTTAGGTATTCAAGCATTTGAGCCCGCTCTTATTGAAGGCAAAGCAATACAGTTGCACCCGTTAGTTTGTACAGCATATAACGCAGACTTCGACGGTGACCAGATGGCGGTTCACGTCCCATTATCACTGGAGTCGCAATTAGAAGCGCGGTCATTGATGATGTCCACCAATAACGTCTTATCGCCAGCTAATGGTGAACCTATTATCGTACCCACACAAGACGTTGTACTAGGTCTTTATTATTTGACTCGTACCCGTGTCAATGCGCGTGGTGAAGGCATGTGTTTTGCCGACGTGGAAGAAGTGCACCGTGCTTATGAGAATGGGATGGTTGATTTACATGCCAAAGTCCGTGCTCGGGTCAAAGAATTTTATTGCGCTGAAAAAGCAGGTGAATTTATTGAGAAAATCCGTTTTGTTGAAACAACAGTCGGGCGGGCAATATTATCGGAATTATTGCCTAAAGGTCTCTCGTTTGACTTAGTTAATTGCACAATGAATAAAAAAACTATTTCTAGTCTCATTGATGCTTCTTACCGCCAAGTGGGTTTAAAAGCGACAGTGATTTTTGCCGATCATTTGATGTATACAGGATTTCATTATGCAACAAGATCGGGTCTTTCCATTGGTGTAAACGATTTAGTGGTACCTAAGAAAAAGTCTGGCATCATTGATCAAGCAGAAGATGAAGTACGTAAAATTCAGGCTCAGTTTGCTTCAGGTCTAGTGACGCAAGGTGAGCGCTACAATAAGGTAGTGGACATTTGGTCGCGTACTAATGACTTAGTTGCGCAAGCGATGATGGAAGAACTCTCTGCGGAAGCTGTCAAAGATAAAGAAGGTAATAAAGTTAAGCAAGAGTCATTTAATTCTATTTACATGATGGCTGATTCTGGTGCTAGAGGTTCTGCGGCTCAGATTCGACAGCTTGCAGGTATGCGCGGTTTAATGACTAAACCAGATGGAACCATTATCGAAACACCTATTACGGCAAATTTCCGTGAAGGTTTAAATGTGTTGCAGTACTTTATTTCTACTCACGGCGCGCGCAAGGGTCTTGCTGATACGGCGTTAAAAACAGCAAATTCAGGATACTTAACGAGGCGTTTAGTGGATGTAGCGCAAGACCTTGTCATTACTGAAGAAGATTGTGGTACGACACAAGGCATTATTGTGACTCCTCTGATTGAAGGTGGAGATGTTGTCGAACCATTGCATGAACGTGTATTAGGTCGTGTAACCGTACAAGATATTTACGATCCTAAGTCGAATGAAGTCATTATTCCGCAAGGAACATTACTGGATGAGAAATGGATACGAAAGTTAGAAGATGTCACCATCGACCAAGTATTTGTTCGTACACCTATTGCATGTGAGTCACGTTTTGGTATTTGTTCAGCGTGCTATGGGCGTGATTTAGCACGTGGCCACCGTGTCAATATTGGTGAAGCAGTGGGTGTAATAGCAGCTCAATCTATCGGTGAGCCAGGTACTCAGTTAACGATGAGAACTTTCCATATTGGTGGTGCGGCATCGCGTACAACGGCTGTTAATAATGTTCAAGTGAAATTTCCTGGCAGAATCAAGCTGCATAACGTCAAATTGATTGAGAGACAAGGAGGTAAGTTTATTATTGTGTCTCGTTCAGGAACGTTAGCTGTTCTGGATGACCATGGTCGTGAGCGGGAACGTTATAAAATTCCATACGGTGCAGAACTCAATGTTAAAGATGGTTCTAAAGCAGAAGCTGGCCAAATAGTGGCAAACTGGGATCCACATAGCCACCCAGTCATCACTGAAGTAGCTGGAAATATTAAATTTGTTGATTTAATTGATAACGTTACGATGAACCGTCAAACGGATGAGTTGACAGGGTTAACTAGTATTGTTGTGACGGATCAAAAGCAGCGTGGTAGCAGTGGTAAAGAACTCAAGCCAATGATTAAGTTAGTGGATGATCAAGGCGAAGATTTATATCTTGCTGGTACGCATCTTGTTGCACAATACTTTCTTCCTACAGATGCCATTGTTAACTTTGAAGACGGTGCAAAGGTAAAAATTGGCGATGTTCTTGCTCGTATTCCGCAAGAAACCTCAAAAACACGAGATATTACAGGTGGTTTACCACGTGTTGCCGATCTTTTTGAAGCTCGTCGTCCAAAAGATTCAGCCGTATTAGCGGAAATTTCAGGTGTTGTTAGCTTTGGTAAAGAAACAAAAGGTAAACGTCGTCTGATGATTACTGCATCGTCGGGTGATGTGCATGAAGAACTCATTCCTAAGTGGCGGCATATTAATGTATTTGAAGGCGAACATGTGGAAAGAGGGGAAACTTTAGTTGAAGGAGCGTTGAATCCGCATGATGTTTTACGCTTGCTAGGGGTGAATGCATTAGCGAATTATCTGGTAAATGAGATTCAAGACGTGTATCGCCTACAAGGTGTCAGAATTAATGATAAGCACATTGAAGTTATCATTCGTCAGATGTTGCGAAAAGTCATAGTCGCAGATCCAGGTGATGCTAATTTCATTAAAGGTGAGCAAGTTGAATTTAGTCAGGCACGAGAAGAAAATCAACGACTCAAGAAAGAGGGTAAAGTTTCCGCACGGCTTGAGCCTATGTTGTTAGGTATTACAAAAGCCTCGCTTTCTACTGAATCTTTCATTTCAGCTGCGTCGTTCCAAGAAACAACGCGTGTTTTAACAGAAGCAGCTGTGAGTGGAAAATTAGATGAATTGAGAGGATTGAAGGAAAATGTTATTGTTGGGCGCTTAATCCCAGCAGGAACAGGGTTAGCTTATCATCTTGACCGTCGTGTAGTAGCAAATGGTCAAGGTCAGGCAGACCAGCGTACTGAAAAAGTAAAATGATAACCAATAAGTTCTTGACATCAAAGGTTATGCTTTTTTAGAATCGCGCCTCTCCTTTGTATTTGTTTAAGGTGATTTTGCTCTGTCTTAAGATGGAGCAGAGTATCCTGGACAAGAGTTAGGGAGGATGAGCGCGATTTTTTTTATGCGCAATCTTTGCGGAGAGCAAAGTAGATATCAAGAAAACTCAGCTGCTTGCAGCTGGTATTTTATAGAAATGAACTTTAACGGTTGGAGAGAGAATAGGTAAATGCCAACAATCAATCAGTTAGTAAGAAGCGGTAGAGCACCTAAAGAATTTAAGTCCAAGGTACCTGCTTTGAGTCAATGTCCACAAAAACGCGGTGTTTGTACACGTGTTTATACAACGACTCCAAAGAAACCAAACTCGGCTTTGCGTAAAGTTGCGCGTGTTCGCCTAACAAATGGTTATGAAGTCACCGCTTACATTGGTGGTGAAGGACATAATTTACAAGAACACTCTGTTGTATTGATTCGTGGTGGTCGTGTTAAAGACTTACCAGGTGTTCGTTATCATATAGTTCGCGGTAGCTTGGATACAGCCGGCGTTGATAAGAGACGTCAAGGTCGTTCTAAGTATGGTGCGAAAAAACCTAAGCAATAAATAAACGGTGGGAATAAGCAATGCCAAGAAGAAAAGCTGCGATCAAACGTGAAGTTTTACCCGATCCCCTTTACGGTAGTGACGAAGTTGCAAAATTCATTAATGTCGTTATGCGGGCAGGCAAGAAATCTATCGCTGAAAAAATTGTCTATAACGCATTGGAAATATTAACCGACCGTCTGAAAAAAGAAAAAGATAAAGGTGACGATGAAGCTGGAAAAGGTGGGAAAGGTGGAAGAACTGGCAGTGCTCCAGCGATAAAAAGTAAGAGTCATGATCAAGGTCATGATGAGGCATTACAAACACTGCATAAAGCATTGGGGAACGTTGCACCAACCGTAGAAGTGAAATCTCGGCGTGTAGGTGGTGCGACTTACCAAGTCCCTGTTGAAGTTGCATCGGATCGTGGTATTGCACTTGCAATGCGATGGGTAGTGCAAGCGGCTAAAACTCGCTCAGAGAAGACTATGGCTCTCCGCTTAGCGGCTGAGTTACATGAAGCATATTTAGGCCGGGGTGCGTCTGTTAAAACACGTGATGACGTACATCGTATGGCTAAAGCAAACCAAGCATTTGCGCATTATCGTTGGTAAGGTAGAGGTGAATTGTGGCACGAGTAACACCAATTGAGCGGTACAGAAATATAGGGATCATGGCCCATATTGATGCAGGTAAAACAACAACTACCGAGCGTATTCTTTATTATACTGGCGTATCTCACAAGTTAGGTGAAGTCCATGAAGGTACAGCAACAATGGACTGGATGGAGCAAGAACAAGAGCGTGGTATTACGATTACCTCTGCTGCTACAACTTGCTACTGGTATGGGATGGCAAAGCAGTTTCCGCAGCATCGTATTAACATTATTGATACTCCTGGACATGTTGACTTTACTATTGAAGTAGAACGCTCTTTGCGAGTGCTGGATGGCGCATGCGCTGTTTTCTGTGCTGTTGGAGGTGTTGAGCCGCAAACAGAAACCGTTTGGCGTCAAGCAACACGATATGGCGTACCAAGACTTGGCTTTGTTAATAAAATGGATCGTACTGGTGCGAATTTTCTCCGTGTTGTTGATCAAGTGCGTACTAAACTCAGTGCAAGCCCTGTTCCAATTCAGTTGCCGATAGGGGCAGAAGAAAAGTTCGAAGGGGTAGTTGATTTAGTTAAAATGAAAGCTATTTATTGGGACGAGAAAAATCAAGGTAATACATTTGAAGAGCGAGACATTGCTGCTGGTATGTTAGAAGAATGTAAGATTTATCACGAGCGCCTTGTTGAAGCAGCAGCAGAAGGTTCAGAAGACCTTATGCATAAATACCTTGAGACGGGTGAATTGACGAATGAAGAAATCAAGCAAGGATTGCGTCAACGTGTATTGCGAAATGAAATTGTTTTAATGTTGTGTGGCTCTGCATTTAAGAATAAAGGTGTACAAGCCATGCTTGATGCAGTCATTGAATATCTTCCATCGCCAATCGATGTGCCGCCGGTGAAGGGTCACTTACATGATGCAGCAGAAACACCAGCGGAACGACATCCTTCTGATAATGAACCTTTTTCTGCGCTTGCATTCAAAATTGCTACCGATCCTTATGTTGGAACACTAACTTACTTCCGTGTGTATTCGGGTGTATTGAATTCTGGCGATACGGTATATAACCCAATTAAAGACCGTGAAGAACGTATTGGCCGGTTATTGCAGATGCATGCAAATGATCGAACTGAAATTAAAGAAGTCCGCGCAGGTGATATTGCGGCTGCTGTTGGTTTGAAGAAAGTGACAACAGGCGATACATTAACTGATCTTGATAAGGTCATCATTTTAGAAAAGATGGTGTTTCCAGATCCTGTTATTGCTGTTGCAGTTGAACCAAAAACAAAGGCAGATCAGGAAAAAATGGGGATTGCGTTAAGTAAGCTTGCGCAAGAAGACCCATCATTCCGTGTCCACACCGATGAAGAGTCAGGGCAAACAATTATTGAAGGGATGGGTGAATTACATCTTGAAATTATTGTTGACCGCATGAAACGAGAGTTTAGCGTAGAGGCAAATGTAGGCAAACCGCAGGTTGCTTACCGTGAAACCATTCGAGGTTCAGTTGAGCAAGAAGGTAAGTATGTTCGGCAGTCAGGTGGTAAGGGTCAATATGGCCACGTTTGGATTAAGCTTGAGCCATTAGAAGCAGGGAAGGGATATGAATTTGAAAATGCCATTGTTGGTGGCGTCATTCCTCGTGAATTTATTCCTGCTGTAGATAAGGGCATCCAAGAACAATTACAAAATGGTGTGATTGCTGGCTACCCTGTTGTTGATGTTAAAGTCACTTTATTTGATGGTTCTTACCATGATGTTGATTCAAACGAAATGGCATTTAAGATTGCAGGTTCCATGGCATTTAAAGATGCAGCTAAGCGTGCGAAACCTGTCATTTTAGAACCTATCATGAAGGTCGAAGCGGTTACCCCAGAAGATTTTATGGGGGATGTCATGGGAGATTTGAATAGGCGCCGCGGTATTTTACAAGGTATTGATGATTCGCCATCGGGCAAAATCATTCATGCTGAAGTACCATTGTCGGAAATGTTTGGCTATGCCACTGATCTTAGATCAATGACTCAAGGTCGGGCAACTTACTCAATGGAGTTTGCAAAATATAACGAAGTACCCGCTAATATCGCAGAACAGATAATTGATAAAAGCAAAAAATAACATAAATGAGATCCAGAGAGTCAGAATGGGTTAAAGGTTTATTGAAGAGGGGATTGATGAAATGAGCAAGCAAGTATTTGAGCGTACGAAACCGCATGTTAACGTAGGGACGATAGGTCACGTAGACCATGGTAAGACGACGTTGACAGCGGCATTAACGAGCATATTAGCGAAGCAATTTGGAGGGGAAGCGAGAGCGTACGACCAGATTGATAATGCGCCGGAAGAGAAAGCGCGAGGGATCACGATCGCGACGTCCCATGTGGAGTATCAGTCAGCGAACAGGCACTATGCGCATGTAGATTGTCCCGGGCATGCGGATTATGTGAAGAACATGATTACGGGTGCAGCGCAGATGGATGGAGCGATATTGGTGGTATCAGCGGCGGATGGCCCGATGCCACAGACGCGAGAGCATATTTTGTTGGCTCGTCAAGTGGGGGTACCATGCATTGTGGTGTATTTGAACAAAGCGGACATGGTGGATGATAAAGAGTTGTTAGAGTTAGTGGAGATGGAAGTAAGAGATTTATTGACGCAGTATCAGTTTCCAGGAGATAAGACGCCGGTGGTAGTGGGCAGTGCGTTGAAGGCATTGGAAGGAGATACGAGCGAGATAGGGGTTCCCTCGATAGTGAAGTTAGTGGAAGTGATGGATGAGTATGTACCGATCCCGGAGAGGCCGGTGGATCAACCGTTTTTGCTGCCGATAGAGGATGTGTTTTCGATATCGGGGAGAGGGACGGTGGTAACGGGTCGAATAGAGAGAGGGATAGTGAAGGTAGGGGAAGAGTTAGAGATAGTGGGATTAAAGCCGACGGCGAAGACGATCTGTACGGGAGTGGAGATGTTCCGTAAGTTGTTGGATGAAGGGAGAGCGGGTGACAATGTAGGGGTATTGTTGAGGGGGACGAAGCGAGAAGAAGTTGAACGTGGACAAGTGCTATCGAAGCCAGGTAGTATAACGCCCCACACGAAATTTGAAGCGGAAGTGTATGTGTTGTCGAAAGAGGAAGGGGGAAGGCATACACCGTTTTTCAAAGGCTATCGTCCGCAGTTTTATTTTAGGACGACGGATGTGACGGGAGAAGTGCAGTTGCCGGAGGGAGTAGAGATGGTGATGCCGGGAGATAATATCAAGATGGTGGTGAGCTTGATAGCGCCGGTGGCAATGGAAGAAGGGGTGCGATTTGCAATTCGCGAAGGTGGCCGTACGGTCGGTGCTGGTGTCGTCTCTAAAGTAGTTGAGTAAAGAACTATGGCAATAGGAAGAAAGAGTCAAAGAATTCGCATTCGGTTAAAGTCTTTTGACCACCGATTGATTGATAAGTCAACAAAAGAGATTGTGGAGACGGCAAAGCGAACGGGTGCTCAAGTTCGTGGCCCAATCCCACTGCCAACCCGTATTGAGCGTTATACAGTTTGTATTTCGCCTAATGCAGACAAAGATGCACGTGATCAATATGAATTACGTACTCATAAGCGTCTAGTCGATATTAATCGTCCCACAGACAAGACGATAGATGCGCTCATGAAGCTTGATCTGGCAGCCGGGGTTGATGTACAGATCAGCGTTGATGCAGAAAGTTAACAGTTTAGTTTACTTGCCAGGTTTACAATCTTGAGAGAATAGGCAAAGGCATATAGTTTGAGGCGATAAAAATGACAATTGGTTTAGTTGGAAAGAAGTGTGGGATGACTCGAGTGTTTACTGAAGATGGGGTATCTATTCCTGTCACAGTAATTGAAGTATTACCTAACCGAGTGACTCAACTTAAAACACAAGATAACGATGGTTATACCGCTATTCAAGTGACAACAGGGACTTGTAAACCTTCTCGTCTCACAAAAGCAGAGGCGGGGCATTTTGCTAAAGCTGGTGTTGAGCCTGGCGCTAGACTCCGTGAATTTTATATTGAAGATCCCAAGCAGATTGAAGGGTTGGCAGTGGGCTCTGAGCTAAAATTAGATCAATTTTCTGTTGGCCAATATATTGATGTAACGGGTGTGACAAAAGGTAAGGGGTTTGCTGGTGTCATTAAGCGGCATCATTTTAGCTCTCAAGACGCATCACATGGTAATTCGTTGTCTCATCGTGCCCCTGGGTCGATAGGTCAAAGACAGTCACCAGGAAAAGTTTTTAAAGGTAAAAGAATGGCGGGTCATTTGGGTAATGCAGCCCGGACAATCTTGTCGCAGCAAATTGTTCGTATCGATGTAGAGCGTAACTTAGTGTTAGTTAAAGGCGCGGTGCCGGGTGCAATAAGCGCGTTTGTCATTATCCGTCCTGCGGTTAAGAAGAGTGCATGAGGAGAGTGCTATGGAACTAAATTTAGCAAATTCAGAAAGCAAAGTTGAATTGGCAGAACATATTTTTGCTTGCGATTTCAATGAAGCACTGATACATCAAGTGGTTTGTGCTTATATGGCAGCAGGGCGTGCAGGAACCAAAGCGCAAAAGACCCGTGCTGAGGTTAGTGGTGGTGGTTCCAAGCCTTTTAAACAAAAAGGTACGGGTAGGGCTCGTGCAGGTACCATTCGAAGTCCTATTTGGCGTAAAGGTGGAATTGTTTTTGCTGCTAAGCCAAGATCATATAAACAAAAAGTTAATAAGAAAATGTATAAAGGTGCAGTGAGGTCAATATTTTCTGAATTGATTAGGCAAAATAGGTTATTTGTAGTGGATGCATTTCAAGTGGATGCTCCTAAAACTAAAGTGTTGTTAAATAAATTAAATGATATGAAGATTGAGGGCGCTGCGCTTATTATTGCAGACTCAGTAGAAGACAATTTGTACTTGTCAGCACGTAATTTGCCAAATATTCAAGTATGTGATGCAGCAACAGCAGCGACGGATCCGGTGTCATTAGTGGGTGCAGATAAGGTCATCATTACTCAAGCTGCTATTAAAGAAATTGAGGGGTTGTTGAAATGAACCAGGAACGTCTATTACAGATTATTTTATCGCCACATATTTCAGAGAAAGCAACTATTGGTATGGAAAAGCGCAACGAATATGTGTTTCAAATAGTAGATAGTGCAAATAAATCTGAGGTTAAGGATGCTGTTGAGCATTTATTTAATGCCAAAGTAAAAACAGTACGCATTGTTAATGTAAGACCTAAGAAGAAGCTGTTTCGAGGGGTTGAGGGTAAAAGAAAAGGTTGGAAGAAAGCGTATGTAACTCTGCAAGCTAATCAAAAGCTTGATATTATAGGAGCGCAATAAGTAATAAAAAATAGCGTCTGCACGTTGCTCTCTGCTGTTTTCGTATTATAATAGCGCGATTTTTTAAGTGACTTATGCACATTTTCACGTTGTATGTATTGGAAAATGATGCAGTTAAGTAAAGTTAGATATTGATATTGAGGATACTATGGCAATTGTTAAGCATTCACCAACATCGCCAGGACAACGGTTTGCAATTAAGGTTGTCAATAAAGATTTGCACAAAGGTGGGCCATGTGCCGCACTTGTTGCTAAAAAATCGAAAACTGGTGGCCGGAACAACCAAGGTAGAATTACTTGCAGGCATATTGGGGGTGGACATAAACAAAAATATCGTTTGATAGATTTCAAGCGAGATAAAGACGGTGTGACGGCTAAGGTTGAACGTTTGGAATACGATCCAAACCGCAGTGCCTTTATTGCTCTTTTACTATATGCAGATGGTGAACGCCGGTATATGATTGCGCCTCAAGGTATCAGCGCAGGTGATGAAGTTGCTTCTGGCCGTGAGGCAGCAATTAAAGCAGGTAACTGTCTGCCATTAGCAAACATACCGGTGGGGTCAGTGGTGCATTGTGTTGAGATGCAGCCTGGTGGTGGTGCAAAAATGGCACGAAGTGCGGGAGCATCAGTGCAGTTAATTGCGCGTGAAGGCATTTATGCAACGCTCCGCCTACGCTCAGGTGAAATGCGAAAAGTATTGTCTGAGTGTCGTGCTGTAGTGGGTGAAGTGAGTAATGCTGAACATAATCTACGTTCATTGGGTAAAGCGGGTGCCACGCGTCATCGTGGAGTTCGTCCAACAGTTAGAGGTACTGCAATGAACCCAATTGACCATCCTCATGGTGGTGGTGAAGGAAGGACAAAAGGTGGGCGTCATCCTGTTACTCCATGGGGTGTGCCAACTAAAGGTTATAAGACCCGTCGTAACAAACGAACAAATAAGTTTATCGTGCGGGAAGTGAGTAAATAGTAGGTTTAACTTAATGAGTAAGAGGTGTAGACGTGCCACGTTCAATTAAAAAAGGACCATTTGTAGATAATCACCTGATTAAAAAGGTTGAGAAGGCCGTTGCAACGAGTGATAAGAGACCAATTAAAACGTGGTCTAGACGGTCAATGATAGTACCAGAAATGGTTGGCTTAACGATAGCTGTACACAATGGCAGGTTACATGTGCCTATTTATGTCACTGAAAATATGGTGGGTTATAAGTTAGGTGAATTTGCTATTACACGAACTTTTCGTGGGCACTCTGGTGATAGAAAGGCTAAAGGTGCTGAAGAAGCCTCCAAGTCATCTGAATAGTGCCGAGTAGAAAGAGGAATAGATAATGGAAGTAGCAGCAAAATTAAAATTTGCAAGATTGTCACCACAAAAGTGTCGGCTAGTGTGTGATCAAATACGTGGGTTACCGATTGATCGTGCATTGGATATTTTGAGGTTTAGTTGTAAGCGCTCTGCAGCGGTATTAAAGAAAGTGTTAGATTCAGCAATCGCAAACGCTGAGCATAACCACGGTGCTGATATTGACGAGTTAAAAGTTGCTAAAGTTTTCGCAGATCAAGGTCCAACATACAAGCGTATGCAGGCTAAAGCCAAAGGACGAGGGGCAAGGATCCTGAAGCCTACTTGTCATATTACAGTCGTTTTATCGGATGAGGAGTAAGAGGTAATGGGCCAAAAAGTCAATCCAGTCGGTATTCGTCTCGGTATTGTTAAAGACTGGGCATCTAGGTGGTATGCGTCTGCGAAAGAGTTTTCTGATACGTTATGTGCAGATTTAAAAGTTAGAGATTATTTGCATAAAAAATTAGCGCAAGCTGGGATTAGTCGGATTCAAATTGATCGCCCTGCGCGTAATGCGAGGGTAATAGTACATACGGCTAGGCCAGGTGTCATTATTGGGAAAAGTGGAAAAGAAGTCGAAGTGTTGCGTGATGAAGTGAGCAAAATTGTTAATGTTCCTGTGCACGTTAGCATAGAAGAGGTACGCAAACCTGAATTAGATGCAAGGCTTGTTGCGGAATCTGTTGCACAACAGCTAGAAAGACGGATTATGTTTAGACGTGCAATGAAGCGAGCAGTTACTACTGCACTTAGAGCAGGGGCGTTAGGTATTAAGATTAGCGTTAGCGGTAGACTGGGTGGATCTGAAATTGCCCGTACTGAGTGGTATCGCGAAGGACGTGTGCCATTGCAAACATTTCGTGCAGACATTGATTACGCACTTGCTGAGGCTTATACCACTTATGGTGTGATTGGCGTTAAAGTGTGGATATTCAAGGGTGAGATAATAGGTGACAAAACAGCTCAGTCAGAATCCACTGAAAAACCCGCTAAGCAGGAGAAGTAATCCATGTTACAGCCAAAGCGTACAAAATATCGGAAACAGTTTAAAGGCCGCAACCGTGGTGTGGCTACCCGTGGCACTAATGTCAGTTATGGTGAGTATGGTCTAAAGACACTAGAGCATGGCCGTATTACTGCTAGACAGTTAGAAGCAGCTCGTCGTGCTATGTCTCGCCATATGAAACGTGGTGGTAAAGTTTGGATACGGATATTTCCTGATAAGCCTATTACTAAAAAACCGTTAGAAGTTCGGCAAGGTTCTGGTAAAGGTAATGTAGAGTACTGGGTGGCACTTGTACAGCCAGGTAGAGTAATGTTTGAGATTGAAGGTGTAACAGAAGATTTAGCTAGAGAAGCCTTAGGGTTGGCTGCGGCTAAGTTACCAGTGAAAACAGCATTTGTAGCGCGGACGATAATGTAATGAAAGCCATTGAATTACGTAACAAGAGTGTGGATGAATTAAAGAAAGAGTTGCTTGCTTTATTGAAGGAACAGTTTAATCTAAGGATTCAAAAAGGTGCAGGTCAGCCTCCCAAGGTTAATCTTTTCAAGAAAGTAAGACTGGACATAGCCCGTGTCAAAACGATATTGAAAGAAAAAGGTTTAAACGTATGACGGAAAAAGTTGATGCTCAGAATAAGTCACGAACAGTAATGGGTAAGGTCATTAGCGACAAAATGAATAAAACCATTGTCGTTCAAATCGAACGGAAGGTTAAACACCCATTATATGGGAAATATGTGCGTCGCTTTTCTAAAATGTATGCTCATGATGAAGAAAATGCGTGCCAAATAGGTGATCTAGTGTTAATCCAACAAAGCCGACCATTGTCAAAAACCAAGCGTTGGAAATTGGTAGAGGTTCTTAAAAGAGAAGAACAACAATAATTTTGCTCAAGTATTGCATTTTCTGGCAATAAAAAACCGCGAAAAGATGTTGTATTAAGCTTTTATTTTTGTTTAAACGTGATAATATTGGCGGGCTCAAAAGCTCGTGAACAGTGAAGTTGGAGTAAAGCATGATTCAGATGCGAACAATGCTCGATGTGGCTGATAACAGCGGTGCACGTCGTGTCATGTGTATTAAAGTGTTAGGTGGCACTCGGCGCCGTTATGCCGGCATCGGGGATGTAATTAAGGTTTCTGTAAAAGAAGCTATCCCGCGAGGCAAGGTAAAGAAGGGTGAAGTCTTAAACGCTGTTATAGTCAGGACTAAAAAGGGTGTTCGAAGACCAGATGGTTCGTCAATTCGTTTTGATGAGAATGCTGTTGTATTGTTAAATACTCAGTTACAACCGATTGGTACTCGTGTCTTTGGCCCGATTACAAGAGAGCTGCGTGGTGAAAACTTTATGAAAATAATATCGTTAGCTCCAGAGGTACTCTAAGTTACGCAGATTAAAGAGAAACGATTATGAAGAAGATTAAGAAAGGTGATGAAGTTATTGTCGTCACGGGTAAGGACAAAGGAAAAAGAGGTAGTGTTTTATCTATTGTAGATGGTGGGGAGCGGCTCTTGGTTGACGGTATTAATGTTGCCAAGAAGCATGTTAAAGGAAATCCTAATACAGGTGAGCGTGGCGGGATTATAACGAAAAACATGCCTATCCATCGTTCCAATGTAATGGTTTACGATCCTGTATCTCAAAAAGGGAGTCGGGTTGGTATTCGTATATTAAAAGACGGTCAGCGCGCACGTTATTTAAAGGCTAGCGATCAACTTGTAGACGTTAAAGAGTGAAAGGTGTAGTTATGCCACGATTGCTCGATTTTTATCGTAAAGAAGTCATACCAAAGTTAAAAGGTAAATTTGGTTATGCATCTGTTATGCAGGTGCCATGTATTGAAAAGATTACTGTCAATATGGGTGTTGGTGAAGCAGCAGCAGACAAAAAAATATTGATGAATGCGATAGCTGATTTAGAAAAAATTACAGGACAAAAAGTCGTTCCTACGTTGTCTCGTAAATCTATCGCTGGCTTTAAAATTCGTGAAGGCTGGCCGATTGGCTGTAAGGTAACACTCCGCCGAGCGAAGATGTATGAATTTTTGGACAGATTAATCACTATCGCATTGCCTCGTGTTCGTGATTTTCGAGGTGTAAGTGCCAGATCATTTGATGGTCGAGGAAATTATAGTTTAGGTATTAAAGAACAGATCGTGTTTCCTGAGATTGAATATGACAAGATTGATGCTCTTCGAGGTATGGATATTACTATTACGACCTCAGCGCCTACCAATAAGGAAGCGTTTGCTCTCTTGCAGGCGTTTAATTTTCCCTTTAGAGAGAAAGAAGTGAGTTAAGTATGGCCAAAATAGCAGTTAGAAATCGTAATGAAAGGCGCGTTAATCTCGTCAATCGTCTTAGAGCCAAACGTAATAAATTGAGAGAAGATGTTAGTAATATTCACTTAAGTGATAAAGAACGTTGGGAAGCGATGCAAAAGTTGCAAAAACTTCCTCGTGATTCAAGCCCAGCACGAAGACGCAATCGCTGTAAATTATGCGGAAGACCACGGGCTTATAATAGATTAACAGGCTTATGTAGACTTCACATGAGAACAGCCACCATTAATGGCATGGTTCCTGGAATGCGTAAGGCAAGTTGGTAACACATAGAATACAGAGGTGTCAGATGTCAATGCAAGATCCAGTAGCAGATATGCTAACCTGCATACGGAATGCTCAGGCGATGGGAATACAAAAAATCCGTATGCCACATTCTAATTTGAAGAAAGAGATTCTGAAGGTGTTAAAAGAAGAAGGTTTTATCGGCGATTTTGAGGTTATCGAATCTGATAAAAAGAAAGATTTGCACGTGGTATTGAAGTATTATCAAGGGCGTCCTGTAATTGAAAAAATTCATCGTGTTAGTCGCCCAGCTTTACGCGTATATAAAGGTTGTGACAAGTTGCCTGTTATACGTGGTGGTTTAGGTATTGCTATTGTTTCCACTCCAAAAGGAGTGATGTCAGATAAGACAGCACGTACCCAGCAAGTTGGTGGCGAAGTCTTGTGTACAGTTGAGTAGGAGCGGGTATGTCAACGTCAGCAAATGTCACAACATCAAGAATTGGAAGAAAGCCAGTTGCTGTTCCTTCTGGTGTTGAAGTTAAAGTACAAAATCAAGAATTGTTTATAAAAGGACCTAAGGGTCAACTCTCTATGTCTTTACATCCATTTGTGCATGTGACGATAGAGAGCGGTCAGATCCTGGTTAGTCCTAGTTCCGAAGATTGGAAAGTAATTACAGGCAAAAGTGTAAAATTATACAAATCTATAGCAGGGACTGTCCGAGCAAATATTTATAATGTTATTCATGGCGTTACTCATGGGTTTGAACGTAAGCTGACGCTGGTTGGTGTGGGGTATCGTGCACAAGCTAAAGGAAAGGTATTATCGCTTAGTTTAGGATTTTCGCACCCAACAGACTTTTCTGTGCCGGATGGAGTAACAATTGAAACACCAACACAAACCGAGATTGTTATTAAGGGTACTAATAAAGAAATTGTTGGCTTGGTGGCTGCGAAAATTCGGAGTGTTCGTGGGCCTGAACCTTATAAAGGTAAGGGTGTACGCTATGCAAATGAGGTGATAGAACTCAAAGAAACGAAAAAGAAATAATACATAGTAGGAAATTTTGAGCCATTTTAATTATTCAGTGAGATGTAAAGGTAGAGTGAGAGAGTAATGAATAAACAATCATCAAGATTACGCAGAGCTAAACGTACGAGATTGAAGATACGTGATTTAGAAGCGACACGCTTAACAGTGTATAAAACTCCTCGTCATATGTATGCACAAGTGACGACACCAGATGGTGCAAAAACATTGGCATGCGCGTCTACGCTAGACAAAGAGTTGAGAAAAAAACTGAAGACAACAGGTAATGTAGATGCAGCGAAAGAAGTTGGAGCTTTAATTGCTAAGAGAGCGTTAGAGGCTGGTATTACTGCTGTTGCATTTGACCGTGCAGGATTTGCATACCATGGGCGCATTAAAGCATTAGCTGATGCGGCAAGAGAAGTAGGGTTGAAATTTTAAGAGCACATAAGGTATTAAGTTATGGCAAGTGGTGATCAAGGGTTAAAAGGTGACGGGTATACTGAAAAGCTGGTTGCTGTAGACCGTAATGCAAAAGTGGTCAAAGGTGGTAAGATATTCAGTTTTGCTGCGGTAACAGTGGTGGGTGATGGTAATGGCCGCGTAGGCATTGGCCGAGGTAAAGCTCGGGAAGTTCCAGTGGCTATTCAGAAATCGCTTGAAAATGCTCGTAAGAATATGCGTCATGTGGTGCTTAAAGGTGAGACTTTGCACCATCAAGTCACAGGTAAGCACGGCGCAACACGTGTTTTTATGAAGCCGGCCTCAGAAGGTACTGGAATCATTGCTGGTGGTGCAATGCGAGCCGTATTTGAAGTGCTTGGTGTTAAGAATGTTCTTGCTAAAATTGGCGGATCTACTAATCCTGTCAATGTAGTTAGAGCTACGTTCAAAGCATTATCGAGCATCACTACACCTGAATATGTAGCTTCCAAGCGTGGTAAAACAGTAGAAGAGTTGCTTGAATAGCTTTTACTTGCATAGGCAAATACGTAAGCAGAAATTGAATAATCATTATCGGTAGAGGAATGGTAAAGATGCAGCTTAATACTTTACACCCAGCTCCTGGCTCAAAGACAAAATCTAAGCGGTTAGGCCGTGGGATTGGGTCGGGTAAAGGTAAGACATGTGGTCGTGGGCATAAAGGCCAGCGAGCTAGAGCAGGTGGCTTTCATAAAGTTGGATTTGAAGGTGGGCAAATGCCATTGCAAAGGCGTATCCCAAAATCAGGATTTCGCTCAAGGCAATCGCTTCATCGTGACGAAGTTTATCTTTCAGATTTAAATAAAATAGAATCTGCCGTAATAGATTTAGCAGCTTTAATAAAGGCTGGCCTGGTTAGATCTGATGTGAAGGACGTGAAAATAATTGGATCTGGGGAAATCAATCGTGCTGTTACTGTACGCGGCGTTCCAGTTACTGCGGGTGCGCGTAAAGCAATCGAAGCGGCAAAAGGAAAGGTAGAAGCGTAAATGGTAGCTGGTAGACAGAGTGGAAGTTTAAGCACAAATGGATTAACAGATCTTAAGTATCGGTTATTGTTCGTATTAATCGCTATTGTGATATTTAGGATTGGATCATATATACCTGTTCCAGGCTTGAACCCAATGCGTTTGCAAGAGTTGTTTCATGGTCAGCAAAACAATATAGTTGGGTTGTTCAACATGTTTTCTGGCGGTGCGTTAATGCGGTTTAGTATATTTGCTTTAGGTATTATGCCATATATTTCCGCATCGATTATTGTGCAGCTTCTGACCGTTTTAACGCCTAGCTTATCGGAGTTGCGTAAAGAAGGAGAGTCTGGACAGCGTAAGATTAACAAATATACTCGCTATGGAACAGTGGCGTTATCTATGTTTCAAGCAATAGGTGTATCAAAGATGTTAGTGGCAAATGGAGTGGCTCTATCTTCAGGTATGTCATTTTATTTTACGACTACATTAACGCTTGTTACAGGTACGATGTTTCTTATGTGGTTGGGTGAACAAGTCACTGAACGTGGTATAGGTAATGGTATCTCTCTGATTATTTTTGCTGGTATCGTAGCGGGATTGCCTGCAGCTGTTGGGCATACGTTGCAGCAGGTAAGAGAAGGACAGTTACAAGTTGTTGTATTATTGCTCGTGCTTGTGGCAGTTACAGCGGTCGTTGCATTAGTCGTGTTTATTGAACGTGCACAGCGGCGTATTACAATTAATTACGCAAGGCGTATGCAGGGTGGAAAAGTGTACTCAGCGCAGAGTAGTCACCTTCCACTAAAAATTAATATGGCGGGTGTTATTCCCCCCATTTTTGCCTCAAGTTTAATTTTGTTTCCGGCAACTATTGCGCAATGGTTTGGTCACACAAAAGGCTTAGAGTGGTTGAATACATTTAGTGTTGCACTGCAGCAAGGGCAGCCTTTACATATGCTTTTATTCAGTGCTGGAATCATATTCTTCTGTTTCTTTTACACGGCGTTAGTATTTAATCCAAAAGAAACAGCGGAAAATTTAAAAAAATCGGGTGCGTTTATTCCAGGAATTAGGCCAGGTGAGCAAACATCACGTTACATTGATAATGTGATGACAAGATTGACTTTGGCTGGTGCAATTTATGTTACATTAGTCTGCTTGCTTCCTGAGTTTTTGATTTTAGCTTGGAATGTGCCATTTTATTTTGGCGGTACATCTTTGTTAATTGTAGTAGTAGTAGTAATGGACTTTATGGCGCAAGTCCAAGCTCATATGATGTCATTCCAATATGAGTCTTTGCTTAAGAAAGCCAATTTACGTACGAGGTAGAGGGTTTGTCTCGATAGGTCAATAGTAAGTTTAATTTAACTTATATTCTCATAGCGGTTTTTCTTTGCTGTGTAAAAGATAAGTTTGAGGGTTGAAAAAATGAAAGTAGGTGCGTCTGTAAAAAAGATATGTCGCAATTGTAAGGTAATAAAGCGAAAAAACACCGTTAGAATTATCTGCAAGGAAAAGCGTCATAAGCAAAGACAAGGTTGATTTTTTTGTAATTGAATATTACACTCATGCGCTTTTTGTATGATTGTTTAAATGTGTAGGTGAGAAAGTTAGGAGTAATCGAATGGCAGCCCGTATTGCAGGCGTAATAATACCAATGCAGAAGCATATCGTGATAGGGCTTACTGCTATATATGGGGTTGGAAGAAACCGTGCTCAATTCATATGTGAATCAGCAAAGGTTGATCCTACTAAGAAAGTCAAAGATTTAACTGAAGCAGAGTTAGATGGCTTACGTAGCGAAATTGCTAAAGTCCGTGTAGAAGGCGATTTACGTCGCGAAGTTGCGATGAATATCAAGCGCTTAGTGGAATTAGGCACATATCGTGGTGCTCGTCACAAGCGGGGGTTACCTGCGCGCGGCCAACGTACCAGAACGAATGCGAGAACGCGAAAAGGTAAAAGAAAAGGCAAATAAAAGGTAGTTAAGCACAATGGCGAACACACCATTAACAGATGTAACACAAGGTAAAAAAAACTTGGTCTCTCAAGCAGAGGCTGGTAGCGGAGAGGCAGAATCAGGTTCTACCGGTTCAAAGAGCTCCGGAGGAACAGGAAAGACAAGTTCTGCTGGTTCGGCAAAAAATGCTGCTCCTGCAACAGCTAAGTCTAGAAAGAAGGCTAAGCGTCAAATTAGTGATGGTATTGCACATATTTATTCATCTTTTAACAATACAATAGTCACGATTACTGATGTTCAAGGTAATACAGTTGCTTGGACGAGTGCTGCAAATTGTGGGTATAGAGGGTCGCGTAAATCGACTCCTTATGCTGCAGGTGAAGCGGCACAAAAAGCAGGTCAAGCAGTAGTGGAAAACTTTAACATGAAGAATGTTCAAGTTCGTGTTAAAGGGCCTGGGCCTGGCCGAGAGTCAGCAATACGTGCTCTCCATGCTGCGGGATTAAAGGTGATTTCAATTACAGATGTAACGGGCATTCCTTTTAATGGTTGCCGCGCTCCCAAGAAACGACGTGTGTAATAGGAGATAATGAATGGCACGGTATTTAGGTCCTCGATGCAAGCTTTCCCGACGGGAAAGGATGGATCTTTCACTAACAAGTGGTGTGAGATCATTAGATACGAAATGCAAGTTAGATACAGCTCCTGGTCAGCATGGGGCTCGTCGTGGTCGTGAAACCGAACACGGTGTTCAATTACGCGAAAAGCAGAAAGTTAGGCGAATATACGGTATTTTAGAGCGGCAGTTTGAAAATTATTTTAAGAAAGCAACTCGTCTCAAAGGTTCGACGGGTGAAAATTTACTGAAGCTACTTGAGCGTAGGTTAGATAATGTTGTTTATAGAATGGGCTTTGGGGCTACACGTGCTGAATCCAGGCAATTAGTTACCCATGGATGTATTTTAGTGAATGGTAAATCTGTTAATATACCGTCTTACTTGTTGTCACCAGGTGATGTTGTCAGTGTACGAGAACGGTCTAAAACACAACTCCGGATACAATCTGCTTTGACTTTGGCCCAAGCGAGGCCAAGTTGTGATTGGTTGGAAGTTGATGTAGCGGCATTTACTGGTACATTTAAAAATGCGCCTGATAGGGATCGCTTACCGTCAGATATTAATGAACAGTTAATTGTTGAGCTTTACTCTAAATAGTCACTTCTGGGATAGAGAGGTTGTTGCATGCAAAATAATCCGTTTGATTTTTTAACACCTCGCGAAATTGCTGTTGAAACAGTTTCGCCATTTCATGCAAGAATTACATTGGAACCACTTGAGCGTGGTTTGGGGCATACATTAGGAAACACCTTGCGTAGGATATTGTTATCATCTATGCCTGGTGCGGCGATTGTCGAAGTCAAAATTGATGGTGTGCTGCATGAGTACAGTGCTATTTCAGGCGTTCAAGAAGATGTTGTCGAGATATTATTAAACCTTAAAGGTATTGCTATTAAGATGCATGGTCGCCAAGAGGTGACGCTGAAGCTAAATAAAAAAGGTCCGGGTCCTGTTGTTGCTGGTGATATTGAGCCTGAGCATGATATTGAAATTGTTAATCCTAATCATGTTATTGCACATTTAAATGAAAGCGGTTCACTCAATATGACATTGAAAGTTACAGTAGGTAGAGGATATCAACCTGCTGTTGCGCGTACCCATAAAGCAGAAAGTAAAACTATTATTGGGGCATTACATCTTGATGCCAGTTTTAGTCCAGTGCATCGTGTTGCTTATACTGTTGAAAATGCTCGTGTTGAACAACGCACAGATTTAGACAAATTAGTGATTGATCTTGAGACGAATGGAACATTGGATCCTGAAGAAGCCATTAGACGTTCAGCCAGCATTCTTCAGCAGCAATTAGCAGCATTTGTTGATTTACAATCTGCTCCATTGATACAGGAAAAATCTTTACGGGAAGATTCGGTGAATCCCATTTATCATCGGCCAGTTGATGATCTTGAATTGACAGTCCGCTCTGCCAATTGCTTAAAAGCGGAAAATATTTTCTTTATTGGGGATTTAGTTCAACGTACGGAAGCGGATCTTTTAAAGACACCTAACTTAGGTAAGAAATCATTAACTGAGATTAAAAATGTGCTTGCTGCGCATGGGTTAGGGCTAGGTACTAAGATTGACGGTTGGCGTGCGCCATCTTCTCATGAAAAAGATGAAATAAAATAATAGTGTCACAACAAAAGGGTTTTAGTTATGCGTCATCGTAATAGTGGTCGAAATTTAAGTCGTACAAGTAGTCATCGTAAGGCAATGTTTAAGAATATGATGGTTTCTTTAATACGCCATGAAATGATTAAAACGACTTTGATAAAAGCAAAAGAATTAAGAAGGTTTGTTGAGCCGCTTATCACGCTTGCTAAAGAAGACACATTGCATAAACGTAGGATAGCTTATTCTCGTTTACGTGATCGTGAAATAGTGCTTAAGTTGTTTAATGAGATTGGGCCATTTTATAAAGATCGTCCAGGTGGTTACTTGCGAATACTGAAATGTGATTTTCGTAAAGGTGATAATGCGCCAATGGCGGTGGTTCAATTAGTTGCTCGTCATGATGAAGAAGCAGCTGCTTAGTGGGAATAGGATTTCTCTCTTTTAAAAAACCTATCGGAAAAGTCTTGTCGCTAGCGACAAAGGTTATACGATAAAAAATAATAAATTTTTTAAACCTAATTAGCCGGGTTGGCTACGCTGACCCGGTTCTTTTTTCTAAAGTTCTTGCGGCTGCTAAAGTAATTAAATATAATCCCAGCTCTTTTTAGTTGTTTGCAATGAATAGATAGTGTTGGAGTGTTACGAATGTATGCAGTTATCATGAGTGGCGGTAAGCAGTACCGTGTTCAAGAGGGAGATACCCTTAAACTTGAGTCATTATCAGAAGAGGTAGGCTCGACAGTTAATTTCGATAAAATCCTATTAGTTGGCGAAGGTAGTAATGTTACGTTAGGACGCCCCTACTTGGATGGTTGTAAAGTGTCAGCAACGATTCTTTCTAAGGGCCGACACAAGAAAATTGAAATCGTTAAATTTCGTCGGCGTAAACATCATGAAAAATGGCAAGGTCATAGACAAAACTATACCGAAGTAAAAATTACGCAAATTGAAGTTTAATAGGGAGATTTGCAATGGCACATAAAAAAGCGGGTGGTAGTACGCGCAATGGTCGTGACTCTAACCCTAAATATCTTGGTATCAAGCGTTATGGCGGGCAAATTGTCAATGCAGGGGAAATTCTTATTAGACAACGTGGTACTAAATTTCATCCTGGTATGCATGTGGGGTTAGGTAGAGACCATACTCTATATGCTTTAAAAGCAGGCCGTGTTGTGTTTTCTGTAAAAGGTTCCTTACGTAAACGTTGTGTTAGTATTGAGCCTGTGGAAGTGAGCAGCTTAATCTCTGTTTAGGATCGTCCCTGTCAATGATAACAACAAAAAGCCCTGCCTCTCTGCTGGCAGGGCTTTTTTTTATTGATGTCATCTTAAGTTTAAAAATAGTAAGTGTGACAGGAACGTTTAGGTACGTATTTATATATGTGGTTATATGAAGTTTGTTGATGAAGCAAAAATTTACGTTGAAGCGGGCAAAGGTGGTAACGGTGCTTGTAGTTTTCTACGCTTAAAATTTGTGCCCTTAGGAGGGCCAGACGGTGGCAATGGAGGTGATGGGGGGAGTGTCTTTCTTCAAGCAGATGAAAGTATCAATACCCTGGTGGATTATCGCTATATTCGCACCTATAGAGCTGAACATGGAGAAAAAGGGGGAAGCAGGGATTGTACTGGAAAAAGTGGTCAGGATTTAATTTTGAGAGTTCCTGTGGGAACGGTGGTATATGATTCTGATACCGATGAACTTATTGCTGACTTAACTGAAGCAAAGCAGATAGCTTGTGTTGCTAAAGGAGGTCGGCATGGGATAGGAAATGCTTCTTTCAAAAGCAGCATTAACCGCTCTCCACGGCGAACTATTCCAGGACAAGAAGGTGAAAAGCGTAACCTAAGATTAGAATTAAAAGTACTGGCGGATGTTGGCTTAGTGGGAATGCCTAATGCGGGTAAGTCTACGCTAATTAGTGCTATGTCTGCTGCTCGTCCAAAGGTGGCAGATTACCCTTTTACGACTCTTTACCCCTATTTAGGAGTGGTTCGCATTTCTCACTTCCGCAGTTTTATTATTGCTGACTTGCCAGGACTAATTGAAGGCGCAGCAGAAGGGGCTGGACTGGGAATTCGTTTTTTAAAGCATGTTGCAAGGACTCGGCTTTTGTATCATGTAGTTGATGTGGTTCCCGCAGACGAGAGCGATCCGGTAGACAATATACATGCAATTACTAAAGAGTTGGAAAAATACAGCGGTGATTTGCTCGCTAAAGAGCGTTGGCTGGTATTGAATAAGATCGATATGCTTCCTCCTGGAGAGGTAGAAGCATATTGCCAGAATATTATTAAGCAATTGCATTGGGAAGGTCGAGTATTTGTTATTTCTGGTTTAGCTAAACTTGGATTAGATGAACTAGCCCAAGAAACAATGCGTTATCTCGAAGAACAGGGAAAAGAATAGCGAGTAAAATTGACGTAAGCGTTCACGCAATAGCGTCAACTTAAGGGTGTCAACAATTTCTTCTGTATACATGATAGCGTATAGGCTTATTAACCATATGCCGACTATAAAGTCGGCCTGAAACTGAATTTCGTTTTCTTGCACTACTTGCTCGACTTGTTTCTATTGACACCCTTAAGTTGACGCTATTGCGTGAACGCTTACAAATTGACAAATATCAATATTTCAGATTTTAATTATACATAATTGACAAATTACCTAAACGAGGAGCATTTATCATGTCATCAACAAGACAAATATCTCATTTCTCCCTCGATGATCTTATCAGTCATTTCAAGCTGGCTTTAACTAACCGAAGTGCAGATGTCATTAAAGCCATGTGGGATGGAAATCCTTTACTGCGAGCGTGGTATAGCGGCCAGCCAGTGGATTTTGGTGACCCTCTGTCTGGGCAGTTGGATATATGGACCATCTCTTTTGAGGACCTTATCGCTGATTTTAAATGGGCTTTGACTACCCGAGGTGCAGGTGTTGTCACCAAAGCCATATGGAATGGAAATCCTTTACTACGAGCGTGGTATAGCGGCCAGCCAGTGGATTTTGGCTACTGTCCATCCGGACAACCAGATACACGGGTCATCTCCCTCGATGACCTTATCAGTCATTTCAAATCGGCTTTAACTAGCCGAAGTGTAGATGTCATTAAAGCTATGTGGAATGGAAATCCTTTATTGCGGGCATGGTATAGTGGCCAACCAGTGGATTTTGGGGATCCTCTGTCCGGACAGTCAGATATACGTACTATCTCCTTCGATGATCTTATCAGTCATTTCAAGTCAATGTTGGCTAGCCAGCGCAAAAAATTTATTAAGGCCATGTGGGATGGAAATTCCCTACTGCGGGATTGGTATAGCGGAAAACAAGTGAATTTTGGTGACCGTCCATCCGGACAGCCGGATATGCGTACTATCTCCCTCAATGACCTCATCAGTCATTTTAAGTCGGCTTTGGCTAGCCAGTACAAAGAACTGATTGAAGCTATGTGGGATGGAAACCAAAGACTGCACAATGCTATTCAATCTTTGGATATTAATCAGTCTAAGCTGTTATTAAAAAAAGTAATGAGCAGCTGCAGTGATGGTAAAACTGATTTCATTTCCCAATATCTCAGTTGGTTGGATGATGCTGGCATAATACGCATGGTTTTAGCAGAGATACAAGCTAGTTGTGGAAACAAGCAGCCGTCCATCTATAAAGCTAGGCAAATTAGGTTATTACGAGACCGTCTTAATGAGATGCCAGATGTTTCTCAGCGTCATCGTGTTACTATGATTGCTCCACCTCATTCTTCAATCACTGTCAGTGACAGTCATCAATTAACTACATCCATTCAACATGTCCCAGCAAGGAAGCGAAAAATACTATCTAAGGTAACAAAACCAAGTCGTAGTAAAAAGCAAAGAATAGAAATGATTAGTGAATTAGCATTAAGTAATTTAGTAAAAAAAATGCCGCCTCTATTCAATGGGCAAACTAGTTTTTGTGTTGAACAAGACGTCGGGTTGGATTTGAAAAAAATACCTAAAGCAATCAAAGAGGAGTTGGGTATTGGTTTCATTGGAAAAGTTAGAAACAAGGCTAACTACAAAGTAGAAATTTCTGATCCATCAGCCTATAGACATGTTTGGGGAAAATATAATCAACTATTCGTGACGTCACCGTATTCAAATTACTCCTCAGATGACCAGAATTCATCAACAGGCTTTCAATATTTCCATCAGCAGGCCGAACAAAGGAGTCACTTAGAAGATGGATTATTAACAAATGGTGCAGCAGCGGAATCTATTCATCTTACGACAGAAGTTTTGCCAGATATTAAAGAAAGTAATTTTGATGTTACTCAGAATCTATTCGCTTGCTCAGAGCTATCTTCTCAGAATAACGCAGATAACTCCCAACAGTCTGTGGAAAGACTCAGTAAAGAAAATTGGTTTACTTTTGAGTACGATTTAATGAACGATATCATCAATCCAATGGGATTGTTTAACCCATCAACGGAATCTAATACAGCATCTACCACAACATCGCAGCCAAGCATTACTATTAATCGTACTCAAACTACTTCGTCTTTTACCTTATTTGGACATCAATTCAATACACAAACAGCAGAGCCTGTTGTTTCAGGTCATACGGACACGAGTAAAGAATACGAACTCTGGAATTTAGATTCGCATAACGATGAGCTTGAAGATTGGTCTGGTCCAAGCTCACCGACAGGGTTTTTTTAACTTAGAAGCCAGTAAGAGGATCCCGAAGACCCTTCTCAATTTGTAGACTTTGTTAATTTGTATCGGTTCACGAGGTAACCTGAAGCGTAAAGGTTCACGGGGGTAGTCATAGGGCCCCAAAAAATGGAAGCTGGTAGATAGCACCATTCAAGTCATCACGACGGCCTGCTTTGAAATACAATAGATTGGTTAAAGTTGTAGTTTTATTCCTTCGTTTGCTTCCCTCTTAACGGGGGGGCTTCATGGCTTCGATATTGCAGAACTTCCGCTTTTTGGGGCCCTATGACTACCCCCGCGAACGTAAAGAAAACGTCTAGCTGCGAGGAGTATTTTTTTGAGTTGCCTGCAGATAGACGTTACTTATTAAGGTGTGTGAACATACATGATGCTAAGTTAAGCCTGAATGTTGGCCTTTTCTTCCATCTTCTTAATATGCAGCGCTAAACGGCTTTTATGCCGTGCTGCTTTATTTTTGTGAATAATGCCTTTGCTAGCCATGCGATCAATGATTGGGGTGGCTTCTTGAAGTGACATTAAGGCTGCTTTCGGGTCACCTGTTGTAATAGCTGCAGTGACTTTTTTGATGTAGGTTCTCAGCATGGAACGCATGCTGGCATTGTGCCGGCGGTGTTTCTCTGCCTGGCGGACACGTTTTTTTGCTTGCTTTGTATTAGCCAAGGTTTTTCTCCAAAATCTTCATTAAGAGTCTGTTTCTAGGGTCTATTTTCAAGAGAATGCGTAATATGCCTGCTTTTCAATGTGTTGTCAATTTGTTTGCCATTTGTAATTTTTGTTTCCGTCACGCCTTTTTTTACTATTCTGTAGCTTGTTCACAGTATCAACAGCTCGTTTTTAGCACAGATCGCTGGTAAACTCGTCTCTTTAGCTTCAGGTTCAGTGATTGTGAGCAAAAATTTAGTTAAATCAACTACAGTTGTTATTAGCATGACAATGATTTCCCGCGTATTTGGGTTTGTGCGGGACATGGTGACAGCTGCTTTATTTGGTGCTTCAGCACAATTTGATGCTTTTTCTATTGCTTTTCGTATTCCTAACCTCATGCGACGGTTATTTGCTGAGGGTTCGTTTTCACAAGCGTTTGTTCCCGTGTTGTCTGAATATCAAAAGAGAAAAACCCAAGAAGAAGTACAACAATTTATCGATGCTATATCAGGAACGCTAGGGATAACACTCTTAGTCGTGACCACGCTTGGAATCTTTTGCGCTCCTTGGATAGTGACATTATTTGCACCAGGATTTGCAGCGCATGGGGATCGTTTTGATCTTACAGTGACCATGCTGCGTATCACCTTTCCGTATTTAATGTTGATTTCGCTGACAGCACTTTCTGGTGCCATCTTAAACACGTATAGCCGCTTTTGGGTGGCAGCTTTTACTCCCGTTTTTTTAAATATAGTAATGATCGTAACAGCGATTTGGTTGTCACCGCATTTTGCAAAACCGATTATTGGGCTTGCTTGGGGCGTGTTTATTGCCGGTGTAGTGCAATTAGTTTTTCAATGGCCGTTTTTGAAGAGGTTACAATTATTACCGCGTCCAAAAATTAATTTTCATGATCCAGGTGTAGTGCGTGTTTTAACATTAATGGTACCTGCTTTGTTTGGTGTATCAGTCGGTCAGATTAATTTAATGGTAGATAGTGTATTTGCTTCATTACTCATGATTGGCAGTGTATCTTGGCTTTATTATTCCGATCGGTTAATGGAGTTTCCTCTAGGAGTATTTGGTGTTGCCATATCAACAGTGATATTACCGCATTTGTCACGTCATCATGCGACACAATCAGCAGAATCATTTTCATTGACGTTAGATTGGGCATTGCGAGCCGTATTGTTAGTCGGTATTCCTGCTGGCGTGGCATTGGCTGTGATATCAGGGCCTATGTTGTCTACCTTATTCCAATATGGTCGTTTTGATGGGCATTCTGTCATCATGGCACAGAAAAGCTTAACTGCATTTGCAATTGGGATCGCACCTTTTATGCTGGTAAAAGTGTTAGCAGCAGGATTTTATGCGAAGCAAGATTTGCGTACGCCAGTGCGTATCGCAGTCATTGCGATGGTTACGAATATAATACTAAATATTATTTTAATTTGGCCGCTTGCACATGCGGGGATTGCGCTTGCTACTTCACTAGCTGCATTAGTGAATACAGGATGCCTCTTTTACTTTTTACGGCAGCGTGGTTTTTATTGCCCGCGCGAGGGTTGGAAATGGTTCGCTCTGCGCATTACACTGGCTAATATTGTTCTTGCTGTGTGGTTATGGGTAGGAGCAGGTGACATCAGTCGCTGGATTAATAGCAGCCCTATCTGGCGTGTGGAACATCTTGCTTTTTTGTTAGTGACAGCAAGCTTCATTTATTTTGCGGTATTATGGTTATCAGGCATACGACTTCATCATTTGCTGATGCCGCAGCAGCAAACGGCATAGAAACGGGTGCATGCGCTTGCTTCCTTTTTAACGCGCTTTCATGGCTTCGACATTGCAGCGCTTCCATTTTTTTGGGTTCGATAGCTACTCCCGTGAACGTACATGACTCCATCCTCCTGCTGCAAAAAACTCATCATGTACCTCATAGAAACTATCTTTCTGGTGATGGCGTTGCTGCTTTCTCATTCATAGTAGCAGGAGCTCTGAGACCTGCTTTTGCTGTAGCGGGTAAAAGAGTAAACATTTCGTGATACATACTTTCGAGTTTTTTTTGTAACGCACTAATAGTCACTCCCAGTTTTTCTGATTTTTGTGCTAAGGCTTTTTCTTGCTTATCTAAATCCGCTAATTCGTTTTGAATTTCACTCATTGGCTTGCCTTGCTTAATTTCACCGATCATCACAGCTAGCTTGCCGTGTAAGTCTTCAATGTACTGTGTAATACTGCGTTCTAATTCTTCTTTTTCTAAAAGTCGTTGTTGTGCATCGTTAATCATAGGGTTAGCACTGGCTGTATATTGTTCATGAAAAGCAAAGGTTTCTTTTGTTGCTTGCATTTTTGGTAATGTCATGGATATACCACCAACGCTCTGCATCATGTCAGCTGTATTGATGTGGTTTGATTTCGTTTTTAAGCGTGCTGCTTCTGTATCAAGTAGCACTATGCTGATAAAGCGAGGGTCATCGTTGGGTATAGTGTTATTGATTTTATAGAAAGTACGGTTTAATCCTTTCAATATGTCTTTAGTGCTTGTCCCTTGATCTCCAGGTGCACGTATCTTCGCAGCAGCATTTTCTAAAGCATTTGTATCGGATTGGCTAGGTTCGCTCATACTGACGCCCATACATGAGAGTAGTTGCTTTAAGTATAATATAACTAACACGGATAGTCAGGGATTGCCTGCAGCGGAATCCCTGATGGATAGCACTACTTTACTAGCACGAATTTTCTTTTAGAATATGCTCTAAGCCGCTTTAGTTTTAAGATAAATTGGTGCGAATGGAGCCGCTTGGACAAAATCAATCAAACCTTGTTTGAGCAATTCAAGCAGAGCGAGGAAAGTTACAACAATACCTAATCGGCCTTCCTTTAAATTGAAAAGACCGGCAAAAGGAAAATGTTCTTTGTCTTGCACAGTGGTGAGAATAACAGTCATTTTTTCGCGTACAGATAAAGTGTCTAGTTGGATATGATGATGCGTATGGAGTTCAGCACGCTTTAGTACCTCTATCAAGGCGCTCATTAAATCAGTAAGAGCAAGCGTAGGGAGCGGTTTTTCAATGCTAATGCAGCTGCTATCTGCTTGTACCAGAAAGAGATCTCGTTCTTCCCGGGGTAGTTTATCTAAATCTTCTGCAGCTTGTTTATAACGTTCGTATTCTTGTAGGCGGCGTACGAGTTCTGCGCGGGGGTCTTCTTCTGTGTTTTCCGTATCATTGGGGCGCGGTAAGAGCATGCGCGATTTGATCTCGGCTAAGATGGCTGCCATCACGAGATATTCAGCGGCGAGTTCCAAGGATAATTCTTGCATTAAGTCAATATATTCCATGTATTGCTGTGTTACTGCAGCAATAGGAATGTCAAGAATATCAATATTTTGTTTTCTAATCAGATACAGTAAAAAGTCTAGAGGGCCTTCGAAGGCGTCTAGCCATACTTTCATCGCGTCAGGTGGAATATATAAGTCTTTAGGTAAATCAATGATAGCTTGACCTTTGACCGTCGCAATGGGAGCGATGATGGTAGGTATATCGGTTGGATCTATTAATTCTGCTAGTGTACTTTCGGCATTAGTCATCAGGCTATGTTAACTATCCTGTGTGTAAAATGCTATATTATCCGGCGTACAAAGCCAATCATCAAAGTATAGTAGCAGTTCTTATTCATGATCACACAAGAAATGACACAGGCAGTTGCCATGCTCCGTGCTGGGGGATTAGTCGCTATTCCAACAGAAACTGTCTATGGCTTGGGTGCGGATGCCAAGAACGAATCTGCTGTTAGGCGCATTTTTCTTGCTAAAGAACGTCCGTATGGGCATCCACTGATTGTGCATCTTGCTAATGTCCAACAACTCACGGAATGGGCGCGGGATATTTCACCGGAAGCGATGCGCTTGGCTGAAGCATTTTGGCCAGGGCCATTGACACTCATCCTTAAAAAACAGCCACAGGTGCTAGATTTAGTGACAGGTGGACAAGAGACGGTAGGGTTACGTATTCCTAATCATCCTGTTGCTTTAGCGTTATTGCGCGCATTCGGAAGTGGCGTGGCAGCTCCATCAGCCAATAAGTTTACGCGCATTAGTCCTACAACAGCAGCGGCAGTTAGGCAGGAATTAGGCGAAGAAGTGGATCTGATCCTAGAGGGAGGGAATTGTCGTGTAGGACTGGAATCGACCATTATCGATATGAGTGGGACTGTTCCAGTGATTTTACGTCCTGGTATGGTGACAGCAAAAGCCATCATGGAGGTACTGGGTGAGCCCGTTAGCTTATCGCAGCAAGTGGTCTCTCATACACGTGCACCAGGTATGCACCTTGTGCATTATGCGCCGCTGACAAAGACAGTCTTAGTGGAGACAGCGTATATTTCTGATTATTTACAATCTTTACGGCCACATGATTTTCCTATTGCGTTGATGACACATAGTAAGTGTGATTTCTATAAAAGTGATAATACTATTCACTATGTGTCGATGCCTCATGAGGCGGTTCCTTATGCATATGATCTTTACCAAACGTTGCGTATGCTAGATAACTTACATCTAAAGCGTATTCTCATTGAGAAGGTGCCCGAGTGCTCAGAATGGGATGCCATTAGAGATAGATTAATAAAAGCAAGCCATCACAGCTGTATTGACAAACTATTTTGAGACTATAAGATTGCCAAGATTTTTTGCTAAAAACCTGTGTATACCTGTAGCGTTTCAATTTATCAACACAGCCGAATTTCACCTTTTTATTCCTGCCTGAATACATGGATATACTTATGGTTACAGAGTTTGATGAAAGAAACGGAGTGGTACAAGTTTCTTGGAGTGATATACGTAAACGAGTTGCAAATGTAGAGCCGCAGTTTGCGGAAATGGTGGACCAGTTAAATCCGGATCAGTCTTTTCCTCTTTTTCTTGTCTACCTTCCTTATGGTGCGTTAAAAGGAGATACAAAAAGTTCCTATTTGCCCGATGGCAAAGGTCGTTATTACCGATTGTCAGATCCCGCTGTTCCTAAAGAGATTATCAAGCACCTTGGTTATGGTATCGGTGGTTCACCGATGGGTATGGTTTTAGAAAAACAATTGGAATATTTTATCGACTTCAAACATAAAGGTATTACTATTCCATGGTTAATTTATTCACCCGGTCACTTTTTTCCATTCTCAACTATCTTAGGATGTGATAGCGATCCTATTTACGCACCTAATGGATTATTAACAGTGACATCGGGTGCAAGATCCACGTTTATGCTGCCTAATATTGGCTGTAATACGCACCATGCTAATTTAAAACGTGATTTTAACATTCAACGACAAGCGCCGAAATCGCTTTATGATCACTGGTTTGTATTCAAAGATATTATTGAGAGCAACACGTTGGATTGTCAGTGGCGCTCGTGTTTACTGTATTTTAGTGAAAAGTGGGTGAAGACATTGCATGTTGATAAAGCATGGATGAAATTAAAATTATATCTTCATGAAGCAGCGTGGCAAAAATTTGCCTATGAGAGAAATAGAGTTTATTACGACATTGCTTTTTCTATTATTCAAGAAAAACGTAATTTGAAGCCTAATCCTTATTTAACTGATACAGCACGTCATTTGTTTGCGACAGCATTGGGTGCGGTACCTGGTTATGTGCCTGCTTGTGATGAAGAAGCTTTGCCAGTTAAAGTCATTCAGCGTGCGTTTATTGATTCATATGGATTAAAAAAATATGTGCCAACGATTATGCAGCCGTCTCATTTTAATGGCGGCCAGCAACACTCACCAGTTTATTATTCACTGCAGCATCCTGCCACCCGGGTTTTTTCACCGAAATCGAGAGAAGTCTCAAGCACACTCGCAGAAATGCTCGAATTAGAATATCTTATGCGAATATTTTGTGAAGAATTATCTGACAACGCGAATGTTTGTTCTGACACGGTTATTGGCGAAATTGCAAAAAGCGTTATTTTTAACTATTACCATAACAAGTCAGATAGGCATCATATTATGACTCAATCCTCTGATATATCTACCACCGATCCGAGATTTGCTTTTGTGCAATACAGTCGTGCAAGCACAAAAGCAGTGTTTGCCAGTGATGCGCCTTTTGTTAGAGGATGTATCAGTATCAAACGGATTAAATCGAAGGTACATAACGATTAAAATAAAGCGTGATGAGTAAACATAATACTCCAATCATTCCACATACATGCCATAGCGACGTGCTGCCATATTGTTGAAAAATGTAAGAGCCAACTGCAGGGCCTATTGCTCTACTAGTAGCATAAATCATCTTGTAAATACCCAAAACGAATCCTTTTTTATTGGTAGGAGCATTTTCATAGCAGATTAATTGTGCCACTGAAAAAAACAATATCTCGCCAAGCGTATAGACGATACAAGCTAAAACAACAATGAAATAAGTCGGAGAAAGTGTCAGCATAAACATACCAAATCCTAATAGAAATGCACCTGCGCCGATTACCAGCAGGCGATGATATTGTCGAAAATAATTTGCTAAAGGTGTTTGCAAAGTGACAACAAGCAAGGTGTTTAACGCAAATAATAATCCAAAGCCAGTGAGTTGATCAGTAGGAAATAAGTGATGCAAATAAATAGGATACGTGCTGCTGAATTGAGAAATGATAAGGCCGATCAGAAATAAACAGCTGATTACTAAACTTATCTTTATGATATGAGAATGAGTGGTGAATGTTGCTGATGTATTCATCAGTGGGGAGTGGTCGTACGTTTGCAAATTGTCTGCATGGTATTGTGCATTGCGTAATACATAATAAGAAATAGTAAATAAAATAAGCCCAGCTAATATTAAGAGATAATGCAATGTATGGATATTTAAAACACTGATGATCAGCGCGGATACTCCTAAGCCAAGATTGGCTGAGGTATCAAGAATATTGATGGCGCGTAATTTTTTTTGTTCACTATTCTGACAATAAGATAAAGCCCACAGAAAACTGGTGGTGATGAAGCTATATGCTGCCATACCTAAGAAAAATAAATTAATCATCAATGCGATGGGAGAATGCAGTAACGCTAAAAATAAGAACGCAATTCCTTCGATGATAAGACTGATTATAGCGACAATATGCGGCGAAATCTTATCGGCCGTACCCCCCCCCATACCTCCGCCAGCAATGGTGCCCAGGCTGTAAGTTGAAATAATAAATCCTGTTGTCTTAATATCTAAATTTAATTGGTGAGTAAAATATAAAGGTAGAAAATAACAAATACTCATGAGTGTTGAATTAAGACAATGTAAAAAAATAGTGAACCAACACTTTTTGGGTAAGCCAGAATAATGCTGACTATATTGAACAATCCAAGATTTTATCTGCTGACTTAACATAATTTAAACTCGAATCTTTTTTTTCATGCCTAATTTTTCTAGCATGGCTTCATCGCAAATGGGTGAATGAATAGGAGGAACATAGAGTGTCGTGGTACGTGAAATAACAGCATCCGGAAGATGTTTTAAATAACACTTTTCAATCCGAGATGTGATATGCGGGTATTGACTACCTTCAAATAAAATGACTTCATGATATATCCCGTAGCAATCGCTCAAGTAATCCACAAGTACCTGAGTATTTTTTTGATGATCATGCAAGGGCTTATTTTCTAGCACACCAATGACACTGACCTGCCATAAAATTAAGTGACTATAGCCATCAAATGCACGTCTATGAATAAGAAAATCCGTTGCTTCATAAGATTGGCAACCTGCAGAACCTGGGTCAAGATGAAGCTCAGCAAAAAGATAATCTTCAGCGGAAATGCCCGGTAAAATGGCTGTCGTATAACCTGCTTGTTTTGCTTGTATCACAGCATCCAGCGCAGGTTTGGCAAATACACTGGGGTGGCCTTCCAACACAACACAAACCTCTTGCTCTAACATGACAGTTTGCAGAATGGCATGTGTGATGGCGTGATAAGTATCTTGACGCAGAATATGTTGATGGTAAGCATCTTCTAACGATTGAGTATTAGAATGGCAAGTCTGTAACCATTCTCGCATCGCTGGTTCATTCACCAGGTAGAGTACTTTGTTGGCTTTTTCAATCAAGACTTTTGCTTCTATTGTTAAATGCGACATAAACTTAATGCCGCTCCCAACAATGACGAGAGAACCTTTTTTTGTCATAGTGCTGTGTAGACCCTGTCACTTACGACAGGTATCCTGTGCCTTGCTATATTTGCGCGACAGTGCGCTCGTAGTGATACCATTCGTTTTTATTATGCATCAATTGTTGCTTGATAGGGGAAGCGTCTTGTTGAAGAAATGCGCGTTGTATTTCCTCAGGCTGACAGCTAATTAAGGTTTTTAATTCTGGCTTATGAGGTGGTATCATGGCCAAGTTGATTAAGAAATCTAATATGCTCATCGTGCTTTTCCTAAGCGGTTTTGGGTGCCTGATGCAGATCAAACGGATGGTAGCATGGTGTTTTGTGTGAAGCTAGAGCAATATTACCGTTTAATATTAATTTAATCTTCACAAGGTATCATGGCTTCAGATAAACTAATCCGGTATTTAAATAATCGGTATATTTAAGAAAATAAGCCAACCAATAAATGTAATAGAAACGTGGAGATAGCTCATGTCATTACCAAACGATCTGATGAACCAGCGCAAGAAAATGCAAGAAGAAGCAGACCGTAAAAAGCGTGAGCAACAAGCGGCTAATGAAGCCTATCAGGCTGCTTTATTGCAGAGTGGTCCACAGCAGAATAATAAGCAGGCCGATATTGAAAATTGGGAAGCAGCAGCTAATTATCAAACTAATTCACGTCAAGAAAATATGAACAATGATGGCGCGCATTTTTTAGTCAACGCATTGAGCGAGCGCCGTAAAGCTTTGAAAGAGGATGATCAACCTATTGCTATTGAGTCGGTAACCCGGAATGATAAAAATGTATCTGTTGCTCCTGAGCCAGTTGCAGTTCCTGCTGCTACTCGTGCTAAAGTTAACAGCGTCGATCAAAATATAGATCAACGCGGTGATTTAATGGAAGAAATCAAGAATTTCTCTAAACAAAAAACATTAAGACATTCTGCTCCTCGTGAAGAAGCGCAAAAGGTAAGCGCGTCGTCAACAGACTTACTTTTTGGTCAATTAAAGAATAAGGTTCAAATTCTTCAACCAGAAATAAGTGAAATGGCCCAAGATTTTGAACAGGATTGGGAAGATAAGCCTGTAGAATCTCCTGTAGTTGAGCCTATTACTCCTGTGGCTGCAGCGGTGGTAGAGCCAGTCGTTATCACACCTGCTGTTCCAGCACCTGAGAAACCTGTTGTGCAGTCTGAAGTAGTAGAGCCTGAAGTCTTTGAGGCAGCACCCAAAGTGAAAACAAAACCAGCAGATATTGTGGTACCTAAAACGACAGCCGTGGTTGAGCCACCTGTTGCTAAGCCAGCTCCGGTAGTGACAGCAGAGTCAGTTCCAGTAGCCGCACCTGTTGTGAAGAATGCTAATCGAGAATCAAATAAATTAGATCAGTCACGTCTCGATTGTTTTGATAAAGGCCCTGGTATCAATCATTATTACAACCGTCGTCCTGGTATGGAAGCGGCAGCAGTTCAACAACCAGTAGAAGCTCAGGCAAAGGTGGTTAAGCAGCCTCATGTTGTTGCTCCTAAGCCTGTTGCGCCTAAGCTTAAGGCAGCAGAAGCTAAGTCGGTTAAATCACAAGAAGAATTGGATTTTGCTTATGCACAACAATTACAAAAGCAATTTGAACAAGAAGAAAAAGCAGCAAGAAAGCGCCAAGAAGAGGCAGATCGTCTCATGGCTGCCAAAATGCAGATTAATGAAGGAATAGGCGAAGAAGCATTATTCCCCCAGTCGCTAGATAAGCAGACTGTTTATGAATTAGCTTCAGATATTCAACAACATATATACGACACCCATCATCAATCTCGTCGTTCAAACGTGCAAACACGCCCAACGTCGGGCCAAGTACGTAAAGCAGAAAAGGCGCCAGAAGAATACCTTGGATATATTGCTATCTCAGTGTATGCCGAGACGCAGAGTTTGCAGATGGCAATGACAGCGAATGGCTATGTCTTGCAAATGACAAGACAAGCTGTGCGTGTAGATATGCTGATGGGTGTACATGCTAATCAAGCGGGTGAAGTCCAAATGACAGGGTTTGCAGCTAGTGCCAGCGCAATGAGTATGACTTACTCTCAAGGTGGTTTTTGGAGCCGTCCTAGCCAACAACATCAAGCTAAACCACTTTCGCATCATCATCAGTCTGATAAGCATCACCATGCATCGGATGTGCCAGAGCAAGTGCCAGAAACGCCACGGATGATTCGCGTCAGATAATCCTTTTTGCAGTGCTGGGCTTATAGAGGGTCCAGCTACTGTTTCTAAAAGAAGTCTATTATAGTCAGCAAGAATAGCTAGTGCTATTATTCTTCTTATGATCACTACTTTTACCAAAGAAGCCTCTCAACTGATCAATGGCCCCGTAGGGCAATTGGAAATAGCTATTGGTGAACCCACGAGCCAAGAGCGCAATGCATGGGGTATTGTATGCCATCCACATCCTTTGCATGGTGGTACCATGCACAACAAAGTCGTCACTACATTGGCTAAAGCATTTCAGGGTATGGGGGTGACTACGGTGCGCTTTAATTTTCGTGGTGTGATGCGCAGCGAAGGGCGGTTTGATAATGGAAATGGTGAATTAGACGATTTATTGGCGGTGATGGATTGGGTGCAGCAAGAGAAAGCCAGAAGAGAAATTTGGCTAGCTGGATTTTCTTTTGGAAGTTATATTGCTGCTAGAGCTGCAACAGAAGTTCCCATCAGCAAGCTAGTGACCGTCGCGCCGCCTGTACAATATTTTCCCATGCAAGCTCTTCCACCCATTACTTGTCCTTGGGTATTGGTACAAGGTGAATTAGATGATGTTGTGCCAGCAGAGAAAGTTTTTGCCTGGGCTGAAGCAAGAGATCCCAAGCCTGTTATTCTCCGCTTTCCACAAGCCGGTCATTTTTTTCATGGCCAATTAACAGAATTACGCACTCAAATTGAAGCTGCACTGCAAGGGTTGTGAATAGAAACTTGGATTGCGCCATTAGGTTCTAGTATTTCTAGTTAACTCTTCATAAATTTTCTCCACTTCATCATTTTGCTTCCTAACTTGGTTCGCAAAAAATTGGCAAGTATTCCTAATTGCATAAGTGCCTGCCATGGTAACTGTAATACTAACAGCAACGATAATACTCAGAATAAGACTTTGGTTATCAATAGGATTAGAGTTGGTTGGTGTTTCATCGGTAAGAAAGGAATGATGAGCAAACCATGTACTCGTAGCGATACCACCCAAGCCAAGCATGATACAAGTCATTGTCGTGGTAAAAGGGATGACAGTATCATGGTTTTTTAATATCCATTGATTTAGCTTTGTTGGATTTATCTGACGAGCTCGGCAAGCTTTTTTCCCCTCCTTTGTGTTTGCTATCAAGTTTTGCATCTTTTTGCTGGTTTGCGCTAGTCTAGCCAGGATGAAGTATTGACCGGAGAAATGTTCTGAAATCTTATCAATGATTTCTTGTGGCATAGAAGAAATCATATTTTTGTCAGAAACGTCAGTATTACTTTCTTCATGAGAATCAATGGGGATTAAAACATCGTTATTACCCGAAGACTGGATTAAAGGGGTTTGTTCAGTTGGTCTAGATAAGCTCATAATTTCCTCGTTTGTTATGTGTGTTTTTAGATTTACATTTGTATATAGAAGTATATAAAAAACTATGTCATTGCGGTATCTGAATAAGTTCTTTTGGGGAATCAGTATGGCTATCTGAATGAATACCAACCAGAGTTCCCATTTATTTGAATAAATCTCGATCAGATCTGGTGCTTTCAAATCATGGTCGGGAGGTCGTCAGGCGGTTACTTTATACTGAATGATTCCGATGAAAGCACTGCCTTAATAAGAGGATCTAGGATTCTATAAAATTTGTTAGGATCAATAAAAACATAATCTTTTTCGAGAAGCGGTTCAATGGCTCTTTGTACGCTACTTGATGTAAGATTCATTATTTTTGTCATTTTCTTGCTAAATAATTCATCTGTTTTTTTATTCGTTGCTAGAAAAATAAGTAATTTTCGTTGGTTGATACTTAATAAATCCAGCTCCCTTTCAACGGTGGATTTGTTTTCAAAAACAAATTGCTGCCAAATCATGGAAGATTCGTTTTCAGTTGGCAGTTTTTCTAATTGCCATAATAAAGAGCACAACTTATTGAGATAATAAGGATGCAACTCTGTTAATGAGAAAATAATGTCTAACGTTTTTTGTGCGAGTTTCTTATTCCATTTTTTTTGAGCAGCTCGCTGAATGTATTTTTCATATTCACTGCTATTAATGCGATCCAATTTAATTTGGTCGCATAGTTTATAAAAGGGGCGCTTTCTATCATAAAACATTTGTTCCATCAAATGCCTATTGCTGCCAGAAAACACATAAGCAATATGTGAAGATTTTTGCGCTGCTTCTCTGATAGCAGCCTCTATTGCGTGATGATGTGTCACTTCACCAACAATTTGAAATTCATCTAGAAATAAAATTACCCGTTTTTCTTTCTTCTTGGCTAGATCATGTAGTTTTTCTAACGATTTGAGAATAATATCTGTGGCCGCTAATTTGTTCTGATTAAATTCTAACTGTATCCCAGCTTTTTCCACGACGACTTTAATTTGTAGGCTAGCAAAAAAATCACCTGCTAGATGTAATAGTTTTTTAGGCGCACTCTCAATCTTTCCCAGCAATTGCCCTATGCCTTGAAGAATAAATCTTTCAATATCTTCTTCGCTCAATGCTTTATATAAATCTATATACGCATAGGGCCATTTGATTTGCTCAAAACTTTTTAATGCAAGACTGGTTTTTCCATATCGCCTAGGAGAAATTAATAAGATAGGTGTATTATCTTTTAGATTATAACTAATTCGTTTAAGCTCTTCTTTGCGATTACAAAATGCTTCGCCTAAAGCAAGGTAAGTTGGAAAATAATTCATAACGTATCTCTTCGCGAATTGCGTTACGCACATTGTGTAACGCAACATGCGTAATGTCAATAGGGGATATCTTTAATGCTAATTTGATAAAATTTAAGCATTTTTATATAAAATAAAAAATTAATTAAAAACCATTAAAACATATATATAAATTGAGGAATATGCAATGAATATCGGGAAGCTGCTTGGGCTTCTGCAGGACTATTCACCTACCTTGGCATTGCTCACAAAATGAATCAACTATACCTTAATCAGTTAATTCATTTTGAAATGCTACTCGAGGAAATTGCTAAATGGGATGGAAATAGTCTGACGTTTGAAATTGAATCCTGTTTTAAGGTATTAAAAGATTTTTATTCGAACGATAAATAGAATATTATTAGGAATATTACTAGATAATAAGTAAGCGTAATGGTGGGCATGGCAAGAGTCGTATTAATGAGGAAATTGAGAAAGTAATCCAGGCTACGATTAACGAGCTCTATCTGACAAAACAGAAGTTTAGAATTAGTGTTGTCGTTCAGGAAGTATTATGGCGTTGTCATTATAGCAATCTCAGCATGCCGTCAGAGAGAACGGTTCGTAGACGCATTGATCGTGATGATATTAAAAGCAGACCTTGTTGATGCTAACTATAGAGTCGAACCACCATTCCAGGAAACATAGGTTTTAGAGATTGACATTGTATGAGCAAATAACAACTACCAGAGTAGCTTGGCCAAACATGCTCACAGAATAAAATCTTGAGGTGGAGAAGATAGATCGCTTACGTTATTCTACTGTTGAATTTTAGGAGCAGACAACTCGCGTCGCAATAATGGAAGAATTTCTTCGTCATTTTCAATATCGACGTTGTTTTTTATTAGGGCGTTCGCCTTCCTCTTTGTCATCTACTTTTACTTCTTTTACCCATGGTATATCATTTTCAGTTTTATTAATGGGCTTCCATTCGCGTAAAAGTAAAAACTCTCTTTTATTATTGCGGTGATCATTCCATCTCTGAGTGTGTCCATCTCCAACATTTGCAAGTAAGATTCTAAATAACTTTTTTTCATTATTATGAATATGAAAAAAACAGGGTGATTTCTTGGATTTATTTGAAATAGGAAAGTATTCCTTAACAACAACGACTTCATTCATCCATGGATCAATAATAATGGCTTCAGGTCCCCAGGCTGACATATCTCTCAATTTACCATTCTGATCCCTTCCTATGACAATAAAAGCATGATTTCCTGGGATAGAAATGCGTTCTATTGGTACTTTTATTCCTGGGTATGTCTCCTCTAGTAGCAATGAAAAAGCCACTGCAGCATTTTCGTCACAATTTCCAATTTTGTGCTTTACTGCATTTTTTGCTACAGACTCAAGAATATCCAATACTGACATATCCGTTTTATCTTTATGAAGTTTCTTTTGTCCCATAGTGAGAGGAATCATATTGACACGGTTCCACGCCTCTTTTAACGAAAGAATTTCTTCTTTCACTTCTAACGTTTCCGGATCGTGAAGTTTTAATTTTACGAGACCATTAGCAAAATCATTTGGTACTTGAGCTTCAATAGGCATATTCCAATTTCGAATAATCTCACAAATACCAGTTCTATCTTGACTTTTATTAGCACGTACCGCATTTAACAATAGTTGGCGGTGAAGAAATGAAGAATCGGAGTTATCTGGAAGTTTATTCGCTGCATAGGGCACAAGATTTTTTGTTTGTTCAAGTACCCATTCAGCAAGTTTCTTATTTCTATTACATGCAGCATTAGCATTACTACGTAATCTCATTTTTGAATCCTTATCACGTCATTAAATAACATCAATAGATTAGTACTGGACTTTGCCTATTTACACCGCTTGCACAAGCTGATCTAACTAATCTAATTAACCATGCGTCCAATCTTCAGTATTTAAATGAGGAACACGAGAGAATTTTTTTGGAACACACCCAGGCATCTTTCTATTGATAAAAACATATTGAGAAATTGTTACCATATATCCCAAAACAACCACATTATTTGAATCAGGATCAATGTCAAGGTGGTAGTATATCGAAAACGGCGATGGATTGTTCCTAACTTCATTATTAATCGATCATGGGAAGAACTGCATATTGAGAACATCTGAATTAAAATACGAGGATTTTTGTAACCGTGTTAAAGTGCATCCCTTATTGCATTGGCGAACTAAACAAATTATCAGTATGGATTTTGGAGTATATCGTAATATGAAAACGGAAGAAGATTACATTCAAAATATTTATTATTTTTTATAAAAAAGGATAGAAAATAATCCTTTTTCTTATTTTGTCAGTGTTTTTCAGAGCTTGCATCTTCTAGTGAAGTGTTGCTGTAGGCGCAGGATATTCCGCTTTAAATCAAGAAAACGAGATTTTATCGAAACGAGCCTAAACAAAAAAGAGTATAGTTCTTTGAAAAAATTGAAATTCTTGTATTGGAAAGGAAATAGACTAAGATTTTTTTTCACTACTAATAACCCTTTGTTTGATGGCCAATTTTTAATTCTCTGGTACGCGGATTTAAGTGTCTTGATAACCATTACATAAGACGACTATTCATGATAAAATAAAGCCCAATTAATAGGCAAAAGAGTAAAAAATATCATGCAAATAAAATATCAAGGAATGGGGTTGTTGTATCTGATTGATAGGATTGGGGTTTAGGGAGTAAGTTATCTTAAATAAAATGAGGGGCTATGATTTAATCAAGTAGCTTTCTTGTTGTTGAAAAGTTTTGCATTAATTCTTGGAAAGAATTTAAGCATAAGTTAACAAACCATAGAGTATAATTGTTCTATAATCTAAAGAAATTTAATTGTTCTATAATCTAAAGAAATTTAATTTTGAAATAGTTAATAATTATTAAAATTCGCGATTCCTCGGAGGGCTAGTGTTTCCAAGACCAAGTCGACCTATAGTACAAGGAGATATTCCAGTTGCAGGTACAATCACAGTTGCATTACAAGCTGACATTGTAGATTTATTTACCAATATTCCAACCATGCAAGATATTTACCTTAGACGACCTGATTTGGATAATGATTATACGGCTGCTCAAGGAGAGTTGCAGGGTCTTTTAGGTGCTAACTTATCAAAACAACAGATAGAGCGTGGCCTTCAGCAAATGAAAACTAATGGTCGATTATGGCATAATAGTCGCATGTTGGGGGCTCTGAATGCTGCCGCTCCTAACGATAATGTTATAGATGTTATTGCGACGAATATATTTGCTAGGGTGCAATACAATCGTCTTCATGCTGCTGCGAATGCAGACATGCAGGCACAGCTTGTTGCTCGCAAAGCGCAGGTGTTAGCAGCGTTAGGCCCTGCTCAGGATATTGCTACTGTTGATCAACTCATGACTGCTGTCACAGCAGCGGATAAACCGCAACTTGGTGCTGCGATGACTGCCTTGGGTCTCGATGGAGCGAATGCTAATACTGTGGATCAAGTTTTCGGAGAAATACAATACAACCGTCTCTATACCGCTGGCGGTACTATACTGCGAGGGAAATTCAACGCACTACAACCTGCTGAACAAGCAGATCTTAAAAAATTCCTTGGTACGCAGCCTGACGTAGCTACCGTGGATAATATTTTTAACAATCCCTATACAGACCTCAACACTCTTCAAATACAGATTTACAATATCATCAATAATGTAAACCTTATCATCAATAATGCAAACTTTATTAACAGCCCTATTCCTGCTCTTACCCCTGCTAACTCAACCGCTATCAATCGTGCCAAAGGCTTCGCTGAAGCGATTTATGAGAATGCCAAGTTTAATGCTATTCTTAAGAAAGATCCGGAGAAATGCGAAACACTAGCTAAACAGATTAAAAAATTAAACGATAAGATGGGGGGTATTAAGTTTCTATCTCGTATAACAACAACGGATAGCAATATAAGCGATCTTGCAATTGCTGTAACTAACGCTTTAAATCATTTGCATCCACAGCACGTCTTATATAAAGCATTGACTGAATTATATATGAAGATATACCAGGTTAATTCCTATCCTCCTCCTAATGCGAATCCTCCAGTAGCGATAGCCTGGGTAAAAAGCGAAGCTAACTGGGGAGTATTCCGAGAGAAATTAGACGAACTCAAACAAGTCTCAAGTAATTTCCAAAAGTCTGCTGAGCACCTTACTGAGGATAGGAGTGATACCGTAAGGGGTAAACTAGGAACTCTAGAGTTTTTTGACCCCAAAATAGATCGTGTTTCTCATAATGGAAGACATTGTACACGTGTCAGATTACTAGCAGCGAACTATAGTAGCTATATAAAAGAACAGACAGGAGTAAGGTCGTCTAATGACAAAGAATTGAAAGAAACCTACGAAAAGTGCGTTGAATTAATAGATAAAATAAATATGGTTCAAGGTATTTTGCAAAAAAAGCTTAGTGAGACATCTGATCCACAGAAGAGATCTTCTATACAGGATAAAATAAATGATTTTAATGAATCCAAAAAGATGTTAGCTGAAGCAGTTGAAAATTATAGAGTATATCTAAATACACCGCTAGCAGATAGAAAGGTTAACGTTTTTACTAATAACGCTGATGTAATAGAGATATGCGATGTCACTACCCAAGCTGACATAGATGGTCTATTTCGACAATATGGGGGACCACAGCATCCAGGGCTTCGTGTAGGTCAACTAGTACAGGCGAATGATGATATAGAGAAAACTGAACGACTTAAGGCAGGGAAGGGTAAGGTAATTAGAGAATATTATACCACCTCACGGAACCGACAAACTGCCGTTATCAGTGTGCAAGGAACAGTAAATAAAGTTTATCAATTACAGTTTAAGTATGATAACCAGAGGATAAGAGGCTTAGAGCAGAAAGAGTTGTTTAAATTAGCAGCTCAGTTAGTGAAGAATTATTATTCTGAATTACCAGAACAAAAATTTAGTCGTAGTCGTATGAAAATCACGGGTAGGGTACCTCCTCAACTTGCAGAAGCCATGGTGATGTATTGTGAATTAAGCAAGTATCCCCAGCCTGACTGTGCAATCTCATATCCAGAAAGAACAGAAAAAGAACGCAAAGAGTATGAGAAAGAAATGGATAAGTATCTACGAGAGCCAGCGAAAGCAATGAGAGATCAGGGAGCAAGCGGGAGAATACTTGGCCCACATGCGCACAAGCATTTACCAGGCTTAGTCATGAATACAGAAGAGCAAAAAGTGGTAGAGGACAAAGTCGGTATGAAGCCGCGCATAGTAAGAGGTTTAAGGCGCTAGAAATAGAATTTTATAAATTTTAACATGTGAGATTTTAATTACACTAGCGTTAATCGTCATAGCGGGGTTGAGAGAGGCTTCCTCATGCAGCATGCGAAAATAGTCAAAGGCAGTCAATACCACCGCGTTGAACAATGCGAAGATGGCGTGATTGAAGTCGAGTTTCAGGGCTACGATGAAAAGCCGGTAAAGCATGAAGCTTGGCCTAAAGGGAAGAGTTTTCTGCTTGATGCCTACCTCGTGCGAACATGGCCAAACAACATCAATTATCCTGCTGTCAAAAATGCAATCTGCCGTGCGGTAGGGATTTTTCCTTTTGATCCAGCATACGATGCTACGCACATAAAAATGGTGACTACCGCGCGAGAGCCTTGCCAAGCGGTAGAAGTTTCTTCTGAGAGTCCCCAGGCACTACGAGAAAATTACGCCAATCTGTTCCCTCAGAAGAAACCTGTTCTAAGTGAATCTGAAGGAGCCGCACTGGATCGATTGCTGTTGCAAGTGTATTTTTGTCTGAAACAGATACTGGAAGCATGCGGGCAGCAAGATGTGATTCCTGGTAAACCTTCTGGCACAGAGGGAAAAGTGAATGAAAAATTTCATGAAATTATGGGCTATTACCATCAGCTACGAGGGTATGTGCATGAAACATTCTGTCCGAAGACACATAAAATCATGGAAACAGAAAAACCCAGATATTCCTTGTCTAAATTGATCATGGGAATGGAGTCAGGGATACAAGAGTTTGTTGATGCGCTAATGGAATGGGAAAGGGTAGAAAAACATGAGCCTATCTCATTGACTGGACTCACCTCTTCTTTGCAGCAGGCAAACCAATATTTGCTAAAACTCGAGCTGGATACCGTTTGCAGCGAAACGGTACATGCTACCGAACAATTATTAGAAAATTCTCACCACGATTCAACGCTTGATCCATCGAGTCGCCTATAGCTAGTCAGTTAGCAAAAAACTCCTTACAAAAACCCTTTCACGAAATGGGTTGATTGATGAGAGATTACAGCAGGTGTTAGCTATGTGAAATCGGTATTAGGGTATCAATAAATTTTATGCGACTAAAAAAAGTTACAATCTTGTTAATAATCCTCTATTTTTTACTTATCACAAAACGTGAAAAACTACTCGATAGATGGGTTGAAATTACAGCCTGTATTCCTTCGTTTGCTTTCCTCTTAACGAGCCTATGGCTTCGACATCGCAGCGCTTTCATTTTTTTGGCCCTATGACTGCCCCAGTGAACTTGTTAAACGAGAATAATTCTCATTTGTATTGACAGGGTGGGGAAATCCAGTAATACTTGTTTTTTTCCATCCAGGCTGGTCACCATGCAAGTCAAAGAATTAACAGTGGGGCACAGAGTCAGAATTGTTTCTTTATTGGCAGGTCATCCCATGTACCGCCAACGACTGATTGCGATGGGGCTGATCCCGGGCACAGAGTTTGTGGTATCACGCATGGCGCCATTAGGGGATCCCATTGAGATTTTAGTCCGTGGATTTGCTTTAAGCCTGAGAAAAAACGAAGCTAGTTTGTTGCAAATCGAGGAAGTATAACGATGCAATCATGCTGTCCATCCTCTTCTTTTTGTAGTGCTGATGCTACAGGAACGCAACGCGCTTCATGCTCTATCATGCTGGTAGGCAATCCCAATTGCGGTAAAACCACGTTATTTAATGCATTGACAGGAACGCATCAGCGTGTAGGTAATTGGCCAGGTGTTACGGTTGAGCGTAAAAGCGGCTATTTTTCTTATTCAGGTACCCTGGTGGAAGTGACAGATTTACCAGGTATTTATTCACTGGCGCTTGTTTCAGATACGGTAGCAGTAGATGAACAAATCGCTGTGGAATGTATTACTAACAAGAAAACTGACTTGATTCTTAATATTGTGGATGCTAGCAATCTGGAGCGCCATCTTTATCTCACCACTCAGTTAATAGAAATGGGCATACCGATTATTTTGGCCCTGAATATGATGGATGTGGCACATTCGCGGCAAATACACATTGATATAAAAAAATTGGCAGAGGAATTAGGATGTCCGGTAGTGGCATTATCAGCTAATAAAGGTAGTGGTATTACCGAATTAAAACGGGTCATGGTGAGCGAGGATCATTTTCAAAAACTGTTGATGGTACCTTATCCCCCTGTTGTACAAGAGGCAATCCATCACATAAACAATGTGATGATCAGCGATAAAACATTCGTTGTGTATGATGTGAGACATCCAGGTGATCATCGTGGAATTGCAGCGCGGTTGCTGGAAGAAGATGTTAATGCTCGTCGCTTGGTATCAGATGAAACGATAAAGCAAGTGCAAAAACAGCAAGATCATATTCATCAAACCATGAATGAAGAAGCTGACATTTTGATTGCAGATGCGCGCTATCGTTACATACAGCAACTCATTCAACAATGCGTATCGCATTCAACTATGCTAAAAACCACGTGGAGTACCCGCATCGATAACTTGGTATTAAACCGCCTATTGGGCATACCTATTTTTCTTGGCATCATGTATTTACTGTTTGTGTTTTCCATTAATGTAGGTGGTGCTTTTCAAGATTTTTTTGATATCAGCAGCCAAACCATTTTTGTAGATGGGCTTGCTGCTGGGCTAGAAAAAATAGGCGCGCCTACTTGGTTGACGGCATTATTAGCGAGCGGTATTGGCAAAGGTATTAATACTACGGTTACTTTTATCCCTGTCATTGGCTCTATGTTCTTATTTCTCGCTTTGCTGGAAGATTCAGGTTACATGGCGCGAGCCGCTTTTGTCATTGATCGTTGTATGCGTCTCTTGGGATTGCCAGGCAAAGCATTTGTGCCGATGATTGTGGGTTTCGGTTGCAACGTGCCAGCTATCATGGGGGCGCGTACTTTAGAAAATAAATGTGACCGTATTCTCACTATCATGATGACACCGTTTATGTCATGCGGTGCGCGATTGGCGATTTTCGCTGTGTTTACCACTGCGTTCTTTCCTCATGGTGGGCAAAACATTGTGTTCATACTTTATGTCATTGGTATTCTCATGGCAGTATTGACCGGGTTTTTACTACGTCAAACTGTACTAAAAGGCGAACCATCACCACTCATCATGGAGCTACCGCCTTATCATATTCCACATATGAGAACACTCCTGTTGCATGCATGGCAGCGTCTTAAAAGCTTCGTCTATCGTGCTGGACGGTTGATTGTACCGATTTGCGTACTAATCGGCGCCTTAAATGCACTCAATGTGGATGGAACAATCAACACCGGCGATGGCGATGCACATTCGCTGCTTTCATTGGTCGGGCAATGGGCCACTCCTCTTTTTGCTCCGATGGGAATCAAGCCAGACAATTGGCCTGCTACCGTGGGTTTAGCGACCGGTGTGTTAGCAAAAGAAGTGGTAGTGGGTACGCTAAATACGTTGTACTCACAAGTAGGGCATTTTGCCGATGCAGCCAGTCAAGTAGGTGAGTTTCAGTTATGGACAGGGTTATCACAAGCATTACAATCTATCCCGCAAAATTTAAGCCAAATCAGTAGCGTATTTAGTAATCCCGTATTAGCACAAGCACCCATCAGTGCGGTCAACCAAAGTGTATATGGATTGATGTATCAAAAATTTGATGGGCAAATCGGTGCGTTTGCTTATCTCTTGTTTGTACTTTTATATTTTCCCTGTATTTCCACCATGGCAGTCATGATGCGTGAATTACACCGTGGTTGGTCAGTGTTTTCTGGTATTTGGATGACAGGTGTGGCTTATGGGACTGCAGTCACTTTTTATCAAGCCGCAACCTGGTCGCGACACCCCTTGTCATCGTCCATTTGGATCCTGGTCATCCTTGGTTTATTTTGCAGTGTAGTGATGTGGGCCCGCTGGTATGTGAGGCGGAATGAATACACGGTGGTACCTAGGATGAGTGAAGCGCGGCCAGGAGAAGCGGTATGAGCCTACTGGATATCAAACAACACATGGTGACAGTGAAAATGGCAAGTTTAAGCAGCTTATGCCGTTTGTTTAATGCCGATCCCGATACACTGCGTTGTATGTTGCAACATTGGGTGCGTAAAGGGAAAATCCGCCAATGCGTCAAAAAGCCTGCTTGTGGCAGCACTTGTTTTCAATGTCCTAGTTTAACCACAGAATTTTATGAATGGGTAGACGGGACGAGAGAGATTGTTATACTGTAAACAGGAATTTCGCTGGAACTATCACAATATTGTTTTTAGGCAACTGGATGGCGTGTTGGAAGCTAAAAAAACAATATTGTGATAGTTCCAGCGAAATTCCCGTACTGTAAATATCTAGTGAAAATGGAAGGTAACGATCCCAATGGCCGAACCCGTTTTACTGAAACCTATTCCCTCTCAAATGGTAAATGAATTGGCCTCATACGGGCCTTTTGATATCAAAGATTTTATTCAATCGCCAGAGGGCGATGATTTACAGTTTCATGCAGAATTAAAAGATGGACAAGCTTTGCCTAAAGGCATGATCTTGACTGGAGATGGTGTGTTGACAGGTATCCCAGCCAAAGATACCCAAGGGATATACGAAATTGTGGTGCATGCCAAAAACGATGCTGGTGCGATCCAGACGACTTTTGTCATGACCATTAAGCCGAGTCTGGCGAACAATGAAGCAGATTATGTAGATAAATTGAAGTCGCAAGTGTGGGAAGCATTGCAGCAGCAATTGCCTCTGCCTAATTTAGGTTCATTGTTAGAATTGCCGATCACTCAACTAGATATTTATTATTTGCTAGAACGGTGGGGCACTTTGACCATATGGGATGCGTTTAATTTAGATCCCCCCAGCGAAAAAAAGTTATTGACCTTGAAAGGGGTCAGCGAGCACTACCATGTCTATGACCGAGGGTCTAGCTTGATTATGTGTCCTAAGGATTTGTTTTCCCATGAGCGCTCCATTCAAGATGGAATACAAACAGTGAGAGCACTAGCACGTGAAGTCTATGATCGGGATTGGACAATCGAAATGGCAGGATTGGACAAGTGGACCCATGCCGCATGGGTGGAACTCCAATATTTGGGAGACCAACATGGAAAACGTATAGAAATCATCAACTATACGCCTACGGCAGAAGAGATGAAGGCTTATACAGCAAGAGCAAGTTCCAATACGATGGTGCCAGAATGACCCTAGGATGATAAGGAAACCGTAAGTAATTTCATTTATAATTAGATGATAGATAAATCTTAACTAATTCGTAACCAATTGAATAAAAATTATTTTTAGAGGGTAACAGTATGATGTCCGGAGGGCGACCAACCCAAGCCCAGCCAAAAACAGAAGAAGATAAACGTAGAGAAGAGCAGCGTCAATGGAATGCTTATATCTCGGCTGAGCTTTATGATAAAACAGCTCAGTTTAAAAGAGAGTGGTGGTATCGTGTAGATGCGCCGGAGGATATGGATGATGAGCTAGGGGGGCCAGCTAAACTAATGTCAGTAGACCAAAAGCTGGTATTTGAAGCTGGTGTGTATAAATACACCAAAAACAAAAAGGATGAACCAACAGAAGATTTTAATATACGTGTGGACGAAAATGGCCAAGTGTATCCTGTTCCACGCAAGTTTAGTAAACGTTCAATTTTAGCGACAATGGATTTTTTGGGGGTTCAAGGAGCAACGGAAATTTCTGTGAAGATGGAAGCCGGTCTTGACACTCCAGAATGGATAATTCAACGTCAAAAGCGCCAACTTTGGCAAATGATAAACCATGCAAAAGAGAAAGATTTGGTGCTTAATGTAGAAGATGCAAAAGGTGTCATAGATCAACTCCCACCTAAAGAGCAAGATAAGATTTATAAAGCAGTTGAGTCGCTCAAGATCAACCGAGAGCAGGTCAATATGATGATAGGTGCAGCACATATAGGTAAGTTTGATAGTATGGCTGAAGAGTTTAATCAAGCTGGCGGACTTGATGTGCGAACGAAATCACTTCCATTAGATCAGAAAAAAGATGATGTGCTAAATCAAGCTGGTAGCCCACGTACTCTTGATAGTATAGAAAAAGTAGTGGAAAACTTGGAGAAACGACTAGCCCATGCCAAAGTGGTGGTGTCTGATTTAAAAGAAGGGATGAATGCGCAAAAAAAATTGTTGAATAACCCTGGTAAGGTGCGCGAGGTTGCTGCGTCGAAACATAATGGTAAATATAAAGATAAGTATAAAGATGACGCTGCAGTGATTGATGACATGGAAAAACGTCATGATGAAAGTAAACAGAATAAAGAAGAGCTTTTGACTGCATTAGATCGTGAAATTTTTGATATTGATGATCGTCAGTTAATTTTCAGAGAAGAGCTAACGCAGTTAAAACAGGGGCTTGAAAGAAAATTAAACGATTTAGATAGACGGTTAGGTCAGCAGCAGCCTCCTCTTTCCCCTGATCAACAGAAACAAACTCAAAAAGAAAAAGACGAATGCGTTAAAGAAATAACTAAGGCTGATGAAATGCTCAAGAAATTAGATGCAGTTCAAGCAGCAGTGGGGATAGAGAGGCCGCAAGGGGGCGGAATCAGAAGAAAAGACAAGGGCCTTGCTAAAGCGGTTAATAAGGTACAAGGTAAACATAGAGGGATGGGAGCGGAGATCGAAGAAGCAAGAGACCGTGTACAGGTAAGAGCAGAGGCGACTAGGAATAGACATTAATTGAAAATATTGCTTGCTGCTACCTATTTATATTGCCCAATGTAGAGCTACATTTCTTGAATTTAATTACAGTGCTTCAACTGTATCTTTTCCAACGATTCGTATAAAATCAGCAGCTTCTTAATTTTATACGGATCGTGTTGTGCGCAAACCACTTATCGCAGGTAATTGGAAAATGCATGGTTCATTGGACCAGGCCAAGATGCTGGCGTATGGTATTCAGCAAGGCGCCAGTCTCTATCCCAATATAGATATCTTACTTTTACCATCATTTGTTCATCTTCCTATTGTTCGTGAAACTCTTTCCTATTCTCCTATCTTATATGGAGCGCAAAATCTGTATCTGGGTGCTCAAGGTGCATTTACCGGTGAAGTGTCGGGAGCGATGTTAAAAGACCTGGGATGCCAATTTGTATTGGTGGGTCATTCGGAGCGACGGGCCATTTTTCATGAAGATCTTGCGTTAATTGCAGCAAAATTTAATGCTGTGGTTGAGGCAGGATTAATACCTATACTGTGTGTTGGGGAAACACGAGAACAGCGCGAAAGTGGCGAGACAGAGGAAGTCATACGTGAGCAACTAGAGTCAGTCATATCATCTTCAGGCATAGAAGTGTTTCGTCATGCTGTGATTGCTTACGAGCCAGTATGGGCAATTGGCACTGGGTTGACAGCTACACCAGAACAAGCGCAAGCTGTGCACGCATTCATCCGCCATCTGGTGATAAAAAATAATGTTGATATAGGGAAAACAATTCGTATACTGTACGGCGGCAGTATGAAGGCTGAGAATGCGGCTTCTTTGCTAGCGATGCCAGATATTGATGGGGGACTGGTGGGAGGCGCATCTTTAGAAGTGAATCATTTTTTGGCGATATGTGCTGCGACAAAATAGTTTTTGAGGAAATAGCGAATGTATCAATTGATTTTGTTAATACATGTGTTTGCTGCCATTTGCATTGTTGCTTTGGTATTGGTGCAACAAGGTAAGGGCGCGGCGATGGGGGCGGCATTCGGTAGCGGGGCGTCGCAGACTATCTTTGGTAGTCGTGGCTCGGGTTCTTTCCTTTTTAGGTTAACGATTGGCTTGGCGGCAGTATTTTTTGCTACTAGTATTGAGCTGAATTCTGTGGTTATGCATGCGTATAAACAGGAAAAAGAAATGGTCTTACCTTTTGTTCCTGCGCAGAAATCTCAAACTACTGCTCCTGCACAAAGTGGATCTCAGTCTCCTGTATTACCAGGAGAAATTCCAACAAGAAAATAAGATAAAAAAATTAATTCTTCAGGTTAAGAGTTTGAAGAAGCCGACGTGGTGGAATTGGTAGACACGCTACCTTGAGGTGGTAGTGGCGTAAGCTGTGACGGTTCGAGTCCGTCCGTCGGCATTGAATGTACAGTCTGCTATTCTAAAATATTCGTGTATAATAACTCGGCGCACTAACGATTGAAGTAAGGAGAGTGGATTGCTGCAGAATTACTTACCAGTATTCATTTTTATGATTATCGGCGTAGGGGTAGGCGTGATTGCACCTACGTTAGGATACCTTCTGGGCCCTAGTCGCCCTAATTCTGAAAAACTTTCTGCTTATGAGTGCGGCTTTGAAGCATTTAATGATGCTCGTGCTCCCTTTGATGTCCGTTATTATCTTGTCGCAATTTTATTCATTATCTTTGACTTGGAAACAGCGTTTTTAGTCCCCTGGGCGGTGGTATTTCGTGAGCTTGGCTGGACTGGAATGATTGTGATGGGAATTTTCTTGGGGTTACTGACCGTTGGGTTTATTTATGAGTGGAAAAAAGGAGCCCTGGAATGGGAGTAGGTGAATTGATGAAACCTGGGTTTTATGTCACGACAGTCGAGAATGTATTTAATTGGGCTCGTTCGGGTTCACTTTGGCCGATGAGCTTTGGCTTGGCTTGTTGCGCAGTAGAAATGATGCATTCAGCGGCTTCACGTTATGATTTAGATCGTTTTGGTGTGATTTTCCGTCCTAGTCCTCGCCAGTCTGACTTGATGATTGTCGCTGGAACGCTTTGTAATAAAATGGCACCTGCATTTCGCAAAGTTTATGATCAAATGGCAGAGCCTCGCTGGGTGATTTCGATGGGGTCTTGTGCGAATGGCGGTGGCTACTATCACTATTCTTATTCTGTTGTACGCGGTTGTGACCGGATTGTTCCTGTTGATGTTTATGTGCCAGGCTGCCCGCCTACAGCGGAAGCATTGATGTATGGAATTATTCAATTACAAAATAAAATTCGCCGTAACAAAAAAATTGAGCGGTAGATAGCGATTTTCGCTGACTTGATGCGGTTATCCTGATTTGTACATGGCATAGAATAACAGAGAGAGGTGGTGATGACAGATGTGAATGCTTTGAGCGCACGAATCCATTCACGTTTTGCAGTGGAAGTTGAAAGCCTCAATGTTGCATTGGGTGAAATCACAGTTGAAGTCAAGCCGGAATATTTGTTAGCGCTTTGCCAAATGCTGCGTGATGAAGCTGATTTTGATTTTAAATTACTAGTGGATGTTTGCGGCGTGGATTATTTGCATTATGGCCTGGATGATTGGCAAACAGATTCAACCACTGCAACGGGATTTGGCCGCGGTGTGACTGCTTTACCGGAACGGAAAAATCCAGTAAAACCTAACCGATTTGCTGTGGTTTACCATTTATTATCATTAGAAAAAAATCACCGTATCCGTTTGCGTGTTAATCTGCCGAATGAAAAAGAATTAATCCTGGATTCTGTGATTGATATCTGGCCTGCGGCAAATTGGTTTGAACGAGAAACGTTTGATCTCTTTGGTATTCTTTTCAGGGGCCACCCTGATTTACGCCGCATTTTGACGGATTATGGTTTTGTAGGTCACCCTTTCCGTAAAGATTTTCCCTTGATTGGTAAAGTAGAAGCGCGTTATGACGCTACGTTAAAACGTGTTGTTTATGAGCCTGTAAGTATTGAAGCCCGCGTTCTTGAGCCTAAAGTGATACGCCATGATAATCGTTATTTAAGCGGGCAAGAGGATGTCTCCCATGGAAAATAAAGCCCCAGAAATTCGTAATTATGTATTTAACTTTGGGCCGCAACATCCTGCAGCGCATGGCGTATTGCGTTTGATTTTAGAAGTGGAAGGGGAAACCATTGTACGCGCAGATCCACATGTTGGATTATTGCACCGTGCGACGGAAAAACTAGCAGAAAGTAAACCCTTTAATCACACGATTGGTTACATGGATCGCCTGGATTATGTCTCTATGATGTGTAATGAACACGGTTATGTGCTGGCAATAGAAAAATTACTGGGTATTACACCGCCAGTACGTGCGCAATATATCCGTGTCATGTTTGATGAGATTACCCGAATTCTTAATCATTTATTATGGTTGGCTGCTCATAGCTTAGATAATGGCGGCATGGCGGTGTTTCTTTATTGTTTTCGTGAGCGCGAAGATTTATTGGATTGTTATGAAGCTGTGTCGGGTGCACGCATGCATGCCACTTATTATAGGCCAGGTGGTGTATATAGAGATTTACCTGCCAAGATGCCGCAATTCAAACCCTCCAAGTGGCACCATGCAAAAGAAGTGGCAAAGCTGAACGAAAACCGACAAGGATCATTACTGGATTTTCTATGGGATTTCACCGAGCGTTTCCCTGCTTGTGTTGATGAGTATGAAGAATTATTAACGAATAATCGCATTTGGAAGCAACGTACCGTCAATATCGGCATCATTTCTCCTGAACGTGCTATTGCCATGGGATTTACTGGTCCTATGTTGCGAGGTTCTGGTATAGCGTGGGATTTACGCAAAAAACAACCGTATGAAGTGTATGACAAAATGGATTTTGATATTCCTATTGGCACGAATGGGGATTGCTACGATCGTTATTTAGTGCGAGTTAATGAAATGCGTCAATCCAATCGCATTATTCGTCAATGTATCGAGTGGCTGCGTAAAAATCCAGGCCCCGTGATGATTGATGATTATAAAATTGCACCACCCTCACGTGAAGAAATGAAAATCAGTATGGAAGCGTTAATACATCATTTTAAAAATATGACGGAAGGCTACACAGTTCCAGAAGGTGAAGTGTATGCTGCGATTGAACATCCTAAAGGTGAATTTGGAGTGTATCTTGTGTCTGATGGGGCAAACAAACCTTATCGTTTAAAAGTCCGCGCAGCAGGATTTCCACATTTGGCGGGACTGAACGAATTAATCCGTGGACATATGATTGCAGATGTTGTTGCTGTTCTTTCCAGTTTAGATATTGTGTTTGGGGAGATCGACCGCTAATGAGTGAAAACGAAATGGGTGAATCAAAAAATAGTATGCTTTCTCCAGCTGTGCGTGAACATATAGATAAGTGGAATTTGCGTTATCCACCTGAACAAAAACGTTCAGGTATTTTTGAAGCATTGCGTGTGGTGCAGCAAGAAAACAAAGGTTCATTGACAATCGAATTGATGGATGCAGTGGCGGATTATTTAGGTATGCCAAACATAGCGGTATATGAAGTTGCCACTTTTTATTCTTTGTATCACTTACAACCGGTTGGTAAACATGTCATTGATGTTTGTACGAATATTTCATGCTCGTTAAATGGAGCAGCACAGATTGTTGAACACCTTAAAAAACGGCTGGGTATTGATATGAATGAAACCACGCCGGATAGAAAATTCACATTAAGGGAAGTCGAATGCTTGGGCGCGTGTATTGCACCACCAGTTTGTCAGATTGGTAAAAAATATTATGAAAATCTCACACCGGAAATAATGGATGAGATTTTGCGTCAGTTAGAGGGTGGTTAACCGATGGCGAATGAAATTTGTTTCCGTACATTGCACTTGGACAAGCCATGGACCTTGGAAACGTATAATAGTATTGGCGGTTATAAGCAATGGAGAAAGATTTTTACTGAACAAATTCCGCCTGAAAAGGTCGTGGAAGCCGTTAAGGTTTCTGCATTGCGAGGTCGTGGCGGCGCAGGGTTTCCCACAGGCTTGAAGTGGAGTTTTATACGTCGGGATATGCCGGAACAAAAGTATATACTTTGTAATTCAGATGAAGGTGAGCCTGGCACTTGTAAAGATCGTGATATTTTACGTTTCAATCCCCATCAGATTATTGAAGGCATGGCGATAGGTGCTTATGCCATGGGAGCAACGGTGGGTTATAACTATATTCGCGGTGAATATTGGGAACCCTATGAACGTTTTGAAGCAGCATTAGAGGAAGCACGCCGCGCTGGATTGATTGGTAAAAATATTTTTGGATCTGGGTTTGATTTTGAACTTTATTCACATCTTGGTGCTGGTGCTTATATATGCGGAGAAGAAACGGCACTGATGGAATCATTAGAAGGCAAACGTGGATTACCTCGCAATAAACCTCCCTTTCCAGCTGGGCGAGGGTTGTATGGTAGGCCGACTACGATTAATAACACAGAAACGTATGCTTCTATTCCGGTCGTCATGGAAAAAGGTTCAGAATGGTTTTTAGGCTTAGGTAAGCCTAATAATGGGGGTTGTAAAATATTTTCTGTTACAGGTCATGTGAATCATCCTGGTAATTTTGAAGTGCCATTAGGGACACCATTCAAAGATTTATTAGCACTAGCGGGTGGGGTGCGTCATGGTCATCGGTTAAAAGCAGTGATTCCAGGTGGGTCATCCATGCCTATATTGCCTGCTGATATGATGATGTCGCTCGATATGGATTTTGATTCCATACAAAAAGCAGGATCGGGTTTAGGATCCGGTGCAGTCATTGTGTTAGATGAAACTGTTTGTATCGTGAGGTTATTGGAACGTATTTCAAAGTTTTATATGCATGAATCTTGTGGTCAATGTACGCCATGTCGAGAAGGGACTGGCTGGTTATATCGTTTAACCCATGATATTGAACAGGGCCGTGCTACCATGGCGGATATAGAAACATTACGCCGTTCGGCGAAAAATATTGAAGGACGGACCATTTGTGCGTTTGGTGAGGCGGCGGCTTGGCCAGTGGCGGGTTGTTTGAAACATTTTCATGATGAATTTGTTTATCATGTGGAACATGGTAAGTGTTTACCTGGCACAGAGTAGTAGGTCAAACTTGGGCTGGCGTTGTACTAGTACGTTGTTCCTATAAGTTTGACCCATACAGAGGTTGGTCCGAGGGGTGGCATAGGCCAACTCTTTTCGCGCGCAGCTTGCGAGCACAAAAAGAGTTGGCCTATGGCAGGACCCCGAGGCTTTGCAACTACAGGTCAAACTTATAGGAACAACGTACTAGTAGTACGAGGTAGAAGCACAGGTGTAGTAATGGTTGAGTGGAATGGTGGCAATGACTGATATTGAAATTGAAATAGATGGACAAAAACTTTCTGCAAAACCGAGTCAAACGGTGATTCAAGTTGCCGATGAAGCGGGCATTTATATTCCACGGTTTTGCTACCATAAGCACTTATCTATCCCTGCTAATTGCCGCATGTGTCTTGTTGAAGTAGAAAAGTCACCTAAAGCACTTCCTGCTTGTGCGACACCGGTCATGCCTGGCATGAAAGTATGGACTAAATCACCAAAGACACTCGCAGCACAACGCGCTGTCATGGAATTTTTATTAATTAATCATCCCTTGGATTGCCCTATCTGTGATCAAGGTGGTGAATGCGAATTACAAGATCTTTCCATGGGGTATGGATCGCCTTTTTCACATTATGATGAATGTAAGCGTTCAGTAGCAGATGAAAACCTTGGTCCTTTGATTGCAACGGAGATGACGCGCTGCATTCTTTGTACACGCTGTATTCGCTTTGGCGATGAAATTGCGGGCATACGTGAATTAGGCATGACTTATCGCGGCGAACAAGAAGAAGTTTCTACCTTTGTGGAACAAGCTATTCAATCTGAGATATCAGGCAACATTATCGATATTTGTCCAGTCGGTGCACTCACCTCCAAGCCGTATCGTTTTACGGCACGTGCGTGGGAACTAGATCAAACCCCAAGTATTGGCCCGCATGATTGCATTGGTTCTAATTTACATGTCCATACACGTGATGGAAAAGTAATGCGTGTAGTATCGCGTGAAAATACCAATGTGAATCAGACTTGGATTTCTGATCGGGATCGCTTTAGTTATACGGGACTTTATCATGCTGATCGGCTGCGAGAACCCATGGTGAAAATGGAGGGCCAGTGGCAAATCGTTGAGTGGCAGCGTGCATTTGAAGTAGCGGCAGATAAGTTGCGAGCGATTATTGCTGAATATGGTGCGGATAAAGTGGGTGCCCTTGCATCGCCTAACTCAACATTAGAAGAATTTTATTTATTACAAAAAATGATTCGTGGCCTAGGAAGTCCGCACATTGATCACCGATTGCGTGAAGTGGATATACAGGATCAGCATGCCATCGCGATGTACCCTGGATTAGGCATGTCCATTGCCGATCTTGCAGGGTGTGATGCTATCTTATTAATTGGATCTAACTTACAAAAAGAACAACCACTCGCAGCGGTGCACGTGCGTAAAGCATCGTTGAAAGGAGCGGTAATATCCGTAGTGAATCCGGTCGATTATCGATTTAATTTTAATGTGTCAGCAAAAAAAATTGTTGCTCCGCAGCATCTTCCTAATCTGTTAGCAGTGATTGTAAAAGCATTGGAGTCCCAAGCTGAAGGAGATGAAACCGCAAAAATCATTGCGCAGCAGTTACATGGCAAACAAAAGAGTTGTATTTTATTGGGCGCGCTAGCTTTACATCATCCACAAGCTTCAATCATTCGATATTTAGCTGGCAGGATAGCTGAATTAAGTGGTGCTACAGTAGGATGGATGACTGATGGTGCGAATACCGCAGGCGGTTGGTTGGCAGGAGCGGTTCCTCATCGTCATGCTGGTGGCTCAGAAGTTAACCATGTTGGCTTAGATGCTGGTGCTATGCTGCATAAGCCGCGTAAAGCCTATGTATTACTGAATGTGGAACCAGATTATGATGTTGCCAATGCTGCTCTGGCTGCTGCTGCTTTGAAGCAAGCAAAGTTTGTGATGGCCTTATCGACATATCGCAACGCTATTCTTGACGAGCACGCAGATATCATACTACCTATCACACCATTTACTGAAACATCAGGAACATTCATTAATGCAGCCGGTAATTGGCAATGTTTTACGGGTGTTGCAAAACCATATGCTGCATCACGCCCAGCTTGGAAAGTGCTGCGTGTGTTGGGTAATTTTCTACATCTTGATGGATTTGATTACGAAAGTTCTGAAGCAGTCAAAGACGAAATAAAAACGATCATGGAAGCAAGGCCTGTTATGGATAGGCAGATTTATATTCCAAGTGAGGAAGTCAATGGGAAAAATCATGCGAAATTAGCCCGGATTGGTGAGATACCATTGTATGCGGTGGATGGGTTAGTGAGGCGCGCACAGCCATTGCAAGAAGCCCAGGCCATCATGGAAGGGGAGGTAGCTGTCGTGCGGCTTCACCCAGAGACAGCGAGTAAATTGCATTTACAAGAAGGTAAAAAGGTACGAGTCAAACAACAAGTTGGCGAAGCTGAGTTAACAGTTATGCTAGATGCGCGTATAGCAGTCGATGCGGCGTGGATTGCAGGTGGTATCGCTGCGACTAGTGGATTGGGTGATTTATTTGGTGAAGTGGATATTGAGATATGTTAGAAAGCATAGCATTAATTGCAATCATCGTTCTTAAAATATTGGCGATAGTCATCGGCTTGGTTGTGATCGTACTCTACCTGACGTATTTTGAGCGTAAAGTCATTGGTTATATGCATGCTCGCATCGGTCCTAATCGGGTGGGTCCATGGGGATTTTGGCAACCGTTTGCGGATACCATCAAACTATTGACTAAAGAAATTATTATTCCTACCTCCTCTAACCGGTTTTTGTTTATTGTTGCTCCCACATTAAGCTTTGGTGTTGCATTAATAGGATGGGCAGTCATTCCCTTTGATCAGGGTGTGGTATTGGCCGATCTCAATGCAGGGCTTTTATATTCCTTTGCTGTTTCATCACTAGGGGTCTATGGCATCATGATCGCTGGATGGGCATCCAATTCAAAATACGCTATGTTTGGTGCATTGCGTGCCGCAGCGCAATCTATTTCATATGAAATAGCCATGGGTTTTGCCTTGATTGGCGTCATGATGGCAGCTGGATCATTGAACTTTCAAGCTATTGTGGCAGCACAAAATGGCGGTTTTTGGCATTGGTATTGGCTGCCATTGTTACCTTTATTTTTTGTTTATTGGATATCAGGTGTGGCGGAAACCAATCGTTTGCCCTTTGATGTGGCTGAGGGCGAGTCTGAAATTGTAGCTGGTTTCCATGTGGAATATTCTGGTGTGACATTCGCACTATTTTTCTTTGCAGAATATGCCAACATGGTGCTCATCTCCACGTTAATTGCATTGTTGTTTCTCGGCGGTTGGCTATCACCATTCCAAGGGATTCCGTATCTTGAAACAGGATTTGCATGGGTGCCTGGACCTTTGTGGTTGCTCGCTAAAGTCAGTTTTTTCTTATATTGCTACTTATGGTTTAGGGCAACTTTCCCACGTTATCGTTATGATCAAATCATGCGATTAGGTTGGAAAGTATTTATTCCGCTTACGCTGCTGTGGGTGGTAGTAGTTGCATTTGCCGTGCATTTTCATTTAAGTCCGTGGTTTGTTTGATGGAGTCACCTATGTTGCGACGTCTTACGCAATACATAAAAAGTTTTACCTTATGGGATTTATTGAGCGGTATGCGCGTGACAGGCAAATATTTTTGGAAAAAGAAATTTACGATTCAGTACCCAAAAGAAAAAACACCGACTTCTCCACGTTTTCGCGGATTGCACGCATTACGCCGTTATCCTAATGGTGAAGAACGATGCATTGCTTGTAAATTATGTGAGGCGGTCTGTCCTGCGCTGGCAATCACTATTGAAGCTGAGCCGCGTGCTGATGGCTCTAGGCGTACCACACTTTATGAAATTGATTTGTTTAAATGTATTTACTGTGGTTTTTGTGAGGAAGCTTGTCCGGTGGATTCCATTGTGTTGACCAATATGGCGGATTATCACATTGAAAATCGTGGTGAAAATATTCTTACTAAAGAAAAATTATTAGCGATAGGCGATAAATATGAGGTAGAGATTGCAAAAGACCGCCAAGTAGAGAAGGATTATCGATGATTGAATTCTTAACACCCATACATCTTATTTTTTATCTGTTTGCAGCCATTGCCGTTTGTTCTGCTGTTGCAGTAGTGACGGTACGTAACCCTGTACGCAGTGTGTTGTCCCTGGTAATAACCTTTTTTGCAATGGCAGGAATTTGGATGATTTTGCGGGCAGAATTCTTGTCTCTCATTTTGTTGTTGGTTTATGTCGGGGCAGTGATGACGCTGTTCTTATTTGTTGTCATGATGTTGAATATTGATGTGGAATACCGTCGTGGTGGTTTCGTGCGCTATTTACCTTTTGGCATGATAGTTGTGTTACTGATAATGGGATTGATGATTGCAGCAGTAGGCCCTCGATATTTTGGTTCTCTGCAAATGCCTGCTCCGCCACTGGAATCGGCTAATTACAGTAATCTCCGGCAACTCGGTGCCGTACTCTACACAGAATATGCTTATCCATTTGAAATTGCTGGTGTCGTATTATTGGCTGCCATTATTGCTGCGATTACTTTAACCTACCGCGGCCCTGTACGGCGCAAAGCCCAAAATCCAAATGAGCAAGTTGCTGTGCGTCCGGAAGACCGTGTAAAACTCATTAAAATGTCTCCTACACCTAAACAGGAAGGAGCATGACATGCCATCATTGACTGAATTTTTAATTGTTGCTGCTCTTTTATTTGGTCTGGGTATAGCGGGAATTATTTTGAACCGTAAAAACATTATCGTTTTACTCATGTCTATCGAATTAATTTTATTAGCAGTCAACACAAATTTTATCGCTTTTTCCTATTTTCTTGGTAATTATGTGGGGCAGATATTTGTGTTTTTTGTCTTGACTATTGCAGCGAGTGAAGCAGCAATTGGGTTGGCGATTTTAGTGGTGCTGTATCGCAAACGCCACACGATTGAAGTTCAAAATCTTAATGCTTTAAAAGGATAATAGTGGTGGAAAATTTTCTCATATTCATGGCTCTCATGACTGCATTATTGCCGCTAGCGGGATCGCTGATCGCTGGTTTGTTAGGTAATCAGCTAGGTCGTACCGTGACACATAATGTGGTGATTATATTTATCGGCGTCGCGTTTTTATTATCTTGTTATTTATTTAAAGTCATGATCATAGATGGATATCCTGCTGTAGATAAGAGTTTTTATACCTGGGCAACAGCAGGGACCCTGCATTTTGATGTTGCTTTTCTGCTTGACCGGTTAAGTGCGACGATGACCATGGTGGTACTTTTTGTATCATTGATGGTGCATATTTACACGGTTGGCTATATGGCTGACGATCCAGGTTACACGCGCTTTTTTAGCTATGTTTCTCTTTTTACTTTTTCCATGTTGATATTGGTTCTGGCAAATAATTTTTTATTGATGTTTTTTGGTTGGGAAGGAGTGGGGTTGGTTTCCTATTTACTCATTGGTTTTTGGTTTCAACGTGAGCCAGCTATATTCGGTAGCTTGAAAGCATTTATTGCTAATCGTATTGGCGATATCGGGTTCTTGCTGGCAATGGCGGCAGTATTAATGCATTTTGGTACTTTGTCATATCATGATGTTTTTTATCAAGTGCCTACGTTTGCTAATAAAACTACCTCCATTTTTCCATTAGGTGAAGTGTCAGTCATCACCTTGATCTGTTTGCTGCTCTTCATCGGTGCGATGGGAAAATCAGCGCAAGTACCTTTACATGTATGGCTGCCAGAATCGATGGAAGGCCCGACACCGATTTCTGCGCTCATCCACGCTGCTACCATGGTGACGGCAGGTATCTATATGGTCGCACGTATGTCGCCACTGTTTGAATACTCTGCTACTGCATTGAGTGTCGTATTAGTGATAGGTGGAACTACGGCTTTATTTATGGGTCTATTGGCTATCACACAATATGATATCAAGCGAGTGATTGCTTACTCGACGATTTCTCAATTGGGTTATATGGCAGCGGCACTAGGTGCCTCTGCGTATGATGCTGCTATTTTTCACTTAATCACACATGCTTTTTTCAAGGCTTTATTGTTTTTAGCAGCAGGGTCTGTAATTATTGCTCTCCATCATGAACAAGATATGCGTCACATGGGTGGTTTAGCAAAATATATGCCTATTACCTATTTAACTTTTGTCATTGGTGCACTTGCATTATGTGCCATTCCGCCGTTTTCAGGTTTTTATTCTAAAGATATCATCATTGAGGCTGTCAAATTCAGTCATCTTCCAGGTGCAGGATATGCATATTTTTGTGTTTTAGCAGGCGCGTTCATTACGCCGCTTTATACATTCCGTGCCCTCTTTATGACATTTCACACAAAAGAACGTATTCATCCAGCGTTACGCGGGCAAGTCTATGAATCGTCTTGGGTCATTTTGATCCCCTTAATTATCTTGGCGATACCAAGTGTTATTTCTGGAGAGTTTTTGGTGAATCAAATGATATTTTCTCAGACCAAATTACTAGGAAATTCTATAGTTGTTTTGCCTGATCATAATGTCATGGATCAATTGTCTGCTCATTACCATGGAGCTAAATTGATGGCATTGGAAGCAGGAAAAACCCTTCCATTCTGGCTTGCGATGGCTGGTATTATTACCGCATGGTTATTCACTGCTATGTTACCAACATGGTCTGAATGGTTGAAAAAACGTTTTGCTTTGATTTATGCAATCCTGGTACGTAAATATGGGTTTGATGATTTCAATCAAATTGTTTTAGTGCATGGAACGCAAAATGCTGGTCATCTTTTTTATGATGTGAGTGACGTCAAAATGATTGATGGTGTTTGTGTTAATGGTTCAGGTGGGTTAATCCGGTGGCTTGCTCAAACTGGTCGTCGATTGCAAACAGGTTATTTATATCATTATGCATTGGCGATGGTATTGGGCATTTTAGTTTTTGTGGCATGGTATAAGTGGGGATTTTACAATGTTTGAACAGCTTCCCCTATTGACAGTGTTGATATGGTTACCGGTGGTGGGTGCGGTATTAGTTCTATGTACGGGTGATGATAAAAACGCTAATTGGGCTAGGGCAATTGCTGTGGTGATCGCGTTGACCTGCTTTTTATTATCTATTCCATTGTACCTAGGCTTCGATCCTGGTCGTTATGATATGCAATTTTTAGAAGACCATTTATGGATAAGAGCTTACAAAATCCATTATGCGTTAGGCATTGATGGTATTTCGCTAATTATGGTCATTCTTACCAATTTTACTGGATTATTGGTGGTCATTGCGGGATGTCATTCGATTAATCTCCGTGTCTCGCAGTATATGGCGGCGTTTCTCACGATGCAGGGCATGATAGTCGGTGTGTTTTGCTCAATGGATGCGATTCTGTTTTATGTTTTTTGGGAAGGCATGCTGATTCCTATGTATCTTTCTATTGGGATGTGGGGTAGTGCCAATAGATCATATGCTTCTATCAAGTTTTTTTTGTTTACCTTTTTAGGCTCAATATTGATGTTGGTGGCTTTGATTTATCTTTACAATCAAACCGGCAGTTTCATGATCCAGCATTTTTATGGATTACCACTTAGTGTGCGCACACAAACCTGGTTGTTTCTCGCGTTTTTGCTTGCCTTTGCGGTAAAAGTACCAATGTGGCCGGTGCATACCTGGTTGCCGGATGCACATACAGAAGCACCTGCAGGTGGTTCCGTTGTGTTAGCAGCATTGATGTTGAAGTTGGGTGTTTATGGTTTTCTGCGCTTAAGTATGCCCATTACCCCTATTGCTTGTGAAAAGCTTGCTTGGTTGATGATTATTTTGTCTCTCATTGCGATTGTTTATATTGGCCTGATTGCGATCGTGCAAACAGACATGAAAAAATTGATTGCTTATTCGTCCATTGCGCATATGGGATTTGCTACATTAGGTTGTTTTATGGTGTATGACATTGTTTACCATATGCATAGTTTGCAAGATGCTTACATGAGTTTGGAGGGCGCAGTCATTCAGATGGTGGCGCATGCTTTTGGATCTGGTGCAATGTTCTTGGGCATAGGTTTGATGGCTGAGCGGTTTTATAATCATAGCCGATTAATTAAAGACTATGGTGGGGTGGCCAATACCATGCCTGTTTTTGCCGCGTTTTTTATGTTGTTTGCGATGTCTAATGTTGGCTTGCCAGGTACAGCGGGTTTTGTAGGTGAATTCATGGTGATCATGAGTGCTTTTCAAACTCATTTTGGGGTTGCTTTGTTCGCTTCTTTGACTTTGTTGTTAAGTGCTTCCTATACATTATGGATGTATAAGCGGGTATTTTTTGGTCCAGTGGCGAATGAACATGTAGCCGCATTTAATGACATTACTTGGACAGAAAAAGTAAATTATATCTTACTGGCGGCTGGTGTCTTTTTTGTTGGTTTGTACCCACAACCGATTATCAATGTATTACGTGTGACGATTGGTCATTTGTTATTGCAGAGTATGCCGCCAGACTTGGCATTTAATGTGCCAGCGGTCATATTGGCCTAACGCGAGGTAACGATGAATTTTTTTGCTGCAATGCCAGAAATATTTATTTTATGTATGGCATCTCTTATTTTAGTGATAGATGCGTTTTCTTCTCAGCGTTATCGCGCGATGACGTATATGCTTGTACAGTTCACACTCGCGGTGGCTTTTGTAATCACCGTCCCTCAATTTAAAGATTATTTTTCACCGGTCGTTACTTTTAGCGGCAATTATATCCTTGACGATCTTGCTGTGACATCGAAATTATTTATCTATTTGTTTAGCATGTTTGCTTTTGCTTATGCACGTGAATATATTCAGGCTAGAAAAATAGCGCACAGTGAGTATTATTTATTGGGATTATTTTCTGTGCTTGGTATGTCTATCATGGCATCCGCTGATAGCTTTTTGACAATTTATCTGGGGCTAGAGCTGCTTTCTTTGTCGTTATATGCCATGGTAGCTATGAACAAGGAATCTAGTGCAGCAACAGAAGCAGCAATGAAGTATTTTGTGCTGGGTGCGTTAGCTTCCGGCATGTTGTTATATGGTATTTCGATGTTTTACGGTGTCACAGGTACCGTCCAACTGGATGCTGTGGCCCACGCATTGCAATCGCGGCAGGATATAGTGGTGGTGGTTGCGTTAGTGTTTGTACTGGCTGGATTAATTTTCAAGTTTGGTGCAGTGCCTTTTCATATGTGGGTTCCAGATGTTTATGAAGGTGCATCTACACCGACTACCTTATTTATTGCTAGTGCGCCAAAGGTAGCGGCATTTGCTATTACCGTACGAATTCTCGTTCAAGCGTTACCTAGTTTGCATATTAATTGGGAGCCAATTTTAATTGTGGTCTCTATTCTTTCCATGTTTTTAGGGAATTTGTTGGCGATTGCGCAAACTAATCTTAAACGGATGCTAGCTTATTCTTCCATTGCTCATATTGGTTATACGTTATTAGGTATTTTGGCTGGGCCTAGCTCATCACAGGGTTATTCATCGGCAATGTTTTATATATCAACTTATGTGTTAGTGGCAGCGGGTGCTTTTGCGATTATCACTATCATGAGCCGTGATGGAGTGGAGTTTGATAAGCTCGATGATTATCGTGGCTTAAACGCGCGTAATCCCTGGCTTGCGTTTATGATGTTATTATTATTGTTCTCCATGGCCGGAGTACCTCCCACCGTAGGCTTTTTTGCTAAGTTAGGATTATTAGAAGCATTGGTGCAAGCAAATTTAGTGTGGCTTGCTGTCTTGGCGCTTATTTTTGCGCTGGTAGGTGCTTATTATTATTTACGCGTTGTGATGCTGATGTATTTTGAAGAACCTGTTGAGAGTGTTTTAAATACGCCTATTCTTGTCTCATCCGATATGATGGTAGCCATTAGTTTGAATGGGGCCGCTGCACTTTTGTTAGGGTTATTGCCAAGCTTTTTTATTGATTTATGCCGAATTTCAATGGGGTAAGCGGGCTCTAGGTAAGTATTCGGTGACAGCAGTCGTGGAGCCGGTTTGCCCCTTTTATTTTTTATATTCGGTCGCAAAAGACGTTTCCCTTCCGGCTTTTGCTAAAGTGGACTCCTGTCCACTTTCCCTCCTATAAAAAATAAAAGGGGCAAACCGGCTCCACGACTGCTGTCACCGAATACTTATAGCTCTAGCTTTGCATGGGGCCTAGCTCACGCAACCGGTAAATGAGGTTTTGTATGGCTTTTTGTAATTCGTCACTGATGGTGGTAGCTTCTGTCATAGTTTCTGCTTCAGAGCAGCGGTTATAATACGGAGCGAGATCGATAATGTTTTCCCTTTTCATATAATGCAGTCCTTTGTCTGAGCCATCCAGCCATTGTAAAATTTATACATTTTCAAGAGTGGATGGTATCAGTGATTACCACACGGGGTGTTAGGATATGACTTACAGCATTTGCTAGAAATGGTATAGGTCCGGTGATAGTGGTCTGGGCGGGCTTACTCCTTTTATTTTTTATATTCGGTCGCAAAAGACGTTTCCCTTCCGGCTTTTGCTAAAGTGGACTCCTGTCCACTCTCCCTCATATAAAAAATAAAAGGAGCAAGCCCGCCCAGACCACTATCACCGAATATTTACTAAAAATGATGGCGTGATCATGCAATTAAAAGATTTTAATTATGAGTTGCCTATAGAACTCATTGCCAAATATCCGCTTGCTAAACGTAGTGCTAGCAGGCTTTTGGGTTTAAAAGCAAACAGTGAGGATATTTACCACTGTCAATTTAATGCCATTGTGGATTGGATGGAGGCGGGAGATTTACTGATTTTTAATGATACCAAAGTAATTCCTGCCAGATTGATAGGCCGTAAGAATACAGGGGGAAATGTTGAAGTTTTAGTTGAGCGTATTTTAGATGATAAGCGGATCCTTGCTCAAGTACGCGCGAGCAAGCCATTACGTTTAGGAAGTTATTTATCATTTTCTCAAAATCATTTCTTGGAAGTCAGTGATCGCCAACATCAATTTTATGAGCTGTACTATCACTCTGCTCATCAATCCATTCTTGATATGATCGAGTCTCTGGGGCAAATTCCATTACCACCTTATTTGCAACGTGACCCGGATGAAGAAGACAAAGAACGTTACCAGACAGTGTATGCAAAGTACAAAGGTTCTGTGGCTGCTCCTACAGCAGGGTTGCATTTTGATGAGGACTTGCTGCAAAAATTAAGTGAAAAGAATATTGCTATGGGTTATTTAACCCTACATATTGGAGCTGGAACATTTGTTCCAGTGCGGACTGAAAATATTAATGAGCATAAAATGCATGCAGAATATCTGGAGGTTTCCCCAGAGCTTTGTACAAAAATAGTAGCGGCTAAAGCACGAGGTAAACGTGTTATTGCTGTTGGCACGACTACGTTGCGAGCGCTAGAAACAGCGACACAAAGTGGATCGATAGAACCGTATCAAGGTGAGACCAATATTTTTATTTATCCAGGATATCAGTTTCGTTGCGCGGATGTATTGATCACGAATTTACACTTACCGCGATCCACCTTACTGATGTTAGTTTGTGCGTTTGGTGGTTTTGATAAAGTGATTCGGGCTTACCATGAGGCGGTGAAACAGTGTTATCGATTTTATAGTTATGGTGATGCGATGTGGGTGGAAAAGAAGTGACAGAGCAGGTTTTTTGTTTGAAGGTGTTAGTGCATTGCCGCTTCCAGTTTGACCCGTGACTGCAACGCCTCGGGGCCTGTCATAGCAACACTCGGACTCTACCGCAGTATAGGTCAAACTGGAAGCGGCAATGCACTGGTTAGCTAAGTGCAGCTCATTTCTAGGTTTGACGCGAGCCAGAAACCGCTTATAATCGTTCACATTTCCCGTTTTCTCAAGAGAGGAACAACCATGAATCAAATACTTGATTTTTTCGTCACGAATGCTTATGCAGATTCCTTGGGTGCTGGTTCTAGCCCGCAAAGTGGTGGTCTTTCTTTTATGATTATGTTTGTTGTTTTTTTTCTTTTTATTTACTTTGCTATTTGGCGTCCTCAAAATAAACGCGTTAAAGAGCAGCAAAAGTTGTTGGATTCACTGGCGAAAGGTGATGAAGTGTTGACTGGAAGTGGTGTACTAGGGCGTATCACTAAAATTAGCGGGCAGTACATTACTCTGACAGTGGCAAATAACGTGGATATCTTAATGCAAAAGTCATCCATTGTAAGTGTGATGCCAAAAGGAACATTAAAAACAATTGAGTGATTCATTCTCTGTGCAAAATAATTAGGACTTTATTCATACATGGCAGCTTTAATCAATCGTTATCCACTCTGGAAATATATTCTGATTGTCGTCGTTATCCTCGCAGCATTTGTTTATGCTGCACCTAATTTGTATCCGGAATTTCCTGCTGTACAAATCATGGGTACTGCATCCGCGATGGTAGATGAGGAAGTACTTGCTAAGACTCAAGCAGCATTAGAAAAAGCGGATATCAAATACCGAGATGCTCAATTTCAAAATCAAACGTTATTGTTTCGCTTTGATTCCACAGATGTTCAGCTCAAAGCAAAAGAAATGATTCAGCAAGCATTAGGGGATAATTATCTAGTCGCATTAAATCTTTCTAATACTACGCCTGCTTGGTTAAAATCCATCGGTGCAGCGCCTATGAAACTAGGTTTAGATTTGCGCGGTGGCGTGCACTTTTTATTGCAAGTCGATGTTGACTCAGTGATGAAACAGCGCATTGAAGGAGATTTACGCGGTATTGGTCAAGCATTGCGTGGTGAGCATATTCGTTATTCAGGTATTACACGCCGGTCAAATAATCAGATTATCTTACAATTTCGTACGCAAGAAGCACTGAATGATGCTTATCGCTTTGTGGTGCGTCGCTATGGTGAGTTTACATGGGAGCGACATGTGAATAACGGCGATTTTGTTTTGCAAGGAGTGTTATTGCCGCCAGCAATAATTAAGACAAAGCAGGAAATACTCGAACAGGCAATGAATACTTTGCGTAATCGTGTGAATGAACTGGGTGTGTCTGAGGCGATTGTTCAGCAACAAGGTGAAAGTCGTGTTTCAGTCGATTTGCCCGGTATTCAAGATACAGCAGAAGCAAAAAATATTTTGGGTAAGACAGCTACCTTGGAATTTCGTTTAGTAGATGTTGAACACGATGCTACATTAGCTGCACGTGAAGGAGTCGCACCGCCTGAAACACATTTTTATACATATCATGAGCGGCCTATTTTATTAAAAGATGACATTATCTTACGAGGATCTTCGGTAGTTAGCGCCACCTCCGGATTTGGTGAGGATGGCCGCCCTAATGTATCAGTCCGTTTAAGTGGAACAGGTGAGAGTCGATTTACCAAAGCAACCGCCGAAAATGTCGGAAAACCAATGGCTGTTGTCTATGTAGATATTAAATCAACTCCCAAGGTGGAAAATGGTAAACAAATTATTTCATATCAAACACAAAAAACGGTTATTAGTGTTGCGACGATTCAACAGGCGCTAGGTAATAGTTTTCAAATCACAGGGTTGTCTAGTCCTAATGAAGCTAAAACGCTTGCTCTACTGTTACGTGCAGGCGCTTTACCTGCCCCGGTGACATATATTGAAGAACGTCAAGTAGGTCCCAGTTTAGGAGAACAAAACATACGCCAAGGTATACTTTCCATTGAAGTCGGTATGGGTTCAGTGGTGATTTTCATGGCGATTTATTATGGTGTGATGGGGTTAATTGCAGATTTAGCATTAGTGATGAATCTCGTATTGGTGGTTGCTCTGTTGTCTCTGCTAGGCGCAACACTGACTTTGCCCGGAATAGCGGGTTTAGTATTAACAGTTGCGATGGCGGCGGATGCTAATGTATTGATCTTTGAACGTATCCGTGAAGAAATTCGGCGTGGTGTGGGTATACAAGCTAGTATCCACGCCGGTTATGAACGTGCTTTTGTTACCATTTTAGATGCAAACCTCACTACGTTAATTGTGATGATGATCTTATTTAGCTTGGGCTCTGGCATGGTCAAAGGGATTGCGATTACGATTACAATTGGCTTATTAACTTCGATGTTTACAGCTATTACAGGCACGCGTGCTGTGGTCAATTTAATTTATGGTGGTCGCTCGCTAAAACGTATTTCAATTGGGATTTAATGCAATGGAATTTTTTAAACAAAATACAACGATTGATTTTATGGCGCAGCGTAAATGGGCCATGCTGCTCTCTATCGTCCTGTTTGTATTATCGCTGTTTTCGTTAGCGTATTATGGACTGAATTGGGGGCTGGATTTTACAGGTGGTACGCAAATCCAACTTAGTTATCCGCAAGCAGCTGATCTGACACAAATTCACGATAGCTTAGAGAAAGCTGGATTTCCAGAAGCAGTAGTGGTTAGTTTTGGCACCTCTAAAGATGTATTAGTCAGTTTGGTACCAAAAGAAAAAAATCCTGCAACGATGGATGAAAAAGCCCGCACTGCAATGGTGAATCAAGTGTTAGCAGTGCTACCGGGTGCAAAGATGAACTTTGTTGATTATATTGGCCCGACAGTAGGTCAAGAGATGGCAAGCCGAGGCTTAATGGCGATTATTATTTCATTGCTTGGCACTATGATATACATTGCTTTTCGTTTTGATATGCGTTTTGCTATTGGTTCTACCGTTGCCCTGGTGCACGATCCTATTATTATTGTTGGTATTTTTTCTTTCTTGCGTATTGAATTTAATCTCATTGCATTAGCAGCAGTGTTGACAGTGATAGGATATTCCTTAAATGATACCATCGTTATCTTTGATCGGGTGCGTGAGAATTTCCGTAAGTTTCGTAAAGCAGATGCCGTAGAAGTGATGAACCAATCGATTAATCAAACTTTATCACGAACCATTATGACTTCTGTGCTGGCACTGATGGTGGTGTTAGCGCTTTTCTTCCTCGGTGGAAATTTGTTGTATGGATTTTCATTAGCATTGATTATTGGCATTGTCGTGGGAACTTATTCTTCTATTTACGTGGCAGGGTCATTGACCCTCGCATTAGGATTGAATCGCCAGCATTTACTTATTGTACCCAAAGCGGTTGATGAGAGACCTTAGGGTTGATGTATCAGAAGCTTATCCGCGTATCTTTCCAGCCATTTTTGTAATCGTTTGCAGGGGTAGTCATCGGATCTTCAAAAACGGAAGCGAGTAGATAGCACCATTCCAGTCATCACGATAGCTCGCTTTGAGACAGTAGATGGGTTGGAATGGTAGCCTTTATTCTTTACTTGCTTCCTTCTTAACGAGCCTTCATGGCTTCGACATCGCAGCGCTTCCGTTTTTGGGGATCCGATGGCTACCTCTGCGAACGATCACCCATTTTTTGTACATTTTATTGACAAAAACCCCGTGATGTATATAATCCACACAAATAAGCAAACTAGAATTACGGTGCAACGAATGGAATAGGCAACAGATCTCAGTGTATAGATCAAGCTAGAGTAGCGTTGTACTAGAAGCAAGGCGAGGGTATCGGAATGCAACGAAAAAAAATATATTTTAAACAGTTAGATTCAGATTCCGTGGAATGCTATTACGAGCGTGGGCTTGATTATTATCACCAAGGAGATTTCGATTCAGCAGTAAAAGTCTTTACCGAGGCTTTAAATTTAGGTTTTGTAACAGTCCCAAATTATGTGAAACTCTATAATGCTCGTGGAATGACCTATCTTTGCAATCCAGATACCTTGGAGCAGGCTAGTGAAGATTTCAGGGTGGCTATAAAACTAGACCCAAATCATGCACAAGCTTATGGCGGCCGTGGTCTTATTTATCAAATACGAAAGAAATACGATAAGGCCATCAGAGATTTTATCAAAGCCTTGGAATTATACCCGCAGCATGAGCAAGTTATTGGTAAACTAAAGCGTCTTTTGTCAACTATTCAATATGATGATTTAAGTGGAATAGCGAAATCTGATCTTTTTGAGGCCATCAAAAAACTTCCTAACAAAGAGGAGCAAATTTCACTACTAGAGCAGTGCTTGAATAAAAATACCTCATTGGGTAAGCATATGTGGGAACCAAAATACGCTTTCTCGCCTTGCAGCTTGGAAAAAGGCACATTGAAATGCATTGCTGACTATTTAAATACGATACGCCCTGCTTTTGCTACTACACTCTCTACGCATTTTATCTCAACTGCATCGAGATTGAACCTGAACCTATTCCCGCGCAGCAAGACCAAACAGATGGATGAGCTTTTTGAGCCTGAATCTGCCATTGAGATGCACAACGTATTGTAATGGGATGGGATGGCGGCTGAATTTGATTTTACAGTATGCGACCTCCGGAGGATAAAGATGAAAAAAGCTGGTATAGGTAGCATCGTATTTTTTTCATTACTTATCTTCACGAATGTTGCTGATGCTTCCACTCCTGGTCCTTATATTGGTGTGGGTTTGGGGCCTAGTCGTTTGGAAACATCTGATCAGTATGTCTTCAATACAAGTCGTGCAGCTAATACCAAAGAGCTTGGCGGATTGGGGGGCAGAGCTTATGTTGGATATAATTTCAACGAGTATCAAGGAATTGAAGCGGGCATTACGCGCTATGCCAAATCTTACTATTTTGGCAGTATGAATAATGCAAGCTCTTCTCTTGAATATTCGATGAATGCCATTGACCTGATCGCTAAGACTTATCTCCCCATCGGGGAGAAGCGCATTAATTTATATGCTTTAGGCGGTATCGCAGCAGTAAAGAATCACGTTCAATTCAAGAATGATGCTGGCATACCGTTTCTCAGTGATTTCATTACGTCAGATAATGGTTCTGAAGCGCATCATAATCTTCGTCCTATCTATGGTGCTGGGGTTGGTTATGACATTCCCAAATCACACTTTACGGCCAGTGTAGAATTGACACGTATTCAAGGAATGGGAAATACGAAGGCCAATACAACAGCTATGCCGTCTGCGGACATGTTGTCTTTTAGCTTGAGTTATCATTTTGATTAGTAAAAATCCAGTTCTCTAGAGGCAGGAATGCCTTCAGCATTCCTGCTTTGGAAGCTTGCTTGTTATTTTCTTGTAGGTATAATTCCCATCTGCCAAAAGTATTACGGCATAAACCCTACTATTTGCGGTGGGTTTTATTCTGGCAGCATCGGTTCATGGATGAAAAATAATCAATTAATGCCCATGAGGTGTGTATGAAGAAGAGTTTACTAGGATTTGTGACGGTTCTTATAGTATTGGCTGCGTCATTAGCACTGGCTGCTAATGCTTCTAACATCAACGCTGGCTATTATAGTTCAGCGGGATCAAAAGCAATGACTGCTGCTTCTGTACTTGCTCTTCCACCAACTAATATTACTGTTCTTAATTATAGCGAAGAACGCATTTTTGTTGCTGTGCCTAATGTATTTGAATATGAAATTCCCACAGGAAATAGTCGTACCATTGCTCATGATTCATATTATGGTGATACTTCCTTAATTTTATCTGATTGGAACCACAATAGGTTTTGGGAAAGTACTGTATGTCGCCGAGCTATTGTAGTGGTAGATGGTAGACCAGGTAATTATCACATTAGCGTTGACAGAAAGTTTTGTTAGTTTATTCGAGAATGATCATGAAAAGTTTAATAAAGCTAACAACCATTTTATTTAGTTCGATTTTATTGGTTGGTTGTGTGATTGAAGATGAGTATTCTACGGATTATTACAGCGGTGGAAGCAATGTTTATTATAGTGGTGTGACAACAGGTTATAATCGCGATTACTATAGGCAACATCACCATGATGATCGTTCCAGGCATAACCGCCACAATGCAGGTTATTATAGCTCAAGCTCCACTTCGGGACGTCCGCATATAGCACCACCAACTCGGCCATCTGTACCACCTAAGTCATCTAGTGGTTATTATTCATCCGGTTCGTCAGGTTATTCCAGTAGTGGTTCACTTTCTTCTGGCGGTTATTCAGGCTATCGAAGTGCTAGTGGTGAGGAGCAGTCTGCTGCTAGCTCTCCTAGCAGTTCGGGTACTGCTGGTCCAAGTGGATACGCTAGTACTGGTAGTGCCGGATAATGACGTTTACCTGAAATGCGAAGAAATCATTTCCCTTCCAGATAGGCGGGATTTATTGTAACCGGTCACGGGGGTAGTCATAGGGCCCCAAAAAACGGAAGCGGGTGGATAGCACCATTCCAGTCATCACGACGACCTGCTTTGAAATACAATAGATTGGTTAAAGTTGTAGCCTTTATTTCTTCGCTTGCTTCCCTCTTAACAGGCCTTCATGGCTTCGACAGCGCAGAGCTGAGGAGATAAATATTTACTAGAGGATTTCTTTGGAAGTGGTTATTTAAGAGGAATGCAATGAGTCATCAATCCGGGGGGGATTTTCTGAAACTTTTAACGACTTTATGAGTTTTATTATCAGTAATTTCACCGTTGAAATTACCAAATTTTCCCTGTGTCTTAATTAACATCCAATTGTAAAGCTCCTCGATATCATTACCTTGTTCATTGGCGACTTCTCCCTCGTCAAAGTAGATTTTTGCTGTATAACGATATTTCACAGGGTCGTTCCTCCATGTTAAGTAACCGCATACTTTACGTCTTTCAGTCATTATAATGTAAATACATGGTATTTGTGGCGGTTTCTTCGTGAATATGAGCCGGCTGTGATTTATCTTGTTGTTAAATAGGGTCTAGTTGAGGTTTAATCGTTTTTAACAATTGTCTTATAATGGCTGGATTGGCTGCTGCGATATCGCCTGTTTTGAGGTAAGATTCCCCGCCATAAGGATCACAGACCATGCCACCGGCTTCTTTGACTAATAAAATGCCTGCCGCAATATCCCATATATTCAGTCCCATTTCCCAGAAGCCATCTAATCGGCCGCAGGCGACATAAGCAAGGTCTAAAGTGGCAGCACCAGCGCGACGGACATCACCGCAAATGGGGATCATAGTTTGCAGGATTTTCTCAGGAGCAGTATTATTTTTGTCCTTGTGCCTATAAGCAAACCCAGTTCCGAGTAAGCATTCTTCCAATCGCTTACGTTCGCTAACGCGGATGCGGCGTTCATTTAATTGAGCGCCTTTGCCACGACTAGCGGTAAATAATTCTTGACGGTTTGGGTCATAGATTACACCATGTTCTAGCTTATTTTTATAAATCACAGCAATAGAAATAGCAAAATGCGGAAACCCATGGATAAAGTTACGTGTGCCATCAATAGGATCAATAATCCATTGATAGTCATCCCCTTTTATTTCACCACTTTCTTCGCATAAAAATCCGTGAGAAGGATAAGCTTTACGGACAATGGAAATAATTTCTTGCTCAACGCGCTGATCTACTTCTGTGACAATATCATTGGGCCGCTTTTCAGTCACTTTAACGTGATCAAGACGCTTCATTGCGCGGACAATAATGCTACCAGCAGCGCGGGCAGCTTCTACAGCAATATTAATGATGGGTGCTCGCATAGTGTTTTAAAGATCGTCGATTAATTCTTAATAAGGGAGGCATGATAAAACGAATAGCGTGAAGATGCTAGAGATTCGTATCGTGTATCAGCATTCCGCTGAAGGCCATCACCCCATTGTTTTTTAGCTCCAAACACGCCATCCATGGCTTTAGGATTGCATCCTGCAATCCAGTCGCCTAAAAACAATGGGGTGATGGCCTTCAGCGGAATGCTGGTATCGTATATTTCAGATGAATGTGTATTTTTAAGCGTCTATAATGCTTACTGCTATCATAGAATAAATTGATCCTGGTCATGCTTGATAACATCCGAATCGTTTTAGTTCATACCTCACACCCTGGCAATATTGGAGCAGCAGCTCGTGCGATGAAAACAATGGGGTTGTCAGCGTTGTATTTAGTAGCACCTGAACAGTTCCCGCATATTAAAGCAGTGGAAATGGCATCTGGTGCGTCAGATATTCTGGATACAGCAGTATTGGTGAAAACGGTAGAGGAAGCAATCGCAGATTGTACATTAGTGATAGGTACCAGTGCTCGTATGCGCACCATTCCATGGCCCTTGTTTTCTCCACGTGAAATGAGTGAAAAAGTTAGGCAAGAATCACCTAATAGCCAAGTGGCCATTTTATTTGGTCGTGAACAATCAGGTTTAAGCAATGATGAGTTGCATCGCTGTCATATGCATATTCAAATCCCTGCTAATCTTGAATACAGTTCTTTGAATCTAGCAGCGGCAGTACAAGTGATAGCATATGAACTTCGGCTTGCTAGTCTTAGTCAACAAGGAGTTTCAGAGGATTGGGATTATCGTTTGGCGAATGTGGATGAAATGGAAAAATTTTTTGTTCATTTACAAGCGGTATTAATAGAGATTGGTTTTTTAAAACTGAATGCACCGCGTCAGTTGATGACAAGACTACGTCGTATGTTTTTGCGTACTCGCCCTGATGTTATGGAAATGAATATCTTACGTGGGATGTTAACTGCAGTACAGGAAGTAAAAAAATAGCAATCATTTCGCTTTGAAATACAGTAGATGGATTGAAATGGTAGCCTTTATTTCTTCGCTTGCTTCCTTCTTAACGATCTTTCATGGCTTTGACATCGCAGTGCTTCCATTTTTTGGGATTCGATGGCTATCCTGAGGAATGATTGCTAAAAATAAGCAGGAACTCGCTGAAGGCAGAGTTTATACGATAAAATGAGAATGCTGACATCATAAGAGGGCAAAATGAATGGAATCCTGCGAACTGACAATTTTAATGCCGTGCTTGAATGAATCTGAAACATTAGCAAGGTGTATTCAAAAAGCAAAAGAATTCTTGCAGATGGAGCAAGTGCAAGGTGAGATTTTAATTGCGGATAATGGTAGTACAGATGGGTCTCAGGAAATAGCAAAAAAATTAGGTGCGCGTGTTATTTCTGTGCCAATACGAGGTTATGGAGCTGCATTAAAAAGCGGTATGCAAATGGCCTATGGCCGCTACATTATCATGGGTGATGCGGACGATAGTTATGATTTCCTGAATTTAAAACCATTTCTCAATAAGCTTCGCGAAGGCTATGACTTAGTGATGGGTAATCGCTTTAGAGGCGGTATTGAAAAAGGTGCCATGCCCTTTTTGAACCGCTATGTTGGTAATCCTATCTTATCGTTAATAGGCCGGATTTTTTTTAACAGTAATATTGGCGATTTTCATTGTGGATTACGAGGATTTTGTTGTCATACTGTTCGGCAGTTAGATTTACATGGTGATGGTATGGAGTTTGCGAGTGAAATGATCGTAAAAGCAACGCTGAAAAAACTTAACATCACTGAAGTTCCTACGGCATTGCACCCTGATGGCCGCAGTAGAAAGCCGCATTTGCGTCCTTGGCGCGATGGTTGGAGGCATTTACGTTTATTATTGCTTTTGAGCCCACGTTGGCTTTTTTTATATCCTGGATGTTTTTTGTTTGCAATTGGCGTGTTGTTGATGACAACGTTGATTTTAGGCCCAATAGAAATCGGACAAGTTAATCTGGATATTCATACCATGCTATTTAGCAGCTTATTCATGATCGTAGGGCTGCAAGCAATTTGCTTTGCTTTTTCTGCGAAATATATTGCTGATTATCACATGAAAATAGAATTTTCAAATCACTATTTTCCACCAATCTTAAAGCACATAAAAATGGAACATGGCTTGGCGGTAGGATTCATCTTATTAACGCTGGGTGCGGCGGGTTCTTGTTACACGTTGATGTATTGGATACATCATGCGTTTGGGCCATTAGTACCTACGCAAATGATGCGGGTTCTTATTCCATCCATTACCTGTTTAGTCCTAGGTATACAGTTAATATTCGCAAGTTTTTTCATGAGTGTGTTGGCGATGCATGTTGGGCGAAAATAAAATGTACTAGTTGCATGCATGTGTTAGTGCTGGTAACCGTTCACGAGGATAGTCATAGAGCCCAAAAAACGGAAGCTCTGCGATGTCGAAGCCATGAAGGCCCGTTAAGATGGAAGCAAACGAAGGAATAAAGGCTGCAATTTTAACCAATCTAATTGTATTTCAAAGCGGGCCGTTGTGATGACTTGAATGGTGCTATCTACCAACTTCCGTTTTTTGGGCTCTATGACTATCCTCGTGAATGGTTACTAGTGCTGTGAATACTTAGGATTGGCTGATGGCTGCCCCTGAATGATTGCACGGGAGTGTGAGTATGTTTCCTTCACCGCAAAACACATTTATCCTTGATTGGGTGCTGAATGTGCCGTTGTGACTGGACATAATAGTACGTTTTGATGCGTCACTACTTGGCGGTCACTCAATATTTTTTCACATTCACCATAGGGAACTAATCCAAATTTTTGCGCTGCTTGATATAAGGCAGGCATATTCAAATCTGATGTTAGTAAATATATATTGCCGCTTTCGTGATGTAATTGAGAATAAATTTGACTAGTGGTGGTTAGCTCTGACAAATACTGACCTTTCCAAAAAGGGACGCCGACAAAACGCCATTGTGCTGGAAAAAATGGAATTAAATAAGATTGTGGCCGTGGGTCACTCTCCATAACATAAGCTGTGTAAGCCAGTAAAACTGTTGCTTTAGGTATGGTAACTACAGGGGGCGGTAGCTTGACATTAAAAAAAGTGGTGTCATACCAACGTGCTCTTACCATTGGTATGGGTGACAATGACCACGCCAATGTATAAAGAATAATGAATAAGAATATAACATGTATACGGCTATTATGAATTAGTGATTTGAGTAACAAATAAATGATGAGAGGTGAGAGCATTTCTAGAACGGAAAGATATCGCGCAATGGAGAAATAATATTGCCAAATCATGTAAGAAAAAATAAAGAAAGCAAACAACCAGTAGCGAGATAAAAAATTGGTTGTTGCAAGGGAGGAGGGATTACCACTGCGGATGATTTGAACTCGCTTCCAAAGCCACTGAATACCAGCTATGACAAATAAAATGTAGACAGCAAGAAAACGGAAATCACGGAATGGTGCGTCTGCAGTGCGGCCATCCCAGGAAAAATAAAAAGGAAAAAATAATGTTTGTGAAAGATCCTGCGGAAAAAAACGTTTGTCATGCCAATTGATAAATAAGAAATCGGGCGAGTGGAAGAGATTATTAAAAAATGGAAAAAATGGATTACGATGTTTCTGCCACATCAGGTACATCCAATGCCCGCTTGTTATGAGCATACCGATCGTAGCAGCGATGCCTACAACCAATAATATTTTTATGCGGTCTCGAAGTGAGATAGGTAGAATGAGTGATGCAATAAAAGTGCCAGCAATGTAAGTGCCTGCAGTTAATTTTAAGCCAAATCCTAAACCGATTATCCAGCCAGCAATGAGCAATAAAATGATGACGTGTTGAAAGTCAGCAGGAACCGTTGGATTGTTCCTCTCTTTTTTTTGATAGAGATCGAGGGCTTTTATTTGTAGTAAAGTGAATGCCAAGATGAAAACACTGATTAAATTATCATTTTGAAATGATCCCATACCCGGTAAAGCAGTAGGGCCGTACATACCAAGCAAGGATAGTAATAGTGCCAAAACGTTTTGGTAGCGTCCTTGAATAAAATGTCGTGCGATCAAAAATAATAACCACGTATTAATGCCATGTAAGGCACCTAATATAAATTCAGTCATACGCGGTGTGAAATGTGTGATTAAAAAATAAGATAATAAATCAATGGTGGGATTAAAAAATTGATGAATATAAGAACTTGGCCAGAAGTCTATATTGTATCGATGATGTAAAAAGGCGAAGGGGATATAGAAATGGTAATATGCTAAGTCCCAACTCAGTTCTTTACCAAATAATACGGACAACCATCCGCCAGTCAGCATAGCGAGGAACAATAACCATCCATACTTAAATATATTTTTGTTTTCCATCGGATCCTATTACGCTAAATCAAAATTTTTGACGCTATACCCGTAGCGTTTCACTTAGGTATGCTATAGGTGCATGACGAGTTTTTTGCAAGAAGAGGCGGGTATTTTTCCTTCACCCTTCACCGCAAAACACACTCCTCCTTGACTGGGTTTTGCTCTCGCAGACTCCTGTCTGCGAGTGAATGGTTCATACAAAATACCCGCCTCCTCTTGCAAAAAACTCGTCATGCACCTATAGCATACCTAAGTGAAACGCTACGGGTATAAAATCTAAAATATCATTTTCTTCCAAGAATCATTTTTAAATTGAGCATCTATTTTTAGTGATTCATCATCAGGCATGAGTTGCAAGCGGTAGTCACTCGTGGACTTAGATTGATAATTTCCTTTGTTAAGATAAATAGTGTAATGATTAGCATAACGTTTTCCGTTCAAATACACTATGCTGGTTGGTTCTGATTCAATACGATACCTGCCTGAGAATTTTAGCGTTATTACCTGAGCTTCTTTAGCAATCTTTGGTGAATAAAGATAAATGCTCCCCCACCAATGTGCATATTGGGAATGTAAAAATGTTTTTAACTGAGGTGGCAAAGCCATGATGCGGTAGTTATTGACATAAAATTTAACGGATGATTTTTTCAATGCTGTAATAGTAGAAGTAACGGTTGCATTAGGATCTTCATATAATGAAGCGAGCATGACAGATTTAAGTTTGGGTGTAGGAGCATAGAGGTAATCAATCGCTGGCCCCATTAAATGGCGCAATCCTGGTATAGGTTGTGTTTTATTGTAAATCAGTTCAATGCCAGCTACATAATCACTTCCATCGTTAAGGAGCATGTTAATGGCTTGGATATTGGCTTTTTGATAAGCGCCATGGAGATAATTGATTTTTGCAGGAAGCAATAAACAAGGATAAATCACGCCGATGAAAGTAGCTGTAATCAGGATGAGTTGGAAAGATAAAGAGGTAATTTTTTTTTGTACGGGATAGTGACTAGTAATATAAGTAATGATAATGCACGGTATCAAGCCAATGAGTAAATAAGGTTTGGGAAGTTGTAATTTTATTACTAGAAATAATAGAGCACATAAATAAATAACAAGCATGCTCCATAAGTATATTTCTTTGGTTATCAGCTTAGGATTATTTTTCGCTGAAAAAATATCGAATAACCAAGTAAAAAATGTTGCATATAGTGCAAAGAAAATAGGAATGGTAACTTGCATGTAATATGGAAATACTTGTTTGAATGGAATAAGACAAAATAATATGAGGGATACATATATTACAATAAAGGCACGAGAATGATAGTGCTGATCATTTTGATAAGTGATAAATAGGCTGAATAATGTTGTGGGCCATAATAAAAATAATAGCGGATTGTATAAGGTAATAGTCTTCCAAAAGGGCAATCGTGCCGCATTATACCAATCCAAATGGTACATGGCAGATGCTTCGTTAAATACGCTGTTAAATACAGTGTGCCAATCTGAGACCCAAGACCAAAACATGAGATAACTTATGATAATGATCATGTAAGTCAAATTGAATAACACAATATTTTTGATGGGCTTGAATGTGCGCTCTGTTCTGAACCAATAAACTTCAACAAGCCCTATGATTAAGGCAACATTACTGGCAAAAATGTGCCAGATAGCTTTTTGAGTCGTAATAAAACCTAGCCCAATTACCATGCCAGCCAGTAAAAAACGGTTTTCGAGCAGTAATAATAGAGAAAAAAAACAAAACCAATAACCCAATAAATCCACGCGAATTTGTGATGCATAAGATAAAAGAATTTCTGACGAAATCAAAAAAAATAGACTGGTTAAAATACCAGCACGAGAAAAAAATTTTGATAACCACAAGGAAGAAATAAATAATAATGAGGCATTGACCAGAGCAATAAAATTTTTTGTCACCATTAATGACTGCATTATGTCATGTGTGAACAACATGGGGATTAATAGCAGATAATATCCCAATACTGTTTTGTATGGAGCGAAATCCCGATAAGGCAAGCTATCTTTATATTGATAGATACGGTGTGCGAACCAAAATTCGTCTACAGCAAGCATTGTGTAGTGGTGATAAAAATACTCAGAAATAAAATAAAACAAGCAGCATGCTGCCAATGTGAGAACAAAATATCGTTGCTGCATATTAAGATACTTTTGACTTCAATGTTAATTTTGTCTATTTTACATGTATACGGACGTATTACGAGTTTTTTGCAGCAAGAGAATGAGAGTGTTTTACGGTGAATGGTGAAGGAAAAGTATCTTTATCCTCCGCTGCAAAAAACTCGACATGCGCTGTCCCTTATACTAAATAATTAAATACGATAATGAAGCCTATTTATCTCGATTATGCAGCGACAACACCGGTAGATCAGCGTGTAGCTAAGAAAATGCTAGATTATCTAACCATGGAAGGAGAATTTGGTAATCCTGCTTCATTACATGTGTATGGTCAAAAAGCAAGAGAAGCTATTGATATTGCACGCGAGCAAGTTGCCGCATTGATTCATGCTGACCCCAGTGAAATTATCTGGACATCTGGTGCAACCGAATCTGATAACCTTGCTTTGAAAGGTGCTGCGCATCTGTATCAGCGCAAAGGTAAGCATATTATCACAATGAAAACGGAACATAAGGCAGTGTTAGATGCATGCCAACACCTAGAAAAAGAAGGTTATTTTGTTACGTATCTCTCTCCTGAATCGAATGGATTATTATCGCTGGAAAAGCTGGCTGCTGCATTACGCAAGGATACTATTATTGTCTCAGTGATGCAGGTAAATAATGAGACTGGTATTGTTCAAGATATAAGTGCTATTGCGAATCTCACTGCTTCTCATGGAATACTTTTTCATGTAGATGCGGCACAAAGTCCAGGTAAGGTACAGATTGATGTGACAAAGACTCCCATTGATTTATTGTCCCTATGTGCTCATAAAATCTATGGGCCAAAAGGCATAGGGGCATTGTATTTGCGTAAGAAGCCGCGTGTACGTGTAGAACCACTGATTCATGGCGGTGGCCACGAGCAAGGAATGCGTTCTGGAACATTGGCGACTCATCAAATAGTAGGAATGGGAGAATCCTTTCATTTGGCAACACAAGAGATGCAGTTAGAGGGAGAAAAAATCCGCCAGTTACGTGACTATTTTTTAGGTAGGTTGAGATCAATTGCTCACTTGCGAATGAATGGTGATCTTGCGCATACCGTGCCGCATATTCTAAATCTGCAGTTTGAAAATATGCTGGCTGATGCCATATTAGCGCAAGTTCCGACGATTGCAGCATCTACCGCATCCGCCTGTCAGGGGAAAGGAACTGAAGGATCTTATGTATTACGCGCGATGGGATTAAGTGATGAGCAGGTGAAAAGCTCAGTACGATTTTCTTTTGGACGGTTTACTACACAAAGTCATATTGATGATGCTCTTAACGCATTACACAGGATCTTTTCAGGGTAATCGTCCATTTTTTAAGTGTGAGAATTTCTAGCCTCAAGCGGCGTCAATAGACAGAGTTTTCATTTTGATCAAGTATGGATCAGATGTTACAAGGCTATCGTATTAGAAAAGGCTATAATGATATTAAGATCATGAAAGAGGAGATCATCATGCCTGTCAAAAAACTGAAAGAATTTCTTGATAGTCATAAAGTTAAATATGTCTCCATAGTGCACTCGCCTGCTTTTACTGCACAAGAAATCGCTGCTGTTGCTCATGTTTCAGGAAAACAATTAGCGAAAACGGTCATTATAAAAATGGATGGGCGTTTCGCGATGGTTGTGTTACCTGCAAATGACCAGATCAATTTTGCGAAGTTGCGAGATGCAACAGGGGCTGCCAGTATTGATCTTGCTGCAGAATTGGAATTTAAGGATAAGTTCCCAGGCTGTGAAGTTGGTGCAATGCCGCCTTTTGGGAATTTATACGATATGCCAGTGTTGATCGCGAGCCAGCTGAGTCATCAAGACCATATTTTATTTAATGCAGGTTCGCACTCAGAGTTAATGCAATTAGCATTTAGTGATTATGAGCGGTTAGTTAAACCCAAAGCGATTGCATTTTAGTACATTGTCCCGCTAAGTTTAACCTATGGTTGCAAAGCCTCGGGGTCCTGTCATAGGCCAACTCTTTTTGTGCTCGCAAGCTGTGCACGAAAAGAGTTGGTCTATGATACCCCTCGGACTGACCTCAGTGTGAGTCAAACTTAGCGGGACAACAACTAGGGCTTGTTGGTCATTAAATTCTCGTTGTCTCTCGCATCATTCCTTGCATAATAATATTGGCGAAAGGATCAAGATTAGATGATAATGCGTTCTTTCATTCATCATCAAAGAAAATCACATGGCACAATATATTTATACTATGCAAGGCGTGGGCAAGGTGGTTCCGCCTAAACGAGAAATTTTAAAAAATATTTGGTTGTCTTTTTATCCTGGCGCCAAGATTGGGGTACTCGGTTTAAATGGATCAGGTAAATCAACGTTATTAAAAATCATGGCGGGTTTGGATAAAGAAATAGTGGGTGAGGCACGTCCACTACCAGGCATTAAGATTGGTTATTTACCGCAAGAACCGCAACTTGATCCGAATAAAACGGTGCGTGGTAATGTTGAAGAAGGTGTTGGGGAAACGTTGGCTTTACTGAATCGCTTTAATGAAATCAGTATGAAATTTGCTGAACCGATGAGCGATGATGAACTGAATCAGTTGCTGGAAGAACAAGGCGACTTACAACAAAAAATTGATGTTGCAAATGCATGGGACCTTGACCGTAAACTTGAAATTGCGGCTGATGCATTACGCCTGCCTCCGTGGGATGCTGATGTAACGAAAATATCAGGTGGCGAGCGTCGCCGTGTGGCACTTTGCCGATTATTACTTTCCAAGCCAGATATGTTGTTATTAGATGAGCCGACTAACCATTTGGATGCAGAAAGTGTGGCGTGGTTAGAACGTTTTTTACATGATTATCCAGGGACAGTTGTTGCAGTGACACATGATCGTTATTTTCTGGATAATGTTGCAGGTTGGATTTTAGAATTAGATCGTGGTCAAGGGATCCCTTATGAAGGCAATTATTCGTCTTGGCTAGAGCAAAAAGAAAAGCGTTTAGAACAAGAAGAGCGCCAGCAAACTGCTCATCAAAAAGCAATTAAAGCAGAATTAGAATGGGTACGCAGTAACCCAAAAGGCCGGCATGCAAAGAGCAAAGCACGTCTTGCACGATTTGAAGAGTTGAATTCAAAGGAATTTCAAAAACGCAGTGAGACGCAGGAACTCTATATTCCGCCAGGACCACGTTTAGGGGATGTAGTGATAGAAGCAAACCACCTGACCAAGCGTTTTGGTGAGCGTGTATTGTTTGAAGATTTAAGTTTTAACGTTCCGCCGGGTGCGGTGGTCGGCATGATTGGGCCTAATGGTGCTGGCAAATCAACCTTATTTAAAATTTTAAACCACTTGGATACGCCTGATAGTGGGAGTTTCCGCATAGGTGATGCAGTGAAATTATCCTATGTGGATCAAAGCCGTGATGCTTTGGCAGGGCAAAAAACGGTTTGGCAGGAAATTGCGAATGAACAAGAAGTGATGACGGTGGGTTCATTTCAAATGCCATCGCGTGCTTATGTAGGACGATTTAATTTTAAAGGTACGGATCAGCAAAAATTTATTAAAGACTTATCAGGGGGTGAACGTAACCGTGTTCACTTAGCAAAATTGCTTAGCAGCGGTGGTAATGTGTTACTACTTGATGAACCCACGAATGATTTAGATGTTGAAACATTGCGTGCACTGGAAGAGGCTATTTTGAGTTTTCCTGGTTGTGTGATGGTGATATCGCATGATCGTTGGTTCTTAGACCGCATCGCAACCCATATATTGGCTTTTGAGGGTGATAGTGCCGTTAACTTCTTCACGGGTAATTATACAGAATACGAAGAAGATCGTATGCGTCGTTTAGGTGATCAAGCTATTCAACCGCATAGGATTAAATATAAAAAACTAGAAGCGTGAGAAGATCCTGTTAAATCGTATTAACAGGTTTTTGAACGTATGCATGGGTTTTCTGTACTGCCTGACTCGACTTGAATCGTAGCGTGACTGATGTTGAATTGAAGATGTAAAACGTCATTAATTTTTTTGTAGTCCGCGTCAGTTAATCTTGTTTCTGGCATGATGAGGTGTACAGTCAGTGCGACCTCACGGGTGCTTAATCCCCAGATGTGGAGGTCATGCACAGCTTTAACACCTGGAATACCATGTAGATATTCTTTGACACCTAAATGGTCTATGTAATGCGGAATAGCATCAAGAAGTAAAATGACAGAGTCGCGCAATAAGCTCCATGTGCTCCATAGGATAATTCCAACAATGACTAGACCTACAATGGGATCTATCCAGTGCCAGTTAGTATAACGAATCAAGATAGCAGAGATGACGACACCAACGAGAATCAATGCATCTGCCATGAGGTGTAAAAAAGCACCTTTGATATTGATATCATCTCTAGCACCGCGCATAAAGAGTAAAGATGTTCCGACATTGACGAATACGCCAACCATACCAACAATAATCACGATCGTTTCATCGACGATAGTGACATTAAACAACTTATAAATCGATTCATAGGCAATGACCGCTGAAGTTGCAACGAGAATAAATGCATTTGCTAAAGCGGCAATAATCGTGGTGCGTTTGAATCCATAACTGTAACGCTTTCGCGCGGGAAAAGTTAACAACCAATTCGCGAGCCATGCTAGTGCTAAGCTTAATACATCACCAAGGTTATGAACGGCATCGGCCAAAAGACTAAGAGAATTTGCATAAAGAGCATAACCCGCTTCGGTGGCAGTATAAAGTAAGGTAATGCTCACAGCAATAGCGAAGGCAGAATTAAACGAATGAGCAGAACTATGGCCATGCGGATGATGATGGTCTTGATGGGAATGGTGATGATGAGAATGCATATTTAATCTCTACGTAATTTATCTGTGACGGCAAGAGGTGTGGGATATTGCATCACCGTCCAGTAACAAGAAATGATAAAGGTGAATATGATAGCAGCTTCAGCCATATGAGCAGTCAGAGGTGACATCATATGGTTTTCTAACGCCATGTAAATCACTAACAAAGAGAATTCACTCATTTGTCCCAAGCGTACACCGATTTCCCAGCTGACAGATTTCACTTCGCCCGACCATTGTAACAGCCAATTAAATATCATGGGTTTTAGCATTAAACTAAATGCTGCCAAAATACAAGCGGGAGCAAAGACTTGTCTGAAATAATCGAAGTTAAAACTTGCTCCAATGGAAAAAAAGAACAAGACAAGAAAGAAATCACGTAACGGCTTCAAGCTTTCAGCGATATAGAAAGCAATGGGGTGAGATGCCAGCGCAACACCGGCAATAAAGGCACCAATTTCTTCTGAAAGGCCAAATGCATGACTGAATTCAGCCATGAATAAACACCAACCAATAGATAAGATAAAGATATACTCGTGAATTTTGTCAAATTTTGCCAATAACCAAGCAAGAATATAGCGCTGAAATAAATAAGCCACTGTTAGCAGAATCGGGAAGGCAATGATGATTAATATCAGATCGCGAGATTCACTGCGAATGCCGATTATTTGCAGCGCTAATATGGAACCGATCGCGATAATATCCTGCAGAAGCAAAATACTGATGACTAATTCTCCAGTATGCTGGTGATGCAGAATAGTGGTAGGTAATAATTTTAAGCCAATGATGGTGCTTGAAAACATACCTGCGATACCGATAATGAGGCTTTCTTTATAGGTAAGGCCAAAAGCGTAACAAGTCACGAATCCCGTTATAAAAAAAATGAATGAGCTAGATAAAGTAATCAAACTCATTTTTCGTAAAGAGTGGAATAAATTTTGTGGTTGTAGATGTAGCCCTAATAAGAACAATAAAAAGATGATGCCAATTTCACCGGATTGCTTAACAATATTGCCATGACTGATTAACTTTAATCCCCATGGACCCAATATGGCTCCCAGGATAATGTAAACGACTAAGAGTGATTGCCGAGTAAACAATGCGATGGTAGATAGTACAGCTGTACCCGAAAAAATGAGGAACATAACATGAGAAATTGTGTGTGGTTGTTGGTCCATTAATCATCCTCAAGTAATGAAACTAACCGCGCGTTACCGCCAACAGCAGTTGTATTGTTTGATAAGGAGCGCTCCATGCAAAGTCTTGGCAAATAATGCGGGCCGCCAGCTTTGGGCCCAGTGCCTGATAATCGTTCCCCACCAAATGGTTGCACACCAACGACAGCACCAATCATGTTGCGGTTTACATAAATGTTGCCTATAGGCATGCGATTAACAATATGTTGTATGACGGCATCAATACGGCTGTGTATGCCTAATGTTAATCCGTATCCGGTGTTGATGATAGCATCCATCACGTTATCAAGGTCACGCGATTGATATCGGATAACGTGTAAGATAGGGCCAAATACTTCTCTTTGCAATATGCTTAGATCGGTTAGCTCAAAAACACAGGGCGCAAAATAATGGCCGGGCAATGTTTTGGACAAAGGAACGGTTGCGATAAGATTAGCTTGTTGCTGCATTTTAATGAAGTGATTCTGTAGCATTTGGTGTGCTTGGTGATCGATGACGGGGCCAATATCGGTAGCGAGTAAACTGGGATCACCCATCGTGAGTTCTGCCATGTAACCTTGTAACATTTCGAGTAACTTAGGAGCTATTTCTTCTTGCACGAATAAAACACGCAACGCAGAGCAGCGTTGTCCTGCGCTATTAAATGCAGAGTGGGCAATGTCTATCACGACTTGTTCTGCCAAAGCAGAAGAATCGACAATCATCGCATTCTGCCCCCCTGTTTCAGCGATAAAAAGCGCGATGGGGCCGCTGCGGTTAGCAAGAGATTGCTCGATAAATTTTGCTGTTTCAGTGGATCCGGTGAACATCACACCTGCAACGCGAGGATCACTGACTAATTTGGCGCCGATTATTTTTCCTGAGCCTATCAATAATTGTAAAACATTTTTTGGTACCCCTGCTTCATGCAGAATTTGTATCGCTTTAAATGCGATTAATGGTGTTTGTTCGGCAGGTTTAGCGATAACAAGATTGCCAGTCACTAATGCTGCAGCAATTTGACCAACAAAAATGGCTAATGGAAAATTCCATGGACTGATACAAGCAATGATTCCGCGTGGATGAAAGGAGAGTTGGTTGGTTTCACCAGTGGGACCTGGCAAGAGTTGTGGTAATAAATCTTGTCGTGCCCGATAAGCATAATAACGGCAATAATCGATGGTTTCTCTTACTTCAGAGAGACAGTCTACAATACATTTTCCACCTTCATGCGTTAGCATGGCGATTAAACGGGGCATTTCTTCTTGGAATAATTCGGCAGCGCGTTCTAGTATGGCAGCCCGCTCCAATAGAGGTGTGTTTTCCCATGCGTGTGCTGCGTGAATAGCAGTACTAAGTGCTTCTTCAACGGTTGTTTCGTTTGCTTGGCTGACATGCCCAATGATGTGCTGTGTATTGCTGGGTGAAGTGACAGGTTGTCCTTTTTGATTGGCCAAGACTTTTCCATTGACGATGGAGCTGGCAGACCAGTTTTCTTTTACTGCTTCTTCCATTTGTTGTTTGAGTTGTTTCTGTTGGGACACGTCGGACAAATCAATTCCTTGCGAGTTTTGCCAATCGCCATAAATGTTTTTTGGCAAGAGTATCTTGGGATGAGGTTTATTCGCTAATGCTGCAATTCGCGCAACAGGGTTTATCACCATTTTTTCAATAGGTGTTGTGTCGTCAGCCAATTTATTGATAAAGGAACTATTCGCGCCATTTTCAAGCAGCCTACGTACAAGATATCCCAGTAAGTCTTTATGCGTGCCTACAGGCGCGTAAATTCGGCAGGGACGGTTGAATTTATTTTTATCCACGATGTGGTCATATAAAGGCTGGCCCATGCCATGCAGACACTGAAATTCAAATTCGTGGTTGCTACCAGCCATTTCCATGATCGCAGCGACAGAATAAGCATTATGTGTGCCAAACTGAGCATAAAAACACTCTGGTTGTGACAATAATTTTTTTGCACACGCAAGATAAGCGACATCGGTTGAATTTTTTCGCGTGAAAACAGGATAATCCGATTGTCCTTGGACTTGGCTTAGCTTAATTTCTGCGTCCCAGTAAGCTCCTTTGACTAGGCGTACCATCATGCGTTTACCATGTTGCTTGGAAAGATCACTGAGCCAGTCAATGACATAGAACGCGCGTTTTTGATACGCTTGTACAGCCAATCCCAATCCATCCCAGCCTGCGAGTGAAGGATCGGTAAAAATTTTTTCAAATATGTCCAGTGATATCTCTAACCTATCTGCTTCTTCAGCATCCACAGTGAATCCAATATTATATTTTTTTGCTTGTTGCGCAAGAGCGAGCAAAAGTGGGGGCAGTTCTTGCATCACGCGTTCATATTGTGTGTATTCATAGCGAGGGTGTAGGGCAGAAAGTTTGACGGAAATTCCTGGATTGTCTGCTGGATGACTTGCTTTGGCTATTTTACCAATGGCGTCAATTGCGGTGACATAAGAATCGTAATACTGTTTAGCATCTTTTAATGTGCGAGCAGACTCACCCAGCATATCGTATGAAAACCGATAACCTATATTTTCAAGTTCGATAGAACGCTTGAGAGCGGAGTCAATGTCTTGGCCCATCACAAACTGATTACCAATGGCTTTCATCATTTGTAAAATAATGGGCCGTATGATGGTAGCACCTAACCGGCTAATTGCGCGCTTAAGAGAACTCATCAAGTTTGTTTGGTTATTTAATGCAGGGGCATAGACTTTACCCGTGAGTAGCAAAGACCAAGTTGCGGCATTAACAAAAAATGAATGGTTAGTACTCAAGTGGTTTTTCCACTCAGCAGTAGATAACTTATCACTGATAAACTTATCCATTGTGGCTTTATCGGGGATACGTAACAGTGCTTCAGCCAGACACATCAAGGCGATGCCTTCTTCGGTTGAAAGATCATATTGATGCAAGAGAACATCAATTTTACCTTGTCGTTTCTTATATTCGCGGGTTTCCGCGACGAGTTGTTTTGCTATGTCAGTGATGCGGATGAGAGATTGCTCTGGCAGGGTTGCCTCAAAAATAAGCTTTTCTAAGCATTCTGCTTCATCCATTCGATAAGCTTTTGTGATAGTATCTCGCAGGGGAGTAGGGTTCATATTTTTACCGTATGTTGTGATATTTGCCCCTATTTTAGTGAAAACCAAGAATTTGACTAGTGAAAAAAATAAATGAAAACCATTACCACTGTGTTATCACGCCGTTTTAGAGGGTTATTGCCTGTTGTTATTGATGTTGAGACTTCTGGACTGAATTCCACGACCGATGCACTACTTGAAATTGCAGTCGTGACACTGACAATGAATGAAGCAGGTAAGCTTTACCGTCACCAAACCCATGCTTATCATGTTGAGCCGTTTGCTGGTGCTCGCTTAGAGAAAGAAGCGCTTGAAATTACCGGCATAGATCCTTTTTGTCCTTTGCGGATGGCAATTCCAGAACGCCAAGTGTTGTTTAGAATTTTCGCCATCGTGAAAGCTCAACTTGAAAGAATGTCTTGTTATAGAGCCGTATTGGTGGGGCATAATGCTTGGTTTGATTTAAGTTTTATATTAGCGGCAGCTAAGCGCTCAGGTATTCAATATCATCCTTTTCATACGTTTACTACCTTTGATACAGCTTCATTGGCAGGCGTGGCATTAGGTGAAACTGTGCTGGCGCGTGCTGCAAGAAGAGCACGTATTCCTTTTGATATCCAACAAGCTCATTCCGCTATTTACGATGCGGAACGTACAGCAGAATTGTTTTGTTATATTGTTAACAAAGGATAGAGGTAGAGAAAACGGGTGCAATACGAGTTTTTTGCAACGAAAGGATAGGGATATTTTTCCTTCACCATTCACCGCAAAACACATTCATTCTTGATTGGGTTTTGCTCTCGCAGACTCCTGTCTGCGAGTGAATGGTTCATACAAAATATCCCTATCCTTTCGTTGCAAAAAACTCGTAAGCACCCGAGAAAACATAGCTGTATCATTACAAGAGTGTTTCAGATTTACGAAACGCTCTAGCCATTCGATCTTGCTCTCTTGCGGATATCCCAAGCGAAGATGCTTCTTTTTGCCAGTCTTTAGTTACGTTGACAACTTCATGGATGATTTCATCTGCTCTCTCTGGTTTTATCCGGAAATATTCAGCGACTTCTTGTGCAAGTGACAAATCTTGTGAATTATCTGAATCTGAAATATTAAGTTTCAATCCATCTCCGTTAACAACAGGGTTAATATCAAAAGCGGGTGATAATATCCACCCATTAGGTTGGAGAATAAAACCATGATTTCTTAGATGATCATCAACGTTAGAAACACAAATATAAAAAACAATTCGACGCCAGAGTTGTTCTAAATCATGCGCTGTTCGTGCACCTTGTTGGATAATAAACTCAACAAGCTCTAAATAGCTTGCTCCTTTCGATGTGTCGTCGCCATCGGAACGTTGTAGTAATGTCATAGCAGAAGAAAAATGAATTCGCTCACCTGAATTGTTTCGATCGAACCTCTTACTAAGAAAGGTATGATAACGACTATTGAATTTTTCCACTTTTGCTTCAGCCATTATAATTTGTGCGCGTTGAGCCAATTTATAGGCAACCATTTCCCATGCGCCAATATCAAATTCATCATTTTCACTTGGAAATTTAGCAATCCATAAGTGGTTGTGTTTATCTATCACGCTTGCTTTTGGGCGTGTGCCGCCTAATGACCCTCCTGGAGCAATGAGCATTTGCAACCATTTTGAATAGTTTGGATTTTTCTCAGCATCGTCTTTTTCGAGTTCTAAGCTTGCATGTTCTAATTCTCTTAATAAAGTCCATGGAGGTGAGGCTCGCTCTTTATTATTATCTAGAAATGGTCCTTTAGGATCAGTTCGAAATCTAAGCGCGCCTATCCGATGTTCATCGTAAACACCTAAGAGATAATCAGACTCTAATAGACTGCGTTCTACGCGATTTTCTTCACGGGCAAGTTGTGCTTCTCGACGTTTCATCAGGAAGCGTCCCCATCGGTCGGGAGACGAATCCAGAAAAACTCCGAAATTGTCTTGTGTTATTGGAGCATACTGTTGTCCATGAAATAGTTGGAGTGATGGATCTAACGCATGTGAATGGCTGCATCTAAGCCACTCATGACTATACTCAAAAGAGAAAATTTCTTTTCCACGTGTTGGGGTAGCGTGAAGAATGCCAATCAACAGGGGTTCAGCTAATTCTTTCCAATGAGCATGGACTTCAATTTGTCGTTGTTTATTTTTATTCATGTTCTTTTTTCTTTGATGGATTGTGTTTTATCATACGAGGTGCTCGCGCTTTTGTTGGTAAGCCGGCATCTTGAAGTTTGCGTCCTAATTCATCATCACGAGCGATGAACCTCAAGTCATTTTCAAGGCCTAAAGAAAATAGAACGTTAGCATAAGCACCAAATGCTACTCTTGAATCGCCCCGTTCGATAGCGCGTAATGTATTGCGAGCAATTCCAGCGCGCTGTGCAACCATGATAGCAGGAAGCTTTCGGCGTAACCGAGCTAAGCGAATGTTTTCACCTAATTCTGCTGCTATTCGCTGTAGCGAAGGGAGTGTGGGATTTTTTTTTCTGCCCATAAGGGTCAATATCCTGATCAATAAAATACATTAATGTTCATAGTATTGACCATTGTATCATTTTTTTAATATTTTTCTAGAATATAAGAGATATTGTGTAAATATTCGGTTAACCCGTTGAAAAATTAAAATTAGCGTCGTCCTCTTGCGAAGGCTGTTCATTTAGGCTGAAAGGAGCACTGGACTAGCGCGGCCGTAGGCAAGAGGATCTAGTCGCAGACTAGGTTGAGTGGTTGGATACCGCGGATAAGCTGCGGTACGACGCCTCAGTGACAAAAAATCAACGGATCATGGGTCAACTGAATATTTACGATATTGTTGCCTAATATATTGTTTTTATATGATAACTATAATAGATCGCTGGCGGCAGAAGTGCTGATGGGGTAGAGTAAACTCTAGAAATTACAGCCAAATTAAAAAAGCCTCTGGCTCCGAATTAGTTTCGGAACCAGAAGATCAAGAACTATCTAGTGTTTCTGATAGAGAAGAGAAAGTTATAAGGAACTTGCTTCTTGGGCGAGATAATGAGCAATACCTTCACTGGTTGGCTTAATGCCAGTTTTACCTTTGGTCCAGCCGGCTGGGCATACTTCACCATGTTTTTCATGGAAATCAAGCGCATCAATTAAGCGTAATAATTCATCCACATTACGGCCCAATGGTAAATCATTCACGATTTGTGAGCGGACAATACCTTGTTTATCAATCACAAAGGCGCCGCGTAGTGCGATATGAGCGGTGGGGTGTTCAACGCCATAAGCTTGGCAAATTTGGTGGTTCACGTCAGCAATGAGAGGATAACGAACAGGGCCAATACCGCCATTTGCGACAGGCGTGTTGCGCCATGCGTTATGAGTGAATTGTGAATCAATGGATACTCCCATGACTAAGGTATGACGGGCGGTGAATTCATCAATTCGGTTGTCCAGCGCAATTAATTCGGAAGGACAAACAAAGGTAAAATCGAGGGGATAAAAAAAGATAATACCACACTTTTTTTCAATGGCATGATGTAAGTTAAAATTATTATTTATCTCACCGTTAGCCATTACTGCCGCTGCTGTAAAGTCAGGCGCTTTTTTACCAACTAATGTAGTCATGATCATTCCTCTTAATGTTTGAATGAGATTAAGCTGAGGGCTGCTGGATGATAAAGCTGCTCAGGTTTTAAAATGGCTACTATTATACTGAATTTTCAGGGAATTAGATAGTACGCCTGTAAATGTTTGATGATAGCGGTCTTTGAACGGGTCTGTCCCTTTTATTTTTTATATTCGGTCGCAAAAGACGTTTCCCTTCCAACTTTTGCTAAAGTGGACTCCTGTCCACTTTCCCTCATATAAAAAATAAAAGGGACAGACCCGTTCAAAGACCGCTATCATCAAACATTTACGTACACCTTGTAAGTATTCGATCAGCCCCTATGCCTGTCTTATGGAAAGATACGTATATCCTATGCAAAAAAATTTTTGTATACTCGCCGCAGAAATCAAAGAGGGATAACGATGTCTGATGAATTTTTACCTTTTTCACGACCGTTAATCAGTCAAGCAGCGATTGATGATGTGGTGGCTTGTTTGAAAAGTGGTTGGATAACGACAGGCCCGCGTGTTGCCCAATTTACAGAAGCTTTGAAAGAGTATTTCAATGCGCCACACGCGCTACCACTGATGTCTGCTACAACCGGATTACATTTGGCATTATTAGCCATGAACCTCGAACCAGGTGATGAAGTCATTACCACGCCACTGACGTTTGCAGCGACGCTTAATACGATTGTTTTAGCTGGTGGTAAGCCGGTATTAGTTGATATCGACCCAAAAACACTGAATATGGATATCAACCAGTTGGAAAGTGCTATTACTGAGCATACTCGTATTATTCTCCCTGTACATTTTGCTGGGTTACCACTGGATTTAGATTTACTTTATGCTATTGCGGAGAAGCATGGGTTGCGTGTGTTAGAAGATGCAGCGCATGCCATTGGCACAAAGTACAAAGACAAGCGCATCGGTAGTTTTGGCGATACGCAAGTATTTAGTTTTCATCCCAATAAAAATATGACCACAGGAGAAGGTGGTTGTGTAGTAACTCGTGATGTGGAATTGGCGGATCAGATTGCTCGGCTACGTTTCCATGGTGTTGATAGGCAAGCATGGAATCGGTATGGTAAGAGTGGCAATCAGGATTATGAAATTGTGCTGCCAGGTTATAAATCTAACATGATGGATATTCAAGCGGCGATTGGCATACATCAGCTGAAAGAGTTGCCTGATTTTATTGCTCGCCGGAATGAATTAGCGAAGCGGTATCAAGAAGCACTCTCTGATTGGCCACAATGGACTATACCGCAACTCCCTGCTTATGATCATCTTCATTCATGGCATATTTACACTCCGCTGATTAACGAAGATGCTGCACAGATGAATAGAAATGAATTCATGCAAGCGATGAAGGAAAGGAATATTGGAACAGGCTTGCATTACCGTGCAGTACATTTATATCCCTATTATCGTCAAGTATTTGGATTTAAGCCAGGTGATTACCCTTATGCTGAAGATGTGTGCGAGCGGATTGTTAGTTTGCCTTTGTTCCCTAGCATGACAGATGCGGAACACGATAGGGTGTTAGATACCATGTACACTATTTTTAACCAGTAAATGAAGGTGATTTACAGATGCATATATTAATATTGGGTGCGAATGGTTTTATTGGCAGCCATTTAAGTGATGCGATACTTGCTGCGACGGATTGGCAAATTTATGCAATGGATTTAGCCCAAGATAAGCTTGCTGCATGCTTGTCTCATGCTCGGTTTCATTTTGCATTAGGTGATATGACTAAACAAAAAGATTGGATAGATCAGCATATTAAAAAATGTGATGTGATCTTGCCTCTAGCGGCGGTGGCTACGCCAGCATTATATGTGCAAGATCCACTGCGTGTTTTTGAATTGGATTTTGAAGCCAATCTTGATATTGTTCGCTTGTGCGCGAAACATAAAAAACGAGTTATTTTTCCATCCACCTCTGAAGTGTATGGCATGTGCCCTGATATGGAATTTGATGAAGAAAAAAGTCATCTAGTGACAGGCCCAATCAGCAAAGAGCGCTGGATTTATTCGACCTCTAAACAATTAATGGACCGTATTATTTACGCGATGGGCAAGCATAATGGATTATCATATTCTTTATTTCGTCCTTTTAATTGGTATGGTCCGCGGTTGGATAATGTTTTTAATCCTAAACCTGGTGGTTCTCGTGTGCTAACGCAGTTTATTGGAAATATATTGCGGGGAGAAAATATCAATTTAGTGGGAGGAGGCGCACAGCAGCGTTGTTTTACCTATGTCAGTGATGGTATTGATGCCATGATGCGAATCATTGAAAATAAAGATGATTGTGCGCAGAACAAGATTTTTAATATCGGTAACCCGATTGAGAACATTTCTATTCGGCAGTTAGCTGAGACATTAGTCCATTTTATTACTCAGTATTATCCAAAATATTCTGATCAAGCCAAGGCAGTTAAACTGACTGATGTTGATGGAAAATCTTATTTCGGTGAGGGATATCAGGATATATCATTGCGAGTGCCATCCATACAGCGTGCACGTGAATCATTAGGGTGGGCGCCACAAGTAAATATAGCAACGGGGTTACGAAAAACCTTAGATTTTTACTTGGAACCCGGTACGGTTTGTGAACCCGTGCAACGTGAATCTGCATAAATGGTTATTTTAGGGATGAAGTTTAGTACGTTCACGGGAGTAGCCATCGGATCCCAAAAAACGGAAGCTGGTAGATAGCACCATTCAAGTCATCACAACGGCCTGCTTTGAAATACAATAGATGGGTTAAAATTGCAGCCTTTATTCCTTCGGCGGCCCTTCGCAAGGGGGAGGATGCCAATCTTAATTTTTCAACGGGTTTACCGAACTTATACGTTTTCAGTCGGTATGCGATGAATTTGCGCGCCTAATTGGGCTAACTTTTCTTCAATGCACTCGTAACCGCGGTCAATATGATAAATGCGGTCAATGGTGGTTTCTCCATGTGCCGCTAATCCAGCCAGCACTAAGCTTGCTGATGCGCGTAAATCGGTGGCCATGACAGGTGCGCCGTGAAGGTGGTCTGCTCCGGTGCAGATCGCTGTATTACCTTTTAACGCGATTTTTGCTCCCATACGCTGTAATTCTTGCACGTGCATGAAACGATTCTCAAAAACTGTTTCGGTAATGACGCCTGTTCCTTCCGCAACTGTATTAACTGCCATCATTTGTGCTTGCATATCGGTGGGAAAAGCAGGATAAGGTGCTGTGCTAATATTAGCAGCATGTGGACGATGCCCTTTCATGTCCAGTGAAATCCAATCAATGCCCGTATCAATAATGGCGCCAATTTCTTCGAGCTTAAGCAGCACAGATTCTAACAAATCAGGACGAGTATTTTTAAGCTTGATTTTACCTCTTGTGATGGTTGCGGCAGCCAGGTAAGTGCCTGTTTCAATTCGGTCTGGCAATACATGATACCGGCCGCCGCCTAACGTCTCGACGCCGTCAATTACAATCGTTGATGTGCCTGCGCCACTAATTTGCGCGCCCATTGTATTTAAAAAATTAGCTAAATCTTCTACTTCTGGCTCTCTGGCTGCGTTATGAATAATGGTTTGTCCTTTCGCAAGTGCGGCTGCCATCAGAATGTTTTCTGTACCAGTGACAGTGATAATATCCATGATAATAGTGGCACCGCGTAATTTATTAGATTTAGCTTTGATATAACCATTTTCAATATGCAGTTCAGCTCCCATCGCTTGTAGGCCTTTAAGATGTTGATCGACAGGTCGTGTGCCAATAGCGCAGCCGCCTGGTAGTGAAACTTCAGCTTCGCCAAACCGGCTGAGTAAGGGGCCCAGTACTAAGACCGAAGCACGCATAGTGCGGACTAATTCATAAGGAGCGTGAAATGATTCAAGCCGTGATGCGTCAACTTCTATGTTCGAGCGCTCATCTAAAGTGATACGTACACCCATTTGGCCTAGCAAGCTGACAATCGTGGTGACATCCTGCAAGTGGGGGATGTTACTGATTTGAATAGGAGCATCGCTCAATAGAGATGCTGCCAAGATGGGAAGCGCAGCATTTTTGGCGCCTGATATTTTAATTTCGCCGTTTAAAGGAATATTTCCTTTAATGATTAATTTTTCCATGATTTAAGATTCCCCTTCTGGCTCTAATGTGTCCCATTCTTCAGGTGTAAAAGTCTTAATTGAAAGCGCATGCAGTGTACCATCTAGAAGTTGAGATCTGACGGTATCATATACCATTTGCTGCCTTTGGATGCGGGACTTACCGGCAAATGCAGGGCAAATAACAATAGCAGTGAAATGTGCGCCATCACCTTCAACATGAGCTTCGCTATGAGTCAGGCTGGTTTCGATTAAGTGCATAATTTTTTCTGGCTGCATGGGGATTATTATCTCATTAATCAGGAAATCTAGAAAAGAATGCCTTTTTTACATATTTTAGTTTTGTTTGCAAGCACTTTCAAAATACACATGACGAAACGTTTATCCCTGATTATAATACCCAGCATGACTGAAATATTGAAAATCAATCCCACTACGGCTTTGTTAACGCCAGTGAAATACCGGCCTTCGCCTCACCATGATGAACGCCCGCAAAATACGCTGATTGATATGATAGTCGTGCATGGGATTAGTCTGCCGCCAGGGGAATTTGGTTCTAATGCGATTGAAGAATTTTTTTGCGGCAAACTAGACAGCAACTCGCATCCTGCTTTCGCTAGTATCGCCACCGTAAAAGTCTCGGCGCATTTGTTAATTCGACGGACGGGTGAAATGATTCAATTTGTGCCATTTACTAAACGTGCATGGCACGCGGGCGAATCTCATTTTCAAGGCAGGACCCGCTGTAATGATTTTTCCATAGGAATAGAGTTGGAAGGTACGGATGATACATGTTACGAGCAGACACAATACCAGCAATTAAGCAGCGTGATTCAATTACTGATACGAGCTTATCCCTTTATTACGCGCGATCGAATTGTGGGACATGCTGATATCGCACCTGGTCGTAAAACAGATCCAGGATTAACATTTGATTGGCAGTATTTAAAAGGAACATTCGCATGACATTTGTCGTGACATTGATTGCATTACTCATTGAACGGTTTTTCGATTGGAGCCATTTGCGTCGATGGAATTGGTATACAAATTATCAACAGAGAGTGGCACAGCGATTCCGAAGTCAATCGCCTTATTTGATTTTAATTTTCACCATTGTTCCTTTGTTGATCATGGTTATTTTAATGAATTTGTTATTAAGAAACGCCTTATTTGGATTGGCTGGATTGTTATTTCAGTTGCTTATTTTTCTGTATTGTTTAGGGCCGCAAAATCTTTGGGCGGATACGTTTGCTTGTATTAACGCATTAACGCAAGGCAATACTCAGTTGGCGGCCGAAAAGCTGAAGGTTTCATTTGGGCTGGTAGAGGCTGGCGGTTTGGCAAAGCCGCTCTCCAATCAATTATTGAATAATATCTTTATTGCTGCAAACCGACGAGTATTTGCAATTGTGTTTTGGTTTATGGTGTTAGGGCCTGTAGGTGCGGTTTTATATCGCGCGTTGACATTATCTGCTGCTGAATTTTCTCAACAAGGCACAGCGCCTGAATTAGTACAAAGCGCGCGTTCTGCTGAGGCTGTTTTGGATTGGGTTCCTGTTCGCTTATTTACCTGTGCTTTTGCCCTGGGTGGTCATTTTGTAAAGGTTTTCTCTTGCTGGCATAAGAAAAACATATTGCGCTTAGATGTTAATGAAACACTATTGACAGAATGTGGAGCAGCGGCATTGGGTCGTGATGGCATAGAAAATCCAGCTGATGGTACTGCAGCAAGAAGTGCCATTGAACTGCTAGATCGTTCATTTGTGATTGCTTTAGTGTTGGTTGCGTTTGTCGTATTGTTATTTTAACCAGAGGAGCTCTGTAATCAGCCTTCAATTCTATGCTAATATATTTTTCTAACAGACTCTAAAAGTCTTTAGATTTTAGCCGTGATGATTGAAAAATATTTAGCAAAGGAATGCAAATATGAAAAAAACCATTGAAATTATCCTATTAAGTATATTTTTTAGCACGGTCTCACTCTCTTCATTTGGCTCAAATTATAATTTTCTCAGCAATACAGCAATGAGTTACTTCACCAAAGAAGACTGGAATTTGTCACGAATGGCATTGCATGATGCCCTTAACCACTATAAAGATGGGGCTAAAGTAGCATGGAAGAATCCACGCAGTGGAAGTTATGGCGCTTTTTTACCTTCTCGTACCATTTATGCGAAGGGCGCTGTTTGCCGACACTTAAAAATCATGAATGTAGCAAACCTGATGCATGAAGATGCAACCTATACGTTTTGTAAACTACATAATGAATGGAAGATTATGTGAAGTCGTTAAGCTTTTCTTATGAAGGACAGGCCCTAGAACAGGCTTTGGATTTTTGAGCATTTCAAGTAAACTTAGCCGCAAAACTAGATCCATCAATAGGAAAAGAATAATGACAAATCTGTCAAATGATCATGATCCCATAGAAACCCAAGAGTGGTTGGATGCGCTAGCTTCTCTGGTCAAGCACGAAGGTAAAAAGCGCGCACAATATGTTTTGCAAAAAATAATAAAAGAAGCTGAAAGACAAGGTATTAGAAGCGGCATGGCGTCATTCACCACGCCTTATTGCAATACCATTACGGTAGAGAAACAGCCTATTTATCCCGGTAACTTGGAATTGGAAGCAGCTATCGAAGCGCTGATACGCTGGAATGCAATTGCCATGGTCATACAGGCAAAAAATAATGCAGATGGGGTTGGCGGGCATTTGTCCTCCTTTGCGTCTATCGCAACGTTGTACGAAGTCGGTATGCATCACTTCTTTAGAGGGGCAACAAAAGAGAACCTAGGGGATTTGGTTTATTTTCAAGGCCATTCTTCGGAAGGCAATTATGCACGTGCTTATATGGAAGGAAGACTCACTGAAAAACAATTAAAAAATTTCCGTCAAGAAGTAGGCGGCGATGGGTTGTCTTCTTATCCTCATCCATGGTTAATGCCGCATTTTTGGCAATTTGCTACGGTTTCATTAGGGTTGGGTTTATTGCAAGGGATCTATCAAGCGCGTTTCTTAAAGTATTTGGAAAATCGGGACTTAGTGTCCGCAGTAGATCGCAAAGTTTGGGTTTTTTGTGGTGATGGTGAAATGGATGAGCCGGAATCAATCGCAGGGCTTACACTCGCTGCACGTGAAAAGTTGGATAACCTTATCTTTGTGATTAATTGCAACCTTCAACGTTTAGATGGTTTGGTCCGTGGTAATGGCAAAATTGTTCAAGAATTAGAAAGTATTTTCCGCGGTGCAGGTTGGAATGTCATTAAGGTATTATGGGACAGTCGTTGGGACGCTTTATTTGTTAAAGATAAATCAGGTGCGTTGTTGCAGCGGTTAAATGAATGTGTGGATGGCGACTTACAAACAGCTTACGTTCGTGGCGGCGCTTATATGCGCGAGTTTTTATTTAATACGGATGAATTAAAAGCGTTAGTCTCCGATTTATCGGATGCAGACCTTGGACAATTAAATCGCGGTGCGCATGACGCTGTAAAAATTTATGCAGCTTACTCAGCTGCTGTACAGCACACAGGTCAGCCTACTGTTATCTTGACCCAAGGTGTGAAAGGTTATGGTTTGGGAACCACGACAACAGAAGGTAGGAATGTGGCACATAACTCACTGGACATGAGTGAGGCTGAGTTAAAAGCATTTCGGGATCGTTTTAAGCTATCGTTAACGGATGAGGCACTGTCTAATCTTAGTTTTCAAAAATTAAAAAATGATAGCCCGGAAATGCAATATTTACTTGCGCAGCGCGAGAGATTAGGTGGATATTTACCTTCTCGGCAAGTGTTATCTCAACCTTTACCTGTCCCTGAATTATCGGCATTTCATGCTGTATTACAAGGTTCGGCAGATAGAACCATGTCTACTACGATGGTATTTGGCCGAATCATGAATGTGTTACTGAAAGATAAGTCTATTGGTCCACGCGTGGTACCTATTTTTTCAGATGAAGTACGTACTTTTGGGTTGGAAGCATTGTTCCGGCAAGTGGGGATTTATTCGCCAGTAGGTCAATTATATACGCCAGAAGACAAAGAACAATTTCTCTATTATCACGAAGCTCAAAATGGGCAAGTCTTGGAAGAAGGTATTACGGAAGCAGGATGTATGTCCTCATGGATCGCTGCAGCAACGTCGTATGCCACCCATCGTTTTCCTATGGTTCCATTTTTTACTTATTACTCTATGTTTGGGTTTCAACGGGTGGGCGATCTGATTTGGGCAGCGGGTGATATGCGTGCACGTGGTTTTTTAATTGGTGCAACGGCGGGCCGTACTACCTTGGAAGGTGAAGGGTTGCAGCATCAAGATGGTACCAGTTTATTGATGGCATCCAGTGTTCCCAATTGTCGCGCTTATGATCCTACTTTTGGTTACGAAATGGCGGTGATTATTCAACATGGTTTAAACGAAATGTTGTACGAAGAAAAAGATGTGTTCTATTACATCATGGCGATGAATGAACGTTATGTTCAACCAGCTATGCCTGAAGGCGTTGAAAATGGCATCATTAAAGGCATGTATTTATTTCGTGATGGTGGCAAGGCTAAACATAAAGTCCAATTGCTAGGTAGTGGCGCTATTTTGAATGAAGTGATTGCCGCAGCAGATTTATTAAAACAAGATTTTGATGTTGTAGCAGATGTTTGGAGTGTGACTAGTTTTAATGAGCTGCATCGTGATGGTGTGGCAGTTGAGCGGGCGAATATGTTATCACCTGAGAAAAAGCCGGCGGTGACATATGTTGAGCAAAACTTATCAGATCATCAGGGGCCAGTGGTTGCGACTACGGATTATGTACGTGCTTATCCAGACTTGATTAGACCTTATATTTCGCGTACCTATATTACATTAGGGACAGATGGATTTGGCCGTAGTGATACACGGGAACATTTGCGGCAGTTCTTTGAAGTCGATCGTTACTATATTGTGGTAGCTGCATTGTATGCCTTGATGAAAGACGGTGAAATTTCAGCAGGCCAAGTTGCTGCTGCCATTAAGAAATATGATATTGATCCTCAAAAGCCTAATCCTATCACTGTATAAGATACATGATATCGAAACCCATAATGGAGGACATGATTTTGACTGTAAAGAATATTGCGACGCCTGATTTGGGTGGTGCGACGGATGTGACAGTGATTGAAGTATTAGTAAAGCAGGGTGATAAGGTTGCGGTGGATACACCTATCGTAACATTAGAATCTGATAAGGCTACCATGGAAATTCCCACTACAGAGGCTGGTGTAGTAAAAGAAATAAAAGTTAAAGTGGGCGATAAAGTTTCCAGTGGGTCACTACTGATACTGGTTGAAGCAGGTGCTGCTGCAGATAAGCAGCAACATGCTGAGACTCAGCCAGCAGTAGGGACTGCTTCACTATCGTCTAAGCATGCTGAAAATCCTGAGAATCCTGTGATGACAGCAAAACCAGAGCCTGTGAAATCAGCACCATCAACACAACCCAATGTTCCCATGCTGACAACGCCAGTGTTGACTGGCACAGTGCAATCTACTAGCGATGTGCATGCTGGTCCGGGTGTGCGTCGTCTTGCCCGTGAATTAGGCGTGAACTTGACCTTGGTGCAAGGCAGTGGACCTAAGCAACGCATTTTACAAGAAGATGTGCAAGCATTTGTGAAGGGCCAATTAGCACAATTGCAAAATGGTGCGATGCCTATGGGGGTGGTGCCTACCACACCAGTTATTGATTTTTCTAAATTTGGGCCAATTGATGTTCAAGCCTTATCACGAATAAAGAAAATCTCTGGTAAAAATTTACAGCGTAACGCGATGATGATTCCGCATGTCACCCAATTTGGCGAAGCCGATATCACATTCTTGGAAGATTTTCGCCAAGCGCAAAAATCAGAAATGGATAAGCAAAAAATCAAGCTTACTCCTCTTGTGTTTATCATGAAAGCTGTGGTTGCCTCGTTGAAAGTATTCCCACAGGTTAATGCATCGCTGGATGCACAGGGTGAAAATTTAATTATGAAAAAATATTTTCACTTAGGGATAGCAGTCGATACGCCAGAAGGATTAGTGGTGCCAGTCATCCGGGATGTGGATAAAAAAGGATTGGTCGATCTTGCGAAAGAATTAGGGCAGGTGAGCGAGAAAGCAAGGAATAAACAATTAACGCCTGGTGACATGCAAGGGGGTTGTTTTTCCATTTCAAGCTTGGGTGGAATTGGCGGTACGGCGTTTACGCCTATTATTAATGCGCCTGAAGTGGCAATTCTCGGTGTGTCAAAAGCATCGTATCAACCCGTTTATCAAGATGGTGCTTTTATACCGCGTCTGATGCTGCCATTATCCTTATCTTATGATCATCGTGTCATTGATGGTGCAGAGGGCGCGCGTTTTATTACACATTTAAGTCATATGTTATCTGACATTCGTAGCTTGTTGTTATAAGGATTAAAAAATGAGTATGCAAACAGAAGTTGTTGTTATTGGTAGTGGTCCTGGCGGATATACTGCGGCATTTCGTGCCGCTGATTTAGGAAAAAAAGTCGTGATGATCGAACGCTATGATGCAGTTGGGGGTGTTTGTTTGAATGTGGGTTGTATCCCATCTAAAGCTTTGTTGCATGCAGCGAAAGTAGTGGATGAAGCGGCAGAAATGTCCGAACATGGCATACAATTTGGTAAGCCAAAAATTGATACTAAGAAATTAGTAGAATGGAAAAACAATGTTGTTACCAAATTGACTGGTGGTGTGAAAACGCTTGCTAAAGTACGTAAAGTAGAAATAGTAACAGGAGTGGCGAAATTTATTTCTGATCATGAATTGGAAGTCACTAAAAAAGATGGCAGCAAAGAAACAGTGCAATTTCAGCAAGCCGTTATTGCGGTAGGTTCTCGTCCAGTGAAGCTTCCATTTTTACCTGATGACCCGCGTATTATCGATTCTACTGGCGCATTAAAATTGGAGGAAGTGAATGGCAAAATGCTGGTGATTGGCGGCGGTATTATTGGTCTGGAAATGGCAACCGTTTATCACACATTAGGCACTCACATTACTGTAGTTGAATTAATGGACCAGATCATTCCAGGTGCTGATAATGATATTGTGATGCCTTTATATAAACGGATTAAGGGGCGATATGAAAATATTTACCTCAAATCTAAAGTCACTCAAGTGGAAGCAAAAAAAGATGGATTGTATGTCACTTTTGAAGGTGAGGAGGCACCGCAAAAACCAGAAAAATTTGATCGTATTCTTTGTGCAGTAGGTAGACGTCCTAACGGTGATCAGATTGATGCAGCTAAGGCAGGTATCAAGGTGGATGAACGTGGGTTTATTCCTGTTGATAAGCAAATGCGTACGAATATTCCTCATATTTATGCGATTGGTGATGTCACGGGCAATCCTATGTTGGCACATAAGGCGATGCCGGAAGGCAGGATTGCAGCAGAAGTGATTGCAGGGCTGAAGCATTATTTCGATGCCAAATGTATTGCCAGTGTTGCTTATACTGATCCAGAAATCGCTTGGGTGGGAGTCACTGAAACTGAAGCAAAGTCAAAAGGCATCAAGTATGGGAAAGGCGTGTTTCCTTGGGCAGCGAGTGGCCGTTCGCTCAGTCTTGGTCGTAGCGAGGGATTAACTAAACTGCTTATTGATGAGACAACACATCGTGTGATTGGTGCAGGGATTGTCGGCCCTAATGCGGGTGAGTTAATTGCGGAAGTTGCCTTAGCGATTGAAATGGGTTGTGATGTTGCGGATGTTGCGCTCACTATACACCCGCATCCAACGTTATCAGAAACGGTTGCTTTAGCTGCGGAAGTATTTGAGGGGACCATTACTGATTTATATATGCCAAAGAAAAAGGTCGAAAAGGTAAGCAGCTGATTCATGGAGCCTTTTTCATATGTGAATCAAACTTAGTGCGGCAATATATAATATATTGTCGGCCTAACTGATCGTAGCCATTCACGGGGGTAGTCATCGAGCCCAAAAAACGGAAGCTCTGCGATGTCGAAGCTATGAAGGCTCGTTAAGAGGGATGCAAGCAAAGGAATAAAGGCTACTATTTCAACCCATCTACTGTATTACAAAGCGAGCCGTCGTGATGACTTGAATGGTGCTATCTACCAGCTTCCGTTTTTTGGGCCCGATGACTACCCCCGTGAATGGTTACAACTGATCAGCATACAAAGAGTTGACCTATGCTACTTCTCGGACCAACTTCAGTAGAGGTCAGCTAGGTTGACAATGTTCTAGGCTCTATGGATGCTCCCACATCAATTCTTTCTCATTCGTTTCACGTGCAAGCATACGGGCAATAACAAATAATACATCAGAAAGACGGTTTAAGTAGCGTAACATTTCTGGATTATTCAATGAAATCTGTCTGTGTAATTTTACCATGGCACGTTCTGCTCGCCGACAAACGGTTCTTGCTATGTGGGTAGCCGCAGATTTTGGGTTTCCGCGTGGAAGTAAAAATTCTTTAAGAGGCGGCAGTAAATTGTTCCACTCGTTCAATGATTGCTCTAATTGCGATATTTTTTCTGGTGTGATTGCAATGCGTTCTGGTAAATGTAATTCTCCGCCTAAGTCAAATAAATCATTTTGAATTTGTGTTAGACAAGCTTCAATTTTTTTATCGCTGATTTGTAGTGAAATAATGAAGCCAATAACGGAGTTAAGTTCATCAATGGTGCCTAGTGCTTCAATTAAAAGATCATCCTTTGGGAGAGTGTTACCACCTAAAGTTGTAAGACCTTTGTCGCCTTTGCCTGTGTATATTCTTGTCAATCGGTATGACATAAATACCTCTAAATCAGTGAGGATGTGCTACGATCTCATAGTAAACTTAGATGTAGAGCAGAGCAAATAAAAAAGGAAACAACGTGAGCGATGTTGCGAACATTATTTCAATCGGATCTTAGCCAGCTTCTTGTTATTGAGAAATCAGTTCATATTACCCCATGGACTGAGGAAACGTTTAAATCGTGTTTTCAAGCAGGATACATTGGCTGGGTGGTCGAAATGAATAAACAGATAAGTGGTTTTATTATCGTTGCATTGACCATGAAGGAGTGCCACATACTTAATTTGTGTGTTGCTCATCATTGTCAGCATCAAGGGTGGGGGGGGAAATTGTTAGAACGTGCTTTGAGTCATGCTAGACAGCATGGCGTGAATATAGCGTATCTTGAAGTCCGACGTTCAAATGAACGTGCTATCTCACTCTATAAGAAAATGAAATTTCACCTGATTGGGGAGCGCAAAGAGTATTATCCCACGGTGGCGGGCAATGAAGATGCATTAATTTTTGCAATTAATCTGCAAGCATAAGGTAGGCGTGGCTTAATCGAATATTGACACGCTACGGGTATATCGGCCTAGATTATCGGAAAAAAACTTGCTACATTGTTCACCAACAATAAAACATATTCGCTATTCCTGCTGATGAAAAGGTATAATCATGATTGAAATTACATCCATGCGGAATTATCTCAAAGAATTACAGTCTCGCTTAGAGGATATTTGGGGGTATCTTTGAGATTGATCATAAAAAAGAACGATTAAATGTCATCAAACAAGAGTTAGAAGCTCCTGAGAGTTGGAAGCAACAAGAAAAAACGCAAGCATTAGGAAAAGAGCGTGCTCAATTAGAAGAAGTTGTGCATAGGATGGAGGCGCTTCAAAATGACTTGCGTGAAACAATAGAATTATACGAATTGGCAGCTAGTGAAAATGATACGGATACATTGGAAGCTATTTTAAGCGATGCTGAAAAACTAACAAAGACGATAGAAACTCTCGAATTTCGCCGTATGTTTTCTGGTGAAATGGATGCAAATAATACCTACATGGATATCCAATCTGGTTCTGGAGGGACAGAAGCACAAGATTGGGCAAATATGTTATTACGTATGTATTTGCGTTGGGGTGAGCGGCATGGTTTTAAGACGGAATTAATTGAAGTTTCTCCTGGTGAAGTGGCTGGTATTAAAAGTGCTACCATTAAATTCGAAGGCCCTTATGCTTACGGGTGGTTGCGAACTGAAAGTGGTGTGCATCGGTTAGTACGTAAGTCACCATTTGATTCAAATAATAAGCGCCATACTTCATTTGCATCAGTTTTTGTCTCACCTGAGATTGATGACAATGTTCAAATTGAAGTGAATCCTGCAGATTTACGCATCGATACTTATCGCGCCAGCGGCGCAGGTGGTCAGCATGTAAACCGTACTGATTCTGCTGTTCGTATTACTCACCTGCCAACTAACATTGTAGTGCAGTGTCAGTCTGATCGTTCGCAGCATAAAAATAGAGCGCAAGCGATGAAGCAGTTGCGTGCTAAATTGTATGAAATGGAAATTCAAAAACAACATGATAAACAAGCTGCGCTAGAAGCAAATAAAAAAGATATTACTTGGGGCAGTCAAATTCGTTCTTATGTGTTAGATATGTCGCGTATCAAAGATTTACGTACTGGTGTGGAAGTCGGTAATACACAAGCTGTATTAGATGGGGATTTGGATAAGTTTATTGAGGCAAGTTTATTAGCAGGATTATGATATTCTGTCTTTATTAAGTGTGTAGGTTGAACGCATCATATATCTGTTCAACCAGTTGCTGACTGAATGATAACATTGGATTAAGAATATGTCTGAGCAGAATCAAGAAAGTAATATAGTGGATACACATGATTTAATCGAACAACGCCGTGCTAAATTGGCTGAATGGCGAAAGCAAGGCAAAGCATATCCTACTCATTTTCGTCGTGATGCATTGGCAGCTGATTTACTGAAACAATACGGCAATAAAGAAGAGCCAGCGCTGGAAGCACATCCTATCCATGTCAAAGTCGCGGGACGTATTATGACTAGGCGATTAATGGGTAAGGCAAGCTTTACCCATATTCTTGACATGTCTGGCCGCATTCAGCTTTACATCAAGCAAGAGGATGTCACGCCAGAAGTTTATGAAGCATTCAAGCAGTGGGACTTGGGAGATATTATTGGTGCTGAAGGTCATTTATTTAAAACAAAAACAGGAGAGCTTTCAGTCAGAGTGCAGCAAATATATTTGTTGACAAAAGCAGTACGTCCTTTGCCAGACAAATTTCATGGATTGACTGATCAAGAAACACGTTATCGTCAACGTTATTTGGATTTAATTGCGAATGATGAGACTCGTTGCACATTTGTGATGCGCTCAAAGCTGACAAATATCATTCGTCAGTTTTTACAAGAACGGAATTATCTTGAAGTGGAAACACCTATGATGCAGGTATTAGCAGGTGGTGCGGCAGCAAAGCCATTTATGACTCATCATCATGCATTGGATTTACCACTTTATTTGCGGATTGCACCGGAATTATATTTGAAACGGTTAGTAGTAGGTGGTTTTGAACGTGTGTTCGAAATAAACCGGAATTTTCGTAATGAAGGATTATCGACACAGCATAATCCAGAATTTACCATGCTTGAATTTTATCAAGCTTATGCGGATTATCGTGATCTAATGAATTTAACTGAAGAAATGTTTCGTCGGTTGGCAGTAGAAGCATTAGGGTCCACGGTATTTTCATATCAAAATATCATATTTGATTTTGCTAAACCGTTCGAGCGTCTTACTTTGAAAAATGCAATATTAAAATATCACTCTACACTGACGGAAAAAGATATTGACACAATAGAGGTTGCAAGAAATACAGCAGCTAAGTTAGGCATTCCTATCCAAGAAAATTATGGCTTAGGAAAAATTCAAGTGGAAATTTTTGACAAGACAGTAGAGCATGAATTAAAGCAGCCAACTTTTATCACGGAATATCCTGCTGAAGTATCGCCGTTAGCAAGACGTCATGACAGCGATCCATTTATCACAGATCGGTTTGAATTGTTCATCGCTGGTCGTGAGATTGCAAATGGATTTTCAGAATTGAATGATCCTGAAGATCAAGCGGAACGTTTCCGTCAGCAAATGCGAGATAAAGCAGCGGGTGATGAAGAAGCCATGCCGTATGATGCTGATTATATTATTGCGCTTGAGCATGGTATGCCTCCAACAGCAGGTGAGGGGATTGGTATCGATCGGTTGGTGATGCTGTTTACTGACTCACCATCCATTCGTGATGTTATCTTGTTTCCACACATGCGGCCTAAAGAATAAACGCTGCAGACATACCCATCAGGCGTTTCCACTGAAGGACATGGGGACTCCTTAGGTCAAGTGGAACTGCTGTCTATCTACCGAGTCGTTGTATCATCCTGAGCTTGTTGAAGGGTAGTGCCATCCAAGCGATTCAGCCCAGTCCGCGACTAGATCCCTTTGTCTACGGCCGCGCTAGCCCAATGCTACTTTCATCTAAGCAGACGGCCTTCGCAAAGGGACGACGCCTGTGCGTTGAGCTATTGTCCACGGACTTATCTGCTGCAGTTATCCTGCTACAGGCTTACTCAATAAGCCATCGTACTGCAAGCTTATTCACTGAACCATTGTGTCCATAGGCTTACCCACTGTGCTGTCGTACCGCGGCTTGTCCGCGGTATCTAAGCTAACAAATACTTACAAAGTGATTCCCATGAAATCTGAACATGCATTCACACTGATTGAAATGCTGATCACACTTTTTGTGATAGCTATTCTTGCAGCAACTGCGTTTCCTGCCTTGCAGTTATTTTGGGATCGTACTCAGGATCAAATATTACAAAGTGAATTATTGCATGCAATTAAGTTAGCAAAATTTGAAGCATTTGCCAGGCGCATGCCCGTTGCTATTTGTCAAAGTAAAAATCAACAGACTTGTATAGGGGATTGGTCAGATGGACAAATTGTATTTGTCAATGAGAGTGCAGACGGAGTAGTGAATCATAAAGAATCTATTCTTGCAGTAGTAAAAGCAACATCACATCATGGCCAATTATATTGGCGTTCATTTCCCAATTACCGGCAATACGTGCTCTTTTTACCTACAGGATCAATGCGTAGTGATAATGGAACATTTTGGCATTGTCATGGTGAATTAGTTAGATGGGCGATGATGTTGAGCAAATCTGGGAGAATACGCCTTGTCTATCCTGATAAAGATGGTGTTATTAAAGACAGTAGCGGGAAATCCTTAAGCTGTACTTAGGGTCTGTTTACCATTGTCCTTCTCGCTGCAAAACCATCGGCCTAAATTTTCGTAAATTTTGACTCGATGGCCTCATTTTTCGCTTGAGAAAGCAATGATAAACAGACCTAAATCTACCAACACTCCATGGTATTACCAGAACCTGTAATACCTTTTTCACCATTAGAGCTCAATGTTAGCGCTGCGCAAGCCATATCCTTTTCCGATTGACTGCCTAGTGGCTTAGCTATTAATAAATACTCGCTATGTGTTGCAGCTTGAATAATTAATTGATAATTATTTTTTGCGATTTTTTCCGGAAAATTAAGAGCAATAAGAGTCGCATTTTGATAAGTATTATGTTCAATATGAAACTGTTCCATGGCAATAGCAAGCTTGGAAAGTATACTAGCGGCTTCTAGTCTTCGTGCATGCACAACATATTGTGAATAAAGCGGAAAGCTTAATGCTGCAGTAATACTAATGATAGCGATAGAAACAAGCACTTCCACGAAGTGGAAGCCTCGTTGAAAATAATAGGGTTGGTGCATCTGAGATTCCTTAGGATATTTAAAATTGAAATGCTACAGGTAGGGTGCATGGTGAGTTTTTTGCAGCGAGAGAATGAGGATATTTTTCCTTCTCCATTTACCGCAAGACATACTCATCCTTGATTGGGTGTTGCTCTCGCAGACTCTTGTCTGCGAGTGAATGGTTCATACAAAATACCCTCATTCTCTCGCTACAAAAAACTCGTCATGTACCTCTACGGGTATAACTTCATGGCGATTTCTCCTAATCTTTTTCCAAGAGAAATGCATAATCGTTGTTCTTCTGCGGTGATAGGATTTTTGCTAGAGGTGCCTGCAACGTGTGTGGCACCGTACGGTGTCCCACCACTTTGTGTGGTATTTAAGTCTGGTTCAGCGTAAGGAATACCGAGTAGTACGAAACCTAAATGAAACAATGGCAGCATCATGCTGAGTAACGTGCTTTCTTGTCCTCCATGCATGGTTGACGTGGAAGTGAATACCGCTGCCGGTTTGTTAACGAGACTGTTTGATAACCAAAGGTTACTGGTTTGATCAAGAAAATATTTTATAGGTGCTGCCATATTGCCAAAACGAGTCGGGCTGCCGAGCGCAAGTCCTGCGCAGTTTTTTAAATCGTCAAGCGTTACATAAGGCGCACCGTTTTCTGGCACACTAGGATCCGTCGCTTCTGTTGTTGGTGATACAGGTGGCACAGTACGGATTTTTGCTTCTATGCCAGGAACAAATTCAATCCCACGCGCAATATATTGCGCCATTTGCTTAACAGAACCGTTACGACTGTAGTAAAGAACAAGAATATATGGCATGTTGTCTCTCAAGTATTTATCGTGCTTTTCTAAGCATCCAGTCTAGCGCACAATCTGGCAGAATTCTTCTCAAAAATGCAAGTAATATAGCAGGATATCCAACATAATAATGAGCACGTGGGCGAGAACTTTCTAAGGCATGAATTAATTTTTTAACAACAGCGTCTGGCTTTTGTGCAAGTTTTGTTTTTTCTTCTGATGCGAAATAAATTTGTTCCATTTTTTTATATTCTTTTGTGAAGAGATGACTTTTTTGGTGATCAATGGTTTTTTGATAGATTTGGAATGCAGTTTCACGTAAATGTGTTTTAATTGGGCCAGGATTGATAATAGATACATGAATATTTGTACCCCATAATTCTTGTCGTAGCGTATTACTAAATCCTTCTAGGGCAAACTTCGATGCATTATAAGCACCATAAAAAGGCAAGGTAATAATACCCAAAATCGAGCTATTTTGAATAATTCTTCCATAACCTTGTTTACGCATGATAGGAAGAACAAGCCGGATCAACTCCATGGGGCCAAATACATTCGTTTCGAACTGCGCACGCTCAATATCACGGGTGATGTCTTCGATAGCACCTGTTTGCATATATCCTGCATTATTAAACAGTGCATCTAGCGTTCCGTCAGTGAGTTCTACAATTTGTTTTATAGCATGCTTGATGGAGGCTGAGTGATTGACATCAAGCAAGATACTCTCAAATCCTTGAGACTGTAGTTTTTTTACATCCTCTTCTTTTCTTGCTGTTGCAAAAACTCGATATCCTTTCTGCTTTAATGCATGAGCAGAGCAAAGTCCGATGCCGCTAGAGCAGCCTGTAATAAGGATAGATTTGCTATTCATATATTATTCCTAATAATCAAACTAAGTTTACTGATTGGGGGTGCATGATGAGTTTTTTACAACCAGAGAAGAGAGGTATTTTCCTTCACCCTTCACCGCAACACACACTCATCCTTGATTGGGTTTTGCTCTCGCAGACTCCTGTCTGCGAGTGAATGATTCATACAAAATACCCCTCTTCTCTGGTTGTAAAAAACTCATCATGCACCCCTGATTAGGTCTTATGTTACATATACCTTATTATTATGGCATCATAGGTAAAATGTTTTTAAGAATCTAGGGACATACCCAGCATATATAATAAAAACTTTATTTCGCATACACTCTGTCGCTTGTAATGGAGCTTTTTATTTAATCTAAAGCAGAACTGAATACAATATCACCATGATTGAAGAGGTAAGCTATGCCAATTTACGAATATCAATGCGCTGCATGCGGCCATCAATTAGAAGTCATGCAAAAAATGTCAGATAACCCGTTGAAAGATTGTCCTGAATGCCATCAACCAGCGTTAAGTAAGCTAGTATCTGCTGCAGGATTTCAACTCAAGGGTTCTGGCTGGTATAAAACAGATTATAGTACTAAAGGAAAGCCTAAATCAGATCAAAATGAAAAGAGCGGTGCTAATGATACAGGTACAGAGAGCAAATCAACGGATGTTAAAGCTAAAGACACTTCGCCCGCTGCTTCTACTACTTCGTCTTCAAATTCAGGGGAAGGTTCATGATTGCAATGCTGCGTAAGTATTTTATCTCTGGTTTATTGGTTTGGTTGCCTGTCATCATTACGATAGTCGTGATCAAATTTATTGTGGATTTGTTAAGCAAGTCTTTGCTACTTTTGCCGCCTCAATTCCAGCCAGATGTGATTTTGGGGTTTCATGTTCCAGGGATAGGGGTTGCGCTCACTTTGTTGGTCATCTTTTTTACCGGCTTATTTGCCGCTAACTTGATTGGTCAGCGATTAGTAGCGTATAGCGAGCAGATCATGGCGCGTATTCCTTTAGTCCGTTCAATTTACACTGGTGTAAAACAAGTGACAGAAACTGTTTTTAAGCCAGGAGGACAATCTTTCCGCAAGGTGTTATTGGTGGAGTTTCCACGGGTTGGTGTATGGAGCATCGCTTTTCAAACAGGCGAAGTAGGGAATACGATTGATAGTCAGTTAAATGAAGAGCGAATGGTAAGTTACTTCATCCCCACCACACCTAATCCTACTTCTGGTTTTCTCATGATGGCGCCTAGAAGCAAAGTAAAAGAACTAGATATTAGTGTGGACCAAGCGTTAAAATTTGTGATTTCATTAGGGGTGGTACAACCGGGCGCGGCGTCATCTAAGCAAAAATAAAGTGCAGGTCGATAGGTTCTTCATAGACCTTGTCAGTATTCGGTGATAGCAGTAGTGGAGTTGTCAGCCCCTTTTATTTTTTATATTCGGTCGCAAAAGACGTTTCCCTTCCGGCTTTTGCTAAAGTGAACTCCTGTCCACTTTCCCTCATATAAAAAATAAAAGGGGCTGACAACTCCACTACTGCTATCACCGAATACTGACCAGACCTTTAACATAAACTTAAGGTAAATAAATATTATGCGCAGTCATTATTGCGGTCAAATGACCACTGAGTTCTTGGATCAAGAGGTAAAACTAGCGGGATGGGTGCATCGGCGTAGAGATCACGGTGGCGTTATCTTTATTGATTTACGTGACCGTGAAGGTATTGTGCAAGTTGTGGTGGCACCAGAACAGAAAGAAGCTTTCTCAAAAGCAGAATCTATTCGCAGTGAATTTGTGGTACTTGTTAAAGGCAAAGTCAAAAGACGGCCTGCAGGCACAGTAAACCCGAATCTTCGCACGGGTGAAATCGAAGTGGAAGCGTCAGCATTAACTATCTTAAATCGCTCAGAACCGCTGCCATTTCCTATCGATGATGAATTCCATGAAGTGGGAGAGGAAATACGCTTAAAATATCGTTATCTCGATATTCGGCGTCCTGAAATGCTTGAACGGTTAAAAACACGTGCCAACATTTCCCGATATTTACGCAAGTATTTAGATGAAAATGGCTTTATTGATGTTGAAACACCCTGTTTGACACGCGCAACACCAGAAGGTGCCAGGGATTATCTTGTTCCAAGCCGCACTAAACCAGGTAGTTTTTTTGCATTGCCTCAATCGCCACAACAATTTAAACAATTATTGATGATGGCAGGAGTGGATCGTTATTATCAAATCGTACGTTGTTTTCGTGACGAAGATTTGCGTGCAGACCGCCAACCTGAATTTACGCAATTAGATATCGAGACTTCTTTTCTTGTAGAGCATGAAATTCAGGCACTCATGGAAACAATGATACGTGGTATGTTTGCTGAATTGTTGCATGTGACATTGCCTGATCCTTTTCCTCGCATCACTTATGCCGAAGCGATGAACCGTTATGGTTCAGATAAGCCAGATTTGCGGATTCCTCTGGAATTAGTGGAAGTTGGCGATTTAATGAAAGAGGTAGAATTCAATGTATTTGCAGAGCCTGCAAAAGATCCTCATGGACGTGTAGCGGCATTATGCGTACCAGGGGGTGCAGTGATCAGCCGAAAAGAAATTGATGATTACACCAATTACATCAGTGTATTTGGTGCACGTGGCTTGGCTTATATCAAAGTGAATGGAGAAGGCAAAGAAGGATTGCAATCTCCAATTTTGAAATTTCTACCGGATGCAGTAGTAGATGGGATTTTGGAACGAACAAACGCTAAAGTCGGCGATATTATTTTCTTTGGTGCAGACAAAGCGTCAGTGGTAAACGAAGCGTTGGGTGCGCTGCGTTTAAAGGTTGGCCATGACCGCGGCTTAGTTGAGGCAGATTGGCGTATTTTGTGGGTAGTAGATTTCCCCATGTTTGAAAAAGGTGAAGGTCGATTGTCAGCCTGTCATCATCCATTTACTTCTCCTAAAGCGGAGACTGTTGAGGAGTTGATGAAAGATCCACATAACATGCTTGCCCGCGCTTATGACATGGTGTTGAATGGCAGCGAAATTGGAGGGGGATCCGTACGCATCAATTCACCAGAAATGCAAAAAGCAGTGTTTAACCTTCTTAATATTAACGATCAAGAAGCAGAAGAAAAATTTGGGCATTTACTGACTGCAATGAGGTTAGGTTGTCCTCCGCATGGTGGAATTGCATTCGGCTTGGATCGGTTAGTCATGTTGATAACAGGCGCAGCCTCTATCCGAGATGTGATTGCGTTTCCTAAAACTCAAACAGCGAGTTGTCCACTCATGGACGCGCCTGCTCCTGTTGAACCAGAGCAATTGATTGAGTTAGGTATACGTGTAGCGAAAACAAAGGAATAAGACATGGCAGGTCATAGTAAATGGGCTAATATTAAACGTCATAAGGCAAAAGTAGATGCCAAGCGCGGTAAGATTTACACAAAAATTATTCGCGAAGTGACGGTTGCGGCTAAAATGGGAGGAGGTGATCCCAATACGAACCCACGTTTGCGCGCTGCGTTAGATAAAGCACAAGAAGCTAACATGACAAAGGATGTGATTGAACGTGCAATCAAGCGTGGTGCAGGTGGCATGGAAGGTGAAAATGTTGAAGAAGTTCGTTATGAAGGATATGGCCCGGGTGGTATTGCAGTTATGGTGGATTGTATGACGAACAATCGGAATCGTACGGTTGCCGAAGTGAGGCATGCGTTTACGAAAAGTGGCGGTAATCTTGGTACAGGTGGTTCTGTGGCTTATCTTTTTAAAAAACAAGGAATGATTACATTTGCATCGGGTGTGGATGAGGAACGTTTGATGGAGCACGCATTGGAGTTAGGCGTGGATGATGTGATCGCTAACCCTGATAAGAGCATCGATGTGATCACTGTACCGGAAAAATTTATTCCTGTTAAAGCATCATTGAGTGAAATGGGTTTCCATCCTGAACAAGCAGATGTGATCATGCGTGCTGATACGAATATTCTGATCACAGACAAAGATACCGCTGAAAAAGTGATGAATTTAATTGATACGTTAGAAGACTTGGATGACGTGCAATCTGTTTATTCGAATGCAGATATTGCAGAAGATATATTAAAAGAATTGTCTTAAAGATATTATCATTAATGTTATAAGTGTTCTGTGATAGCAGCATCTGAGCGAAGTAGCTCTTTTTATTTTTTATATGCGGTCGCAAAAGACGTTTCCCTTCCGGCTTTTGCTAAAGTGGACTCCTGTCCACTTTCCCTCATATAAAAAATAAAAAGAGCTACTTCGCTCAGATGCTGCTATCACAGAACACTTGCTCGATGTTCGTTTAACCTGTTGCAGAATTAAGACTAGTATCTAAAGGATATAAACATGACGGTGATCATAGGAATCGATCCAGGGTCGCGTCGCACAGGATATGGTGTGATACGTTTGGAAGGTAATCGGCATGTTTATGTGGCAAGCGGATATCTCAATCTCATGTCATTTCCATTGAATGAACGATTGCGGCAAATTTTTTTAGGTCTACAACAAATCATTCAGTCCTATCAGCCGCATGAAGCTGCTATCGAGCAAGTTTTTATGCAAGAAAATGCTAACTCTGCTCTTAAACTTGGACAAGCGAGAGGCGCAGCAATCGTGGCATTAGAGATTCCCGTTGCAGAGTATTCAGCACGTCAAGTAAAAAAATCCGTCGTAGGTTATGGCGCAGCAGATAAAAGCCAAGTGCAATTTATGGTAAAACGTTTATTGAATGTAACAGGCAGCTTGCAGCCAGATGCAGCGGACGCATTGGCCATCGCATTATGTCACGCGCATGCAAGGGGACTAAAAAAGATGAATCTTGATTGCTATTAGAAACTGGCGAATAAAAAAACTCGGTATCTTATTCATCTCACTAATAAGGCCTATCATCATGATAGGCCTGATGGGTTTTCTTATTGTTATCTCAAAGGTTAGACGGTCCCCCTTTTACGGTGGGTCCTCCTGGCTGCACTGTAGCTTCCTTTTCCAGTTCAATCGCATTGTCTAATAATTTTAAGATCTTCTTGTAAGTAGCTGTATTGTCACTATACGTTTTTTGGCCACTAAAGTTGATAATCGGTCTTTCTTCCCGGAGATAGGCAAGGTCTCCAGTTGTTGCATTTACAGTAATGTTCTCCCTCAATAAAAAAGCTTCGTGTTTCTGGAGTGCTAAGATATGGTCAGTAATCACCTTTACTGCATCTTCCTTTTTCTACCCGATCCACAAATTTCAACGAAAAAACAATTAATAATGTGTAGAAAAAGAACAACTTCTGATAATATTAGTTTAATAAATAAACTATACATTTTTCTGCTTTATTTTTATTACAATATTAAAAACCTAACGAGGATACTATTATGCAACGCACTGATACCCATGATGTCGTTAAAATTCAATCAATTATAAGAGGCGCTAGAGTAAGAGCACAATATCAAATCAATCCATTGAGCCATGCTGAGTTAGAAAATTATGAGGCCTTTGTGATTGGCAATGACCCACAAATGCCACCTGAATTAAATAATTACTGTGAAGCGGCGGATAAGATTGCATTGGTCGCTACGTCTGGTATGCGTGCTGTATCATTGGCTTGTAAGTTAGGGAATACTAATCAAATACCGAAGATTATTTTGGTAGATAACAGTATGCAAGTAACTGCTTTTTGGCAAGCAATGCGTTGTTTTATGCAAAATGATGCAAAAGCGGGTACAGAAGTCTTGTTTAAGCAAAACTTACCCGTGTTTTTACGTAGCCATGAGAGTTTATATAGAGATTTCCCGGCAGACGCTTTCAAAGCTGACTGTACTGATAAGATCAAATATTTATCCCAGGATATATCAGGTTATTTTCAAGCGCTAATCAATAAATATGGTTATGACTTCGTCAGAAAAGTGATTTCACATGCATCGGTAATCAAGCAATCGTGGGCAGATGTGGAAACATTTGGTAAAATCAAAAATATTTTAAATTATCTTGGTATCAATAAGGTAATTACGTATCCCTCTAATATTGTTAGCTGTATATCAGATCAAGCAATAAGAGAACAGGTTTTGAGAAATATTGAATCATTATCACCTATGCTCTCTGTACATACTGATCTTTGTAGTAGGCATGATCATCCAGAAAAAGTGTTATTGATCACTAATCAAAGACCTGCTGCTGTACAGTCAACCTTGTTTCAATCCACTTGCTTGAATTCAGCAGCAGGTCAGCAAACATCTCAAGGTGGTGAGTTAAGCTTGGAGCAGCTAGTGTATTTATTAATGGCGGCAGCTATGCAAGCTCAGAATAATCAGGGTTCACCTGGATTGAAAAATAACTAAACCATTATCTTTCTGAGATAGCAGGGTTTGTATTGATCAGATAAACTCAGCCATAAGTGGCTGAGTGTTTAAAAATTGTTTTATTGAAAACTCTTACATGGGTATATCATTGAACGTAATGCGTCTTAATGACAAGGGTTGGGCATGATTGGGCAAATTCGCGGTATTATTTTAGAAAAACAACCTCCGCAGTTGTTAGTGGAAGTACATGGTGTAGGTTATGAAATGGATGCGCCAATGAGCACATTCTATCAATTACCAGATGTGAATCAGGAAGTCATTTTATTTACTCACTTTATTGTGCGTGAAGATGCTCATCATTTATATGGATTTTATACTCGTGATGAACGATTATTATTTCGCACCTTACTAAAAGTAAATGGTGTAGGCCCGCGTTTAGCATTAACGATTTTATCTAGCATTGTCCCTGAAGAATTTGTGCGCTGTGTTCTTCATAATGATACAGCAAGCCTGGTACGTCTTCCTGGAGTCGGTAAAAAAACAGCAGAGCGATTAGTAATTGAAATGCGTGATAAATTGTCTGATTGGTGCCAGAGTACGGGTATTTCCACAGAAGCAGCAACCCTCATGAAGCACGAACATCATAGTCGCCATCAAATACTACAAGATGCGATATCCGCACTGATTACCTTAGGATATAAGCAGCAAGAAGCAGGCCGTATGGTGACAAAAATTGATGATGGTTCTGCAAATAGTGAAGAATTAATACGTCGTGCGTTGCGGGAGATGATGTGATGAACACTGATAGAATGATTGCGCCGGAGCAGCAAGAAAATGATTCTCTGGATAGAGCATTGCGGCCAAAATTATTGCGTGATTACATAGGTCAAGAATCTGTTCAGGAACAAATGGACATTTTTATTCGTGCAGCAAAAGCACGTAATGAGGCACTGGATCACGTTCTCATTTTTGGGCCGCCAGGATTAGGTAAGACGACGCTAGCAAATATTATCGCACATGAGTTAAATGTAAGTTTAAAACAAACTTCTGGCCCTGTATTAGAGCGGCCTGGTGATGTCGCTGCTTTGCTGACAAATTTACAAGCGGGTGATGTGTTATTCATTGATGAAATTCATCGTTTAAGCCCTGTTGTTGAAGAAGTGTTATACCCAGCGATGGAAGATTATCAAATTGATATCATGATAGGGGAAGGCCCTGCTGCTCGGTCTATTAAGCTTGATTTGCCGCAATTTACTTTAATAGGTGCAACGACACGCGCTGGATTGCTGACCTCACCGTTACGCGACCGATTTGGAATCGTTCAAAGATTAGAGTTTTATCAAACCAAACACTTAACACAAATTGTGTTGCGTTCCGCTCACATACTTAATGTTGAGATTGAGCTAACAGGAGGTGAAGAAATTGCACGTCGTTCTCGTGGTACACCAAGAATCGCTAACCGTTTATTGCGCCGCGTGCGGGACTATGCAGAAATCAAAGCAAATGGCAAAGTGACCAAAGAGGTGGTGAAACAAGCTTTAGATTTTCTTAATGTGGATAGTCAAGGCTTTGATGTGATGGATCAAAAATTATTGTTGGCATTGATGGAAAAATTTAGTGGTGGTCCAGTGGGTTTGGAAAGTTTGGCTGCTTTTATTAATGAAGAGAAAAGCACGATAGAAGATGTGATTGAACCTTTCTTGATTCAACAAGGATTTATGCTGCGAACCCCTCGTGGACGAATAGCTACCAAACATGCTTATTCACATTTTGGATTAAAAATGCCTGAAAAATTGCATGCCCCGCAGACGGTCAGTTTATTTGAAGGAGTGGAATAGGTGTGTTCCTTGTGTGGGTTTTGCTCTCACAGATTCCTGTCTGCGAGTGAATGGTTCATATAAAATACCCTCTTCCTTTCGCGGCAAAAAACTCGTCATGCATCCAGGAAAATTTAAGTGAAATGCTACGGGTATATTTGCGCTTGACCAGTATGCCAGATAAAATGTTATGCAAGGGAGCATTCCAGGTTGTTTGTGTGAATGATGATTTTCAGTCCAGGGCATTGCTAGACGTATCCACTTTAGAGACGATTCGGAGAACAATAACGTGAATTACGATACCAGTTTATTAAGTTATTTTATGCAGGCAGGGTTGGTCGTTAAAGCAGTGATGTTAGTTCTTGTTAGTGCGTCAATTTTTTCTTGGACTTACATTTTGCAGCGTATGTTTTATTTACGTGGTGTGGGTAAATCTGCTGGTAGGTTTGAGCAAGCATTCTGGTCGGGAGAGGATTTAGCTAAACTTTACGCAGGTGGACAACGTAAACAGATATTGGAAGGGTTGGAAGCTATCTTCCATGCTGGTTTTAAAGAATTTTTACGTTTTCGCAAACAAGCGGGGTCAGCAATGGACCTTGTCATGGAGAATACAAAGCGTGCTATGCGTGTTGCACAAATGCGTGAGCAAGACAAGCTGGAAGCACATTTGCCATTTCTTGCAATTGTTGGGTCCACTAGCCCTTATGTGGGTTTATTTGGTACGGTTTGGGGCATCATGCAAGCATTCCGCGCATTAGCCAATGTTCAGCAAGCGACTATTTCCATGGTTGCGCCAGGAATAGCGGAAGCTTTGATTGCAACAGCGCTGGGGTTATTTGCTGCTATTCCTGCTGTGATCGCTTATAACCGTTTTATTACAGACATCGGTCGTTTAATGAATCGCTTTGATGCTTTTGAAGAAGAATTCACAAATATACTGATTCGCCAGTCGCAGCAGAATCCTGCTCGAATGGAAATAGTGGAGTAATCATCATGGCGCACTTACATCAGCCTGGATCACGACGGCCTATGTCTGATATCAATGTGGTTCCATTCATTGATGTGATGTTGGTATTACTGGTAATTTTTATGATTACCACACCGCTCTTGACTCAGGGGGTAAAAGTAGAATTACCCAAAACAACTGCGAAAGCGATAGATGAGAAGCAAAAAGAGCCATTAATTGTAACGGTAGATTCATCTGGCAATTATTATCTTAATCTTGCAGATAAGCCAGATCAGCCCATCACAGCGCGTACATTAAGTTACTTGGTGACGACACAACTTTCTAAGCAGCAAGGCATTGAGCAGCGTCCGGTACTTGTACGCGGCGATAAAAATGTGAATTATGGGAAAGTGGTTGAAGCAATGGTTTTGTTGCAACAAGCTGGTGCTAAAAGCGTAGGGCTGATTACTCAGCCTATGCCGCCTGATAAAAAGGTTGGTTAATGTCACATGGCTGCACCTCAAAATAATGACAAGTATTTCTTTGTTTCGATTGTCTTTCATATCGGTGTTTTGCTTGTGTTGGTATTTAGCTTTGAATCTTCTTCCGTTATGCCGGTTTTTGAAAATACTAACAAAAACGATGTGATTAGTGCTGTTGTTCTAGGGGACTCGCCGAAGAGTAAAATATTACCAAAGCAGCTTACTCCGCAGCCGATGTTACAGCCAGTAAAAGAAATACCTCACCCTGAGCCACAACCTGTTAAATCAGCCCCTGTGGAAATGCAGAAAGATAAGATTGCACTTAAGAAAGCTGAAAGCAAAAAAAAGCTTGCGGAACAGAGAGTGCAGGAAGTAATCAAGCAAAAAGATTTATTTGGTAAGGATTTACTAGCTGATATCAAGAAATTAAATGATAAACAGAAGAAACTTGTACAGAAACGTGAACAATTGAATTTTCAAAAAGTGTTACGCGAGCAAGCAGAAAAATCATTACGCCAGCAGTTATTAAATGAAGAAATTAAATTGCAAGGAACGCAAATTAGGCAATCATCAGGTCAGGTAAACAAATATAAGGCATTAATATTGCAAGCGATTAGTGAGCATTGGGTGATTCCAACGCAAGCTAACAAGCATTTATATTGTGAATTGATGATTCGAGTTGCTCCTGGTGGGATGGTATTAGAGGTTCAAGTGACTAGGACTAGTGGTGATCCTTCTCTTGATAGTTCTGCGCGAGCGGCGGTATTAAAGGCTTCGCCTTTACCTGTGCCTTCTGATCCAGGTGTTTTTGAAGCATTCCGTCAGTTTGTTTTAAAAGTTAAACCAGAGAATATTTTGGATGGATAGGGTCCTGATAGACATGAGGCGGCTTGCGGCTAGTACATTGTCAGCCTAACTGACCAATGGTTGCATTGCCTCGGGGTCTTGTCATAGTCAACTCTCGGAATCTACTTCAGTAAGGGTCAGTTAGCTGACAATGTACTAGGTTTATTAGGAGATAGCGCATTCATGTTATTGGCTTTGGTGGGTTACATAGGATGTATTGTATTTGGTTATGCTTATTTCAAAAGTAGGGCCAGAATAAAATTAATTAAGAGCCAAGCGGTTGCTCAGCAAGCTGAATTAGAAAAATCACATCAATCCAGACAGAATTTGCACGATGAGTTGTGCGCTTTGCAAGACAAGCTGCAAAATGCCATTCAAGATCCCATCACCAAATTATTGGGTTGGCAATTATTTGAAGATCGAGTTCAGCAAAGTATCAATGAAAGTGCGCGTTATCAATTTAACATGGCGATACTGTCTATTGATATTGATAATTTTAAAGTTATCAACGAAGCCTTAGGCTATGATATAGGCGATGCTTTGTTGTTAGAAATTGCTAAGCGCCTTAAGCTGTGCATACGGCAAGTTGACAGCCTCAGTCGAATGGCAAGAGATACGTTTATCGTTTTACTAGCACAACTTAGCAAATCAGAGATGGCAGCTATTGTTGCGCAACGTATGCTGCAAGCACTCGCGCAGCCTATCAAAATAAAAGAACATACGTTTTATATCACGGCGTGTATCGGTATCGCTGTTTATCCAGCTGATGGCAGTGATACTGTTTCATTACTAAGAAATGCTGATAAAGCACTGCATCTTGCGAAAGAGCAAGGGAAACATGCTTATCAGTTTTATCAAGAAAAAATACATACAACTAGTCAGCGCGAATTAGCTATTTCCATAGGCTTGAATCGTGAATGGGATTCGCAAGAGTTTGAAATTCATTATCAACCTATCATAAATGTGAAAGATAAAAATATTTTTTGTATGGAAGCGTCATTACGTTGGCGGCATCCTGATTTAGGTTTAGTAACTCAGCCTGAATTATTAAACTATGCCGAAAAATACGGTAAATTAAATGTTGTCACTGAATGGCTATTGCATCATGCAGGCCGACAATTTCTCCATTGGCGTAGTGTAGGCGTGACACCCATGTACCTGGGTATTGTCCTGCCAGTGAAACAATTACAGAATAGTGGCTTTATTTATCGGATTTCACAAATTTTGCAAGAGTTGCTATTTAATCCTGAATGGTTGCTATTCATCATCCAAGAAAGTTCTGTACCGAGTTCATTTGATGGATTGGAGAAAGGCCTTAATATGTTGAAATACCTTAATATTAAACTAGCGATAGATCATTTTGGTGCAGGTTTATTTACATTAGGTGATTTAAAAAAAATCTCTGTCAATTATCTCAAATTAGATCCGTTATTCATCAATGATATTGAACGTAATCAAAAATCAGAGGAGTTCGTGAAGGCAATGATTTCTTTAGCGGCCAGTTTGTCTGCTCAGCTGATTATTCCAGGGGTGGAGTTAGAACAGCAAATGATAAAATTGCAAGCATTGGGTGGTACACTCATGCAAGGGAAGTTTATGGATAGTTTGCTTCCAGGAAAAGAGACGATGATCTCGGGAGCAGAGTCGTTAATTTAACATGAGCATTGTCTAAGCTGTTGGCTTAATCATCATTTCTTTCTCATGTTTAACAAATCAATTAATATGCCCAGTCTTTAAACCCTGTTTCTGTATCTCGTTGTTACTGACAAACTCTTCAGCGTTACCAGATTTCAGAGCATTCGAATATAGTCTTTCCATATCACGAGTTGCCTGTAACACTGAAATACATATTGTATTTTGCTCTATGGCATATAAATAATATTGAGTATTACTGAGTCGATCTGAGAGCGATAAATGAGTATACTTTCCCATGCAAGAGTCTCTTTGTTATGGTATAACACGTGAGTTTGAAGGGGTCATGATCATGCGCAAGATAATTCGTTTGTTATTATTCATACTCGTTACCACTATACCTTATTCCACCTATGCAATTTTAAGTATGGAATTGACTCGTGGTGTGGCGGGAGCAATACCCATAGCGGTTGTGCCATTTGCTGTGCAGGGAAGTACGCCACAAGATATTTCTGGAATTATTGCAAATGACTTACAAAATAGTGGGCGATTTAAAGTAGTTGGAAAAAATTTACTCAGCGAATTCCCAAGTACTGCAGACAAAGCATCTACTGAATATTTCCGTAAACTAGGGACAGATAGTGTAGTGGTTGGTAGGACAATTTCGCTAGGTGGCGATCGCTTTCAAGTCAACTTTCAATTGCTGGATATGTTTCGTGGTAAGGGCGCAGCTAGTGTAGTCATCGATAAAAATTACACGGTTCCGGGCAGCGACATGCGTAAACTTGCGCACCATATTAGTGACTTGATCTACGAACAAATCACAGGCACGCGTGGTGTTTTTTCAACGAAGATTGCCTATGTTGTTGTACAACGGTCTGCAAATTCCTCCACTCGTTACTTATTGGAAGTGTCAGATCAAGATGGTTACAATCCTCGGCCGTTGCTAGATTCCCCAGAACCTATTATGTCACCTTCATGGTCGCCTAATGGGAGGCAAATTGCCTATGTTTCCTTCGAAAATCGCCGTGCAGGCATTTTTCTGCAAGATATCATGTCGGGCGGGCGGCGGTTGCTAAGCGAATTTCCTGGTATTAATGGCGCACCTGCATGGTCACCTGATGGTACTAAGCTGGCACTTGTGCTTTCTAAAAATGGTTCGCCTAATATTTATATTATGAATATTGCTAGTGGCGGACTCACGCAAGTGACGCATGATTTTTATATCAATACTGAGCCAGCGTGGTCTCCAGGTGGTAAGATTTTATTATTTACTTCTAATCGAAGCGGTGGCCCGCAGATATATCAGGCTAATCTTTCTAATGGCGCAATATCACGCGTGACGTATGATGGTGATTATAATGCTCGTGCTTCCTATACGCGTGATGGCAAATATATTGCAATGATTCATCGTGTATCAGGCATTTATAATATTGCTATTTTAGATCTAGATACAGGAACCATGCGGGTATTAAACAGCTCTGTAGGGGATAGCGCGTCACCGAGTCTCGCACCGAACGGCAGTATGGTTCTCTACGATACTGTATACGGAGGGCGTAATGTACTAGCTATGGTTTCTTCTGATGGGCGTGTTCAATTACGGTTGCCTGCACGGAATGGCGAAGCACAAGATCCGTCTTGGTCACCATTTTTGGGGTAATAATGACTGGATGCAAAAAACTCGTACAGGCATCCCAATGAAAGAGAAGTATATGCCACTTGACTTCATAACTTGTTCTCAAGGTATACTTTCGCAATGTTCACTTTATGGATATTAAGGGGGGAGATTATGAAATTAAGGAAATGGGTACATGTTATTTTAGTGGGTAGCGCTATGATTACTCTTGCTGCTTGTTCGTCGCATAGAAAACAAGATCAATCTGCAATCGATGCTGCTAATGCTTCATATAGCAGACATAGGGGTGTAGCTGCTTCAGGCTTAGGTGCGGAATCTGATTTTACTGATCAGGCAAGAGGCGGGCATCAGCTATCTAAGCGTATTTACTATTTTGATTATGATAGCAATGTTGTGCATGATGCGGATAAGCCTGCTATTATGGCCAATGCAAATTATTTAGTCTCTCATCCTCGGGTAAAAGTTATGTTAGAAGGCCACACAGATCCTCGTGGTAGCCGTGAGTATAATATTGGGTTGGGCGAGCGCCGTGCGAATGCCGTTGCATCGATTCTTATTGCAAAAGGTGTTAACCCAGCGCAAATTCGTGTTGTGAGCTATGGTGCAGAGAAATTAGCATCGCCTGGCCATACTGAGGCAGCTTACCGGCTGGATCGTCGTGTTGTTCTTGTTTATCTCAAGTGATAATTTATGCTGGCTTACTACTCGCGAGTCATTAAAATTATAGGTATAATTTTATTTTATTCTATTGTTATGCCTGTTTTTTCTGAACCAGCTCCTGTTTATGATGCTGATACGATGCAGCAAGAAATGGAGGAGGGAAATATTGATCCATCTCAATATTTACCGCCTCCACCTCCACCGCCAGGTCAAGAGACAGAGGGAGTGTTTGTTCCATCGTCACCGCCACCAGTAAGCATTGAGCCGCCTGCTACGTCGATGAATATGTCGCAACGTGTACAGCGTTTAGAGCAGCAGATCAACAACATGCAAAACTCGGATGCTGTTGCACGTATTGAATCATTACAAAACCAGGTGCAGACATTGCGTGGCCAAGTTGAGCAATTGACTCATCAACTTGAGCAGATACAAAACCAGCAAAAGAGTATGTATTCAGATTTAGATAAGCGATTGTCTCAGTCTAATGCGGGCTCTGGTAAGTCATCTGTTACTTCATCTGCCATCACGGCAAGCGATGCAGATGAAAAACATGCGGTTCAGGATGAAGCTGTACCTGCAAGCACACCTGCTCCAGCTAAATCTGCCGGCAAATCGCTTGCAAAATCATCCTCCAAAGCGCCAGCAACAATGGTTGATACGTTAGCAGCAAAGTCTACCGCAGATCAGCCAAATGTGGCTGAAGAGCAGCAGATTTATCAAACAGCTTATAACTTAATCAAAGTAAAGAAGTATAGTGATGCAATCAATGTACTGCAGGGTATGTTAAAAAAATATCCCTCTGGTCAATTTGCTTCAAATGCACATTATTGGCTAGGTGAGTTGTATGGATTGATAGGTAAAAACGATTTGGCATTAAATGAATTTAATGCTGTTGTTAAGACATATCCGGATAGTCCGCGTGTATCAGATGCACAGCTTAAAGTAGGGCTCATTCTTGCCTCACAGCTTAAATGGCCAGATGCAAAGGCTGCATTGAAAAAAGTCATCAATCGTTACCCGGGAACAGCTTCTGCGAGATTAGCGTCTGAGCAATTAAAGCAGATCAAACAAGCGGGCCATTAGTGGGTAGAGATAGTTTACGGGTATCTGAAATTTTTTTCTCTCTGCAAGGAGAGACAAAAACGGTTGGGTTACCGACCATTTTTATTCGTCTTACAGGGTGCCCGTTACGCTGCCAATATTGTGATACGGCTTATGCATTCTATGGCGGTATTCGGTACGACCTTGATACAGTGATGACTGAAATCAAGAAATACCATACTCATTATGTCACTGTCACTGGTGGCGAACCTTTAGCTCAAAAAGCCTGTCTTAAGCTGCTGACTCGCTTATGCGATGAAGGATATGAGGTATCGTTAGAAACGAGTGGCGCGATGCCCATTGTCAATGTAGATTCACGTGTTGTCAAAGTGCTTGATATAAAAACGCCTGGTTCTCTAGAAGTGGAAAAGAATCATTGGGACAATGTTCTATATTTGCTTCCACATGATCAAGTCAAATTTGTTATTTGCCATCAGGAAGATTATGCATGGGCAAAGCAAGTGATACAAAAATATAGTTTAGCGGAGAAATGCCATATACTGCTTTCCCCTAGTTATCAACAAATGCAGCCTAGAGACTTAGCGGATTGGATCCTGCGAGATCAATTGCCTGTGCGTCTCCAAGTCCAATTGCATAAATACTTATGGGGTGATGTACCAGGACGATGATATATACTCGTAGTGTTTCACTTAGATATTCTATGGGTGCATGACAAGTTTTTTGCAACGAGAGGAAAAGGGTATTTTTCCTTCACCATTCACCACAAAACATACTCCTCCTTGAGTGGGTTTTGCTCTCGCAGACTCCTGTCTGCGAGTGAATGGTTCATACAAAATACCCTTTTCCTCTCGTTGCAAAAAACTTGTCATGCACCCATAGAATATCTAAGTGAAACGCTACGAGTATGTCACAGTAAAATTGCAAAAGAGGAGATTTTTTACGCAATGATAATTCATCATGATCAGCCTGTTGTTTTTGTCACGGGTGGTTCTAGAGGCATAGGAAAAGCAGTTGTTGAAAAATTTCAATCACAATCATGGCGGGTAGCAGCTTGTGCGACAACTGAAAAAGGTGCTCAGTCAAGTGGAGCTGATTTAGCTCTTGTGTGTGATGTAGGGGATGCTGCTCAAGTGCGCTCGACGATTAGTGCTATTCTTAGCAAGTTCGGTCGGTTAGATGCTGTTATTAATAATGCTGGTTTAGCAGGTAGTGATTCTTTAGATCCTAATAGCACTAACGAACAGTGGCACTGTGTTATCAGGACGAATCTTGATGGGCCTTATTTTGTCAGTAAATATGCACTTCCATATTTGCCTGATAATACTGGCCGTATCATTAACATTTCTTCCGTATTAGGTTTGCAAGGCGCGCAGGATGCAACTGCTTATTGCTCTTCAAAACACGGTATGGTGGGGTTGACTCGTGCTTTAGCGCATGAAGTTGCGCCGCGCCGCATTACTGTCAACGCTATTTGTCCTGGCTGGGTGCGCACGGACATGGCTATTAATCGTATTCAAGAGCTGGGTCTTTCTGAAGAAAATCTCGCGAAATCCGTGTTGTTAGGCAGATTTATCGAGCCGGATGAAGTGGCTGATTTGGCATTTTATCTCGTTACTTCGAAGGCGGCTGCGATAATGACAGGACAAACCATCACAATTGATGGCGGCGCGCTAGCTTAAGAGAAAAGTGCTAGGATTTAAGCTAGTCTAGCTTCTAAGCGTTGATATTTTTCTGAGAATCAGTAATATATGCGACTCTAACCAGATGAAGATGAATGGGTCGTTAGCTCAGTCGGTAGAGCAGCAGGCTTTTAACCTGTTGGTCCTGCGTTCGAATCGCAGACGACCCACTAATTTGGGTCTTTCCCATTTGAGGAGGGGCTAGTTAAGGGTCCTAGGTGTTCTTAAGTATATTTTGATTTAATTCTGGCTGATTTAACAAATAAATTTCAGAAAAGATGTTTTTAAAATCCTGGTAAAGTTTTAGCGTATCTCCATCTATTTTGCTCATCACAGGGTCATTGTTTGAAAACAATGCATTAAGGTCGTTGTATGAGGAAGCGTTATCTAGCTGCTGTTTAATTTTATTTAAGAACTCTACCTTCTTATCAATAGCCGAATAATTTTGAAAATCAAGAAAGCTTTTATTTTGCTTCTTTTGTGAGAACTCCTTTATTTTGTTTTGAATAAGTTCGTTAAAAACACTTTTAAATCCATTTATAATTTGTAATTCTGATAATTGTAGTATTGGATTATTATTTTTGTGATCTTTGCAAATAAAACCTGCTACATATTTTTTATCCAATTTGCATGTGTTAAATATAAATCTAAAAATATTATCCACTCCCTTTAATTCAATACTTGATGTTGTGATAAATCGATGCTTCTGTTCTTTTCGTCTATCAATATAATATTCACATGGATAAATATCAAATTCATTAAATCTGTTTGATTGATTACTGTTCTCGTTAAAAACATAACCTTCTTTTTGAAGAGCATAAGACAATTCTCTTGCATAGTTATTGTCTTTCAATCGTAAAACCATTTTTATATCGTCCCCTTCCCCGGTAAATTCAATAAAAGGGATATCATTAGTTTTTTCTTCTTCTAATAAACATGCTGTTGTTTTACCTATGGCCTCTCTAATTCCAAAAGCTTTAACTACAGGTCTATTTTTAGCAATCGATGAATCATTTAAAATAGTCATTTCATGTTCACTAATATAAAAGATTATTTTTTCTGATCCTGCTATACCCATATATCTGAAAGTGTCCTTGTTAGCTAAATAAGATCGCTGTTTTTTCTCTAAGAAAATTAAAAAATTCTCTGCATTATCTTTATTTTTATCGTCATCAAGATAATTTATTGTGGTGATACGATACATTTTTTTACCGTCGGCGTAAGAGCAAACGCTAATATCTTCAATAGGTAAATTTGTTTTATTTTTAAAGAGATATTTGATTTTTTCTTTTTCGATAATTCCGAGATTAGAATTAAAATCTTCATGGTTAATTTGTTTTTTACTTAATTCTGAAATATCTTCATTAACTTTTTTTCTAAAAGCTTCATCCTTTAAAGCCTCAAAAATGAATTCTTTAATCTTCAAATTAAGCGATTTATTTACTCCTGACAGTATGATAAGACCTTGAATCTCCGAAGGTAGATGGCTGGAAATTATATGGAAGATTTCAGATGGAATAATATTAAAATTATCAAAATATTCTGTATACTGTATCTGCTCTTTTTTGCCAGTAGAAGTTAAGCTATCACTTTGCATGTTTTTATCTTGGGTTGTTTCTGTTGCAGAAGCATTTGCTTGGTTACGATTAATTTTTCTCTTATCGAGACAATGAATAGTTATTCCTTTTTCAGTTGGAAGATCCTTATCAAAATTTATTTCTTTACCAGAAACTATAATTTTTAATTCACTAGACGGAATATCTGTTTTTTTAGCGATCATTTCTTTTACTTTATTTAAAGACCATTCCGCGTCATCAATTTCAATAACAAGTCTTTTCCCATTATGAGACATGATAAACCACATGCTGCCACCTCTAAGTAATAATTATTTGGAAGAAGTATAGACTATAATCAGAAAATTTCTAATTGCATCTAAAATAATTGATTGATTATTCTTCATTTTTTTCTAGCAATATAAATACTATTCCTTTGTCGAGTTGACTCCGGTCGATACATAGCTTTGGCATTTTTAATTTCTGCACTTATTTTGAAAGGTTATCCTTCGCGCGAAGGATATAATTTTTACAGAAACTCGATTGCAAGGCGATTTAAGTTTTATAAGTTATTATTATGGTAATCGTGAAGTTCTCTCTGTGTTTCCTTTGCGTTTGCTGGCAACGTGGGTGGTTGTCCAAACAATGTTATAATGCTGCTCATAATAGCTGGAATAATGTTACTGTCTGTCTTTGTAGTTTCCTGTCCTGTAGTTTTTTGTTTTGTATTTTCTTTGGTTTTCTTTTCAATATTCTCTTTTGTATGGTTTTTCTGTAATTTTTCCTGGAGGTCATTAAAACATAGAGAGACAGATGCATAATCCCGACTATCAATGATGACAACATTCTCATCAATACATCGTTTTACAATGTTGCACTGCTTTTCTGTCGGGTTTAGATAAATAACCGCATTTGTGTTTTGAAGATGTTTGTTTAACGTATTAGAAAATCGTTCATTGTTACTCACATTCCAAATAGCAAATTCTGTGCCATTATTTGTGATGATTTTAATATCAACACCAATCATTTTGCTTTGATTCAATACAGAATTGCTTAGGATGTCTGTCATAGTCGATAGTTGGGTTAAGAATTCTTCTTTTTCTTTATCACTGCCAACTAAAGTAATTGTATTACGCTGCATATTTTTTTATTCCTCGATTATGTTTAAGGTTAGAGGAGCTATATTTAATTTATGTATTTATCTTATACAATTATGATTAAGATAATATTATCACGGGATTGATAATTGACAGCTAGTATGTCCTACTTGATCTGAGAAAAATTGCCCTTATCTTTAAGGGATAATCGATTAGAAGTTCCTACTGAACTTGATGCGATGAGGTATTTTTAGCGAGGAAAATCGCAATTTTTCCTTCCAGCCAATTGTGTGGCTTATTCGAGGGAAGAGCACGAGAGCTTAGCTTGTGTATAGCGATAAATCATGGCAGTTTTTCAGTGAGGGCGGTTGTTAAAGTCAATAAAAATGAGGTCACAACGATGCGCATGGACAAGTTAACAAGTAAATTTCAAATGGCTTTAGCTGATGCTCAGTCGCTTGCATTGGGTCAGGATCATGCCGTGATTGAACCGGTGCATGTGATGAAAATATTATTAGAACAAGAAGGAGGTAATATTTCCTCTATACTGGCTAAGGCCAATGTTAATGTATCCAAGCTGCGATCAGAATTAGATTCCACTATCAAACGGTTGCCAAAAGTAGAAGGAACAGGTGGTGACGTTCACGTTTCTAATGAATTAAACCGTATTTTAAATTTAACCGATAAGCTCGCCCAAAAGCGTAAAGATCAATATATTTCTAGTGAATTGTTTTTACTAGCGGCTATTGAAGATAATGGTACGCTGGGAGACATCATGCGGCAATGTGGAGCAACAAAGTCAGCTATTGAAAAAGTGATAGACGAAGAGCGCGGTGGGCAAAAAATAGAAGATCCCAATGCAGAAGACCAACGTAATGCGTTAACTAAGTATACAGTTGATCTGACAGCGCTGGCAGGACAAGGCAAACTTGATCCAGTCATAGGTCGTGATACAGAAATACGTAGAACGATACAAGTGTTACAGCGCCGCACGAAAAATAATCCTGTACTGATCGGCGAGCCTGGGGTAGGTAAAACAGCTATTGTCGAAGGTCTTGCTCAACGGATTGTGAATGGTGAAGTGCCGGAAGGTCTACGTGAAAAACGTTTGCTGGCGTTAGATCTTGGTGCACTGATTGCAGGTGCGAAGTTTCGTGGAGAATTTGAAGAACGGCTCAAGGCGGTGTTGAAAGAATTGGCTAAAGAAGAAGGTCAAATCATTTTGTTTATCGATGAATTACATAATGTTGTTGGTGCTGGAAAAGCAGAAGGTGCGATGGACGCTGGTAATATGTTGAAGCCGGCTTTGGCCCGTGGTGAATTACATTGTGTTGGAGCAACAACATTAGATGAATATCGCAAATATATTGAAAAAGATGCGGCACTGGAGCGGCGTTTCCAACGTGTGCTAGTAGAAGAGCCATCTGTCACGGACACCATCGCTATATTACGCGGCTTGAAAGAACGGTATGAATTACATCATGGTGTTGAAATTACAGATTCTGCTATTGTCGCTGCAGCAACGCTGTCCCATCGTTATATTGCAGACCGTAATTTACCTGATAAAGCGATTGACCTGATTGATGAAGCAGCAAGTAATATCCGTATGGAAATCGATTCCAAACCTGAAATGATGGACAATCTTGAGCGGCGCATTATTCAGCTTAAAATCGAGCGCGAAGCCTTGAAGAAGGAAACGGATGAAGGTTCTAAAAAGTACTTAGAAAAATTAGAATCAGATTTACACAAACTGGAAGAAGAATACAAAAAACTGGAAACAATATGGAAAGCAGAAAAATCGTCATTACAAGATGCACAAGCAATCAAAACTGAATTGGAAAAAGCCCGTATGGATTTTGAGACAGCGCGTCGTGCGAGTAACCTGACGCGTATGGCTGAACTCCAATATGCGCGTATTCCAGATTTAGAAAAGCAGCTTGCAGAAGCAACTGCAGAGACACAGAAAAAAGAGACACATTTATTGCGTAATAAAGTAACGGACGAAGAAATTGCCGAAGTCGTTTCTAAGTGGACTCATATTCCTGTTTCAAAAATGTTAGAAAGTGAAAAAACCAAATTATTACAAATGGAAGAGGCGCTGCATGAACGTATTGTTGGCCAGAGTCAAGCAGTGAGAGCAGTGTGTAATGCGATACGCCGATCGCGGGCAGGGTTGGGAGATCCCAATAAGCCAATCGGTTCATTTTTATTTTTAGGGCCAACAGGTGTGGGTAAGACGGAACTTTGTAAATCACTGGCAGAATTTTTATTTGATACAGAAGAAGCGGTGATTCGGCTTGATATGTCCGAGTTTATGGAAAAACATTCTGTATCACGGTTATTAGGTGCACCACCTGGATATGTTGGATATGAAGAAGGTGGTTATTTAACTGAGCATGTACGCCGCAAGCCCTATTCAGTCATTTTATTGGACGAGATGGAAAAAGCCCATCCTGATGTCTTTAATATTTTGTTACAAGTGTTAGACGATGGGCGTTTGACGGATAGCCAAGGTCGCACAGTGGATTTTAAAAATACTGTTATTGTGATGACATCTAATTTGGGTTCAGAGCTTATTCAGGATATTTCCAAACATGGGGATTACTTTGAAATGAAAGAAGCGGTGATGAATGTAGTAGGTAAACATTTCCGGCCGGAATTTATTAATCGTATCGATGAGATTGTTGTTTTTCATCCGTTAGATGAAGAGCAAATAAAAACAATAGCTAAAATTCAAATGAATCGATTGCGTGCGCGCTTGGCGGAGCGTGAATATAATATTTCTATTTCTGATGAAGCATTGGATTATTTATCAGTGACGGGGTATGATCCGGTTTATGGGGCCAGACCGTTAAAGCGTGCCATCCAACAACATGTTGAAAATCCTTTAGCGTTGGAAATATTGTCTGGAAAATTTGTGCCTGGTGACATGATACACGTAGGATTGCGGGATGATCGTATTGTGTTTTCTAAGGTTGCTGCAACAGTGTAGGGGGCATACGAGTTTTTTGCAGCGAAAGATTCGTCATGCACCCCTGTAGGGATAGTAAAAGGGATGAATACTATGTATAAACACATCTTATTTGCAACAGATTTAACTGAAGATACAGAATATCTCATTGAAAAAGTACTCACTATACGCAATTTTACTGGCGCAGCGCTGAGTTTAATCCATGTAGTAGAGCCGCTCCCTGGATATAGTTACGCTTATTTAGGTATAGAAGATATTGAAGGGCAGCTTATTACAGAAGCTAGGCAATCTATAGAAAAATTGGCTATTAGAATGAATGTGAGCAAAGAGGATCAATTTGTTGAAGTGGGGCCCACAAAAACCAAAATTCTCAAAATTGCTGATGATGTTCATGCAGATTTAATCATGTGTGGTAGCCATGGACGCCATGGATTATCACTGTTGCTGGGTTCAACGGCAAACGCCATTCTTCATGGAGCAAAGTGTGACGTGTTAACCGTACGGCTACCAGAAGAGAAGTAACACAGATACATGGAATATAAAGACTATTATTCTATTCTAGGTGTAAAGAAGAATGCTTCTCAGGATGAGATTAAGCAAGCATATCGTCGTTTGGCAAGAAAATATCATCCTGATGTTAGCAAAGAGTCTAATGCAGAAGAACATTTCAAGAATTTGCAAGAAGCTTATGAAGTTTTAAAAGATCCTGAGAAACGTACTGCGTACGACCAACTTGGCAGCCATTGGAAGCAAGGTCAAGAATTCAGACCTCCGCCAGGTTGGGATGCTAATACCCAATTTTATACTACGAATGATAATGGTGCGTTTTCTGAAAGTGATCTGGGGGGATTTAGCGAATTTTTTTCTAATCTTTTTGGTCGCTCACGAACACAGTTTCAAGAAGATGATTTTACTGGGTTTAAACAACGCGGTAATGATCAACATGCTAAGATAAGTATTACACTTGAAGATGCTTTTCATGGCACAACAAAAACTCTGCAATTACAAATGCCAGAAGTGAGTGCATCAGGACAATTACATCAGGCTACACGTACAATTAAAGTTGTGATTCCTGCAGGTGCTGTGCAAGGACAACAGTTACGTCTTGCTAAACAAGGTGGCCCTGGCTTTGGTGGTGCTGAAGCGGGTGATTTATATCTTGAAATCCATATACAACCACATGCTTTATTCGTATTACAGGGGAAAGATATTTATTTAACGCTGCCAATCACACCATGGGAAGCAGCGTTAGGTGCAGAAATTAAAATTCCGACATTAGGCGGGCGGGTAGGGCTCAAGTTATTGCCTGGCTCTCAAGCAGGACAAAAACTGCGTTTAAAAGGACGTGGGATGCCAAGCAAGCCAGAAGCAGGCGATCAATATGCCATTTTACAAATCCAAGCTCCACCTGCTAATACAGATGAGCAGCGGCAACTTTATGAAAGAATGGCGCAGATAATGCCGTTTAATCCACGGAAGGATTGGTCAGTATGAGAATCGTCCATGACTAAACATGAGTTAATGATTATTACAAATTATTCACAAGAAAATTTGTCTTTTGATGAATTATGTGAAATTTGTCGTATTTCTCCGGATGTCATTTATGAATTAATTTCATATGACATCATTCACCCCAAACAACCACTTAAGCAGGAACAATGGAAGTTTAATGTTGATGAATTGCGGCGGATAAAAACGGCTTTAAGATTACAGCATGATTTGGAGGTTAATCTTGCTGGGGTTGCACTGGTGTTGGACTTACTCGATGAAATAAATGAATTACGTCATCGGGCCGAATTTTTAGAAAAACAATTTCTACAACGATAGGAATTGTCATGGGTGCACGACGAGTTTTTTGCAGCAAAAGAATGAGGAGAGGTTTTTTTGATAAAAAATTTAGTATTAGGAATCATCGTTATTTTGCTAATGGTAGCTAGTACATTGATATGGGCTCGCTATACTTCTCCGCTTTTAGTGTTAGACATGCGTAACTCACCAGAATTACCAAAGCATTTTAGAACCACATCAGATTCTATAGGAGATGAACTCAATGCAGAAGGATTATCTCAATTAGAGATAGCGGGTGGTGGTGAGTTCTCTAAATCTGCTTTTGAACAGATATTATTTCGTTTACAAGCAAAAAAAATTGTTGTCATAGATTTGCGCCAAGAATCACATGGTTTATTGAATGGAAATGCTATTAGTTGGTATGGTTTGCATAATGCAGCGAATGCGGGTAAATCTTCTACTCAGATTGAAGAAGACCAATCAAATCGCTTGGTTGATCTTGGGGAGCAAGAGTTGGCAGTAGTCAATAAAATATTGAAAAAATCATTTGATGGTGAAATTAAAAAAGTTAAAACCGTTGAATATTTAGTGCATCAGACTTCAACGGAAGAAGAATTTGTCACAGGAATAGGACAAAAATATCAGCGACTATATGTACAAGATTATCATGCACCTAGTCCTAAAGAAGTAGATCGTTTTATTCGAATCGTTAAGGCATTACCTAAAAATAAATGGATTTACTTTCATTGCCGTGAGGGCGTTGGCCGTACAACAACATTTATGGTGATGTATGATATGATACGTAATGCTAAGAAGGTTTCATTTGCCGATATTCTTGCTAGGCAGATGGCATTAAGTGGAAAGGATTTAACGAAAATGCCAGACAAGAATAATTTTAAATATCAGTTAGCAGTTGATCGTTTAGATTTCATCAAAAAATTCTATGAATATGCACGCAACAATCAAGATAATTACCACACTTCTTGGTCCCAATGGTTACAATGAGAAACAATAGTGCTTAAGAGTACTGGGTCATAATATATTGTTCGATCTGGCGACAGCTACTTGATTTGAATATTGACTATAAATCTTGATAAGTATGAGAAATTCAGTATGATTGCACTAAATTTTATTTATCTATAAATAAGAAAACAATTCAGGAAAATTTTAATGCTTCGTGACACACAAAATTGGTTAACTTGTTTACCAGAAGACGTAATCAATCATATAGCAATAAATTATTTCAACTTGCAAACAATTAAAATGCTAAGATGTGTGTCGTGTGATACTAATAATTTTTTTTCTAATCACTCCTCATATTGGGTTAAAAAATAGCACAGGACAATTTCCAGATAAGAAAATAACTGCTGAATCAGTCATAAGAATGAACTTCATTATGTCATTTCAAAATTCATCAGAACATTGTGCTGAAATGTTTAAAGATGTATTACTCAATCCATCTTGTTACGAATTAAACAAAAGTGCAGCAGAATTTTTAAAAATTGAATTCAAATCAATTTTAGACGAAATGACTATTAGTTTTAATGAAAAATCTGCACCTTTTATTAAAATGGTGGTTCGAATTGGTCAAGAATGGTTGAAAGAAAATGAAGCGAATATTATTACTGCTGTGGATAAGTTGACTAAACAACCACGTATTATTCGCCCAACGTAAAAAATGATTCTCTTTTGGAATTCTTGTGTTTTTTCTTGAATCTTTATGATGGTTCGTGCTACTGTCACCCGACGTTCTTTAATAAGGAATGACCAATGCATTTTCTGAGAACACTCATCATATGTCTTTTTCACTTGCTGCTTCTTTAGAAAGAATCGTTGACTCTAAAACTGGATTTGGCCCAATTGTTAATTAATTCTCTATGTAGTGTATCTGTAACTATAAATTTTTAAAAAAGTAATTACACGAGGAATAAAATAGATGAGTAAAAGAGATATTTTAATATCATTAATTATTGATAGCTGCCAATACGCCATTCGCAATAATTCTAATTGGGAAACAGGGTTTGATGCGGTACAACGTGTTGCATTGCAGTCAAAAAAAATTGAGCGTTGTATAGCAAATCCCAAGGATTTTATTAGTTTTATTGGTGTGTGTGATAAAGCTAAGCTATCGATATGTCTAATGGAAGATAATGAAAGTCGTGTTAAATTCTTTACTCTAATTGATGATAAGACTGGAGCGACACTTTATAAGTATGATCGATATAAGGCTATCGATGATCCTTCCTATGTCGATTCAGGACGAAAGCATGTTGGAGAAAAAAGAAAACTGAGTAGCAATAATAACGAAACTAGTGCTGTATTAGCACCAAAGAAAAGGAAAATAGCAAACAATAGCGCTGTTAATAAGACTCTTATTACTTCTAGCCATTCTTCCACTTCTAGTTCTTCATTTTTAGACCAGAGTCAATACCTTGATTTTGGTGTGGCTGTGTCTAGTGATGAAGGTTTAATGATTGGCGACAATTTTAACAATTATTACAACACAGCGGGATTATTTGGTGTGCTTAATAATGGTACGAGTAATGCCTATTTTTCTAGCAGAAAGCAATCTCTAACAGATGATCAACCGACTCAATCATTCAGGGAAATCTCTTCAGTTTCTAATCCGCAGAAAAGGTAGCGGTGATGTATCACTAGTAAATAGTTGCTGATGCGAAATGAAGGTAGTTTAGCTATACATTCTCAATTTGAATATCTTATCTTAAACTTTTGGCGCATCAGGTATGTACTTATACATTAGG
>JAHCAO010000040.1 GCA_019634835.1 Gammaproteobacteria bacterium
TTATTACTCACTCACGCTCACATCATGCACGTTCACGAATTAACCTTCCATAGGCATTCTACAGGCAATTCACTCCCTTGAGGTTGATTGTTTCATGCGAAATGATCTTGTGCTCATGCCAAAAGAGGCACTCCACTTCCATGCTTTGGAAATTCATTGGTAAAACCTGCTATAAGCATCAAAATTCGCTCTATACGCATCTTTGCTTCCTGAGATAACCCACTAAAAGCATTGAGAATACATAACTAAATCAGATTAAGGAAAAATAAAAAGCCAGAGAAGGTTTCAACCCTTTCCCTGGCTTTTGTTTGTTACTTCTTCTTCTTGGTTCCAGATTTTTTCTTTTTCGCTACCATGATATTTCTCCCTAATAGGTTAAAGAGCGATGTAAACAATTTTATTATATATATTTTGTATGCTTTGTGAATAAGTATTATTACTTAATTTCTTTCAAAACTCGAAAAAAATCATCGCTATTCACTAAATCGCAATAAAGGATGGTCAGGGTCGTAAGATTTCAATTTTTGCCATGCCACGATTTTCTTCTCCTCAAGCTGCGCGACAAATTCTTCCAAAGAAAAAATACCTAGTAAATCCAGTTCGCGCGCCGCAAATTGACGTAATAATGCTTTTAGTTGCGGCGATTCCAATACATTTTCACGTGTATACTTATTACGTTGCAATCGTAAGATTGTATTAATAACAGGATCAGCAAAATGATAAAACTGCTCCATAAATTTATTTTTCTCTTCATATGGAAGCAACTGAATTGCTTGATGAATGGTTTCCTCTCGATATGCAGAATAATCAAGCCGAATTTCCTCTATCTGACGCTTTAACTCTGCCAATACAATCTCTTGCTTTGCATTTCGCATCTCAATAGTATGGCTGGATTTAGCTTTTAGGGGTTGATAATTATTTTTAATAGCAGTCAGTAAATACCCAGCTATATTCTGTACTCTTCCCTCTTTAAATGGCCTAGAATCTTCGATAAGCGCAACCTTATCTTGAATAAAATGGCTATCATACTCGACTAGCAACTGCTCAACTTGTTCTTCCGAAAGACAAAATGTTCCAAGCAATTTTGTTCTGAGTTTGTCACCAGTGTCATCATTTTTTAACTGTACCCGTGTTTTCCCTCCACCCAGACGATTCTTTTTAGCTCGTTCTTTTAACTTAAAACGAACTTTTACTACCTTTCGTCCTTCACGAACACACTCAGACTCTACCACTAAATCTGAGTAAGTATTCACTTCTTCTACTGCCTTATCTAGCACACGGCGTTTAAAGTCACGAAAAACATCATACTTACCAGGTGGAACACCCATGAGCTTTTTAAATAATCCCATTTCAAACCATTTGGTATGAGGTAACCCTCGATACCGTATACAATTTTCATAGAGTGCAAGACCATAACTCGAACGAAACTTAGATTGAATGACTAAGTCAATTTTTCCAAACATAGAAGGGGAGTGAAGTAACTGCTTCATACGCGGCGAGTATGCATAATAACACAGCGGACCTTCCAAACTCACACTAGCGATAATAGAACTGGCGGTCCAATTTTCAGAACCTGTTTCATCATTGATTAGGTTCCATTCGATTACAGTTGATATTAATCCCTTGAATGCCTCTTTGATAGCAGCATGGTTATTGCCTTGGTAACCAATCAAGCAGCAAAGTTGCTTAATAGTAATTTCATGCTCATCTTTTAACATGAGCTCTTTATACGCATGATATAATAAAGCATTTGTTATTTTACGTTGTAATAAACTCAAGGTATTCGAGCAATGAATTGCCGCCGCATGTTTTTTCAACTCCTTTTTACTATGTCCCACATCTGTCACAGTTTGTCCCATATCCGTCACATCCCTTCCCATGAACGTCACAGTTTATCCCATACTTGTCACATTAATTCCCATAAACGTCACATTTCAAGTCTTAAAATTTTTTACTATCATTAAGTTACGGTTGTCTAAACAAAAACTAAACCAAACATAAACAAAAACACAACACTGTCATGTTTTTTTATTTATATTAAAACATAACAAATGATATATTAGGCTTTAACGTAATACAATGACAGGAGTCAACCATGGAAATTATAGCGTTTGTTAACAATAAAGGCGGTGTAGGAAAAACTACCTGCAGTAAATTAATGGCTGAGTATCTCAGCAAAACAAAAAATTTAAAAACACTTTGTATTGACTTTGACCCTCAGTGTAATTTTTCACACCAATATCTGCAAATGGAAATTGATCCTGCTGCACCTGAAGGATTAATTCCTCCCATACATCCGGATTATGATCCACATGATCCTAATGATAGCGATTGGGATGGGCGAAGTAGTATTGCAGAAATTTTTTATGGACAAGGCGTGGTTCCTTACCCTACTTATATTCAATATTTAGACATATCTCCTGGTCATGCTGAAAAATTACTCTCTGCGGAGTCGGTTCGCCGATCAGAAGTGGTTGAAAAAGTACATAAGCAGCTCGCTAATTTCCTAAACTCACCAGACGTTCGTGCTGCGTATGATGTAGTTGTTATTGATACTGCGCCGTCAAAAGGTCCTCTTACTATTAGCGTAATGAAGGCATCAACTCACATTATTATTCCATCCGTTATGGAAGAACAGCCTGTACAGGGGATTTATGGCATGTTGCAGCTATGGATGCAGGAATCGTTAGCACGAGAAAAAAGTCGCCCGTTACAGCTCGTTGGTATTTTACCGAATATGTTTAAACAAACGCGCTTACATAGAGATATTTTAACAAGTTTACAAGATAACTCTGCTATCGGAAAATATGTATTGCCAGTAAAATTCTCTCAACGCATTGTATTTGCTGAAGTTGATGCTGCCGATTCTAATCCGCGTTCTATTTTTGATTTTCAAGAACAGCATGTTGCTAAAAGTGAAGCGATGGAAGTATGTAGTTATATTTCAGAAAGGATATTTGCATGAGTAAGAAGAAGCGATTTGGCATATCTGAAGCATTGACTCGTGGTCTCAGCGAAACGATTAACGTTGTAGAGAACAATTCTGGGACATTTCGTAATATTGTTCTTCCGTTATCGCGCATAGAGTTGGATCCACATAATCCTCGTAAATTAATAATAAATTTATCTGATGTGAGAACAGGGATTAAAGCGGATGATCCATATTACCAGCAGAAACAAGAAGAATTAGAAAAGTTGAAAGAGCTTGCTCATACGATTAAAGCAAGCGGTGTTATTAATCCTGTTGTTGTTTATAAATTAGGTGAAGTGTATAGGGTGGTAGCTGGAGAGCGTCGCTGTTTGGCTTCTATATTAGCAGGTAAGCAAGAAATTGAAGCGAGGGTTTTTAATGAAAAGCCTAAAGGTTTTGAGTTGAAGTTGATTCAATGGATAGAAAATACTGCACGAGAAGATTTAACGCTAGATGAGCGCTTAGGCAACATGCGTGACATTATTGATGAATATCAGTCCCAACGAGGTGAAGTTGAAGTGACAGCAACCTTGTTAAAAAGCATTACTGGTTTATCACTTTCACAGTCCACTTATTATTTGGCTGTATTAAATGCGCCTGACGATGTGCAAGTAGAAATTCAGAATGGTAATATCCGCAGCTTGGATAAGGCTGCTCTTATTGCGGGTATTACATCGCCAGATGTTCGTAACAGAGCTATTTCTGCCTGTGTAAATGGTTCGAGTCTAAGAGAGATACGCAGTTTAATCAGCCAACATAAAATGCTGAGAAAAGATAAAATATCTTTGCAAATTTCAACTCGTGGCCGCAATACGGGAAAAATCAATATGGGATCCACACTGAGTGTAAAGGTTATTAAACTAATTATTGAAAGCATCTTAACGCGTGGGGAATATGATAAATACACGGATGTGTTCGCGCGAATTAATTGGGAAGATTTGCGGCAAACAACAAAAGCTTTTCGTCAGTTGATTGAAATTATGGAACGAGAGATGGCAGTATGATAATACAAAAAAAAGTAATGACATCAATTAAATTGCAAAAAAATTTACATCGACGATTACAACAACAGATTATCGAAGATGGTTATGGAATGCGGGGAAAAAGCAAATGGATTATTGAGTCAATCGAAGCTCTTTTAACACTACCTGATTACCCAACTTTAGTTGATATTGCTGAAGATATGGATCAATTGAGCGACATGGTTAGTATTCGTCTTCCTGAAGGATTGATGCTACGTATTGAGCAAGCGGTTGTACAAGTACGTAAACAATATCCGACTATAGAAGGTGTAAAGAGTAATCTAATTCGAGCTAGTATTATGCAACGTTTATTAAGGTAGCCTACTTCGGTCACCGAAGTTCCGCTTAACTTATTGAAATATATCATGTTAATTATTTTGCATAAAGGATCACATATCCCATAAATGTCCACCTTTCTGCAAGATGTGACGTCTATGGGATAGTTCGTTGGTCAATTTAACAACTTTGTAAATTGTTTATGTTCCTTGTGGAAGAGAGCCGTAGAGGCAAAAAGGCCACTTGATTTAGGTCTAAAGCTTAGCAGCGGTACTTAAGATGGGGTAGGCCCTCCAGTATCGCTTTGCAGGAAGAGGTACTAAACAACCCTGAGT
>JAHCAO010000041.1 GCA_019634835.1 Gammaproteobacteria bacterium
GGCTACATGCCCGCTAAGCGCCATCACCGACCTGCTTAAACATCCACTTACCGACATAGGTCTGGAGAAATTTTTAGCTGATGCTAAGAAATTTGCTTGAGTAATTTATGACAAAAGAGATAAAGAAAAAGGTGACACCTCCTAAGAAGTCACCTAAGCAAGAGGACAAAGACTGGCTTTCTAGGTTGGAAGATTATATCTCCCAACATGAAAGAGTTTTTCTTTTTGTCACTTTAGCTCTGACGCTGTTGTTGTCGTTTTTGATGTTTGATGTAAAGATGAGTGAAGGTAATGACGACTCAGATTATATTGAAGGTGCATTTAAGTTTTCAAGAGATGCGAGCAGTTATTACAATACAAAAGCACCTCTCTATCCCATGTTGCTGAGTGTACCTGTTACCATTTGGGGAATTAATGTTCCGTTGTTAAAATCCCTTTCAATACTGTTTAATCTGCTTCAGCTATTTGTACTTTATCTGGCATTCAGAAAAACAGTGCCATTTACTATTTTATTTGGTGTATTGCTCTTCACTGCAACTAATAGTTACTTTCAGTATTATGCAAGTCAGACTTATACTGAGGCTTTTTTCTGTATGCTTCAGGCAATGTTTTTCCTGTTTATAGTCCGAACAATAAACACAGCTTATAAAGGATTTGACAAGAATTATTTTTGGGCAGGAGCTATTTTGTTTTTGCTTACGCTAACGAAAAATATTTCAATTGGTGCAATTCTTGCCGTGTTGTTGTTTTTTGTGGTGATAAAAGAGTATAAGAAGTTGCTTTTTATACTGGGATCTTTTGCAGTATTACGTGTGCCGTTTGAAATATTAAAATCATCCATTTGGGGAAGTGAAAATCAATTCTCAAATCAATATCAGATACTCATACAAAAAGATGCGTACGATGCATCAAAGGGCACAGATGATTTTTTTGGATTTTTAGGAAGGCTTGCAGATAATACTTCCATTTATATTGGCAAAAGATATTATCAGATTTTAGGTTTGGTAAGTGAGGATAAAACAACTTTCAATAACGGTCTCGTATTTATTTTCATAGTATTGATGATTATAGCACTCATTGCTATTCTTAAGCAGAAAAACAGAATTCTTTTGTTTGCACTGTTCTATGTAGTCATCATGATGGGGATGACATTTTTTGTACTACAGACAAATTGGGACCAGCCACGAATGATATTGGTATATGTGCCGTTAACACTTCTAATCATATTTTATGGACTTTATCATATTTTTGGGAAGCAACGGGTTGCACGTAACATTATATTTTCTCTGTTTTTTATACTGTTTACATTCGGTGGTTTGTTTAAAACGTTAGGAAAGGCAGGTAATAATGTTCATGTACTCGAGAAAAATCTTGCAGGTGATATTTATTACGGATATACAGAGGATTGGTCAAACTTTTTGAAGTTAAGCAGGTATTGCGCGGACAGTCTTCCACCTAATTCGTTAGTGGCTTCACGCAAAGCACCTATGTCGTTTATTTATGGAAGAGGAAAGGAATTTTATCCGATTTACACAGTTATTAGTTCTGACCCTGACAGTTCATTAGCAATTTTGAAAAAGGAAAAAGTTACTCATGTACTTATTGCAAGCCTCCGAAGAAACCCAAAAAAGAATGATGGATTTGTGATAAATACACTTCACCGTATTTTTATGCCTATTGCACAAAAATATCCTAAGAAGTTGGTGCTGATTAAACAAATAGGCAACTCAGAGCCGGCTTATTTATATGAGATAAAATATTAATGGATAACAGAATTAATAATGAGCTTGAACACGGCAAGAAACTTCTTGCCGAAGGTGCAGAAGCAGTATGGAACTGGGACAGTCCGGCAGGACGTGTAAGAGCAGACAGACGTGCAGAATTGTTGGCTAAATTTTCAAATATCAAACCCGGTGAAACAGCATTAGAGATAGGTTGTGGAACAGGATTGTTCTCTAACAAATTCCGTAATCTTACTCAGGCAAAGGTTGTGGCAACTGATTTATCGCCTGAACTGCTGGAAGTGGCACGACAGAAATATACAGGTATAGAATTCAAGTTAGAAGATGCAATGAATTTAAGTTTTGCCGATAGCAGCTTTCAGGTTGTATTTGGCAGTTCTGTCTTACATCATTTGGATTTTCAGAAATCACTCAAACAAATTTACCGCGTATTAAAGCCGGGAGGGAAAATGGTTTTTGCAGAGCCAAATATGATTAACCCACAAATATTTATTCAGAAGAATATACCGTTTATAAAAAAATGGCTGGGCGACTCACCTGATGAAACAGCAATAGTGCGATGGAAGTTTAAAAAACTCTTAGAAGAAAACGGCTTCAAGAATGTAATCATTATACCATACGATTTTCTACATCCTGTCGTTCCTTCGTTTTTGATATCACTGGTAAACGGAACAGGCAAAATCATTGAAAGGATTCCTGTAGCACGGGAAATTGCAGGTTCGGTGATTATTTCTGCAATGAAATAATTATTCAGTAATCAAAAAAGTTTTGTAAATAGTTTGGTCGTTGAGATACAATACAGCTACGTACATTCCTTTATTTAAATCGGATAGCGAAAACTGGGAGTGATTTTTGACAACTTGAGTGTGCTTCATCTTTTCTCCTGCTAAATTGTAAACAAATAGCTCACCCATTCCCTGTTTGTTTAATTCAACATTCAATAATTGAGAATTGTTACTATACGAGATGGAACTTTCCTTTTGTTCGGTATTATTTATTCCTACAGTTTCATAGCATACATTGACAGCATCAAGAAAATTGCCAATGCTGGGAAGGTTCATTGCAGCAGAAACAGATGAGAACCTTAATTGAAAGACGTTTGTGTTTTGTACAGGAGGTACATTATAACCTATATTGTAAAATCCCCAGGTAACATCATTGTCTGAAAATAAACCTAATGAAGTCATTGATCCGCCTGTTTCGCCAATAAAAACTTCCATCACATCCGTTCCGGCTCGGCCTCTGTGAGCAAATGAGATATTGATGTGTGAGCCCGGTTTGAGAATCAGGTTCTGATAAACAGTTCCCGTATAGTTTGCATTGATTTCAAGAAACTGATTGCCTGAAAATGCAGGGACTCCATTATATCCATTCTGCCAGATTTCCATTAACCCATCCTGAGCGGTAGTATGCCAGCACGATAAAATATTGCTATCAATCAATGCCATTGAATTGGTTATAAAAGAATTGTCAAAATCACCATTGCAAATTAAATCGCAATCTTGAGCCTTTAATTGAAAGCCGGTAAGCATGAAAAGAAATATTGCTATTATTCGCTTCATAGAATGATTTGTACAAATATATTAAAACAGAAATTGATATGGAACCTTTTTGAATTATTTTTTTGAT
>JAHCAO010000042.1 GCA_019634835.1 Gammaproteobacteria bacterium
AGCGAAAGATTGAGTTGATATTGGGTTTGGACAAGTCAACGACCAAGCCAGTTACTATACTGCAAGAAGAACCAACACTATCTGAAAAACAACCTATATTTATCGACACATCAAGAGATACATTTTTATTGGAATCGGCAGAGAAATATTTGAAGAAAATATTTTTTGAAGCAACAAAGATGCCGGTTACAACAATAGATAGTGAAATACCTTTAGAAGCGTATGGCATCGATTCAATTATGATTATTAATATTAACAATCGATTGAGCAAAGATTTTGAGCATTTGCGTAAAACATTATTATTTGAATATCGCACGATCAAAGGATTAGCAAATTATTTAGTTACAGAACAACGTATCATGTTAGAAAAGATATTAGATTGGCATTCGCAAACAGCAGTGAATGTACCAAACAAACAGCAAGCTAGAATTCATGTTAAAGAGACAACGCATCGTTTTAAAATACAAGAAAAAATTAAACAAAAGGAACAAGCATTAGAAGTTAATAACTCATACATGGAGATTGCGATTGTTGGCATGAGTGGTCGCTATCCGCAGGCGGATAATCTAGAAGCATTATGGCACAACTTACTTCAAGGCAAAGATTGTATTGAAGAGATTCCTCTCGAGCGTTGGGATTATCATCCTTATTATGTGGAGCAACGCAGTGTTCCTGAAAAAATGCATAGTAAATGGGGAGGATTTATCCATGATGCGGATAAGTTTGATCCGCTATTTTTCAAGATATCACCTAAAGAAGCGATACAAACGGATCCACAAGAACGATTGATGTTAGAGACCGCCTGGGCAGCGATAGAGGATGCGGGCTACAATCCTGTGCAATTGCAGCAGATGACGCAAGGCCAAGTCGGTGTTTTTGTTGGTGTGATGGGGAGTGAATATCAATTATTACTTGGGGAACAGTCAAGCCGTGCTGATCTGTTTGGTAGCTCTAGTATAGCTTCATTAGCCAATCGAATTTCCTATGTTTTAAATGCACATGGTCCAAGTTTAGTGGTTGATACACTTTGCTCAAGTTCATTAGTTGCTATTCATATAGCTTGTGAAAGTTTACAACGAGGGGAATGCCGGTATGCGATTGTAGGTGGAGTGAATTTATCCTTGCATCCTAGCAAATATGTCTATATGAGTGTGGGTGGTTTTTTATCGACAGATGGACGTTGTCGTAGTTTTGGTGAAGGAGGAGATGGATATGTTCCAGGTGAAGGAGTCGGTGCTCTCTTACTCAAACCTTTAGTTGATGCGATACGGGATCAAGATAAGATTTATGCGGTAATTAAAAGCACCAGTATGAACCACGGAGGAAAAACGAATGGTTTCACCGTACCCAATCCTGATGCTCAGGCAGAATTAATCAAAACCGCATTAGAAAAAGGAAACATTGATCCTACTTCCATTAGTTATGTGGAAGCGCATGGGACAGGGACCGCCTTAGGTGATCCGATTGAAATCACGGGTTTAACTAAAGCATTTGGTGAAACAGAAAAGCAATTTTGTGCCATTGGCTCGATTAAATCTAATGTGGGGCATTTGGAGGGAGCAGCAGGCATTGTTGGTGTGACGAAAGTATTATTGCAAATGAAATACCAGCAATTAGTACCTTCTATACATTCCAACACTTTGAACTCTCATATTGCATTTGAACAGACGCCGTTTTATGTGCAACGTGAATTGAGTGCTTGGCGGCCTCGCCCAGACTATCCTCGTCGTGCAAGCGTGAGTTCGTTTGGAGCAATGGGAACGAATGCTTATCTGATATTAGAAGAATATATTGAGCCTGCTCGAGAAGAGACGAAGCTTGAAGGATCTACTTTGGTTCTATTGTCAGCGAAAAATGTTGAGCGTTTAACAGATTATGCCCAGCAGTTACTTCAATTTGTGGAAGATCATCCTAATATCAATTTGGCAGATTTAGCTTATACACTGCAAGTTGGGCGCGAGGCGATGGAAGAGCGTTTAGGTATTATTGTTACTTCCACAGGTGAATTACAGAACAAATTAAAAAAATATCTAGATGGTGATCAAGGTATCGAAGAATTTTATCAAGGAAAACAGTCTAAAGAGTCATTAGTCAGTTTTGTCATTGATGAAGCGATGGCAAAAACGATAGAAACTTGGATTGAAAGACGAAAATATACCAAACTTCTTGAATTATGGGTTAGAGGTTTAAATGTTGATTGGGAAATGATTTACAGAGATATTGCTCCTGAAAAAAAACCAAGAAAGATAAGTGCACCGACGTATCCATTTGCAAGAGAGCGTTATTGGATAAGTGCTCATTCTGAGTCGTTGTCTAAACTTAATTTGAAAACTGTTTTACATCCTTTATTACATGAAAATACCTCTACCTTATCAGAGCAGCGTTTTTGTTCAACGTTTACAGGTGATGAATTTTTCTTAAAAGATCACATGCTTAAAAGTCATAAAATATTGCCAGGTGTAACATATCTTGAAATGGTGAACCAAGCTATACACGAAGCATTTGATGATTTTGATTCAAGCTCACAGGCTATTCAGATTAAAAATGTCGTGTGGGCACGCCCTATTCTTGTTGATGAGAATACGATAGTTTCGATTTCGCTGTATCCAGAAAAAAATAATAGTATTGCATATGAAATAACGACAAAAAAAGAAGATGAATTAATTATACATAGTTATGGAATAGCTAATTTTGTGCATTTCGATAAAATAAAACATATAGATATAGCCACATTAAAATCACGATGTTATGACGAACCAATAACGATAACAGAGATTTATGATCATATTGATTCATTAGGGCTTCATTTTGGAGAATCTTTTCGTGCATTAAATCAAGTCTTTATGAATCCAATGAGAAATGAGGTTGTAGCGCGTTTGCAATTACCAACATGTGTTACACATTCATTCAGAGATTTTAATTTACATCCCAGTTTGTTGGATGCGACATTTGTTACCACTGCAATAATACATGTGCTTCATATAAAACAAGATGATGAAGAATCATTGTCAATTCAACTTCCTTATGCATTGGACGAAATAACAATTTTAAAATCTTTCACACCCATCATGTGGGTTTGGACAAGAATGAGTTCAAGTAATGCGAGTAATATAAAGAAATTTGATATTGATTTATATGACGAGAATGGTGATATCTGTGTTCAGTTACATGGACTAACTTTCTTGGAAGCTAATAGTGAAAAAACAAATCAAACACACATTGGCGCATTAGTTATGA
>JAHCAO010000043.1 GCA_019634835.1 Gammaproteobacteria bacterium
TACGGGTTCTGCAGAGCAACCCGCCTGGTAAGCTAACGCTCGTTACCGAGCGTAGCTCCCATAGGAACCGTGCATGCGCCTTTCGGTGCACACGGCTCGAGCCTTTATAAAGCTGCACTAGTTGCAACTCGAACTTTTCTGTCTTTATCGTCAGGTTTTAGTAGATTCCACCAATGCAACCACCATTTCGGTTTCTTCTTCGAGGAATTCTTAACGCTTTCTCGTTCAGAAATTCTCTTATCAAAATAAACATGATATTTAGAATCGAATGGAGTAGCTTCGGCCTTAATTTTAATATGCCGCTTGATAGGTATTCTACACATTCCCACAAGGTCAACATTGATGTTAACGCCATCTTTCCTTTTAACTTTCGTGGAAAAGACCCAGTTTCTAAATTTATCATTGCGAAAATATTTACGTCTGACCCATTTTCTACCTTTGTTTGGATGTCGATTAACAGCCCAATTCCAGATAGTTTTGAAGATGTTGCAATCAACATAGTTGAAGGTTTTCTTCGCGCACACATGACGATAGTAATTTGCCCAACCACGAATTTTCGGATTCAATTGATTAAGCAGATATTCTGTTTTCGTTGTCGCGTTTGATTTTATTGTCTTCCTTATATCAGCAAGTAATCTTTTCACGCTGCTTTTTGCAGGTTTAATAATTAATTTGCTTCCCTATTTCCTTATGTTCATTCCAAGAAAATCAAATCCTTCATTAATATGTGTGATTTTAGTTTTATTTTGAGAAAGAGATAGTCCTCGTTCCTTTAAGAAAATCTCTACCGCAGGTTTCACTTTGCTTTCTAGTATTTCTCGTGATGCTCCTGTAATTACAAAATCATCGGCGTAGATACTAATGTGGACTTTATCTGATAGTTTAGTTGCAGATTTAACTGCGTTCTCTAATCCACTCAGTGTCACATTCAAAAGTGTTGGTGAAATTATTCCTCCTTGCGGTGTTCCCAAATCCGTTGGGTAGAGCTCATTATTCTCAATATAACCAGCAGCAAGCCATTTCTTCAGCATCAACTTATCCATTGGAGTATTTTCTAATATCCAACAATGTGAAATGCTGTCAAAGCAAGAGCGGATGTCTCCCTCTAAAATGTATTGAGCTGATCCTTTACGCGCTAGCATGATAAAGCACTGCGCGATAGCATCAGCTGCTGATCTTAGTGGTCTAAATCCGTAGGAATTCTTGTCCGCTATGTTTTCTGCTATGGGTTCGAGCGATAACAAGTGCAAAGCTTGTTGTGCACGACACTGCATAGCAGGGATAGAAAGAGGACGAAGCGCGCCTTTTTGCTTCTTTGGAATATAAAATCGTTGAAGGGGCACCAGCTGATGGTATGTCCACCGCCGTCATTTGCGTTCCTCCATTTAGTCGGTTCTCCAAATTATCTTGCGATTAAAGACCAGTCGGACGTGGGCATACTTTCGTATCCAGTGATATTGAAACTGATATCTATGTCATTACCACATAGCATTCGCTTCTTCCGACATCCTATTCCTGCATGATTATCGATCAACCTCACGATTGATTTTCCCAATTGATAAGGAACCATACAGGGTTACCACGTTTCCTAAAGTGGGTATGTTGGATTAGGAGCTCGCTGTCGACCGGGAAATAGTATGATAGAGTTAAAACTATTTTCGATGGCAATGACTGCGAGCGCATGTTTACGTTTAATATCTTTTTGCAAAATATCTTCAATAGATACATTTGCAAATTCGGGTAAGCGTTTAAAACGTTTTACCGCTTTTTGAGCATCAACGCCATGTAAGGATTTTAATAAAATAGACGCTTTGACTTTTGCTTCAACAAGATTGAAGGGCTTATGTGACTTATTCATTACGATACCTCTGTTTTTACGCCAGTAACCCACTATTCGGCAAACAAAAGGTTAATGAATAGCATTTTATGATTAACCATGAGGGTGATTTCATCTTTTGTGGGTATAGGCGCCCCTATGAGCCTGTGCATATATTAACCTACCAATTGAAGAAAAGTAAAGTTTTCTTCAAAAATAATTCTTGCGCGAGAATCGCTTAATTTAGTATATTATCTGCACAGTTCTTGAATCATCCCGTTTTAAAGCATAACGGGACAAGTTTTTCAAAGGTAACCTGCCAATGAGCATATAAGCTCTCGTTTTTTAACGAATTTTAGTTAATGGCCTTTCTAAAAGCTTATCCTTTATTGGGAGC
>JAHCAO010000044.1 GCA_019634835.1 Gammaproteobacteria bacterium
GTACGGAAACTGAGTGAGTAGACCGACGGAGCTTCCCCGTCAGTCGCTCGCAGAACTGTGCATGAACCTCTCGATTCACACAGCTCCCATTAGGCAAGTGCACCTATCATACCAATTTCCCAGTGCGCAAAAAGCTTCGGTCTTTCTTTCACAATCCTTTCCAAAAATTGTGTCGCTTTCATTTTTCGTCTATACAATCGTTTGTATTTCTGCCGCGCCCAAGCGGATAGTGTCATATTAAAATAACGAAATACCGGATATAGTCCAGATGGATTAAATCGCCCATAATAATTTATCCAACCTCGCAAGATTGGATTACAAAATTGCGCGATGTCATCAAAGTCTATTTCCGATCTTTTCCGCAAATTTAATGTTTTCAATTTCGCGCGCATTGAATTAACCGCAGTTTTACTGACCGATGGAGAAAATGAAACAAATAAAGTATTTTGTTTCTTATTCCAGCTTGATCTTGGTCTGAATGTATATCCTAGAAAATCAAAGGACGTATTAGGATATTTATTTCTACGATTATCATCTTTGCAATAAGCAATCTTTGTTTTATCGGGATGAAGTTGCAAGCCACATTCATCGAAGCGCTTACTTAGAAATTCAAGCATATGCTTCGCTTGCTTTTCTGTTTTACAATGAATTAATCCATCGTCTGCATAACGACACCATTGCATTGACGGATAATTTCGTTGCATCCACGTATCAAACACATAGTGTAAAAATAAGTTACTTAACACTGGGCTTAGAATTGAACCCTGTGGTGTTCCTTTTCCTCGTATCACTTTACTACCGTCGGTTAATTGCATTGGTGCTTCTAACCAACGTTTAGTATAAAGCAATATCCATTTACACTCGGTATGTTTTTGCACCGCTTTCATGAGTAAATCATGCGGTATGTTGTCGAATAATCCCTTGATATCAAACTCTAGAACCCAATCCGATTGCCAGCATCTTTTGCGGGTAATCGCCACTGCATCTAATGCAGACTTGTTTGGACGATATCCATACGAGTCTGTTAAAAACAATGGCTCAACTATAGGTTCAAAAACAAGTTTTACTACCATTTGTGCTATTCGATCAGAAACAGTGGGCACTCCTAAAATGCGCTCGCCTCCCGATTTCTTTGGTATTGGAACTGCTTTCACGGGAGGTGGAAAATAACACCCTGATGACATGCGGTTCCAAATCTTATAAAGATTATCTTTCAGATCTCTGTCGAAATCTTCTAGCGATTGTTGATCGACACCAGCTGCTCCAGCATTGGCTTTTACAAACTTATAGGCTTGCATCACCAGCTGTTTTGATATGTTAAATGCTTTGGTGTTTTCCAACACTTCCTCCTGAAAATAAATTTCAGTTGAATATTAAATACAACCACCTAATGCAGTCCCTTCGCTCCATGTTCATTACAATCATTTCATCACTACTACGAACTCCTCTGCCTCAGATTCTTGCATCGGTACTCTCATTCTCATGGTGCGGCCATTTGAATTTCTCCCTTAACATCAAGACGTCTGATTCCCGTAGTTCCATGAAAAAGCCTAGATTAGAATCACGCCACCTCCACGCCGGACATCACTTACGCAGCATTCAGAGCAACTCGTAAATTTATCCTGGGGTCTGATCGCGTACCCAGTTTTGATGTCAGTTAGTGGCTAACGACGCGTCAACAGTGGTTCAGGTTAATTCGTCTTTCTAATCTTTACCTACTCAAATTTAAATTCGAGCTTTACTTCAATGCTCACGACCCTCACTCTTCATGATAGCCGCTTGAAGTGGTTTGAAGCCTGCTTCTGACAACCGACTTCGGCGGGTCAACCGCCATCTTTTTCACAGCATTACAAACTTAATTTAGAAATCCGTTTCACCGTAGAGTTTGTTACAACGGCGCACCG
>JAHCAO010000045.1 GCA_019634835.1 Gammaproteobacteria bacterium
TATAAAAGAACGCCTGGGTCAATGCGACCGCAGCGAGTGCCCATCATGAGTCCATCTAATGCAGTAAAACCCATGGATGTTGCAACACTTTTTCGCTGATACATCGCACACATGCTTGAGCCATTGCCTAAATGCGCCATGATCACACGTTTGTTTCCTAGCTCGCCAATGTGATTTGTGATGATTGAAGATATATATTCATAAGAGATGCCATGAAATCCGTAGCGTATGACACCTTCAGTTGTGAGTGATCTCGGTATCGCAAAGAGTGTTGCCAGCTTATCCTGCGTCCGATGAAAAGTGGTATCAAAACAAGCGATCTGTGGTAATTTTGGATAAAGAGTCTTAATAATTTTAATGGCTTCAAGATTGTGTGGTTGATGTAATGGAGCTAATGGAATTAAACTTGCCATTTCTTTCATTGCTTCATCTGTTATCAAGGTAGGATGAAAGAAAAATGTCCCACCATGTGCCACACGATGACTTACTGCTTTAAGCGACATTGGATTTGGTAAATGCTCAAACCAGTTAAAAAATGCTTTTAATCCAGTCTCATGTCCTTGTGAAGGAATTGTTTGCTTTATAATTTCGGCATGACTGGAATTTAAAATAGTCATAGATGGTGATTCATACAAGTCTTCAATTTGCCCATGATAAAGCAAATCTAGGGTCTCTCCATGAATAGAAAATAAAGAAAATTTAATGCTTGATGAACCTGAATTTATCACTAAGATCACATCATCCATGTAATTTTTCCTTGTTACGTGCATACACTAATGCCATGGCGCACGATGCTTTGCGTGATTCATCATCACTGCTGCGACTAGTTAAGATAATAGGAACAGATGCACCCATCACAATACCTGCTGCTTCAACACCCGATAAAAAAGTCATTTGTTTATAAAGCATATTACCTGCTTCAAGATCAGGAACGACAAGAATGTCAGCATCACCTGCTACTTGAGAATAAATACCTTTTTCATGCGCAGACTCCATTGAGATTGCATTATCAAGAGCAAGTGGACCATCGACAATGCCACCCGTAATTTGACCACGCTCTGCCATTTTACATAATGCGGTTGCATCCAAGGTGGATGGAATTTTTTCATTAACGGTTTCAACTGCTGAAAGAATCGCAACTTTAGGATGCCCAAGTCCTAATCCAGCAAACAAATCGATTGCATTTTGCACGATGTCTTTTTTATCTTGCAAAGTAGGTTGAATATTGATGGCTGCATCTGTCAGAAATAAAGGTTTAAAATAGTTCGGTGCTTCCATGGAAAACACATGACTGATTCTGCGCGCAGTACGTAAGCCATTCAATTTATCTACAACTGCCTCCATGTGTATTTTTCCCTTCATGATTGCTTCTGCTTTGCCTTCTTTTACTAATTTAACGGCAATTTCTGCTGATTCATTACTATGTTTTGTTGCGACAATTTCGTATGCAGAAATATCGAGATGTGCTTCTTTGGCAGCGTTAATAATTTTTTCTTGTGGGCCAATAAGGATAGGGGTAATTAGTTTTTCTTCTGCTGCATCAATTGCACCTTGCAGTGAAAGTGCATCAACAGGGTGAACAACAGCTGTTTTAAGTGGTGTGAAATTATTTTTTAATTTGATAAGTTCTTTGTACTTGGAGCAAAAACAAGCTCATACAGTGGTTTTGT
>JAHCAO010000046.1 GCA_019634835.1 Gammaproteobacteria bacterium
TTACCTGAAGGATTAAGAGCTGCTATTAATCATGCTTATCGTATTGATGAATTATCACTAATTACCGAGCTTTGTGATAAAGCATCACTAGAACAACACCAATTAGTTTCGATCAACGAAAGCGCAACAAAATTAGTTGAATCTGTCCGAGCCGAACGTAAAAAAAGCACTGGGATTGATTCATTTCTCACACAGTATGCTTTATCCAGTGATGAGGGAATTGCTTTAATGTGCTTGGCTGAAGCATTGTTACGCGTTCCTGATAGCGCAACAATTGATGATTTAATTAAAGACAAATTATCAGGTGGTGATTGGAAGTCACATATTGGTCAAAGTGATTCTTTCTTTGTAAATGCGACAACTTGGGCATTAATGCTTACAGGTAAGATTCTTACTCCGGAAAAAGCTGAAACAACGTTAGCAAAGTCATTAATGAAACTCATTAATCGCAGCAGTGAAGCTGTAGTTAGAACAGCAGTTGATAAAGCAATGCGAATTATGAGTCGTCAATTTGTCATGGGTCGAACCATCAATGAAGCGTTGACTCGAGCCAAAAAGAAAGAAGCTCAAGGCTACCGTTATTCATATGATATGTTAGGGGAGGCAGCACTGACTTCTATTGATGCGACACGCTATTTCGATGCTTATAAACAAGCAATTGAAGCTATAGGAAAACAAGCTGCTAAAGATTCAGATGTATACAGACGTCCAGGTATTTCGATTAAATTATCTGCGCTACATCCTCGCTATAATGGAAGTCAACATGAACGGGTTATGGAGGAATTACCACTAAAGCTTTTAGCACTTTCACAAATGGCCAAAGAATATGGAATTGCTTTAACTGTAGATGCAGAAGAATCTGAGCGTTTAGAGTTATCGCTTGATGTAATGGAACGTGTATTTAATGATCCTAGTTTGGATAGTTGGAATGGATTTGGACTAGCGGTCCAATCTTATCAAAAAAGAGCTTTTTATGTATTAGATTGGGTAGCTGCGCTCGCAAGAAGTAAGAAACGTCGCATTATGGTACGTTTAATTAAAGGAGCTTATTGGGATAGTGAAATTAAGAAAACGCAAATGCAAGGTTTAGCGGAGTATCCTGTTTTTACCCGTAAAGTCTTTACCGATGTTTCTTTTCAAGCATGCGCGAAAAAAATACTGACAATGACGGATGCTATCTATCCACAATTTGCTACACATAATGCCTATTCTGTTGCCATGATTATGAATATAACCGGTGATTATCGTGATTTTGAATTTCAATGCTTACATGGAATGGGGAATGAACTATATCAACAAGTTGTTCCCGCAGAGCGACATGGAATTCCATGCCGTATTTATGCTCCAGTAGGGACTCATGAGGATCTACTTCCTTATTTGGTCCGACGATTATTAGAGAATGGAGCTAACTCTTCTTTTGTGAATCGTATTGTTGATGATAATGCACCAATAAGTACTTTAGTAGAGGACCCTGTAGAAAAGGCACGGACTTTGCTGCATAAAATGAATCAAAATATTCCTCTTCCTGATGATATATTTCAAGGACGAAAAAACTCAAAAGGTTTTGATTTCACAAATCGTTATGAGTGTTCTTTGCTGCAGAAAAAATTAGCTGAAATG
>JAHCAO010000047.1 GCA_019634835.1 Gammaproteobacteria bacterium
TGAGATAATTGCCGCAGGAATAGAAGCTGAGGTTAAAATCCCCAATTTCAAAGCAAGATACGCATTCGACATCGCTAACAATACAGTTAATATGATTGCAAGAAATACCACTCGGAAAGTAAGTTCTGCGACCTTATTGTCGGCAGCAATAAAAGGAATATCCGCCATTAGTTACTCCAAACGCGATATGCAACTTCTTGATTTAATAAAGCTGAAATGTATGATTTTGGTATTAACACAGTTTGTGGACCATACACATATGCAGCTACTTGATATGTATCAAAAATAATATTTATTCCATTTGCAGAAAATGACCATATCCGATAATTTTTGGCTGTAGGTTTTGTCCCTTCGGCAATCCATTTTGCATCTGAAAAATTCTTTGAGCTTATTTTTTTTCTGCAAAAATCAGCAATCGGTTTTAAATAATCTATTTCTGGACGAAATAAATCAGATAATTGAGCCTGTCTACCATTAATAAAATTTAAGGCTGCTACGGAATTTGAAGGATGAGCAGCCCCACGATGATAAATAGAAATATAAAATAAAACACTTAATCCTTGTTTGGTCTTATAAGGAATGGAATACGTAATATTTAATCCTGATTTACCTGGAGTATCAGCAGGAACATCAGCATCTCCAGCAATTTCTTTGAAAAAATTTCTTTTTGTTTTTTCAATAAAAGCTTGTATCGTTGCATTGATCCGAGCATCACGAAATCCCTGAGGATATTTCACATCAATAGCATAGGCAGCAGTCTCTTTTTTTATCGACATCGGATGTATTGCCCAAAGTGTGACAGAGCCTAGTAAAAGCATTAAAGCAAACAGTGATTTTAGAACATATAACATAATTTATTCCCAAAAATTATCTTTAGTAGAAACCCATTCACCAGCAATCATCATTCGATGTGGCAAAGGAAAAGCAAAATAATAACAAAGAGCAGCACTATCACAAACGGACCACCACACCAAATCTGCTACCATACCTGGAGCAATCGTTCCTACCTCATTTTGTAATCCTAATGCTTTTGCTGCTTGACTGGTAACAGCTGCTAAAACCTCAGAAACAGTTAAAGAAAAAAATTGGCATGCCATACTCATCATTAAACGTAACGATGTTGTAGGCGACGATCCAGGATTGCAATCAGTAGCAACAGCCATCCCCACCCCTGCTTGGCGCAGAAGATCTACAGGTGGTTTATGTTGTTCACGCAGAAAATAATAAGCTCCAGGAAGCAATACAGCAACTGTATTGGCCTCTGCCATAGCTTGAACACCTTTTGCATCTAAAAACTCTAAATGATCACAAGACAAAGCACCCAATTTCGCCGCAAGCTGACTTGCTCCAAGGTTTGATAATTGCTCTGCATGACATTTAATAGGCAAATTCAATTCCCGCGCAGTTAGAAATATTTGCTCTGTTTGTTTTGATGAAAAGCCAATCGACTCGCAAAATACATCTACAGCATCAGCCAACTCTGCTTCACATACAGCAGGCAACATTTCGTGACAAAGAAGATCGACATAAGCTTGTCTGTCCTCTTTAAATTCTG
>JAHCAO010000048.1 GCA_019634835.1 Gammaproteobacteria bacterium
GTGTTAATGATGGGTGTTGGTTCATGAAGCACCTCTTCTTAAGTTTTTATGGAGTTGTTTAAATAACTGAGTAGCCGCATTTTTTGTCTGATGCCCGCCGTGAACAAGTGAGGAAGCGCTTGAGCCTAATCCTTTACCTGCTTTACTCATGCTTTTTTGGGCAAGGCGACTGCTGCTTAAAGCACCCGCGATGAATCCTCCGACCATTGCAACACCAGAGGAAGTACATACCGAGCCGCCAATGCTTTTGCCTATATTGACCGCTTGAAGAATACCCATCACACACAGGCATGCCACAATGAAAATAGGTATCCAAATAGCTGCGGTGACCGGATTATCATTACTTGTAAACGATGAAGTGACCCAATGCAGTAAGTGAATGCACAGGCCAACTACACTGGATACAAGGATAAGCACAAACGAAAAACCAGCCAGTACTCCAAGCCAGCGTTCAAAAAAGGATTTAGTTTGTTCAAAGAGGGTGAATACAATAAACAATGGCGCGGTACACAAAAGAACAGCCATCATGAGCTTTGCAATAACAATTTCAATAAAGGCCAAGCCAACCGTCAAGCTCCCTGATAGAAACACCATCATTCCGGCAAAGTAGGGTGTGAGTTTTCTTAAAGAGCCTGCTTCAAATAAATCACAACCCAGCATCGATATTTCATCTAAGACATTTTGTAATCCTTGATTAATGGAGTTGCCTAAGCCGTGTTTATTTAGGGCAAGCATCAGTTTGGTTGCAATCGTTTCACTTCCGCCAATGAATAAATCGCACACATGAGATGAGAAAAAATCCCAATTCATAGCGAATAGGTAAATTAATCCCACTCGAATGCTGAAACGAAGCAGTTCGTTCTGGGGTTGCTCAATCAGACCTCGTGCTATGGCATATCCTTTGAGCACGATGTAGAGCACAATCATCGAGGCTAACGGGGCTTGCAGCGCAGATGACAATGCACTATAGCCATCAAAAACAAATTTATGGGTTATTGCATCCAGTTCACTGGCTAATTGAATGATGAAGTTGTTATACGTGGTACTCATGATTTGCTCTCGCTAAGGAGGTGTGGTTCATGAGTAGCCGCGTATTCGGCATAATCCTCAGCCAGCGATGCAAATACATTCGAATCAGTAATATCCTTGAGGCTTAACTGTTCAAAACCTGTATGCTGTTCTTTGGCAAAAGAAACCATCTCCTGATACAGTGCACCGCAAGATAAATCGGGGCTAGCCTTACCATTCATGCACTCTAAATAGGCAAAACCATATGAGTCCTTTTGTGTCGGGATATGAAGCCTTTTTTCTGCGTTCGCTGATGCATTTAGAAGAAACTTAAACGTGTCTTGCTTGGTATGTGTGGTTAATGGATTTTTATGATGGCAAGCACATAAAGTAAGAACCCCTAGGAGCGCCACACTAATTTTTAATAAACTCGTCATTATTTACTCTCCTGTATCGATACTTCATTGATCGGATATTGCGGACAATAACGCCCAAAT
>JAHCAO010000049.1 GCA_019634835.1 Gammaproteobacteria bacterium
TATCGTTTCTGCCTTTCAAAGCTATGGGCAATACCTTAGTGGTGAGATAGATGATAAACAACGTCAAAAAATTGTTCGTCATGCCTGCCCAGGTGCCGGTGCCTGTGGAGGTATGTATACAGCGAATACAATGGCTTGTGCGATTGAAGCATTGGGTATGAGTTTGCCCTACAGCTCATCGACACCTGCCGAATCCCCTGAAAAACTTCAGGAATGCCTTGATGCAGGTCAGGCTATACGTCGATTACTGGAACTGGATATAAAACCAAAAGACATTATGACACGTCTTGCCTTTGAAAATGCGATGGTACTAGTTATTGCCTTGGGTGGCTCAACTAATGCTGTTCTTCATTTATTGGCTATGGCAAGAGCCGTGAATGTTCCTCTGTCATTAGATGATTTTCAAGCAATGAGTGATCGTGTGCCTTTATTAGCTGATTTCAAACCAAGCGGACGTTATGAAATGGCAGATTTACAAGGTGTTGGTGGAACGCCTGCTGTCATGAAAATGTTATTGAAGGCGGGATTATTACATGGTGATTGTATGACTGTTACCGGAAAAATCTTGGCCTCCAATCTTGAGTCACTTCCTGATTTGACACAAGGACAGTCCATTATTCACTCTTTACAAAATCCAATTAAAACCACTGGTCATTTACAGATACTCAAAGGTAATTTAGCACCAGAAGGCGCTGTTGCCAAAATAACAGGCAAAGAAGGTTTGGAGTTTTCTGGATCTGCCCGTGTTTTTGATACAGAAGATGCAATGATCGAGGCCTTGGAAAAAAATCAAATTCAAGCAGGTGATGTGATTGTCATTCGTTATGTTGGCCCTAAAGGTGGCCCTGGAATGCCAGAAATGTTGAAACCTACATCAGCCATTATGGGAGCGGGTCTAGGTAACCAGGTTGCATTAATTACCGATGGTCGTTTTTCAGGAGGATCGCATGGCTTTATCATTGGACACATCACACCAGAAGCGCAGGTGGGTGGACCAATTGCCTTAATAAAAGAGGGGGATCGAATCATCATTGATGCAAATGCAAATAGTATTCATGTTGATTTGACAGAAGAAGAACTCTTAAAAAGACGAGCAGCCTGGTGCATGCCTGCTTATAAGGTACAGCAAGGTACTTTATATAAATACATTAAAAATGTTTCGCCTGCCAATTTAGGTTGCGTTACTGATGAGTAGAGGAGACAGAATATGATGCAAACAACAGAAATGATATGGAAAAACGGAAAACTCATCCCCTGGGAAGAAGCAACAATTCATGTCTTATCGCACACACTACATTATGGTGGTGGAGCATTTGAAGGTATCCGATTTTATAATACCCCACAGGGACCAGCAATTTTTCGGTTAAATGATCATGTTGAGCGCCTTATTTATTCAACTGAAGCCTTAAAAATGCATTTGTCTTACTCAAAAGAAGATATTATTACGGCAATTAAAGAAGTAGTTCATTGTAACAAACTAGAGTCAGGTTACATTCGACCTATC
>JAHCAO010000005.1 GCA_019634835.1 Gammaproteobacteria bacterium
CTTAATTAGACTATTTCAAACACTAATTGTGGCGTTTTACAAAAGCCCTCCAAACTGCCTGATCATAAATTAGTCGATTTTATAATCTTAGCCAGTTTCAGAAGAACGCTCGCCAAAAGCTAGGAGCTCATTGTTACCATTAATAAGTTCAAACTTCTCTGCTGTAAAGCGTATCTCTACAGTTTGAGGTTCGGCTCCCATCCTGGTCAAAAGGGGGCAAATCTCTGACTCCACTGGTTGACTCCATTTATTCATGTTCTTCATTGTAAATCATATTCAATTTTGGTCGCCATCTTATCCATATTTAGATGAAATGCGCCGAATCGATTAATATGCTCTGTCCAATATGGAGCGATCCCGGTTAGTATTTCAATTGGGATATCTACTCCTTGGCTCCTAAGTTTGTTAATGGCTTTTGTTTGATGTGGGGCTTGTTGCATAAATAGCAGCGAATAAAGCGGTCTAACCCTTTGAAAATCCAAGAAATCACCGTACAGAACGTTGCGGCATTCCTAGCAAGGACATTTTATTTAACATATTAACTTTTGCAATAATCTCATTTTTACGGCCAGTTTCCACTTTTTGCTGAAGATAAAATCCAAAAATCCTTTTGAATCTAAACATGCAAGTTTCTATAAGAGATCTTCGATGATAGCCCGACTCTATTTTCCATTGCTTCAAACCCGTTTTAAAATCTTCCTCTTTCCTTATCCTATTTATTATGGTATCTCTTTGTTTTAAATATTCTTTATAGGATTTTTTACTTTTTAATTCCTGTTGTGCCTTACTGGTTATAGCTGGCGGTATGACGGCCTGAGCTCCCCAATCATCAATTAATTGATGTGCCTCTTCTGTATCATATGCTCCATCTGCTATTGCTTTGCTAACTTTCCCTTCTATATTTTTACTCAGCTCAGAGATAACCTCACAACCATTTATATTACTCTTGGTATAAACCATAGAAAGAATCTGTTGCTCATTTAAATCTATTGCTAAATGGATTTTTTTCCATTGGTCTCTTTTTCGGCATAAACTTTCTTTGCCGTATTTCCTCTGATGACAAAATCTAAAGATTTATACCTTTTGATTCGCCATTTCACTTTAAAAGAGAGTTAATTTTTTCTGTTTGGCTAATGACAGACCCTGATGTAATGCATTCATTTCGATAGATAATTTATTAGAGATTAACTCAATAATTTCTTTATTAATTTGTTTTCTATTAATTGTAATTTCGTCAGTACTCATTCCTTTCATTAATAATTCTAGCCACTCCTTGTTTAATTCATTTATTTTTTTTAATTTTTCCAACCAAATACCTGTTTCTTTAGAATAATTAGGATCTAATTTATTTAAAACAGAAAATAATTTTTCAAAATCATCAGTTTTAAATGCTGATAATGTTAGGTTTTTTATGCTAAATAAAAGTTTAATTTTATTTTTTAAAATTGAGATAGGTTCCAAATTATCGAATTGATTTAACTCACTTTGAAACTCGATTTCATTATTTAAATTAGAAATAAGATTATTATAATCACTGGTAGTAGATATATTAAAATTAGTTTTAATAAAAGGTTCAAAATTGAAAAAATTAGATAAAATTTCATTAATATAAAATAAATCTACTGAAAATTCTGAGTTGATTTTTCCATGTTGAAAATCAACTAATTCAATTTCAAACGAATTGAAATTAAAAATCATATTATCAAGTTTTAAATCATTATGACTAATACCTAAATCATGTAGCGATTTTATACTGGAGATAATACTAATAGATAAATGTAATTTTTCAATAACAGTTAAAGGATTATTACTACCTTCTCTTGTATTAATGTAAGTTTCCAAATTATCATATCGTCCTTCAAATTCAAGTTTTTCAAAAACATAGGTCGTATTTACATCATATTTATAAATATCTTTTAATTTGTTTAACTTCTTGAGTATATCTACTTCTTGTCTATGAGATACCAGATCTCTAATTTTTACTACAATATTTTCTCCTGTATCTAAATATTTTCCAAGGCGAACAGATTCTCGATGTAACTTGATGTTTCTGGATATGCCAACGTTTCTTTTATTTTCTAAGGTGACCACATCATAAGTATCTCTTTCTAAAGATAATTTTTCTGGGTTTTTAGATAAAAATTCCATTTTATCTTCAGTTCGAGAATTTGTCACAAGTATCTCCTTTTGAATTTATTTTCTAAATATTAAATTTTGAACTGTAACATATATTAAAAAAATCATCTGAACTCTCTATTTTTTGTTTTCGGATAAATAGAAATGTGTAGCAACTAATTATCTAAAGTCATTTTTCCTGTCAAAAAATATCATGAAATATTTTATTCGTTGTTAATAACGAAAAGGATCGGGCTTGTTGAAAACCCATTATTTATTATACAAAGTTTAACATGCTGGTATAATAGCAGAAATTTTAATTCATTCCAATTTAGAGATAAATATGCAAGGCCAACAACAATATCAGCATCAACTTTTTCACTATTTTGATATCGAATCGCTAATCCTAAATAACCATTTACTTCGCAAAATTGATAAGCATGTTAATTTAGGCTCCAACTGCATAAGCGGTTCAAAAGTTTCTTAGGTTCAGGTATCAATTAATTAATATAGGCTTGTTTTTAGCAGATTGGTGTCTCTCCCTTAGCCGTACGTAGGTAGCCTATAGGAAGACCCCGAAAAAGCATAACGTGATCCTACCTCCTAGAATAAATTAGCCATTTTACAGTACTGCCATCATATTTATCGATCCTGCAAGCTTATTCATGTCGCAATCTTGTTCCAATTCTTCAAATGAGTAATAGCCGTAAAGATTAATGTGAATCCATGCTGCTGGCGATATGTATTTAAGTTGATCGATTAATTTTTCACTTTTTTCTTTCTGCAATTTTTCAAGCATGGCATTTAACAATTTTGCATTGTAATAAATCATACAATTTGCCATCAACCGCGAACATTCATTCCACAGCTCAATCTCTTGATCATTCTTGCCACGAAATTTTTGGCCATGAACTTTGGCTATAGCGCGTCGCAGTTTATGATACGCTTCGCCACGATTCAATGCTCGCCGTACGTTTTTTGGTGAAAGATTCTATGTTGAAAACGAACTTGCCAGATTAATGGCGAGGCCATCATTTGATAAGTTTACTAAATTTTAATACATAATCACTATGAGTTACTGCCTTATGGAAGGAATCAAACTCACGCCCTTATTTGATGGCTTACAAGCCATGTTAAAGAACGAAGACTATCAACCGAAATTAAATAAGGCATTTCAACAAGATTACGAACATGCAAAACATTTTTTATTAAGCTATCGCGGTAGCGTTGATACATTTAACTCGTATCGCCGAGATATTGAGCGATTTTTACAATATTTGGTTTACGACGAATTTTCTCGAGTAGAGCCTCAACACCGCCTTGCTCAACTGCTTCCTGATAACGATAAAAAGTTTCTCGAGAATAGCCCATTATCTTACAAGCTTTGAAATATTTCCTAATTCTTGGGCTAAATTGATTGATCCAACTTTATTTTTAATGATTTTTTCATTAGTATGCAACATGAGGTTATTCCTTATGTTTTAACGGTTATTAGACACAATCATTAAAACGGATAACCTCAATTTATTCAACTGAGTGTCACATCACGTCGGAACTATTCCAATTTATTGTTTATCTGAGACTCTACATCTATACCCATTACACTTCAAGATGCGAACAAAGGTGAATGCACAATTTGAAAATTGTCTGTAACACGCTCACGTAAAATTCGCTTCTCCCTGCCGATGCTTTTAAAAAATCCTAACGTTGCTTCAGTAAATTCAGAAAATTTTCCATAATATTTATTGTACCTAACACTTTCATGCATTAGCTTCCACATTCGTTCAGCAGGATTTAGATTAGGCGAGTAAGGAGGTAGATAATGTAATTTAATGCCAAGTTCTTTTGCAAAAGCACTAACTTCATCATCTCTGTGAGGTTTTGCATTGTCCCAAATCACATGAACGTAAAATTTTCCAGGATTGTCTTTGCGTAATTTCCAGAGAAAATCACAAATACTGTATGCATTAACCTTGTCAGTTTGATGGTAAGTAAATCGATACCCATTTAAGGAAATTCCACCTATAAAATTTAATCGCTTTTGCTGAGCAGTCGTTGCAACTTCCTTTTGTTCTCCCTTTGGAATCCATCCATACGTTAATTGTGTTTGATGCTGAGGATGTACGCTATCTGCAAAGTAAATAGGCTCTTTTTTGCCAGCTTTTTTCTTCAATCGATTGTAGTATTCAATAAATTTTTTCTGTTTTTCTTTGTCTGCTTTTGCTGGAACGCCATGGGCTTTCTTATAACAAAAATCATTCGCATGTAGCCATTTTTTCATGCCGCTCATGCTATATTTTTTCTGTAATTCTGTAAAACATACTGACAAATATCTTTTACATGAAGGTAAGTGACTTCCACAACATGTTCTATTAATTCACGAGATTCTTTATCTGTAAGATTACTATCACTTCCACCATTGTTTGGCTTTAGTTTTTACTCTCGTTGGTAGTCTTCAATGTGACGGCGGATTGTTTCATCATCAAGTAATAATATTCGTGCAATTTCAGAATAACTGTAACCATCATCGTATGCGAGAACGGCTTTAATTCGATCGCAAATACGCTTGTCACGTTCCTTGCGGTGATGTTGGATTAGTTTTTCTCGTTTCCTTGCAGTAAATATCTTTTCCATGACAGCTTTTTACTATATTATTCAGTTCAATGCACGTAATTTCGCATCTTCATTGACGATTGATATAGATTTGGTAGAACGTAGAAAAACTCCCAACAAATTTAATATGCCTCTCCCGATTCTTTAACCATTTGCCGCCAATCAGGATAAGAAGTTTCCCACCAACGAACAACATGATTATTCTTTATTTCGAATAACTCCATTGAATCAAGTTCATAAATTTTTCCTTTCTTGCTTTTTGCTTTGACATGTATTCTTGCAATTACTTTGTCACCTTTTGCAAAAATATCCTCAAATCGAATTTGGTTCCATTCCCAAAAATCCACGTTTTTACTCATGTGATTTTTAAATTTTTCATAATTTTCTGTAGAACCATTTCCATAAAATACCAAATCCTTAGAATAGATTTTTGCAAACTCGGCTTCGCTTTTTCCTGGTTTCCAAACATTGGTATTGAAAATTTTTTTTACGAGTTCAATGTTATTTTTCTCAGTGTTTGAATAAGATCTACAATCCAATTTAGAGTCAGCAAAAAGTAAAGTCGGCGTTATCATGAGCGTCACAGATAACATAGAAACAGTGATTAATTTTTTTAACATACAACCTCCTTAGATTAACGTCAATTAACTAAACGATTTTAACAACATCTCAACCAAAAATTTGCAATAAGAATCAAGATTCGGATTTTCTTTAATAAAAATATTTGGATCTATTGCAGCGGAGCTGATCACAGATAAAATATAGGTAAGCACAAATTCCAATTTCAATTTTCCATTGATCTCACCCTTCTCTTGGTAATGCTTTAAAGCAGCAAGCCACAATTTTGATTCAAGAGACAATGTCACGCCAATGTCATTTTTGTTTTTGTGTTCCAATCGCTGCCAAGAGATCATCCGAATAATATCTGGGTTGTTGCGATAAAAAGAAATATTAAGCGTAACTAATTGTTTTAAAAAAGCAGAAAAGGGCTGATTTAATTCTGGCAAAGTTGGAGAGAGTGTATTGGTTTCCGCAACAATATTTTGTTTGACTGCTTTCCATAAATTTTGTTTATTACCAAAATGATGGAAAATAAGACTATGATTTATCCTTGCTTTTTTTGCAATAGTTCCAATTGAGACGCCATCAAAACCAAATTCTACGAATAAATCACGTGCTGATTTTAAAATCTTAGCCCTCGTAGGAGACGCTCTCAAATGTGGTGTAGGTGATTTTACTCGACTCATTTTTTATCCTCTCATGATTGACTAACCAGTCAATTTATAGTATTATATTTAAATTGGCTGGTTAGTCAATAGTTGATATTTAAATAAATGAGCATTTTATGAATTCGAAAAGAATATTGTTTCCAATTATTTTATTAGTGGGATGCGCGGCACAAATTGCTTCTGACATTTATGCGCCGAGTTTGCCCGCTATCGCCAGTAATTTACAAACCTCAATTACAAAAGTGCAATTAAGCATGGTAGTTTTTATGTTTGGACTTGCGGTTTCTCAATTAATTTATGGCCCGATCTCTGAAGGGTTTGGTCGTAAAATTCCATTGACTGGGGGTTTGATCATTTTACTCATTGGGGATTTAATCAGTCTTTTCGCACCCACCATTGAGGTATTAATCATAGGACGAGTCATTCAAGGATGCGGCGCGGGCGCATGCGCATCCCTTTGGCGCTCTATCTTTAGAGATACGTTTGAAGGTGCTGAACTTGCAAAATATGGCGCTTATTTTTCAATTTTTGTTACCTTTATTGTGCCTGCAACGCCTGCCTTGGGCGGTTATTTGCAAGAATATTTCAATTGGAGAGCTAGCTTTATTTTTTTATCAATTTATGCATTCACTACTTTATTAATGGTAATCATATTATTTAAAGAAACAAGCGCACATCATCATGTTGACAGATTGAAAGTAAGATTTATCATCGACTCATTCAAACATATTTTTTCAAGTCCAATTTTTATGGGATATACCGTTTGCACTTTTTTATGTTATGGCGCTTTTTTTTCTTGGTTTGCTATAGGTCCTGTTTTATTAATTAATATTGTTGGCATAAGCCCCGTCGAATTTGGTTGGATTGCTTTATTTGTTGGCGGCCTGGCAACCGCATTCGGTGGTTGGGTCAATGGAAGATTTGTGACAACACTAGGCACTGCTTACATGCTTAGAAGCGGATTCGTTATTATGATTATCGCAGGTTTTTTAATGTTTATTGGTAAATTATTATTTGGTATTAATCTGATTGTTATTGTCGCTCCCATGATCTTATTTTATTTTGGAGTTACTTTTATTTGGCCGAGTGCTTTTGCTGGTGCATTCGCACCTTTTGGAAAAATGGCAGGTTATGCAGGTGCTGTGTATGGGTTCATGCAAATCAGCGGCGCTGCTGTCATTGGTACGTTAGTTTCGTACCTTCCTCATCAAAATCAAATTCCTTTGGCTTTCGTATTTATTGGTTCGTCCATTTTATCTTGGATCGTTTTTGAAAAAGTAGTGCGGAAAAAAGAATTGCTCCTATAGGACTCCGTGCCGGGATTCCTTCCTGAATCCCACATAAGCACTCACTAAGTGTAAAGTTACTTGTCTTTAAAACAAAAAGAGTCATCGCCACCATACAAAACCTAATGTCTTACTAGCCATCTGCTGCACAAGATTTTCCTGTTCCCCACGCTTTGAGAATTTGAAACGTATTAGAATAATTTATTAGCTTCGTAAGCGCTTTATCCAACAACGATGGCGTAACATGACGACGATTAACCCATGAGAGCATATGCGCAGTGATATTGGCTTTTATGTGTTTTGCTGCCTGGGTTGGCCCTAGACGAATTCCGTAGGTGAAATTTGTTAAAATGTATCTTTCAATAGGGTCATTCAGTTTAGAATCAAAGCCAGTAATTGGGCCAAATTCATGTGCCCATCCTGCGTAATGATGTGTATTACATAAAATATCCAAAATATTTCTTTCGGGCATTCGGTTTCTAATTTCCTGTGATAACCAAACTGCTTGAGAGCTACGTTGTATTTGTGATCTTTTCTTTAATGTAGGGTTTCCGCGCTCATCTATTTCTAATTCAGCTAAAGTTGGATACTGCTTATCTACTCGATTAGCAATCAAAGATAGGTTATTACGTAACATTTTTACAAAATCATTCCCGTTATCGGGAATGCCAATTTCATTGCAATACTCCATTATTAATGGCTTGCATGAATTCCAATCCAACAATTCTTTACGATAATCCGAAAATGTTTCTGCTCCGTTAATATAAATATCACCAGAGCGCAGTTCGTTGGCGATGCAGGAAAAGATCGCCATTTCAAAATACCGTTTAGCATTTTTGTTTTCATTAATAATTAATTTCTGCCATTCTTTAGGTGCAAATGAAATATCAATATTATTTGGTAATTCTCCATCGCTGCTCAACATGATATTCAAAGCATTGATCAATGATTGATTTTGAGAGGATGTTTGAAATTTAAATATGCGTACTAATTTCAAAAATGTCCTTCGTTTCGGTGCGAAGTAATCCCATAGTGAAATAAAAGGATTGTCGCTATGATAAGCAACAATTTGTTCGCATTCACTGTACAATGCTCCAATACCACCGTGATCAGACATTGTTTTGAGAATGTTATTACCCATAATATCGGGCGAGTTATCTTCTTTACATACCACTAATACATCATAAAAAGCACCAAGCAAACGTTTCGTTTTTTCTTCTTCTTGTTCGCGTAATAATTTGAGTTTCTCATTTGCCTTTTTGTGCATCTTTGCCAATTGTTCTGCAATACATTATTGCCAAAGCATCTTTTGCACGACGTTGTGCATGATGAATCAGACAAATGATTAATGCATAACGGCGATTGCTATTCATTTCTTTAAAATCACTTGCATCTAATGATTTTGCCTCAGCAGAAAACTGCTGTAATTTGATTTTCGAAATGTCCTGTAAATAATTCTCTACAAAACCAAATGACATCAACCAATCGTGATGCGCTAGTAATTCTTTAAAATGCGTGATGGTTGGATTTTTTGGTAATCGTTTTAGGCTATTATAACCTGTTTTACTATGGCCTGATTTTAAGAAAAACAGATCATCCAACATATTAATCAAATTCGAATCTAGTTGTTTAAATATATTTTTAAATATCTTTCTGTTAACAAGCGCTCGGGTATGTTTAACCAAACGATTAATTTGATCGAATGTAGGTAATTCATAATGATGATGAATAAGCTCCTCAATCACAACGTTGATAATATCAGCTGGATAATTCATTGTTTGGGCTGCTTGATAAGCAATTCGAGTCGCTAGATGTCGCCCTGGGTGGATCGGTTCTCCTGCTGATTTTCTTTTTTTATTCTTTTTCCAACGCGTTATTTTTAAATAAGCGCACACATGATCTCGATGTCGATATAACGTAGTGCTATGTTCATAATGAAATGTAATATCATCATCAAATATTCCTAAGCATTTTTTAATATGATCAATAATGACGAATGGCACAGCGGTTAATTTGGGAAAGTATCCTAATCGCTGAAATGTTTTTAGTTGAACGGCAAAATTAAGGCGCATGCCCATACCGCGGATATTTTTATTGATATGCTGGAGCTCAATCCAGATGCGACGACAAGCTTTTAAATGAAATAGAGTTTTCAAGATAGACACGGCCTGTTTCAATTTGTTCAGCGATGAGTTGATAAATCATAAATTCATATTTTGCCATATCTACTGTGCCATTTTTCATTAAATGACTTTTCCAATTACTGGGTATACATTTGATGGGTGCGTTTTTAATGAGCGCCTTCCTATCATTGGATGAGGATTGAAAATAGTTTTTTAGGAACGCAATGGCTAACAACAGGTGCTGTTGGTTGCTGTCACCGCTTAATTTCAATACTTTAAAAATAGGTCGAAGATTAGTGATAATTTTTTTCTTCAGTTGAGCGATCTTATCCCATTTTATTCCTTGTAAATCGAATAATAGACCCAGTAAATAATCGGCCACAACATTAAACTTGCCTTTTTTAACGTATTTTCTGGCTCTCCTTCTAATACTTCCAAATGGTTCTTTATCCGATATATTTTCATCATCAAAGAAACGAAATACAAGCGCTGCGTTTTTCGTATCATCATTGATTTCAAGTTTATCATCAAGTATTTTATCGCGAGCATTGCCTTTTGCTTCTGATTTGAATTTTTCAAGATAATGAATGAAACTGACAATCAAGTTATCGTTTATTTTCTGATGTCGATGGTACGCATAACACAGTACATAAATCGCTTGTTTTGTTGGCGACAATTTTTTTAAATTACTGATAGGGTAGTGCTCGGCAAGGCTAGCGTAATACGAAATATTTTGATTAGCGATATTCAATTTCGGCAAAACATTTATTGCCATCTTGTATAGCGCTTCATGATCGTTGAGTTTTTTAATTTCCTCTTTAATTTGCTTTTGTTTAAAGCTTTTTGGATCTCTTTTAAGCGCTGTTAAAATGTATTCATTTTCATTTTTGCTTATTGTTGTTTCAATTAGTTTCCAGTCATTGTGTGGTAGATGTTTTTTTAGCAATTCACCTAACCGCTGTTCTTCTTCCACTATAATAGGCCCAATTAATTTTTGGATAGAGGAATAACCAAGCAGCATCAATTTGTGTTCTGCGCTATAGCAAAGCACTTCATGAAATAAATATACAGGATTGCTAGATAATCTTACCTTTTTTTCTAGAATTTTTTGCAATTGTATTTGTATAAATGATTTGTCTGTTTGAAATGTAAGAAGTTTGGCAATCAATATTTGATTTGTGTGGCGTGTTTGCTTTGAGATTGTTTCCACTTGCAATCTTGTGAAGAAACACGCTGATTTAGAAACTAAATTAGATTTAGAAGGCGTCTTAGCCACTCTTGTTGATCATCCTATCTATGAGTTTCATCCTGATCGATTGAGGCTAGAAGGTAAAGAAAATATACGCCAGTTTTATCGAGATCATTTTGATTATTTCTTTCCATTAATAAAATCTCATACTTTGATTAATGAGTGTTGGGGTGCTGATAGCGCATGTTTAGAATATGACATCTATCTGAAAGAACCTCATGATCCAAATCGTGCTTATAGAATTAATGTTGTACTTACAGAAAAAAACTCTTTATTAATTGGCGAAAGATTTTATGTAGAAAATGATCTTGCCAGATTAATGGCAGGACCATCATTTGATAAGTTTAGTAAATTTTAATACACAATCATTATTGGTTGAACTATCTTATGGAAAGAATCAAACTCACGCCCTTATTTGATGGCTTACAAGCCATGTTAAAAAAAGAAAACTATAAACCGAAATTAAATAAGGCATATCAAGAAGATTATAAACATGCAAAAGATTTTTTATTAAGCTATCGCGGTAGCGTAGATACATTTAATTCGTATCGCCGAGATATTGAGCGATTTTTACAGTGGTGTTTTTTTAAAGCGAACAAGACTGTCAAACAAATTAAACGTGCTGAGTTTGAAGCTTTTTTAGCATTTTGCCAAAATCCACCTGTATCTTGGATTGCAACGACGGTAGAAGATCGTTTTTTTGAGAAAAACGGTGAAAAAATTCCAAATATAAAATGGCGGCCATTTGTCGTTAAAATTTCCAAAACAGAAACCAAATCAGGTATTGAGCCAAATAAGAAAGATTATGAATTATCAGAGAAAGCGTTTAGGGCTTTATTTGCAATCCTTGGCAGTTTTTATAATTATCTCATTCAGGAAGAATACACATTAATCAATCCGACCCTACTTGTGGCAAAAAAGTAAATTTTTTAAAAAGAAAAAATCATCACAGCTCATCCGTCGGCTATCTGAATTGCAATGGGGTTATGTGATTGAAACTGCTGAAATGATGGCGTATGAAGACAATGAACAGCATGCTCGAATTCTATTTATCATGAATGCCTTGTATGGTATGTATTTGCGAATTTCAGAACTTGTAGAAAATGATCGTTGGACACCCACTATGGGAGATTTTTATAGAGACTCTGAATGTGTCAAAGGAGCTGTCATCCATTGGTCATATAATGGTTTGCTACGCTGCATGCTATCCGAAAACATATTTTTATCAGAGAACTGTAATTCACGCATCATTAATTTCATGTTTTACCTTTCGCTCGAACTGAATTGTGAACCCATTTTTTTATAAATTTCAAAAAAATGACCGCTACCAGATTATCTAAGTTGTATCTTATAAAATACGCACTCTTCCCTATCCTTTAAATCCTTCTTATAAAATTCCATTCCTGCTTTTTGCATACAACGTTGCGATGCAATATGATTTGTTGGAGTAAATGCGATAACCGTATCGGTAGCTATTAAATTTTGTTTTGCCCAATCTATTAAAGCAACTAATGCTTCCGTAGCGAGCCCTTTACCCCAAAAATCAGGTAAAAAGACATATCCAACCTCAATTTCTCCAGTGGGTATCTGTCCAAAGCCACATCTACCAACAAATTCACCTGTTGCTAATTCAATTGCAATAAATATCCCGAATCCATTTTCTTCAAAAAAATCAATATTCTTTTTTATATTTGATTTAATTCTTTCAGAGTCTAATGTTCCGATTGGAAAAAATTTTCTAACTTCTGGATTGCTGTCTAGTTTGAAATAATCATTAAAATCGTTTTCTTGAAGTAATCTATACCCTAATCTTTTGGATGTAAAAACGTATTTTTCTATTGATTGTCTCATTGGATTTCTCGAATATTTCAACTTGATATTTTAAAAATAAGACTGAGTAAACTCATGATCATAAATTAATACTCATCACTGTAATCGGATGCCAAAATAATTGGTCTTCGCCAATATTTACCCAACCTGGTTTGCCATACCATTCAGGAATGTTGGATCAAAGGCCAATCAGTATAACACTGGATAACCTAATGCCTTCGCTTGTTCTTTGACAGTATGATTAAGACCTCACCTACTTTACGGCCACGGTAGCGTGGATTCATAACCAAACTACCCAGCCATGAAGTAGTTCCTTCATGAATTCCATCATTTCAAATAACATAATGTTCAATTATACCGTTATTTAGTATTAAATAATATAAAGAATAATTATGGAATGTATTGGCGTTTCATATGAAGAAGTTTCCCAAGCCACATAAGAAATGCAAAACAAAGAGAAAAGTCCAACCGTTGATAATGTCCACCTTATTATTGGATAAGGCAGTAAAAGCACGATTGTCCAGCACCTTAGGGATTGGCACAGCCAACAGAGCATCGCGCGTAGCAGCGATGGAGCCATCCCGAGCGAATTATTAGAACTGATCAAAGGCCTATGGAAACGATTACGCGATACGGTCGAACAAAAAGCCTATGATTACTAATGTGAAGCGGATGAGAAAGTAAAATAAATTCAGCAACAATTAACGCAATCTCAGCAGCAATATACATTTTTAGAGATACAGCATTACCAACTAATTACATCATCAAACAAAAATGATAACCGAACTACAGAGTTTGTTAGCCTTAGAACAACAAGAAAAGGCAAAAATTACTGAGCGTGCCACATAACAAAAATCGCATCGACAGGAACAACAAAGTGAGATTCAACGGTTGAACCAGTTACTAAAACATGTTCAGCATAATCTTGAACATTACCAAACCGCCACCCAGCAATTGCGTCAAGAGCAATCGCTCAACATGGAAAAACAGCGTAATGAATATGAGCAAAGAATCTCGCAATTACAACATCAAATAGCAAGCATGACGGCTGAAAAATCATCTTACCAAGCTCAGTATGAACAGGCTCAACAGATACTTGAGAAATTGCAGTTAAAACATGAATTATTAAATCAAGCAGCTCATGAGACACAAACTAAGTATCATATATTATCACAAGAACATGTTAAGCTGACAAAACAATATCAAGGTCAATCGCTTGACCTCGAAGTAAAGAAGCAATCAATCATTGAAACAAAGGTTAAGTTGGCAGCCTATGATGAGAAAATAACTATTCTAGAAAAATCCTTGGCGAAAGCAGACGATAAAATACAAACTTTACGTGATGATTTTAGTTTTATATCATAAGAAAAAGCAACCCTTGAGGGACAGATAAAACAGTTTAAACAAACCCTAATAAAGAAAGCAGAAAATTCATGAAACTAAAAAATGATTTTTATAAAAACTTTATTTTTAACAGGATTATTTTGAAGTAATTTCCTTATGAATAAATATATTGGATTATTAAGCACACAATTAGAAGCATTCATGGCAGTAGCTAATCACAAGTCAGTACACGCAGGTGCACGTGCCATACATATCTCTCAAGCTGCAATGACACAAAGAATTCATGCGCTAGAGCAAAAACTAAAAATCACCTTATTCATTCGAACTCGACAAGGCATGCATTTGACATCTGAAGGAGAACAGCTTTTACGTTATTGTCACGTCGTGTCAGATTATAGCAATGAAACACTGGCAAATATAGCAAATGCAGGGATAGATCAAATTCAACGAGTGAAAATATCAGGGCCATCCAGTATTATGATTTCTCGGATCATCCCAAATTGCTTAGCACTTATGAAAAAATTCCCAATGCTATATATCACATTCGATATTAATGATACAAATGATATTATCACACAGCTACGTTGTGGCGCCAGTCAATTTGCAATTTTTGACCCGGATAAAATTACTCGTGATATGGAATTTAAAACAATTACGCCAGAAAAATATTTATTAGTTTGTACTAGTCAATGGAAAAGCAGAAAATTATTGGATATCATCAAAACAGAGCGAATCATTGATTTTGATGAATCAGATAAAACAACATTAAACTATCTTAAACAATTTGATCTTTTAAAATTTTCACAAACCGATAGATTATTTGTCAATCGAAACGAATCACTCTGTAAAATGTTTTTGAGCGGTTATGGGTATGGGACACTTACTAAAGAATTTGCTGCTCCCTACTTTAAAACAGGTGATTTAATTAAATTAAATTCAGGAAAGATATTTGAACATTCTCTATCTCTAGCCTGGTATTCACGCCCTAAGCCGCCGCAATATTTCCTTGCAATATTAGAAACCATTATTTAACAAGCATTCTCAATTCCGTGATCATATTTATTTATCCCATAATTGAAAAATCACATTACCTCAAAAAGAAAAAATCGAGTAATGTGTGGATTCAATTAAGGAGTAAAAACTATGAAACGTATTTTAGCATTATGCAGCTTATATTTTGTTGTATTATTGTCCTACGCTGATACATGTCCACAACCACCAAATGGATACATATTCCGGGTAGCTGCGTGGGGAAACCATGCTGACACTACTAGCCAAATAAGATGCCATTACTATAAACGTGGCGATGAAAGCATCCATCAAGAAATTCGAACCTATGATTATTATCACGAAGAAGATATGAAAAGACTTTCAAATTGGCATTCGTCCGGCGATAGATATTATTTATGTACCAGTCTCAACACTAATATAAATGAATGTGTATTTAACCATCGTTAATTTTTGTAATGAAAAATCATAAATCTGGATTATATCTATGAAACTGTATTATACGAAAAGTGCTGCTTCTTTAGCGGTTATAATTATGATAAATGAAATAAATATTTTCTGCGTATATGAATCGATTGACTTATTTATGCCGTAACTAATGAATGAAAATATTAACCTATCGAGAGATTAATTATGTGCATCAGTGATTTAATTGAAAAAACAAAATTATATACAACACAAAATTCAGTTGATGCCATATTATATTTATCCATTTTAGCCAAGCAAATTTTAGATGATATAGCAAGAGAAATTCAGCCTGGAATAAGCGAATCACAAGCCACAGAGGCTGCATATTTGACTTTTAAAAATTATTGCATTGATAAATTATGGCATCAACCATTCATTCGATTTAACCAAAATACACTTTGTACCTTCAAAGACAGATCTATGAAAGACTATATTTTACAGGAAGAAGATATTGCATTTATTGATATTGGAATTGTCAAAGATGGTATTGAAGGTGATGTCGGAAAAACAATTGTATTTGGCTGCAATAAAGAGTTTATTCGATTAAAGGATGTCAGTGAAATTCTTTTCCAAGATGCAATAACATATTGGCGAGCCGACAATCCGACAGGGATTAAATTATATGAATTTATCTATGCTCAATCCAAAAAACACAATGTATTATTTAATTTATCACCAGCAGGACATCTAATTGGTGCATTTCCACATACTCATGCTTGGACAAAAGGTGCAAATACATATCCTGATAAACTTGTATCAAAAGGATGGATACTTGAAATCCAAATTAAAAGTTTAACTCAGCCATTTGGTGCATTTTACGAAGGATTATTAGTTTAATTTTATAAGTACACCTATTAAAAGAGGAAAATAAAGCATGTCAGTAAAGAAATTAAATACTCTGCCGAGGACAGCCAAAGCAAACACCGTATATATCCTGGCTCCCCGTAATTCCAATCCTAAATACTATAATGAGCGCACCAACCGCAATATCGGTTGGATTAGTGAAGAAGAGCAACAAATTTTGAAAGGCAAGACAGTTGGCATTGCTGGCTGCGGCGGGATGGGTGGCCTGCTAGCACAGACATTGTTACGCTGTGGAGTTGGTACCATCAAAATTGCTGATAACTCATATTTTGATAATACCAATATCAACCGTCAACTGGCAGCAACGCGATTTTCCAACGGCACACAAAAGGCTTTGTCGACGGCAAAGATTTTGCGTGAAACTACAGATGATGCGGCTATTCATGTTTATCCTGACGGTATTCAAGAAAATACAACGGATGAATTTGTCGATGGCTGTGATTTGGTGTGCGACCAGATTGAATTCTGGGCAGTAGGAGCACGGATTTTACTACATTTGCACGCGTACGAAAAAAACATCACCATTTACAATGCCAACACGATTGGTTTTGGCACACGGTTGTTTCATTTTACGCGGGACAGTATGTCTATGGAAGAATGTCTCGGCATGCGTTACGTGGAAGCGCGCGAACTAGAGCAAAAGATCAATGCCAAAACCGCAAATTCTGATGAAAAATCACGAGTCATGCGCGCAGTGATTGATGGGCTCATGCCAGACATTCCGGATTATACCTTGATAACAAATTATTCTTACGGCCATTCCGATGTGTTTTATCAGCGGCTGAGACAGGAAGAAGTGGTATCTATCATGGCGTCCAACTGTCCCATGGCAGCGGGTTTTCTGGCCAATCAAGTGATTTTATATTTACTAAAAGACTCGACTATCAAACGTGATATTAAACTGCCGCCGTGCATGCCGAAATATGTTTACTTTGATTCAGCGTACATGGAGATCAAGGTATGCGAACTCAACAAGTAACTTTTCACTTGCAAAAAAACGTGGAAGAATTTACGGCTGCAGTAGCATTTGCGCGGACGCAGGCTTTTCAGTGGTACCAGTGTGAGCCATCGGAGACTCCCCAACGTCTTTTTGCAGCACGGGTTGGGGCGCAAGTTGTGGCGACAGTGGGTGTAACAGATAATTATCTGCAGCAACCGCTGTCGCTTCAACAACTTTACGATCTGGAATCAGCGCAATTTCCATGTGACTGGCACTGGGCATCAGTGGTACAACTCAGCTGGTTTTTTAGCAGCATGAAAGGTTGTTTCATGACTTTGCTACTGATGGCTTTTAAACACTGCTGTCATTCGAGCAAACCTTACGCGATTTTGCAAATGAAAGATGTGGTCAGTGCGATGTTGAAAGAAAAAGGCTTGCAACTTTCGCCGATACGCTGCGCTCAACTACGCATGGATAAGATCAGTGAAGTAGATCAAGGATATTATCAGGATGCATCGCCTGTACGTCTTTATTATCTGGATATAATCGAGAACATTCTTTCTATACAGAATTATATTCTGCGAAATCAACCTCAGTATATCTCACATCAATGCAACGATATGTCTTATGAATTATGTAGAGGAACCAGCTTATGAATTCAGCACTGTGTTCCCCACATTATGCCATACAGCACACATTACCTTAAAGTGGATGATATGCATACGCTTTATGATTGAAGCATCAGGAAATCCTGCTGGTTTACCGATGGTGTATTGTCACAGCGGACCCTGATTTGAGTGTGACGCCGATAAATGGCTTGATTTACCTCCTCATTCAAGCCACAGCCGTCGCATATGCTCACGAAAGCCTACATCTATCCATCATCACCAGATTTGTGTTTGCATATTTTATTGTATCTTTTGCTTTCCTCTCGCCGGTGGAATGGAAGTATAAAGATATTCAGCTAGTTTCAGCAAGCTTCAAAGAAGAGTAAAGTAAATACACGAACCTTCATCTACCACCTAACACCTCGCTGGGAACATTTTCGATGGGTCTCCATAAAACCCCTATAAGTGACCAATTCAATTTAACAGCAAAAATTCCAAATTGGCCACCAATAAAGTTACTCTGTTACATAACAAATCCTTATTCGTCGGGCAAGTAAGCTCTTATGGGTTAATAATTTGTTAATGATAATTATTTATACTAAAAAATCTATTAAATACTATAATTAAGCACTAAGCGTGGAAATGAAATGAACACTAGGTTAATTGAAACTGATATTTCAGTTGCTCCTTTGGTACCTAATACAGCACCAGTAATGCCGCAAACATACGATGAACAGCCAACCATCTGTTACCCTACAAGTATTTTTTCTGATTGGCCTGATTACCAAGAAGGTGCTATGAGAGATAAAGGAACGGTTTATTTTGGTAGCCTTTATCATTTGGGGACATATCACGATGATATTAAAATAAAAGGTGAAGCCTCAGTCTACATCGGTCGCGTATTATGGCCTCAACGAGTAGCAAGAGGATATACTATATGGAGTTATGAAATAAACATGGCTTTTTGGGCGGGAATAATTGATCAAAAACGTAGTTTATTATTACTAACCGATATTAAGCAATATCCAAAAAAGAACGGTGAGAAATCTGGCACTATTTCAGAACTACTTTGGTTACAAGATAATGAATATACCTTTGCACCGAATCCAAACGATCCAATGACAACGTATTGCTATCCACCCAAAGATGCATCCACGCCATCTGTAATAATTGACTACAGATTTGTAAACAGCAATGATTCTCTCAATCGTGTTAGAAAACTACGTGATGAAGTGCTAGATAAAAGAAAACATCAGTTTGGTCATCAATTATCAAAAAATACTTTATATAAAAAGCGAGATCATAGGCGTCCCAGCAGTTATAATAATACACGAGGGAAAATTCAGAAAAATAGATTTAATAACGCTCGCCTTGCAACAACCAGTTTTTGGAATAATCCACAGCGAAAACAACCGCAACCTAGAGCATCAAATAAAATAACCCTTCGCATGCCAGACAAATCCGGATAATTAATAACCTACCAAAATAAAATTTGGTCATTCGTTTTGTTGTATCGTCAAACTGATAATGGGATTTCAGACATTTTATTCAGCATGAAAAAATTTTTGTAAAAAATGACTGGCACAATGAAATTTAATTTTTATAGTTAATTTTGTGTTTTTTTTCGTCTATAGCTTCAGTCACTAGCTCATTCAATAATTTTTTTAATACTGGCACTTCCCTAAAATTTACTATCCTTTCTTTAGAAAATAAACGAAGGCGGTTACGGATCAATTTCTCTGCTGTTTCTTCATCCACAATATCATTTGTATTGGTTATGACAGGATTATTCACTAATGTAAAAGAAACTGGATCATAGAATAGACCTAATTTCCTATGATTTTTGATTTCTTCATTTGAGAATCCTGCTTTTTCCAAACGCTTATGGAAGGTTTCTTCATTTTTATCTATCAAGTTTTTTCTGCTAGTAACTTGGTTCTTCTCTTGTATAGCTATACCGAAGTCATAGTTATCCCTGATTGTGGTATAAGTAATTGCGACAAGTGCTGTTAAAAACACAGAGACTAGGGTCATTGTTTTAAACCGATCATCTTCAAGACCCAATAAGCTCTCTTCTATTATGTGGCAGAGTATCGGCGTTAGGATTAAAATGCACGCTAAATTAAAGCAATTATCAGATCGCCTTTGATATAGTTCTGGATCACTGATGCTATTTCTTATATTCATTTCAATCCTTTTAATATTATAAAATAAAAATAAATCAGCTCTATGTACCAATGGAATGAAAAAAAATCAAGTGCCACTTAGATTTTTTAAAAAATAATATAGAAGTTAGTATTCAAACACCAAGCTGGGCTTTCACTGTTGATGCTTTTTCAATCGGAACTAATAATGTATTTATCTCTGCCTTAGGAGTAGATCCATGTGTGTAATCTGGATTTAATTTACTTAACGTTTCCATGCTAACGCCAGATGATTTAGAAACTTGAGATAAAGAGACAGCTTCTTTTACTTTTAACTCAGTAAAATAGGGCTTATTGCTAATGGGAGGCAATTCTACACCATATTTCTCAGGATTTTTTACAATCGCAGCGACAGCTAGTAATTTTGGTACATAATATTTTGTTTCTTTCGGTAAAGGCAAATTCCAAAAACTATCTGTTCCCGTTTTACGTATAGCAGACTTCACTCTGACCTGACCACAGTTATAAGCGGCAATAGCTAAATACCAATTACCATTAAAATATTTTCCCAAATCATTAAAGTATGCCAGTGCTGCTCTTGTTGAAGCGATGACGTTTCGGCGCCCGTCATAACCTGATTTTACTTTTACCCCTAATTCATGTGCTGTCTGAGACATTAACTGCCACAGCCCTGTTGCGCCAACTTTGGATTTATCGTTGGGATTAAATTCACTTTCGATAATTGGGATCAATGCAATCTCTGCAGGTAACCCACGTGCTTTCGTTTGCTTATGAATAAAATAAATGTAAGGGCTTGCAGCCTTAAGAATATTATAGAATCTGTCTTGATCTGCCAATAATTTTCGAATCTCAGCCTGAACCTGAGCCGATTGCGCTCTATTATCCAATGAGAACTCTCGACTTAAAGTATCCCAAACAGATTCCTCTGTATCATAAACTGAACCCTCACTATAATTAGCAGGAGTCAAATTCATCACTAGAGTTTCGTCTGCATACCAAGTTGTTAGTAGGTAACTACTCAATACTGCTAAGATGAGATATTTTGTAATATTGGTTACTAATTGCATCGCAGCATGTTACTACAAAATTGCTCCTACGTGAACCCCAAATAGAGCAATTTTAAACTTGATTTTAATTTTTTATATATTATTTATATAGTTATTTTGTAATTTTTTATAAAACTTAATCTACACATAAGTTTTTTCTGTGTGCTAATTTAATAAATTTTGAAACATTTACCTGCAATCAGATTGCATCTCTAATAATCTTGAACGAGTTCGGATAAAATCGGAGTAAAAATCGCCTCTTTGATATATTTCATCTATAGCAACCTCAGACGAAATGACTAATCGCTTTCGACTATCATAAAATATATCGATCATACGAATGAATAAATTAATTTGATTTTTTGCTTCGGGTGGAATCGTCGGAATATTGCTAATAAAAATAGTGTTATATTTTCTTGCAATTTCTAAGTAATCTTGCTGACTTCGAGGAACAGTGCAAATAGCATCGAAATTAAACCAAATTGCATCACCAGCCTGTTTTACAATTTGAATAGAACGCCCAAGTATTTTAATAGGATTATTTTTTACTAATGCACCATTCGATAATATAGAAAAATTTGATTCCATTCTCTCTGTAGCGAGAGTGTCGTTAGGAGTAAAAAACACACCTGTATTTTTTACAATTCGTGATCGGTAATCAAATTTTGTCGGCAGATAAAAAACAATAGTATTTTGTTTTAACACAGAAATAGCAGGTAAAAATAATTGACGCTGCAATCCATTTTTATATAAATCATCTGGCATTACATTAGAGGTGGCAATAAGACACACTCCATGTGAAAACAATGCCTGAAACAAACGACCCAATAACATTGCATCTACGATATCAGAAACAAAAAACTCATCAAAACACAATAATAAATACTTCCTCGAAAGCTCTTTGGCAATAATATTCAATGGATTTCTTTTACCTTGGTGTTTTTTCAATTCTTCCTGGATCATTTGCATAAATTGATGAAAATGCATACGTATTTTATTAGAAAATGGAATACAATGATAAAAACAATCCATTAAAAATGTTTTACCAATACCTACCCCTCCCCATAAATATAAGCCTTGTACTAATCGCGGTTTACGAAATATTGAAAATATGCCATGTCGTTTTTGATGTTCTTGAAGTAAATTCCCATAAATTTTTTGTAAGCAAGAGATAGCATCAAATTGATGTTGATCTTGCAAAACTAACCCTTTATTACATTGTTCTTGATAATAATCAGTTGGAGTCATATGGAAAATCGTTATCTTGAAAGCCGGCAGTCTCCTCTGCGCAACTCACTTAGTTATTTATATTTTAGCATCATATCTCGTATACATCCCATACATCCATTTTATGGCAGTTTAATATGCAGGTAGAATATCACGTTGAATAAGGACTATCTATACAACAAATATTTTTCTTTTGGTATACTCACTCGTATGCTCTTGTAAATAAACCCTAAATTAAAGGAATAACCACTTGAAAAACAGAACATTGAAAATATTAATTCTGTGCTGCACCCTATTTGCATCATTGATGGTATTTATGGTTTGTAAGGGAAATCCACTAGCTATACCAGATAAATCATCTATAACAGCACAATCTTCGTTAGAAAAAATATTGGTGTCTGCTCATGTTCCGGAATACCATTATCAAATTATTAACACTTATCCACATAATAAAAATAATTTTACTGAAGGGCTACTCTTAGAGAATGGTTATTTGTACGAAAGCAGTGGGTTATATAGAAAATCTAGATTACAAAAAATTGAAGTTAATTCTGGAAAAATTTTACAAACACATTCTCTACCGCCTCAATATTTTGCTGAAGGTATTACTATATTTGGAGATCAATTATATCAATTAACTTATCGTGAACAAACGGGATTTATTTACGATAAAAACACATTCGCATTACAAAAAACTTTTCACTACACAGGCCAAGGATGGGGACTGACAACAGACAATAAGCAACTCATCATGAGTAATGGTTCAGCAACATTATCTTTTATTGACCCTCAGACTTTAAAGATATCACACTCTCTATTAGTAGCCGCAAAAGATCAACCCATTCAATCTCTCAACGAACTAGAATATATTAATGGAAAGATATACGCTAACGTCTGGCCTACTTCAATTATCATCATAATTTCTCCGGAAAACGGCCGCGTGGAAGGCTGGTTTAATATCAGCGCATTAAAACCAACCTCTGGTTGCACTTCAGCCGATTGTGTTGCGAATGGCATTGCATATAACGAAATGGACGATACATTATTAGTAACTGGCAAACTGTGGTCTCATCTTTATGCTATTAAGATATATCCATAGCGTTTCACCTCAGGTACTCTCTTGACTTGGATTCTGCCAGTGAATATTCGTTTTCATGCTCGTAGATTGTGCGTGAAAACGAATGTCCATTGTTACCCATGATTTTTACTCTTCAGTAAAACACTACGGGTATAACACCTACTTTACAAAGCAATGAATGATACTATAATGCCATCTGCTATTAAACATCCGGCTATAGGGAAAACATGTATGAAAATAAAATTATGGATAATTTGTCTCTTATTAACATCCTCAACTCCTTCCATCATGGCAATGACCAATCAAGAAATTGTGAATTTTTTAAATCAACCAATCAAACACTATCCAATACATACCCTAACCTTTAAAAATAAACAGCATGCAACTATTCACTGGGAGGCATTACATGGTCCTCAACAAATGGGATGGAAAATTAAAACGGTACAAATGAAAAACCAACCCTCCATACTCTTCGCATTTCGTCCTGGAACCAACGAACAATTGCTGCGCTCCAATGATGCGGGAAATACTTGGATAGCATTATCACTACCATCCAATATCGTTTTGAATAGTCTTCTTTCTATTGATGAAAACCGATTGTTGTTAGGCACAGAATCAGGTGTCTATTTATCCAATGACAAAGGTAACCATTGGGAGTTTGCATGGGGAAGAGACAAAAATTGTTACAACATGGTAGCAGCGAACCCTAATTTAATATTAATGCTAACTGATAAAAACACGTCAAGTGAAAATTTATATCGCTCAATAGATGGAGGCAAATCATGGACACCCGCACACCTTGGATTAAATAGGGACCTTTTTATCTGGGGAATAGGTGGACGCGATGATCTCTTACTGGCTGGCACAGACGGATTAAATATTTCTACCAATGGAGGGCTGTTCTGGACGCAAGCCGAAAAGTGGAAAAACTTTCACATCATATATGACATCGTCATTAATAGTAAAAAAGATATCTATCTTACCGATTATTACAGACTCTATAAAACAGATCCAATGGGAAAAACTTGGGAAAAAATAAATACTGGAATTGCTGGTAACACTCGGGATGTTAAAATTGATACAAAAGACCATATTTATATTGTGTCTCACAAAGACAAGTCGGCGGACAAAGAAGGATTATATAAATCAACTGACAATGGTCAAACCTGGCAACTTTTGCACTCGTTTAGTAATATTGGGAATTTCACTATTCTTGATAATGGAAAATTACTCGTCAGTACTGAACAAGGTTTAATGCTAAGTGATGAGAGTCAATTAAATTATTCTGCCATACCCACTCCTTTTTCTATCTCAGAAACTGCAGACGTATTAGCAATAGATGATAACCATCTTTTTATGATTGATGGTCTTTATAACAACTCAGACATTAAAAAGACATTATATCGAAGCAGTGATGCTGGAAAAACCTGGGAAATTTCTTATTATGGAAAAGCACAGAATATCGTCCAATTTAATCATCAACTCGTTCTTGCTGCTGATGGTAATTTGATACTAACGTCCAATGATCTTGGCAAAACATGGCAAGAAGCCTATCAGTTTACGGACAAAAGATCCCACGACGGCTTATCCGTTCAACATAATGCCTTAGTCGTCATGCGCACTGATGGACAGTATGTTTCATCTGACTTATTACATTGGCAAAAATTTTACGATTGCGACTTCGATGCTAGTCAGAATATGGCCTATATTGATGATGCAAATCTTATTTATTTAAACACCGGTAATACTATTCAATATTCCTCAGACCTTGGTAAAACTTGGGCAGTACTGCTGGATAACATTCACGAACGGGTAGCAGGATTAATGAGCGGCTATCAATCCAAAGTTTTGCTTGCTGCATTTTCTAATGCAGGCGTGATTAAATCAATGGATGGCGGGAAAAGTTGGGATTTAATTAATAATGGCCTCTATGATTTTAATTTTAAGATGCTTAAAGTGCTAGATGAAAATAATTACTATCTGGCGACAGGTCATGGTGTTTTTCATACACAAGATGGGGGATTACATTGGGTAGCGGAAAATAACGGTTTAGGGGATGAGGAAGTATTAAGTCTGTATGCTGACCATCACTTATTATTAGCGGGTACGAATAGTGGTGTATATAGAGCTTATACTAAGGCAACTTCATTGCATGCAAAATAAATAGTAAAAGGACAAAGACGAGACGTTCCGCTGAAAAACAAAATCAGCGGAACCGTTATAATTGATAATAAATCAGTATGCGTTCTTATTTATTAAATCTCAGCACAAAGTAAATCATGAGTTCGACGGACGATTAGTGACATTATTGTACACTGTCTCAGCTAATTTAATGCCAACACCTGTTGCTGCACCTTGAACACCCATGCGTATTGCTGTTGTCTTAAAAAATCCCGGATAAAAACGCCTAACACCATTTTCTTTATATAACTTGACCGTAGTGTCAACCATACTCGTACCAAGGATTTTTTGGTTGGTAGAGACCACAGAAAACGGGTTACTAGCAATCGCCCCCAGCAAACCCGCTATCGCGCCTGAAAGTGCAGGATTAGACATATAGTTTGAAATAAATGACAGCATACTAAAATACACCCCAAATTGAACACCATCACGTAGAGCCGTTGCGTGTACACCTCTAAATAAATCAAGATAGTTAAGCTGACGAATCTGCGATACAGGTAAATTATTATATCGTAATGCTTTAATAACTGAGATAGGACTTGAAACATAAACAGTAAATAAACCAGCAAAAAAAGCCGATAACTTTTTGTTGGTCTGTGGTGCGATAGGAATCGCTTCAAGCTGACGTTCAAAAAACGCTTTAGCCGGAAACAAAAAAATATTCTTGCAAGCAGAGTTAAGGACACCAGGAAAATATCCATTAAACGGTTTTCTAAATGCTACTTTGAATGCCTCTCTAACAGTAGGTGATAAAGGTTGATTCCAGGTCTGATAAACAAATGCAACTTTGTCGATGGGGAATGTGAGGGTTGATGAAATAGGGCCCACCATTAAACCTGTAACTATTGCTTTTTGGTAGTAATTGGAAAATTGATTTGATTGAGAAACTCCTTGACTAAGTACTAAAGACTTTTCACTAGATTCAGTCTGCTGATTAGTACTTTCACGTGTTGATCGCATATTCCCCTCGTATCTTTTATTTACAATAATATTTACGTTGATTATATACTATATTAGTATTAAGTTATCATTAAAGTTGGGAATCTTAGCTTTATTTTATTTTGTCTATACGAGTTAATTCAAGTTATAGAAAAGGAATATAAAATGTCTCAGTCCCGTTTCTTTAAAAGTCAAAATGATGATGACAAACACGACCTCATCGGGCCAAAAGAGCCGTCTAGTCACACACAGAATCAGAATAAAAACATCTCATCTAATTATGAGAAACTTTTCACCTGTATTTATGACAACATCAGTCCTTTGCCAGGCACTCTTCATGAATCCTGTTCAAAGGAATTTAAAAATTACATTAACAATCATATGAAGAAACAATGAACATGTGGTCGCTTCCTATCAAAATTCATCATTAATGCTTTCGATACGCGATGGGATGCAACTCCTGCAGCTCGATCCAAATCTCATCATTCTCTTGCTGGTGAATAGCCGAACGTGGTGTTAAATCCCATAGGTTCAGCTGATATTGATCACATTTTTCGTCTTTATAACTATTAAATGTCATTGATAATTGATGCATTAAAGCCTTATCTTTTGAAGGTCTATTATTACAAAAACACCGCATCATACCTTCATAGACTTCAGCATGATAAACCGGTTCTCTAATCTTCAAACAATGTTTTGCATAGTCATACAATGAAACTTTATCTACATCACTTTCTGTACCCCAACCACCATTCACCATAATATGTGCAATATACCAGCGCAGTGCACTTAAACATTTTTTCTTGGTAGCAAAATAATGATTGTCCCTATCAGGTATATGATTTAAATATTCTCCTGCTTTTCCATAGCGATATTGCAAATCTGTTTCACAAATTTCCATATCATAATAATCATAGGGAGACTTTCCAAATGCATCTATCATTTGTAGATTGGCTTTTGCAGCAAGAAGGGATTTGATAACTGCATCGTTACGCAAAATACATGCATAATGTAACGCAGTGAATCCACGATAATCTTGCTCATTCAGATTTGCCCCAAGGGTAATTAGCTTCTGTACAATGTACCCTGCATTGATTTTAGCTGCTAAAATTAGCGGTGAATTGAGACAAGTTGGCCAATCATCTTTTAAATTAAGTGCCTCCTTATTCTTATCTAACTCTAACAGCTTGAGTGCTGCCTTTTGCCTATTCCAAGCAAGTGCCTGTAACAAATAAGTATTATGATGACGTGTACAATGATCTTTATTAAAAATAAGCCATTGATTTTCTAGAGGTAATTCATCTTCTAACTTATCTACAAGTTCGTTTGCACCAATTACCTTAGCTGATACTGGTACTTTATGTGAAGAATTAAAAAAGGAAAACATGACCCTACCTTGACCGATTCTTTTTACTTTTATTTATTTTATCTAAAACCATTTTTGATGTTTTTTATTATATAATTAATAGGTAGAAAATGGAAAGTATTAATCGCCGCTAGTCCTTTACCCATGGTTACTTCACCATATGAATTCACGGTATTAAATATAGCATAATCATAAAAAGTCAGTTATGATCCATCCGTTTTTTTGACTATAAAAAAGATCTGGAGAGAAAATGAGCTATCATGGTCAATTCCCTAAAACCCGCTTACGACGGTTAAGGCATAATAAAAATATCCGCGATTTGGTAAAAGAAACCTGTTTAGATGTATCAAACCTAGTATTACCATTATTCATTAGACATGGTTCAAAAGTGAAAAAACCAATAGCATCCATGCCTGGACACTTTCAAATTAGCGTTGATATGCTTGAAAATGAGATCCAGTCCATCTCCAACTTAGACATTAAAAACATCATATTATTTGGTATTCCTGAACATAAAGATCCTTTAGGCCAAGATGCTTATTCTGATAATGGAATTATACAAACCGCTATTCCCGTTATCAAAAAAATTGCGCCTCATCTTACCATCGTTTCCGACATTTGTTTTTGTGAATACACTAACCACGGGCACTGCGGCATTATCACAACACATCAAAGCCAACCTGATGTGGACAACGATCAAACATTAACATTATTAACAAAACAAGCTGTTAGCCATGCAAAAGCGGGAGCAGATATCATTGCCCCTAGTGGAATGATAGACGGTATGGTGCAAGCCATCCGCAGCGGCCTAGATCATGTTGGGTTTACTCATATTCCTATTCTCAGTTATTCTGTAAAATACGCCTCTTCCATGTATGGGCCATTTCGTGAAGCAGCAGAAGGCGCACCTCAATTTGGAGATCGCCGTACTTATCAAATGAACTATACAAACATCAACGAAGCAATTCGAGAATGCGCACTGGATCTTTCCGAAGGTGCTGACATGCTAATGGTAAAACCTGCCCATACCTACCTTGACGTTATTGCTCGTGTTAAAAACACTTACCCAGAGCTACCACTAGGTGCCTATCATACCAGCGGTGAGTTTGCGATGATTAAAGCTGCTGCGGAAAAAGGTTGGATTGACGAATCCAATACAGTACTTGAAGTATTAACAGCAATTCGCCGCGCTGGAGCAGATTTTATTATCACCTATTATGCAAAAGAAGCAGCAGCATGGCTATTAAAAAGCAAACCAAGCAAATTTTAATTTTTATTGTATTAAGTATTTTACTCTGACAAAGTCTCGAATAAGAACCATGTTCTGCGCTCAGCTTCGTCAATATAATTTTCTAAAATACTCGCTGTCGCAACATCATTATGTTCATCACAGATTTTATGAGCGGCTCGCATATTCACAACCAACTCTTTATTGTCGTCCAACAATCGCTTAAGCATCTCTTTTGGTTTTACGAAAGTTTCATTATCATCGCGAATGCGCTGTAAACTTTTTATATGTTCAATCGAATGAATAGTTGATCCACCTAATTTTCGTACTCTTTCCGCCAACACATCAATCATTGCAAAGATTTGATCACTTTGTTCATCAAGTAAGAGATGATAATCACGGTAATGGCTGCCAGATATATGCCAATGATAATTTTTAGTCTTTACATAAAGCGTAAAAGCATCCGCCACAAGAGGATTAATTGTTGCTGATATCGCTTGACGCGCTTTTTCACCCAAATCGGTCGGCGTAGCCAGTTTTTGTGGAGCTGTAGATGGAATGATAGTGATATCTTTCATAATATTAATTCCTATGTTAGATAAGATTGCATTACAATGTTCACTAACCTGACCGCTCACCCTGTATATAATTCGTTAGTGATGATATCTGTTGCTCTTGTAACAACATTGCCCAGCGAGTCAAATCTCCTATTGAAATGATTCCTATTAATTTACCATTTTCTAAAACGGGTAAATGCCTAACTCGCTTCTCTGTAATTAAACGCATTGCCTCACGAACCGTGGTAGATGGCAAAACTGTCACTAATTTATCAGTCATAATGGAATCAACATGGATTTTTTTAGGATCCTCACCGCGTGCAACAATTTTTCTTAAAATATCTCTCTCACTCACAATACCCGCTAGTTCACCATCTTTTATTACCAATAATGCACCACATTTCAGTTGACTTAATTTAACAGCACAATCATAAACAGAAACATCTGGAGAAATGCTTTCAACAGCATATCCTTTATCCTTCAATAATACATTAAGCGGCGTTTCCATATTAAAATCCTCATCAACACAAAGGCTTAATCTTTAACTTCCATTTATTAATTATACATGATTTACTTCCTAGCACATCTAGTCATAAGACATTAAAAGCAGGTAACTATTTGGTTTATTGATTAACTTTTATTTAACGCTTTATTGAAATGCTTACGGCACATAGGCGTATATGTCTCATTACCACCGATTTGAATTTGCTCACCTGTTTTTACTACTCGTCCTTCTGAATCAAACCGTGCATTCATAATAGCTTTTTTACCACAATGACAAATTGTTTTAATTTCAATGAGGTCATCTGCCAAAATCAACAAATACATACTTCCTTCAAAGGGTTCTCCACAAAAATCACTGCGTAACCCATAAGTTAATACAGGTACATTTAATTTATCGACGATGTCAGTTAATTGTATTACTTGTGATTTAGTAAGAAATTGCGCCTCATCAACTAAAACACATTGCAGTTTTAGGTTGTTTCTTTTCTCACTCTCAGCATATTTAAATAAATCAAAACTATTGTTAAAAGAAATTGCATCTGCATGTAACCCAATACGCGAGTGAATTTTTCCACTTGCAAAACGACTATCAACTGCAGGTGTAAAAAGCAGCGTATCCATACCTCTTTCCTTATAGTTATATGAGGATTGCAATAACACAGTACTCTTACCTGCATTCATTGCAGAATAATAAAAATAAAGTTTAGCCATATTTCGCCTTTCCTGAGTAGAATGATTAATTTGATCAACCGCTAATGCTGTTATCATGACAGCATTTACATTCATAGCAGACAGCCTATATCAACGATAGGGTCAACACCCTGCGCTCATGCAACACTCATTCAATCTCAATGTTTTTATCGTTTCGAAAATCAAATTCAAGATATTCTCTATCAATGACTTTAACGTGACATCATACTCATGATCTATTACTATTCGTCAATGAAATATTGAGATTTCTTGATAATATTAATGCATATGTGAAGGAGCAAATAATGCAAACAAACAATCCAGCTGGAACGGATGGATTTGATTTTCTCGAATTTACCACTAATGATCCACAAAAACTCATTAATCAATTTGAATCCATGGGATTTGTTCCCGTAGCCAGTCATAAATCTCATCCTGTCACTGTGTACCAGCAAAACGATATACGCTTCATTATCAATCTAACGCAAGACAGTATAGCCAGTCAGTTTGCCGATCTGCATGGCGCTTCAGTCTCAGCAATGGGATTTCGAGTAAAAGATGCAAAAGCAGCATATCAACATTCACTAACCAATGGGGCTATACCTTATCAAGCAATTCATGAGCAATTAGTCTATGACATACCAGCCATTTATGGAGTGGGTAATAGTTTGATTTATTTTGTCGATTATAAAAATGATTATTCTAACTATGCTAATCATTTCTCAACATTAGCAGCGCAAAAAGTCACACAGCAACCAGTTGGTCTTACTTACATTGATCATGTGACACATAACTTACATCGCGGCAATATGGTTGAATGGGCTGATTTTTATACACGTCTTTTTAATTTTAAAGAAGTCCGTTATTTTGACATTGAAGGAAAAGTCACTGGCTTGAAAAGTAAAGCCATGACTAGTCCTTGTGGAAAAATCCGCATTCCATTAAATGAGTCCTCTGATGATAAATCTCAAATTGAAGAATTCTTAAAAGATTTTAATGGTGAAGGAATTCAGCATATTGCGCTTGGTACAAATCAAATATATGACAGTGTTGCACTGCTACGCAAACAAGGACTAGAATTTTTAGACACACCAGATACTTATTATGATCTCATTGAAAAACGCCTACCTAAACATGGAGAACCGGTTGAAAATTTAAGAAAAAATAAGATATTAATCGATGGCAGTACTCAGAATGAAAAAAAGTTACTCTTACAAATTTTTACAAAAAACATGTTAGGGCCTGTGTTTTTCGAGATCATTCAACGCAAAGGTGATGAGGGTTTTGGTGAAGGTAATTTTCGTGCTTTGTTTGAATCCATTGAATTAGATCAAATCCGCCGTGGCGTACTAAATGTAGAAGAAGAAAAAATATGAAACTTGCAACACTTAACAACCACTCACGTGATGGAAGCTTAATTGTCGTTAGTCAAGATTTAACAATGGCGGTTCTTGTCCCAACCATCGCAAAAACATTGCAAAGTGCTATAGAAAACTGGTCTGAATGCAAACCAGAATTAAATGACATCTATCAAAAACTAAATAAGAATGAATTAACCAATACCTTACCATTCAACACAATCAAACTATTATCACCATTACCTCGCGCTTACCAATGGGCAGATGGTAGTGCTTATGTCAATCATGTCGAACTTGTGCGAAAAGCACGCGGCGCAGAGATGCCTGCAAACTTTTGGCATAATCCACTCATATATCAAGGTGGTTCAGACACCTTTCTAGGACCACATGATGACATTCCTCTTTTTGATGAAAAATGGGGGCTTGATTTTGAATCTGAAGTGGCAGTCATTACCACCGACGTGCCTCTCGGCGCGAGCAAAGATAGTGCAGAAAAATCCATTTGTTTAATCATGTTAGCCAATGACATCTCGTTACGTAATCTTATTCCAGATGAACTTGCAAAGAGCTTCGGTTTTTTTCATAGCAAACCTTCTAGTGCATTTTCTCCAGTTGCAGTGACGCCTGATGAGTTAGGCAACGCCTGGGATGGTAGAAAAATTGATCTACCTTTGGTGACACACTTAAATGGAAATTTATTTGGGCAACCTGATGCAGGTGTTGACATGACATTTGATTTTCCAACATTAATCGCGCACGCAGCTAAAACGCGCAAACTCTCTGCTGGCACCATCATCGGATCGGGTACCGTCTCAAATTATGATCGATCCAAAGGATCTTCATGTATTGCAGAGAAACGTATGTTAGAAATAATATCAGATGGAAAAGCAACAACACCTTTTATGAAAAATGGTGACTGTGTCAAAATTGAAATGCTTGATGCTAATGGCAAATCAATATTTGGCGCGATTCATCAAACAGTTATCACGGTAAATGAGTATGAAAACGTATGTTAAAAATTTATGATTATTTTCGTTCTAGCGCAAGCTTTCGGGTAAGAATAGCCCTGAATGTTAAAAAATTGGATTATCAAACCATTCCTGTCCATTTGCTTAATCATGGTGGAGAACAATTTTCTGACGCTTACCAACAAATCAATCCTCAATGCCTGGTACCCACATTACAAGATGGTGCCAACACACTGAGTCAATCACTGGCTATCATTGAATATCTTGAAGAGATTTATCCTTCTCCATCATTGCTACCTAGTCATCCCTATGAGAAAGCATTAGTCCGTGCTTTTGCATTAACCATCGCAGCAGATTTACATCCATTAAATAATTTGCGTGTCCTACAATACCTAACAAATGAATATAAAATTACCGAAGAGCAGAAATCGCGCTGGTATCATCACTGGATAGAAAAAGGATTATCCGCATTAGAAAAGCAATTGACTTCACAAAAATCATCTAGTGATTTTTGCTTTGGAGATAACTTAACTCTCGCTGATATTTGTTTAATTCCCCAAATGTACAATGCTAGGCGGTTCGCTTGTAATCTTAATGTATATCCAACACTTGTTCGCATTGATGCACACTGCCAGCAACACCCTGCTGTGATAAAAGCACTCCCAGCAGAACCTGTTACATAAAAAGGACCATATAATGACTAAAATCGACTTTCGTTCTTTGGCAAATCATAGTGTTAGAAATCTTACGCCATATCAACCTGGAAAACCCATTGAAGAACTAGAACGTGAGCTTGGAATCACCTCCTCCATTAAATTAGCCAGCAATGAGAATCCGCTTGGACCAAGCCATAAAGTTATTCTAGCAGCACAGGAAGCACTGCAAAACACACACTTTTATCCCGACGGCGGCTGTTATGAATTAAAACAAGCATTATCTAAATTTCTGTCTGTGTCGCCCGAACAAATCACTGTAGGCAATGGGTCTGAAAATATATTAGAATTGATTGTGAAAGCATACTTACATAAAAATGATACTGCTGTCTTATCACAATATGCTTTTTTGACTATCCCCATACTTTTACAAAGTTATGGCGTCATTGCCAATGTTGTACCAGCAAAAAACTGGGGACATGATATTCACAGCATGGTCGCCGCCATTGACGAAAAAACACGTGTTTTATTTCTTGTTAATCCTAACAATCCAACAGGCACATTCATCAATGAAAAAGATTTTATTACACTGATGCAATCCATCCCTCCGCATGTGCTTGTTGTCGTAGATGAAGCTTATTCTGAATATATTTCAAACTCAGAATGCCCAAATACATTAAAATATTTGTCCCAATATCCTAATTTGGTAATCACACGCACATTTTCAAAAGCCTATGGGCTTGCAGCACTTCGCTTAGGTTATTCTATTTCATCTCCTGAAATTGCGGATATTTTGAATCGAAGCAGGTTGCCATTCAACGTAAACACTATTGCAGCTAAAGCAGCTTGCATCGCACTAGAAGACCAAAACCATGTGAGGAATAGCATTGCGCTTAATAACCAAGGTATGCAGCAATATAAAGAAGGACTTTGTAAATTAAGTCTTGATTATATTCCTTCGATTTGTAATTTCATTACCATCGATGTTAATGATGGAATAATAGCCTATCAAAAATTATTGCATGAAGGAGTAATTGTCAGGCATCTAAAAGCTTATGGTATGCCTAAGCACATCCGAGTCACCATAGGCACTCCGCAGCAAAATGAACGTTTTTTGAGAGCGATTCAACAAGTATTGGCGTGATTTCATTTTATAGTCATGAGGAACAATCATGTCTCAGTTAATGTCTTACTTAAGCGGATTTGGAAATCATTTTGAATCAGAAGCACTAGAAGGAGCCCTGGTAAAAAGTCGCAATTCACCACAAAAAGCTCCCTATGGTTTGTATGCAGAACAATTAAGTGGCAGTGCTTTTACTGCACCTAGAAATGTGAATTTACATAGTTGGTTGTACCGTATTCAACCCTCTGTTTTGCATGGCGCATTTTCTCTCGTTACTCATCCTACATTGGTTGGCACTCCATTTAATTCTATTCACACTCCTCCCACACAAATGCGTTGGGACCCCATGCCGTATCCCTCATCCAGCTGTAACTTTATTGAAGGATTGACTACTATCGCAGGTAATGGCCATATTGAAATGCAAACTGGTGCAGCCATACATTTATATTGCGCAACTCAATCCATGCAGGATGAATTTTTCTATAACGCCGACGGTGATTTTCTTATTGTTCCTCAAGAAGGCGCCCTTCGCTTCAAAACAGAGTTTGGGATGATCGACGTTTCACCTGGCGAAATTATTATTCTCCCTCGGGGCATCACATTCCAAGTTTATCTTCTACAAAACAAAGCCCGGGGTTATATTTGTGAAAATTTTGGCTTACCATTCAAACTGCCAGAGTTAGGTGTTATTGGTGCCAACGGGCTTGCTAATCCTCGCGATTTTCTTGCTCCAACTGCCGCCTTTGAAGAGCGTCATGGTCAATTTAAATTACTAGCTAAATTTCAAGGCTTATTATGGAATGCTGACATTGAACATTCCCCCTTGAATGTGGTTGCATGGCATGGAAACTATGTTCCCTATAAATATAATTTAAGTTTATTTAATACAATCAATTCCGTCAGCTTTGATCATCCTGATCCCTCCATTTTCACTGTACTGACTTCACCTTCTGTTGTTGCAGGAACTGCAAATGTAGATTTTGTGATTTTCCCACCGCGCTGGATGGTAGCAAATGATACTTTCCGTCCACCATACTATCATCGCAATATTATGAGTGAATATATGGGTTTGGTACATGGAACATATGATGCGAAGGAAACTGGTTTTATTCCTGGAGGAGGCTGCTTACATAATTGCATGTCTGCACATGGCCCTGACGCCTTCGCTTACGATAAAGCGGTATCAGCTTCTCTACAACCAGAATATTATTCTGATACACTAGCTTTTATGTTCGAGTCCAAACAAATATGGCAGCTAACACCGAATGCATTAAATGCCGATTATAGACAAAAAAATTATCTAGAATGCTGGAAGGGATTAAAGTCTAACTTTGAATCTCAATCTATACCTGTAACATTTTAATGCTAGGAGTAAAAATCATGGGTACCAGTGAGTATTTATTTTCGCTCGCAGTTTACAAGCATGAAAACGAACACCTACTGGCAGGACCCAAGTCAACAAAACGCCTAAGTGAAACGCTATGGGTATATCAAATGAGAAAGTGATAACGTGGTCATAAAAAGGGAATGATATTATGGCATACAAAAAAACCTCTACTTATGCAGCCAACCCTGTCAACGAACATGGGAACGCTAATTATTCTTCTGAAGAAAACCAAATCTGGCATGAATTAATCACACGACAAATTCCCATTGTGCAAGGACGCGCATGCGAGGAATATATTCATGGAATTGAATTACTCAATCTACCTACAGACCGAATTCCACAATGCCCTGAAATATCTAATGCGCTGCGAACAACAACCGGATGGGAATTAGAACCCGTTCCAGCACTCATTCCATTTGACCGTTTTTTTAATCTACTTGCTAACCGAAAATTTCCAGCAGCAACTTTCATCCGTCGACGAGAAGAATTAGATTACTTGCAAGAACCTGATATTTTCCATGAGGTTTTTGGTCATTGTCCTATGTTGACCCATCAAGCTTGCGCTGATTTCACTCACACCTATGGCAAATTAGGATCAAAATCCAATCACGCGGATCAAGTCATGTTGGCCAAATTATATTGGTTCACTATTGAGTTTGGTCTAATCAAAACAAATGATGGCTTGCGTGCTTATGGTGGCGGTATCCTCTCTTCAAAAAGTGAAACGATCTATTGCTTAGAAAGCCCCGCTCCTCAACGAAAACCATTTGACGTAATGGATGTCTTAAGAACACCATATCGTATTGATATTGTTCAACCTATTTATTTCGTTATTGATAGTTTCGATGTACTATTCAACTTAATTGAAATGGATCTCATTGGTTTAATTCATGAAGCACGCCGATTAGGTATGCATACACCGGCTTATTCAGAATGATCTACCATCTTAATTCTTGGAGAATACACATGTCAGAATTGCAAACCATACGCTGCGTGGGCTGTGAAGGCGGCATTCCTGCTTTAACACAGGATGAAATTAAGAAGCTCTTGCCAGAAATTAAAGAATGGGCAGTGAGTCAAGATGCAAAATTTATCAGCAAGCGATTTTCATTTAAAGGATTCTATAAAACCATGGCCTTTGTTAATGCTGTTGCCTGGATTGCCAATCAAGAAAATCACCATCCTGACATGGAAGTCGGATATAATTATTGTCTGATAAAATACACGACTCACGCCATTAATGGATTATCTAAAAATGATTTCATTTGTGCAGCAAAGATTGATGCTTTAGAAGCCACTAATTAGGAATTAAGCTATCTATGAAAATTGGTATTCCCAAGGAAATCATTCCAGGAGAACGCCGCGTTGCCGCTGTTCCTGAAACGGTAGCAAAAATGGTCAAGGCAGGCATGGAGGTAACAATAGAAGCAGGTGCAGGCCTAGGGTCTTATATCAGTGATAACGATTATCTTCATGCCGGCGCAAAAATTGAACCTGATCATCAAAACTTATTCAACCAAGCTAATATTGTTTTGAAAGTTCATCGCCCTATTCAAGATAATCAAACTGGTGTACATGAACTCGACCATATGAAAGAAAAAACCGTGTTAATTGCCCCACTCTACCCTACACATCATCCTGATCTTGTCGCCAAATTAACTGCTAGAAAAATTACGGCATTCTCACTCGATCTTTTGCCTAGAATCGCTAGAGCACAATCAATGGACATATTAAGCTCTATGAGTAATCTAGCGGGATACAAGAGTGTTGTGATGGCTGCAGATTATCTTGGGAAAATATTTCCTATGTTGACAACCGCAGCTGGCACCATTACACCAACTAAAGTGATAGTAATTGGTGCTGGTGTTGCTGGTTTGCAAGCCATAGCAACTGCTCGTCGCCTTGGTGGTGTTGTTATTGCATTTGATACAAGACCTGTGGTTGCGGAGCAAGTGAAAAGTTTAGGAGCTGAATTTGTTAGCTTAGAAACATCTCATGAACAATCGCAAGACACCAGTGGATATGCAAAGGAACAAACAGCAGAATTTTATAAAAACGAACAAGAAATTATACGTAAATATATTAAAGAGGCTGATGTCATTATCACAACAGCACTAATTCCTGGTAAACGCGCCCCTATTTTAATTACCGAGCAAATGGTAAGTGAAATGAAACATGGATCGGTTATTGTTGATCTTGCTATTGAACAACATGGGAACTGCGCGCTTTCTGAACCAGGCAAAATAGTTATTAAGCATGGCATTACTCTTATTGGAATATTGAATGTTCCTAGTACGATGCCTGTGAATGCAAGTCAACTTTATTCAAGGAATGTATTCGCATTCTTAAACTATATTGCTCCACAGTTAAGTACAGGACAATTAGACATGTCCGATGAAATTATCAAAGCCTGCTTGGTCGTTTATCATGATGAGATGGCACATGCTAGTATGAAGCAGGTATAGTGGTAATCTAGGACATTATTCAGCGATTTCCGCTGGCTTTGTTTTATCGTCACCTTTTCGAGGACAACACGATGCATAATGGACTTAGCATATCCGATATTTATATTTTCATGCTTGCCGCTTTTCTCGGTTTTCAACTTATCTCTCGTATTCCTCCCCTGTTACACACTCCGCTCATGGCGGCTACTAACGCCATATCGGGTATCTCTCTTATTGGAGCCATTGCGGTAGCGGGAGAGAATTATAATTTGATCACAAATATACTTGCCTTCATTGCTGTGACATGCTCAACCATCAATGTTGTCGGCGGATTTTTAATTACGGATAGAATTTTGAAAATGTTCAAAAAAGAATCCCAAAAAGGTAACCGCGGATGAGCACCTTACAATTATGCTATTTTATTTCTGCCATATTATTCATTCTGGGTATACGTTCCTTAAGTTCTCCCATCACCGCAAGGCGTGGAATGAACTTAGCTTCATTGGGAATGCTGCTTGCCATTATAGGTACGCTCTTTGGCCATCAAATCGTTTCTTATACCTGGATTATTGCTGGACTCCTATTAGGTACAGTACTCAGCCTTCCAATCTCATTATGGATCCCAATGACTAAAATTCCTCAGCGTATCGCCCTCTCTCACGCTGGCGGTGCGCTGGCGGCTTGCTTAATTGGTATAGCGGAATATTACCGTTATCACACAGCATTCTCTACAACTAGCATGAGTATTGTAGCCATTGAGGTAACGTTAGGTGCGTTAACTTTTACAGGCAGCTTAATGGTTGCAGCCAAATTACACGGTCTATTACCAGGCCGCCCTATCACTTACAAAGGCCAAAACATTGTTAATATTTCTCTGTTTATTTTGATGGTAGGAATGTTGATTTATATCACACTGAATCCCACAATGAATTTGATTTTTTATATTTTACTCTCACTTTCGTTTTTATTTGGCATATTTCTTGTTACCCCCATAGGCGCAGCAGACATGCCAGTTGTCATTGCTATCTTTAATTCTTATGGTGGATTAACTGGCGCAGCCATGGGATTTATGCTGGCAAATCGGATTCAAATTATCACAGGTGCATTAGATGGTGCTTCTGGTTTTGTTCTCTCTATTCTTATGTGCAAAGCAATGAATCGATCTATTACAAATGTCTTATTTGGTGCATTCGGAAAAATTGAAGAAGAGCCTGACAAAAAAACTTCAACATCTTCTGCCAGAGAACCACAATCCATTTCTATAGAGGATACATTACAACTTTTTGAACAGGCAAAATCTGTTATTGTTGCTCCAGGCTATGGAATGGCCGCCTCTCAAGCACACCATGCGCTACGTGAATTTGCTGATAAACTCAAAGCATCTGGTACCAATGTAAAATATGCCATCCACCCTGTCGCTGGGAGAATGCCAGGTCATATGAATGTATTATTAGCTGAGGCCAATGTACCCTATACAGACCTTTTTGATATGGATGAAATTAATCCAGAATTTCCTCATACAGATATTGTTTTGGTCGTAGGCGCAAATGATGTCACCAATCCTGCTGCACGCACAGTAAAATCAAGCCCCATTTATGGCATGCCTATTTTAGATGTAGATAAAGCCAAGCAAATCATTGTCCTAAAACGCAGCTTAAACCCAGGATTCTCAGGCGTTGAGAATGAACTGTATTACAAAAGCCACAGTTGGTTATTGTTTGGTGACGCAAAAGATAGCCTCACCAAACTTGCCTATGGGTTTAAGCGTGCATGGGGTAGTTAAGTACCTACTGCCTGCTTCTGAATAAATGCAGAATGAGTGACACGATAAATAATATAATAAAGATAAAAAACAGTATTTTTGCGATTTCAGTTGCTGCTCCAGCAATTCCACCAAAACCTAATACTGCAGCAATGATCGCAACAATGAGGAAAATCACTATCCATCTTAACATAGGCGCTATTCCTTTTAGTTTATCCTACGAAAACCCTTCGTGTTTTTTGTGACATCTTCATTCCAAATCAGTATACTCTGCAATTTCGTATTATAGCGGCATCTGAACAGGCCTGCCCTATTATTTTTTATATTCGGTTGCAAAAGATGTTTCCATCCCAACTTTTGCTAAAGTGGACGCCTCTCCACTTTTCCTTCTATAAAAAATAGCAGGGCAGGCCTGTTCAGATGCCACTACAACAACATGAGAGAAGCTGACATGATCATTCTACATACGAACTTTGGTGATATCCACCTTGAATTAGATTCTGAAAACACACCCACTACCGTAGAAAATTTTATGAATTACGCTAAAAGCGGGCATTATGATGGCACCCTATTCCATCGCGTTATCGATAGGTTTATGATCCAAGGCGGCGGATTCGACATTAACATGAAACAAAAATCCACCCAAGCCCCTATACAAAACGAAGCCAAAAAAAGCCAAGCTAATAAAAGAGGGACCGTTGCCATGGCTCGTACTTCCGATCCACATTCAGCTAGCACGCAATTCTTTATTAATGTGGTAGATAATGATTTCTTGAATTTTACTTCTGAATCCACTAACGGATGGGGATATTGTGTATTTGGTAAAGTATCCGAAGGTATGGATGTAGTGGACAAAATTAAAAAAGTTGCAACAACAACACGATCAGGACATCAAAACGTACCTGTTGATAATGTTATTATCGAAAAAGTGACGGTTAAAGAATAAAAGCTTGACGGGTGCATGACGAGTTTTTTGCAGCGAGAAGACCAGGATATTTTGTATGAACCATTCACTCGTAGACAGGAGTCTGCGAGAGCAAAATCCAATCAAGGATGAGTGTATTTTGCGGTAAAGGATGAAAGAAAAATACCCTGGTCTTCTCGTTGTAAAAAACTCGCCATGTACCCAAGATTGGCCCATGGTATTCAACTTTCAATATGCACTTCTACATCACGTGCATCTGCGCGCCCATAATCATCTACCGCTCTAATCACAAATTTTCCAGGCTGTGCATGCCATAATAATGCTTTATCACCCGATGACTTTCCAAGAAATGTTTCGTTGACAAACCAATATATATTCCTTACATCAGCATCCACCACCGCTGAGAGTGGAATAATCGCTTGTTGCATATCTTTCAGCCGAATCACATAATTTACTTGGGTTTGTGGCGAAATAATTTGCGGGATGATACCTTCTCCCACACTAGCGCCCATATTACAGTCTGCATCATAAGGCGGCGGCATGCGACGTTGAATACCCGCACGCTTAAAAATTTTGAGTAAGTCCGAAGACCAGAACTCATAGACTTCAAACCGTGTATTCTGATCAAATCGGCAAGCCCTCAATCCTGTTTTTCCATTAATTGCAATTTCACGGTAAATAGTATCTGTTTTAATCGGCGATTTACCTGAGATAAACCATACTTTTTCTGTATCAGTACAATAGCGAGTAGGTAACATACCAGATGGCTTACAAACATCTACTTTAGTAAGATGCATACGTTCTGGATACTTATATATCAGTGGCAAGTTTCCAACTTGTTTAATAGCACTAGCAATTTCAAAAAATAAAGGAGCAGCTATCTCCTTACCAATAAAAGCCTGATTTCCTTGGTTATTAAAGTTACCTATCCAAACCGCCAGCACATAAGACCCCAATGTTCCAATGGTCCAAGCATCGCGATAACCAGAAGACGTTCCCGTTTTCCATGTCATTTCCATTTGCTTTTCTTGCGGAGAAAAATAAGTGATTCCACTATGCTGCGAAGCCTTTAACATATCCATCACTAAAAAGCTTGCCTCAGGACTAAGCAATCTTTTACGAACTCTCGAATTCTGCTCAGCACTTGGTAGGAAACGTAATGGCTGCCACACACCATTATTTACCAGCGCGGCATATAAACTGGATAATTCCTGCATACTTAATTCTGCACCACCCAATACTAGTGCCAATCCATAATACGATTCAGATTTTAACCCTTGTATGCCTGCTTGTTGCAAGAAATCATATAACGATGGATTTTTTAACTGCTCAGCAAGATAAATCGCAGGTATATTACGACTCAATACCAATGCATCTCTTGCTTTAATCGGCCCAACAAAATCGTTGTCAAAATTTTCAGGATTATAACTGCCAAAACTACGCGACACATCTTTTAAAACAGTGGCAGGATGAATTAGTCCTTGATCTAATGCCAAAGCATAAATAAAAGGTTTTAATGTAGAACCAGGAGAACGTTTAATGGCCGTACCATTAATTTGTCCGCCAATTTTTTGGTTAAAAAAATCTGCCGAACCCAGCATGGCCTTAATTCCCATATCTCGAGTATCAACCAATAATATCGCTGCATTTGTCACTCCTAAATTCATTTTGCGTGCCATATAACTTCTCGTGACTCGCTCAATGATTTTTTGCAAGCGCGAATCCAATGTCGTTACAATTTGATTACCCACAATGACCTTGTTAGATAAAATTTCATTAACAAAATGCGGCGCCACAAATGGTGTTGTGTGCAACTGACGCATTTGCAAAGGCAATTTCATCAAAAATTTTTTATCGAGATCGTCTGGATGTTTCTGCACCCAACGAACATAGAGTCTATTGCGAATATTTTTAAGCGCACTATGATTAGGCACACGTTTTGTTGGGTTTTGTGGAATAACAGCCAATGTTAGAGCATCAGGCAGCGTGAGTTCACGCGCTGGTTTGCCATAATAAATTAAACTAGCAGTGCCTGCACCTTCTATATTATTCCCATAAGGTGCTAAGTTTAGATAAGCCTCCAAAATCTGATTTTTACTATAATGAGTTTCTAATTGCATGGCCCGGATTATTTGCCATATTTTTCCTCTTAAAGTTTTAGAGTTCATTCCATAACGCATGCGTGCCACTTGCATCGTAATAGTCGACGCACCTATACGTCGCGAACCTGCTACATAAGATGTCAATACAGCTTTGACCAATGAAATGGGATTCACCCCTATGTGCCAAAAAAAGTATTGATCTTCCTGTAACAGAGTGGCAGAAACAAGTTTAGGCGAAATTTCAGATAGAGGGACAAACAGCCGATACTGAGAATCTTGACTTAATGTCAAACGTAGTAATTGATGTTGTTCATCATAAACCGCTCGTGAATAGCTCAAACCTGTCAGCAGTGGCGGAATAGGCAGAAAAAATAGTATTGTCCACATACTGACAATGAATAAAACTAGCGTTATGCTGGTAAGCTTAATTATATAGTGTGTCATGTGAGTCACCTTATGACACAGACGATGATAGCTGGTCAAGTCGCTATCATAGATGCATGACGAGTTTTCGCCTCTTGCTGCAAAAACTCATCATGCACCCCTAGCATAATGAATAAGTAAAATGAGTCTAATATGCCCATGAATTTTTTTTCTAAATTAAGTACCTTCCTCACCACTATCTTTAGCCTATTATTCGGCAAATTGTCTTGGGATACTCCACCTTGGATCCACTATTTACACACTCAGGCTTCTGTGAAACCAAGGAAATTTTGGGCTGGAATCGCTTGCACCATCGCTTTTTTCTGTATTGTTTTTTATGGATATTATTGGTATCAATCGTTACCTCAGCCAGAACAAACCATAGCAAAAATCACGCCACCTAAGCTGACCTCTGTCAGCAAAATATTAACCCCAGATAACCTCACCATCGATTTTGGTATCCCCTCTGGTAAAGAATGGATTAATCAATCCGTCTCCCCACTGAGTTTAGTAGGTAAAGAAGTAGTCAAAGGGATCACGATCATCCCTAAAATAGAGGGTAAGTGGCGATGGGATACTGACAGTCATTTAGTATTTTCTCCCAACACCGACTGGCCAGCAGGACAAACCTACACGATTAAATTCGCTAATGATTTCTTCACAGCTGGAACTCAAATGGCAAATTGGAGTTATTCTTTTTCAACACAACCATTTGAAGCAGCCATTTCTGAGTTCAAGTTTTATCAAGACCCTCTGAATCCACAACTTAGACAAGCTATTGCAACCATTTATTTTACCTTCCCTGTGGATGCTAGTAGTCTAGAGAGAAAGACCACCCTAGCATGGCAAACATTAAAGCATGGGAAACCTGATTTTAGTGCTAAACATTTTAATTTTACCCTCACTTATGATGAGCATAAACGCACTGCTTACTTACGTTCTGAACCGTTATCTCTTCCTAAAATGGAACGCTATTTAGAGCTCATCTTGGATAAAGACATTACACCTATCACTGGACCCGCTAAAACAAAAGAAATAATAAAAGCCCAAGTTCTTGTTCCTGATGCTGGGAGTTACTTTAAAGTCACGCATGTGACCACTAACATCGTACGTAACCAACAAGATAGACCCGAACAAATTTTAATGTTAGAAACGACATTGGGTGTAACAGAAGCTCAATTAAATAAATCTATACAAGCTTATCTACTTCCTAAAGATTATCCTGCCACCTCAACTGAATCAGCCAAACCAAACTATCAATGGAAGGACCCAGGTGAAGTGACAGAAAATATTTTAACAATGTCAAAACCGCTAGATTTACAAGCCATTCCAACAGACCGAGATTTTTCAACTTTACATAGTTATCAATATCACGCAACAACACCTACTTATCTTTACTTAAAAATAAATAAAGGAACATCTAGCTTCGGTGGCTTTACTTTAGCAAATGATTATACTGCTATTTTAAAAGTACCTGCTTATCCACAAGAGATTTCTTTGTTACACAAAGGCGCATTATTAGCGCTCGGTACAGAAGAAAAACTATCTGTTCTTGTGCGGGGTTTGAGTGCCGTTAAATTTGATATTGCACGCGTACTTCCTGATGACATAAATCATTTGATCACTCAAACAAATGGTGACTTCAGTCATCCTTACTTTATTAATTACAGTTTTAATCGAGACAATATTAGTGAAGTTTTTTCTCGAATACAGCTATTCGATACAGCTGACTTAGCCAAAGAACAATATACTGCTTTAGATCTCAGCAAATATTTAGCTACTAAACCTGGCGGCCCATTAGGATTATTCTTATTACAAGCCCGTGGCTGGGACACAGTAAAAAACCTTCCTCTTGATGCCCAGACCAACCGCTTAATTCTCATTACTGATTTAGGGATGATAGTCAAAGATAACGTTGATGGAACACATGATATTTTTGTGCAATCCATCACAAACGGTATACCCGTTGGAAATGCCGTTGTTTCTATTCTTGGCAAAAATGGCATACCCATTCTCACGCACGTCACTGACGCCCAAGGGCATACTACTTTTCCAACATTCAAAGATTTCACTAACGAACGTGAACCCACCGTTTATATTGCACACAAGGGGAACGATGTATCATTTATCCCTTATAATCGTTTTGATAGACAGCTTAACTACTCTCGCTTTGACGTTGGCGGCCTTACAACCTACAGTGAAAATCAAACTGCACTCACTGCGTATCTTTTTTCAGACCGTGGTATTTACCGACCAGGAGAGACTGCACACATCGGCATGATTGTTAAACAGCCTTATATATTACCACAACCCCAAGGATTGCCACTTGAAGCAACTGTTATTGATCCCCGTGGTGTGACAGTTGACGATGTAAAAATGACTCTTAATGATAGCGGTTACTTAACGCTAGACTTTCAATCCAATCCAACTTCACCAACTGGACAATATCTTATCTATCTTTACATTGTAAAAGATAATCATCCTAGTAGTTTAATTGGTTCTACGAGTATTCAAGTAGCGGAATTTTTACCTGATAGAATGCGTATGACGGCGCATTTATCTCAAGAACAAGCAAGAGGATGGATTTCTCCATCTGAGTTGAAAGGCATCGTAGGATTACAAAATTTATATGGAACACCAGCAATCAATCACCGTGTTAGTGCAAAAATTTTATTAACACCGCATGCCGTTACCTTTAGAGAATTCCCGGACTATATCTTTATGGATCCGCTGCTTAATCCTAAATCTCCACCAAAGGTATTCACTGATAATTTGACGGAAACTCGTACTAATGATCAAGGAAAAGCTGAGTTTGATCTTAAGCTGAATCGATTTGAGAATGCGACTTATCAACTCACCTTTTTTACCGAAGGATTCGAAGCAGAAGGCGGACGCAGCGTAGCTGCACAAACGGTAGCATTAGTCAGCCCCTTGGCCTACCTTGTAGGGTATAAGCCTGATGGTGATCTCAATTATATTAAGCAAAACGCTAACCGAAGCGTGCATTTCATCGCTGTCAATCCTCAGCTTCAACAACAAAGCTTATCTAACATTAAAATTCAACTTTTCCGTCAGCGCCCTATATCAACATTAGTAAAAAAAGAAGATGGTACTTACCAATATCAATCTATCATTCAAACCACACAAATCAATAGCAGCACCTTATCGATGACAGACCAGGGAGCAAACTATCATTTACCTACGAATGAAATCGGGGATTTTCTTATTTCTATTATGGACTCAAATGGGATCGAACTAAGTAAATTCAAATACAATGTTGTTGGCCAAAGTCAATTACCTTTGCCAAAAGATGCTGAACTCAATGTGAAAATAAATAAATCTGTTTTCCATGCAGGTGAAGACATAGAAATGCAAATCACCTCACCTTACACAGGCACTGGTTTAATCACTATAGAAAGGGACAAAGTATATGCTTTCAAATGGATTAAAACCGATACCACATCATCAATGCAAAACATCCATATTCCTGAAGATTTTCGAGGCAATGGATATATCAATATTACCTTTGTCCGTGATTTAAATTCTCCTGAAATTTTCATGAGCCCGTTGAGTTATAGTATCGTACCGTTTGCCGTGACCCATAAAGACCATGAAATTCAAATTGATTTGAACACTCCTACTTTAGCGCATCCTGGCGAACCCCTTTCTATTTCATACAAAACTGATAAACCCGGTAAAATAATAGTATTTGCTATTGATGAAGGAATATTGCAAGTCACAAAATATCAGACACCCAATCCACTCAAATTTTTCTTTGAAAAGCATGCTCTGGAAGTAAATACCTTGCAAATCGTCGATCAAATATTGCCAAAGTTCATTGCTGAACGAGAACTTTCTGCTGTCGGTGGTGATGCTGGTGAAGCTGCACTAAGAAAAAACCTCAATCCATTTAAACGTAAGACAGATGCCCCTGTCGTATATTGGTCTGGTATGATGGATACCGATGCCACACCACGTCAGTTGACATATCAAATACCCGATTACTTCAACGGCACACTACGCATTATGGCTGTTGCTGTTGCAAGCGACGCTGTTGGTTCTATAGGAAAATATACCGAAGTCCGTGGTAATTTCGTTATCAATCCTAATGTCCCAACCTTTATTGCGCCTGGAGATGAATTCGATATCACTGCAAGTATAGCGAATAACATAAAAAATTCTGGTACCGATGCTAAGATATTCGTTGATCTCAATGCATCACCACCATTAGAAATTATCAATGGGCTCAAGCAAACACTGAATATTCCGGAAGGACAAGAACGCAACGTACGCTATAAAATACGTACAAAATCTAAGCTCGGCTCTGCTAACTTAACATTTGTTGCTACGCTTGGTGATAAATCTAGTAGCATGTCATCCACTTTAAGTGTACGTCCACCTATGCCTTTCTCAACCTCCATCACCAGCGGCTATACAAATGATGCTAAGAAACTGCTGTTATTAGACCGTATACTTTATCCCGAATATCGGAGTGTAGAAGCAGTTGCATCACGCAGTCCACTAATTTTGGCCATTGGATTGCAAACTTATTTGAATGATTATCCCCATGGATGTGTAGAACAGCTAGTCAGTAAAGCATTTCCATGGCTGGTTATGGCTAATCAACCTTGGTTCGCTAACGATAAAAAATCTATCAATGAAAAAATTCAACAAACCATTCAAATGTTGAGCCAACGTCAAATGTCCAATGGTGCATTCAATTATTGGCCAGAGATAGGCACATCACAAAGTAATGACTTTTCTTCTGTCTATGCAATGCATTTCTTAACTGAAGCTAAACAACAAGGATACAATGTTCCTAGTGATGTATTTTCTGCTGGCATAAGCTATCTTCGAGAATTATCCACTCAATCCATCTCCAATATTGAGCAAGCCCGTACTCACGTTTATGCAATTTATATATTGACAAGAAATGAAATTGTCACAACAAATTACCTAACCAACCTGCAACTAACGTTAGATAAAAACCCAGGCTATCACTGGCATAATGACATCATCAGTGCTTACATAGCTGCAACATATCAAATGTTGAAAAGCTCTGCCGAAGCTGAAAAAATTATTGCTTATTATAAACCCCTTCATAAAAATCAAATGGTAAATTCTGATTTCTTTAATCAGAATACTGCTAATGCACAATATCTTTATCTCATTGCGCGTCACTTTCCCAATAGGTTACAACAATTAGATACCAACTTGATTACATCACTAACAGAAACACTAAATAATGAATCGATTAGCACGATATTAGCGGGATATTCAAGCTTAGCGTTAGCATCGTATGGTGCTTATTTTACATCACATCATGCCCAGGATATTTTTATTTCTGAGCAAGCTGAGAGTAATAAAGAATATCAATTCACGTCAACAGAAGGATTTTATAAAAAAGCACAGCTAAATCTACAAGCAAATAAAGTCATCTTTAATAATCCAGGGAAAAATGGTTTCTTTTATCAATTAACTCAACGTGGATTTGATCAAAACTTACCAAAAGCAATTATCAAACAAGGAATTGAAATTTTCCGTGAATACCGAGACATGGAAAATAATGCTACGCACAAGATCCATCTTGGTGACGAAATTATTGTGCATATTCGCGCCCGCTCTACTGATAATCAATACCATAATAATATTGCACTGGTAGATTTGTTGCCTGGCGGCTTCGAAGTAATGCGTGATTCCATCACTTTATCGAATATGGACTATATTGATGCAAGAGAAGACCGGGTTATTTTCTTTGGTAGTATAGGCCCAGATTCCAAAGAGATAATTTATCGCATTAAAGCTACCAATATTGGGAATTTTGTCGTTCCTCCTATCTTTGGCACAGCAATGTATAATCCAATGATTAAATTCACAGGAATAGCAGAAAATATCAGCGTTATCGATGCTTCCAAATAATATCTATCCCAAAATGGAGATGGAGGAAGTAAAATTTTCAACTGCCGTTTTTTAGGATTCGATGGCTACTCCCGTAAACGATTTCCTAGGATCATATATTGCCACGATATCTTCAGCTTATATTTACTATTCAGATTAGATTCTTACTTTTTATATAACTTATGCCGCTTATGCCATGCTTCTATGGATTCTTCAGGATAGGTTACAAAATAAATTTCATGCTTGCCCTTAGGAATATCACACCAATTTGCAGCATAATCTAACATGAGATGAACACGTTCAGGAGGAAGAGGTAACGGCGTATCAATAGCAGATGCAAAAGGATGAACTAACTCTGGCCAATCTGGATCCGATATCCATAAACAACTAGCGCAATGCGAGCAAAAATGTCGGCGACCTGTACTTCGCTTAGGCTTATTTTGTTTAGTCTTCCCTAAGATAGCTCGATAAATTTTCACATGTTTCATTCCCTTTACTTTTAAGGTATCAGCTTGCCCCATAATATTAATCGCATAACCACCACCTCCTGCTGTTTTACGGCAAATGGAACAATAGCAATACATAAAAGGATAAGGAGTGTAAGATTCAACTTCAAATTGGACTGATTTGCAATGACAAGATCCTTTTAACTTCATTATATTCTCTCCACTCAAATGATAGACGAACATTTTACATAGTCATCTTATAATCAAATCCTGGAGATAAAAAGCTATAAGCCAAATATTGTCATTACACCATTATCAATAAGCCCTCAGTCAAAGCAATGATTTTTTTCTAACATATAATGTTTTTACAACGGTTGCCACTACAACTCCATCTTGATTAATCAAATCCACTGATCGGTCAAAAATAAATTTTTCATTTTGATTTGCTTGATTGCGTATGCTGTGAATTTCTTCCTCAGAAAATTGAAAAATTGCTCGCAGAGTTCCTTTACCTGGTTTTTTGAATTCGATACAACTTGCTTTATCCCAAATGATATAATCCTCACCTAAATTTTTAATCAGCATTAACATATAAAAAGGATCTGTCATTGCATACATGGATCCGCCAAAATGAGTACCGACATAATTTTTATTGTACCATCTTAACTTCATGGACACTTCTATATAACGAAAATCTTTTGTCATTTTATTGATATGAATCCCAGTGCCCCAGTATGGGGGCCATAAATTAATAAACATTCTAAGCATTCCAACTGGAAGCAAGTTTGGCCATCTTTGTGCATATTGGGATTTCATATCATTTTTCCTATCTACTATTGATGGTAGTGAAATATTTCTTAATCGGAATACATTTGTGATAACTGAAGTTAAACCCAAGCAAGAATGTTAAACAGAATATTTAGTGGTTCCATTGATGTCATGGAGCAATCTTTATAACATCTCTTTAAACCGTAAATGTTCGATGATAACTGTATTGGAGTCGGTCTGCTCCTTGTATTTTTTATATGAGGGAAAGTGGACAGGAGTCCACTTTAGCAAAAGTTGGAAGGAAAACATCTTTTGCGACCGAATATAAAAAATACAAGGAGCAGACCGACTCCAATACAGTTATCACCGAACATTTACCTTTAAATCTATAGAACTTGTTGATAGTGTATACTTTATAATTAATGAGTTAAGCTATTCAATTCACTCAACAATAAGGAAAATTATAACATGCACGGAAAAAAACTTTTATTTTTTTTCATTGCAGCATGCGCTGCATTAGGAATCAACTCTGCTTATGCCACTGTTACCATTCCTATGGTTTTATTTAGCAAAGAAGAAACGCCTCAAATAATCGGTACTATTACAGCAGAAGATTCATTTTGTGGCGTGTTGCTGACCCCAAATTTAACTCATCTGTCACCCGGCATTCATGGTTTTCATGTTCATATTAATCCCTCATGCGATGATAAAGGTATAGCAGCCGGTGGACATTTAGACCCTGCAAATACTAACCAACATCATGGTCCTTATAACAAACAGGGTCACTTAGGGGACTTACCTGTTTTGATTGTGAACCCAGATGGTACAGCAACCTTACCCACTTTAGCCCCACGATTTAAACTTTCACAAATGAAAGGCCACACTTTTATAATTCACGCTAATGGCGATAACTACTCCGATAAACCAGAAAAACTGGGTGGTGGTGGTGAGCGAATAGCCTGTGGAATCATTAAGTAGAATTCGGCTGGTAAATGTTCGGTGATAGCGGTATCTGAGCGGGCCAGCCCTTTTTATTTTTATATTCGGTCGCAAAAGACGTTTCCCTTCCGGCTTTTGCTAAAGTGGACTCCTGTCCACTTTCCCTCATATAAAAATAAAAAGGGCTGGCCCGCTCAGATACCGCTATCACCGAACATTTACCGGCCACCAGCAGCAAGTTTAGGTAATTAAAAATTAGCGATCCATTCTGGTATATATTGATTAGCAGAGCGTAGTTCATACCTATGCTCTCGCCAATCAGGATCATGTACTGCAACCAATTCCCAAAATTTATTTGAATGATTCAAAAATCTAGTATGACAAAGCTCGTGTATCATGACATGACGAACAAGGTGGTAAGGTAGAAATATTAATTTATAATTTAAGCTAATCGATTTTTTTGCTGTACAACTGCCCCACAATGTTTTTTGACCACGAACGGTAAGGCTTTCAAAGTCTAACTGGGTAGACTTACTCAATAGGACCAATTGTGAATGAAGATAATGCTTTGATTGCTTCTTTATCCAAACATTTAGTTTAGCGCTACAACTACTACTATCATGTATTCTGTTACCAACTAACACAATTTCATAGTGAGGACGCACAATCATTTCAAATTTAGCATGACAGGCCACGTAATGAATCTTCCATGATTCATTAGTCGCATTAAACTTGATACTATCAGGAAAAACATTAGATTCAGTTAATGACAATTTAGAAAGTTGTTCAATTATCCATGATTTATTTTCTTCTAAAATAGACGGGACATTTTTCAAGTTAAATCGAAGTGGTAAGGTAATTTCTAACTCATGATGATTCGCCCTTAGTTTTACATGTTTTGCACGTCTATGTCTTTTAATTTTATACTGGGGCGGCCATACCATAGTGGTTAAATGCCATAAATTATGATGATATATTTTGTGGCGGGACAAAAACCGATGCCCTCTTACTCGCTACTAATTGCGAAATCTCAACAACACGCGGCTCAATAGTAGGCATGCGATCCACAAAATGGTAAGTCATAGCAAGTAGAATATTACTTCCTGTCTTTTGAAAAAAAAATGGAAAAATGGCATGAATTAAACATGCTAAGCCTCCAAGAACCATATTGAAGCCAAAATAACTAGCAAACTTCATATGTTCGAAGTAAGTTTCTCCTATGCTATGCGGATGTTTAGTAAAAATATTTTTCATATACGTCTTCCTAACGAAATAAACTGGGTGAATGGCTCGTACCATCGTCTCATGGCATCTTTAGCGCTAATATTAAATCATTCTATTGACATTTTGCACTGCTAAGATTAACTTTTACCCTGATTATCTTCAGGGCAGGGTGAAATTCCCTACCGGCGGTAATCTTACTATGATGAGTGCATGACGAGTTTTTTGCAGTGAGAGGAGGAGGATATTTTGTATGAACAATTAACAAGCAGACAGGAGTCTGCAAGAGCAAAACCCAATCACGGATGAGTGTGTTTTACGGTTAATTGTGAAGAAAAAATACTCTCCTCCTCTCACTGCAAAAAACTCGTCATGCACCTGCTGTGATAATGTGTAGTAAGAAAGCCCGCAAGCGCTTTTCTAAGAAAAGAAAGTTAGCAGATTTGGTGAAAATCCAAAGCCGACGGTATAGTCCGGATGAAAGAAGAGAAATCAGTGAACGTGCTTCTACGATGCGTTGATGATATTTTCCGCATAGAATGAATTCAACTCATCATGTTCATTTGTCTTATCTAATGCCCTGAAAATCCATGTGAAAACAAGGGCATAAAATGAGCGGCATCGATCACGACAGCTATATGGCACACGCTTTACAATTAGCGCAACAAGGCCAGTACACGGTTTCTCCCAATCCTATGGTTGGCTGTGTTCTAGTAAAAAACGACTGTACGATAGGAACAGGATTTCACCAGCGTGCAGGCGGTGCTCATGCCGAAATCATGGCTTTAGAACAAGCCGCTTCAGACGCTCGTGGCGCGACTGCTTATATCACACTAGAACCATGTTGCCATTTTGGACGAACTCCTCCCTGCACTAACGCACTCATTAATGCAGGCATTAAAAAAATATTTATAGCTTGCGCCGATCCTAATCCCTTAATGTCAGGAAACAGTATAAAGCAGCTTCGTGCAGCAGGCATTGAAGTAATAATGGGGTCACATGAAGCCAGAGCAAAAAGGCTGAATGAGATATTTTTTCATTATATTGTGCATAAACGACCTTTTGTTTTTGCGAAATGGGCAATGTCATTAGATGGAAAAACCTCCACACACAATAATGATAATAGAGACATTTCTTGTTCTGAATCGCAGATCTCATCACACCAACTCAGAAAGAAAGTGGACGCCATATTAATTGGTGCCAACACCGCCATCCGTGATAATCCACTATTGACCGTCAGGCATCAATCGGATCTTATCATCAAACATCCTACACGCATTGTCTTGACTAATCGCGGTAATCTGCCCTTAAGCTTAAATATTTTTGACTCATCAATGCCAGGAAAAACCATTGTCGCAACAACAAATAAAGTTGATCCCATTTGGCTTACCTGCATAAGAAATAAAAACATTGATGTTATGCTGTTACCAAGCGATGAAAATAGCAACATTAATTTATCTTTATTGTTGGACGAATTAGGTCAAAGGGAAATCACTAGTTTATTAGTCGAAGGCGGTATGACAGTTCATCATAGTTTCTTTAATGAAAATTTAGTAAATAAGGTCCATGTCTACCTCGCACCCGTGATTATCGGTACATCAAAAGGTAAACTCCAACTTTCTAACATAGCAATATCTCGCATCAGTAAAGATTTTTACTTTACCGCAGATAATGAGGAACAATGATTATGTTTAGCGGCATAGTAGAAACAACGGGATTAATTATTGGGATAGAAATAATGGATGAGTGCAAAAATTTTCTGATTTCTCCCATTACTCCATTTACTGATTTAACCATCGGTGAGAGCATATCTGTTAATGGAGTTTGTTTGACTCTCACTCATTTTTCAAATCAATATTTTTCTGTCACTGCTGTTCCTGAAACGTTAAAATTAACTAACCTTGATATGCTAGATATTAATCATGTAGTCAATCTAGAACGCTCAATAAAGTTAGACAGCCGCTTAGGTGGACACTATGTGCAAGGACATGTGGATGGAATAGGTAAAATATTAGAAATTTTTCCAGATAAAAGCACTGCTTTGTTAGTTAAAATCAGCATACCTAAGCAATTGAGTAGATATATAGTCAATAAAGGCTATATCACGTTAGATGGGATGAGTATTACTGTTATTCAATCAACAGAAACTTGGTTTACAGTTACATTGATCCCTCATACACAAGAAGTCACTATCATTAAACAATATTCTGTAGGAACACTGATTAATATTGAAGTCGATATACTAGGTAAATATGTAGAAAAATTGTTAGGAGCATACCAACATGCAATCCCAAATAAAACGAGTTGAGTTAGCATTAAATGATTTACGCAATGGTAAAATGGTCGTATTAACAGATGACCCTGACCGTGAAAATGAAGGTGATTTAATTATCCCTGCTGAAAAAATTTCACCAGAAGGAATGAATTTTTTAATACGAAATGGAAGCGGAATTATTTGTATTTCAATGGAAAAAAATCAATTAACAAAATTAAATTTGCCTCTTATGGTACCTTATGAAGCAAATACCAGTCTTCGCGCAACACCATTTACTGTTTCTGTCGATGCCAAAGATGGCATTACCACCGGTGTTTCCGCATTAGATCGCACCAAAACGATCCAAACCATGATAAACGCCAATGCTAATCCTGAAGATCTGGTAAAACCTGGCCACATTTTTCCTCTACAAGCAAAAGATGGCGGAGTACTGGAGCGTCAAGGGCATACTGAAGGTGCTGTTGATCTAGTTAAGCTGGCAGGATTCAAACCAGCTGCTATTTTATGTGAAATTATGAATCCTGACGGTACCATGGCACGCGGAAAAGAATTAAACCAATTTGCGCTTAAACATAAACTCACCATGCTATCTATTGATGATATTATGACATACCGTGTTTATCATGAAAATCTAATCGAAGATGAAGCATCATCATTGTTCCCCTTAGACCAATATGGCATGTTTAAAATTTCTATTCTTAGGGAAAAAATTAATGGAAATGAGCACGTCATTTTATTCAAAGAAGGAACCAAGCCTCATTCGCCTTTATTACTAAGAATACACTCATCTTGTTTCACTGGAGATTTATTTGCATCAATGCGATGTGATTGCAATAATCAATTACACCACTCGCTCCAACGGATCAGCGAAGAAGGAGGCATGTTAATCTATTTGAATCAGGAAGGACGCGGTATCGGTTTATTCAATAAAATAAAAGCATATCATTTACAAGAAAAAGGCTATGATACCGTCGAAGCAAATGAAAAATTGGGACTTCCCATCGATTCAAGAAAGTATTATATTGCAGCTAATATTTTACATACTCTCAATATCAAACATATAAAGTTGCTAACAAACAATCCGCATAAGATAGATAGTTTAAAAAAATATGGTATCGATAAAATTGATATAGAGCCCATGCCATCCTTCGAACAAAAGTATAATCATTTTTACTTGAAAACTAAAAAGCTTAAATTACAACATAATATTAATCTTGATCTACACACTAAAATAGAAAACAAAAATTCACAAATGATTAATGCGGAGAAACATGGTGAATACAATTAAATATGCAATTGTAGTCAGTCGATTTAATCAAAACATAACTGATGCTTTATTGCATGGCGCACTAGAACGGTTTTCGGAGCATAATATTAATGAAAAAGACCTCACTATCATACAAGTTCCGGGTGCTATTGAAATTCCGCTAATAGCAAAGTTACTGGCTACGACTAAAAAATATAAAGCTATTCTTTGCTTAGGTGCAATAATACGCGGTGAAACTGGCCATTATGATTATGTTTGTCAGCAAGTGAGCCAAGGTTGTCAGCGTGTCATGCTAGATTATGATATTCCAGTGATTTTTGGTGTATTAACAACAGATAATGAACAACAAGCACTAGATAGAGTAGGTGGTAGTGAGGGGCACAAAGGAAAAGATACTGCTGATGCTGCTATCGAGATGGTAAAGGTGGTAGAAAAAATATTATCTTTAAATGAAAATTTTAAGAATCAAATTTAGCATTAAGGAATGAGGAAAAACAGGGTACGTCCACGAGGTAACCTTTTGCAATGCAATAATTGAGGTTACCTTAACATACTTCTTAACACACATTGTAATATGCCACCGTTTTTATAGTAATCAATCTCATTCAATGTATCAATGCGAGAACGAAGTATTACCTCGTCAATCGTACCATTGTCTCTATAAATAAGAGCTTTTAATTCCATACGTGGCGTAATTTTCCCAGCTAATCCTAGGATATCAATCTTCTCATGTCCTGTAAGCTTTAAAGTTTTACGTGTTGCCCCGTCAGTAAATTCCGCTGGCAGGATTCCCATGCCAATTAAATTTGAACGATGAATGCGTTCAAAACTCTCAGCAATTATCGCCACAATCCCTTGCAATTTAGGGCCCTTAGCCGCCCAATCGCGAGAAGAACCAGACCCATACTCTTTGCCTGCGATGATGATCAATGGTATCTGCTCATTTTTATACCGCATAGCTACATCATATATTGGTAACACTTCATCGCTTAAAACATGCTTAGTAAAACCCCCTTCAATACCGGGAACCATTTCATTTTTGATACGAATATTTGCAAATGTTCCTCGCATCATTACTTCATGATTTCCACGACGCGAACCATAGGAGTTAAAATCCTTTATTGCAACCCCTTTGGATTGTAAATACTTACCTGCAGGACTATCCACTTTGATGGAACCGGCAGGTGAAATATGATCTGTCGTAATACTATCCCCAAGTAACGCTAAAATTCTTGCTCCTTTTATATCAGTAACATCCTCAGGAACAGCTTGCATACCATCAAAAAAAGGTGGATGTTGAATATAAGTTGAATCATCACGCCAAGCATACGTATAGGATTCTGGCACTTTCATTGCACGCCATTCTTCTGACCCTATAAAGACATTCGAATAAGTTTTGTTAAACATACTATCAGTAATTTTAGTTACCTCTGCTGCAATATCAGCATTAGACGGCCAAAGATCTTTTAAGTAAACAGGATTGCCCACTTTATCAATCCCTACTGGATCCTTAGTTAAATCAACTGATATTTTACCGGTTAAAGCAAAAATGACTACTAATGGCGGCGAAGCTAACCAATTCGCTTTTACTAGCGGGTGTATGCGTCCTTCAAAATTACGATTACCTGATAACACTGCTGACACAACTAAATCATTGTCAGATACCACCTTTTCTACTGCATCTGGCAGAGGCCCTGAATTACCTATACAAGTGGTACAACCATATCCAACTAGCGTGAATCCTAAACGATCAAGATACTGCTGCAAACCTGTTTTTTCTAAATATTGAGTCACCACTTGAGATCCTGGTGCAAAAGATGTTTTGACCCATGGCTTTCTTGTCAACCCTTTTTCTAATGCTTTTTTTGCAACAAGTCCGGCAGCGACTAAGACATCAGGATTAGAAGTATTCGTACAACTAGTGATGGCTGCGATCACAACATCTCCATGATGTAAATCGTAATCTTCATTTGCTTTAAAAACTTTATTCTTTTCATCACCTCGCTTACTCTCTATTAAAAATTGATCGAACGTACCAATCAAATTAGGAAACTCTACCTTGTCCTGAGGACGCTTAGGACCCGCTAAACATGGTTGAATCGATGCTAGGTCCAATATTAATACTTCGGTAAATATTAGTTCAGAATCTGCTGGACCATGCCAGAGCCCTTGTGTTTTTGAATACGACTCTACAAGCGCAATAGTTTGCTCCTCTCTGCCACTTAAGCGTAAGTAATCCAGTGTTATCTGATCCACTGGGAAAAAGCCACAGGTTGCTCCATATTCAGGTGCCATGTTACTGATAGTTGCACGATCTGCAATGGACAAGTGAAGCAATCCCTGCCCAAAAAATTCAACAAATTTACTGACTACGCCCTTCTCACGTAATAAGTGAGTTATTGCAAGTACTAAATCCGTTGCAGTCACACCTTCTTGTAACTTTCCGATTAGCTTTACACCAATCACTTCGGGAATTAGCATTGAAATAGGCTGCCCTAGCATGGCCGCTTCTGCTTCAATACCACCGACACCCCACCCTAATACCCCAAGACCATTGATCATTGTAGTATGACTATCCGTACCCACTAACGTATCTGGATAAGCATATTTTTTTCCATCAGATTCATGCGACCACACTGTTTTTGCTAAATATTCTAAATTCACTTGATGGCAAATTCCTGTATCAGGTGGAACCACCCGAAAATTTTTAAATGCCTTTTGCCCCCAGCAAAGAAACTCATAACGTTCATAATTTCTTTCCATTTCCAATTTCGCATTCACTACAAATGCATCATGCGTAATAAATTGGTCCACTTGAATAGAATGGTCGATAACAAGATCAACAGAAGATAAGGGATTAATGCACTCTGGATTTCCACCTAATTTTTTTATGGCATTTCGCATAGCAGCAAGATCTACAACGGCTGGAACACCGGTAAAATCCTGCATTAATACACGCGCTGGACGATATACAATTTCGCGATCCGAGGATTTATATTGTAACCAATCAATTAATGCAACAACATCTTCAATTGTAACAGTATGTCCATCCAGATGACGTAGTAAATTCTCCAATAATATTTTTAACGTAATCGGTAATCGTGACAATCCTTTAAGACCCGCTTGTTCTGCAGCAGGTAAACTAAAATAATGATACGTTAAACCATCCACAACTAATGTTTGTTTAATACTCTGAGAAAAATCTTTTTTAAGATCCAGTTTTTCATACACATCATGATGTACTTTATTTTCCACTTCACCTGTCGCCCATGATGGAGGATCGCTGGCGGGAAATGATTCTTCAGATGTCTCATCAATTAACTCTTTTATTTTTCCTTTATTCTGTATAATACTCTCAATCCATTTTTTTAATATTCCCATTGCTATCTCCCGAGATAAAACCTTCTTTTTATTTTAACTTTTTTCTCCAGTTTTTACAGAACACCAATAAGATCAAAACGTTATTAATAAAAATCTAGTTATACTACTACAAAATACACATAATAATGGAATGCTCATGAAAAAATGTGTTCGCCTGTATCTATTCATCCTTATTTACAAATAAATCAGGTGTCAATACCCATTTAATGACCCAACGAACGTGATCAATTGTCTCTAAACAAACAAGCGTTCCCGCTTGAAAATCAACTATCTCTTTATTTTCATTTCCGATAGTAAGAGCGCTCACTAATTTACTCATAAATGGTAAGTGACCCACTATCAATACATCATTGCCCCAGTGAGATAATTCATTTGCAAAATCAGTTATATCATCATTTGGATTCAACCCACTTTTAGATTGTATAGGTTGCTCACAAATAAATCCCTGAATCAGCAGCTCTGCCGTTTGTTGTGCTCTATATTTTCCACTATGGAATACATGAGAAACATGCTCGTTAGAACAACGTAAAAAATTTGCAAGACGAATAATATCTTTTGTACCCTTCTCTGTAAGAACATCCAAATGCCGCGTGGTATCAAGTAAATAATCCCCATGTCGAGCTAAATAAATTTTCATTCGCATTCCCTAATTCTTAGTTATTTTGGTGCATGACGAGTTATTTTCATGTTTGACCATCATTAATATACATTAACTATAGTATCTCAGAAAAAGAAAGTATTTTGATCCGATTTGAAGGCAAGAAGCGTACCCCTTGTTAAAAAGTTGCACCATCTAATCCACCATTTTTATTCACCACCACACGCTTAGGACCCTTAGATATTTTTCTTGCAATCAAAACCCATTTTTGGATAATTGCACCCTTTCAACTTTAACTTACTACTTCATTAATGGGAGCTCCTCTTGATGGGAAAAAGCAAAATAGAATTACTGTCCACCGAGATAAACCATTTAGATATCAAAAAGTTTGACTTTGTTAACTTAATTGATCAAATGCAAGGTACAGCATTCCAAGCTAGGAATTTAGCCCGCGCTGCAAAAATATTCGATCAAATGTTAACAGACCAAAACTGTGGTGTCATTCTTTGTCTCGCTGGGTCACTTGTCAGTGCCGGCCTAAAGAAAGTCATATTAGATATGATTGATAACAACATGGTTGATGCCATCGTTTCAACAGGTGCTAACATGGTTGACCAAGATTTCTTTGAAGGTCTAGGCTTCAAGCATTACCAAGGATCACCACATCTCGATGATACTCAACTGCAAGAAATGGCAATTGACCGCATTTATGATACGTTGATTAATGAAGATGAATTACGCCTATGCGATGACACGATATGCCAAATTGCTAATTATTTGCCCCCTCGCTCATACTCTTCCCGAGAATTTTTAATCGAAATGGGTAAGTACCTAGAAAAGCACGGTAAAAATAAAGAATCTATTGTTTTGCGTGCTTATCAAAAGGAAATCCCTATTTTTGTTCCCGCATTTAGTGATTGCAGTGCCGGGTTTGGTCTAGTCATGCACCAAGTTGCAAAACCGCATCACCATGTCAGCATAGACTCGGTCAAAGATTTCCGCGAATTGACCCAGCTCAAAATTTCAGCCAACGATACAGGATTACTCATGATAGGTGGTGGCGTACCAAAGAACTTTGCTCAAGATGTCGTGGTTGCAGCAGAATTATTAGGTGTTGAAGTCCCCATGCATAAGTACGCCATACAAATCACTGTTGCTGACGAAAGGGACGGTGCCTTATCAGGATCAACATTGCGTGAGGCATGCTCCTGGGGAAAAGTTTCTGTCACTCATGAACAAATGGTGTTTTGTGAAGCAACCATCGCTTTGCCACTCGTAGCAGGCTACGCTTACAGCAAAGGATCCTGGCGTACTCGTCAAACACGTACATACAATAAATTATTTACTGATACAACCGTGCTTGCTTAAAAATACATTTGCTAATATATCCCGTAGCGTTTCCATAGGTAGAAAAATATGATTGATTGGTCAATTCAGCAAGCTCGTGAGATGTATCATATTGCTCATTGGAGCGATGGTTTTTTTGATATTTGCGAGCGCGGAACGTTACAGGCACGCCCCAATGGTGCTAACAATCCCACTAGCATAGATTTGAATGACTTAGCACAAAAAATCAGCGCATTAGGCATTAGCTTTCCCGTATTGCTGAGGTTTACTGATATTTTACGTAACCGCATTCAAACCTTAAATGATGCTTTTACTCATGCTATTAAAAGCCACGATTATCAAGGTAAATATCTCAGTGCTTATCCCATTAAGGTTAACCAACAACGACATGTTGTTGAGTCCATTTTACAAAATGGAGTAGCACCTGTAGGTCTAGAAACTGGTAGTAAACCCGAATTATTGGCTGCGTTAGCCATGCCAAATCAACATATGCCTGTTATTATTTGCAATGGATACAAAGACCGAGAATATATTCGCCTTGCTTTAATTGGACAACGCCTTGGCCATCAGGTTTATATCATTTTAGAAAAATTCTCGGAACTTAGCCTTGCATTGGAAGAGGCTGATAAGCTGAACGTTGAACCATGCCTTGGCGTGCGCGTACGTCTCACTTCTGTGGGGGCTGGCAAATGGCAGGAATCAGGCGGTGAAAAATCCAAATTTGGTTTTTCAGCGCCGCAACTACTCCAAGTCGTGGAAACACTGCGCGCTCAAAATCGGTTGGCCTTCTTGCGCGTACTACATTTTTTCATGGGATCGCAGCTCGCTAATATTGCGGATATTCAACGTGGTATGCATGAAGGGGTTCGCTATTACGAAACACTACGCAAATTAGGCGCACCTATCGATACAATTGACGTGGGTGGCGGTCTAGGCATTGATTATGAAGGAACACGGTCACGCAGTTTCTGCTCAATGAATTATAGTATTCAAGAATATGCAAACAATGTCGTTTATACTATCTCTAATATATGCAATCAACACGAGCTACCTCACCCAAAAATTGTAACAGAATCTGGCCGCGCGATTACCGCTCATCATGCCATGATTATCACCAATATTATCTCTAGTGAACCTCCTTGCGAAACCAGCAACATAACCCCGCCTGAAGAAAGCGGCATTCCTCTATTGCAAGAGTTCTGGCATAGCTACGTTAACTTATCTGAAAAAACAGCACTTGAATGTTACCATGATGCTTGTCATTGGATATCTGAAGTTCACACTATGTATATCCATGGATTAATGGGCTTAAAGGAGCGAGCCTATGCAGAACAAATGTATTATGCTACTTGTTCCAAGTTACGCAACGTGCTCAAACCATCGATCCGAGCCCATCGAGAAATTATTGATGAATTGAATGAAAAATTAGCTTATAAATTCGTATGTAATTTTTCACTATTCCAATCATTGCCAGATGCATGGGCCATTAATCAAGTATTTCCCATTATTCCATTGTCAGGCCTAGAACAACAACCATCCTTACGTGGCATTTTACATGACATTACTTGCGATTCTGATGGACGCATAGATACTTACGTTAATAACTATGGCCTTGAGAGCACTCTACCACTCATGCCGCATGATCCTGCTAAACCTTATTTACTAGGCATTTTCCTAGTAGGTGCATATCAAGAAATTCTGGGAGACATGCATAATCTATTTGGGGACACACACTCCATTCATGTAGAATTACAACCCGATGGAAGCTATCAACTGACCAATGCAATAGATGGTGACACGGTAGAATCATCATTAAAGTACGTTGATTTTAGCGGTAATGAGCTTTTACAGTCTTATCAAGAGCAACTCTATTCCGCAAATCTATCCGCATCTGAATGCAACGAATTTCTTTCCGATTTATCTACTGGATTAAAAGGATATACTTACTTCGAGGAATAGTGACATGGATCACTTTGACCCAAATGCTGCTGCACTAGAAAATTCTGGTATTTTTGGGCTTCCATTTTCTGTAAGCGAGGCAAAACTTGTACTGTTACCTGTTCCTTGGGAAGTCACCACTTCCTATGGCGGCGGAACTTCCCAAGGACCCCAAGCTATTTTTGATGCTAGTAAGCAAATCGATCTATTTGATTTCGAATTAGGAAATTTTTTTCAAGCTGGGATCGCAATGCTTAATATATCCCCAGAGATAAAAAAATGGAATAAAGCAGCACGAAACCTTGCTAAAACAGTGATACAAAGTGATGGACTAGCAACAGATACCCACTTGCATGCAGCGCTTGAAAAGGTAAATGCGTATAGCGTGAAATTAAATCATTATGTTTATACTGAAACTAAAAAGCTCCTTTCACAAGAAAAAATAGTGGGAGTCATCGGTGGTGATCATTCTTCCCCTTTTGGTGCGATTCAAGCAATCTTAGAAACTCATCCTCAAATGGGCATACTTCACATTGACGCTCATGCTGATTTGAGAAAAGCTTTCGAAGGATTTGAATATTCTCATGCTTCTATCATGTACAACGTTATCTCAAAGACATCGTTAGCAACATTAGTTCAAGTAGGAATACGTGATTTTTGTGAAGAAGAATATAATTTCATTCGAAATCATAAAACAAGAATTTATACCTTTTTCGACTCTGTCTTGTTCGAACAAAAAATAACTGGCAAAGGCTGGCCATCGATTTGTGATGAAATCATTCAATCCTTACCAAAAAAAGTATACATCTCCTTCGATATTGACGGACTTGATCCGCGTTTTTGTCCTCATACTGGAACACCTGTCCCTGGTGGTCTTGATTTTCATGAAGCCATTTATTTAATCAAGAAAGTGGTGCAATCTGGCCGGAAAATTATTGGTTTTGATCTGAATGAAGTATCGCCTGGCATTACTAAAGTAGACAATGATTTTGACTCAGCAGCTGAATGGGATGCTAACGTTGGCGCCAGGCTTCTTTATAAACTTTGTGGGTATGCACTGATAGACTAGGCTATGGGAGTAATGGATGAACTTTGTTAGTCTATATTTGTATGCTAACATAACTAATCCTCCAACAAGTTAACATATAATAACATGACTATTAATCAATTCGATTTATTAAAAATTAAGCGCTTTTCTCCTTTGTTTCTTACCCAGTTTTTTGGTGCATTTAACGACAACCTTTTCAAAAATGCACTAGTCATTTTAATTACCTACCAATTATCTAATGAACTTCGCTTAAATGCGGAAATATTAATTACCATAGCAGCAGGTGTTTTCATTTTGCCTTTTTTTCTATTTTCAGCAATAGCTGGACAACTTGCCGACAAATATGAAAAATCCATGCTAATCCGATATACCAAGTTGGCTGAAATTATCTTAATGTCGTTTGTCGGTGTTGCATTTTACCTACATAGTATTTTCATGCTTTTAATCATCTTATTTTTATTAGGAACTCAAGCAACTTTTTTTGGGCCTATGAAGTATTCTATTTTACCGGATCACTTGGAAACAAATGAACTAATCGCTGGGAATGCATTATTAGAATCAGGCACGTTTCTCGCTATCTTACTAGGAACGATCATCGGAGGTATTCTTGCATCATTTCATATTGGTGCAATGCTAGTCTCTATCTTTGCTATCAGTATTGCACTTTTAGGTTATTGCGCTAGCTTATTTATCCCGATAGCCCATACTAATGCTCCTAGCCTTAAATTACAGCCAAATGTTATTAATGAATCGTTAAAAATCATTCGACATACATTTAAGAATAGAGATGTCTATCTTGTTATTTTAGGTATTTCATGGTTTTGGTTAATAGGGGCAACGTATCTTTCACAATTCCCCACTTATGTAAAGAACACTTTAAGTGCTCAATCTTCTATCGTCACTCTTTTTCTTACTTTCTTTACAGCTGGAATAGGAGTTGGTTCTATACTTTGTAATCGATTGCTAAAAGGAAGGATCCACGCTACTTATGTCCCTTTAGCCGCACTCGGCATGAGTTTATTTGGTATAGATCTTGTGTTTGCCAGTCACCATACACAAACCCAATCTAATGAATTAATTTCAATGTTCCAATTTCTATCTCATCTATCTAATTGGCGTATTCTGATTGATTTATTGCTGCTTTCAGCTTGCGGCGGTATTTATATCGTCCCACTGTATGCCTTATTACAACACGAAAGTGAACCGTCTTATCGATCACGTGCTATTGCAAGTAACAATATTTTTAATGCTTTATTCATGGTAATAGCAGCCATCGCCACTAGTCTGATGCTATTTTTACACTTTTCTATTACTACTGTTTTTTTAATTATTGCCATCGCTAATTTATTCGTTACAGTCTATATCTGTAATTTACTGCCTGAAGCTTTACTAAAATCATTCTTAATTTGGTTATTTAAGACATTATATCGTGTAGAAATTCATGGATTAGATAACTATTACAATGCAGGTAAGCGAGTGTTAATCATCGCGAATCACACTTCATTCCTAGATGCAGCACTATTAGCTGCTTTCTTACCAAATCGCTTAACATTTGCAATTGATACAACGATTGCAAAAAAATGGTGGATAAAGCTATTGCTTAAAATTGTAAACACGTATTCTGTTGATCCCACTAATCCACTGGCAACCAAATCTTTAATTGAATATTTACAAAACGACCGTCGGGTCGTCATTTTTCCCGAAGGCCGAATTACAGTCACTGGATCACTCATGAAAATTTATGAAGGACCAGGATTAATTGCCGATAAAGCCAGTGCCAAATTACTACCTATCCGCATCAATGGAGCTCAATTTACGCTATTTTCCTATCTTAGAGGTAAAGTAAAAATTCACTGGTTCCCCAAAATTACTCTGACTATTCTAGAACCACGTTCTATTGATTTACCTGACTCTGTCACTGGCCGTGAACGCAGACAACTTATCAGTGAAAAACTTTACGATATCATGTCTGATACCATCTTTCTCAGCAGCAATATCACTGAGACTTTGTTCGAGTCCTTGCTTAATGCAAAAGCCATTCATGGCGGCAATCATATGATATTAGAAGACATCGAACGCAAACCGATAACATACAAAAACTTGATACTCGGTAGCATTATATTAGGTCGTACCATTGCAAAATTAACCTGCAAGGGCGAATATGTCGGCATTATGCTGCCAAACTCTATCGGCAATGTAGTGACATTTTTTGCTATGCAAGCTTATCATCGTGTTCCAGCCATGCTAAATTTTAGTTCTGGAACACAGAATTTATTCTTAGCTTGCCACACTGCACGAATAAAATATGTCTATACCTCTAGAAGATTCATTGAACTAGCCAATTTACACCATGAAATTGATAGTTTGATTTCTCAAGGTATTGTTATTATTTATTTAGAAGATGTACGTTCCAAGATTAATCTCTTTCACAAAATATATGGAAAATTAGTTACACTTTTCCCTTACTATTATTATTTCAGTAATGGCGTTAATAAAAAGAATGTAAATGAATTTGCTAATTTACCTGCTGTGGTGCTATTCACCTCCGGCTCAGAAGGTGCACCAAAAGGAGTCGTGTTAACACATAAAAACCTACAGTCAAATCGGTTCCAATTGGCAGCGCGTGTTGATTTTAATCCAACTGATAAAGTATTCAATGCTCTCCCTATGTTCCATGCATTTGGCTTAAACAGCGCCACACTATTACCGCTCATTTCTGGTATGCGCGTATTTATGTACCCCTCACCTTTGCATTATCGGATTGTTCCTGAATTATGCTACGACACTAATGCCACTATTTTCTTTGGCACAGACACCTTCTTATCCAATTATGCTAAATATGCGCATCCTTATAATTTTTATAATATCAGGTATGTTTTTGCTGGCGCGGAAAAATTACGCGATGAAACACGCAAAATATGGATAGAAAAATTTGGAATCCGCATCATGGAAGGATACGGTGCCACTGAGGCAGCGCCCGTTATTTCTACCAACACGACGATGCAATATAAGCTAGGAACGGTTGGCCGCATATTGCCTGGAATAAGCTATCAGTTGCAACCAGTTGAAGGTATTCATGATGGATCTAAACTTCTTGTCTCTGGCCCTAACATCATGCTGGGTTATATTTACTCTCATACACCAGGATGCATTGTTCCCACGACCAATGGCTGGCATGACACAGGTGATATCGTCACCATCGATAAACAAGGATACATAACAATCAAAGGGCGAGCCAAACGATTTGCAAAGATAGCAGGTGAAATGGTTTCACTCACTGCAGTTGAAGAAGAAATCTATTCATTATGGCCTCATTCTCAACATACTACTCTCTGTGCACCTGACGAACGCAAAGGTGAGCAAATTATATTAGTCACCAATCATAAAACGGCAGAACTCCGTGAGTTGATAGACCATTTCAAACAAAAAGGAATTTCGGAAATCAGCTTACCAAAAAAAATTATTTTCATGCCAAAATTACCCATATTAGGTAGTGGTAAAGTTGACATTCAAGCAGTGAAAGCGATATTAGATGGGGATAAGTGATTTTATAGTAGACCTAAACAAGTCAAGCATCGTTCCACCAGCTTGATTTTAGTGAAAAAACGAGGAACATCCCGTTGCCCTATCCCAAGGATTTTTATTATAACGAAAAAAGTAGCGAGCCTGCATACAGCCGCACACCTCATGGCCAACCAGACGTGGATAGATTAATTCGCAATGAAGCGGCTTGGAAAAAATCCCATTTAGCAGTTGAAGAAAAAAAGAAAACACTGATCTTTTCTGATTGGACAGCACAACATTGGTCTGATGAGAAAAAAGCGCAAGTGAAAAACGCTATTAATAAATTACTTGATAATGGATTTGTCATCTATCAATGGCAAAATGGCAAAGTCATCCCACTAACTAAAGAAGAGTTATCCGCTCTTGATTGTGGCGATAAAAACAGAAAGATGACACTTGTTCCTCCTGATGAAATAGTTATTGCTGCAATGAATCAGCATTCACTCATTAAAGATCAGGTCCATATATTGGATGACTATTGGCTTCAGTATGTTATTGAGGATAGTGATGTTTGGCGACCGCGTATCCTGGATACAAGCCACCTAAATTATAACTCACATGAAGATTATCTTAACCAGGTCTTGAACATCCTGAGAATAGCGAATCCAAAAGTTGAAAAAATAATACATAGTCAATTTACAGCAGCTATCAATGCTTGGGTTCAGAAGGTACGTGATTTGCGAGAGATTTCCGTTGAGAATCACTTTACACAATTTACTGATGATGATGTTATAACAAGTGTCGCTGAGCTATCTAACAAAGGGACGTTGAGCGTTGAAGGTGAAACCATCACTCTATCAGAGATAGCACAGCTGGAAAAAATTACTTTTTACTATAGACGACAATGGTGTAAGACTCCTACCGATGGCTTGGAACACTTACTCGTTAACGCTAGCAAGCTGAAATCACTTGATTTAAGCCTCACCAACATACGGGAAAGTGATTTCAACCAAGCACTTCCTTTGTCAAAGCTAGAGACTCTTCGTTTAGTCAATTTCACTGCCACAATAATCAATATCAAGCATTTTCTAATCAACGCCATAAACCTAAAATCACTTGAGTTAATCCGATGCACGCTAGACAACCAGGCACTCCCTCTATCAAAGCTAGAGACTCTTTGTTTAGCCAGTCTCACTGCCACAACAACCGATTTGGAACGCTTTCTGATCAATGCCATAAATCTAAAATCACTTGATTTAGATCTCAGCACATTGGAAGGTAGTGGTTTCAATCAAGCACTCCCTCTATCAAAGCTAGAGACTCTTCGTTTAGTCGGTCTCACTACCACAATAGTCAATTTAGAATACCTTCTGGACAATGCCACAAACCTGAAATCACTTGAATTAATCCGCTGCACACTAGAAGATGGTTTCAATCAAGCACATCCCTTACCAAAGTTAGAAACTCTTCGTTTAGAAAACCTCACTGCCTCAATAGTCAATTTAGAACACCTTCTGAGCAATGCCTCAAACCTAAAATCACTTCAGTTAATCCGCTGCACACTAGAAGATGATTTCAATCAAATACTTCCTCTACCAAAGCTAGAGACTCTTTGTTTAGAAGCAGGCCTCACTACCACAACAGTCACTTTAGAATACCTTCTGGGTAACACCTCAAACCTAAAATCACTTCAGTTAAACCGCTACGCACTAAAAGATGGTTTCAACCCAGCATTCTCTCCATCAAAATTAGAAACGCTTTCCTTATTCGGAGTCCCCATCATCATCGCTACCGATCTGGAGCACTTACTACTGGCTAGTACTACCACACTAAAATCACTCGATTTAAGCTATTGTGATCTACAAGGTGATTTTGGCCAACAAGGATTAGAGCTATCAAATCTAGAAACTCTTACTTTGATCGGCTCTACTATTAGCAAAGCCAATCTGAACTACTTGCTTTTCAAAGCAAAAAATCTGAAATCACTCACTTTAAGAGGTCATGAGCTACAAAGTGATCTCAACCAAGTAGAATTAGGGCTATCAAACTTAGAAACTCTAGATCTAAGCCGCACTACTATCACAGCAAATAATCTAGAATACTTATTGGATAAAGCAACAAACTTGAAATCCTTCACTTGGGAAGGACTCAGCCTATTAGGCCATCTCAGTAAAAAACTAAAAAAATTGCTTAGCCTAATGAATCTCTACTCATCCTCATCTTCAACAAATACTTCTTCTGATTCCGCTTCGTCTTCAACCCATGCTCCCTTAGCAGATCCTATTCACAACCCTCAAAGCCATCTTACACAAGAACCTACCGCAGATAATTTTCAATTCAAATACAAGGGCAAAGACAAATCTCTGCATCAGGGAGTGGTCACTGAACAATTCTCTCAATATCTAACATTAATCCGTTCACCTGATAGTAAATTTATCCCTAAGATACAAGATGGAATGTGCCGCGCTTTGTGTGACTTATTTAAAAAAAGAAAATCTCCCGCTGAATTCAATCAATTCTTAAAAGAAATAGTAGTATGGGATGGAAAAACGTATCCTGTTGATAAAGATTTAAAAAAACACTTCGATGAAATTCTTGAACATTACAAAAAGGAATATGTGGATGCTCGTCCCAAACGACAACACACTTACCTAGGTGAAAATTTAGCTGCTTTTCTACTTCAACATGAAAGTGATAAATACAAACCACCAGCAGGCGTGTTGATTTTCACTAATCCATGGCATGCCATCACTGTCAACTATTCCACACAAGACAAGAAATGGTATATGTATGATCCCAATTTTCCAGATGGTGTGAAAACACTAAATCGTGTTCAATTACTCAAACACATGAGGGAATCTTTAGGTAGGCTGATTTCAGTAGAAGAAAAAACATTCCTATCTACTCTCTTACCCATTTCAGATGCAGGTATTTTTATTCGAGACGGCGGATTATTGATATTGTGCCAGTCCGATCATCCAGATCTGCTATTAAAGTCTTTGCTAAAGCAAGGTAGCCCCTTCAGCCACGATGAATTACAAGGATTATTATTACGTGACACGCAGGGCTGTCCTGCGTGGAAACGTGGATTAGAAAGCCATCATCCTCGTGTCAAAGCTTATACACAACAACTCTTATTACAGTTTAAATCCGAATATCAAGACCAGTACGCTGATACGTTAGCAACGAGCATTGCTGAATCTTCCGGTATGGAAAAACTCGCTACAGCAGAAACGTTAATCACGACTGCGATCGAACCTCCAGATGATGCTGAAACAAGTGAAATGTTAGCATCCATGCATGAAGCGATACATCGCAAAAAACTGGCGGCACAAATAGAAAGACGACTGGAAACCTGGAACAAACAAACGCCGCGTTTTCAATCAACGGAGCAATATTGCCAAGCGATTGTAAATGGCGAGAAGAAGAAACGCTTAATTGAACTCATCTCTACCGAAACTGTGCACGCGATGAGCCTAACCTTGCAACGTTATTGCAAAAATATTCATCGTCCTTTTTTCTATGTGCATTCGCCAGATGATTTAATCTGCTCCGCCGCTTATGTTGAACGTGAAGGCAAGATTGGCGTATTAAAAGAAAAACCTGGTGGCCCTTTGCATCAATTCTTAATAACCCATCAAGACAAAACTAACCCGCCCGTCTTGATCGTGAATTATGACCAATTTGATGCAGATGACATTATCCGATTTAATGCATTACTTGACGAGATACGCAAAGCAGATGGCACACTCTTACCGGAATGCGCAATGGTGGTTGGACTCATCAACCCCAGCAAACCTAACTGTTACCAAGGGGAAGATTTCTATTCACGTTTTGGTACAGAGAATGTGGACGCTTGCACTTCAACAACAGACCAACTCTTTCCATGTGCTGCTATACCAAACCGCTCTCAAGACACGGGAGAAGCTTTCCCGATTAACTTATGCCATGCGCAAGATTGGAAAGAACGCTTATTAGGCCGTTGGGTAATCAAAAGAGACCAATTACTTTTTGAAGAAGGGATATTATCAGAGGCACTCACTTCTGGCCTTCCTATCGACATTCAAAATGGATTATGGGACAACGCCTCATTTCGGTATTTCTGGAACCAAGCCTTGGCCCTGGGAGAAGTATCCGCTTACGGTCAAACCTTCTCGCTTCATCAAGCCAACATCGTATGCAGTGAAGGGTATGACTGGAAAGCATTACGCAAGCAAGGCCGCTGGGAAAAAGGACTACCAGCAGATTTGCTTGTACTAAATCCGCATCTTTTTAGTGACTATTTTAATCGTTATGAATGCGACAACCATCATAAACAACTCACGATGCTAACCGGGTGGATAGCTACCCACCAAGATCAACGCTTATCTGTCAATGTCACACGTTCATTAAACGAAGATGAGTGGGCGACGCTCTTGATTGAATGTGCGAAACACCGCGTTATCTTGCAATGTCATTGTGCCCCTTCAGTGACTTTACCTCCATCACTTACTCCGCCTGATTGGGCAACAGAAGCCGCACCGCCTGTGCCAAAAACCACCTGGAACTATGCAGTCACAGAAGCACCCACATTGATGATTGAAAGCACCGACACAGATGCCACCATCGCCATCATCCTGGCAAAAGAGGAAGGGAAACCTTATCAAGTGATCGATATCTCTGAGAGTACCAGCAGTGACTTATTGAGGCGTCTAACAGCAGAATTTAAGGAAGAAGCTTTAAAGTTTGAGTTTACCGAATCAAAATGCGCTTTAATACAAGCATTAAAAAACGGTGAAAATGTGATATTAACTGGCCAATTTTCTCCTGAATTAGCAGATAAGCTGTCACCGCTTCTACTCGCTCAGCAGCAGAAAAAAAACTCCGAAAAACTCATCCTGGTCAGCAGCGATATGAGCTTATTTCAATTTATACCGATTCAAGAACACACTGTCACAGTCAATGAGAAAAAAGCTTGCTTAAGCAAAATATTTGACACGGATAAAATACATGCCCTAGGCGAAAAGATAGAGAGCGAACCACTGAGCCGATTGACCGCTCGCCTTATGTATCCAGCAGAAGCAAAAAACCAAGACCCTTGGCAAGGATTGAAAAGCTTATCAGGCAGAGTCCGATTGCCACCCTTTGATCCCAAGCAAAGTACAACTCTCGCCAACACCTTCATCGAACAACGCAAAGTAGCAGTGAACGCTATGCTTGAGCATTCTCCTTTTGTTTATTTAACAGGACTAACCGGCGTCGGTAAATCTACGTTTGTAGAAAAATACTTAGCTTCAGATCACACCACCTTATACCGTGGCGAAAAATCCATGCAAGAGTGGGCGTTAAATCATGACCCGAATAAGCGCAAACTCTTATTTATCGATGAAGCCAATATTACCTCACGGCAATGGAGTGAATTTGAAGGGTTATTCCATCATCCTCCTGGCATTTTGATAGAGGGCTTTTACCATAAACTCGCCGATCAACACAAAGTTATCTTTGCAGGTAACCCTTTAAATTACGGTGGAGAACGCAAACTCGCTCCTCTATTTGAACGCCATGGTAATGCATTAGTCTTTGAACCCTTGCCGCCTGAATTAATTTATGAAGAAATATTAAAACCGGTATTTCACGGTACTGTGCTTCAATCACAAGCACTGGAGATTTCCGCTGAACTGTTAAAGCTATACCAATTTTTGTGCGAATGTTCACAAGATACCGTCTTAATTTCACCGCGTGAATTACAAACGATGGCTTTGTTAGTCCTTTCACGCTATGAACAAAGCCAACTTACCAAACCAGATCCTGTTCTACTCGCACGCTATTATGCTCTTCTCATCGCTGATCCTCTCACACCAAAATCACACCAAACTAAACTGCATCAGCAATTTTCTGCTCCTCCACTTCCCAAACCTAGGGATGTAGAACCAAAGCATTTTCTCGTCACCCGCTCGCGTCGTCCCCCCTACCAACAACTAACAGATTTGACTGCCTTACGTACTTATCGGCGTCATCATGCCAGAAACGATGCTCAACGCTACGGAGGATTGGGTGGTATTGTCATTGAAGGTGAACCTGGTATCGGAAAAAGTGAACTGGTGGTAGCTCATCTACTCGCTCATGGTTATCAAGAAGCCACTGAGACAAATGCATCTGGTAATGTCTTTTACAAAATGCCTGTGAGCATGCAGCTTGATGAGAAAAAGAAATTACTATTGAAGGCGTTTCATGAAGGAGCGATTGTCATCGTAGATGAAATCAATAGTTCGCCCATGATGGAACGCTTACTCAATGACTTATTAATGGGAAAGACCTCAGAGGGTTCCCGCCCTAAACATCCTGGTTTCATGATTATCGGTACACAAAATCCCATGCAGACAGGACGACGCAAGCCAAGTAACGCACTCGCAAGGCGACTTATGCCAATTTATTTACCTCCTTATCCCAAAAAGGAAATGAAAGAGATTCTGATAAAACGCAACATCGAGAAAAGCACGGTCGATATCATGGTGAAAGTGTATCACGATAAATTACAACAAGCTCACCACGAACAACGCACTCCAGCACCCACATTCAGGGATTTATCCAATACCGCCAGCGATTATCTGAAGAGCTACTCTCAGCAGCATCACTCTCCCGTACCCTCTCCTACTGAAACTAACTACATTACACCTATTAATATGAAAACTAGCATGCATTCTATGTTTCCTTCACCTGATAACAGAAGATCAGAGAAGCCTAATATATCTGAACAAGATAAAGACTTTTTAGAACAATCTATTCAAGCTAAAAAAAATCGTAAGTATTAGAGTTTGAATTCTCAAAATCTCTCTGCTAAATGCTGTATATATACTTGTAGCGTTTTATTAATGTGCCTCTGGCACACCAGCAAAATCATTTTCAGCTGTTTTACGACTCAAGTCTTCAGCCAATAACACATACATCGCAGGTACAACAAATAAAGTAAACAATGTACCGATAGCAATACCAGTAGCAATGACCAATCCAATATTGAAACGACTCTCTGCGCCCGCGCCAGTAGCAGTAATCAAAGGAATGACGCCTATAACCATCGCAATTGAAGTCATAAGAATAGGACGTAATCGAATAGAAGCAGCTACTTGCACTGCTTCACGTTTATTTTTTCCAGTTAATTGCACATCATTCGCAAACTGCACAATCAAGATACCATTTTTACTGATTAATCCAATTAATGTTACTAAACCCACTTCACTATAAATATTGAGCGTAGCATTACCTATCCCTAAACTAACAAAAATCATTGCACCACAAATTGACATTGGCACACTAATCAGAATAATGAAAGGATCACGAAAACTTTCAAACAATGCTGCTAATGATAGATAAATGATAATCAAGGCAAAAAAGAAAGTGATCACTAAAGCAGAACCTTCTTGTACATATTGACGTGATTGCGATGCATAATCGATATAATATCCTTCCGGTAATACTTGCTTTGCAATTTGTGCCAACGTTCCTAATGCCTGTCCCATTGTAACACCTGGAAAAGCAACAGCAGAAATCGTGGTTGAGTTAAGCTGTTGGAAGTGATTAAGAGATTCAGGAACAATCTCATTTTGTAATGTTGCTACTGTTGATAAAGGTATATGCGCTCCACTAGCAGTTGAAATGTAATAATCTAATACCTGATGCGAATTTAATCGCACATCACGCACCATCTGCGGAATCACTTGATAAGACCGGCCAGCATAATCAAAATAATTGATATAACCTTCACTCAACGATGTTCCCAATGCATCGCCAATGTCCTGCATATTTAGACCTAAGTCAGATACTTTATTCCTGTCTAATACAATGGTTGTTTGTGCTTGGTCAATTTTAAGATCTGCATCAATATAAGCAAATAACCCGCTAGAGCGTGCCTTTTCCAATACTGAGCTTAGCACTGTGTTTAAGTTATCAAAAGTTTCTGTCGTGGTGATCACAAATTGAATCGGTAAACCGCTGCCTCCACCTGGTAAAGATGGTAATTGAAAAGCAGCAATTTTTGCTCCTGCGATTTTATTCAACTGAGCCTGTATGAGCGGCTGCAATTGGTTTGATGTCTGCTTTCGTTTATCCCAAGGTTTTAAGACCATACCAATAATACTCAAATTTAATCCACCAGCACCATCTACTTGAAAGATATGATCCGTTTCAGGATATTTCATATAAATCTTACTGACTTGGTTAGCATAAAGCTGGGTTTGCGCTAATGCAGAATTTGCTGGTGCCGTGACTTGCGAGATAATAATACCCTGGTCTTCTTGTGGCGCAAGCTCAGATTTTGATGTCACAAATAAAAAATAATTACTCAATAAAATAATAACTGCAAATACTACAACAACCGGTAAATAATTAAGTGCATCATGGAGACCTCGTTCATAACCCTTTTGCAGCTTTGCAAACATCTTGTCAGTAAAAGCAATAAACTTAATTTTTTTTTCTTCACTGGCAGTATGCAATAATTTAGAGCACATCATGGGAGAAAGTGTCAAAGCAATAATAGCTGATATCGTCACTGCACCCGCAAGACTAAAAGCAAATTCAGTAAATAATGTTCCGGTTAATCCACCCATGAATCCAATTGGTACGTACACTGCAATCAAGACAATCGTCGTCGCGATAATTGGTCCCACCAATTCTCTCGCTCCCTGAATAGCTGCTTGAAATCTAGGTTTACCTTCTTCCATATGCCGCTGTGCATTTTCTACTACAATAATCGCATCATCCACAACAAGACCAATAGCGAGTACAAGAGCCAGCAAAGTCAATAAATTAATTGAGTAGCCCAGTACTAGCATGATAAAAAACGTGCCAATAAGCGACAATGGAATTGCAATGACCGGAATAGTAACGGAATGTAGTGAACCTAAGAATAAGTAAATGACAACCGTCACAATAATGAATGCTTCTATAAGCGTTGTAATCACTTCAGTAATAGAACTACTAACGAATTGACTAGAATCATAAACAATATTTGATTTCAATCCTTGTGGTAGTTGTTCTGCAATAGAAGGATAAATTTTTCTTACATTATCAATTACCGTCAGTAAATTGGCTGATGGCGCAACTTTAATACCAACATAGACTGCCGTTCGGCCATCAAAGCTCACCGCCGAGTCATAATTTTGCGCACCTAAATTCACATTCGCTACGTCACCCAGTCTAATAACAGCACCATTTTGTTCTTTAATAATTAACTGACGAAACTGGTGCACATCAGTGATATTAGTTTCCGCAGTAAGATTGCGAATAAACATTTGGCCATCGGTTCGTCCTACTGCTGAAATAAAGTTATTGTTAGAAAGGGCATTAGCCACTTCATTAGGTGATATTCCATAACCTGCCAACTTAATAGGATCTAACCAAGCACGCAGTGCATACGTTTGGCCACCAAGAATTTCTGCCAACTGAACACCTTGTACCGCCTGAAGTTTAGGCTGAACGACACGAATCAGATAATCGGTAATTTTATTGAGCGGTAACACATCGCTATAAAATCCAATATACATTGCATCAATCGTTTCTCCTACTGCCACTGTAGTCTGTGGCAATTGTGAACTCTTCGGTAACTGGTTCAGCACAGCATTCACTTTAGTGGTAATATCAGATACTGCTTTCAATGGGTCATAATTTAATAACAGATTAACATTGATAGTACTTGTTCCTTGCGTACTACTCGAAGTCATGTAATCAATCCCACCTGCTTGGGCAATTGAGTTTTCTAATGGCGTCGTAATGAAACCAGCGATTACATCTGGGCTAGCACCAGTATAAGTAGTAGTCACTGTGACAACAGCATTTTCTGTAAATGGATATTGCATGATGGGTAAAGAAAAAATAGAACGTAGCCCCAGCACCAGGATCGTCAGACTGACTACCGTAGCAAGTACAGGTCGTTTAATGAATAAATCTGTAAATTGCATGTGATTTCCTTAAATACCTGAATCAAATGACACAATATGTTGCTGTACACAAACTTGGCCACAAACGATAAGGTTTAGCGATCAACCAAATTGGGTGATGGATTATCACTTGGCTGTACCACATTATTAATAGCGACACGACTACCATTTTGCAATTTAAGCTGACCGCTGGTCACCACTATATCGCCTTCATTCAAGCCTTTTAACACTTGTATCTGATCCCCTCGCGCATCACCTGTGGTAACAAATGTTTGGTTAGCAATATAAATAGGTTCACCTTTATCATCTTTACCTTGCTGCGTCACAATGTAAGCAATATCACCATATGGATTGAATGTAATGGCTGTTTGCGGCAAAGTTAGAAAACGTTTAGGCACACCTATAGTGACTTCAACAGATGCAAACATACCTGGTATGAGATCCAAATTAGGGTTTGTCAAAATAGCTTCAACTTGAACATTGCGGGTATTAGTGTCTACCACAGGCTCTATCGTCGTTATTTTACCAGTGAACTTTTTTTCTAGATAAGCATCTGACGTGATAGTAACCGTTTGCCCCACCTTAAGTTCAGATAACGCTTGTTGCGGCAGATAGAAATCAACGAAAATAGGATCTAATGTCTGCAAGCTAGTCACTCTATCACCGACATTTAAATATTGCCCAGGATTAACATTTGAAATGCCTAAACGTCCACTAAATGGTGCTCGTATTGTTTTCTTAGCAACCATTGCTGCTTGCTGAGCAGTCAACCCTTCTAAGTTTTTTAGATTCCATTTGTCTGAATCGACGGTTTGTTTACTGACAGCTTGCGCTGCATATTGAGCCTTATCACGATCGTAAGTTATTTTTGCAAGCTCAGTTTGCGCTTGTAATGCGTGTAATTGGCCAATTTCCGCATCTGCATTCAATTGCACTAATATTGTGCCTTCTTTGACGACAGCTCCTGGTGTAAAATAAATTTTCTGTACCATACCAGCCAGCTCAGTTGTCACATTAACACCTACTATGGCTCGCAAACTACCAACCGCTTTTAAATGAGACAGCCATGAAGCAGTGCCAACTTTCATGGTTGAAACCGTCATTACAGGTGCCCGCATAGTTGCCACATAGCGTTTCATCATGAATCCTGTAAAAATTTTCCATCCAAAGATTCCTCCAAATAAAACGCCAACTAAAATAAGCATTATAGTCATGCGTTTTTTCATCAACATGTCTCCTTATTCAAACTCACCTTCACACACCATGCCTTATTCCACCATCCTCCGCCCAATGCTTGAAAAAGCGCAGCTGTATCATTATAGCGAGCAGCCTGTGCTTGTATCACTGCAATCCGTATTGTTTGATATTGCTGCTGTGCATTCAACAAGGACAAATAACTTGCACCACCCAACAGATACTGCTTCCGGGTCAGATATAAATTATCGCGTGCTGAATTTTCCGCACGCTTCTGTGCACGCAGGGCCCTAGCATCTGCTTCGAGTGCACGCAAAGTATCAGCAACATTCTGAAATGCTTGCAATACGGTTTGGCGATATTCTGCAGCTGCCTGGTCATAAGCTGCGATAGCTTGTCGGCGCTGAGCAAGCAATGCACCGCCATGTAATAAGGGTTGAGTAATGCCGCCAGAAATAGACCATACTTTAGAAGATGTATTAAACAAATTAGATAGCACAGCTGATTCCCATCCATCGTTTCCATTAATGATAAATTGAGGAAATAAATTTGCCGTCGCTACCCCAATTAAAGCACTAGCCGCATGTAAAAGCGCTTCGGATGCGCGCACATCTGGCCGCTGCCTCACTAGATTCGATGGTAAACTAACAGGCAGTTCCGCAGGTAATATCAATGCACCTAATTTTATGGTGGGAAGCGGACCATTAGGAAAGTTTCCTACTAACACTAAAAGTGCATGACGAGATTGTGAGAGGCTTTTTTCAAGTGGAGGCAAGGTAGCACGCGTCTGATTAACAAGTGTCTGCTGAGTTAATACGTTTTCACGAGAAATCCCACCTAAACGAAATTGTTTTTCTAAAATCAGCAGTTGATTTTCTTGTGCTTGTATTAATTCATGCGTTGCTTCAATTTGTTCTTGCAGCGATGCCACCGTGACTGCCGTTGTAACAATATTTGATGTTAACGTAAGGTATGCCGCAATTAACTGAAACTGTTGATAATCAACCTGTGCTCGCAAACCTTCAATCTGGCGCCTAGCACCGCCAAAAACATCTAATGTGTATGAAACACTCACGGAAGCATTAAATAAATTAAAAATGCTGGACGGTGTATTCGTGCCAATTGGAACACCTGAATTACGCTGCCGCTGTCCAGTCAAGCCAACATTAAAAGCGGGAAAAAGACTATTTCCAATTTGCGCATTTAATGCTTCTTGCGCAGCTCGTAAAGCTGCATAAGAAGAAGCAAGATTAGGACTATTTGATAATCCTGTCGTGATGAGTTGATTAATCTCCGGAGAACGGAACAAGTACCACCACTCGGCAGGGATATTTCGGCCATAGACGAAGGTTTGAGCTTGGCCTGATTTTCCTGCTGAAGGAGTTTGTACCGTCTTAGCAGGCATGTTTTTTCTTGTATATGAGCGCACTCTAGGTGATGCAGGAGAGTGGAAATCTGGCCCCACCATACAACTTGTTAACATCATACTAAATATTGCTATCAGAATGGTAAATTTTGCTCTACATCCTCGAGCTTGCATTGATACGCAATCCTTTCTGGTTAGCTGTAAACTTTTACTAATCTAACACAACTTCATGGATGGGCAAAGCTGAGTCATAAAATTTACTATCTCCATATCAGAAGACAATCACCACCGTTTAACAAAGAAAGTTGGTACTGAGATATGCTATAATCCATAATATTTCATCAGAAAAATATAATCACAAGCTAACTCTCACTCCATGTTTTATTAATTGGCATAATGGCCTATTTCCCACGTAATAGACTAACTCAACAGGATGCTCTACATCCCATACAGCTAAATCTGCTACCTTTCCTATAGTCAAGGTACCATGTGTCTCTTCCATCCTCAATGCTTTTGCTGCGTGACGTGTCACACCTTCTAATGCTTCTGCTGGTGTCAGACGAAACAAGGTGCACGACATATTTAATATCATTTGTAATGATAGAATAGGTGAAGTTCCTGGATTACTATCTGTTGCAACTGCCATTGGCACTCGATATTTACGCAGTACATCAATAGGGGGTAGCTTAGTCTCTCGCAGAAAATAAAATGCACCAGGCAATAAAACTGCCACTGTACCAGATTGAGAAATAGCTTTTATACCCGCATGAGATACATACTCGAGATGATCGACAGATAATGCTTGATATTTGACAGCTAATGCTACGCTGCCTGAATCTGATAATTGCTCCGCATGGCATTTCACTGGCAAACCAAATTGTTTTGCTATCTTAAATATCCTCTCTGTTTGCTCCAAGTTAAATGCTATTTTTTCGCAGAATACATCAACTGCCTCCGCTAATTTTTCTTTAGCTACTTTAGGAATCATTTGATCACAAAGAAGATCAACATAAGTATCTGCATTACCACGATACTCTGATGGAATAATATGCGCACCAAGGAAGGTTCTTTGTATCGTAATAGGTAAGGTCTCTTCAATTTTTTTCGCAACACGTAACATTTTTGCTTCTGTCGCCCAGTCCAATCCATAGCCAGACTTAATTTCAAGTGTGGTCACACCACTGTTGGATAATGCTCGTACTCTTATTATGCTTTGCTGAAATAATTCATCTTCCGACGCCAAACGTGTAGCATTGACAGTTGATTGAATGCCGCCTCCCTGACGCGCAATTTCTTCATAACTCGTTCCTTGCAAACGTAATTCAAATTCATGTGCACGATTACCTGCGTAAATAATATGTGTATGACAATCTATCAATCCTGGCGTTACACACCTTCCTTGTAAATCGTAAACATCATCAGCTAAATCTTCAGGAACAGCTGATAGTAACTGCATAGGCCCAACCCAAGCAATTTTTCCGTTCTTTACTGCGATTCCTCCTTGCTTAATTAATCCATAACCTTGTTCACAAGTAGCGATTACACCATTAATCCAAATAGCATCAAATTGTTTTGTCATAAATTACTTTCCATTTGATTACCTATAAGCAGGAACTTCGCTGACAGCCATCACCTTATTGTTTTTTAGCTCCAAACACGCCATCCATGGCGTTTAGGATTGCATTCTGCAATCCAATCGCTAAAAAACAATAAGGTGATGGCTGTCAGCGAAGTTCCTGCTTATAGCTTCTACTCCTTGCCATTATGTAGTATCTGCATAAGAATACAATGAAATATCATTTCTCATGATGGAGTATGTAATTCGCATGACTTGGACGACCCGTTATCTTCCTTCAACAATCTCTCTCTGGCAAGGACGTACAGACTCACCAAATGCTTCCTGTTTTTTTCAAGTCATCCAACCCCTTAATTTACAACAAGACATCTCTTCTCAGACCAATCCAGCACATCACCACCTTGTAAATAATGTGTTAGCTTTTGCATTGATAGGTTTCTGTTCTGATGAAGGGATTCGCCGAAATTTAGGCCGCATAGGAGCAACAGAAGGACCCAAGAACATTCGTGAAGTATTAGCTAAACTCCCTTTTCACCGCAAAAATATCGTTTGTTATGATGCGGGTGACATCACATGTATAGATAATGATTTGGAAAAATCTCAGCATGCATTAGGAAAAGCAGTGTTCCTACTATTACAACATCAAATCACGCCTATTATTCTTGGCGGCGGCCATGAGCTTGCATGGGGGCACTTTCAAGGCATCGCAAAAAGATATCCTCGTGAAAATCTTGGTATTATTAATTTCGATGCGCACTTTGATATGCGTCCTCTCATGCCAGATAATCAAGGAAATTCAGGAACACCTTTTTTACAAATTGCTAAAGCACATGATCAAACAAAACGACGCTTTGACTACCACTGCATAGGAATACAAAGAACTGGGAATATAGGAGCATTATTTACCACTGCGGAAAATTACCAAACAGACATTATATATGCTGAAGATCTTCAACAAGGTGAGATAAAAAAATATTTGGACCAAGTCAATCAAGTAATACACAATAATCAAATCATCTATTTAAGCCTTTGCCTTGATGTATTTGCCTCCGCCTATGCACCTGGTGTGAGCGCACCACAAGCCTTAGGCTTAACACCGTGGCAAATCATTCCATTTGTGCGACAACTTGCCAAGTCAGGAAAGGTCGTGAGTTATGATATCGCCGAATTATCGCCTAAATATGACATCGATTCACGCACTGCTAAACTGGCTGCAAACTTAATCTACGAAATTATCCATCATCATGATGTATACCCATAGCATCTCATTTCTAGGAGTAAAAATCATGGATGCCAGTGAGTATTCGTTTTCACACACAGTTTACAAGCATGAAAATGAACATTCACTGACAAAGCCAAAGTCAATAAAATACCTAAAAATGAAACACTACAGCATATAATAAGGATATCTCTATGTTAGAAACCACTTCAAGACATGATATGACCCGTCATATTTATGCTCCCCATGGAACAAAAATAACAGCAAAAAGTTGGTTAACCGAAGCTGCTCTGCGCATGCTGATGAATAATCTTGATCCTAATGTTGCTGAAATTCCTAGTGATCTGGTGGTATATGGCGGCATTGGGCGAGCAGCACGTAATTGGGCATGCTTTGACAAAATTATTGAAGCACTCACTCACTTAAATGAAGACGAGACTTTATTAATTCAATCAGGTAAACCTGTCGGTATTTTTACTACTCATCAAGATGCGCCACGCGTACTTATTGCTAATTCTAATCTGGTTCCACATTGGGCAACCTGGGACCATTTTAACGAATTAGATAAAAAGGGTTTGATGATGTATGGTCAAATGACAGCAGGTTCTTGGATTTACATTGGTAGTCAAGGCATTGTACAAGGTACTTATGAAACGTTTTGTGAAGCTGGGAAACAACATTTTGCTAATAATTTATGTGGCAAATGGATACTGACTGCGGGATTAGGCGGCATGGGAGGAGCACAGCCACTCGCTGCAACCATGGCTGGAGCATCTATACTAGCGGTTGAGTGTGATCCATCTCGCATTCAACGCCGGCTTGAAACAGGCTATCTTGACATAACATCCACCCATTTAGATGAAGCACTTTCCATCATCACAAAACACTGTACTGATGGAAAAGCAATTTCTGTTGGGTTATTAGGCAATGCCGCAGATATCTATCCTGAGTTGATAAAACGCGGAGTTAAGCCCGATTTAGTCACCGACCAAACGAGCGCTCACGATCCACTCAATGGATACTTACCACAAGGTTGGACACTTGAACAAGCTGCTAAACTCAGAATTTCTCATCCCCAAACAGTGATTCAAGCTGCAAAAGAATCCATGGCGGTACAAGTCAAAGCCATGCTGGATTTTCACTACCAAGGTATTCCTACTTTTGATTATGGTAATAATATCCGACAAATGGCAAAAGAAATGGGTGTATTGAATGCATTTGATTTTCCAGGGTTTGTACCAGCTTACATACGCCCTTTGTTCTGTCGTGGTATTGGGCCATTTCGATGGGTAGCTTTATCAGGTGATCCTGAAGATATTTATAAGACTGATGAAAAAGTAAAAGAACTCATGTCATACGACACTCACTTAGTTCATTGGTTAGATATGGCTAAAAAACGTATTCACTTTCAAGGATTACCAGCACGAATTTGTTGGGTAGGGTTAAAAGACCGTGTTCGTTTAGGATTAGCATTTAATGAAATGGTGAAAAAGAAAGAACTTAAAGCACCTATTGTCATTGGACGTGATCATCTTGACTCCGGTTCCGTTGCCAGCCCCAACCGAGAGACAGAAAATATGCGAGATGGATCTGATGCAGTCTCCGATTGGCCTCTATTAAACGCTTTGCTTAATTGCGCAAGCGGCGCTACGTGGGTCAGCTTGCATCATGGTGGTGGTGTTGGCATGGGATTTTCACAGCATGCAGGCATGGTAATTGTTGCAGATGGCAGCGACACTGCAGCAAAACGTTTAGAGCGAGTTTTAAGGAATGATCCCGCTTCTGGAGTAATGCGTCACGCTGACGCCGGTTATGACATCGCTATTCAATGCGCTAAAGAACAAGAATTAAAATTACCAATGGTGTAAAATATGAAATTCATTCTAAATCCAGGACAATTATCTCTTTCTGATTTCCGTGTTTTACTTAATGAAAACACCACACTAGAATTACACGCTAATTGCATTCCCAACATCCATGCCTCTGAAAAAATAATCACTGATACTATAGCAGAAGGCAACACTGTCTATGGAGTAAATACCGGATTTGGTGTATTGGCAAACACCCGCATTAATACAGCAGACTTACAAACACTTCAACGCAGCATTGTATTATCACATGCAGCTGGCACAGGTGAGTTATTCAATGACCTAATAGTACGCTTAATTCTTGTCTTAAAAATTAATAGCCTAGCACGTGGATTTTCCGGCGTAAAAATGCAGACCATTGATGCATTAATACTTTTATTCAATGCGAAAATATATCCCTGCATCCCATCACAAGGTTCTGTTGGCGCATCAGGCGATTTAGCTCCACTCGCACATTTGAGTACTGTGTTGATTGGTGTCGGAGAAGCGCGTTATAACGGGAAAATTATTTCTGCTAAAGAAGCGTTAGCAAAAATTAATTTAAAGCCTTTAAAATTAGCGCCTAAAGAAGGGCTAGCTTTACTAAATGGAACACAAGCGTCTACTGCGCTAGCTATTTTAGGATTGTTGGCCAGTGAAGATATATTTGTATCCGCGATTACAGCAGGGGCATTGTCAGTAGATGCAACCAAAGGCAGCGATACTCCATTTGATGAACGCATCCAAGCTGTCCGTGGTCATATAGCACAAATTAAAGTTGCACAAATGATCAGGAATTTATTAGAAAAAAGCGAGATACGTGAATCACATCGTCACTGTATAAAAGTTCAAGATCCTTATTCTCTACGCTGTCAACCACAAGTGATGGGTGCATGTTTATCTCATTTATGGCACGCTAGTGAAACAGTATTAATTGAATCTAACGCGGTATCTGATAATCCTCTTGTATTTACCGCACAAAATGAAATTATTTCTGGCGGAAATTTTCATGCCGAACCCATCGCGCTAGCAGCAGATTCCCTTGCCATTAGTATCGCAGAAATCTCGGCACTCTCAGAGCGCCGCATTGCCTTACTAGTAGACCCTCATTTTAGCGGATTACCCGCATTTCTGGTAAACAATCCTGGTGTCAACTCCGGGTTTATGATTGCACAGGTTACTGCTGCAGCACTAGCCAGTGAAAATAAATCACTAGCTCATCCAGCAAGCATCGATAGCTTACCAACTTCTGCTAATCAAGAAGATCATGTTAGCATGGCAACTTATGCAGCACGTCGTTTATTGCCAATGACGGAAAATGCCGCTGGTATTATAGGAATTGAATTGTTAGCGGCATGCCAAGGAATTGATTTTGCACAGCCATTAAAAACGTCACCCAAGCTGGAGAAAGTCTATCAATTCATTCGAGAAAAAATCACATTCTACGAAGCAGATAGATACTTCGCACCAGACATCGCAAGTGCAAAATCATTCATTCAATCAGGCAAAATTCGCGAGTTAGTAGAAATATCAATTTTATGATACCGCTTCTAGCAAGCCTTCTTCTTGTAAAGATTGTTGTATAGACTTTCTTTCTTTGAGATCAGAAAAATAACGTGATAAATGCGGCCACTCAGTGATATTAAGCTTGAAATGAATAGCCCAGGTCATCATCACAAATAAATAAGCATCCGGTAACGTAAAATACTCACCCAATATAAATTTATTATGCTCAAGCTGGTTATTTACAAAGCCTAATTTCCTCTTGAGAATAGGAACAATAATATTATCTTTTACTTCCTGCGGAAAGTTTGGATTAAATAAAGGCCCAAAACCTGTATGCAATTCTGTAGTAATGAAGTTCAACCATTCTAATACACGATATCTCGCCATGTTACCTATTGGTGGCAATAGTTGTTCAGCTTTAGCTGAGTCAGCTAAATATTGTAGAATCACTGCATTTTCTGTCAGGGTTTCATGATGGTTTGTAATGAGTACCGGTACAGACCCTTTTGGATTAATCGTATAAAAATTATCTCCTTTCTCTGTCCTCTTATTTTTTAAATCAACCGATTCAAATTCGCATGGTAATTGTAATTCGTTAATCACAATTCGTGGTACTAAAGAACATGCTCCCTTAGTGTAATATAATTTCACGTTGACTCCTTTGATAGTAAATTATCTTCGAAAACGTCCACTAAAAAACTCCTAGTCTATGCACACTCTATCGCATTTCCCGCTAAGTTCTTTATAGTATCTACTTAAATTTCTTTTCATAGCAATGACAATAAGGTTGCTTTCCCATTTTTTCATAGTAATCTTGATGCTCTGCTTCGCCACGCCAAAATGAGCTGACTGGTAATAATTTTGTCGCAACACGATACCCTAATTGCCTCAACTGACCAATAAGACTCATCGCTGTTTTTCTTTGGTCTTCGTTATAATAAAAAATCACACTAAGGTATTGTGCGCCATGATCTGGACCTTGTCCATTTTTTTGCGTTGGATCATGAATCTCAAAAAAATACTTACATAACTCTTCATAACTAATTTTAGCTGGGTCATACAGTACACGTATCGATTCATAATGCCCCGTAGACCCCGTACAGACTTCCTGATAGCTAGGATATTTTTTATGTCCTCCTGTATATCCTACTTCTGTTTTTAAAACACCAGACAATTTCCTGAAATAATATTCTACCCCCCAGAAACATCCAGCAGCAAAGATCGCTTCTTCCGTATCATTTACAGATATATCAGAAATAAAATCCAGGCTTAACGAATTAACACAGTGTCTTATATTTTTTTTAGTCAATCCTTCACCTTCAAATACATGACCTAAATGTGCCTGACACCTAGCACATAATATCTCTATACGATTTCCATCTGAATCAATTTTACGTACAATAGAATGATCAATTTCTTCATCAAAACTAGGCCAACCACAACCAGAATGAAATTTAGTTTGCGCATGAAATAAAGGTAATCCACATTGACGACATAGATAAGTACCTGTCTCATCAAAGTTATCATACTCACCGGTGTAGGGTTTTTCTGTACCTTTATCTTTTACGATAGATAATACTATGTCAGACAAACTGGCTGTTTTTAAAATCATAATGAGATGATAGGCCCTTTAATTTATGATAAATTTATTTTGGCATAATAAACTTGCAAAGTAACGATCCATATGAGTACATGATGAGTTTTTTGTAGCGAGAGGCGGAAGGTATTTTGTATGAACCATTCACTCGCAGACAGGAGTCTGCGAGAATAAAACCTACTCAGGAAGGAGTGTGTTTTGCGGTGAAGGGTGAAGGAAAAATACCCTTTCTTTTCGTTACAAAAAACTCGTCATATACCCATCCGTGTTTCACAAAAAGACTCTATAAAAGGTGGTCATTTATGCAATCTACATCGTTACCCAATAATGAATATTGGTTCATTTTTCAAAATGACCGATTGCTCTTTATGAAAAACTCTCAATATCAGTTACCCGCTAACGATGTACTCTCTAATTTGAAACTTCATTTTTTAAGACAGCACAAATTAGGGTTATTCAATAAAATAATTTGCTATTGCGCTGAAATTGATCCACAAATACTTCTTCCTGAAGATATTGAGCCTATTCCTTTAAGAAAAGCACTCGATATTTTATCGATAGATTGGTATGTTGCCGCCACAAAAGCTTCATCAATTATTAACTGGGACAAGAATCATCAATTTTGTGGCCGCTGCGGAAAAGCCACTCAACATAAACCTGGAACATTTGAGCGTCTATGTAACACATGTGGTTTATCTCTCTATCCGCGCATCTCACCTTCTATCATCGTTCTGATAAAAAATAAAGACAAAATCATCATGTCAAGAAGTCCTCACTTTCCACCTAATACTTATGGACTCATCGCGGGATTTGTAGAAGTTGGAGAAAGTATTGAAGAGGCTGTACATCGTGAAGTTAAAGAAGAAGTTGGAATAAAGATAAAAAATCTACACTATTTTGGTTCACAATCATGGCCATTTCCTGATTCATTAATGCTTGGATTTACTGCTGATTACGCCTCAGGCGAAATCACTATTGATCATCACGAGCTAGAAGCCGCAGATTGGTATCGCTATGATAATTTACCAGGCCGTCCCTCTTCTAGCATCAGTATCGCACAAAAATTAATTGATCATTTTGTCGCAGAGCAAAATAAAAGTACTTATAATAGGTGACACATTATGAATATGGATCATACATATGGAACTTTATGACAACTGGTGGGAAGAGAAGCGCTCATCGCATCTTTACTCCATCATGGCGGACAATGAGCTAAATGCCCTGCATAAAAAACTTTTTTTAGATTTGAAACTTGCCGCTGAAAAACAAGCCCATATGTGGGAAAAAAAAATAAAAGAAAAACAATTACCTCCTCCTCCAGCTTTTTCTCCAGATTTTCGCACCCGTATTGTCGCAGTATTAGTAAAATTTCTTGGCGCAGAAAACATGCATACGATCTTATCTGCGATGAAAATACGCGGCATGTCTGTTTTTACTCGTTATCATAACGAGCATAAACATATCAGTGTTAATACCTCTAGCAATTTACGTGCAGCTGTTTTTGGCATAAATGATGGCCTTGTTTCAAACATGAGTCTTATTCTCGGCGTAGCTGGTGCCAATGCTAATCAGCATTTTATTATTTTAGCTGGTATTGCAGGTTTGTTGGCTGGAGCTTGCTCTATGGGCGCAGGAGAATATATTTCAGTTCGATCTCAACGTGAAGTGTTTGAATATCAAATTGCTATTGAAAAACAAGAATTAGAGGAGTATCCGGAAGAGGAAATGGAAGAACTCAGTCTCATCTATCAAGCACGTAACGTACCCAAACCAGAGGCAGATAAATTAGCAAAGTTAATGATTGATAACCCTGAAACCGGACTGAATACGCTGGTACGCGAAGAACTAGGGTTAAATCCCGAGGATTTAGTTTCACCTATTAGTGCGATGATTTCATCATTCTTTTCTTTTACAATAGGAGCTGGAATACCTGTGTTACCTTTCCTATTAGGAAATCATGCGTGGAATTTATTTGCCAGTATTTCTCTCACTGGCATAGCATTATTTATGGTCGGAACAATATTAAGTTTATTTACAAATCGAAGTCCCATTTTACTTGGCTTACGTATGCTGACTATTGGCGCAATAGCCGGTACCATCACTTTCTACATTGGGCATCTTATTGGCTTTGCCCAATAATATCCTCTTTATACATAGCGGCAATCAATAATAACCATTCACGGGGTAGTCATAGGGTCCAAAAAACGGAAGCTGGTAGATAGCACCATTCAAGTCATCACGACGGCCCGCTTTGAAATACAATAGATTGTTTAAAATTGCAGCCTTTATTCCTTCCCTTGCTTCCATCTTAACGGGCCTTCATGACTTCGACACGCAGAGCTTCCGTTTTTTGGACCCTATGACTACCCCGTGAATGGTTACAATCAATAACTAAGGAGGTTTTTTAAAGAAAGAGAAATTGCGATTCTCCTTTTAGCGTGAGTTCTTTGATGCACCGAAAAATCCAAACTTTTTTTGCAGTGCATCAAAACAGGAAGGAGTGTTGCATTCTTCAGCGGAAACTCTTGAAGAATCTCATGCTTTCTTCATTTTCTCGAGATAAACATGATAACATAACCAACCAGCCCCCAAACCAATAATAATGTATATCAACCGGCCTAATAAATCCCCAAGAATAGCGGTAATAAGATACAGGTTAAATAAACCTACCAATCCCCAAAGAATTCCACCAATCAATACTAAAATGAATGCAATTTGACTATAAAAATCCAGTTCCTTTAGCATGCTAAACTCCTTGTTAAGTACTAATTAAAACCTATTGATTAGAATAACATAATAATTATTTCTCTCCTACTACCAGTTCCTGCACAAGCAACAATTATAACAGTATACTAAGTGAATAAATTTTACCTCAGACATCCATGGTATTAATGGTAGTCATCTCAAACACGACGTTAATCAATACCTTCGGAAATATCCAAGGTAACTATTATTAAATAACCCGTAGCGTTAACTAGAGTTTTGGTTTAGATAACTCAATGACTGACTGTCTACTATTTTCATTTATTTCAGTACCAGACCAATTTCGTGTCCTTCCACCATCAACGGTAACCGTTGTTCCTGTCATCCATGCATTATCTACTACAGAGAGAACTGCTTGAGCAACTTCTTTAGACGTACCAGAACGATGAAGCGGTATTCCCGCAACTCTTTTTTGCCAAATTGATGAATTAGCCTGCCACTGATTTCGATTGATATCCGTAGGAATAAGGCCAGGCGCCACATCATTTACTCGAATATTATAACGAGCAAGATCTACAGATACTGATCTGGTTAGCTGACTTAGCGCTGCTTTGCTAGTTTCATAGTGAGATAATCCATGTGTAATAACTTTTTTACTGATGGAAGTAATATTAATTATACAGTAGTCTTTTAGGGCTTTACTTTGTTCCAGTAATGATTCTTGTTGTCTTACCATGTGTTTTGCAAATTCTTGCATAAGAAAAAGTGGTGCTAATAAATTAATTTCTAATACTTTAATAATTTCTTCTTTTGATAACTCGATAAAAGGCCTACGAGTTAAAATACCCGCGTTATTAACCAAAACATCAATATCGCCATCAAAAAATTCATAGCTCTCTTTGACTAAGCGGCATCTATCTTCATTATTTTGCAAGTCCATTTTTATTGCTTTTGCTTTACTACCAAATTTTTGTATTTCATTAACAACCACTTCTGCCGCCTCAAAGTCAGAATTATAGGTAATGACTACGTCAGCACCTTGCTCGGCAAATGCCATTGCTATTGCCTGACCTATTCCACGGCTACCACCGGTAACAACAACTTTTTTACTTTTATATCTCGGCGTCACAAAAATATTCTCCTATTAAAATTTTTGAAATTATATAAAAATAGCTAAAATTCTCAATATTAAGTGCTCAAATACACTCCGTCACTATGATATTAGCCAAATATTGACAATAAGGACCTTAACCATGAGAATGAAGAACATTCTCAGTATACTAACGCTATCCTATCGCTTTTTAACAACTTTTTTAAAAATATAGATATAATAAAAATAGCCATTGATTTACGGTGCAATATGCAAATTGAAGAAAATGAAATTCACGTTTGGACAGCTGACTTATCCACAAATCTAATACAAGAATTACTCAGTTCAGATGAAAAAAAACGAGCAAATCGTTTCCTCTTTCCCATTCACAAACAACGCTTTATTGCTGCGAGAAGTATCCTAAGAAAAATATTGAGCTTTTATCTCGCCGTACCACCGCAGGAAATTATGTTTACCTATAATAGTAACGGAAAACCTTTTCTACACATGCCTTCCACTCATCTGCAATTTAACCTTTCCCACTCGGAAAACATAGCAATTTATGCCATTACCATGACACATGACATTGGAATTGACATTGAGAAAATACAAGAAACCTATAATAGAGACCTTGCAAAAAGATTTTTTAGTTTAAAAGAAAATCAAGACTTATTGTTATTACCCTTAGAGGAACAAAAAATCGCTTTTTACCGCATATGGTCTCGAAAAGAGGCTATCATTAAAGCAATAGGTAAAGGATTAACCATTCCTCTATCCACTTTCTCAGTGTCCGTACATGATGTAAATGAAGTGATTTCACTCGATCAAAATGAAAACTGGTCTTTAATTCCTTTATCAATTCTTACAGACTTTCAATCTGTTGTGGCCACCAATCAATATGTAAAAAAGATTTCTTATTGGACTTTTTTTGAGCAATCGCCAAAATTGAATAAAGTACACAATCTCTAATTAGGCTATAATAAAATTTATTGATCTCAGCCTAGCGAAATATCAATAAAATGTAATAAATTATTAAAGAAATTTAGTGCATCAAGGAGGATACGCTATGTCATACCAAGAATTTCAAGATAACTGGAGAATTTTCTCAGAATTCATCGAGAAAATTCCAACAAATGAAAATGACCCTATGAATAATCTAATAAGACAATATATCAATCAAAATCTCATTTTACTTAATGAGGTATTTACTACTAGCATTGAGCATTTGACACAACTACAAAAAGCCAAATCCACCCATGACATTATTTGCACCCAAGCTAAATTCACTAATGAAATCAGCAAAAAATTATCTCTATCAACACAGTGGTTTTTGAATACCTCACTAGGGCATATTGCAGATTATAATGAATGGCTTAAAGCACATTGTGACCTAGCTACAGATTGATACATGATTCTTACTCTTAAATCTAAGCTAAAAATAACATTAGAGTAACTTTTAACCCATTTAATTTAATCGAGGAACAATTATGTCATGCCTTTATTATCGCGATTCTCATCTATATATTGAAAACATTAATCTGAAAGATATTGCTGAAGAATTCGGCACACCATGCTATGTTTACTCTCGTTCCGCTATAGAAACAAACTGGCGAGCATTTGATGAAGCGTTCAAAACAATCTCTCATCATATTTGCTACGCCGTCAAAGCAAACAGTAACATTGCCATTCTCGGATTATTAGCGAAATTAAATTCCGGATTTGACATTGTTTCCCTAGGTGAAATGGAAAGAGTCATTGCTGCTGGCGGTGATCCTCAAAAGATAGTTTTTTCAGGTGTAGGTAAAAAACAAGTTGAAATTGAACGTGCAATTGAAAAGAAAATCCATTGCTTTAATGTAGAGTCAGAACCTGAATTAGAGCGCATCCAAACAATCGCATCTAGACTCAATACTACTGTTAATATTGCACTGCGAATAAATCCTAATATTGACCCACACACTCATTCTCACATTACAACTGGCCTGAATGAAAGCAAGTTCGGTATTGACATCAATGATGTCATATCATTAGCAAAAAAAATATCGGCCTTAGATTCAGTACAGTTAATTGGCATTGCTAGCCATATTGGATCCCAGATTGTTCATCTTGATCCTTTCTTAAAAGTGATTGACCGCTTATTAGATGTTTATAAGCAACTACAGCAAATTGGCATAAACCTCCAACATATTAATATTGGAGGCGGATTAGGGATTACTTATCATGATGAACATCCTCCTGGCATTCGCGAATATGCTCAAGCATTACAAGATAAATTACATCAACAGAATATTCGAGTTATCATAGAACCAGGCAGAGCTATTGTAGGTAATGCGGGTATTTTATTATCGCGAATAGAATATCTCAAACATACACAACATAAGAATTTTGCGATCATTGATGCTGGAATGAATGATTTGTTGCGTCCCGCACTTTATGATGCATGGCAAACCATTCTCCCTGTAGAATCTCGTCAAACTGAGAAAAAACTCTATGATATTGCTGGCCCTGTTTGTGAGTCAGCAGACTTTCTGGGGAAAGACCGTGAGTTAGCATTGAATCCTGGCGATTTATTAGCAATTAATTCATCAGGAGCATATGGATTTAGCATGAGTTCAAATTATAACTCCCGTTGCCGTCCGCCAGAAATTTTAATTGATGGTGATCATGCCACATTAATCCGCCGGCGCGAAACCATCGATGAATTATTTGCCTCAGAAAAAACTCTTGATCTCGCTCATTGTAAGTAATGCTGAACGAGCTCAATACACAAATACTTCTTGTCGAAAACTGGAATATTCTATACGATTTTTATCCTTAAAATGGAGTAACGTTATGGATTTCAGTCTGAGCCAAGAGCAAATCACTATTCGAGAAACGATACGTAATTTTGCCGAAAAAGAAATAGCGCCCCATGCTAGCGAATGGGACGAAAAGCACTTTTTCCCTATTGATACATTCCGTAAAGCCGCTTCACTGGGGCTAGCCACCCTTTACGTACGCAGTGATGTTGGTGGTTCAGGATTAACACGCTTAGACAGCGCATTAATTTTTGAAGAACTCGCCACTGCCTGCCCTACTACTGCTGCTTATTTATCCATACACAATATGGTAAGTTGGCTGGTAGATACATATGCAGATAAAAATCTACGTGAAACATGGTTACCCAAACTGGCAAATATGGAAGTATTTAGCAGTTATTGCTTAACAGAACCTAGTTCTGGATCCGATGCTGCCTCACTTAAAACGACAGCCGTCCAGGAAGGGAATGAATATATTCTGAATGGTTCTAAAGCATTTATATGCGGCGGCTCAGTCAGTGATCTATACGCATGCATGGTCAGAACTGGTGGTGAAGGTTCTCAAGGTATTAGCTGTATCTTAGTAGAAAAAAATACTCCTGGAATAAGCTTTGGTAAAAGAGAAGAAAAAATGGGCTGGCGCAATTTGCCTACTACTATGGTATTTTTTGAAAATTGCCGTGTGCCTATTAGCAACCGAATTGGTGCGGAAGGCCAAGGATTTAAAATTGCTCTATCTGCATTAAATGGAGGACGCATTAATATCGCAGCTTGTTCATTAGGCGGTGCTAAGCAATGTACTACTTTAGCCCGACAATATATGCTAGAGCGTTCTCAATTTAAACAAAAGCTTGCTGAATTTGAGGCACTACAATTTCGTCTTGCTGATATGCTCACTGAATTAGAAGCATCTAGATTAATGGTATATAGAGCAGCTGTAGCATTAGACCAAAAAGACCCTAATATGGTGATGTATTGTGCGATGGCTAAACGACTCGTCACTGACTTATGTTTTAATATCTGTAATCAAGCCTTGCAATTACATGGTGGTTATGGATACATTCGGGAGTATGCCATTGAACGCTATTTACGTGATCTTCGAGTCCACCAAATTCTAGAAGGAACCAACGAAATCATGCGGTTAATTATTGCCAGGCATGCTTTCCATGAGATATTTAAAATTGACTAAGAGACACGCCCTCGTGTCCCTAGTAGTCGCTACAGTAAAATTATATTAAACTACTCACGCCTTTCTAACTATCTAATCAATGAGGATGTGCTATGTCAAATCTGATAAAAAACGCTATTTCAGCAGTACTTGCATTAGGGTTAACTGGAATCAGTCATCCGGGGGTTGCTAATAATAAACAGCCACAACCCAGCAAAACAGAACAAGATATGATGTCATTACCACCTACTTCAGGAATGGAGAAATGCTATGGAATAGCTAAAGCTGGCGCTAATGACTGCGGCAATGTTAGTCATAGCTGTAGTGGAGAGGCAAAAATTGATGGTGACATAAAAGAATGGATGTATGTTCCAACAGGTTTATGCAAAAGAATTTCTGGTGGTATCTCCAACTCATCCGAAGATAAATCCTAATCAAAATAAATGGTAATCTGATGAGCTTTTACACTCTCATACGCAAGTACGCTTTTCTAAGTTTAGTATTACTGATATCTATATTGTTTTTTTATTTCGACCTTTATCATTACCTCACCTTCGATGCACTAAAGCATTATCAAGCAGATGCGCAAAGGTGGACTATCACCCACTATAAATCAGCTGTCAGCATTTATGTGTTAGTTTTCACTCTCTTAATTGCATGCGCTATTCCATGTGCAACTTTTCTTACACTACTTGGTGGATTTTTGTTTGGTATTGTAGCCGTATTCTATGCTACGTTTAGTACAACGTGTGGTGGAATCATATTATTTCTCGCTACTCGCACAGCAATCGGTTCCTCTATCACAAAAAAATCCACTGGTTGGATAAAGAAAATAGAACATGGGTTTCAGCAAAATGCTTTTAATTATTTACTCACATTAAGACTGATTCCTATCTTCCCTTGTTGGATCAGTAATATTGGTGCTGGAATGTTAAATGTACCAATGAAGACATTTATTAGCGCAACTGTTTTAGGAGTATTCCCTTCTACTTTCGTCTACACTTTGGCTGGAAGAAGTCTAGACGAGATTTTAGCCAATAACAAAGGTCCACTTTTAAATGTTATCCTCACCCCTACCGTATTTTTTCCTTTATTAGGTTTAGCCATTCTCAGCATTTTTCCAGTCATTTATAAAAGTATTAAAAAATCATACTAAACCAGATAAAATGTATGCTTCCTAGATTTACTTGTTCTTTCTGAACTGAGGACAGAGATGAATCCGTCGCTATTGTTAACAGGCATAGGCTTGAGACCACCACATTATTCCGACTTTCTAGAAAAGCGTCCAGGTGTCGCTTGGCTTGAAGTACACAGTGAAAATTATTTCGCGGACGGTGGAAAACCATTACATATTTTAGAAAAAATTCGCCATGATTACCCCGTTAGCCTACATGGCGTTGGCCTATCTCTAGGCTCCGCAGATGAACTGAATTGGAATCATCTAAAAAAATTACGCGACTTAATTACACACATCAACCCTTGCCTTATCTCAGACCATTTATGTTGGTCTTCCGTCAATGGGCAATACTTGCATGACTTACTTCCTCTTCCATACTCTGAAGAAACATTACAGCATGTTGTATCACGTATTCAACAAATCCAAGACTATTTGAATCGTCAAATCTTAATTGAGAATATTTCTAGCTATATCAATTTTAAATACGCTACCATTTCCGAGCAGGATTTTTTACGTGAAGTAGCAGAAAAATCAGGTTGTGGCATTTTACTAGATATTAACAATATCTACGTCAACTCTATTAATCTTGGTTTCGATCCAAAAAAATATATTCTTACTATCCCAAGCAATCTAGTACAAGAAATCCATCTTGCTGGATTCACGACAGCCACAATCAATGAAAAAGAAGTCCTCATTGACAGTCATAGTCAGCCTGTTATGCCCATAGTATGGGAATTATATCGTTATGCAACTCAGCAATTAGGCCGTAAACCAACCATCATTGAATGGGACTCAAATATTCCATCATTAGAAACATTGTACCTTGAGGCGGCTCGGGCAGAATCAATTATGAGAGAAACTTATGTCCCTACAAAACTCACAAGCTGAATTTTTTGAGATTCTTTTTTCTAATGATGAACAACAAATAGATTCATTCTATCCCATACAAAATATCACCATTTATCGTAATAATATTAAAGCCACTCTTATTAAAACACTGCTAGATACTTATCCCATGGTAGCAAAGCTAGTGGGTGAAGATTTTTTCCGCACTACTGCTAAGGAATATATCCTTTATTACCCATCTCGTAGTAGTAACTTACATGATTATGGAGAATATTTTGACGTTTTTTTAACAGAATACCTGCCAGTAAAAAATCTTGCTTACCTAGCTGAAGTTGCAAAATTCGAATGGTATTGTCATTTGTTACACTTCGCAGCTAACCATGCTCCATTTGATATTAAAAAATTAGAAAATGTATCTCCTGATCAATATGATTCCTTACATTTTATTCTTCATCCAGCCAGCTATATCGTTAAATTTCAATACCCTTTGTTGCAGATAGTTGACTTATGTAAAAATCAACTTAATGGATGCATTAATATCAATGAAGGAGGCATCAACCTATTACTCATTAGACGCGATTTAGACATTATGCTTGCTCCGCTTTCAGAGGTCGAATTCAGCTTTTTATCAGCATTACGTGAGGAGCTACCACTGTCTGACGCACTAAAAGCAGCTTTGCTAATAGATCCAACGTTCAGGTTAAAAGAAAAACTTCTTACTTGGATCCAAGATAAAACAATTGTAGATTTCTATAACCGTTCCCGTTAATCTCGCGTAATAAGGGAATCACAATCGTTCGTGGGAGTAGTCATTATAGGGAATCCAATACAGGAAAAGAGTAACCGCGTTCTTCAGCAGAACTCCTGAGGTTTCTATCTCACGCCTAGTTCAATATATATGCCAACGATATTCAACTTATAAAACCTAATTTAAAAGTAACTCCTACAGTTCCTGACTTTTTGACATAGAACAAATTACTTTTTCAAGCTGAACATCGATAGATTGCTTTTCTTTTTTGTTAAAGAAAAGAGACGAATCATTCTTTGCTCCAACGTCCATATACCATTTATTATTAGTAGTAAAAGATGATCGCTTTATTGGAATATTACTACCCATCTGATTAACAGGCTCCTCATCTGGTCTTTTTACTGCAGCGATAACGCCTAATTTTTGCTCTTCAGTCAGATCTTTTCTTACTAACACATAGTTACTACGACTCACAGACGTTGAAGATATTGTATAAGGCCGCACTGCTAAAATATCTGTTGGTTGCACGGCAGTAACTTGATTAAAACCCCAATCTATATCTTCGCCAGAATTACGATTTTCCGCCGCCATACCCTCTCCGGAGGATACTATTAAAATAGGCAACGAGGCATCAATCTTCCTTTTTGCATGAATGAATTGCCGCTTAGCGTACCAGTCTACCGCTAAATGGCCCCTTAAATCTGGGTAAGTATACGATATCATGCCTTCCTGTCCGCCTTCTTCTTTGTTGCGATGATCATAAATTCGTTGTTCAAGGCTTTTATTCTGATGAACGTTAGCATTTTTATGTGGAATCGCTTTACCTGATGCTAAAATACTTGATAACCTTTGGTTTTCATCACAGAAAGCATCTCCTGTCGAACGCACTACATAATCACTTGGATTAGTAATTTTATTATATCTACCAAAGTCAGCACACGGAATGGTCTGAGGTGTTAACTTATCATAACCAAACCTTGGACGCGCATTATTTCGACGTAATTCGATAACCTCATAATTTGAGCTTTTATAGGCTTCTTTTATGTCTTCGTAACGCCGATTGCTGGCTTGTTGCATGTGCCAGCTTTTCATTACAAATTGATATGAATTATAGTCATCACTTAAATCGGTAGTAGTTCCCATGAGATAATCATACTGCCTTGATTGAAGATCTTTATTATCTTCATACAGTTGGTTTAAAAATTTATCTTCTATCTTCAAGCGATCTAAACTCATAATCATTACTCTTTGTTCAAATGAATTGCTATAAAAAAATCAGAGCTGTTTAAAATTTATGTCATGCTAGCATTTGAATATTAACAATTTCTTAAAAATTTCGATGGCACAAAGTTAAATAGTTGTTACATCAGAATAGATGCACCTTCGTCCTCTCTGCGAAAAACTCGTCATGCATCCCACTTACCTTATTTCATTTTATATCCATATTCTTTCAATAATGCAGAAAACCTCTTTCCCTCCTCAGTGTAATTTTCAAAATAATAAACACGTAAATAATTTTGCAATATATATTCATAAGGCGACTTGAGTAACACTGACAAAATTAATTCGATCCGCTCCCTATCAGCAGGATTATGAAAGTCACAACGTTGAAACAGAATCGCAGCCAAGATTTCCGCCTTACACGCCTTGCGGATGGCATCTCCTTCTTTATAACTCTGAATACAATAGTGTAATGCTCTGTCTTTGTTCCATTCACGCCAGCGGTGAAAATAATTTAAGGCTAATGTTTTATAATAAGAAACAGCTTGTGCGTCATGACTCGTTTCCATCAGCACAAGAAAAAAAATAGCTGGTATAGAAGCTTCTACATTCGCCCATGAGCAATTACCACTAACTTGTGCTTCAACTTTCAACTCTGTAATAGGCTCTAGACCTAATAAATCATCTAAATCATTATTAATAAACGAATCGCTTTGCTTCTTATAAATCAAATTTTTAATAAAACCAGGCTTTACATTTATCTTATTATGAATGCGATAAAACATCACATTATCATATAAACGACTATCTTCACGTCTATCACATTTCACCCAAATATCACCACGCTTAATAAAAGTAATAGCATGGCCCTCATAGCCAACAGGTATCAATACAGGTTCTTGGCGTACATAAGCATCTATTTGTGTTTGGTACTTGCTAATATCAACACGATATTGCTGATACTTGATTAACTGTGATGAACGCTGCATTATTTCGACAATAAATTGCGATAACCCTGCATAACGTCTCAATTGCCTAGCTGCAAAGTGATTTTGAAATTGCGAAAGTGATTCTGATATCAGTCCAATGGTCACTTCAAGATAAAACCCCTCGAAATCCACGTCGACAAATTGATTTTGAGGATCAACAATATCTGCTGTGCCAACCAATTCAAACATATGACCTAATAATTTGGTATTAATATAGTCTTGCGCAAACACTTGGTCTGCACCTGCAGTAATAAGTAACTGCCGCAGCTCAGCTTGTTGTCTAAGCGTAGGCATAACAAGCACTGGCTGACCAGCAAAATTATATGCATTAGGATTAGCACGATATTTGAGAAGCAGTTGACATAACGATTGGTTATTATTTTCTACTGCCCACTGCAACGCTGTCCCGCCAGTTACATCTTGCTTATTAGGGTCAGCGCCCTGACTCAATAAATAAGTACTTATTTCAATATTATCGACAATGGCAGCTTCTATCAGAGGCGTAAAACCATATTCATCAATTTGATTGATATCTTCACCATAGCGTAGCACCTGGCGAACAGCCTGGATATCCTCTTGTAAAATAGCATCGGCTAACGACATCATGATTGCAATTAGTATCCTGGGCCCTGAGGTTTAGGATTAAAAGTAGGTGTTGGTTGATAACCCAGACGATATTTCAGCTCATTCAAAAGCTCATCACGTTTCTCTTGATTGGTTTCTGCAAGATTCTCTGTCGGTAAATTATTGACTTGTTTATCAATACCACTAAATTGCGCTTTGTTTGCTAGCATAGGATTAGCTTTATATTGAGCGCCCATTCCTGATGCAGCCAATCCTTCACGGTAAGTTTTGAGTGGTATTTTTCCTTCTTTTAAATCTTTATACTGCTGTCTTTTTTCTTTCTGCTGCTTAACTTTTAATTCATGAACATCTTGATGAATAGCTATTAAATGCTTTTTTTCCTCAAATGAAAGTAAGTCATCGCGCAAATTAGCGCCTGTCGCAAGAAAATCACGAAACTCAATTTTTCCACTCTGTCCACCGCTGCCGTTTTCTGAATCATCATGATCATTTTCGCTTGGCTGATCACGGTATCTTATCTGTTGCTTTTTGTCATACTTATCATTTGATGACATGTGCTTCCCCGTTTTTGACTTAATTTATAAGCCTATTATTATTATAGCAACGCAACAATAATTTCCCTAAGTATTTAGCTGGTTAGAAGATGAATAACAAATCCTGTCTCAAAAAGTAAAAAATATCCATTTTTTAATTAAAGTAAGCAATAAAGCTTTTATGATCATAGTGATAGGATTATGTACTATTTAAGTTTTAAGCCAAAATTTTATCTAATTCACTTTGTAATTCCGGTAATATCTTAAATAAGTCACCCACTAATCCATAATCAGCAATTTGAAAAATAGGAGCTTCAGGATCATTATTGACTGCCACAATCACTTTACTGTCCTTCATTCCAGCAAGATGTTGTATTGCCCCAGAAATTCCTACTGCAATATAAAGGTCAGGTGCTACTACTTTTCCAGTTTGCCCTACTTGATAATCATTTGGAGCAAATCCTGCATCCACTGCAGCACGAGATGCGCCTACCGCCGCGCCTAAACGATCAGCAATGGCTTCAAGTAAGTGAAAATTTTCTGCGCTTTTTAAACCCCGTCCACCTGAGATAACAATACGCGCATCCGTCAATTCAGGCCGCTTCGATTCAGTCAGTGTCTGTCCTATAAAACGAGACAATGTATTAGGAATAGCCGTCGAAATACGTTGAAGTACTGCACTTGCTTGTTGACCTTCTTTTACTGCTTGGAATGCTGTTGTGCGCACAGTGAGTAGCTTAAGGCGATCTTGTGATTTTACTGTTGCGACTGCATTCCCCGCATAAATAGGTCTCTCAAATGTATCAGGCGACACAATTTTAATAACATCACTTATCAAAGCAGAATTGAGCAAAGCAGCTGCACGCGGCAGTAAGTTTTTTCCAAATGTTGTTGCGCCAGTCAAAATATAATCGTACTGTGCTCCCATCTCTGCAACTAATGCGGCACAATTTTCCGCTAATTGGTGCACGTATACTGCATTATCAGCAACAAGTACTTGCTTAATAGCTGGTAGTAAACATGCTTGTTTAGCGACCGTATCGCAATTTGCACCGATAATCAGCAAATCAATCTCGCCATTTAATTGCATTGCTGCAGTCACTGTATGATAGGTTACAGGCTTTAACAGCTGATTATTATGTTCAGCAATAATTAAAATTTTCGTCATATCACTTGCGCCTCATGCTTTAAACGATTGATAAGATCCGCTGCATTTTCTACTCGTACTCCCGAATGGCGTTTTTCTGGAGCAGCTACTCGTAACATTTGAATATGCGGTGAAAAATCCACTTGTAAAGTTTCTGCAAGTACAATGGTGATTGTTTTACGCTTAGCTTGCATGATATTGGGTAATGAGATATATCGAGGCTCATTTAAGCGTAAATCTGTTGTAATCACTGCGGGTAAAGTTAGAAACAGTGTTTCTAACCCACCATCAATTTCACGCGTAACATTCACACCATCATCCTGAAAATCCAGCTTTGATGCAAATGTTCCTTGTGGCCAGTTGAGCAGTGCAGCCAGCATTTGACCTACTTGATTATTGTCAGTGTCAATCGCTTGTTTCCCAAGAATAATTAGCTGTGGTGATTCTTGCTGGGATATGGCTTGAATCATTTTCGCTGCGGCTAAGGGTTGAATTTCACTGTCTGTCTTAACTAGAATTGCCCGATCTGCTCCCATTGCAAGCGCTGTACGTAAAATTTCCTGACAAGAATCATTACCTATGGATATCACAACAACCTCATCAGCCAATCCTTTTTCCTTCATACGCACTGCTTCTTCAACAGCAATCTCATCAAATGGATTCATAGACATTTTTACATTACTTGTTTCAACACCGGATCCATCTGGCTTGACTCGAATAGAAGCTTTGTAATCGACCACTCTTTTAATAGCAACAAGAATTTTCATTTATACACTCCATCCGATACTTAACAATCAACAAATGTTATCACCCTCTTTTATAGACTGGAATAATTAAATTCTGTGTACGATAATGTGACTTATCATATTTATCGATAAATAAAGGATAATCCAGCATGGAAATAAAAAATTGTGCGGCCATTATCACAGGTGGCGCATCTGGAATGGGAGCAGCAACAGCTAGAATGCTAAGTCAACATGGTGTCAAAATCGCTTTATTTGACCTAAATAAAGAAGCAGCTAGCAAAATAGCCTCTGAAATTAATGGGATTGCTATCAGCTGCGATGTCACTCAGCCTGATAGTGTGCAAGCAGCTATCACCATCGCGCAGCAACAACATGGGCCAGCACGTATTTGGATTAATTGCGCGGGAATCGTGCATGGCAGAAGAATGGTAAATCAACAAGGTGCTATGCCATTAGATGAATTTAGAAAAGTAATCGAAATCAACTTGATTGGTTCATTTAATGTAATGAGTCAAGCTGCAGCTGCTATGATACCTCTGTCCGTGATATCAGATTCGGAAGAACGTGGTGTAATTATTAACACCGCTTCTGTTGCTGCATTTGAAGGACAAATTGGCCAAACAGCTTATAGTGCTTCGAAAGGCGGTATTGTCAGTTTAACACTGCCTGCTGCTCGTGAGCTTGCTCAGTTTGGTATCCGTGTCATGACTATCTCACCAGGCTTGGTAGACACTCCCATGTTTGAAAAAATTTCACCTGAAGCCCGCGCTTCTCTAGCAAGTATGGTTCCTTTTCCTAAGCGGTTAGCCCGCCCTGAAGAATACGCTATGCTTGTCATGCAAATTATTGAAAATCCCATGCTAAATGGAGAAGTCATTCGTTTAGACGGCGCATTGCGAATGCAACCTAAATAAAATCAATCAGACACCGTACCTTCATCTGGGACGGTACCTTCATCAGGCACCGTCCCCTCGTCAGGTACAGTACCTTCATCATCTATAGTAGTATCATTACCTGTAGTTGGTGTTTCAGGTGTTGTAGGCAGTATAGGTATAGATGGCACAGTAATGGGTGACACAGGTGTGAGTGGCACAGAGGTTGACGGCATAGATGTTGGTGGTACAGGTGTTGGTGGTGCAGGTGTTAACAACATAGTTGCAGGCGGCACAGTGACTGATGGCACTGCTGCTGACGGCATAGTTTCAGGCAATTGATCAATCACTTTATTATTAATTTTTAATACTCCATTCATTGAGGAAATATTAACAACATAATCATCATTATCTTTAATGAGATAACCTCGTTGTATCCACGAACTAATGAATTCCTTGGCCTTTTCCACATCAGTCATTTTTGATTGTAGCTGGATATTTTTTTCTGCCACCGATGTAGGAGTGGTTGTAAGCTGAATCTTATATGTTTCAATAAGCAATGCTGCAACTTCTAGCGATACTATTTTACTGATCCTGGAAGAGAATACTCCAATTGGAATATGCTGATCTGCCATTTCAAGAATTTGTAATGAATCTGGTAACGATAATTTTCCCTGCTGTAAGAGTATAGCTACTTGCTGTTGCATTAAACTTTCCGTTACTCCATCGTTCAGTGTTCTAATATCAAATTGTTTAGTATCTATTATGTTATATTGCTCTAATCTCTTCATCAGCAATTCTATTATCTTTTCTACTAACTGTATGGATGCTCGAATATCACTTTCTAAATTAAATTTGTTCCTTATTTCTGCCAATGAACTGAGCGCTGTAGCATTAGATTGATTAAATACTTTAGTATTTAATGCAAAAGACCCTAAAGTTGAGTTAAATATAATGCTTAAATCCACGGTACTCGTTGAAGTAATAACATCAGCCATTAAACGAATTAAAGTATTTGAACTTTCTTGGGTCAATATATTTGATCTATGCGCATTGGTAAATTTAATATAATTGACTACACCTTGAGGATTTAAGTCATTTAAAGCAAAGTGGATGTTGAGTGGAGAAATCATAGGAACAATATTATTTGTGATTTCTAAATTACCAATCGATATTTTTAAATTTCCACTGTATAAATTATTTGATTGAATGCCACGTACTGACACTAAGCTAATGTTGTTAATAGTCGCCGTCACTCCACCTATTGTTTTAATGGTAACATTTGGCACTGTCACTTTATTATCAGCGTTCCACAAACCAATTACTTGCCATCTTGCAACTTGATTAATGTTCATTGGTTGAATAAAGATTTCCGATACACTAACATTACTTGCAGCAGTTCGAAGTGAAATCGCTCCTATTGTCCCTGTTAAATCAACGGCCACTAACTGGTTTTTTTTAAGTATAAATTTAAAATGACTAATAGAATCCTGAATGGCCAGAACTCCTACTTTTGAAATGTTTAGCACTGGTATCCTGGTAGTTTGTATCCAATCCCCATTAAAATCAGCCAATGTACTCGCTTCTACAATTGGTTTCTTTTCTGAAGTACCTAACAATATTTTTTGTAATTGAGGTGGCAAAAACATACGCGTAGATAAAACAGCATACGCTAGTGTATATAGATTTTTTTCCCTATCGTGGACAATAGGACCATGAGAGATATCATGATCTATGGTAACACCTTCAGGAAAATAACTAGCAAGCTCTTTATCAATAAGAACCACGTGAACCACTGCGTGTGAGTTTAGCCAGCCTAATTGATACGCACGCAACTCAATTTTAATAAAGTGATTATTATTTTGGTTGACGGCAGAAATAAGATTTAAATAATGATTTCTAAATAAGTATCCATCTATAAAAGGTATAGTAACAACCATTACCACTAAAAAAGATAATACAATAAGAAAAACATTGCGTCTTCGCATAAGTTGGTCCCTTCAAGTTTCTTATTGTCTCTAGATTATAACATTCTATTTTGCATAGTTGACTCAGTAGACCTAACAATAAGTTGGCAAAATTTTACCGTTTTCCTTATCATATGCCTTTATACATTTTTGTTATATTTTATTAACTATTTGATATATTTATAATAAATGGTTGGATATGCGAATTTTAATTGTGGAAGACGAAAATAAAACAGCCGCTTACTTAAAAAAAGGGCTGAGTGAAAGCGGGTTCATTGTGGACATTGCCACAAATGGTGAAGATGGTCTTTATCTAGCTACCCATCATCATTATGACCTCATTGTTCTAGACGTTATGCTTCCCAAAGTTAGTGGGTGGTCTATTATTGTCGAAATTCGTCGTATGTACCCGGATGCCAGGGTTCTATTTTTGACTGCTCGAGATGATGTAGAAGATAAAGTAAAAGGGTTCGAGTTAGGTGCAGACGATTATTTAGTTAAACCTTTCGCCTTTTCTGAACTGCTCGCACGTATTCGCTCTCTATTACGCCGTGGAACAACTCAACTCTCCGATAATTTATGCATTTCAGATTTGACTATTGATATTCTAAAACATAAAGCAACAAGAAACTCACAACGCCTTAATTTGACACCTAAAGAATTTGCTTTATTAGTGATGTTAGCGCAACGAGAAGGAGAAGTATTATCCAGAACTTTAATTGCCGAATCGGTTTGGGATATCAATTTTGATAGTGATACCAATGTCGTTGATGTTGCTATTAGAAGATTAAGACAAAAAGTGGATGACCCATTTGAAAAAAAATTAATTCATACAGTACGCGGAATGGGATATGTTTTTGAGGAACGCTAAGGTCGGATTTCTACATACAATATCCATCAGAACGCGACTGACGGTGTTCTACAGCCTAGCAGCATTTGTTTTATTAACTATCATTACGTTATTTCTTTATTGGGAAACAGTAAATATTCTATATAAGGCTGACTACCAATTCTTATCTAATGAAGTTGAATCATTACAATACATATTACGTAATAAAAAAATAGACTCGAACGTTATTAAACAAAATATCGTTGAGTTTCCCACTCAGATTAGTGATTCAATTTACCGATACTATACAAGAATCTATAATGAAAATAACCAAGTTATCATCGAAACTCCAGGCATGTCATCCATCTTACCACATGAAATTTTTCTAAAACCTTCTTTCAATCGTAACTATAAAAAAACACATAGGTGGTATTCTAATCACCATGCTAATTATTTATTAGTACAATCCCCTGTTGCATTCGAGAATAATAAAATTGGTACCATTTTAATAGCATTAGATATCTCATATCAACATATGATGATAAGTGATAGAAAATTTTTAATTATTGCTTTATTGGCCAGTATGTTATGTTCTCTTTTGTTAGGTTTTACCATTGCACATCGAGGAATGAAAAGTTTATATGTACTCACTGACACAGTTAAAACCATCACAGCAACATCACTACATCAAAGGATTGACCCTAAGTCACTACCTAAGGAATTGAATAAATTAGGCATCGCATTTAATCAAATGCTGGATAGGATAGAGTCTTCATTCACTAGATTAAAGCAATTTTCATCTGATCTTGCACATGAGCTTAGAATTCCAATTAATAATCTAGTAGGCGAAACTGAAATTACCTTATCACGCAATCACACAGTAGATGAATATCAACAAGTTTTAATATCAAATCTTGAAGAATTTCATCGTATATCACAGTTGATTGAAAATATCTTATTTTTATCCCGCGCTGAAAATCCACAATTAGAAATTCAAAAGAATCTATTAAAGGTGGATGAAGAAATTGCTGTTGTATGTGATTATTATCAAGCAATGGCTGATGAAAAAAATATCTCTATTAGCATTGAAGGAAAAGCAGATCTGCATGTTAATTTGATCATGTTCCGCCGGATGATAAGCAACATATTGTCTAATGCTTTAAAATATACTCCATCAAAAGGCTGGATACGCTTTGAAATCTCTACCATGAAAAATAATAATGTTCAAATCATGTTACGTGATAATGGTATAGGGATTCCTATAGAGCACCAGCCCAAAATATTTGATCGCTTTTATCGAGTCGACACTGCACGATCACAGCATTCAGGAGGTATAGGACTAGGCTTAGCCATTGTAAAATCTATTGTTGATCTTCATCAGGGCCAAGTTTCTATTGATAGTGAACCTGAAATAGGAACCACTATTTGTGTAATACTGCCTCAATCATAGCAATTAAAAAATCTGACGACCATTTATCCTTCAAATGGCACTTACTGATAAATTAAGTTGAAGAAAAAAAGAAGTAGTTACATAATCATGATCAACAAGATGGAGTTACATATGGCTACTATTACACTTAACGGATCTCTAATCCATACAATAGGAACATTGCCTGCAATTGGGTCACAGGCTCCTGATTTTATCGTTACAAAACCTGACCTTAGCGATATACAATTAAAAAATTATTTCGGCAAAAGAATCATTCTCAATATTTTTCCCAGCTTAGACACCCCTACTTGTGCTATGGCCATGCGCCAATTTAACGAAATTGCCTCTCAATTTAATAATGTAATGATATTATGTATTTCTAAAGATCTGCCATTTGCTCAAAAACGATTCTGCGCCACTGAACAATTACAAAATGTACACCCTGTTTCTGTTTTCCGTCATCCTGATTTTGGCGAAAAGTATGGAGTCACAATCATTGATGGTCCGTTAGCAGGCGTACTTTCCCGAGCAGTTGTTATCATCGATGAAACAGGGAAAATTTCGTATACTGAGCAAGTAAAAGAATTATCGGATGAACCGGATTATTCTACGATGATTGATGCATTTAAATAGCCAAAAAATAGCTTAGAGTCTTTAGGGTATGGGTGCATACGAGTTTTTTGCAACGAGAGGACCTTATATCCTAAGTCAAAATCTTAACAGCATGCCCTTCTATTAAAATAGCATTTTGTTTTAATTTTTCTTCTTCAGTTTGTAATATGGATGTCTTTAAGGGTTGCAGTTTATTTCCTTTTTCTAGCCCTAATAAATTCCTAATATGCTCTTTATCCGTTTCAGATACCATGTCCAATTCCAACATGGTGTTTACCATGCGTACAAAAGCAACATCATCCTCTGGCTTTAATGTTTTTCTCATTTCTTCTAGTCCTTTTGGTGTTGCTGAGAAGGAACAAGTAATCACATCTGCTGTCACATTACCTATACCATTTCCGATTTTCCCTAATACCCAAGCAAATAAGTTGGCAGAAACCGTGTTCATCACTCCTTCTGCCACAAGGCGTCCCAAACCACTCATCAGCAAAGTGCCAGCGGTGCTAAATACTGCTGATCCTGCTAAACCTCCAACAAAAAAGCCGCCCATACCCAATCCTCCTATAACAAGGTTCTTTGCTGCTTGCAACATCACAGGAGCCGCCACATACTGCACTGCATAACCTGTTCCGACAGAAATTACATATTTCATGTTAGAAGGAGTATTCTTTTGCTTATCCAGTGCGGCTAGCTCCTGTTCTATCCACTGCTGAAACCCTTTGATCTGTCGATCTAGTATTTCACTATTTAATTTCTGGTCTTTTGTGCTTTCAACGACTCGATTAAGAATAGCTAGATAACGGTCCTTGTTTTCGCAAATAGTGATAACGTGGCTTGATAATAACCTTAGCCATTTTATTCTATCATCCAAAGAAATTTGATGAATGCTCTCTTGGTTCAGTGCACATAAGCATTGCCGAAAAAGCCTGCTTCGAGTGGGAGAAAGGAATTTATATTCGGGCTCGATTTTCCTAAGAGAAACTAGCAACACAGCCGCACAAACATGCCAGGATCCCTCCATGGGATTTGAATTTTCATAGCTTTTTAGAATAAATTTTATAAAATTTAATATTTCAAGACGTTTAGGATTTTTTGAATGATAGCTACTGGCACTATATTCAACTTCCAATTTTTGCAGATTTTTTAATAATGCATTTAATACAGGTACGCCATGAACAAGATTATAAAAATCTTCTGAATTTCTTTTAAAAATAGAGGCAATAGTAATGCGAATATGGATCAGCAAATCTTCCTTCTCTTTCCATATCAGGTTTTTATTTTTTTCTTTTAATTTTTTATTCTGTTCTAGCTCTCTTATATCACCCGCTGGATACAGCTTATCAATATATTTATAAAACTCATTCAAATAAAATAAGCGTTCATCGTACCCAAATTGGTTAGCTTTACTAATGAGAAGTTTTTTCTTAATAAAGGTATAACGATCACTGCCCGAGGAAAAAATCCATCCTTCCCTTTTTTTTGGGGAGGCACCACGATATTCACCAAATTTAATATCTGCCATTTCAAATACCAAGCCGCCTATTAAAACATTCATGATATTCTCAGGAAGATCTGTGATTTGAGATGTTTGATTAGCTAATTGATCATATAAAGCAATAAAGGAAAGGCGCTTGGGATTAGTCCCTGAATACTGCTCAGATTCATCAGCTAAAGCAAAAAGGTCCTTCAAACACGGAGAGAAATAAGACATCATTATCTTCCTGATCTTAATGAATTGATTTACAAAGTTTATAACAAAAGAAATTAAGGAAATCTTAACTGGATGTATTCGCTGTTAATCTCAGGGCAATCTCACTAAAGATCATGAAATGATCACTTTTTTAAGATACTTACTATTTGACGCGGAAAATTGATCTAGCCCAACTTGTTATTGAAGTTATAAAAATAAACAAAAGAAGCCGTGGGTGTAAACGATATATTAAAGGAGATAACGCCAATCTTAATTTTTCAACGGGTTAAACCGAACGGTTACTATTAAATAGATCACTCAAGGTAACAACACCATCAATCTGCTCTTCAGAATAAATTGAGCTTTTAAAGCCACTTGCACATATCATCGCCAAAAATACCTGCTTATTAGTTCCTGTTTTTTCCCTAAAAACTTCAACTTTTTTCTTTAGGTTTTTTGCATATTGTTTATCAATAGAATATTGTTGATCTGTGTATTTGATCTCACACACGGTAATAGCATTATCACTTCTCTCAATTACCAGATCAATTTGTGCACCTTCTGCTAAGTTTTTACGAGGAATAAAACGCCATGCACTCACTTGACCAGTCGCTTTAATATTTAACGCATGAATAATATGATCTACGTGTTTCATACAAACAGCTTCAAACGCATATCCTGACCAAGCATAATAAGATGGCCTTTGACTCTGATTAAGCCAATAATCTGGTGCAAATTTTTTCTGCTTTTGAGATCCAATCCATTGCAAATAAAATAGGCAAAACTCATCTACTAATTTGTAATACTCCCCTGTAGAACGCCCCCATGGAATATTTTCTTCAATAAAACCCGCCTCTTTCAAATCTTGTAACCTCTTAGTTAAACGTCCACCTCCTGATGAGAGATTCGCATCAATTTTTAATTCAGCTCGTCTAGCACCTTCTTTGCGTTGTGCAATTAATTTTACAAGCTCTATATAGGCATCTGCATTTTCAAATAAAGATTCAAATAATTTATTAAATTCATTTTGCAATGGAGCTTCTTTAGTAAAAAAGATATTTTGTATATTTTGTTCCGCAGTAAGACCACGTTCTATATATTTCAAATAGTAAGGAACACCACCTAACGCCATATACAAAGATAAAACATGCTTTTGAGTTAATTTAATGTTTCTACTTTTTAAAAATTCATCTGTTTCAGCAAGGTTAAACGATAACAATTTAATCGAACGTGTTACTCTATTATGCAAGCCGCCTTTATTATTGATAATTTTCCTAATTAACCATGATGCAGATGACCCACAAACAACCAATATAACATTTGGCATTTTTGACCAATTACGATTCCAATAATAATCTATCTCCTCAAGCAAACCTGATCTTCTAGTTGCCATCCATGGTAGCTCATCAAGGAACACTACAACTTTTTCTTGATGTTTGGAAAGTTGCTTGTGAAGGATACCAAAAGCTTCATCCCAATTCTTTGGTGTTGCTAAGGTTATATTATCTAGAAATGTTTCTGATATGGCCTCTGCAAATTTTTTCAGTTGTTTCTTTTGACTGCCATGTTGCAATCCTGAGGCATGTAACAGTTTGCATTTTTTGCTAGTAAAAAACTCTCGTATTAGATATGTCTTGCCGACACGCCGCCGTCCATAAACAACCATAAATTCGGCCTCATTCGAGCTATAGACCTTATTGAGGAGTTTTAACTCTTTTGTTCTACCAATAATCATATGTTCTCCTAGATGGGCCACTTATAGGATAATTATAAGTGGCCCATCTAATTTTATCAATTGAAATAGATGGGCCACATATGAAAAGACTATAAGTGGCCCATCTATTCTTCTATTCATTTCGTCAGGCACGAAGTAATTTTGCATAATTCGATTCTTAATTTCGCAATTGAATAGAAAAGTATCAATCGCTTGCTAAACACAGTGATAGCGCACAATATGACTCTCATAAATAGCGGGTTGTGGTTAGGAGCAAAATTTGAGTAAAACCAAATCCAAAAATGTAATGTAATTGCTCATAAAATTAAATGGAAATAGATAAAAAAACATTTAGGATTCTCTTTTAATTCAGCTAGAATAGCTATTATCCTACATGGGATTATACAACCATTTATCTTCTAGGGCTTGATATCTTAATAGCATTCTCTAGGATTTGCTGTTGTTTTTTTAAGTTATGGACCTGCCTCAAACGGCAAAACTCATTTGATTAATAGGACACATAAGCATGCAAAGGGATCCTGTTGTTATTGTTAGTATCGCTAGAACACCATTGGGAAATCTTTTAGGCGAATTAAAAGATTTCTCTAGCAATCAGCTTGGCGCTCATGTCATTCAAGCGGTTGTTGAACGCGCTAACCTCCAGCCATCTGATATTCATGAAGTCATCATGGGTTGTGTTCTCCCTGCTGGTCAAGGACAAGCGCCAGCAAGACAAGCTGCTATCAAGGCCAAGATTCCCACTAGCACACCATGCACTACTATTAACAAAGTCTGCGGCTCTGGCATGAAATCTGTCATGTTCGCCCATGATATGCTGCTTGTTAATTCAACTGATATCGTTATTGCTGGTGGCATGGAGAGTATGACAAATGCACCCTATCTGTTGCTGAAAGCCAGGCAAGGCTATCGTCTTGGTCATGGACAGCTTATAGATCATATGATGCTGGATGGCCTGGAAGATGCTTACGATAAAGGTCAAGCCATGGGTATTTTTGCTGAACAAACAGTTCAGCAATATGGATTCACTCGTAAACAACAAGATGATTATGCATTAAGCTCTTTCGAGCGAGCACAATACGCTACACGCGAAAAATTGTTTGCTAATGAAATTGCTCCTCTTACACTTCAGACTAAACAAGGGGAACAACTTATTGAAAAAGACGAGCATCCCTTCAGTGTGAATCCTGAAAAAATTCCTATCTTATCTCCCGCTTTTGTAAAAAATGGAACTGTAACAGCAGGAAACGCTAGCTCTATCTCGGATGGAGCTGCCGCACTCGTATTAATGCGATTGTCTGAAGCAGAAAAACGTGGCATTAAACCCATTGCTCAAATCCTTGGACACAGTTCGCACGCAAAAGCACCAAGCGAATTTACCACTGCACCGATCGACGCAATACGCAAGTTAATGGAAAAAACCCATTGGACTGGAAATGATATTGATTTATTTGAAATCAATGAAGCATTCGCAGTAGTGACGCTTGCTGTCATGCATGATTTAAAAATTCCTCGTGAAAAAGTCAATGTGCATGGTGGTTCCATCGCACTAGGACATCCCATTGGTGCAAGTGGTGCCCGCATTTTAGTGACTCTGCTCGCAGCATTGCAACAAAACGGATTGCAGCGCGGCATCGCATCATTATGCATTGGTGGTGGTGAAGCGACTGCTATCGCTATTGAGATGTATTAATATGACTCGTGAAAGCATGGACTTTGATATTGTCATTGTAGGCGCAGGACCTGCCGGACTCTCTGCCAGTATCCGTTTAGCGCAGCTTGCACAGCAACATAACCATCCATTGACTATTTGCATTATTGATAAAGGTGAACAAGTAGGTGCACATATTCTCTCAGGAGCGGTGCTGGAGCCTCGAGCATTAAATGAATTAATCCCAGATTGGCAAAATAAAAATCCACCTCTGCATACACCTGTCGTACAAGACCAATTTCTTTTCTTGACCCAAAAAAGATCGTTTCGATTACCCACTCCGCCACAAATGCGCAATCACGGAAATTACATCATTAGCTTAGGGCTCTTTTGTCGTTGGTTAGCAGAACAAGCAGAAAATTTAGGTGTCAATATATTCCCTGGTTTCGCCGCAACAGAAATTCTTTACGAGAATAATCGTGTCTGTGGTATTGTGACCGGCGATAAAGGTGTGGATAGACAAGGGCAACCTAAATCAAATTATCAACCAGGTATTGAATTACGTGCAAAACAAGTCATTTTTGCTGAAGGCTGCCGAGGTTCATTGACACAAACACTTTTCTCATATCATCACTTACGAGATAGTATTGACCCACAAACTTACGGCCTTGGTTTAAAAGAATTATGGGAAATACCTGCAGAGCTGCATCAAGCAGGTAAAGTCGTTCACTCCATTGGCTGGCCTCTTGACCACGACACTTATGGCGGTTCATTCGTTTATCATTTAGGAAAAAATAGGTTGGCTATCGGTTTTGTGGTAGGCTTAGATTATAAGAACCCTTACCTCAATCCTTATGAAGAATTCCAACGTTTTAAAACACATCCATCTATTCGTCCTCTGCTTGAGAAAGGGAACCGCATTGCTTATGGCGCTCGTACACTAATAGAAGGTGGTCTCCAATCTATTCCTAAGCTAACATTCCCAGGCGGATTAATTATTGGTGATGCAGCAGGATTTTTGAATGTTGCTAAAATTAAAGGCATTCACAATGCAATGAAATCTGCCATGGTCGCTGCTGAAAACCTCTTCCTTATGTTACAAAAAACCACTGCAACAGAATGCGTCAACTATCCTAAAAACCTTAAGAGTAGTTGGTTATGGAAAGAATTGTATACAGTCCGCAATATTCGTCCATCATTGCGATGGGGATTATGGCCAGGCCTTATTTACTCAGCCATTGATACTTATATTTTTCGTGGTCATGCCCCATGGACATTTAAGCACCACACACCTGATAATCAATCGCTAAAAAAATCAGCTCAATGCAAAAAAATCGAATATCCCAAGCATGATAATAAAATCACTTTTGACTTATCTACCTCTGTTTTTTTCGCCAATGTTTCATATGATGAAAATCAACCTTACCATTTGAAGCTAAAAGATAGACACAGCGTGCCTATTACTATCAACCTCCGCGAATATGCTGCCCCAGAGACGCGCTATTGCCCAGCTGGAGTATATGAAACACGATACAATGAAAAAAATGAACCCCGCTTACAAATCAATGGCGGTAATTGTATCCACTGCAAAGCATGTGATATTAAAGATCCCACACAAAACATTGTTTGGACTCCATCAGAAGGCGGTAGCGGCCCGAATTATGAAATGATGTGATGACACGTAAACTGAAATAAATTTTTGGTAAAGTTCTAAATTCGAACAAATAGCATCATTGTTTTTTCTGCACAGTATTACTAGTGGTAAGTGTCAATTTAACCCCACTATAGCGCTATATGATGATATTTGAGTAATTTGTAATAATTATTCTGATAGAGAAGAATAAGGCAGATAATAGCTGGTTGGTTAAGTTCAGTAATGCAAATAAGAAAAGAGCTATAATAGTTAGCTGATTGCTTTATTTTTTTAAAAAGATTGATTGTGGAAGTAGAGTAAGATAATCGTCATCTATTTGGCATAAAGGCAGACGTTGGAACAACGTACAAAGGTAATGATAAGGATTAATGTAATTAGCTTTGCAGGTTTCAATAAGAGAATAGAAAGTAGCAGCAGCGTGCGCACCACTTGGACTGCCTGCAAACAACCAATTTTTTCGGCCTAATGCAAAAGGTCGAATAGCATTTTCTACTGCGTTATTATCAATTTCAATGCGGCCATCTTTTAAATAATTGGTTAAGTTTTCCCAATGTCGCAAAACATATTGCATTGCTTGTCGCATTTTATGTTGTTCAGGCACTGTGTGAATGTGTTCTTCTAACCATTTTTTAAATTCATCCAGGATAGGCGGTGCTTTAATGCAGCGCAATTCATACCGTTTTTCAGGAGAAAGTTCCTTGTTGCGGGCTATTTTTTCGATAGCATATAATTTTTGAAAATAGTGCAATGCTTGCATAGCAAGTCCCGTTTTCTTTGATAACTTTGCCAATGCTGCAAAAGGACGTCTTGCATGCGCCATGCAACCCACTGTAATAACATTTTTACGATCACAAGCCCAGTTGTAACCTGAATAAGCATCAGTTTGTAAATAACCCTTAAAATCAGTTAAAAATTCTTCTGCATGATAACCACCTCGTGTTTCCCGATAGTTATAGACGATGCAAGGATGAGCAAGATCTCCGCCTCGGAATACCCACATATAAGACTTTTGTGTATTCTGGCGGGTAAATTCACTAAGAACTTGCACTGTAGTTTCATCTGCCTGAATATAAGAAGATCGTAAAATATTTTGTTGTAGTTGCTTGATAATTGGCTGGCATAAAACAGCTACCTTTAATATCCAATTCGATAAACTACTGCGTGTCAAATCCACTTCTAAGCGTTTCCACATTGTTTCCTGACGGTAAAGAGGTAAATGATCCATATATTTTGCCACAATAACGTGAGCCACTAATTCTGGTGTGGCAATACTTTTAGGCAAAATAAACTTAGGTAGATGAGCAATAGCAACATATTCTTGACAAGGTCGACAAGCATATTTAGGACGTATATGTTGAAGTACACTGAGTTTAGCAGGAACATATTTGAGTTGTTCCGTGACTTCTTCTCCCATTCGGATCAAATGGGCACCGCACTCACATATTTTTGCACTTTCTGGGATATCATGGAAAACGACTTCACGTGGTAGTTCTTTTGGTAAAGAACGACGTCCTCGCTGTTTTTTTTGCATAAAGTCATCTCTTGGATCACGTGGAGAAATAACGAATGGCATTGCTACTTCTGTTCCTTCGACATACTCATGATGCCCATTGTCAAACAAATTAATCTGGAGGCGCTTTTCAGAAGAAGAAGAAAAACGTTGTTGCCTTGCTAAGCGAATTTGTTCAATGAGAGAAAAATACTTCTCTTTATAAGCGTGTAGTTCTTGTTGAAGATCAACAATAATTTTTTTTAACGAATCTGCTGTAGAAGGCAACGAATTGATATTGATTTCCATCAATAAATTATAGCAATTTACAACTATTTTTTCGATATTTTTTAATAAAAATTTTTATATTCTTTATTTATAACACCAAGTTGAGAATAATGATTACTTGCTAGCAACCAATGGAAATGTTCTCGGCTAATCTCAATGTGACCTAATGAATTTTTAGGAAAGACAAATTTTCCTTTTTCTAATCGTCTATACCAAAGCGTGAAACAGTTAGGTTGATAGTAAAGTATTTTTAATTTATTTCCACTACGATTTCTAAATAAAAATAAATGGCCATCTGTAGGGTTCATATTAAAAACTTCAGAAATCATTGTGCATAACGTGTCAATTGATTTTCGCATGTCGGTCGGTAATGTATACAAATAAATTTTAATATCCTTTAAAATTAACATAACCGTAGTACCTCTAATAATGATTTAATTTGACTGATGTGAGCATCCACTGGGAAAATACATTGCAATCCACTAGGCAGTATAATTTTGATTTCACCTTCTAATGGTGTTTTGTTTATTTTAAATTGTATAGGCTGAAAGACATCCATACTCTTGTTTATTTCTTTCTGTGACTTAAATACACTACGATAGTAACTAAATTGAGATAACACTAATTGATGCTGCCGACAGAACTCAGTTTGGGACAACCCACTTTTCTCTTGTTCTTCCACCAATGTTTGCCAGTACCTATAACGGGTTTCTCTGTCCATTTGCTATTTTCTCCATATTTATGTTGAAAAATCAGTATGGTACAGGATATTTTAATTTTGAAGATGGAGTTTATTAAACGCTTACTGTTTTTATCAATATTTTAATCTTTCTTAAAGATAACACATCTGCTTCAGCGAAATACTTATAAAACCGGTCAGTATTGTGTCAGTTTTCTCAATTATGATATAGTTTCACCATAAAATTATAATATAATATTCTGAGGAGAAGTCTCATGCGTTTCATGAAGTTTCTTTCTATTATGATCACCGCTACTATCACTTTTCTTACCACAAATACTTATGCAACCACCTATTACCGGCATATTCCTTTTACTCTATCGATGAATAATCAAGACATACTGATAGTCAATTACGACTTTACTGAAAAACCAGGGATTCGCTGTGCCTCTAATCAAGCCAATACACGCATAGAATTTAATTATAAAGGCCATGAAAAATCTAGTCTATTACCAGCCATATTAATCAGCCATTTGCCTGAGAAAAAGTATGAAGAATTAACAGACTCAAGTGGACAACTTATTATCTATTTAGAAAAACTAACAATACCTCATCATTCTTATGAAGTCAGCTGTAATTATTTTGAAAAAAAATAAAGTAGAAAAAAGAAACATACCAACTTTATTTATGTCAGCTGGCATAATGACCAGAATATCTTTTACTTTTTGTTCCTTAATTATTATGATGTCAACCATATATAAACAATGAGTGAGAAAAGCATGAATTATCTTTTTAATATAGATGCCCCTATGCAAAGCATTTTCTTAAAAAAAGAAAATACTACTATTAAACATATACTTAATATCCTTTCTGGCATAATTATTCTTAGCATTGCTTCTCAACTCAGCATACCACTTAAGCCGATTCCACTCACTTTTCAAAGTGCGACTGTTATTTTAATTGGTATGGCATATGGAGCAAGAAATGGAAGCTATGTCATTATTGCATATCTTTTATCAGGCTTATGTGGCTTACCCGTTTTCGCTAATTTTTCAGCAGGATTTTCTACACTATTTGATCCTTCCGCAGGATATTTATTAGGCTTTTTACCAGCTGCTTTTGTGAGTGGATATCTCTCACAAAAGGGATGGGCAAAAAATATTGCCACTAGTTTTATTGCTGCTTGTTTAGGAGTGAGTATTATCTTCTCATTTGGTATCATTGTACTTTCTCAGTTTATCGGTTGGAAAAATGCTGTCACTTCTGGCCTTGTTCCCTTTGTTCTCTCCGAACCTATTAAATTGTTGGCTGTTTCCTGCCTCATTCCAAGGTTATGGAAAAAACCCGTCAATGAAGTTTAACTTCCGCCCACATCATTTTTTATGCGCATTGTGTTTTCAGGGCAGAGGTTATTCCTCTGCTTTTATAGCAAATTTTACTTCCATCATGGAAACCTTAAACTTAATCGAAGGTAATCACACCGTAATTCATATTGTTAGCCATACCGATTCTATTTGCGACCCCTGTCCTAATCGAATGAGAAACACCTGCACAACAGAGGAGAAAATTACTGTATTGGATCGCTCACACGCTACGGCACTTGACATCAAAGCAGGGGAGTCCATGACGTGGGGTGAAGCAAAAAACCGTATTGCTGAAAAAATTTCTTTAGAAAAATTTCATCAAATTTGTGCAACGTGCAATTGGAAAAAATATGGAATTTGTGAAAATGCATTAACAAAATTTTTAGGAACCCATAGTCGTCAAAGTTAAGGATTTCGCATGTCCACCACGAACATGAAAATCATGCTGGATAAGCAACGACAATTTTTTGCTTCAGGCAGCACTTTACCAATTAAGTTTCGGATCGAACAACTAAATAAGCTAAAAATTCTGTTACAACAACATGAATCTGAAATTACCGAAGCATTAAAAAAGGATTTAAATAAAATAGAAATGGAAGCCGTTGTGACCGAAATTATTTTCGTGGCTAAGGAAATAGAATTTATTATTAAAAATTTACCTAAATGGGCAAAGCCAACCAAAGTATCCTCTCCATTTCCTTTATGCTGGCCAGGACGCTCCGCCATTCATTATGAACCTTATGGTTCTGTTTTAATTATCGGGCCTTGGAATTATCCCTTTATGCTAGTCATGTCTCCACTAGTCGGCGCCATTTGTGCTGGAAATTGTGCGGTAGTTAAACCTTCAGAGATTGCTTCATACACACAAGATGTCCTCACAAAATTAATCAATAATTATTTTTCACCCGAGTATATAGTTGCCATTAAAGGGGGCCATCAGGAGGTTTCTCAATTGCTAAAAGAGAAATTCGATTATATTTTTTATACTGGCGGCACTCAAGTTGGAAAAATCATTATGCAAGCCGCTGCTGAACAATTGACTCCCGTCACATTAGAGTTAGGTGGGAAAAGCCCTTGCATTGTTGATGAAACAATAGATTTTTCGTTTGCCGCACGACGTATTATGTGGGCGAAATTATTAAATGCAGGTCAAACTTGTCTTGCGCCTGATTATATTCTAGTACATCAAACTTGCAAAGCAGCGTTGATTAAAGAATTAAAAGTAGCCGCTACGCTATTCTATAGTGATGATCCTGCGAATCATGCTAGCTATGGTCGAATCATTAATAAAAAACACTTCGAACGAATAATTAAATTAATGCAAAAGGGAAATATTTTATTGGGTGGAAAGGCAAATGAAACCGACCTTTATATTTCACCCACATTAATAGATGGAGTCGATTGGAGTGATTCCATCATGCAAGAAGAAATTTTTGGCCCTATTCTGCCAATTTTAACCTATGAAAATATGGATGAAGTCATTCAGACAATAAACACTCATCCCAAGCCACTATCTCTTTATTTGTTCACTAAAAACAAAAATACGGAACATTCTATTTTGAACCGAGTCACTTTTGGCGGCGGATGCATCAATGATTGCTTATTACATATTGTTAATTATCACCTTCCATTTGGTGGAGTCGGAGCAAGCGGGATAGGCGCTTATCATGGAAAATACTCCTTTGAAACTTTCTCTCATCGTAAAAGTATTTATAAGAAAAGATTTTTATTAGATTTTAGTATTCAATATCCACCTTATACCGAAACAAAATTAACCTGGTTCAAAAGATTAATGAGCTTATCACTACGCCTGTAGCACTATTTCCAAGGACGCATAACGAGTTTTTTCAGGAAATTGCCTCGCCTAGTGCAAGATTAACTTTCGACTGCGGGGTACGACCTAAATGTTTAGAGATAAACCGTCCCGCTGCAATCAATTTTTTTAAATCCACGCCTGTGTCTATTCCCATACCATTTAACAGATGCACGACATCTTCTGTTGCGATGTTGCCTGATGCACCCTTTGCATAAGGACAACCACCTAGACCAGCCACTGAACTATCTATGATGCCAATTCCAAATTCTAACGCAGAGTAAATGTTCACAAGCGCTAAACCGTATGTATCATGGAAATGAACTGCCAGATATTTAAGGGGAACATGCCGGCAGACTATTTCCAACAAACGTTTGATTTTTGGCGGTGTACCTACTCCAATTGTGTCTCCAAGTACAATTTCATAACAACCCATGCGTAGTAAAATCTCTCCCAACTCACCCACTTTCTCTGGCATCACTTTACCTTCATAAGGACAACCCAGCACACAAGAAAGATAAGCGCGAATTCGTATACGCTGTTTTTTGGCCCTATCAACAACTTCAGCAATACGATGCAAACTCTCTGTAACTGAGCAATTCGCATTCTTTTGAGAAAATTGTTCAGATGGCGTGGTAAAAACTGCAATTTCTTTTACCCCTACTGCAATAGCAGCTTCTAATCCTTTTAAGTTGGGTACTAGAACAGGGTAATTCACATTAGGTTTCTTTTGTATGCTTTGATACACTTCACCACCATCTGCAAGCTGTGGAATCCATTTAGGCGAAACAAAACTTGTTGTTTCAATAACAGGCAAGCCTGTATCTGACAATAGATTGATGAAATCAATTTTTACTTGTGTTGGAAGGGTTTGTGCTTCATTTTGCAAGCCATCACGCGGACTTACTTCAACAATTTTAATGTGATGCGGAAAAGTCATGCTTGTCCTCGTACAACTTCAAGTTCCATCTGTTAGAATACACGATTACTGTTAAGTATCCCATGTAAAATTACCTTCATTTCCATTTTGGCTTACGTTTCGCTAAAAAGGCGTGTAATCCTTCTTTTGCATCAGTAGTAGTACGTAGCTCAGCAAGATGTTCTGCCGTTTCTTGTGTTAACTCTTTTGAGATTTTCTGCTTCGATACGCAGCGAATAAGCTGTTTTGCCGCACGTAAAGCTTGTGAACTATTCTCCGATAATATTCGTGCTACTGCTATCCCTGCATTCATCAACGCATCATCTGCAGTAATTTGGTGAATTAATCCAAACTGAGATGCTTCATCAGCATTAAACCGTTCTCCTGTCAGAAAATAGTAATGGGCCAAACGCTCACCTATCGCAGCAATCACATAAGGACTAATGATAGATGGTGCAATACCAATTTTCACTTCTGGCAAACCAAATTGCGCGCTCTTTGCCGCAATAGCAATGTCTGCGGCAGCAAGTAATCCTAATCCTCCACCTAATACAACCCCATGTGCTAGTGCAATAGTTGGTTTAGGGAAAGTATAAAGTGCATAGAGTAAGTCAGCCAATAATTGCGCATCCTCATAGTTTTTCTCTTCCGAGCCTGATGCAATTTCTTGCATCCATGCAATATCACCACCAGCACAAAAACTGTCACCACTACCCTCGATGATTACAACCCGTGAATCATCATTCGCAAGCATCTTGAGTATTTGCAATAGCTCTGCAATAAGCGAACCATTCATTGCATTACGCTTATCAGGGCGATTCAATGTGACAGTAACAATATTCTCTGATCGGGAAAGTAATACGAACCCTGTCATCGTTACATCCTAAATAAGCCAAATGTTGTTGGTAATATTGGTGCGTTTAAGGAAATTGACAAACTCATACCCACTATTTTTCGTGTTTCTATAGGATCAATGACGCCGTCATCCCACAATCTCGCACTAGAATAATAAGCAGATGATTGTTTGTTATATTGTTCTAACAATGGTGCTTTCAATGCTTGTTCTTCTTCCTCTGACCACACTTCACCATGACGCTTTCTCTTTTCGCGCGTCACTTGAGCAAGCACACTCGCAGCCTGCTCACCTCCCATCACTGCAATACGCGCATTTGGCCACAGCCATAAAAAACGCGGCTCATAAGCACGTCCACACATCGCATAATTTCCTGCACCATAGCTGCCTCCTATGATGACTGTCACTTTAGGAACTTTTGCACAAGCAACCGCATTGACTAATTTAGCTCCATGCTTGGCAATTCCTTCGGACTCCACCTTACTCCCCACCATAAAACCTGTGATATTTTGCAAAAATAATAATGGTATACTGCGTTGTGTACAAAGCTCAATAAAATGAGCGCCTTTTAATGCTGATTCAGAAAATAAAATACCATTGTTTGCAATAATCCCAACAGGAACTCCCCAAATATGAGCAAAACCACACACTAGTGTTTTACCATATAAAGCTTTGAATTCATCAAACTCAGAACGATCCACAATACGTATAATGATTTCCCGAACATCAAATGGATAACGTGAATCGGCTGGAATAATCCCATATAACTCTTGTGGATCGTATAAAGGCTCATGAGATTCCTGCATTACCACTGAGCCTTTTTTTTGGTAATTCAGATTAGCAATAATTCGGCGAGTCATAGCAAGAGCATGTTCGTCATTTTGTGCATAATAATCTGCTACACCCGAGATACGGCAATGCACATCTGCTCCACCTAATGCTTCTACAGTCACTACTTCACCTGTTGCAGCTTTGACGAGTGGCGGTCCAGCTAAAAATATGGTGGCTTGTTCACGCACCATAATAGATTCATCAGCCATTGCAGGGATATATGCACCACCCGCCGTACAAGATCCCATGACAACGGCAATCTGCGGTATACCTTGTGCCGACATATTAGCCTGATTATAGAATATTCGGCCAAAATGATTCTCATCCGGAAAAACTTCATCCTGTTTAGGTAAATATGCTCCTCCTGAATCAACAAGATAAATGCAGGGTAATTGGTTTTGTTCTGCAATCCTCTGTGCACGTAAGTGTTTTTTTACTGTAATAGGGTAATAAGTCCCACCCTTCACTGTCGCATCATTTACCACCATCATACAATCTATACCCATGATGCGACCTACTCCGGTAATAATACCACCGGCTGGAATCTCATCATCATAAAGTTCGTAGCCTGCCAAACTAGATAATTCTAAAAAATGAGAACCAGGATCGAGCAATAACTCAATACGATCACGCGGCAGTAGTTTTCCATGTTGTCGATGACGCTCACGTGCTTTCTCACTACCGCCTCTGTGTATTTTCATCATTACTTTTCTGAATTCTGTCACCATCTCGCGCATGACATTTGCATTTTGCTGAAAAGTTTTATCATCTTGCTTAACTTGTGTTTGAAATCCAGACACACATATCCCCTTTAAAAATTATTTTGTCTCATCAAACAATTCACGCCCAATTAACATCCGCCGTATTTCAGAGGTACCAGCACCAATTTCATAAAGTTTCGCATCACGCCATAAACGACCCGCTGAATATTCATTGACATAACCATTTCCACCTAAACATTGAATCGCCTCACCTGCCATCCATGTTGCTTTCTCAGCAGCATATAAAATGACTGATGCCGCGTCTTTTCTAGTGACATCTCCACGATCACATGCCTGAGCCACTGCATATAAATAAGCTTCAGAGGTCATTAGCGCAGTATACATATCAGCAAGTTTTGCCTGCATCATTTCAAATTCACCAATTGACTTTCCAAATTGTTTGCGTTGGTGTATGTAGGGCAGCACAACATCCATACAAGCTCGCATAATTCCAACAGGCCCTGCAGCAAGCACCACTCGCTCATAATCTAAACCACGCATTAGCACTTTGGCACCATGGTTTTCTTTTCCCAATACATTCTCTATGGGTATCTGACAATTCTCAAAAACAAGTTCGCAGGTATTTGATCCACGCATGCCCAGTTTATCGAGCTTTTTTTCAGCATGAAATCCATGAATTTTTTTTTCTACTATAAAAGCGCTGATTCCGCGAGAACCGCCTTGAGGATTAGTACGCGCATAAACAACAAGCACATCTGCATCAGGACCGTTTGTAATCCACATTTTAGTACCATTTAACACATAATGATCATCCTGACGTTCAGCACGTAATTGCATTCCCATTACATCTGATCCTGCTTGGGCTTCGCTCATTGCTAATGCACCAATATGCTCCCCGCTACAAAGCTTAGGCAGATAATATTTCTTTTGCTCTTGAGTTCCATTCAAACGAATTTGATTCACACAAAGATTAGAATGAGCACCATAACTCAAACCGATTGAAGCGGAAGCACGACTAATTTCTGACATCGCAACAGCATGCTCAAGATATCCTAGACCTGAACCACCGTATTCTTCTTCAACAGTAATACCTAATAAACCTAACTGGCCTAGCTTTGGCCATAATTCAGTTGGAAAATGATTACTACTATCAATCTCCATTGCCCGAGTTGCAATTTCGCGTTCAGCAAATTCTCGAACGGCTTCGCGCAACATATCTACCGTTTCACCTAATGCGAAATTCAAAAAGGTCATGATTTTCTCTCCTGATTAGTATAGCCACCCACACATGTTTTTAGATTGTATCTAAAACTCATTAGCGTGAATATTGTCTATGCATAAAATGCTACGATACTCAAATGGTGTTACATTACCAAGTACAATTGCAAATCAGTTATTACTACAAGAACTATAAAATTTACAATCTAACTTTAAGATAGAATATTTTCTCGTGTATAGAGAAATTTTCACGCGCCTTCGTAGGGGACAAAACTTTAAGAATTTCTTAAGCAAACTACATTAGTATACAAAACTCACAAATGGAATATCATTGCAAAAGGAGCCTATCTTAATATGTTATCACGATTGCCAAATACCCAATTATGTCTTGATTATCTAGCATTGTACCCCGCATATCGTAAAGACGGTAGAGCTTCCGCTTTAAACCAGTTAAAACACAACTTTGAATACGCTGCATCTTATTTCACGAGTGTAGAACCTGTTGATGATCAACTTGATAAAATGGTTAAAGAAGCAGAAACAGAAATCATAAATGCAAAGGAATGGACTGACTGGTATAAACTCATTACTCTATTCAGAGAAAAAGCTGAAGTTGCCAAAAGTCTCAAAATCAAGAAAGGTGGTGAATCCGCTTTATACGAAACCTTTCATGGCTTAGCAAACCTTATTATTTCTGAACTTAGAGAATGCAAATTCAGTCAAGACACTGAAGATTATAATTTATTAGATAAAAAAATAAATGATCTTAAATATGATTTAAAAGACACAGTAAACAAGGAAACACAATGTATATATACTAAAAAAGGTAAAGGCACCGAAGAAGCAAATAAAAAAGAATATCAAATTATAACCGAACTTGCTTACCTAGGAGACCTTGAATCAATTAATGTTGCGAGAAAATATCGGTTACTTGATCATTTATCATTACCAACTTCCACTGAAGCACAAAGATACGCCTGTACTGAACATGTAAATTATGCTGCTCCTTTACCTCTACAAGAAAAATATTATGAGTGGGTTTATGCTATCCACTTTCAATCAATAGGTGGCATTTCCTTTAACGAATTCAGAATAAAATCTATTAGAAAAGAACAATCGAAATTAGAATCTGATATTGAAATGGAGAAAAGAAAACAGGAAGCCTTACAGGAAGCTTTACAAAAAGTAAAAGCAGCGGAATTGGAAAAATTAAGGTTACAAGAAGAGATAGAAAAGCAGAAAAAAGCCATGGAAGAAGAAATAGCAAAACAAAAAAAGGATATAAAAGAGGAACAAAAACAAATACTAAAAGAACCAGTTGATCTTAGTGATGCAGATATAAGTAAAAAAGATAACTTAAATAAAGCACCTCTTCTGCAAAATTTCGGTACATTTACTTCCCCACCACAAGATAATAAAGACGAGAAAGAAAAAAAATTTAATAAAAACAATGATCAGCATCTCAGCAATTCTATGTAACTGTTTGTCGGACGCCAAAAACGTCCGACTACCTTAACGAAAAAAAGACGAAGATTCATTACCTGCTACGCTTGGATGTGTTCTTTATT
>JAHCAO010000006.1 GCA_019634835.1 Gammaproteobacteria bacterium
TGTAATTCCATGCAATGAAATTGCTCTATTAATTATTCATGGTATAAAGCTTTCTTTAGATTCATTTAATATTGTTATTAAAGATACTGAAAATACCCCCAAATATAATATAGATGAACCAGCTTTATTTAGTGAGCGCCAACAAAACATACACTTATTATTTTACGATTTTACCAGTAAAACTACTCCACTTTCTCCTCATATCCAATGGAAATCTAAAGACAGTTTTTTTTCAAGCCAATCAGAAATGAAAGCACGTGCAAACTGTTTTTTAGAGCATGCACGTAAAGCTATTACTAGTGCATTAACTTCCCACGAGATAGAAACAATCAGCCAAGAATTAAAATTCACGACGCCCAATAAATATGCCGTTGGAAAAATAATTACAGATGTATTTATGCAAGTAAAATCGGAACTTATTGATACGGTAATGTCTAAAGTTTTTTATCAATTACAAAAAAATGAAGAAGAATCAAACCGAGATCAGAAAACACTCAAACTCTCTCTTTTACAATAAGTACCTTCGCCATCTCTGCATTTTTTAGCAGAGATGGTAGAATTTCTTGCATGTAAATTGTTACGCTCACACCCACACCACACTAACTACTATTTCTAGGTTAAAACAACTCATTCTGCTTATAAGGAACACAAGCTTCAGGAGGTAGTGGTACGTTAAAATGTTCGACTAAGCGGCCCATACTATTTAAAATACGATATTTAGCAAATAACAAAGCATAACGTTCGTTAATAAGACTCTGCTGAGAAGTATAGTATTCATTCTGTGAATCTAGCACATCTAATATAGTACGTTTGCCTAACTGGAATTGGCTCCCATATGCACGCGTTGTTAGTATAGACGCTTTAGTATGGGCACGAAGCAATGGAATACGCGCAGTTGAGTTTTTATAAGCTACCCAAGATAATTTCATACTTTCTGTTACCTGACGCATAGTCCGGTTACGAATTTCGCATGCTTCTTGGATGTTATATACAGTTTCACGGGTACGTGCGATATCTTTACCACCTTGAAGAATATTATATTGCAGTTGCAATGCAATCATTCTGTCATCATCAGGACCATCTACGCCACCTGTGTTATGGTTATGCCAGCCAGATGCCACCAAATCTAACCTTGGATAAAACTTAGACTTAGACGCCTCATACTGCCCTTTCGCTTCAGCAATATCCGCCATAGCAGATTTTAAGATAGGATGATTTTCTAATGCTAATCTAATAGCTTGTTGTTCATTTCTAGGAAGTAGGGCACTAGCCACATCAGGTGCAGAAGCAAGATATCCTGCGGTTTTTCCAGTTACCTTTTGAAAAGTTACTTTAGCATCCTGCAAATTATTTTGTGCTGTCACTAAATTTGCCTTAGCTAAATCCACACGACCTGAAGTTTGTGCTGTATCCGCTTCACGTCCCAACCCTTGTTCGCTTAAACGACGAACCATCGAAAAAGTACGTTGATGTACAGCAAGATTACTTTTCGCAACAGCAACCAATTCTTCATTCCGCAGCACATCAAGATAAGCTTGTACCGCTAGCAATGCTGTATCTTCCGACACTCCCCATACTTTATAAGCATCTGCATTTGTTTTGGCTTTATTACGCGCCACCTCACTCTTTGTCGCAAATCCATCAAAAATCATTTGCCGCGCAGTAACACCAAAATCTGTGCGCCACAATGTATTAGGCTCAAAATTAGTATTAATGTTATCAGCTCTTTCTCTACCATAACCTGCAGTCACATCCAACGTAGGAAAATAACCTGATCGTGCTTGACCTACCCCTTCGTTAGAAGCATCACGCACTTTGGCAGCAACCCGTACTTCAGGATTACTATGAACGGTATATCCAACAATGTCTCGAAGTGTATCAGCATAAGCACAGTGTTGAGAAACATACATTAATATTGTGACCGTTAAACTACAAATCCATTTGTTATTAGCTATCATAACAGTAGCACCTCATATCCATATCGTCCTAGGGGTTATCTTTCTCTTAATGCTGATTGCTGCGCTTTAAGAATCGGCTTCAAAACATAATTTAACACAGATTTATGTCCAGTCAAAATATCAACTGTTGCCGTCATACCAGGAATGATATAGAGAGGTTTATCCTTCGATTGAATATAGTTGTGTTTCGTTCTCACTTTAATTTGATAGAAATGTTCTCCTTTTTCATCTTTGATCGTATCAGCACTAATCTGCTCAACCACTCCATTTAAACCACCATAGATTGAGTAATCATAAGCTGTAATTTTTACAGTCGCCTCTTGTCCTATGTGAATAAAACCTATGTCCGATGGGCGAACTTTTGCTTCAATCAACAGTGTATCGTCCAAAGGAACAATATCTATTAAATTATCTCCAGGTTTAATCACTCCACCTACTGTATTCACATACACTTGATTAATTACTCCTTTAATAGGTGAGCGTACTGTTGTCCTGGATAAACGGTCCTGCATTGCCAACATATCTTGCTCAAGAGTAACCAACTCAGCTTTTGCTTTACTCAAATCATCTAATGTTATGCTATTATGTGTCAAAATCTGACTGGAAATTTCATCCATATCTTGTTGCAGATGTAACAAATCCACCTTTGACACAGCGCCTTCTTTAATCAAGGGAGCTGTCATTTCCATTTCTTTTTTAATTAATCCCTGCCTCTCTTTTAAAGTAGCAATTTGGTTCATTTGCGTTTGGTATAATAACATTTCATTTGCCGCTAACTCAGGCTGAGCCTGTTGAAGCTCCTGAGGAAAAACTAATGACTGGTTATTTGCTTGTGCAGTAAGGCGCGCAATACGAATCTTCAGTGCAATTCCTTTTTGCTTTGCTGAATTATAATCACTCGCAAAACGTGTATCGTCCAAATAAGCTAAAATGTCGCCCTTTTCAACAATTTGTCCTGGATGAACTAGAATTTCTTTTATAATCCCGCCTTCTAAATTCTGGATTAATTGTATTTGTTTAGAAGGGATCACTTTTCCTGGAGCAACAGTGACTTCATCAATTGAAGCAAAATAAGACCATACTAATGCTACAATAAGAAAAATGAAACATCCCCACAATAATTTATGAGACGCTTTACTACTGCCATGATAACCAAATTCATAATCTTGGCTGAATCTTTCGAGAAAATTTTTGCTTTTATTTTTTAAGTCTTCATTTGGCATGAGCGGCCTGTACTTTACGTTCGGCTAATTGTCTCAAAATTTCATCCTTGGGCCCATCTGCAACCACATGACCTTTATCCAACACAATAATCCTATCTACTAAATTTAACATCAATGCTTTATGGGTTACCAATACCAAAGTCTTATTACCTATGTATGCCCTTAAACGCTCAATTAACATAGAGGTCATTTGATCATCCATAGAATTACTTAGTTCATCAAATAAAAGAACGGGTGGATCCAAAATTAATGCTCGCGAAATCACCATAGCCTGCCGTTGTCCGCCAGAAAGAAATTGCCCTCTTTCACCAACTTGACGATTGAATCCCTCAGGATGCTGAGCAACAAACGTATCAACCGTACTTAATTTTGCTGCACGAATAACAGCAGTATCATCTACATGGTTCGCACCAAATATAATATTTTCTTTAATGGTTCCATGAAAAAGTGTGATATCTTGAGGAACATAGCCTATAAAATGACGCAGCTCAGCTGGATCCAATTGATGTTCTTCGAAACCGTCAATTAATACGTTTCCACTTGCCGGCTCATAAAATTTCATTATCAGTTTAATGATGGTGGATTTACCTGATCCTGTCGCACCAATAATACCAACTTTTTCTTTTGGCTTTATGTGGAAAGAAACATTATTTAATGCTGGAACTTGCTGGCCAGGATAAGAAAAAGAAACATTTTTAAATGCAATTTCGCCATCTAATTGACTCAGATAAAGAAAGGAGGATTCACGGGGCCTCTCTGTTGGTAATTGCATCACTTGATCCAACGCAAGGATGGCCGTTTTGCATTGTTGATATCGAGCCACTAATCCCGCAATTTGCGCAACAGGAACCAAAGCGCGTGATGCTAAAATGGTACATGCTACCAAAGCACCAACTGTCATATGACCTGATTGAATAGAATAAACACCAGCGATAATGAGAACAATAATAGAAAGCTGTTGTACAAACAGAGAAAAATTAATGCCTAGGTTTGCAAGCGTGCGCAGTTTTATACTTAACCTCGTTGCCGCTTCCACCACATTTTCCCACCTGCTTTGCATAAATCCTTCAACATGCATGCCTTTTACTGTCTCAATACTAGATAGTGTTTCAACCAACACTGCATGCTTTTCTGTAGAATACTGGTGTGATTTGCGCACCATATCATCAAGAGGTCTTTGTACTAAAATGCCAAATAGCAACACAACAGGGATCGATATAACAGGCACTAAAACAATCCATCCACCCAAAAATCCTATGGTGAGAAGAAATAAAATCACAAATGGAACATCGACAAGAACACTCACTGTCGCAGAAGTAACAAACTCACGAAATGCTTCAAAGGTTTGCACTGTACTTGCCAATGTTCCCACTGAATGAGGGCGCAGCCCCATTTTAATATCCAACAAATGGCTAAAAATATTTCTTGATAAACATACATCAATGTTTCTTCCCGCAGCATCAATAAAATAAGCGCGCAAGTTACGCATGATAAAATCAAATAAGAAAACAATAAAAACTCCGCTTGCTAAGACCCATATCGTAGCAGTGCCTGGGTTGGGTACAACACGATCATACACATTCATAATAAATAATGGGGACGCAAGCGCAAACATATTAATTAAAAACGATGCAACTAGGATTTCTCCATAAACAGCCCATGCCCTTTTCATGACTTCCCAAAACCACTGCCTAGGTTGAGTTGGCGAAGCTTCTGTTACCCTAGTATCAAAACGATGTTGAGGTGAAATAGAAATCACTGTACCAGCATAATCATTCGCTAAGTCAGCTACTGATACTTGGATTGTCTCATGGTTTTCAGGTTGTATGAGTTTCGCAATACCATCTGATGATATCTCCATTAATACACAAGCTTGATGTCCCTTCAATAACAATACTACTGGCAATTGTAATTCGGAAAAATTTTGCAAAGGTAAATCTTGTACCTGGGCCAATAAATTCACTCGTTCTGCAGCACGTATAAATGATTCCATTGTTAAACGATTATGATCAAGAGCAAGGCCAGAGGTTAATGCATAAGAGGAGGAATACCGACCATAATGCTTGCACAAAATGATTAAACATTCGAGTAAAGGATCACTAGATGCTTTTGTGTCATGATTAACTTTATTAAAAGTCTCCATATAGATATATTACGCCTTCTATACTGAACATTTAAAGATGCCACTGAAAATACTATTTGTTATCAAATAAATACGGGAGCATGACAAGTTCTTTGCAGTGAATGGTGAAGGAAAAATATTCTTATCCTTGCGTTGCAAAAAACGCGCAATGTGCCCAATAGAGACATAATACTAGCGACACTCAATGACAATATCCGGATGGCCTGGCAAAGAATCTCCTCGACAGTTCGCTCCGGCTTGATCCTGCCCAACAATAGATAACACTTCAAAAACAACAGAGGAACGATCTTCGAGATTGGGAAAAAGAAATCGTTGTTGCTTATCCGTCGCAATAGTGACAATCCCTTGCGGATAGCCATTATAGTAAACCTTCACTTTTACTAATGCATTATCAAGAGAAATCTCTTTCATTGCTGCTGTTCGGCTATATTGAATAGAGTAAGTACTTGCTTGAACTTTAGACTGTATAAAGGATTGTATGGAAGGAGATAATTCGATTTGTTTGTATGGGCTAAAAATAAATTGTAGTTGCCCTTGAACTTTAGATCGAGAGAACTGACTAGCAGCAGATGAACAATATACTAGAATAGAAAAAAGAACGACCCATCCCCACATCGATTTTTTCATGTTAGATCTCCGCTAACATTGGCATGGAATAATCCGTTTATGTCATCATCTTAACACCAGGAAAGCAATATCCACAATAAATAATACTGACTTTCTATATGAATCAATGTCCTAGACAATCTTTCTCCAGCATAACATCTATACTGGCCACTTTAGCGATTGACATGATAGCTTGAGAAAGATGCAATAGCTGGATTGGTTTATTTTGCTGTTTTGCAAGCTTGACCCACTCAATGATCAGAGCCAGTCCTGAACTATCGCTAGACACTAATTGAGAAAAATCGAAAATCCATTGGGGAGATTGATTCAATTGTCGTATGCTTTTCTCATAAACTGACATCACATTAGAAAAATTCAAGTCCCCTGTAAGAAAAAATTTCTCACCTTCACCTGTAATGTCAGCTATTTTACGCATCACATCACTCATCGTTAATAACGGCCAGACAAGCGGTTTAATAAAGTATTCATATCCCCTTGCGATAAAATATCTGAAAATTGTGCGCGGAAACTGCTTAGCATGCTCACACCTTCCACAGACATATCATACAATCTCCACCCGCTGCTTGTCCGCATCAGACGGTAAGTCACATTAATAGGCTGATTCTGTGAACTAACAATCTGGCTTTGTACTTCAACTGTACCGCCAGCACTGCCTCGCACAGGAAAAAAGCGTACTGTTTGGTCTTGATAATTGGTTAAGGCTGACGCATAAGTACGTATGACAGTCTTGGTAAATAATTGCTGAAATTGTTGTCGCTGTGCTGGTGTCGCATTATTCCAAATTCTTGGAGGTAATACACGTTTAGACATTTCAGCTAAGTTTGCATATGGCACAACATATTTATAAGCTAAATTATAAACCACGCTAGGCTTAGTTTTTAAAGTCGCTTTATTGGCCTTCAATCCTGCTATCATATTATTTGCAATATATTGAAGCAGTAACACTGGATCACCTGTTGGTGCTGCTTGTACCGTATTACCCACTGCCAGCCAGCTAAAAAGAAATACAAGAAAAGCAATAACAATTTTATTTTTTTGCATTTTTATCTCCGTCTTGATCATCATTTTTATTCCCATTACTAATGTTATAGATAAATTGTCCTATCAATTTCTCTAGCACCATGGCTGAATTAGTCATTTCAATGTGACTGCCATTCTTTAAAAAAGTCGTGTTATACATGGGTGTAATAGCAATGTAATTATCGCCTAATAATCCAGAGGTATAAATACCAGCAGAAGAATCGTCAGGAATATCATTGTACTGATGATAAATTTTCATTGAAACCACTGCTTTAAATGTGACTGGATCCAAGTTGATATGAGCAACTTCACCCACTTGCACACCTCCAATTTTTACTGGTGACCGGATTTTCAAACCGCCGATATCATCAAAAGCAGCAGTAACAGTGTAACTCTTCCTTGGGAATAAACTAGTCAGCCCACTAACTTGAAAAGCAAGCACAGTCAATGCAATCATTGCGAAAATTAAAAATAAGCCCACTAAGCTTTCAATGAATCGTTGCGGCAGCATTACCACTCCCCTATCATCATGGCTGTTAATATAAAATCGAGCCCAAGTACTGCAAGAGACGCATAGACAACTGAACGAGTTGTGGCACTCGCAATTCCAGCAGACGTAGGTATAGAAAAATATCCCTGAAACACTGCAATCCATGTTACAGCGACACCAAACACGACGCTTTTCAGTATTCCGTTAACAATATCCGCATGAAACTCAACAGAAGACTGCATATTTGACCAGAAGACACCAGCATCAACTCCAAGCCATTTCACACCGACAAGATAAGCACCATAAATTGCAGTTGCATTAAATATTATTGTTAAAAGAGGCATGGAAATAAAACCGCCCCAAAATCGCGGTGAAATGACACGACGCAAGGGATCAACTGCCATCATTTCCATGCTAGATAACTGTTCCGTGGCTTTCATTAAACCGATTTCGGCTGTCACAGCTGAACCAGCACGACCAGCAAATAATATTGCTGTCACCACTGGGCCCAACTCACGTACCACACTTAATGCAACTAAAGGACCTAACTCTTGTGATGCCCCAAATTTTGCTAACGTATGATAACCTTGCAATGCAAGCACCATACCAATAAACAAACTAGAAACGACAATAATTAATAATGATAGTACGCCTTCTGAATAAATTTGCTGGATTACCAATGGGAATCCTTTTTTAAAATCTGGCGAGAAAAATAAAATACGATAAAATAATATTCCTGCTTTACCAAATTGCCTTAAATTTTCGATACCCCAATGGCCAAGAAGCATCACTCGGTCAATCATGTTGCTGTACCCCGTAAAAAATCTTGAGCTAATGGCCTAGCTGGATAATCAAACGGAACAGGACCATCAGGCAATCCTTGAATAAATTGCTGTAACTGCTTTGATGGATCTTGCAGAAGAGAAGCTGGACTGCCTTGGCCCACTACTCTTTTATCTACCATAATATAAATGTAATCTGCAATTTGCATGGTCTCTTGCACATCATGAGAAACAATAATACTCGTCAGACCCAACGCTTGATTTAGCGTGCGCACTAATTTAACCAGTACTCCCATTGAGATAGGATCCTGGCCCGTAAAGGGCTCATCATACATAATTAATTCTGGGTCAAGTGCAATCGCCCTCGCTAAAGCAACTCTCCTCGCCATTCCCCCTGATAACTCATTTGGCATAAGTGGCCAAGCGCCACGTAATCCTACCATCTGCAATTTCATTAACACTAATGTGCGTATCATTGACTCAGACAAATTGGTGTGTTCTCGCAAAGAAAAAGCTACATTTTCAAATACGTTCAAGTGTGTAAATAACCCCCCTTCTTGGAACAACATACCCATGCGCTTACGCAATTGATATAATCCGCGACGAGATAACTGATGGATATTTTGACCTGCAACAAAGACGCTACCTGATGTAGGCGTTAATTGTCCGCCTATCAAGCGTAATAACGTCGTTTTACCCGTTCCACTGGGGCCCATAATTGCGGTAATTTTTCCGCGTGGAATAGTAATATCAACATCCGCGAAAACGACTTTACCGTTTTCATGTTGGAAAGACATGTTACTGATTTGAACAAGATTATCTGATATAGGCATATAGATAAGTTTCGCAAATGATGTAGTAAATAGCTAGTCCTCTAACACTTTCCTAAGCATTTCCGTAGAAGGTAAGTCACTCTATTGTTTTTAGGTGACTAGATTGCAGGATGCAATCCTAAACACCATGAACGGCGCGTTGAGAGCTAAAAAACAATAGCATGCCTGACCCTTTCTCCATAAAGAATCTATTTTATAAACTGCGTGCAACTTGTTCCATTAGTCAAGCACAGCTACTATATGCTACGAGAATAATCAATTACCGCCAGGATCAACCGATGGAACACGAAAAAATATGCCAACTTGGGCGCGCAGTCATAGAAATCGAAGCTCAAATGATCAATAATCTTTCCAACCGGATAGATCAAAATTTTGTCAAAGCCTGTCAATACTTGCTTCACTGTGAAGGTCGGATCATCGTCATAGGGGTAGGGAAATCAGGCCATATCAGCAAAAAAATCGCTGCCACTTTTGCAAGCACTGGAAGTCCAGCGTTTTTTATTCACCCAAGTGAAGCTAAACATGGGGATATGGGCATGATGACTAAAAAAGATGTCATTATCGCGCTCTCTAATTCAGGAGAATCTGAAGAAATTATCTCTATTCTCCCTTTCATTAAGCGTTTAGACGTTCCACTCATTTCCCTAACTGGTAAACCATGCTCCACGCTAGCCAAAGCCGCCACTATCAATATTGACGTTAGTGTAGAAAAAGAAGCTTGTCCTCTAGGTCTTGCGCCCACATCAAGCACAACAGCCGCACTCGTCATGGGGGATGCATTAGCTATGGCTTTGTTAGATAACCGCGGGTTTACTGAAAAAGATTTTGCCTTATCACATCCAGGAGGCACACTGGGACGCCGATTATTATTACTGGTTGATGAGATTATGCATCAGAACGATGCTGTTCCTATTGTGCCAAGTCATGCCTCATTGAAAGAAGCACTGGTTGTCATGACCCAAAAAAAACTTGGTATGACAACTATCGTAAATAACGCGGGTGAGCTAATTGGTGTTTTCACTGACGGCGATGTTCGCCGCGCCTTGGACAAAGAAGTTGATGTGCATAAAATCCGTGTTCAACATATTATGTCTAAAAACCCAAAAACTATTAAGTGCGGAATACTTGCTGCAGAAGCACTAAACATGATGGAAACCTTTAAAATCACATCCCTAGTTGTCGTTGATGATGAAAACAAACCAGCAGGCATTATTCATATACATGATATTCTCCGAGCAGGGGTGGTTTAATGCAGACCATTATCGAAAAGGCCAAAACTATCCGACTATTAGTGCTTGATGTAGATGGTATATTAACAACCGGAAGAATTTATTACGGCAGCAATGCCTTCGAGATGCGAGGATTCCATATTCATGATGGCCTAGGCATCAAGCTCATTCAAAAGACTGGTGTCATGGTTGCCATTATTTCTGGGAAACATTCAGATATAGTAGCGAAGCGACTACATGATCTTGATGTCCAGCATGTTTACCTTGGTCATGAAATTAAGCTTCCCGCTTACGAGGACCTGAAACATAAATTACAAATTAAAGATCACGAAATTGCTTACATGGGCGATGATTTACCCGATTTACCATTGCTCCGGCGGGTCGGTTTGTCCATTACTGTTCCGCAAGCCCCTGCATCCATCAAACAATATGTTGATTTAATTACAAAAAAAAAGGCGGGGAAAGGCGCAGTACGTGAAGTTTGCGAACTTATTATGCAAGCTCAAGATCAGTACCAATCTGTGATACAATCTTACCTCAAATAATGAAATGATTTTTTCATGATATATAAATATGCTGTCATCAGTGTGGTCACGATTGCTGTCATAGGGCTGGCAACATGGACTACTTATTTATCTTATCAGCCACAGAATAGTACACCAACAAAGCTTGCTCTGTTACCTGATGTATTGATGGAAGATGTCATTGCTATTGTCATCGATAAGCAAGGCAAACCCAGCATGAAAATTGTGACACCCAAGATGATTCATTTTCCAGAAAATGATACCACACACATTACAGCACCAGAATTGACCCTATACCGCAAATCATCCCAACCTTGGTACATTACTGCCAAATACGCAAAAGCCACTCAAGGCATTGAATATGTCGCCTTTTGGGACAGTGTGATTATTCATCACGCAGCCGATGAAAAGAGTCCTGCAACTTTAATTAAAACCCCTACTCTATCTGTTCAACCTAATAAACAAATTGCAGAAACTAACGATTTGATTACACTGATTCAACCTAACCTAGTCGTCAAATCTACTGGCATGTACGCTGACATGAACACTGGCAATATTAAGCTGTTATCTCAAGCTAGAGGCGAATATGTTCCAAATTCATAAAATAAATTTCATTACATTCATACTATTCTTTCTCTACAGCTACTCGTTGTCCTCTTTTGCATTGGATAGTGATAGTTTAGAAAAACTTAATATAGTAGCTGATTCAGGCACCTATAATTTTAAAACTGGAATTGATGTTTATGAAGGCCATGTCAAAATTGATCAAGGTACAACACACATTGCAGCCGATAAATTGATTACTAAAAAAAATAACCAGCATAAAATCCAAGAAGCAACAGCCTATGGAATACAAGAATTAGCACACTTTTGGACACTGCCTAAGCAAGGAGAACCCGAAATCCACGCTCAAGCTAAAATTATCAAATTTTATCCTATTGAATCTAATGTTTCCCTGGAACATGATGTGCACGTAACGCAAGGAAAAAACAGTTTCCAAGGAGAGCTAGTTCACTATAATAGTCATGATCAAACCATCATCGTTCCATCCTCAACAAATGGACGAGCGATCATTGTTTACAATCCAGATAAATAGCCAATACTATCATGCTAAATACATTACAAGTTCAACACCTCCATAAAAAATATAAATCACGTCAAGTAGTAAAAGATGTCTCTTTGCACATTAACCGAGGTGAGGTAATTGGTTTACTAGGACCAAATGGTGCAGGAAAAACCACATCATTTTACATGATAGTAGGTTTAATCCCTGTGGATGGCGGCAACATATTACTGGACGATCAAGACATCACCCGGCTACCTGTACACGCTAGAGCACAGCTTGGCATTAGTTATCTGCCTCAAGAAACATCTATATTTCGTAAGTTAACAGTCGCGCAGAATATCATGGCCATTCTTGAGCTGCGTTCAGATTTAACTAAATCTGAACGTAAACTCATGCTAGACCAATTATTAGAAGAGTTTCGTATTACACATATCCGTGACACCATTGGAATCAGCTTATCAGGTGGAGAAAGACGGCGAGCTGAAATTGCAAGAGCACTAGCAACAGAACCAAAGTTTATATTATTAGACGAACCATTTGCCGGCATCGATCCCATCTCTGTATTCGATGTAAAACGCATCATCAATCATTTGCGTAAACGTGGCATTGGCATACTGATAACAGATCACAATGTTCGCGACACCTTAAATATTTGTGAACGCGCTTATATTGTCAACCAAGGTAAAATTATTTGTGAAGGGAACCCTGAAACCATCTTAGTGAATAACGAAGTACGCGCTGTTTATTTAGGAGAAGAATTTGATTTATAAACAGCTGCATGCTATTACAATGAACAATATAACGCATCATTTGCAAGGAGATAGCTATGCAACTTCAGTTTGTCGGAAAAAATATTGACGTAACACCTGCGCTCAAGTCATTTGCAACAGAAAAAATGAAATTACTAGAAAAGCGCTTTCCTCGTATCACTATTGTGAATGTAGTTTTTCATATTGAACACAAAACTCAAATTGTAGAAGCAACCATACACGTTGACGGCACAGAAATTCATGCTAGTGCCAAAGAAGATGATATGTACAAAGCTATTGACGCAATTATTGATAAACTCATGGGACAGATGACTAAACACAAAGAAAAAACCATTGAAAATTACAGATGAAATACCCATGATACGACAACAACTCATCATACAAAATCAGCTTGGCCTTCACACACGCGCAGCCGCCAAGCTTGTTGATACCGCAAAAAAATTTGTAAGCCGTATTGAGCTCAATTACAAAGATCGTATTGTCGATTGCAAAAGCATCATGAGCGTCATCACATTAGGAGCACAAAAAGACAATACATTAGATATCATCGTCAATGGCGAAGATGAGCAATTAGCAGCGGAAGCTATTACTAAATTAATCAATAATAAATTTGGTGAAGATTAGGAGGGGCATTATAATCACAGGGTACATCGGATCCCAAAAAACGGAAGCGGATAGGTAGCCTTTATTCCTTGCTTACTTCCCTCTTAACGAGCCTTCATGGCTTCGACATCGCAGAGCTTCCGTTTTGTTGATCCGATAGCTACCCTGTAAATGCGAGACATCAGCTAGATGCTTTAACTTCCCGCAATCATCATTTCTTCAATCAAGATGGATCCCGTTCGAATGTTACCACGCACATCAACATCATTGCCTATTTCTCTGATATTCGCATAGATATCTTGCAATCTGCCAGCAACTGTTATCTCTTGCACAGGAAATTGAATCTCACCATTTTCGACCCAAAAACCACCCACCCCCCGGGAATAATCACCAGTCACCAGATTAACACCATTTCCCATCATTTCTGTTATTAATAATCCTTTGTCCATTATTTTTAATAAAGCTGTTAAATTGTGACGACCAGGCGTAATAATAAGATTATGCACTCCACCTGCATTACCTGTTGTTTTCATCCCTAATTTTCGTGCCGAATAAACCCCTAAGCAATAATTTGATAACACACCATCTTCAATAAAGGAATTTTCCCTAGTCGCCACACCATCATCATCAAAAGGCGCGCTACCAAGTGCACGTGGAAGATGCGGCTGTTCTTTGATTTGCACATATTCAGGAAATACTCTTTTTCCCAAATGATCCAATAAAAATGAAGACTTGCGGTATAAGCTCCCACCAGAAATGGCAGAAACAAAATGTCCAAGTAATCCACGTGCTTCTTCTGCAAGAAAAATAACGGGCGCTTTAACCGTACGCAATCGTTTCGCACCTAAACGACGCACTGTTTTACCAGCCGCTTGATTGGCAAGATGAGAAATGGATTCAAGCTGCGCTGGATCCGATGAGATGGTATAACTATAATCACGCTGCATCTCATCACCTTGTTTCCCAATTAATACACAGCTTATTTCATGTCTCGTATAAGGATAATAACCCAAGAAACCATTGCTATTTGCATGCAAATAGCATGCGTCACTGGTAGCCAGTGTGACAGCTTCCGCACTCATGATTCGTTTATCATGTGCCAGTGCTTCACGTTCACATTGACACGCCAGCTCAATCGCCTGTTCAACAGAAATAGACCAAGGACAAGCTAAATCTAATTTAGGATAATGAAAAGCCAATTCATCTTCTTCAGCCAAACCAGCAGCAGGATCCTCATCGGTGAACTTTGCAATATGACATGCAGCTTCAACAGCAGCACGTACTGCTTCAGGCCGAACATCAGAAATACTTGCCGAACCTGTGCGCTTACCAAAATAAACATTAATCTCTATCACTTTATCCAGAGTGTATTCTACTGTTTCTACGTCACCTTCGCGTGCGGACACAGAAAACCCTTTATTGGTAGAAATGGATACTTCTGCTTGTGATGCTCCTGCACGCTTCGCTTCTTGCAGAATAGTGCTAGCCAGTGTTTGTAACTGACTGGTATCAATCAATGATTTTTTTATTTCGTTCATTAGATTTTTGTTCCGCCTACAGTTAATTCATCAACACGCAGCGTCGGCTGTCCCACACCAACTGGTACACTTTGCCCATCCTTGCCACAAACGCCAACACCTGCATCAAGCTTCAAATCATTGCCCACCATCGATACTTTCATCAATACATCAGGCCCATTACCAATCAACGTTGCGCCTTTGACTGGAGCACCAATTTTGCCGTTTTCAATGAAGTAAGCTTCACTAGCAGAAAAAACAAATTTGCCTGAAGTAATATCCACTTGCCCTCCACCAAAGTTTACTGCATAAATTCCTTTATCAACGGATGCAATAATCTCTTCAGGTGAAGATTTTCCTGGCAACATATAAGTATTTGTCATACGTGGAATAGTTAAGTGAGCATAAGATTCGCGTCTGCCATTGCCGGTAGATTTCACACCCATTAAATGTGCATTGCGCTTGTCCATCATATAGCTGCGTAAAATACCATTTTCAATCAGCACATTATTTTGCGTCGGCGTTCCTTCATCATCTACATTTAAAGAACCACGGCGATGAGGTAAGGTTCCATTGTCCACCACGGTGCACAATCCGCTTGCTACCCGCTCGCCCATACGACCGCTATAAGCAGAAATACCTTTGCGGTTAAAGTCTCCTTCTAACCCATGCCCTATCGCCTCATGCAACAATACACCAGGCCAACCAGGGCCAAGCACTACTGTCATAGGACCTGCAGGTGCCTCAACGGCCTCAAGGTTAACCAGTGCTTGACGTAATGCTTCATCCGCATATTGAAATGCTAAATCATTCGATAAAAATGCTTGATAATCGAGCCTACCCCCCCCACCAGCATAGCCTGATTCACGCCGCCCATTATGCTCAATCACCAAACTAATATTAAACCGAACCAATGGACGAATATCAGCAGCCACCTGTCCATCACTCGCCATGATTAATATCGTTTCATATTCTCCTGCCAAACTGATATTGACTTGCGTAACTCTCGATTCTTTTTTTCTTATATAATGATCCACACGCTGCAATAATGAGACTTTGTCTACTTCAGAAAGAGAATGCAGAGGATTGGTTGGTTGATAGAGATCATGAGCAGGAAGTTTATGCCAAGCTTTAACTGGCATTTCATCACCTTGCTTAACGATACTACGTGCAGCTTGAGCTGCTTGCTGCAACGCAGGCATGATGATGTCATCCGCGTATGCAAAACCTGTTTTTTCACCGCTAATGGCGCGCACACCCACTCCACGGTCAATATCAAAACTGCCACCTTTAATGATGCCGTTTTCCAATACCCACGATTCAGAATACGTTGATTGGAAATATAAATCAGCATAGTCAACATGCTTACCAGCCAATTTATAAATCACTTGTTGCAGCTGGTTATCTGTTAATCCGCCTGGATCCAGTAAATCATGGCGAACTATTTCAATCACATCAGTCATATAGTTAGAACCCTTCTTCCTAAATGTAATGTTCGGTTAACCCATTGAAAAATTAAGATTGGCGTCATCTTCCGTGAAATTTGCTTACTGATTCACCGCAGGCTTACCACTGCGAGAACACTAATCTTAAATTTTCAATGGATTAAATGAACATTTACCTTTCTTCGCATTAATTACAGTTTTCCAACCTAACCTTTGGATGTGCATCCAACATCGGCATTTCATTTCTCACCACTATCTCCCGCTGAGGATGTGGAGGCTTAATACCATGCGCTGCAAACGCATCCCAAATGCTCGCTAATACCGTGGAAATTACACTAGTGCGTGATTTTACCTGGCGAATATTAACAAAATAGCGTATTTCCACATCTATCAGTACATCGCTCATCTCTTTTAAAAATACTTCTGGAGGAGGATCATTCAAGACATCTTTATGTGTGGCCAACACATTTTGAATAATGCTTCTCACTTCGTGTGGGTTATCATAGCGACTAATTTTGATATGAATAACGCTGCGAATAATATTATCTTTAGCTGTCCAGTTAGTGAATGATTTATTGAAAATCTCTGCGTTAGGCACAACAAGCTCCATATAGTCCCATGTTCTAATCGTAACTGCACGGCTGCCAATATGCGTTACTTCACCTTCAATGCTGTTAACATTGACGATATCTCCAACGCGCAGCGGACGCTCCAATAAAATTAAAAAACCGCAAGCAAAGTTATTAGCAAGATCCCTAAGACCTAAGCCCACACCAAAAGCAAACATACCAGAGACAAATGCCAGCGCACGTAAATCGATCCCCAACACTCTCAAGCAGAAAAATGCACCTAGGATAATAACAGTATATTGGCTTAATATGGCAATACTATTTCGCATGCCCATGTCCGTCGTGCGTGATGGTAGTAAACGATAAACAAACTCACGTATCCACTTTGCTGTCCAATAAAAAATAGAAATAACAACAAATAGCTCTATTATGCTAAGCGGGGTAATTGTAGTATTTAATACACTCGCTAGTTTGTAGTGCAACATACGTGTTAATCTTTCAACTATTGGGGATTGTTTGTCCCAACCATATAATAAAAATAAGACAGCCCATGCCGTGAGAAACAATATAATACGAAGTATGGTATCAATAGGCTTTAAAAATGCTTCTGTCCATAGCCAGCCATTATGCACATATTGGATCATAAGACGAGAAAGTTGTTCCATTCCATCTGACAGTAGGCCACGTAAGATTAAATAACCAATCAATACAATTAAGAAAATCCCTTCATACCAAGATACGGTCATGATCAAATTGACAAAACCACAGATTCCAATCACAGCGTTCCCAAAGATTAGGATAGGAACCAAAATACCAATTAACCGAACACTTTTTCGTAAATAAGGATGGTGAGATTCCATATGAGTCAAAATAAGGTTTGGGACCACATCATAGGAACGCAGCAAAAGCAGGGAGATAATCATGAGCAATAATAAAAACAACCGGTCACATAAAGTTTTCAGTTCGTAAATTAGCGGCAACTGGTGAACAAAAACAGTAAAAGCTGTAATGATGCCACCTATGAGAATAATCCACCTCAACCGACGATATAATTGCATGTCATTACCGGCAGAATCATGTGTTGTTTCAACCAAACATAATCGAGCAACCACCATAATGCCCTTAAAGGCCAGCCAGACAAGTGAGAGGTACACGATAAAAATATAATGCTGCAATGCTATTCCAAAAAAACGCATCACACCAATGATATTAGCAATGACAAAAAGATCGATAAAATTGCGCGACAACCACTGCAAGCTTAGCCATTTAGTGTTGATTTTATCCCGCCATTTCGATGGACGTTCAAGAATACGGGTCAATAGTTTACGCAAAAAGCAAGAGGAGAAAATGACCAATGATTCTGTGAGTGCAAACAAACTCCATGCCATTAAACTTGTCGATTCAATCCGTTTTATGATTGAGCTAGATAAACTTTTAATAATTTGAAAAGTTAATGCTGGTACTAATAGCATTTCTTTACCTAAATCTAAGAACGTCTTAAGCCCAAATGTTGGAAACCCTTGCCGTGAAGATAATTCAGTTTTGAGCGCGTGATCTAACGTTTGCCGAAATTCTGCTAAGCTACTATTAATGCGGGTGAGTCCTCGATCCGCCTCTTTATATTCACCAGCAAGGTGAGAAAGATTTTTGATATAGGGTTGAAATTGAGATTCATGTTTTTTTCGCACCGACAAATAAGCAATATGCTTTTCTAGCACATTAATTCTTGATTTTAGCACCGTGCCCAATTTATCAATTTGCTTATTCAATGCCTGGAATTGATCACCGATTTCATTCAATACGCTAATTGAGCTGCTTCTTAAAACAGCTAATTTCATTTGCTGAATTTGGTCAGCGTATCGAGCAATAAGAGATTGAACATAGGCATAATTCGCATTTTCATTTGCATAATAAATATCACGCTCAATCGCTGCATATTCCACCCTCGAGTTGACTGGATCAATTTTTGCTAACTTGGCATAATAAACATTTAATTGCTGCAACCAGTAATTCTGTTTTTCTTGATAGGCTAATTCATCTTTCGCTTGTTCTTGCTTCATATGCAATAAGTTACGTGATTTTAGCAATGCATGAAGGCGATTATAATTCTCGGTTCTTAAAGTCAAAATATTAGAAGCAATACGCTGTAAATTTTGTAAAAACCCCAAGCGTTTTTTTTCCAGAGCTAAAAGATTTTGCTGATATTTTAAATCTGTACGCAGTTCTTCTGGGTTTGCCATGACATTTCTTGCAACTTTCAGGCCAAAAATGCTTAATACATTGAGTTGATTCTCAATTTCCTGTGTACTTTTCTCAAGCCAAGCAATCGTATGCTGTGCATCTGTTAATTCGATGTTGATACTATCCAGATTTGATTTTGAAACGGAAATGTCAAGCGAAGCTTTATCTAATAAATTTTTAGTTGCTTTTTCAATCGTCAACCCAGCTATTTGCTTATCATGCTGCTGTTGTAACTCAACGTATTCATGCTCTCCTTGGCTTAAACGGCTCTTCAATAAATTAATTTGCTGCGTTACAAGGTCAGTACGATCGATTGTTGTTTGATTAACAGAATGGCCCAATTTTGCAGGAGAAGAAACGACTATCGGGCAGATAAGTAGCGCAAGTAAGAGAGCGGCTAATAACTGATTAATCAGCTGTCGCATGCGCATGATACATTACCTCACCTTTCAAGCTTGTCAGTAGAAAAATTCCCGGAAAACAAATCACAAATGACCAGATATAAAACTGAATCCATCCTAAATGTTCAACCATCAATGCTGCAATAGGCCCTAAAAATACTCTGCCTAAAGAGGCCACAGCTGAAAACAGTGCAAATTGGCTTGCTGTATATCGATGATCACAAAGCGACATCATAAAAGCGAGCAATGCTGCCGTGCTTAGACCACTACAAAAATTTTCAACAAAAACGGAAGCAACCATCAAATAAAAATGCTTCCCCACCAGCGCGAGCAAGGCAAACATGAGATTAGAAAAAGCTTGTGCAATACCAAATATTAATAATGCCAGGTAAACATTCCAACGAGTCAACAGCAATCCACCAGCAAAACCTCCCAGCACTACTGCAACAAAACTGACAACTTTATAAGCTAAGCCAACTTCGGTGAGAGAAAAGCCCAGTCCATGCAAAAGAAAATTAGTAATGAGAGATAATGCCAGCGCATCGCCTAATTTATAAAGAATAATAAAAAGCAATAACAATACAATTTTTTCCCGTTGTAACATATCAAGTATGGCTTGCTTTGTTGTTTGGTATAAATTATTCGCAGAAGCTGCAATCTCTGGTGTGCGGGGAGCCATGTAAGTTGGCAACATGGACAACAATACCAATAATGCCATTAACTCATAAGTTCGCTTCCAACCAAAATAATCTGCGTAAATTAACGCTAACCCTCCGGAAACCAGTAAGGCAACTCGATAAGCAAAAACACTATAAGCCGCCCCCAGCCCACGTTCTTCTGGAATTAATACATCTGTTGTATAAGCATTAATGGAAATATCCTGAGAAGCTGAAAAAAATGTTATGGCTAGGGCGACCACTCCCATGCTTCCTGCTTGCATAGCAGGATCCATTTGAGACAGTAGCAAAAGCGCCGTCACTAACCCTGCTTGCATTAGCATAATCCAACTCTTACGTTTACCCAGTCTTGAAAAACCGTAATGATCCATGAGAGGAGCCCATAGAAATTTTAACGTATAAGGCACACCAAGCAATGATAATGTCCCGATGGTTCTAAGCGCCACATCAGCTTGTGTAAACCAAGCTTGCAGTGTCGCTCCAGTTAGCGCTATCGGTAATCCAGATGAAAACCCAAGGACTAATATTGCCAATAATCGCTTATTAACCAGCATCTTTGCAGTTGGGCTCAACATGAGAAACAATCACAGATTTAAAATAAAGTGGTTGAAATTTTAACACTAATCTCCTGATTTTGATAGCTATTATTTTATACAATCAGACCCAATAAGGATGATTCTCATTTCTTACCTTTAAACCTTCTTAGTAGAAACCCCAAATAGGAAAAACACCCATTTTCCAGTAGTATAAAAAGACTATTTTCTTATTATGTTGTAATAAGCTTGTTAGACCATCAATGTCAGCGATTTAATAAGATGAGTAGTCTGAGATCAAGGATACGGAATTTCTATAAATCATACCGGAGGTATCACCATGATGAAGCAAGCATGTTTCAAAACAGCTCTTCTTATAGCAAGCATTGGTTTAGTCGTCAGCTGTTCATCAGCCAACACTCAAAGTCAAAATACTACTCTTGGAGCTGTCACTGGCGCCGTGGTAGGCGGTGTTGCCGGAAGTGCGATTGGTGCTGGCACAGGTCAAATAGTAGCGATTGGCGCAGGAGCGATTGCTGGTGCGTTAATAGGCGGTTATGTTGGACAATCGATGGACCACTCAGATAATGTGCAAACCTATTATGCCTTAGAACACACTCCTAAACAAAAAGCATACCATTGGAAAAATAAGAAAACGGGTAAACAGTACACCGTTATCCCAAGCAGTAAACATGTTGCTATGAAAGGATACTCTGACTGCCGTAAATACACTGTTGTCGCTGATATCAAAGGCAAAAAACAGCGAGTTCACGGTGTTGCATGCCGCCAAGCAGATGGATCATGGAAAGCAATCAAATAAAACGGGATACCTCCGCTCCAATCATCAGCGCCAAGAAATTGGCGCTGATGATTTACACTATAAACTTCAGCGGCTCTTCTTATCCTATCAAAAGAAGTCTAAAATACTGTTAATTTGAACAGGAGTGCATGGAACTCATTATGCACCCCCAAACATAAGTAGAGGACTCTGATGATCAGCGCTTTTAATCTCTTTTCTATTGGGATAGGTCCTTCAAGTTCACATACCGTTGGCCCAATGAAAGCTGCAAAAGCTTTTGTTAGCACACTGAAAGAAAACAAACAACTCGATTTAGTAAAGCAAATTAAAATTGAATTATTTGGTTCACTCGCCTTTACAGGCAAAGGACATGGCACAGATAACGCTATCTTACTTGGACTGGAAGGTAACATACCTGAAACGGTAAATCCCGATATCATCAAACCACGTTCAAAAGAAATCATCGAGAATAAAAAAATTCAATTAAATGGAACACAAATCATCACATTTGATTATCTCACTGACTTTATTTTTAATTTTAAAGACTTACTCCCCATGCATACAAACGGCATGCGTTTTAGTGCCTATGATGTCCATCAACATCTAGTAAACTCGCGTATCTATTACTCTATTGGTGGCGGCTTTATCTTAAATGAAGAAGAAGCTACGCATCCTCATGAGAGCAATACTTCCGACACTCCTTACCCATTTAAGAATGCGAAAACCCTATTAGAATTATGTAAAAAAAACCACATCTCTATTAAAGAAATCGTCTTGGCTAATGAGTGTAGTTCACGCACAGAAACAGAAGTTAGAAGCCGATTAATGCATATTGCACATATTATGCGGGAATGCATTGATAAAGGATGTCAAACACCTGGCATCCTCCCAGGTAACCTTAATATTAAGCGTAGAGCACCTGTCTTATATCAAAAGCTGCTTGCAAAAGGAAAACCTAAATCATATGAGCATACAGACAGCATGGAATGGCTGAATTTATATGCTATTGCTGTAAATGAAGAAAATGCCGCAGGCGGCCGTGTAGTCACGGCTCCCACAAATGGCGCAGCGGGCATTATTCCGGCTGTACTACATTATTACCTCAATTTTTATCCTACTGCTAAAAAAGAAGATGCTGTTGATTTCTTGTTAACCGCTTGTGCAATTGGCGTCTTATATAAAAAAGGCGCTTCCATTTCTGGTGCTGAAGTTGGCTGCCAAGGTGAAGTCGGGGTAGCTTGCTCGATGGCTGCCGCCGCATTAACTGCCGTGCTAGGCGGCACGTTAGATCAAATTGAGAATGCTGCAGAAATTGCGATGGAACATCACTTGGGAATGACTTGTGATCCGATTAACGGCTTGGTGCAAATTCCTTGCATAGAACGTAATGCTATGGGAGCTGTCAAAGCAGTCAATGCAACACGCTTAGCGCTATTAGGAGATGGTCAACATTACGTTTCTCTAGATAAAGTCATTGCTACCATGAAGCAGACAGGCAAAGACATGATGACCATCTACAAGGAAACCTCGCAAGGTGGTCTAGCTGCAAATTTACCTGAATGCTAGAACAAAATGTTTAGCAGCATACAAAACACTTGTCTAGCATAGAATTTCAAAGCATGGCGGTGAGTCATATCTCTCCATGCATCGATCAATGCCGCAGAGTGCGTGCCGCAGGCAGAGGTTGCAGGGTTGTTTCAATATACTTCCCTGGAGTATTAAGGCTCAGAGGAAAATACACTACATTGTCTCTATACTGAACACCTGGATGATTCAAGGAAAGTAGCGCGATAAAAATTTGGACAGCGTGAGACTGAGAGAAAGCAATAGCGACTTCCTGATTTTTCGCTATATATGTTCCACACGTTCCTTTACCTTGGCTTGATTTTATAAGAAGAGTAGACGTATTACCTCTTTCTTTTCCTAATCTAATCTGTATTCCAAACCTGCAAAGAACGTCACAGAATTCATGAATTTGCTTAGTAGGACCCTCGATGGCCAATTCACCTCCTTTCGTTTTATAAATTTTAACCTTTGTCTCGCCGCTTTCCTTGGATGCAAACAAGCCTGGACTTGTTGCTGCACTACCATGCGAACTTGAAACCTTGCCTGTTGAAGGCTTCTCTTTAGCTTCTTTAGCTATCGTTGCTGTGTAGTACTCAGATTGATATTCAGATAATGTGAGTACTTTATTCTGATTCATTATCACGCGAATACAATTTTCGTTGGTCAATACTGGATTATGTTCTGGATTTAAGATCAATGGATTAAGCAAACTATATTGCGTAGCAGGATCATCACTACTGCTTCTGACTAACCCAATATTTCCTTCATTACCTACCGCTGAACCTGAGTCACCACAAAAAACCGTACCGCCAATGCTTTCAATTTGCTTTTCTCTAGCTGCACTCGTAGGTTCCATATCAGTTCGAAAGACACTGATATTACCGATTGAACAAACATCTTGTTTAGCCGTCCCAAGCGTACCAAAGGTGGTCGGTAAATTGATTAAATTAATTTGCTTAATGTGCTGTAGTTTGCATTCTTGCAGTACTTCTTTGAGGGATTCTATATATAGGCTTTCTAATGTTGCACTCGCTCCTTCTCCTGTAAATGCAAATGCACCTAAGCCCAATCCTTTTAATTGGAGTGTTGTACCTAATCCCTTCTCGGCCATACCTATGTCAGCACTAAGGAGTACCAGTTTTAAAACATGTTTTGTACGTGTAACATATGCTTTCTTATTTGAATAGTAAGTCTCATTATGATGCGTTTTAAGTTCTACTAAATACGTATCATCCTTTGTGTTAATCTTACTGTGAGTATCAAACGCTTGCCCATAAATTACCTTAGCTGCTTCAAGCAAAGGTTGATTAGCTTGCAACCTAGCTACACGTTTCTCCTGCTCATGGCTATAACGATCAGGTTTTGTAATAAATAGTAAATCATAGTGTGCCGTGCGACCATCTCTAAATTCAGCAGCAGCGGGATATGAAAATGTTGCTATGTCAATAGACTCATTAAATTCTTCAGCAATGTTCCACTTCTCTTCTTTTGAACGATTTCCTGTACCGATGACAATAGATGTCACTTGTGGAAGAACAAGCGGCGATAGCACCATCTCTTCTAATGTCAGATATTCTTCAAAAAAATGCGACTTATCCTTAGAAGACCCTACTGAATCGAGAAACTCCCTACCCGATTCACCTGTGCGATCCTGTATGTGAATTTTCGTCTTTGGTTCACGTCCCACTACCGCTCTTCCATCCATGTAAACTTCTTTATATCGCTTATGGAACAAGCGGAGAATAAAACCGGCAAATGAAATTGTTTTATATAAGTTTCCTAGATTATCATTTATTTTTTTTCGACTTTCATAAAATGACTGCAAGATTGGCAAATGTTCTTCTAGTATCATTAAGCTAGCTGAACCTTCGCATTGAGTGATAAGATTCTGAGTTTCTTCTGAAAGCAGACTGAAACGATTATTAGCAAATACAGCAATAGGATGATGAAACGGATCCTGCCTGGTGCTATTTGGTTTCAAGGAATTAAACTCTTCGAGTAAGCTTTTAATTTCTTCTTTTGCGCGCTTGGCTCGCTCTAAATATGTTGTAGGAGTTGGTTTAAGTGGATCGTTACGAGAATCTGACATGAACAGCACACCTTCTTAGTATATTTTTTACTCTAATATTAAGATTTTATCAAAATAAAGGTTGTGTGTAAATTTTCTACTCGTAAATGCATAAAAATCAAGGCCCAGAACCAGTTATCTTTTCCTATGCATCGAACCATGTTCAACTAATCGCTGCTTACGCATTTTACGTACTTGCCATAACGTCACGATTGGGCCCAAACATGTGTAAGTCATAAATAAGGCAAACAACATCTCAGCCGGCTCCAAAGCAATCGCAGTAATAATACATACCATCAAGACAACAGTATAAAAAGGTACTTTTCCTTTAAAATCAATTGATTTGAAACTAGAATAACGGATTGTGCTTACCATTAAAGCAGCAAGAACAATACTAAGCATAGCTAAAGGAACCGCAATTGTAGTCCCATCAATACCATAGACTGATCCCATCCAGATAGCACTCGCTACCGTACCTGCTGCTGAAGGACAAGGTAATCCTTGAAAGTATTGTTTATCGCTGACTTGAGTATTAAATCTAGCTAACCGCAATGCTGTCGCGGCAGCGAATAAAAATGCAGCAAGCCACCCTAGTTTGCCTAAATGCGTCAATGACCAACTATACACGACCAAAGCAGGAGCAATTCCAAATGCTACCATGTCTGAAAGACTATCGTACTCTGCGCCAAATAAGCTTTGAGTATGAGTTAATCTTGCTACTCTCCCATCTAACCCATCTGCAATCATGGCGATAAATATTGCTATGGCTGAGGTTTCAAGGTGACCTTTCATCGCAGCAACAATGGAATAAAAGCCTGCAAACAAAGCAGCTGTAGTTAAAAGATTTGGCAATAAATAAATTCCACGCTGAGGTGTTTTTTCCACCTGGTCTTCTTGGATTGACTGCCTTTTCTCATTGTTCATACACACCTCGTTCAAATGCCTTGATGACTTCTTTCAAGTCCGCATCCAGCGGGGCTTCCACTGTAATACGCTGCGCTAGAGAAGGCAAAGTAAAGTCAATGGACTTGGCATGTAAAAACATGCGCTTTAGTCCCATATTACGCACCATTTTATTAAATTCAACATCACCGTATCGGTCATCCCCTGCGATGGGATGTCCTTGGTGTTGTGCATGCACACGGATTTGATGCGTACGACCCGTGTAGAGCTTTACCTCCATGAATGAAGCCAACCTCTTATATGATTTTATTGTATGAAAAACAGTTAACGCGGATTTACCCTTGTCATGAACTTCAACAACATGCTTCCCACCATCTTGATAATCTTTATGTAAAGGAAGATCCACTTTTAATTCTGAATCCTTCCATTTACCCAGTGTTAAAGCCACATAAATTTTACTAACTTTGCCTTCACGTAATAAAGTGTGCAGTTCACGTAAAATACGTTTTTTTTTAGCAAGCACCAAGCACCCTGAGGTTTCTGAATCAAGACGATGCGCCAGCTCCAAATGAGGTAGCTTAGGGTAAAGGTAACGAAGTGCTTCAATCACGCCTACTCTTACTGTAGTACCAGCGTGCACTGACATACCTGATGGTTTGTTAATAATCAGCAAATTCTCATCTTCATATAACACACGCTCTACCAGCAATGCTGAGGTATTTTTGCTTGGAGGCGCTTGTTTAGCTGTTTCAGCAAGAAAAACAGGAGGTAATCTAATATTATCTCCTGCTATTAGTCGATAATAGACGTTAACTCGCTTCTTATTAACACGAACTTCGCCTTTTCTCACTATGCGATAAACCCTGGATTTAGGCATCCCTTTTAAACGGTTCAGCAAAAAATTATCAATTCGCTGCCCTTCATAATCGGCAGGTACAATAAAATATTCTACTCCCGATTTAATTTTCGAAGTTTTCATATTGAGCCAATCCCCGCACTCTGGTTTTTAATTGATATAAAATCAAGATATTGTTACTATTCATTTTAACCTTAAATAGGTATACATTGGCTGATATTTTACAGCCATACGAATAAAACTTAGAATTTTGGTAAATTAAACGTGTGTTTAAATGCCAGTGAAGGGCATGATTTTTATAGATTACGCTTTAAGCGATGAAAGGGCGAGAATTTCCTACAGTTTGGTAAGTGTTTATATTGCTTCGCGCAGATTAAGAGAAGAACCTGCTTTCTTCTAGAGGAACTAATGGTAGAGTTCCTATCACTTCTGATAGAAGTTGCGCGATTAAGCCAATCAGCATAAGTGGTTTTGTAGGGTTTCCCAAAACCAATTGCCGAGTGCCAATACGACTGATTGTCTCAGCACTGGCGGCGAAAAGCCCAAATAAAATGGGGCAGTGCAGTTATGTTGTAGTAAAAAGCTACCTGCTCTATCTATAAAAAAGCATTACTTTCATCCTTATGCATTTAGCACACCATATAACTGGATGAAAATATGAATAGAATGTTAATTAATGCAACTCATAAAGACGAAGAGTTGCGTATCGCACTGGCCTCTGGTCAATTTCTTTATGATCTTATTATTGAATCAACCTTTAGAGAGCAAAAACAATCCAATATTTATAAAGGTAAAGTGACTCGTATAGAACCTAGTTTAGAAGCAGCCTTTTTAGATTACGGTGAAGAACGCCATGGCTTTCTTCCACTAAAAGAAATTGCCCGTTCTTGCTTCAAAAAAGAATATGTCGATAACGGCAGACGCCCAACCATTACTGAAGTGCTTGAAGAAGGGCAAGAGCTCATTGTGCAAGTTGAAAAAGAAGAACGTGGTAATAAAGGTGCTGCTTTAACTACTTTCATTACTTTACCTGGTTGTTATCTCGTTCTTATGCCTAATAACCCGCGTGCAGGCGGTGTATCACGCCGTATTGAAGGAGACGAACGTGATGAATTACACAGTGTTCTTAATACCCTACAAGTTCCAGATGGAATGGGGTTAATCATTCGTACAGCAGGCGGTGGAAGATCGCAAGAAGAACTACAGTGGGACTTAGAAATTTTACTTCGGCTATGGGGCGTTATCCAAAAAGCAGCGCTTGATCGTCCTGCTTCTTTCCTCATTTACCAGGAAGGAAACGCTGTAATCCGCGCATTACGGGATTACTTACGCAAAGATATAGATGAAATTCTCATCGACCATCAAGATGTTTACGAAGACGTAGTCAATCATCTTAAGCTCATACGCCCAGATTTCGTGAATCGGGTAAAACTATATAAAGACCCTACCCCATTGCTCACACGGTTCCAGATTGAAAGCCAAATTGAATCTGCCTTCCAACGTGAAGTACGCTTGCCTTCTGGTGGATCTATTACTATTGATCACACAGAAGCCCTGGTATCTGTTGACATCAACTCTGCCAAATCTACAAAAGGCGGCGACATTGAAGAAACGGCACTGATGACTAATCTTGAAGCGGCAAATGAAATTGCAAGACAACTTCGCTTACGAGATATTGGTGGTTTAATTGTCATCGATTTCATTGATATGACACCCATCCGTAACCAACGCGAAGTGGAAGAATGTCTGAGAAAAGCGTTAGACATGGACAGAGCCCGTGTACAAGTTGGCCGAATTTCACGTTTTGGCTTATTGGAAATGTCACGTCAACGGCTTAGACCTTCGTTAGGCGAAGCCAGCCGTGTTCCTTGTCCACGCTGCCTAGGTCAAGGAACGATACGGGGCATAGAATCATTAGGGCTTTCCATCATCCGCATTATTGAAGAAGAAGCATTAAAAGAAAATACAGCACAAGTTCGCACTATTTTGCCAGCCGAAATTGCAGCGTATCTTCTCAATGAGAAGCGCCAAGCCATTATCGATATTGAAAAGCGACAAGGTGTTGCGGTGATCGTTGTTCCTAATGCTCATTTACTAACACCACAATATGAGGTGGAAAGGATCCGTTTATCTGACATTACCGAAAAAGATGAGAAATTAGCTAGTTATAAGCTAGCGATTAAATCTGAAGTTTTCACTCAAACTACGGCATCACCTATTCAAAAAGCACATCAAGAACCCGCTGTCAAAAATATGCCTATGGAAGAAATGCCAGCACCAGCTACTCCTGCTATGCAATTTCAATCACCAGTTAAACAAGGTGAACCTGGCTTTTTAAAGAAGTTTTTCAATTATCTTTTTGAGAAAAAAGAATTGCCAGAAACGTCCACAGAAGCACCACAACATGGATATAAAAAACATATACGCATGCGCTCATCCCAACTAAAACATAAAGGACCTCGCCATCGCCATCGTGGACACAGAGACCGTGGACGACATGGTAATTATCGTAATTTTGACACTCGCGATCACCGTGAGCGAGAATATCGCGACAACAAACCAAGGGACACAAAACATATCCGCGAACAGCGTTCTGATAGTGGTCTTCGCCACCCTCACCAACAACCTGAATCACAACAGGCAACACATTTGCCATCAAATACCACAGTAAGTCATACACCACCTCCAATTGAACAAACTCATTACGTTGAACAACAAGCCGCTAGTGTAGTCATAACAAATACACAGCCTATAGAAAACAATAATAATGAGAAAAATACTAGAAAACCCAGACCGCGTTTTCATCCTCGCCATAGGCATAAAAAACATGTCAATAAACAAGGGTCCAATGAGCAAAACCGCCATGCATTAGAAGGTGAAGATATTTATAGCACTAAAAAAAGTGAAAGTAGCGAAGAATGAAATAGTGACGCCATGAAACAGTATTTATGGACATTAGACGGTGGTAGATTACAATGTCAAAGTGCACATAATGACAGCGAGACAAATTGGTTATTTCTTCCTGGCGGACCTGGCCTTGGATCAGAAGTATTAACTGGTTTAACTAGCTTACTTAAAGACAAAATTCCTGGCGTCATTTGGCATTTTGATTTACCTAATGATGGATCCAATTATTTAAAAGATAAACCAATTTCAAACTGGCGCTCTTCTATTATTCAAGCTACAACGGCATTCGAAAAGGTAATATGGGTCGCTCACTCTACCCCTGGTATGTATATTCAGACAATGCCAGAGCTGGAAGGCGTTTTACATGGGCTTGTACTAATAGGCTCTGCGCCAGATTCATCATGGCAAAAAACATTTGCAGAATATTGCAAACATCATGTGGACTCCATCATTCTCAGTGCAGAAAAAGAATATGCCGAAAATCCAAGTAATGAGAGCTTGAGGCAATTATTGATTGCTGCAGCCAAATATTGTTTCACCAATAAAAAATCCTTACTCAAAGGAAAAGAATTATTTAAAAAAATACCTGTTAATCATGCAGCAAATGAATGGTCATCTAAGCATTTTAATTCTGAAAATTATAAGGCCACATGGATACCACAAAAAACACCCACACTAATTACCACTGGTTCAAATGATAACATTACTTCATTAGCTCTATTTAAAAACAATAAAATGTACCAGAGAGATAATATTTTAATAGAGGAAATTGCTGCCGCCGGACACTACCCATGGTTTGAAAATCCTAAAGAAGTAATAATCGCATTTGAGAAATTTTGTGAGGTTTTTGGCCTGTAATCGATTAACAAATAGCTTAATCAGCCAAAAAATCACAATAAGCATAATGCATAACGTTAAGTTTAAATAGAACTAAAGATACACATACCTTGAAGAAGGTCAGAAGGATATAAAGTGCCTCTTTTATGGACAAATATTTTTTCTGAACTTTATCTGTGCTGAAATGATTAAAATTATTTTAGTGTTATTACGCATTGTTTTAAATAACTTTATAAAGATTTCTTCTTTCAGTGAGTGTAAATGTTAATTTTTTTTTAAGTGATAAAAATTAAAATGAAGAAACAAAAATCAATTCACTTCATTAACAGATATACTAACAAGGAGAATGCATATGAACGTGCGACCAAATATTTCTCACTTTATCGTTATTGGAGATAGCTTGTCAGATAGAGGGACGATGTATAAACGGAAGTTGTTTGGGTTTATTCCAATGCGCTCGCTAAGTGGGCTGAAAGGGAGATCGCCAGCAGATAGTTTCACAAACGGATATCCATGGGTTAATCATCTAATTGCATTTTTGGCCAACGAATTTACCATTAAAAAAATCAAAGATGAGATGCATTTAGATACAGCAGACATTTCTGATGCCGTGATTAGTCAAGATTTAAAAACTAAAGCGATTCTTAACGATTATTATCATTTAAAAGATGATCTAGGCGTCGATTTTAACAATGTAAATTTTATGCGAAACTATGCCGAAGGCGGACTAACATCGCATGATTACAGCTGGCGGTTCAGTATAAATTTAAAGCGTTTTTTTGCCAGGTTAATTTTATCCACCTTAGAAAAAAAACGTAACGAGTTATTACATTATGACCAGAAACATCAGCTATCAGAAAAACAAAAATTAAAAACATTAATCGTAGAATGGTCCGGTGCAAATGATTTAATTACCGTTAATAAAAGACCATCTAGGCTGGAAGTAGAGAATGCGTTGTTCGACAGGATCAACAACATCAAACAGTTGATAAAAAATGGTTATCGGCATTTTATTCTATTTAACTTGCCTGATCTTTCTCTCACTCCAAGATATCAAACAAAGCATAGCAATGAACGAGAAAATGCCCATCAATGGTCAGCCTATTTTAACAAACAATTATCGGCGGTCATTCCTATCCTTAGAGCAAAGCACCCTGACTGCACAATAGAAATATTTGATGTGAACAAGGAATTTTCTGATATCTTTAACAATCCAGAAAAATATTATTTTGATAAGAACAAACGTGCCATGTCTTATCTTGATTCCACAGAATTTATGATGAAAAACGGGACTTCACCATCTCAAGGATTTATATTTTGGGATGATGTGCATCCCACAGCGGACGTACATGTCAGATTGGCGTGGAGATTTCTAGAGAAATATCGTGAGATATTCGATTTTTCTGAGCCAATTGCGAATGATAAAGATATGGCAAATGATAAAATTGATCATAAGAGAGCACTAACGAAAAAATGTAGGTTTTTCTGTCATCATGATTATCCGGCTCATGTTGATGCTGACGTTAAGCGTACCAGAAAAAAAGCTAACGATGATTTCTACCTTGAACCAGTATCACTACGCAAATAAAAGCTGCCTCTCCCTCATAGCAGTATGGGGGAGAGAACATAGAAATCGTCTAGTTGGAAAGAAATTTGGCGAAAGAAATCTTAATTATCCTCTTCACTACTCAATCTCCTTGCTCTTGACTCTAACATCACAGGGATCTCATTGACGATAGGATAAGCAAGGCGGTCAAACCGACAAATTAATTCTTGATTGGCATGATCATATAATAATTCTCCTTTGCAAACAGGACATGCTAGTATCTCTAGTAATATTTTTTCCATAGTACTTTTTCCTGCTTATGTAAAAATGGATGTTATACCTTATGCTAGTATTGCTTGGGAAGTAAAATGAATGACGATTGATTTACCATTTAATCTAAAGGTTGTTGATAGCTCATGGACCAAATATCTACAAAAAAGTCTAGCTAAAATGGACCCAAGTTATTTAAAACAATTAGCTGCTTCATCCCACTGGTTACCTGGCCCTGACAAGATTTTTAATGCTTTTTCATTGCCACTCAACAAAGTGAATTATGTTTTATTTGGTGAGTCTCCATACCCACGACGCGAATCAGCAAATGGCTACGCATTCTGGGATGCATCAGTAAAAGAACTCTGGTCTCCTACCGGGTTAAGCAAAAAAGTCAATCGGGCCACATCATTAAGAAATATCTTAAAAATGCTTCTCGTTGCAGAAGGGTTAATAAACGAAAACCTCACTGGACAAGAAACTATTGCAAAAATAAATAAGCATTCACTTGTTCAAACAAATGACGAACTTTTTACTAATTTTATTCAGCATGGATTTTTATTACTAAATGCAACTCCTGTACTTCAATCGGACAAACCACAGAGAGATGCTAATGCCTGGTACCCCTTTATCAAAGAATTACTAGATTCTCTGTTACAAAAACGGCCGCAAATAAAATTTATCTTATTAGGCCGCATCGCACACACGATAGATCACCTCATCAACAACTATAAACTAGACAAGCTTTATGCAGAGCATCCTTATAACTTATCTTTTATCTCTAATCAGAAAGTCCTTGCTTTTTTTAGACCGCTGCATTTACTTAGAGTAATAGAAAATCGCCATGGTCAAGCTTTTATTAGCCAGAGAGAATCCATTTAAAACGATGCTAATCTTATATCAACAGCTCAACCGAACATTTACTAATTAAACCTCTATCTTATTGTTTATTAAATAATAAAATACCATTATCTTCTCACCCCACTGGTTTTTGATATCCCTTAATTGGATAACAAATTTGCTATATCCTTTTAAAAAAGATAAAGTTATAGGTAAAAGTAATGAGGAATTTTTATGCGCATACTTCTCGTGGAAGACGATGAATTACTAGGCGAAGGAACGCGTAAAGGCTTAACACAAGATGGTTATACCGTTGATTGGGTAAAAGATGGTACCTTAGCTGATCAAGCATTAAAAACTGAAAAATTTGATCTCATCGTGTTAGATTTAGGCTTACCAAAAATGCCAGGCATTACGGTATTGCAAAATCTACGCGAACGAGGGGGTACTACCCCTGTGCTTATCCTGACAGCACGGGAATCCATAGAAGATCGTGTAAAAGGCTTGGATAGCGGCGCGGATGATTACCTTACTAAGCCCTTCGATCTTCATGAACTACTTGCCCGTTTAAGAGCACTACAAAGGCGATTTGCTTCTCGAGCTGCACCTTTACTGGTTCATAATGACATTTCTCTAGATCCTGCCTCACATACTATTTCCTATAAAGGCGAGCCTATCAATTTATCACGAAGAGAATTCGCGCTCATACACGTATTGTTAGAAAATGCAGGACGTGTGCTTTCACGCGAACATCTTACCCAATCACTTTATGGCTGGGGTGAAGAAGTGGATAGTAATGCTTTAGAGGTGCATGTCCATAACCTCCGCAAACGTTTTGGTCAAGAATTCATACGCACCGTACGCGGCATTGGTTATACCGTAGAAAAAAGTAAAAATGAAAAATGATCAAGTCGATCAAATACTTTTTATTAATCAGTTTACTGCTAAGTATTACTATTGCATCAGCGATCAATGGAATAGGCAATTATTTGCTTGATGAGCAAGTCATACAACCTTATCTAGACAATCAGTTAATCAGCGTCTCATCACTCATTACTATCTTAAACCAAAGCTCAAATCCAAAGATCAGAGCTGACATCATCCAATACCTGCGTACTAGCCAGCCAATAATCAAACAAAAATTTCTATTCCAAGTCTGGAGCCAATCAGGAGAATTGCTCTTGAGTTTGCCTCACCAACCTCCACTGAGTTTAGAGAATGCCCCCCTTGGCTTCAGTGATCAAGATATCCATGGCAACAATTGGCGAACTTATGCTACTTATGACGACAAAATGCACGTAAAAATCATTGTGGCTGAATTATACAATTTACGCCGTAAACTTGCAGACGATATTGCTAAGAGTAATGCTAATATTTTATTGATTACCTATCCCGTATTTGGTTTGTTGGTTTGGTTCATTGTCAATCTTGCGCTACGCTCTATCACGAAAGTCACAACTGAAATCTCTAATCGCGCCTCTACCTTTCTCGAACCAGTACATCTTGCTGAAATTCCTGTTGAAATCAAACCACTTGTTGCAGAGCTAAATCAACTGTTTATTCGTTTAAAGCTTGCTTTTGAGCGCAACAAACGCTTTGCAGCTGATGCCGCTCATGAATTACGGACTCCATTAGCTGCCTTAAAAACACATGCACAAGTTGCTCTTAAATCAGACAATGAGACAGATAGGAGCAAAGCTTTACAAAAGGTCATAGAAAGTGTAAACCGCAGCTCTCATGTCGTCGCTCAATTGCTAACATTAAGTCGTCTAGGAGAAGAAGAAACGTTAACTGATATTAAACCATTAGGTCTGCATAAATTAGCTACAGAAATAATAGCTTATCTTGCCCCTCATGCTTTTGAGAAAAACATTGAAATTGAGCTCACTCCCTCCCCTGCTGAGCCTATTGTCATGGGTAATGACACTGCCCTTGGTATTCTAATTCGCAATGTTGTTGATAACGCCATTCGTTATACGCCACCCTATGGCGAAGTCAAAATAAGTATTATTGATACTGGCGTACAAGTAATACTTCGTGTCATCGATACAGGCCCAGGCATTCCCTTAGAACTAAGAGAGAGGGTATTCGAACGCTTTTACCGAGTTCTTGGTACAAAAGCTTCAGGCAGCGGCCTAGGGCTGGCTATTGTTAACCAAATCACAACTTTACATCATGGCACCATTCATCTTACTATCCCGCCTAATGGTATTGGGTTGCAATTCGATGTAGCATTTCCTAAATATCACGCTTAAAATGTGCATTCGATCATATTTCAAACTGTCCATAGGAATGATAGATATCTCATGCTAAAACGCTTATTGCCTCGCCAAGAAAAATTTTTTCAACTATTTCAGCAAGCTGCAGATAAATTGGTCTTAGCTTCAACTGAATTTTCAAACATGCTACAAAATCTAGGTAACCAGCAGTACTATGTGGATCAAATTGCAAAACATGAGGAAGAAGCGGATCAAGTTGCTCATATGACCTTTGAGTTATTGCATAAGACTTTTATCACGCCTTTTGATCGCCATGATATTCATCAACTGACTAGTACACTGGATGATGTGATTGATCTAATTAATCGTATTGCACAACGTTTTCCATTTTATCAACTCTTATCCATTCCTGATGAAATGATAAAACTTTCACAATTAAGTGCAGAAGCAACGACTCATCTTAAAGCCTCAATCTATTGCCTGCATTCTCTTAATAACTCAGCCGAAATATTTAAACACTGCAATGAAATTGATAAGGTCGAAAGTAAAGCGCATCAAGTGGTACTTGCAGGAGAAAAAAAATTATTTATGGATGAGCAAGACTTTAAACAATTCTTTAAATTGAAAGAAACGTATAGTCATATCAAATCAGTCATTAACCGCTGCCAAGATGTTGCTAATATCCTAAAAGGCATTGTGCTCGAGTACTCTTAATATGGATTCATCTCTTACTTTAGTTATCTTTACTATTGGATTAGCTTTGTTTTTTGATTTTTTAAACGGCTTCCATGATGCAGCTAATTCTATTGCAGCCATGGTTTCAACCCGCTTACTGAAGCCGCACTGGGCTGTATTGTGGGCAGCATTTTTTAATTTTGTCGCTTTTTTATTTTTTGGGGTACATGTTGCCACTACTATTGGTATAGGATTGGTTGATCCCAGCGTGATTAATATCTATGTTATTTTGTCTGCTTTGTTAGGCGCCATTTTTTGGAACATATTCACCTGGTATTACGGCTTACCATCCAGCTCTTCACACGCACTCATTGGTGGTTTGCTTGGAGCTAGCATTGCTCATGCGGGTCTTCAGCCACTCAAATGGATAGGTATTTTTAAAGTGCTCGCAGCTATTGTTGTCTCTCCACTACTTGGGATGATAATGGGAATGACACTCATGGTATTAACAGCGCGTATTTTTTTCTATTCTATGCCAAACAAAGTAGAAAGCTGGTTTCATAAACTGCAGTTTCTCTCTTCTGCATTTATTAGTTTAGGCCATGGTAGCAATGATGCACAAAAAACAATGGGGATTATTGCAATGCTACTTTACTCATCACAGATGATAGAGGGGCATTTTTATGTGCCATTTTGGGTTGTCATTTCATGTAATTTTGTCATTGCGCTTGGAACCATCTTTGGCGGCTGGCGCATTGTTAAAACAATGGGAATGCGAATCACAAAGCTAAGGCCTGTTAGCGGGTTCTGCTCTGATACTGCCAGCGCGACCACTTTGGCCTTAGCGACTGCATTAGGTATCCCTGTCTCCACCACTCATACTGTCACAGGCGCGATTATCGGTGTTGGTTCACTCAATGGATTTTCTGCTGTGCGTTGGGGCGTGGCAAAAAACATTGTCTGGGCCTGGATACTCACCATTCCAGCGGCGGGTTGTGTCGCTGCAATTGTTTGGGGCATCGTACATTTTTTATATCAGATACCGTGACTACCCCCGTGAACGTTACCTTTCGTTTTTTGAGGCCCGATAGCTACCCCACAAAATAAAAGGGGCAGATCTATTTAGATACCACTATAAACGTTTCCTTTATGAATAAGGTTTAACAATGATTTTAGTGCCGCGATAATGATTTGTTATATTAGGGCCCTCAACAAAATGATACCTTAACCATTTTGCATCGTTTACATGAACACGAACACAACCGTGACTTACATTATCGAATTGAATATCTGACGATCCATGCAACGCTTGACCACCATTAAAATACATACAATAAGGCATGGGAGAACCAGCATATTTATTTGAAACGCAACTACTATTGCCCAAAGAATAAATCCGAAAACTACCTGTTTTTGTACGGCACGAATTTTCTGAATCCTCACATTGCTCTGCACCAGCAGTCGCAATACCCCAGCGAATTAGTTTACCTGTTTGATTATAAGCACCCCACAGATGATCCATTGGATAAACAACAATAACTTTTTCACCATAATTCTCAATATACTCAGGAAGAGGAGCACCCTCAGTGGCAAATGGAGAACCGCTTATTTCATATGCTTGAGCATATAAACACGGTGAAATAAAAAAAATTAATAAAGCTCGATATATCACAGAGTAACTTATATTTTGCAAAGTCATCCCCCTTTGTTAGGCAAGAGTCTGCGAGAGCAAAACCCAATCAAGGAGAAGTGTGTTTTGCGGTGAAGGGTGAAGGAAAAATACCTGCCTCCTTTTGCTACAAAAAATAGGCACCTGAATGAACAATGCTTGAGTGGATTGTGTCCTATATTGGGGTCAAACGTTCAATCAGTTTGATTGCACAGGGAGTGACTATTGCTTGGGCCTTTTTGTCAGCTTCTGTTATAGGTCTATTATCTAATGCTTTTTTCAACCACATAATTGCTTTATCTTTATCTTTTGGCATGGAAATGCCATACGCATACCTAGCACCTATTGCATACTGCGCAAATGGGAACCCTTTTAAAGCTGCTTTACGATAAAGTTCTGTTGCCTTACTTCTATCTTGTTGAGTACCTATGCCATTATCATAATCTATAGCGAGCTTCAATTTGGCATGCGCACTTCCTAAAATATTCGCTTTAAAGTGAGTTAAATAAAAATCTACTTTCATTTTTGACGCATCATGAGAATCTACTGGTGAAATAAACCGACCGGCCATTTTATCCAATATGGTTGTGCAAAGCTGCATACTATGTATATAGGCTGCTTCACCCTCATTCAGCGCTACTCTTGGGACATAGGTACATTGACCCGATTTGATTAGTGAAACAAGCCGAGGATCATCATCAATAGCCAATGGCGGATCCTGCTGCTGACAATGATAATAACCTTGGACAGCACAATCTTTAGGAGTACAACGGTTGTTTTCAGCTGTTCTGGGAGAAGGCCAGCACTGGCTGCACGCAGGATCCCATTGACCATTTGTATAGAGACCTACTGCTTCCTCAGCCCAGATGGAAGGAGTGATAAAATACAAACTCAACATCAAAAAAGCCATCCTTGAGATATGAGACATTTCCGTGTCCATCCTATTAATAAAAGTATCAGCAATTCCGCTGTAAAAGCATCATTGAAAAATTATAACAAAATAAAATGAAAACGACATTAATGTTAACGTTCAGGAATCCCGTTATGTATGTTTAAACTTAATCATACATAGCAGAATCCCTGATTGATTAGGCTAAACACTATCATGCAGCAAAAGATTTTCTTTGTACCGCATTACTTTCTTTAGGTTGACCGAGATTCTCAATTGTCAAGCTATTTAACATTGCCTGAACATTGTTAATAATAGGTTTTAGTGTACTATTGGACTGTCTAAACTTAGAAAAAATTAAACTCTGATAATAATTATCTTCATACGTTGAAATATCTTTCAATGCTTTATTGAGGCGCTCTCGTGTCTCATTAAACATTTCACAGTAACTAGTTTTTTTATCAATAGCGTTTATAATTTTAGCACATTCATCATTAAAGATTGTTACTCTAGATTGTTTATTACCAGAATATCGATTGATGACTTTTTGAATCTCTGAAATACGCTTCACCAGCTCTTTCTTAACTTCTACATTAGGATAAATTGTATCCCACACAAATTTCTCTACACCATCAGAAAGTGAACACTTCTTATCCATAAATTTTTTAAAATCATCCTTGTTAACTTCAAACTCACTATTTTTGTTAGGCACTTCTTTAAATCTACTGTGATATCCCTCAAGAAAACAAATTTTTTGTATATTTTCAAAAAATGCATCGCATACTTGTTTGAAGTGATCATCCGCTATTTTATTTTCTTTGAAAAATGTTTCTATGTCCCTCAAATTGTTTTTCATGTACTCGACTAACAGATCTGCAAAAAATCGATTAACTTTTGCATCGAATAACTTTTTAAGCTGAGAGATACGCTCCTCATCCATCATCTTCTTATCTATAAAACTTTTAAACTCTTCTTGAATGTCTTTGCGTAGCATTTTTCTAACCCTCGTCTATTTATAAACGAGTATGATTTTACTCAGCCATGACTAACACAAAGATGGCCAGAAAATTACAATTTTGTCATTTTATAAAGATAAATGGCTACTTATTTTGTTGAATCCGTAAGCTAATTTCCACTCTCTCTTCCCATCCAATGGATAATAATAGGTAACAAAATCATTTAGTTGGAATGGATCCAGTGAATACGAATAAATCTTAAACCCTGGATTACTACCAAAAATAGGACTAACCGAAGGAACCCCTATCATCGGTACCTCTTCTGCGTTCTTCAACGTTAATATCTGGAACCAGTCAGTATGCAGATGTCCCGCAAAAATACCAGCAATCTGCGGGGCAAATTGCTCAATTTCAGCTTGAAATTGCTGTATGTACTTTGGTTTCCATAAAGTAACTAATCTAAATAAACGCATACGCAAAGTGGCATAAATATCAATGCCTTCAGGAATATGCATTGCAATCAATACCTTTTGTTTATTTTCCTTAGCCACTTTTAATTGTGCATGTAGCCACATCAATTCTTGGTTTGCAATGGTATCTATATTTTTCCCTTTTGCTTTATAAGAAAAAATATTACTATTCAGTACAATCAAACGAATACTCGGCTGACTAGATAATAGAACAGAATAATATCCTGCACGAGCAAACATTCCCTGCATAACCCTTTGATCCGGCTTATTTTTAATTAACGTTGACCATAACACAGCCGTATCTTTAAAAAATTGGCTATCCGCATTCGTGACATAATTTCCCTGATAGGAATCATTATTACCAACAACAGCATAAACATCCGTTGAAGGAAATGTTTTTATTAATTGATTGGTTAAAAACGCTAATGTCTTATGTACAAAAGAATAATAACCTCCTACTGTTTTATCACCTGAATAGTCTTTGTAGTGCTTGCGGAATTGGTGTCCTAAAAAATCACCTAAAATTAAAACAAATTTTGCATGGCTAGTATCAGCCGCTTGCCTAGCAGCAGATAATAAAGATGCTAACAATATATAATTTGAATCTTGTAGATATTTTGGAGCATTCGTATCGTATTCAGTCAATAGATTTTCCCATTGGTCAGGTGAAGCATTGCGTAATTTTTTAATAAGCGGGCATGGTGTAGCATTTTTGCAACTAAGATAAGGATCAAAATGAATATCTGATATAGTAATGAAACGAATTTCCTTGCTCGTGTTAGAGGATGTAGTAGTTGTTTTAGCAAACAACACCGCGTTAACATTAAAAAAAATAAATATAGCTAAGCTTAAGATAGAAAAAAAATGACGCATTTCAATGATCATAAATACCCTGCCTTTATTTCACATCAAAACTAAAATAACTATCAGGATATGGTTCTTCTTTCAACGTGAAATGCCACCATTCATATGTATACGGTTCAAATCCATGCTCCAGCATGATTTGACGTAACCGTATACGATTTTGATATGCTATACCATGGATGTTGTTACTAAAGGCATGCGCTACTTTATCAAGACAATCAAAACCTGTGCCCATATCAATGGAATTATCACGAAACCGCTGCATATAGGGAGCTGTACACGCAACCAGTTTCTGACCTTTGTAATATTTTGCTTGTAGGGGAGCAGGCATGGGAACAATAGTTAAATCTACCGTACTCCCACGACTATGACCTGATTTTTTTGCCACATATCCTAATCGAAAAACATCCGCCTTATTGATATGTGGATAAAACTCTTGCTTCATTTCTTGATGAACTGACTCCTTACTCCATGCAATAAAATCAGTCACTGCTGTTGTCGGGCGGTAACAATCATATACTTTTAATGACAACGACGAATGAAGCAATTTTTTTTGTATCGCTACTAATGCATCAGCAGCGGGTTTTGTCAAAATGCAAACATCTGACCCATAGCCTTTCACTGGACGACCGATAAAATTGTGGTATCCAGCATAGCGCATTTCTTGCAAAATAGTGGGATCCACTTCACTTAAATAAACAAATCCTTGTGGTAATGCATAAGCCAAGTCTATCAATAAGAAAAATAACCCTAAGTAGCACCAAGTTTTCACCATCTTAATCCCTAAACTAGGCCAAAATTAATTATTATTCAAAATCCGGATAAATTAAATACTTCTTACGTATTTTCTTAAAGTTGCTTAATGCTGGCTCCCAACTTTTTCTAATCTCTTCTTCACTCATACCAGCTTGAATTTGAGCTGCCAAGCTTTTTTTACTGGCTTCACTTTTAAATACAGGAAAAAATTTATTTTTATCAGGATAAGCCTGATAAGCTTGAATAAAATATTTTATTTGTAGTTTACTATTAATTAATTTTAACACTTCCGTTTTAGTTCCAGCCAGGTTCCAGCCATGCACCACCTCATTATGATAAAGCGGGTTTCCTGCGCCTTCTCTTGCCAAAGGAATAAATGTAAATTCTGTAAAAATTTTTGGATGGCCAAAAATTTGAAATGGCTTATCTGTTCCTCGTCCTACGCTAATAATAGTCCCTTCCATCAATCCTATTGATGGATATAAATAAATAGATTGTATACTAGGTAAATTGGGAGACGGCTTGATGGGCGGTTCGTATAAACTTTTATGTGTATAATTGACATTAGGAATAATCGTCAGCTGCAAATGACTCGCTCTTGACTTAGGTGTCACCGCTAACCACTGCTCTCCTACTAACATCTTGGCATATTCACCCATTGTCATGCCATACACAATAGGGATAGGTTGAAGGCCGGTAAAAGATTTAGAGTTAAGTACAGGGCCATCCACATAAAATCCATTGGGATTAGGCCGATCAAGTATGACGAGTGGTTTGTCATTTTCAATTGCTGCTTCCATTAAACGCTGCAATGACGAAATGAAAGTATAAAAACGAACACCTACATCTTGAATATCAAATAATAGAATATCAACATTTTCTAAATCGCTTGCCGATGGTTTAACCTTTTTTCCATACAAAGAAATAATAGGAATACTGGTGTTAGGATCAATAGAATTTTCAATCTTATCGCCATCGTCCGCATTACCACGAAATCCATGCTCAGGCACAAATATTTTTGTTACGCTAATCTCATGCTTTCGCAAAACATCTACCAGATGAGTTTTTCCTACTAATGAAGACTGATTAACAAAAAGACCAACGCGTTTACCTTGCAAAATAGGAAAGTACAAATCTGTTTGCTCAGCTCCGGGTTGAATCCATTGTTTCTCATATGATCCACATAAAAACACGATGAAGAAAAATATAAAGAGTGTGAAAAATTTATTTTTCATCTCATTTTTCCTTTACTAAAGTACATAACAAGTTTTTTTTCTGTAAAAGAAAAAGCATATTTTTCTTCACCATTCACCGCAAAAAAACTTGTTATGTATTTCTTTACTACTTATTAATTATTGTATAAGCGCGACTAAGCTCGCCCTTACCTGTATTATTGAAATTGAAAGAAGCAACATCGACCAAGCTAGCAGATACAATATTAGCAATGGTGCGCCTATCTTGAGCGAGCTGATTATTGATTGCTGGAGAAGGATGTGCACGGCTAGTCAGTATCACTATCCATGTCTGTGTAACAGGATCTATCCATAATGATGTACCTGTCCATCCTGTATGACCAAATGATTGTGTAGGAAGTAAAACACCACGGTTAGAATAAGATGAATCAATATCCCAACCTAATCCACGTACGTCCACCATACTATCCGGTGTTTGCGCCGTAGTCATTTTTGTAATGGAAAGCGGCCCAAGAAAATAGTCTAATTTATTATTCTTATCACGAAGTACATGAGGAAGCTTTCCGCCATCTAACAAAGATTGCGCATAAATACCCAAATCTTTTGCATCTGAAAATACACCAGCGTTTCCTGATATTCCACCTATCGAATAAGCTATTGGATCGTGCACTTGTCCCCACCGCAATTTTTTATTAATTAATTCCGTTGGAGCAATACGCTCACGTAATTTCTCTGATGGAGTAAAAAAGGTATTCTTCATCCCAAGTGGTTTGAAAATATGATTTTGAGCATAATGATCGATACGTTCTTTTGAAATCATTTCAACAAGATGTGCCAACACGATAAAATTTAAATCGCTATATAAAAATTTACTTCCAGGCGAATGCAAAAGTTTTAACTGCTCTATTTTTTTTATTACTGCATGACTAGTTGATTTTTTTGTTGGGTTCGCAACATCTAACGGTAATCCAGAAGTATGTGTCAACAATTCACGTATCGTAACAGATTGCTTGCCTTGCTTGGCGAATGCAGGCCAATACTGACTCACAGGAGCATCGAGATCTATTCGTCCTTGCTCAACAAGTTGCATGATCGCTGGAGTGGTCACAACAATCTTAGTCAAGGAAGCAATATCAAAAATAGTATCAAACCGCATAGGAGCAATATTAGGCACAATACGGCGATTGCCCAATACTCCTCGGTAAATAATTTGTCCGCGATGGCCAATTAAAATAACTGCGCCAGGATAATCCCCTCTTGCAATGGATTTTTCTACTACAGGCGCAATGTTTTTTAGCAAATCAGTTCGCACTCCGCTTGCATTAGCAATAACTATCTCATGCGCACCAGCAGGAAAATGCCTTGTTTGGCTATAAGATTTTCCAAACAAAATCAATCCTGTGAGCAATAAGAAAATAATAGATTTAGATGATTTAGATGAAAATATTGATTTTAACATTATAATGCACGATTAATTAATTATTGAATAAAATTTATACTGCTAAATCATACCATCTGAGCAGGAAATATACAAGTTATAGATGCCCGTGAAGTGATGAGAATAACGAGAAATAAATTTGACAAAAAGACCCATCCTTTAGAAGTTCGAGTCTTCACAGCACCACATAACGACTTAATTTTATTTTTTTATTTTTATACTGCGTTTTGTACCACTTTTATTTTTAGGTGCCATAATTTCTAATACGCCATTTTTTGTCTTAGCTGAAATTTTTGCAGCATCAATAATATCCGGCAAACTAATGCTGCGGCAAAACATACCTTTTGATCTTTCATAACGAACATAATTCTTCCGTTCTTCTTTTATTTTAGTTTCTTTCTGACCTTTAATAGTCAGGATATTATTATCGATACTAACATCAATTTTCTTAGGGTCCACACCAGGAATATCAGCTGTAATTAAAAAATACGATCCAGCATCCTTAACATCTATAGTAGGTATCCAATCTGAATTCAAAAGATTTGAAAATCCATCTTCTTGTTCCATTAAAGTTGGATCAAATAAACGATTAATTGTTTGTTGCAATTCAGCTAAGCTAGAAACAAATGGTGGACGTTTAATCATTTGATTCATGACAAACTCTCCTTTAGCATCAAGTTAACTTATAGCGGTATCTGAACGGGTCTGCCTTTTTACTTTTTATATGAAGAAAAGTAAAAAGGCAGACCCGTTCAGATACCAATATCAATATAAGGTTAATCATGAATTAGTCTCTCCATCATTAGTTTGCTATTCATTCTTCTAATGATGTGAAACAGCTTCTGTCAATTCAGAACAAAGTTTCGCGTCTTTACATTTCATTGCTATATCACCCAATGAAATGATTCCTGTCATACGCTTATCTTTGTTTAAAACAATAAGACGACGGACCTGTAATGTTTCCATTTGCTGGATTACTTTTTCTAAAGGATCATCTTCCAGGCAATAGAAAACACCTTTATGCATGACTTCTTTAACAGTTTTTTTATTAGGGTCCCATCCTTCGGCAACAGCCCTCACCGTAATGTCACGATCGGTCAATGTACCAATTAATTTATCATTCTCACCAATCGGAATAAATCCATAATCATGAGTACGCATTTGATCTGCTGCTTGTTTAAGTGTTGCATCTGAAGAAAGAAACTCGGGTTTTTTTGACATAATTTCTTTTGCTAACATAACGCACCTCCTCAATTTTCTTATATTATTTTAGGTCTATTGATATTTAAGGTTATAATGTCAACAGACTCAGTTGATAAAAGAAATCGTTGTTCCTTCACTAATTCTTAATCATGAGTAGGCTACTCTTAAATATAACATAATTTCGTAGTCAACAATTGCTAGATTTAGCAGGGAAAAACACTAATTCATTGAATGAAATAATAATTTCATACTAAAAAAATCTTCAGAGAAACGCATCCCTGAGTGAATACAACCTATCTTTAATAATAAAAAACAGCGCTAATTGATTAAAATAAATGTTAAAATATTTCTTAATTTTTTTTATTCAATCATCAACCTCAGGATTAAATCATATGTTGGCAATTATTGATGCATATCACACCGGATTATTACAAATCCGAAATTGGTATCCCAATATTATGTCAGGCCTTATTGTCGGCATTGTAGCATTACCACTTGCAATGGCATTTGCTATCGCCTCTGGAGTTAAGCCAGAGCAAGGAATTTATACGGCAATTATCTCTGCTTTCTTTGTCGGTATTTTTGGCGGCAGCCGGGTACAAATTGCTGGCCCTACTGGCGCATTTATTGTGATATTAGCGCATATCACTGCTCAATATGGTGTAGCAGGCTTACAAATAGCAACGTTGCTAGCAGGTTTTATTCTTATCATGATGGGCTTAGCCAAGCTAGGCAATGCCATCAAATTTATTCCTGACCCAGTGATCGTAGGTTTCACAACAGGCATTGGGTTTATTATTTTTGTTGGAGAATGGAAAGATTTTTTTGGATTATCACCTAATACATCCATCAGCGCACATTTTTATCAGAAACTGGCGTCAGCAATATACACTTTGCCACACTTGAACATCACGACCACCAGTCTTGCGATTTTAAGCTTATTATTAGTCATATTTTCACCCAAGGTTTCTAAACGATTACCAGGCCCATTAGTAGCAATGGTTGTCGTCATTACATTACAAATGTTATTTCACTTTAACGTCGCCACGATTGGAAGTACTTTTGGCGGCATTCCACGTCAACTACCGCCATTTCATTTTCCAACTCTATCGATTCAAGAAATGATTGAATTAGCTGGCCCAGCTTTTACTATTGCCCTCTTGGGTGCCATTGAATCCTTGCTGTCAGCAACTGCAGCAGATGGTATGAGTGGCACGCATCATAACTCAAATCAAGAATTAATTGGCCAAGGTCTAGCAAATATTTTCGCTCCGCTATTTGGCGGTTTCGCTGCTACCGGAGCAATTGCAAGAACAGCAGCCAATGTTCGTAACGGAGGCAACAGCCCCATTTCAGCCATTACTCATTCGGTGTTTCTCATTTTTGTTATTCTCATCTTAGCACCATTAGCAGTATATGTTCCCTTATGCTCGCTAGCTGCCATTCTGTTTGTAGTGGCTTATAACATGAGTGACTTGCCTCATTTCATGCATATCATCAAATGTGCACCACGTTACGATGTCATTGTATTGATTACAACCTTTCTCTTGACTGTCTTTACTGACTTAGTCATTGCTGTGAATATTGGTGTCATATTAGCAATGTTATTTTTTATCCGCCGCATGAGCCAATCAGTCGGTATAGAAAAACAAACTTCTGATAAATTACATTTAGAATTGTCTAATAGTGAAATATCAAGATCCTTCGTGGATGCGGCTGTTTACACCATACAAGGCCCATTATTTTTTGGTGCAGCCGAAAAAATTGAACGTGCTTTGGCTGCCACCCATCATGATCCTAAAACTATTATTTTCCGTCTTAAAAATGTGCCTTTTATGGATATGACAGGCTTAGAAACATTTAATAAATTAATCCGTCAATATCATCAACGCGGAGTTAAAATTTACCTTTGTGAAGCAAATGACAAGGTCTGTCGCAAACTAGCCAACGTTGGGATTTTACAAGTAATTGACGGTAACCGTGTTTATCACTCTCTCCAAGAAATGATGATGGCTACTCAGCTAGAGGTTGCTTCAACGTAGATATCATCACAACGATAATAGCCTCTTACTGATTCCCTTCATCCACCCAAAATTTTGTCGCGCCAGCCACTGCAGCAGGAACAATAAGAAAATTAAGAATGGGTATCATAGAACAAACTAACACGCTTGTCCCAAAACCCAGTGCAGTCCAATTACGTTGCGCCAACCAAGTGTGCACATTCGACATAGAAATGCGATGATTATCCGTTGGATAATCAATATAAGTTAACGTCATTAACCAAGCATGGAACAAAAACAATAAAATGGCTGCGACGGCTTGAATCACTGGAACAAAAAATAAAATTAATATCAATAAAGCACGTGGAATATAATATCCAATAATAGAGAATTGCCGACCTAGAATACGTGGGACATCTTTAAGGTTATCCAGTAAACTACGCTCATCCGGAATTCTTCCGCTAAGATATAATTCAACTTTCTCAGCAAGAAAACTATTAAATGGAGCCGATATAATATTTGTCACCATGACAAAGGTATAGATAATAATGACAAAAAAACCAATAAAAAAAACTGCCCAAAGCAAAATGCTTAACCATTGCAACCATGCTGGTAAATAATGAGCAAACCACTGGTTAAATTCAATCATAAAATAACGTAATAAAAAAAATAATCCAATAAACAAGCAAATATTGATGCATAACGGGATGATGACAAAGCGTCGCATGCCAGGCCTAAAAATAAGCTTAAATCCAGCAAGAAAATAATGAAAACCTAAAACCATATTATTCATGAAATCATACTTCCTATAGGAATTCCGCTGAAGGTAGTCGCCCCATTGTTTTTAGGCGACTTGGATTGCAGGATGCAATCCTAAACGCCATGGATGGCGTGTTGGGAGCTAAAAAACAATGGGGCGACTACCTTCAGCAGAATTCCTGTACGTCCTATCACTTTCCTATGTTTTATCATATCAGCAAATGTGATATCGCCAAAACTTAGGCAGCAAGAAACAACAAAGTGCAACACCCATCACACATAATACTCCACCCGAAACAATAGACGCTGTAATTCCGAATGCTGCGGCCACCAAGCCTGCTTCAGTATCACCTAATCGTGGACCGCTTAAATAACTAATCATTTCTATTCCTGCTAAACGACCACGAAACTCGTTAGGAATAGTTTCATTCCACATGGTCATGCGAAAAATTCCACTCATACCATCAAAAGCACCTGCTAGTGACAAGAAAAATAATGCTACCCAGAAATTTGAGGCCAAGCCAAAAAAGACGATTGCAACACCCCACAAGATAGCTGAAACAGCAATGGCAAAGCCATAGCGTTTAATGTGTTTAGTCCAACCGCTAAAAAATGAAACCACTAAAGCACCTACTGCCGGCGCTGCATACAGCATGCCAAGCACTTTAGCGCCGCCAAACCACATCGCAATAGCAGGAAACAAAGCAGTAGGCATGCCAAAAACCATAGCAATAAAATCAACCACATAAGTTCCCACTAATTCTTGGCGAGAAAATGCATAATGCAAACCTTGTTTTAAAGATGCCCATGTAGAATCATCACGTGTGCGCTTAGGTTTAGGGATATTTGTCATTAATAATAGAGCAACCAATGAAATGACAAAGCTGGCCACATCCACCAAATAGGTCACAACAATACCAAAACTAGCAATGAGTAAACCACCTATTGCCGGCCCGCCAATCATCGCTACATTTGCTTTCAATGAAGCTAATGCACTCACTCCAGGATAATCTTCTTTAGCAACAATCTGCTGAACCATGCTTTCCAAGGCGGGTCTATGCAACCCATTAAAAGCAGACATACATGAAGATACTAAAAACATAGCCCATATATGTGGAATAGGCAGACACGTATTCAAAGCTAATAATAAACTGCCAATGGCCAGTACCAATTCAGCAACCAATAATAACATACGCCGATGATAACGATCTGCAAATACACCTCCAATTAATGCAGTGAGTAACAAAGGCAATAATTGAACTAAGCTTAACAATCCTACCATGAGGGTAGAATGTGTTTCTGTATAAATTTGATACGGCAAAGCTACACCAGTAATCATCGTTCCCAAAAATGAAACAAACTGGCCTATATACAACAATGTGAAATTACGATTGCGGCGGAATAATGAAAAGTTAATTAAATAATTCATAGGGCAAGGTAAAAAGCCTAACTAAGGCTGAGGCACTATAAGGGGTTTAATAGACAAAGTAAAGTGATAGGTCCAGTGTTGAGAAAACATTGAGGTTGTATAATGAAGTGATCAGGCTATCTAACTAAGGAAAGTACACTATGACTAGCGTGAATCTCCTGCAATACGAACCATGGCCAGCTTTACCTTATGACGAATTCCAATCTACACAATACCTACTGCACAGAGTGGTGCAAGCTATAGGTAAGCTCAAACTCGCAACACCATTCGAGCCCCATTGGGCAAATGTAACACTTTTTCTTACTAGTCAAGGCTTAACAACAGGGTTGATACCCTATCAAAAAGGAATTTTTAATGTTGATGCTAATTTTATTGATCATCACATCATTTTTACCTCTAGCTGGGGAGATAGTAAAAAAATCAAATTACATTCGATGTCTGTTGCACAATTCATTAGTAAATTTCTTAACACGCTAAACGATATGGGCATAATCATGCCTATTAACCTCATGCCGCAAGAAATACCTAATCCCATTGAATTTGATAAGGACCTTGATAGACGAGAATATCGTTCTGATCTTGTTAAGGCCTGGCAGCGCATTATGCTGAGTTCTTATCAAGTCATGCAGCGTTATCATTCACGTTTTTATGGAATCACTCCTCCTATAGGGTTAATGTGGGGCACCTTAGATTTACGAGACGCACGTTACAAAGGTAAGCACATTCCAACAGATGGGCCAAATTCAGGATACATTCGTCGTAATGCAATGGATGATGCACAAGTTGAAGTAGGCTGGTGGAGCGGCTCAGAACAGTATCCCCGCCCAGCTTATTTTTCTTTTATTTATCCTGAGCCTAATGGAATTGAACAAGCAACCATTCAACCTAGTAAAGCACATTGGGACAATTCACTCCGAGAATTTATTCTTGATTATGATGATGTGCGCACTGCCAAGCATCCTGACCAAGATTTACTAAACTTTTTCGAGTCCACTTATGCAGTTGAAGCAGAAAAAGCAGGCTGGGAACCAGGGTTAGTGGTATCTGGAAATCCGGTGTAACAAAGACTTACCTCTGGTTTTATGGAATAATAGACCAATCAGGGTATTCAAATGCAAGGAGAGCATGATGTTACTAAAAGATAAAGTTGCCATTGTGACTGGCGCAGCCAGTGGTATTGGAAAAGAAATTGCGCATACCTATGCACGTGAAGGTGCCAGCGTTGTCATCGCTGATCTTGATCTAACACAAGCCAATGCAGTCGCAGAGGAAATTAAAGCCAACCAAGGACAAGCTTTGGGTGTAAAGATGGATGTTAGCCGCGAAGAAGAAGTGGAACACGGAGTAGAACAAGCGGTCAATGCATTTGGCAGCATCGATATTTTGGTAAGCAATGCAGGTATCCAACATATTGATCCCATCGAAAAATTATCTTTTGCTGATTGGAAAAAGCTGCTGGCCATTCAACTTGATGGTGCCTTTCTTACAACACGTAGCTGTATTCGCCACATGTATGAATCAAAACGCGGCGGCAGCATTATTTATATGGGCTCTGTCCATTCTAAAGAAGCATCCATGCTCAAGGCGCCTTATGTGACAGCAAAACATGGACTCATTGGATTATGTAAAGTGGTCGCAAAAGAAGGTGCAAAACATAATGTAAGAGCCAATGTTATCTGCCCTGGGTTTGTTCGAACACCGCTAGTCGAAAAACAAATTCCCGAACAAGCCAAAAATTTAGGGATCAGTGAAGAAGCTGTGATTAAAACAATCATGTTGAAAGATACTGTAGATGGTGAATTTACGACAACAGAAGATGTTGCTGCTGTAGCCCTTTTCTTTGCCTCATTTCAGTCAAATGCACTAACTGGACAATCTTTAGTGGTCAGTCATGGATGGTTTATGCAATAAGCAAATCAGGATGACAATGTCGAATAAACCGCATGGTTATGACAAGGTAGTGTACCTTTTGCAAGGAGGTGGAGCATTGGGCACTTATCAGGTCGGTGCGTGTGAAGCATTGTTAGAATATGGTTGCACACCAGATTGGTTAGTTGGCACCTCTATTGGTGCCATTAACGCAGCTATTATTGCAGGGAATACACCAGAAAACCGTATCAAAAAATTGGAAGAATTTTGGAGTATGATTGCCTCTCCCTGGCCCGCCGTCGAGCTTGTTGAAAAAAACTACATGGCAGAACAGTTACAAAAAAGTTGGAATGTATTATGGACTCTTTGGGTTGGGCAAACTGGATTTTTTAAACCTAGATTATTTAATCCCTGGATTGGCTTGTCTAGCTTCCCTGATCAACTGAGTTTTTATGATACGAGTGAATTACGGTATACCTTAGAAAAACTGGTTGATTTCGATCTGATTAATAAAAAAGAAGTGCGCTTAACATTAGCGGCTGTTTGCGTTGAAGATGGTGAATTGGTTTATTTTGATAACATGACGCAAGAAATCGGTCCAGAGCATGTGATGGCAAGTGGTGCATTACCGCCAGGTTTTCCTGCTATCCGGATTGCAGGCAAAAATTATTGGGACGGTGGGTTGAGTTCAAACACACCCCTTACTGCTATTATTAAGGAAAATATGCAGGAAAAATTGCTTTGCATTCTCATGCATCTTTTTTCTTATCACGAGCGAACACCAGCAAATTTATTGGAAATATTAAAATTAAGAAAAGATATTGAGTTTTCCAGCCGCTATCATCAAATCCTAACTTACATATGCAAAGTACAACACTTGCATAACCTCTTACACCATCTTGTTGATGAAGTGCCTGACATTCGCAAGATTGAAGGCGTGGATGAAATTATAAAATTCTCTCACCCTATCATTATGAATATCGTTCGATTTCATTACCGTGATTATCCTGGCAATTTATGGACGAAAGATTTTGACTTTTCACGTCAAACACTCATGGAGCATTATCAATCCGGTTATCAAGATGTAAAGCAAGCCTTAAAAAATCCTGAATGGCTTTACCAGATACCTGAGCATGGAATTGAGTTGCATGAATTTTAATGATGAGTGCATGACGAGTTTTTTGCAATGAAAGGAGAAGGGTATTTTGTATGAACCATTCACTCGCAGGCAGGAATCTGCGAGAGCAAAACCCAATCAAGGATGAATGTGTTTTGCGGTGAATGGTGAAGAAAAAATACCCTTCTCCTTTCATTGCAAAAAACTCGTCATGCACCTTTAATAACTGGAGATAACAATGGATATTTCTGCAGTGAAACAACAAGCGTTTGCCATGCCCTTAACGAGCCCTTCCTACCCTAGAGGACCCTATCGTTTTATTAATCGTGAATTTTTTGTCATTACTTATGAAACAGACTTAGATAAATTAAGAGAAGTAGTGCCTGCACCGCTTGAAGTCACTGAGCCTTTGGTTAAATTCGAATTTATCCGCATGCCGGATTCAACAGGATTTGGTGATTATGCGGAGTCAGGACAAGTCATTCCCGTGAGTTATCAGGGAAAAAAAGGTGGTTATGTTCATGCAATGTACTTAGATGATGAATCACCTATTGCAGGCGGCAGGGAAATATGGGGATTTCCCAAAAAATTGGCCAAACCCAGTTTGTGTGTCACGAAAGAAACGTTAGTGGGACAATTGAATTATGAGACTCATCCTATCGCTATCGCCACAATGGGATACAAATACCATACATTGGCCACCGACACTGTGCATCAATCGCTGCTCACCCCTAATTACCTACTAAAAATTATTCCGCATGTTGATGGTTCAGTACGAGTGTGTGAATTAGTCGAATATTATTTAGAAGATGTCACAGTCAAAGGCGCATGGAGCGGGCCTGCTGCGATTCAATTAATGCAGCATGCATTGGCACCAGTAGCAGAATTACCCGTCAAAAAAGTTATTTCAGGCATACACATTCTCACTGATCTCACTTTACCCTACGGAAAAGTGATTTTTGATTATTTGAAAGAATAATACTGTACATGAAACACCACTGGTTTATTGTCATCTTATTGTCCTTTGTTGTAGGGATATTAGGCGCATTGGCCGCTTTGATTTTTCAAGGCATGATTTCGTTGGCACATAATCTATTTTTTTCAGGACAATTAAGTTTTACTTATCATCAAACGGTCCACACCACACCTAGTATCTGGGGAATCGGTATTATTATCATTCCTGTTATCGGTTCTTTTATCGTGATATGGGCCACTAAAAACTATGCGCCTTCCGAAAAAGGATTAAGTGTACCGGAATTAATTTATGCTATTCGTTTTAAATCAGGCATTATCAACCCTGCGACTGCTGTTGTTAAAGTGCTAGCTTCTGCTATCACGATAGGAACAGGCGGATCAGTCGGCCGGGAAGGCCCCATTATTGCGATGGGGTCAGCATTAAGTTATCTCATGAGCCAGATGATTAGCTTATCACCGCATCATCGTGTTACTTTATTGGCTGCCAGTTCTGCTGCAATTATCTCTACTACTTTTAATGCACCTTTAGCAGGCATTGCATTTGCTATCGAAGTGTTGCTGATTCAAATTAGCTTTCTTAATATTGTAGCCATTGTAGTTGCTTCCATGGTTGCTATTTACAGTAAATATTTATTCATTCATGTCACCCCCATTTTTCAGTTAGCTGCTATTCCACCTCATGATAATTATTATTTTATGCTGGATATCATTTTATCTTCTGTAATCTTAGGGATTCTTGCAGGCAGCTTATCTAGCTTATTTATTCGCGGACTCTATTGGTGTGAAGATGTATTCAAATCACTTTTTGAAAATTTATATTTGCGGCATGCGCTTGGAATGGGCGCAGTCGGTATCATGATGTATCAATTTATGATTTATGGTGGCCATTATCATATTGAAGGGATTGGCTTTGCGACTATTCAAGATATATTAAATATGCTATTACAACATCCTCAATTCCTTATTTTGTTATTCTTTGGTAAATTGCTAGCTACTTTTTTTACATTGGGATCAGGCGGTGTAGGTGGTATTCTCTCGCCCTCATTATTTTTGGGTGCAATCCTCGGCGCATTAGTTAACTTGATGATGAGTTGGTATTTTCCTTCTTTTTCAGCCTATTTTATTCCATTTGTGATGGCAGGGATGGCCAGCATGCTGGCCGGCAATACCAGTGCTATAGTGACATCTATTCTGTTAGTCATGGAGTTAACTCACGATAATAGTGCTATTCTTATTATCTCACTCACTGCTATTATTGCATGGCGAGTACGTCTGCTATTCTGCCGTGATAGCGCTTACACACTCAAATTGACGAGAAGAGGCATCTTGTTAAAATAACCAGCGACAGGTGCATGATACGTTTTTTGCAGCAAGCAGAGGAAAGAATTTTGTATGAACCATTCACTTGCAGACAAGAGTCTGCGAGAACAAAACCCAATCAAGCATGAGTGTGTTTTGCGGTGAATGGTGAAGGAAAAATACTTTCTTCTTGCTGCAAAAACGCGTCATATACTCGCAGCAGTTAATATTTTTCATACAAGGAATTTAATTATGTCATTTTTCAGAAACCATGCTCTCAGTGAATACACACTAATGAAGTTAACTTACATCAAGCAAAATACTGCTCCATTGGAATGGGAAGAGGAATTGGGATTTCGTAATCATGCCCTATTGTCACGTCCATTGAGTAAAGACACAGCAGAGAACATGCTTGCCAAAATTCATCAGACTGAACATCCTGATCATTTAAAAGCCTATAAAATCATCGCAACTAAAGATGACATGCAATTTAGAATACAAGTCAACTTAGATGGTATTAACCTTAAACTTTATGAACTAGAAAAAAGCCACGAGAACTCGTACAAAACATCATTTTGCTAACGATATCTCTTTCAGCTGATGAATAAGATCACGAACATGCGCCGCTTCTTCAAACTCCAAATTATGCGCATGCTCATACATTTGATTTTCAAGCTTTGTTATTTTGGCCGCCAGCGCTTCAGGCGTGAGTGACAAATAACTGGATTGGTCATCCGCGACTGCCGTCTTAGGGAAAAGACGGCCGCGCACGCTATTTTCAGCATATGCCCCTTCCATGACATCATGAACTGCCTTTGAAATGCTGCGTGGAGTAATGCCATGCGTTTCATTGTAAGCTTGTTGCTTGGCCCGCCTACGATTTGTTTCTTTCAATGCTCGTTCTATTGACCCCGTGATACGGTCAGCATAAAGGATCGCTTTGCCATTAAAATGACGCGCCACCCGTCCAATAGTTTGAATCAATGATGTCTCTGAGCGTAAAAATCCTTCTTTATCTGCATCTAATATACCCACCAGAGACACTTCGGGAAGATCCAGTCCTTCACGTAATAAATTAATACCCACTAAAACGTCAAATATACCTAAGCGCAAATCATGAATAATTTTTACACGCTCAACAGTTCCTACATCGGAATGTAAATATCGAACACGGACGTTATGCTCTTCCAAGTACTCAGTCAAATCTTCTGCCATGCGCTTAGTCAGTGTTGTTACCAACACCCGTTCACCTATTGCCGCACGCTTATTTATCTCTGAAAGTAAATCATCCACTTGAGCCGCCACTGGCCGCACTTCTACTTCTGGATCCAGCAAACCAGTTGGACGCACGACTTGCTCTACAATCATCCCAGAGTGACTGATTTCATACTGGCTTGGGGTGGCAGACACATAAATCGTTTGCGGAGCACGCACTGAAAACTCATCAAAGCGCAGAGGCCTATTATCAAGCGCTGACGGCAGCCGGAAACCATATTCCACTAATGTTTCTTTACGCGAACGGTCACCACGATACATACCATTTAGTTGGGGGATAGTGACATGTGATTCATCAATAATAAGTAATGAATCAGTTGGAAGATAATCAAACAACGTAGGTGGTGGCTCGCCTGGAGCATGTCCTGATAAATAACGAGAATAATTTTCAATTCCTTGGCAATAACCCAATTCTTTCATCAACTCTACATCATAAATAGTTCTTTGTTCTAAACGTTGAGCTTCAACCAATTTACTCAGTTTATATAGCTCTTCTAATCGTGTACGTAAATCCGTTTTAATCTGATCGATGGCTTTTATTATTGTGTCACGCTGTGTGACATAATGCGTCTTAGGATAAATGGTAAGCCGGGGAACACGCCGGATGATTTCACCTGTTAATGGATCAAAATAAGCTAAATTCTCTATCTCATCACCAAACAATTCGATACGCACTGCTTCACTATCTGATTCTGCTGGATAAACATCGATAACATCGCCATGTACACGATAAGTTGCACGATGCAAATCCACATCATTTCGCGTGTATTGCAGCTCAGCTAAGCGACGCAAAATAAACCGTTGGTCCACTTTATCTCCTCGATCCAGATGCATGACCATACTAAGATACATACGAGGATCACCCAAACCATAAATGGCAGATACAGTAGCGACAATAATGGCATCACGCCTTTCGAGCAACGCTTTGGTCGCTGAGAGACGCATTTGCTCAATATGCTCATTAATAGAAGCATCTTTAGCTATGTAAGTATCAGAGGAAGGCACGTAAGCTTCTGGTTGATAATAATCATAATATGAAACAAAATATTCCACTGCATTTTTTGGAAAAAAATCTTTCATTTCACCATACAACTGTGCTGCAAGGGTTTTATTAGGCGCTAGTATTAATGTAGGACGTTTGATGGCTGTGATGACATTAGCTATGGTAAACGTCTTCCCTGATCCCGTCACTCCTAACAGGGTTTGGTACGCTAAGCCGTTATTTATGCCTGCAATCAGCTGTTTAATTGCTGCAGGCTGATCGCCAGAAGGTTGAAAATTAGAATGTAAATCAAAATGTTGTGGCATAAAAATGATGCATTATAGCGTCGTAAACCTATAATTATTATAATTAAGGTGTGCCGCTTGTGAAAACTCGATTATCCGCCACTTGGAGCAAGATAACAATGACAAATAATGAAGCAAAAAATCCAGCTCAGGAATTAGCGCAGCGTGTTCAGCGCATTAAACCATCTCCTACTCTTGCTGTATCAGCGCGCGCAGAAGAGTTACAAGCGAAGGGTCAACCTATTATCAATTTAAGCGTAGGTGAACCTGATTTTGATACTCCTCAGCATATTAAAGACGCCGCCATTAAAGCAATTCAAGACGGGCACACAAAATATACCGCTGTGGATGGTATCAAACCATTAAAGAAAGCGATTATTCATAAATTCTTTCATGAGAACCAATTAAATTACAACCTAGATCAAATTCTGGTTTCATGCGGCGCTAAACATAGTATTTTTAATTTGTTTTCTGCCATTCTCAACCCTAGCGAAGAAATCATTATCCCTGCCCCCTATTGGGTCTCTTACCCAGACATGGCTAAATTGGCTGATGGTATACCGGTTATTGTCAACACGACTTTCTCACAACATTTTAAAATGTCGCCGGCGCAACTGAATGCTGCCATTACCGAAAAAACGCGTATCGTAATGTTAAATAGCCCATCTAATCCAACAGGCATGGCATATACCACAGATGAATTAAAAGCATTAGCAGAAGTGATTTTACCACACCCACAAATATTAGTTGCTACGGATGATATTTATGAACATAGCTTATGGAGCCAAACTTCATTTACAAACATACTCAACGTATGTCCAGATTTATATGACCGCTGCATTGTTATCAATGGCGTATCAAAATCCTACGCGATGACGGGTTGGCGCATAGGTTATGCCGCTGGCCCGGCTAAAATTATTGGCGCCATGAAAAAAGCACAATCACAAAACACATCTAATCCCACTAGCATCGCTCAATATGCTGCATTAGCTGCATTAGAAGGTGATCAAAATTGCCTCCAAGTGATGAGAAAAGCATATAAAGAGCGGCATGATTATTTACTCAGCGAATTTAAGCATATTTCAGGTATCCGCTATCTCCCTTCAGACGGAACTTTTTACACTTTTCCTTCTGTTGAAGAGTTACTTAACCCAGAAACCGGAATGACCAATGATATAGAATTTGCTGAATTTATTTTATCCAAAGCAGAAGTAGCTATTATTCCTGGATCCGCTTTCGGTGCACCAGGCCATATCAGAATCAGTTATGCTACCAGCATGAAAAATCTTGTAGATTCCATCACACGAATAAAGAATGCGCTAGCAACAATATTCAAATAAAATACAATAAGATTTGTTTACCATTGCTTTTTCAAATTTCTATTGACGATCGCACAAACGGATATTAGTATGCTGATCACTTAGCGCTACATTCCCCGGTAGCTCAGTCGGTAGAGCAAGTGGCTGTTAACCACTGGGTCGGCGGTTCGAGTCCGTCCCGGGGAGTAGGTGTAAACATGCATTTATATCCCTCTCTGATGAACCAGGGTTTTAGTTTTGGGATGTGTAAATATGGATGGGCTGCGTCAAGCACTTACTCAAGAATCTCCTCTACAAATTGTAGGCACAATAAACGCTTATGCCGCGTTGCTTGCTAAGCAAGCAGGGTTTCGCGCTATTTATCTTTCAGGTGCAGGCGTTGCAAATGCATCCTATGGAATGCCTGATTTAGGAATCACTAATCTCAGTGACGTGATAGAAGATGTTAACCGCATTACTTATGCTTGTGATTTACCACTTCTAGTCGATATCGATACGGGTTGGGGTTCAGCGTTCAATATTGCTAGAACCATTAAATCCATGATCAAAGCAGGAGCATCTGGTGTTCATATAGAAGATCAAATCCAAACTAAACGCTGTGGCCACCGCCCTAAAAAAGAAATCGTCGATATCAATGAAATGTGTGACCGCATTAAAGCAGCTATCGACGCAAAATATGATAATCGTTTTGTGTTAATGGCACGCACAGATGCACTCGCAATAGACGGATTAGATAAAACCATCGAGCGTATACAGCGATACATTGAAGCAGGCGCAGAAATGATTTTCTTTGAAGGCGCGACAAACCTTACACAATATCAAGCCGTCACCACAGCATGTAAAGTGCCAGTGCTAGCAAATATCACGGAATTTGGACTGACGCCTTTATATACTAAAGAAGAATTACAGCAAGCAGGAATCCAACTGATTCTTTATCCATTAAGCGCATTTCGAGCCATGAATGCCGCTGCAGTCCATGTCTATGAAACTATACGCACTCAAGGGACACAGCAATCTGTTACCGCTGAAATGCAAACCCGTGAGCAATTATATCATGTTTTAAATTATTACGATTACGAGCAAAAGTTAGATAACTTGAAAAATAAATAGAATATTTGCAAAAGGAAAAAAATAGATGACAGAAAAATCTGGAGGGTTACAAGGTATTATTGTTGGTGACACAGCGATATCCACGGTAGGCAAAGAAGGAGTAGGCCTCACTTATAGAGGATACGATATTCACGATTTAGCAGCACACTCCACGTTTGAAGAAGTTGCTTACCTGCTAGTGTATGGAGAATTACCTACCCTAGCTCAATTGCAAGCTTATCGCGAAAAACTGATAAAAATGCGCAGGCTACCCAATGAACTAAAACTGATACTTGAGATCATTCCTGGGTCTGTACATCCAATGGATGTGCTAAGAACGGGCATTTCCTTGTTAGGCACACTCGAGTCTGAAACTGCACAATATACTGGCCAACAAATTGCTGATAGGCTAATTGCTTGCACACCTAGCATGCTACTCTACTGGTATCAATTCCACCGCAATAATATTCGTATTGAAACTTGGAATAGTGAAGAACAAACGGTGGCGGGTTACTTTTTGCATTTATTACACGGAAAGAAACCTGATGATGATCAACGCCAGGCAGTGGACGTATCATTAATTCTCTATGCTGAACATGAATTCAACGCATCCACATTTGCAGCCCGTGTCACCACATCAACTGAATCAGATTTTTACTCTGCTATTGTCTCTGCCATTGGTACATTACGTGGGCCATTGCACGGCGGCGCAAATGAAGAAGCCATGCAGTTAATCAGTAAATTTAAAACACCAGATCAGGCAAAAACTGGCATAAAAGAAATGCTGACACAAAAGATCAAAATCATGGGATTCGGACACAGAGTGTATAAAATTTCTGATCCACGTTCTGACATTATCAAAACATGGTCTCAAAAACTCTCTACAACCGTACGGGACGGCTATTTATTTGCGGTCTCGGAGCAAATAGAAAAAGTCATGTGGGATGAGAAAAAATTATTTCCAAATTTAGATTTTTACAGTGCAACGACATATCATTTCTGCAACGTACCTACTCCATTATTCACTCCTCTATTCGTTATGTCACGCTTAAGCGGTTGGAGTGCACATATTTTTGAACAGCGTGCAAATAATCGTTTAATTAGACCTGAAGCTAACTATATTGGCCCTGCACCACGTCCATTCACACCGATACAAGAACGAGGCTGGAACAATGGAATTTGTCGATGAAAACACACAGGCAGCACCCGATGCTGAGTTAACAGCCATTGCTGATTATGTAACTCGCGATAATCTAGAAAGTGAGCTAGCATTCACTACCGCACGTTATTGCTTAATGGATGCTTTAGGATGCGCAATCCTAGCATTACAATACCCTGCTTGCGTAAAATTACTGGGTCCTATCATCCCAGGTACCGTTGTCCCAGTTGGAGCACGAGTACCAGGAACAAATTATATACTTGATCCTATTTTAGCCGCGTTTAACATCGGTACATTAATACGATGGTTGGATTTTAATGATACCTGGTTAGCAGCAGAGTGGGGTCATCCTTCTGATAACTTAGGCGCTATTTTAGCCTTAGCGGATTATGTCAGCCGGAAAAATATTTCTCATGGCAAACCACCTTTACTCATCAAAGATGTTTTAGCTGCTATGATCAAAGCACATGAAATTCAAGGGGTCCTGGCATTAGAAAATGGGTTTAACCGCTTAGGCTTTGACCATGTTATTTTAGTCAAAATTGCTTCCACCGCTGTAGGCACTTATCTTTTAGGCGGTTCTCATGAGCAAATTATAGATGCGTTGTCACAAGCATGGTTAGACGGCGCCGCATTAAGAACGTATCGACATGCTCCGAATACCGGATCGCGAAAATCTTGGGCAGCAGGTGATGCCACCAGTCGTGCGGCTCGATTAGCCTGGTTGACTATGCAAGGCGAAATGGGTTACTCCAGCGCACTCACAGCAAAAAAATGGGGGTTTTATGACACTGTCATGAAAGGCCAATCATTAAAAGTTGCTAGGTCATTTGATACTTACGTAATGGAAAATGTGTTATTTAAAATTTCATTTCCCGCTGAATTTCATGCACAAACAGCAGTTGAGTGCGCTATTATTTTGCATCCTCAGATTAAAAATAAAATAGATCAAATTGAAAAAATTATTCTCACCACTCAAGAGTCTGCTGTGCGAATCATTAGTAAATCAGGCCCTCTGCATAATCCTGCTGATAGGGACCATTGTTTGCAATACATGGTTGCGGTTGCTCTTTTACAAGGTAATCTTAAAGCAGATTATTATGAGGATGCGTTTGCCTCTTCTCATCCCGCTATTGATAAACTCCGCAATAAAATGATCGTTGAAGAAGATAAGCAGTTTTCTAAAGATTATTTAGACCCAGATAAACGATCTATTGCAAATGCAATTCAAATTTATTTTGAAGATGGAACACATACCGACAAAATAATCATTGAGTATCCCGTCGGACATCGGCGGCGGCGTGAAGAAGGTATTCCCTTGATGTATAAAAAATTCGAGGAAAATGCTTCTACCCATTATTCACCAGAAACAGTTCAGAAAATGCTGGCGTTATTCCACGACAAAAACACTCTTGAAAGCATGCCTGTTAATGAGTTCATGGATTTATACCCGTAAGTAGGTCAATGTCCGGTAATAGGGCCTGTTTAATAATTAGATTCTCAACAGACCCTCATTTCCATTTATTGACTGGTGCTATTAGTCATATTTTTAACTGAGTCAGTTACTTCTTGTATTGCAGGAGCAAATGTAGATTTAAGATCCGATAATGCTGGTGAAACTATATTGCCTAACCATACTACTTGCGGCTGAAACTTCGGCACATACTGAGAATGCTGCCACCATGGTTGTGATGCAAGAGGAGATAATTGGACAAGGAAAATAAGAACAAGATTAATCAGGTAACCGCGGAAAAACCCAAATATACCACCGAATATACGATTACCAAATCCTAGTATGCCTCTTTGAAACATAAGATTCAGAAGCGCTTTAATAATGCCGCCCACAATGACGGTAGCAGCAAATAAAATACCAAAACTTATGCCTAAAGCCATGTAAGAAATGGGTTGAGCGGTACTAGTACCAACAGCCGTAGTCGTAGAATTCACTACTTCTTGTACCATCGTTGTGCTAGTGAAATAAGCCGCCAGGGTATTAGTAAACATAATTGCAACGACAAACGCAGCAATTAAGGTTAAAAGAGAAAGTGCTTCACTGATAAATCCACGACCAAATCCAATGAGAATTGACACAAAGAAGATAACTAGAATGGCGATATCAACAACATTCAATGTTCCTAAATCCATCGTACCCATAGCGAATCCTTACTAATAGTGTATTGTATAAGTACATTATAACAAGACTAATAGAAAGAGACAGAGAAAACAGTCAGCACCATACAACTCATTCCAAAAGCTGAAATATTGAGCATATCTCTACGCAAGCTGAGATGTTTGCATAAAAAATTGGCAATTATGCACAAAATTCTGTGGAAACAGTAGACGCCTTAATGATTTGGTCAGGGACATCACTAAATACCGCATCCACTCCCCAAGAATAAAGCTCTTCAGCACGAGACACATCATTGACTGTATAACAAAGCAAAAGTTTACCCATCCCTTTAATCTTACGCGCCATATCTGCAGTCATAATCTCATGGTTAACATGCACAGAAACACAATTTATCGATTGACAAATTTCTTGCCAGTCCGGCTCCCATTCATGCAGCAGCATACCTATTTGGCAATCTGGAGAATACTGGCGTAGAAACTGTAATGCTTGTATTGAAAAACTGGAAAATATAAAAAAATCATTTGAGCTAGATAAATAAGCTGACATTTTTTCTAACGTACATTTCACTAAGCTTTCTTCCTTGCCAGGAAATGCTTTAATTTCAATGTTTGCTGACATCTGCATATTTTGAAGAAATTCAATCACAGCCAATAATGTTGGTATACGCTCTCCAGAAAAAACAGGATCAAACCAAGAACCTGCGTCCAACAAACATAAGTAAGAATAAGAATAAGACCTCAAGTCACCCTGTCCATTTGATGTCCTGTCTAATGTGTCGTCATGGAAAACCACTACTTCACCACATTTCGCCTGCATGACATCAAATTCAACCCATTTCACGCCTAATTGTGCTGCTTTAATAAATGAAGCCATTGTATTTTCAGGAGCATAAGCACAAGCTCCTCTATGCCCCACTACAGATGTGTTCAAAACAACAGGTGTTTTCATCAATATTTCTCACTTTTATTTACAATCTATGCACGACCAAGCGATTGATAGGCATTCTACCGAAGCAGGTATGCTTGAACAATCACTCTACTCACGCAACTTTTGCATCACCATCTCTGGTATTGAAGCGACTACAACAATGGCCTGTAATTGAACTTTATTTCCCACTGAGACAGGCGAAATAGAAGCACTCAGTGCAGTTTTTTCCATATGCATGCTTGCTGCCATTGGCATAGGAGAAATAGGCTGTGATACAAAATCTATGCTATATAAGTAATATTTTTGATCCGGATAAATTTTATTAAGCGTATCAATTTCCGCTTTGGCCTGTAAATATAAATTACTTCTCAAGGTAGTATTAGCTTGTCTTATTTCTTCATCACTCGGTATAAATTGAACATTCTCAATTGTAAAAGTCTCTCCTGGTTTGCTAATAGCTTTGGCTTTATCACGCAAACCAGCAAGATCCGTTTGAGGCAATCTTGCTTGAGCCATAATACGAATATTTTCTAATCCCGATTGATCTAGTTGACGATTAAATGAAACAACATGCCATTCACCTTTATCTGAAAGTTGTTTTAGCTTATTTAATACATCAGCTTGTATATTACTTATCCCTTGATCAGTCACGGCAGCATTAACGGTAACTGACACAAGAGCGGTTTTTGTTGTCACCCATTGTTCAGTTTGTAGTTGCAACGTCACTTTATTCAATAATGGTCCTAAATCTACATTCGCCCACACTGGAAGTGAAAATAAAAAGCTCAAAACAAATACACAGAATTTCTTCATGAATTTAACCTCCCCGTTAAGCTGATACAATTAACACCATTCATTATTATTTTATGCAAGTTACTTATAGACTGCTATCAATTCCTTTGTTAGAGTATGGGACGTTTTTCCTAATTAGCTGTTTAATAGCATATTGTAAAAAAACCCCGCATGAAAACTATACCAACTAAAAATATACAAAATAGCCATCTCTTTTGTCCTCCGCTGCCGCAGAATAATGGCGATCAAGTGGTTTGGAAAAACCTTCATGGTGCTAGCACTAGCCTAGCATTGAGTTCAATCATAGCGGAATGCAATCAGCCTTTGTTCATTATTGCGCCAGACAATTTATATGTTTCTCATTTGATTGATGAATTACAATTTTTTAGTGGCATGAAAGAAATTGTCATTTTTCCTGATTGGGAAACACTGCCATACGATCATTTCTCGCCACACCAAGACATTATTTCTGACCGGCTGTCCGCGCTTTATCAAATTTCTACACTACCGTATGGCGCTATCATCACCACTGTTTCCACTCTCATGCATAGAGTAGCACCTAGGACTTTCCTAGAAAAACACAGTTTTTTACTAAAAATTGGCGATCACTTAAACATCGACCAATTGAGAACACGATTAAGTGAGAACGGCTATCACTATGTCAGTCAAGTACGTGAACACGGCGAATTTGCTATTCGTGGTTCTATTATTGATTTATATCCGATGGGAACCAATACACCTTATCGAATAGATTTGTTTGATAATGAAGTAGAAACCATCCGTTTATTTTCTCCTGACACACAACGTTCTCTAGAAAAAATCCATCAAATTCGCTTGCTGCCAGCAAAAGAATTCCCTTTAACTAGCGATGCCATTGAAATCTTTCGTCAAGCTTGGCGCAGCCAATTTAACGGCAACCCATTAAGATCACCTACCTATCAAGACATTAGCGAGGGTATTTGTTCACCTGGAATTGAATATTATTTACCCTTATTTTTTGAAAAAACAGCCACATTATTTGATTATCTTCCTAAAAATACATTAATTGCCACCATTGGCGATACGCAAGCAAAAGCCAATGAATTTTGGCAAGAAATTAATGCTCGTTTCAATCAAGGACGTTACGATATTTCACGGCCATTACTTGCACCACAACAAGCATTCCTCCCTGTGGATGTCATGAACCAATTTTTACATCAATATTCTAATATACAAATTAACAATGAAAACAAAAAACATGGCCATGAATTTGCTACACACCCAGTTCCATCGATGGACATCAATCATAAAGCGACACAACCATTAACACCATTACAACAATTTACCGCTGAATATACCGGTAGAATTTTATTCTGCGTCGAGACACTAGGACGACGCGAAGTCATTTTACAATTATTCAAGAGCATTGCATTAAAGCCAAAGTATTTCACTTCATGGAACGAATTTTTAACCAGCGATGCTCGTTACGGAATTGTAGTCACTACACTAGAAGAAGGATTTTCCATTGAGAACCCCAAGTTAACCATACTGCCAGAAACACAATTATACGGTAACCGCGTCATGCAGCGGCGTTTACGTAAAAAAAGCATTCAAGATCCTGACACACTGATCCGTGATCTCACTGAATTACAACTCAATGATCCCGTTGTACATATTGATCATGGGATTGGTCGCTATCTTGGTTTACAAACATTAAAGGTAGGGGATCAAGTTGGCGAGTTTCTCACGCTCGAATATCAAGGTAAAGATAAATTATATGTGCCAGTTGCATCTTTACATCTTATTAGTCGCTATACTGGAGGCAATCCGGAACACATACCCATTAACAAACTCGGCACCGACTTATGGTCACGTACAAAACGCCGTGCGGTAGAAAAGATACGTGATGTTGCTGCTGAATTATTAGATCTTTATGCAAAACGTGCAGCGGGCCATGGACACACTTATGAGCTGCCTAAAGAACAATATGCCACATTTGCAACAGCATTTCCATTTGAAGAAACACCCGATCAATTACAAGCCATTGATCAAGTCTTTGCAGACATGACTTCTGATAAGCCCATGGATAGAGTTATTTGTGGTGATGTAGGATTTGGCAAAACTGAAGTTGCCTTGCGAGCCGCATTTCTTGCTATTCAAAATAATAAACAAGTTGTACTGCTGGTTCCAACCACACTGTTAGCACAACAGCACTTTGAAAATTTTCGCAATCGCTTCGCTGAATGGCCTATTCAAGTTGAAATGCTATCCCGTTTTCGCACTAGTAAAGAAACCAAGCATATTATGCAGCGCATGGAAGACGGAAAAGTGGACATCGTGATTGGCACACACAAATTATTGCAAGATGACATCAAGTTCAAATCTTTAGGCTTGATGATTATTGATGAAGAACATCGTTTTGGTGTAAAACAAAAAGAAAAACTGAAAGCATTACGTGCTATGGTCGATATACTCACGCTCACTGCGACTCCCATACCTCGTACGTTAAATATGGCGTTAGCTGGAATTCGCGACCTATCTGTTATTGCAACACCACCCTTACGCCGATTATCAGTTAAAACCTTTGTTCACGAGTATCAAGATCAGATTATTAAAGAAGCCATACAACGTGAAATCATGCGCGGTGGCCAAGTTTATTTTCTACATAATGATGTCAGTACCATTAATAAAAAAGCTGATGAAGTTAAAGCTTTAGTTCACGAAGCAAGGCCTTTGATTGCACATGGTCAAATGCACGAACGTGAGCTAGAACGAGCCATGTCTGAATTCTACCACCGTCATGCAAATGTTTTAGTATGCTCTACGATCATTGAAAGTGGTATCGATATACCTACAGCGAATACTATCATTATCAACCGCGCAGACAAGTTTGGGCTAGCACAATTACACCAATTACGTGGCCGTGTAGGACGATCACACCATCAAGCCTATGCCTATTTATTAACTCCTCCCAAACATACCATGACGGATGATGCTATTAAGCGCTTGGGGGCGATTGCATCACTCGATGACCTTGGTATTGGATTTACACTGGCAACGCACGATTTAGAAATTCGCGGCGCGGGTGAGCTGCTAGGTGAAGAACAAAGCGGCAACATGCAAGAAATTGGTTTTACGCTTTACATGGATTTACTTTCACGTGCAGTAGATGCTTTAAAAGCTGGTAAAGAACCTGATTTGGAAAAATCCTTACTGCATCACCGATCTGAGGTTGATTTACATTTATCTGCCTTGATCCCAGAAGACTATCTTCCTGATGTTCAATTGCGTTTGCAATTTTATAAACGCATTGCCAATGCAAAAAACCAGGATGAATTAGATGATATTCAAATAGAGTTAATTGATCGCTTTGGATTATTACCCGGACCGCTTAAAAGCCTAATTGCTATGACTGAGCTAAAACAGAAAGCAGACTCTCTTGGCATAATAAAAATCGAAGCCAATGACAAAGGAGGCAAATTTGAATTTGGTGAAAAACCCAACGTCAAGCCAGAAACCATCATCCGCCTCATTCAAATGAAAACTCAACGTTATCGCCTCGATGGACCCACCCGCCTACGTTTCGTATTAGATAAGCATGAGCCTAAAGATCGAATTGCATTTATCAACCAGTTGTTAAGTGAAGTAGCGGCATAGGATTTTTTTCTGAGGAATCAATGAAGATTTATGACGAATAGCCATCACGCTCAATACTATATTTACTTTCAACAAATAAACACAGAAACTACTGTTCTTACCCCTAATCGCCGTCTCTCTGCCATCTTTCATAAATTATATCGCCAATATCAATTAGAACAACAACATGAATTATGGGAAACTCCAACGATTTTGCCCGTATCAAGTTGGATACATCAACTCTGGAGTGATCACGCTGATAACACATTTTCCTCTCTTTTTTTACTAAATTCAGTACAAGAACATTATTTATGGGAAAAAATTTTAACCCATGAAAAAAGTAACGAGCAACTTTTACAAATATCTGAAACAGCAGAGTTAGCAAAATCTGCATGGAATTTATTAAGACAATGGCAAGTGGATATCAATCATCCCTGCTTTAATGCTTCTGACGATTATTCCGCATTACGCAAATGGGCAATTGCATTTCAGCAGGATTGTGAGAAACATTGTTGGATTGACTCGGCCACTCTACCCAACATGCTGATTGAGAAGATTAAAGCTGGCAGTGTAACCCCTCCACAACACATCATGATGGTCGGATTTACTGAGTGTTCCCCTCAATTCAGTCAATTATTAAAAACATGTGAATTAGCTGGCAGCAAAATCAGTTATGTCGATGTACCATCAACAATGATTGAACATAAACGCATTAGTTTAGCTGATCACGAAAATGAGATTCAAACTATGGCAAGATGGGCAAGATTAACATTAAAAAACCACCCTACCGCTACCATTGGCTGTGTCATCCCCGCTCTGGAAAAAATGCGTGACCGCGTTGCACAATTATTTTCTGAAGTATTCGCAGAGGAAAGTACTTACACTATCGATTTACAAAATAGTCCTTTCAATATCTCGGCTGGAAAGTCTCTAATACAGTACCCTATCATTCATGCTGCTTTACAACTATTATCATTACATAAAAAAAATATTTCCAGCGCAACACTCAGTTTTATTTTATCCACTCCATTTATAGGTGAAGCTGAAGTCGAACGAATCAAACGTGCCAATTTTGACCGTTTATTACGGGAAAATAATAAAAATAATATTGATTTGTCTGCCTCTCTTAATGAAGATAAATCAAATATAACGTTATCATTAAAAAAACATTGTCCCTTTCTAGCAAGACGCATAGAAAAATTTTTGTTATTAGTGAATAACATTCAGAAAAAATTATCCTATAGCGAGTGGGCCACGCACTTCAACAACATGCTTATCGCATTAGGATGGCCTGGTGAGAGAAGCTTAAACAGCGAGGAATACCAAATAGTGGATTGTTGGTTGAATTTGCTCAATGAGTATAAAACACTAGACTACGTTGCGAAGCCAACTCATTTTTCACAAGCGTTGTACCTGTTGCAAAAAACATTGGGCTCGAGTGTATTCCAACCTAAGTCTCCCGAAGCTCCCATCCAGATATTGGGCATTCTGGAAGCAGCTGCAATACCCTTTCACTCTCTGTGGGTAGCCGGGTTAGACGATATATCCTGGCCGCCACCACCGCAACCTAATCCATTTATTCCTAAGCGCTTACAACGTGAATTGCACATGCCGCATGCAACAGCAGAACGAGAGCTAATGTTTTGCAGTGCACTCATCAAACAGTTTAAGCAAAGTGCAAATTATGTTGTTTTCAGTCATGCGAATAAAAAAGATGGTCTTGAATTGCAACCTAGCCCCTTGATTAAAGATGTCATCAATATCAGTGAAGATGACTTACCATTAGAGCCATACACTTTCCCCAGCAAAAAAATATTTCAAAATAGAAAAATACAACTCTTGCAAGATGACAAAGCCCCAATGATTCGCGATGATGAGGAAATACACGGCGGTGTCAATATCATTAAGCAACAAGCTTTATGTCCATTTAAGTCATTTTCTGAGTGTCGACTGCATGCCTATGAACTTGAAAGCCCCCTCCCTGGATTACGAGCAAAAGATAGAGGTAAGACAATACATAAATCGCTAGAAATTTTATGGGATAAACTGCAAGACCATGAAACATTACTGACTATCAAGGAAAATGAATTAAACACTTTAATACAAGATAGCATAGAAACAGCTATCAATTTCACCCCAAATTCGCATAGCGAATTGACACAATATATCTCACTAGAAAAAAAACGATTATTTACGCTCATTTCAGAATGGATACAACTAGAAAAAAAACGTCGTCCCTTTAAAGTGATACTCAGTGAAAAAATGACTCCAGTTACTTTAGGTCGATTGCAGCTTAATATTCGAGTTGATCGAATCGACGAATTAGAAGATGGGCGTCAATTTATCATCGACTACAAAAGCGGAAAAAACAACGATATTAATAACTGGTTTGGTGACAGACCAGAAGAACCACAATTACCTCTTTATACTTTATTAGAACTCGAGAACATTTGCGGTATTACATTTGCTCAGATTTATCCTGGTGAATATGGCTTTAAAGGCATCAGCCATTACGCATTAGATATACCAGGCGTTAAACTCATCTCTGAAATCAAAAAGACAACTGCTTTGTCATGGCATGAACAACTCAATCAATGGAAACACGTATTAACACAATTGAGTGATAATTTTTACCAAGGTGATGCTAGAGTCTATCCTAAAGATTCTTCAAAAACCTGCATTTGGTGTGCGCTAAAACCATTATGTAGAATTAACGAGGAAATTACAGCGGCTCCCACTGACCTTACAGGAACCGTATAACATGGACATAGCAGAGAATTTAATCGAACAAGACAAACAACATCGCCTATTAGCATTAGATCCAACTCAATCATTCATTGTTCAAGCACCCGCTGGGTCTGGAAAAACAGAATTACTGATACAACGCTTTCTCACTTTACTAAGTTGTGTCAAAAGCCCTGAAGAAATCCTTGCTATTACATTTACAAAAAAAGCCGCCAATGAAATGCGGGCAAGAGTATTAAAATCACTGAAACAAGCATTAAATGACCCTGAACCCAACTCCCCTCATGCCAAAAAAACTTGGCTGTTAGCAAAAAATGCACTACAACGCGACGCTCAATATCAATGGAACTTAATTAACAATCCTAATCAATTACGAATTCAAACTATTGATTCACTCTGTTCGTTTTTAAATAAACAACTCCCATTGCTATCGCATTTTGGATCGACACCAGATATTACAGACAACCCTACTATTTTATACAGAGAAGCAGTGCAAGAAGTGTTAATGCATGTAGAGGAAAATTTCGCTTGGTCACAAGCCATCACCCGTATATTGCTGCATCTTGATAATGACTTAAACAAATTACAGGATTTACTGGTGAATTTGCTATCTAAGCGTGATCAATGGCTACCTTATATCCAGTTCAACTCGAATGATGACGATATTAGAAAAATTTTAGAGCATCAATTAGGATTAGTCATTACCGATACATTAACAACCGTACGCCACCATGTCCCACACCACCTAGTTTCTGAATTGTTAGCCATCACACGCTTCGCTGCTGACCATAAAGGTCAGTATCCCGTTGACGCTGAATTAACAGCCTGCCAGCACTTAACGCAATTGCCAGGTACAGCAGCAGACGATAAACTCACCTGGATTGGCCTAGGAAAATTACTATTAACAAAAGAGTATACTTGGCGAAAACGTGTTGATGTGGGAATTGGCTTTCCTGCGCTGAAAAATATAAAAAATCCTCACGAAAAAACATTACATACTGAATACCGTCAGCGGTTTACTGCATTATTAACCGCTATGCATGATCATGAAAATTTCCGTTTAGCACTCATTGAAATCTTTCATCTTCCCCATTCAAGTTATAGCCAGGAACAATGGGAAATACTACAGTCATTATTACAAATCTTAAAAGTAGCCGCAGCACAATTGCGCCTTGTTTTTCAGCAGCATGGACAAATTGACTTTATTGAAAACACACAAGCAGCACTTTCTGCACTAGGAACGAGCGAGCAGCCCACTGATCTCGCTTTAGTACTTGATTACCAAATTAAACATATTCTCATTGATGAATTTCAAGATACCTCACACACACAATATCAACTACTTGAAAAGTTGACTGCCGGCTGGGAAACCCATGATGGCCGCACATTATTTGTGGTAGGCGACCCCATGCAGTCTATTTATCGTTTCCGTGAGGCTGAAGTTGGTTTATTTATCCGCATGCGTAATCAAGGCATTCACCATCTTACTCTCACTCCTTTGACACTAGCCGTTAATTTCCGCTCTACTCCAACCATTGTGGAGTGGAACAATTTATACTTCCGTACTATTTTCCCACCATTTAACAATATAGCCACAGGTGCAGTTTCGTACAGCCCTAGCGTATCAAATGCAGACCCATGTTCCATGGTCCCATATGCTACTCATTCTGAAGAATTAGGCTTAAAAAACCTTCGGAATACAAACAACACCGATAAAACATCCATTGATATAGTTGGGTTTGTTGATGCAGTAAATGACACTGAAGCCGCTCATATCATTGATTTAATACAGGAAATAAAACAAAAATACCCTGAAGAAAAAATCGCCATTTTAGTAAGATCCCGAGCACACTTGATTGAAATTATTCCTGCCTTGAAAAGAGCGAATCTCGCTTATCATGCCATAGATATTGATCCTCTAGCATCGCGACAACCTATCCAAGATTTATTGTCACTTACCTGTGCTTTATTACATCCAGCAGATCGTATTGCTTGGTTATCCATTCTGCGCGCGCCATGGTGCGGGTTATCTTTAGCAGATTTACTGATCATCGCGGGCAGTGATCCGAAAGCAGCGATTTATGATCAACTTGAAAAGCAAAACATAAGACAACAATTAAGTGAGGAGGGTCGCCAACGTATTGACAAAATTTTTCCTTTGTTAAGAAAGAAAATAGCTGTGCGTGGGCGTTATCATTTACGAGCATGGATTGAAAGCACATGGTTATTATTAGGCGGTCCTGCTTGTTTAAGCGAATACACCGAAATCGATGACGTCAATGCCTTTTTCAAATTGTTAGAAGAGTTTAGTACCAACACTCAATCATTAAGTTTAGATAAATTAAGAGAGATTGTCAGCCAACTTTATGCTTCAACGCAACATGACGATGAAAATTTACAAATAATGACTATCCATACTGCTAAAGGGCTAGAATTTGATACGGTTATCCTGCCGAAATTAGATAGAAAAAAACCTAACGATGATAAATCACTCTTACTTTGGATGGAGCGACCGCTGACCAACGACCAAATCGCCTTATTATTAGCTCCCATTCATGCCATTGGAAACGATAAAGATATCATCTATGAATATATCAACAAACAGATGCGAACCAAATCTGATTATGAAACAGATAGATTGTTGTATGTAGCCGCAACACGCGCAAAAAAGCGCTTGTATTTATTCTTTAATGTACAAAGCAAGGAGAATGATGATCACAGAATTGAACCCGGCAGTTTTCTTGCAAAAATATGGCAACAAATTGAAAAAAACAAAAATAAAATTTTAAAATCAATCCCCCAAGAAAAAGAAGCTGATAGCCTTAACCTCCCTCCTCCTCACCGTTTTATTCAACGGATTCATTCCACATGGATTAACCCAATCAAAGAAACGGCGACAGAACAGGTTGCTTTACACCGAAAGTCAGCGGGATTTGAATTAGTGGATCACACACCTAAATTCATTGGTATTGCTACACACCGTATTCTTCAACGGATTTCGCATACAGGAACCAGCTGGTGGTCAGTTCGCACTACTCAAGAAAAAATATATTATTTACAATCTCGGCTAAACCAGTTGGGAATCTCCGAGGATAAAATAACATCCTCTGCTCAGCTAGCATTAAAATCTGTGGAAAATATGTTGTCTGATGAACGCGGCAGATGGATATTAAAAAAGCATCGCGAAGCAAAATCTGAGTATGCGATTACTGCTCTTATCGACAATAAACTAGAAAGCTTAATCATTGATAGAACCTTTATCGATGAGGCAGGTACCTTATGGATTATTGACTACAAAACTGCGGCCTTGACTCATCTTGATTTAGCATCTTTTCTTGCTAAAGAGTATGAAAAATATTTAGAACAAATGCAAAAATATTATCTTGCATTAAAAATACATCACCATGGCTCTATACGATTAGGTTTATATTTTCCCGCTTTACCCGCATGGCGTGAATGGGAGCCAATCTGATGGGATGAATGATGAGTTTTTTGCAGCGAGAGGAGGAGGATATTTTGTATGAACCATTCACTCGCAGACAGGAGTCTGCGAGAGCAAAACCCAATCAGGGATGAGTGTGTTTTGCGGTGAAGGGTGAAGGAAAAATATCCTCCTCCTCTCGCTGCAAAAAACTCATCATTCACCCATTCTAAACAGATCCTAGTACGTTTCCGCACTAAGTTTGACCTGCGACTGCAAAGCCTCGAGGTCCTGTCATAGGCCAACTCTTTTTGTGCTCGCAAGCTGCGCGGGAAAAAGTTGGCCTATGACACTCATCGAACCAACCTCAATATGACTCAAACTTAGTGCGGGATGCACTAGTCTTCTACAAAAAGGTCTGATACAACAGGCATAAATTTATGCATGGCATATTTTTTAAAATCTGTCACACCACGCTGGCGTAATATCGCTTCATCAATAAAAAAATTGCCGGTCAAGTCACGGCTGTCCGTTGTAATGATTTCATGCGCTGCATCCGCCACAATATCCGGTTTGCGACTAGCATGATAAAGTAATTTTGAAATATTGACTGAGATAGCTGCGGTTGCAATAAGCGTTTTTGGCCAGAGTGAATTTACCGCAATGCCATATTTTTTAAATTCTTCTGCCATGCCTAATGTGCACATACTCATCCCGTATTTTGACATCGTATAAGCAACATGTTTTTTAAACCATTTAGGATTCATGTTCAATGGTGGAGAAAGGTTAAGAATATGTGGATTGGCTGCCTCTTTAAGGTATGGAATGCATAATTTAGAACACATAAACGTCGCACGCACATTCACTGCAAAAATCAAATCAAAACGCTTCATAGGAATGTCTAATGTAGAACCTAAGTGAATGGCACTGGCATTGTTAATTAACACGTCAATGCCACCAAATGTTTCAACCGTTTTTTTTATCGCCTCTGAAACCATATTTTCATCGCGTACATCGACAATCACTGGCAACGCTTTACCACCAGCTTTTCCCACTTCATCTGCCACACTATAAATGGTACCTTCTAATGTTGGATGGGGTTCTGACGATTTAGCTGCAATAACAATTTTTGCTCCTTCACGAGCACAACGCAGCGCTATTTCACGACCAATGCCTCTGCTAGCTCCTGTAATAAATATGACTTTATCTTTTAATGGTATTGACATATTCACTCCATTCCTTTTTTAAATTTCCCGCCACATTTGCCGCCCTTGCTGTACCCTATGCAGCTTATCTTGACATAACACGGTCGTCCCCTCTTCAGGTAAAGCAACCGTACTTTGCATGATAAACTTCCCATGGAATGCCTCCGGCAGTAAATATAAAGTAATACGGTAATATTTACTTATTGACGATTGTGCATGATGACTTTTTACAATCATTCCACAGGGATCGATACCTAAAAATTCAACTGCATAATGATAACGAATTTCACCAAGATTACCACTACACGCATGGGACTGCCACCATGTTGCATCCTTTATCTTTAACTCAGTGGATGGAATCATGGGTATTCTACATCTAGTGGAAGTTACCATACTGACATCTTCTAACTGACGCAATATTTTATTACTAGTACGCTGATACAAATGACTTTGCCATTGGTGGCTATATCGTTTCATTGATTGTGATAGATAGGTAAGGCTATATAAGCTTAACAACGAAAATATTTGTAGAAATACCAGCACTGTGATCAATACCATTCCGGAGGACCATGTCTTTCTCATTTTGCTACCTTTGCAATACTAAATCAGGCATTCGTTGAAGGTCATCATCCTATTGTTTTTAAGCTCCCAACGCGCCATCCATGGCGTTTAGGATTGCATCCTGCAATCCAGTCGCCTAAAAATAATAGAATGACGACCTTCAACGAATGCCTGATACTGAATACATATACTTATTTTTTTTAAGAGAATCAGCACGCACTTCCAAATCTATTCCTACCCCAACCACTTTCGACCAATCTGAAATTTTATCTGCTGATACTTCCTCTAATTTTTCTGCTTGCATAAATGAATAAGTAATCTTCATCTTATTTATATTTTCTACTAATTCTGATTTACGCTGTTTAATATCCTTTACAAATAATGCATATATGATTGTCCCATCTTGGTTACGCCGGTTTGTTGGAGCTACATAATAAGTATTCACAACAAACCGACTTATTTCTGAATATTTTTCATATTTATGATGTAATGGAGACAAAGCAATTAACTCTTGGTGTGCTCCTTTAATTTTCACTTGTTGTACTGTAAATAATTCGGCACGTTGACAATTTGAAATGATTAATACATCACCAGAAGAAAAATGGACATGCTGGCTGGTCTCTAGCGTAATATTATCAGTCATTGATTGATTTAATACCGCATTAGGATAATCTGCATAGCGCACTGTGATTTCATTTGATGCATTACCTATCATTTTATTTTTTGGATTTATTGTATAAGAAAGGTAGGACATCACTGGAAAATCTTCTGTTAACTGTCCGCAACCGATTGTTCCAGCTTTTTGAATTTCAGATGTTAATATTGCTGTTGCAGCATAAGCATTATCTTGTATGTCAATCATAGCAGTTTGTAATTTGACGCTTCGTTGAGAAATAAGGTACATCTCAAGCAAAACAAATATCAATAATATTCCTATAGTCATTGATACTAATACCTCTACCAGCGTCAAGCCATACGACGATACTTGTTTAAAATAATTGGGAACCGCTGCAGGTCTACGCAATAAATTGCCGCAAACATCCTTCCGTACCAATTTTATTTTTCTCGCAGTCTTGCTCCTGTGTGTTGCCCCAAAAAATAGACACTGTTTCATTAGGGTCACTCCCTTTTATTGTACCTCTGCCTTGAGGTAGTACTTCTTGGTTCTGTTTGTTCCATGCATTTAGCAATGCTTGGTACTGATTATTTTTTATTAGCTTGAGTTTTTCCGAAATAACATTTATTTGCTGTTGTGCAGCGGCAAAGTAATACACAGACCTAGATTGCTGTATCGATGTCACAAGCACCGCATCTACTCCTAACAACAAGATGGAAATAAGCATGAGGCTGGTTAATAACTCAATCAAACTAATGCCGGTTTGTCGCAGCATGCTTCCTCCTCATTCATTTTTTTTGATCTTATAGAGGTGCATAACATGTTTTTTGCAAGAAGAGGATAAGGGTATTTTTCCTTGCAAAAAACGTGCCATACCCCCATAGGGTAATTATCACCTCTAGGTCAGTATTAGTAGGGAAAAAATTAAGAATTTACGTATTAAATTTTCAAAAAAGTCTCTTGGTATGATATTGAGAGTGGCAGATTCGCGAACCCTAATGAGATTAATCATTTAGGGTTCTTATAATATCACTTCAACCCTTTCGTCTAGCAAAGTCCATCATAAAATCAGCTAACATATTGACGCCATCTTCTGGCATGGCATTGTAAATACTCGCTCGCACACCACCACTAACACGATGGCCTCGTAAGTTTGTCAATCCAATTTTTTCTGCTTCCTCAAGAAAATGCGGTGTTAATGTTTCATTGCACAAATGAAACATCACATTCATCAAGGAACGACAATCAGGATGAACACGGCTAATATAAAAATCTTTATACTGATCGATAAGAGAATATAATGTCTTTGCTTTACGCAGATTTTGCTGATAAAACGCTTGCACACCACCTTTATGTTTCATCCATGCTAACACTAATCCTGAAATATACCAACTATAGGTAGGCGGTGTATTATAAAATGAATTGTGTTCAGCATGCAGCTTATAAGAATAAAGAGCGGGAGTTTTTGGTAATGGTTCTTTAATTAAATCCTCGCGAATAATTACAACGGTAATACCCGCTTGCCCAATATTTTTTTGTGCACCTGCATAGATAATTCCATAATCATTTACATTAACAGGTCTTGATAAAATCATTGATGTCATATCTGCTACCAGTGGTACATTGCCTGTTTGGGGGATCCACTGAAATTCAATTCCGCCAATCGTTTCATTGGGGGTATAGTGGAGATATACAGCATCTTCATTCATAGTCCATTGGTCCTGGGCTGGAATATAATCAAGACGATCTTGATGTTGTGTTTGAGCCACAACATTCACCCTTCCATAACGGCTTGCCTCTGCTATCGCTTTTTTGGACCAGATCCCTGTATCAACATAGTCAGCACTTCTCTTTCCATCGAACAGATTGAGCGGCACCATAGAAAATTGTGTAGTCGCACCACCAGCCAAAAAAAGTACTTGATAATTTTTAGGTATTGACATGAGTTCACGTAAATCAGCTTCCGCTTTTTCTGCCACTCTCTTAAATTCAGGCCCGCGGTGTCCTAACTCCATGATTGACATACCAGTCTCATGCCAATCTAACATTTCAGCTTGAGCTTGCAGCAATACTTCTTCTGGAAGCATGGCTGGCCCTGCACTAAAATTATATACTTTGCGCATTCTTTCCACCTTGTCAATTGTTCTGCTTTCAAGTTTGATCTGTAATGTCATAATGAAAAAACCTCATGCTGCCCACTTTGAGTGACTATACCTGTGGTATTTCAATTTTGGGTATTCTATAGGCGCATGGCACGTTTTTTACAAGAGGAGGTGGGTATTTTGTATGAACCATTCATTCGCAGACAGGAGTCTGCGAGAGCAAAACCCAATCAGGGATGAGTGTGTTTTGCGGTGAAGGGCGAAGGAAAAATACCCACCTCCTCTTGTAAAAAACGTGCCATGCGCCTATAGAATACCCAAAATTGAAATGACGAGTATATCTTCCTGCTATCCTAGCAATTATTATTCTGCTTCGCTATCATGATCGCATTAAGAGAGGATGTGTACCGTGTCCTATGCCGATACTGTTAAATTTCTTGTAGCAATGATTATTATGATGAACCCATTAGGTTCATTATCTATTTTTTTACAACTAACGAGTAAGTTTTCACTCTTCCATCAACGAAAAACGGCGGTTACCTGCGGGTTATCTATTACCATTATTATGGTCGCTACCATTTGGATTGGCAGTCAATTGCTCGATCTATTGGGAATCACTATCTCCTCATTTCGGTTTGCCGGAGGTATTATCTTATTGTTAACAGGCTTGTCCATGCTGCAATCTAAGGAAAGCCCTATTAGCCATACTCCTGAAGATGATATTGCAGCAGAAGAGCGCCACTCCATTGCTATCGTTCCATTAGCCCTACCCATCATCATTGGCCCTGGCGCAATTAGCACCCTTGTGATCGCATCAAACGATTACCCCAATTTCACCTTAAAACTCTGGCTATCCATCTTATGCATCATTTTAGCATTGAGTATGTTTGTCTTATTATACTACGGAGCAATCATAGGCAAGCTCGTTGGTGAATCTGTCATGAAAGTGATTACTCGCATTATGGGTATGATTATTATGGCTATTGCTGTTGGCATGCTGGCAAATGGTTTAATTGGATTAATTCCTGCATTGAGGTAAAAGCCATAGAACAAGAGTCAATCATCCTTATGTGTTCACGAAAGTAGCCATAGGATCCCTTTAGCCTTTAGGGCCTATCATCAATTCTGGCCTGACGAGTTCCTTAAACTCTTTCTCGCTCAATAATCCCAGTGCAAGTGTAGCTTCAAGCAAAGAGGTCCCATCATGCCAAGCTTTATGTGCAATTTGAGCTGCTTTATCATAGCCAATCTTCGGCGCTAACGCTGTCACTAACATCAGTGAATGATTCACTGATTCTTTAATGGCCCGCTCATCCGCTATCAAATCTTTTACACAATATTGATTAAACATTCGCGCTGAATCTGCAAGTAATCGTATAGATTGCATAAAATTATGTATGATGACAGGTTTAAATACATTTAATTCAAAGTTACCCTGAGAATCAGCAAACCCTATTACTGCGTCATTACCCATCACTTGTACGCACACCATTGTCATCGCTTCGGATTGGGTTGGGTTTACTTTTCCAGGCATGATAGAAGAACCTGGCTCATTCGCTGGCAGCACCAATTCACCTAAACCACAACGAGGACCCGATCCTAACCAGCGAATATCATTTGCAATTTTCATTAATGCGCAAGCTAATGTCTTCAATGCACCGCTTGCAAAAACAAATGCATCATGTGCAGCCAGTGCTGCAAATTTATTTGGTGCAGTTACAAATGGCAATCCTGTCAATTCAGCAATTTTTATTGCGGCCATTTCAGCAAATTTTGGGTGTGTATTTAAGCCTGTGCCAACAGCAGTGCCACCAATAGCAAGTTCATACAATCCAGGTAATGTCTTTTTAATATTTTCCATCGCTGCATCAAGTTGAGCCACATAGCCAGAAAACTCTTGACCCAAAGTCAGTGGTACTGCATCTTGTAAATGTGTACGTCCCGTTTTAACAATATGAGAAAATTTTTTTTGCTTTTCAGCCAGTCCATCACGCAACGCTTTAATCGCTGGAAGCAAGTCATTGACTAATGATTGGGCTGCAGCAATATGCATAGCGGTCGGAAAGGTATCATTAGAAGATTGCGATTGATTCACATGGTCATTAGGATGAACAGGATCTTTTCCACCTATCTTGCCTGTGGCGATTTCAATAGCACGATGACTAATCACCTCATTCACATTCATGTTAGTCTGAGTACCGCTGCCTGTTTGCCATACACGCAAGGGAAATTGATCGTTTAATTTACCTGCAATGACTTCATCCGCCGCTTTACCAATCCATTCCATCATCTGCTGACTCATGAGTCCGAGTTCATAATTAGTGATAGCTGCTGCTTTCTTTAAAATACCAAAAGCTTGAATTAATTCTTTTGGCATCCTATCGCAGCCAATGGCAAAATGCTCAAGAGATCGCTGTGTCTGGGCACCCCAATATTTGTCGGCAGGAACTTCAATACTGCCCATACTATCAGATTCTAATCGTTGATTGATTGTTGTCATACTACCCCTCCCCAAGGCTTTTTATCACGAGTTCATATAAGTCCTTTGATATTTTTTTATCTTGCAAAAGCAATTCCAACTGCTCCCGCATTAGCTGTTGGCGCTTATTATCATAGCGCTTCCATGTGGTCAAAGGCTTCACCATTCGACTCGCCACTTGTGGATTAAGCTTATCCAACTGATTGACTACCTCTCTAAGAAAGGCATAACCTTCGCCATTGTCCGCGTGAAAATTAATGAGATTACGCTGCCCAAATGTTCCAATAAGAGAATAAACTTTATTAGGATTTTTTATGTCAAATGCCTCATGCTGCATTAGTTTTTTCACTTCTCGCAGCATGTCAGATAATTTAGACGCTGCTTGTATAGCAAACCATTTATCAACAACAAGAGCATCATGTTTCCAGACTGTATAGAAACGATTAAGCGCTTTTTCTCTTAATGGAGAATCAATATTAGCTAACCCCACCAATGCAGATTGAGTATCTGTCATGTTTTTTTCCAATGACGATTCAAATTGCTGCATTCCAACATCTGCATATTCTGGCAATAACATTAGATAAGTTAAACAACGATTTTTCAATTGCCGTTTTCCAATAGCTTGAATGTTAAACTGATACGTTTCTGACGAATCATGGTTTTGATAATAAGTTTCAAGAAATAATTTTTGCAGCTGTTTTGCTATTTCTGTGACAACAAATTCACGAACCGCATGGATTGCATCAATATCAATGGTCTCCATTTGTTCGCCAATATAATGTTCTGACGGCAGCGACAACATCTCAGCCAGTAAAAAATCATCACTAGTATCATGGCGCAATATATATTCATACATTTCGACTAATTCATATGGCAAGTGCAATGGTCGATGATGACGATAATCTTGTATTAAATTCATGAACATTCGCAGAGTATATTTCTGCCCTGCTTCCCATCGATTAAATGAGTCTTTATCATGTTTAAATAAGAATTTTAAGTCATCGTCTGAATAAGCAAAATTTAATTTAACTGGTGCTGAAAAATGACGTAGCAACGAAGGCACAGGCCGCACTAATACATTATCAAATTGAAAAATCTGTGATGCTGCTGTCAAATGCAGCACTTTTTCATTTTCTACTGGCTCGTTATTAATTTGAAGTGGAATTTCATTTCCCTGCTCATCAAAAAAACCCATTCTTATTGGAATATACAATGGTTTTTTTATAGATTGACCTGATGTGGAAGGCGTGTGTTGATTTATTATCAAACGATAAATTTTTTGCTCCGCGTCATAATCCTCTTCAACATGCAACACAGGTGTGCCAGCTTGACTATACCAAAGCCTAAACTGTCTCAAATCAGCACCAGAGACATCTTCCATCGCTTTTATATAATCTTCTATAGTGACTGCTTGGCCATCATGTCTAGCAAAGTACAAATCCATACCCTTGCGAAACATTGCTTTACCAAGAATGGTTTGTAACATGCGCAATATTTCTGCGCCCTTGTTATAAATCGTGGAAGTATAAAAATTATTAATCTCAATATAAGAATCAGGCCTAACTGCATGCGCTAATGGACCTGCATCTTCAGAGAATTGGACTTCTCGCAATCCATTGACTTCTTGAATACGCATGACTGCGCGTGAAAGTATGTCTTCAGAAAAAGTTTGATCTCTAAATATCGTTAACCCTTCCTTCAAGCTTAGTTGAAACCAATCACGGCAAGTCACACGGTTACCACTCCAATTATGAAAATACTCATGGCCAATGACAGACAAGATATGCATATAATCTGTATCGGTTGCTATTTCAGGCTTGGCTAAAACATATTTTGTATTGAAGATATTTAAGCCCTTATTTTCCATGGCACCCATATTAAAGTCACCAATAGCAACAATCATGTAGGTATCTAAATCATATTCACGCCCATAAGCTTTTTCATCCCAACGCATCGCCTCTTTTAAAGCATACATCGCATGATAAGCTTGACTGCCATAACCCTTTTCAACATAGATAAGTAATTTAATTTCGCGATTAGATTGAGTAATGAATTTATCTTCAATCACGTCAAAGTCACCTGCGACTAAAGCAAATAAGTAACACGGTTTTTTAAATGGGTCTTCCCATTTTACCCAATGCTTACCATTCTCTAACTTTCCTGAATCTATTAAATTTCCATTAGATAATAAATAAGGAAATCTTGACTCCTCTGCAGCGATTTTTACCGTGTAACAAGACAATATGTCAGGTCTATCGACAAAGTAAGTTATTCGCCTAAAACCTTCCGCCTCGCATTGCGTGCAATAAGTATTGGTAGACCGATATAATCCACTTAAGGCAGTATTTTTTTGTGGATAAATTCTTGTTGTTATTTCAAGATCAAAATTGTCTGGCACATTGTGAACCATTAACCACTGGTCCGTCACTTGAAATTGTGCATTACTAAGCAAATTGCCGTTTATCTTAATGGATTCTAAGACTAACTCTACTCCATTCAATACTAAATCTTTTACCTTGCTCGCGCTAAGCCGATTATGACGTACGCGTAAATAGGATTTAACAAGGGTGTGATCCTCATTAAGATCAAACTCAAGATCCACTTTATCAATTAAATAGGCTGGAACTTGATAATCTTTTAAATAAACCGATTTCGGTTCATTTATAAATTCATTCTGCATGGCTGATTCAGACATCCACCTCTCCTTAATCACGCTGATATTACTGGCAAGACACTAGTCAATAAAACACTTAAGTGAAACGCTACGGGTATAGATGATAAACAGATCACTTCATGGGGGCAAGATCAAAGGTTCCTTGAGCTCTTCTACTATGCTTAAATGTTCGTTTATGCTAACATACTGTTTAAATTAAAGTATCGTCAAATTAGAATAAAGCATTAAAAGGTAGATAATCACAACATGAATCAAAACTATGATGCACAAGAGCTAGCAAAATTTGCCAGCTTAGCAGCACATTGGTGGGATCCCAAGGGTGAACTTAAAACACTGCATCAAATAAATCCTATAAGATTAAGTTATATAAAAGAAATAATTGATATAACAGGTAAAACGATGATCGATATTGGTTGTGGGGGTGGAATACTCACAGAAAGTCTCGCTATTCATGGTGCTCATATGACTGGTATTGATATGAACCCGTCTGTGATTGAGGTTGCGAAATTACATCAGTTAGAATCTGGCATAGATGTCGAATATTTATGTACCTCTGCTGAATCTATTGCGGCTGAACGCCCCTCTCAATATGATGCTGCAGTTTGTTTAGAAATGTTGGAACATGTACCTGACCCCTCTTCAGTCATTCAAGCATGCGCAAGGCTGGTGAAACCGGGAGGATACGTGTTTTTTTCTACCCTAAACCGTCACCCTAAATCCTATCTTTTTGCCATTTTAGGTGCAGAATATTTACTGAAGATTTTACCTAAAAATACTCATGATTATGCAAAATTCATCCGTCCGTCAGAAATAACCCGTTGGGCAAGGCAAGCCGATTTGATACCACAAGAGATGAAAGGAATCTCATACAACCCATTTTCACAAAAATTCAGCTTCACTCAGGACATCTCTGTGAATTATTTGTTTCTCACCAAAAGAGCACAATAATGACTTCATTTCGCGCCGTACTTTTTGATTTAGATGGCACATTACTAGATACCGCTCCTGACCTCACACTCACTGTCAATCTTCTACGAGGAGAGTATGGCATGCCAGTCTTACCTATGTCCGCTGTAAGACCCATTGCAAGCTATGGCTCAAAAGCAATGATAAAACAAGCATTTGAAATAGATGAGCACCATCCCACATTCAACTTGTTACGAGAAAAATTTCTAGCCATCTATGAACAACATCTCTCTGATTCCACACAATTCTTTCCCAACATAGAAAATGTACTGACCCATTTAGAAAGCAACCAGATCCCCTGGGGAATAGTCACCAATAAACTCACCAAACATACTATGGCCTTATTAAAGAATTTACAAATTGACCATAGACCAGCTTGCGTGGTTTGCGGTGACTCCCTCCCTACACATAAACCTGATCCTGCGCCCATACGTTATGCATGTGAGCTGTTGCGGCAAGAACCTAAGCATTGCTTATATGTTGGCGATGCGGCCACCGATGTGATGGCCAGTAAAGCTGCTGGGACTACCTCATTAGTAGCATTATATGGCTATATACATACCAGCGAAGAACCATCTACATGGCAAGCTGACGGCTATGTACGTGAGCCCATTGAAATTATTCATTGGCTGAAATAAAGCGTCTTATCCTTATGCGGCGTGCGTACCCGCATCAATAATGTCTCTCGATTTCACTAATCGCACACCAGCCGCTTGCATTTCTTCAAGTGACAATGCAATGTCTCCAGGTTTTAACGCCACTCCCCGACATGCATCCTCTATGAGATAAACGTTAAAACCCAACTGTCTAGCATCCAACGCAGAATACTTTACGCAATAATCTGTCGCCAGACCCATAATATAAATATCTTCGATTTTCTCATGACGCAAATACTCATCTAATCCCGTAGAGCGCTGATGTGCGTTATCAAAAAAAGCACTATAACTATCAATCGTTTTATCAACACCTTTATAAAAAATTTTACTTACTTTGCGAGTCTCTAGACCCGGGTGAAATTCAGCTCCCCTTGAACTTTGCTCACAATGGCTAGGCCATAAAATTTGCGGCACGCCATCGATGATGATAGTGTCTCCCACCCCCTTATCAGGGTGATTAGCTGCAAAACTGGTATGATCATGGGGATGCCAATCTTGTGTCGCTATAATCAAATCAAAATAAGCTTGCAATTCATTAGCCAGTGGAATCACTTCATCGCCGCCTGGCACCGCTAAACTACCGCCCTTACAAAAATCATTCTGCAAATCGACCATAATTAATGCTTTTTTCATTGCTGTTACCCTTCTTTCTTAACTTCACCTTTTAACCATATCTTCTTTTATTTATTATAATATCTGGTTCTTCCTGCCAATCAGCAAGTTGAGGTCATTATGTCTTATGTTCTTTCAGATCTAGGGGTTATAAAACTCTTAGGAACTGAAGTAAAGCAATTCTTACAAGGCCAATTAACCTGTGATGTTGAATCTATCACAGCATCACACAGCTGTATGGGTGCACATTGTAACCCACAGGGGCGAGTGATTAGTTTTTTTTATTTATTCATGTTTCGGGAATCTTATTATATGCTAATGCAGCGCAGCATGATTCCTATTGCAATAACAGCACTGAAAAAATACTCCATTTTTTATAACATTGAATTAATTGATGCAAGCATAGAAACTGTTGTCATTGGCAGTATGGATGCTAGTTTTGCTCAAGATCATCCGCCAACAGAATATGCTGTCATTCCAATCTACTCCAATCAACCACGCCACTTGTTCATATATAACTTAAAAACTGCCAACACTACATGGTGTCCACCCATCACACAGCCCAGTCAACAACATTCAAATGATTGGAAACGTTTCAATATCATGGATCGCATACCAACCATTTATCCAGAAACTTCTGGTCAGTTTCTTCCTCACGAAATTAATCTCGACAAACTACATGCTATTAATTTTGAAAAAGGTTGTTACACAGGCCAAGAAATTATTGCTCGCATGCATTATCGGGCCAAGTTAAAAAACCATATTTATATTGCCACAGCCTTGGGTGACATCCCGCCGCTGCCTGGATCAGATATTTACTCCTTGCATGGAGATAAAATAAAAGCATGCGGAATCATTGTTGATGCAGCATATGAAGAAGAGCATCACAAATATCATCTATTAATTATGACTAATGAATTAGAAACTAAACATCCTCATTTATTCTTAGACCATGATAAAAAAATTAAATTAATTGATATACATTAACAAGTGAGAAAGAAAATGCAAAAAAAATTACGTGTTGTATTAGCGCAGCTTAATCTGCAGGTAGGCGATATAAAAGGTAACTTAGAAAAACATATTCGCGCTGCCATTACAGCACGTGACAAATATTCTGCTGATGTGATTATCTTTCCTGAATTAAGCCTTACCGGTTATCCTCCGGAAGATTTGCTCCTACGTCCATCCTTTATTTCAGCATCCAATGAAGCGCTACAACAATTAATAGCAGAAATTCAGGACATTTATTGCCTTGTGGGGCATCCACACACAGACAATCAACATTTATTCAATGCATGCTCCTTAATTTACAGCGGCAAAGTGATTGGTTGTTACGCAAAGCAACGCTTACCCAACTATAGCGTATTTGATGAATGCCGTTATTTCGAGCCAGGCAAACAATCTTGTGTACTCTCTATAGGCGGTATATCTACCGGTTTTGTCATCTGTGAAGATTTATGGAAACTAGGCCCCACACAAGAAGCAGCAGCTCAAGGTGCTCAGATTATTTTTTCTCCAAACGCTTCCCCATTCGAAATCAGCAAGCATGAGCAACGAGTCTCCGTTTTAGCCAAGCGAGCAAAACACAATCAACTTCCCATTATCTACGTTAACCAGGTAGGCGGACAAGATGAACTCGTCTTTGATGGCGGCTCCATGGTCATTAATGCAAATGGTGAAATATGCCAATTTGCAGGTTTTTTTAATGAAACTCTTTTACCAGTGGATATTGATGTTACCTCTACACCAACATTTCATTGCTCAACTACCTTATCCATTCCCAATAAAATAGAACGAATCTATCAGGCACTCGTATTAAGCGTGCGAGATTATATTAATAAAAACCATTTTCCTGGTGTGTTAGTGGGTGTTTCTGGCGGCATAGATTCTGCACTGACACTCGCCATTGCGGTAGATGCGCTGGGGAAAGACCGAGTTCGAGCCGTTATCATGCCCTCACGCCACACAGCAAAAATCAGTATGCAAGATGCATCTGAGCTTATCCGCAACTTAGGTATTAATATGGAAATCATCTCGATTGAGTCAGTATATGAAAATTTCCTTGAATTACTTGCTCCTAGTTTTCTCAATAAAAAAACAGATGTGACTGAAGAAAATATCCAAGCACGCTGCCGCGCAACTATTCTCATGGCTTTATCTAACAAGTTTAACTATCTTGTCTTAACAACAGGAAATCGTAGCGAATTAGCGGTTGGTTATTGTACTCTTTATGGAGATATGGCGGGCGGCCTTGCTGTATTAAAAGATGTGCCCAAGACGTTGGTTTATCAACTCGCTGTTTATCGTAATCAGTTAAGCCAAGCAATCCCTGAACGCACTATCATAAGACCGCCAACCGCAGAATTAGCACCTGAGCAAAAAGATGAAGACACGCTTCCACCTTATGCTGTACTCGATAAAATACTGGAATGCTATCTGGATCACTCACAAGATGTCGATGAAATAGCTGCACAAGGATTTCAACGTGATTTAGTCATTAAAATTATCGACATGATCCGAAAAAACGAATACAAACGAAAACAAGCTGCAATAGGCCCGCACATCAATCATAAGTCATTTGGAAAAGACCGGCGCTATCCCATCACCAATGGGTTTAAAGGCTAGTACTAGTACATTATCAGCTTCCAATCTAGCGCATGGTCCTATCTACTCGCTTCCGTTTTTTTGGATCCGATAGCTACCCCGTGAAAGATTGCCATGGAAACGCTACGAGTGGAGATTCACATTCGGATAATTATATTTCAGTACAGTGATCGTATCCTGCTCCAGTTTACTCAACCCTAATTGATGATAAGATTTTGCCATTAAAACCAACCCATCCACCACGGCAGGAGCACCCTGATAATGCGCAACCAGCCCGCTTGCGCGATTAGCAGAAGCCACATAAGCTTTACGATTATAATAATATTCACCAATACCCAATTCATGATTTGCTAAAACATTTCTTAAATAAACCATATATTGATGTGCTGAGGGAACATATTTACTCTGAGGAAAACGAATAATTAATTCATTAAAGTCGTTAAAAGACTTCTGAATTTGAGATAAATCCCGAGTGGCTAAATCAACCAAAACTAGTTTTTCTAAAATACCCATATTCTGATAATAATTTGAAACACCACGCATATAATAAGCATAATCAACATTAGGATGGGTAGGATGTACACGTATAAACCGATCTGCCGCAGCCACGGCTAATATATATTCTTCCTTCATATAATATGCATAAATGATATATAATTGTGCTGACTCTGCATGGGCTCCATAAGGATATTGCACATCCAACGCTTCGAACCGCTTGATAGCTTCACTATAACTTCTATCTTGTAATGCAATTTTTCCTTTCATGTAAATTTGCTGAGCTGACTCCCCCTTGTAAGCGTCAGAGGGATCTGTCGAAGTTGAACAGGATGATATTAACCCCATCATTAAAGCTGTACCACACAATATTTTTAGTATTTTTAGTTTTTTATTCATTCTTGGTCTTTCATTCATCATGTTAAGCACCTGGTCATCTGGTAAGGCCGATCTTTTCAGGGGTGCATTGTAAACTAATTTCTGTCATCATTCACCGACTATGAATACAGATATTAAAAAAACTCATCGTACGCTGATTATTCCCGAGACTCATGCCAATGAGCGATTAGATCAAGCTTTGGCCAAACTGCTGCCTGAGTATTCAAGAACACAAATACAACATTGGATTGAGACAGGCTCTATTTTAGTCAATGGAAATCTTGCTAAAACTAAAACAAAAATAAAGGGCGGCGAAACCATCTTAATTACCCCTATACTCAAACTTCAACCCCAATGGGAGGCGCAAGCTATCCCATTACAAATTATTTATGAAGACGATGAACTCATTGTCATTAATAAACCCGTAGGCTTGGTAGTACATCCTGGTGCAGGTAATGCTGATAATACGCTATTAAATGCGCTCCTATATCATGCTCCTGAATTACAATCCTTACCGCGGGCAGGCATTATTCACCGCTTAGACAAAGACACATCTGGGCTATTAGTCATTGCTAAAACACCCATGGCTTTACAACACCTTTCACGCCAATTGAAAAAACGGGCCATTTTGCGTGAGTATCAAGCCATTGTCTATGGTGCCATGATTAGCGGGGGGAATGTTGACGCACCTATTGGCCGACACCCTCTGTTACGCAAACGTATGGCTGTAATAGACACAGGAAAAACTGCCATCACTCACTACCGTGTCGCTGAAAAATATCGTGCCCATACACGGCTTCATGTTCGCCTTGAAACTGGACGTACTCATCAAATCCGCGTCCATATGGCATATATCCATCACCCTATTGTTGGTGACTCTACGTATGGCGGGCGCACTCAGCTTGTCAAGAACATGGCTCCCGAATTAATACAACAATTAAGACAATTTAAACGACAAGCTTTACATGCTTTTGCATTAGGCTTGATTCATCCTAGAAGCAACAAATTTGTCCGTTGGGAAATTGATTTGCCTAATGATATACAGCAGTTAATCACTTTACTAAGAGATGATATGGTGAGAAACAAGTAATGAAATATATTCAACCGGATTGGCCAGTACCATGTAATATTAAAGCTTATACCACATTACGCAACAGCTGGGGAGAACGAAAACCCTACCACGATAAAAACCATGGTGGTTATACCTGCAACATAGAAGAAAGTCAGCAATTAGAAACATTATTACAACTTCCCAACAAACCCATTTGGCTGACCCAAATCCATGGCAATATCGTTATCAAAGCTGCTCCTGAAAATCAAAAAAAAGCTGCCGATGCATCCTATGCCACAGAACCTAACCAAATTTGTGCCGTGCTAACTGCTGACTGCCTACCCATATTAATTTGCAATAAACAAGGCACCCATGTCGCTGCGATACATGCTGGATGGCGTGGCCTTGCAAGCGGTATTATTGAAAATACGCTAAAAACTTTACAGCAGCCAAGTGATGAATTGCTAGCATGGCTAGGTCCAGCCATTGGTCCGCAAAAATTTGAAGTAGGCAATGATGTTTACGAAGCATTTACCAGTGAGCATATTGTCTCAGCATCCGCCTTCACACCACACTCACCAGGTAAATGGCTTGCTAATTTATATGAATTAGCAAAAATCAGGCTGAATTTAATGGGTATATCAATGCCACAAATATATGGCAATCATTTCTGTACTTATACGCAAGACGAATTATTTTTTTCATACCGGCGTGATAAAGGAAAAACAGGAAGAATGGCCAGCGTCATTTGGATCAGCCCACTCTAAACCAACGACCCAGAGTCTTATATAACAGGAATTCTTGCTGAAAGCAGTCACCCTATTGTTTTTAGGCGACTGGATTGCAGGATGCAATCCTAAACGCCAGGGATGGCGTGCTTGGAGCTAAAAAACAATAGGGTGACTGCTTTCAGCAAGAATTCCTGTTATATAGACTCACCCCTATTACTCTTATCAGGAGAATTGTATTATATTACGCACCAGCGGTTTCGCTAATGATTGTATATAACGTACCTCTGGCAGTCCAAACTATACTTGATTATTCTCAATACTGAGAGGACAGATAAATATGAAAGGTTTTTTACGTGACACCTTCAGTACTATAGCTCTCATACTTGTTCTGGTAGTGAGCACGAACAGCTTTTCCTCTAACCCCATAGACGTTAGCATTGCTCCTATGCTGCAACAAGTATTACCTGCTGTAGTCAACATAAAAGCACAAATTAAAGTCACTGATATCAATACATTACGTGAACTTCAAAAACAACATAATAAAAATGACCGTAGCGATGATGAGAAAGAATCCAATACATTTGTTTCTGTTGCTTCTGGCGTTATTGTTGATGCAAAAAATGGTTTTATCCTGACAAATGCACATGTTATCGCAGATGCACAAACAGTAACTATCACCTTAAGTGACGGTTACCACTATACCGCCAAGATCATTGGGATGGACAAACCTTCTGACATTGCATTATTGCAAATCAAAGCAAAAAACCTTACTGCTATACAAATGGGAAACTCAAATGATGTCAAAGTAGGTGATTTTGTTGCTGCCATTGGTAATCCATTTGGTTTAAACCAAACTGTCACCTCCGGCATTGTAAGTGCTCTAGGCCGAACCACCCTAGGAATAGAAAATTATGAAAATTTTATTCAAACAGATGCTTCTATTAATCCCGGCAATTCTGGTGGTGCATTAATCAATATGAAAGGGCAGTTAGTCGGTATTAATACTGCTATTCTCGCACCAGACCGCGGTAGTATTGGCATTGGATTTGCCATACCATCTAACATGGCAAAAAGTGTTATGTTGCAATTGCTAGAATACGGAAATGTTAAACGTGGCGTGTTAGGCATTGGAGCACAAGACATTACGCCTGAGCTAGCCAGCGCATTTCATCTGAATTCATTTACAGGAGCTGTTGTCACACAAGTATTGCCCGATTCTCCAGCACAGCAAGGAGGCATGTTAGTCGGAGACATTATCACCTCCGTGAGTGGTAATAATATTAAAAATGCGAGTGACGTCGTTAATACAATAGGTTTTTTACGAGTAGATTCTAAAGTTAATATTAATGTTCTACGTAACAATAAACCAATCACTATTAATGTGACATTGTCAGACCCTAAAAAACGCAAGAAAATGATCGAGCAAATGAATCCATTTCTCTATGGCGTCGGTTTGAAAAATTTTAGTGCACTGAGCCCCATCCATGGCAATGTACAAGCTGTTTTAGTGGTATCAGTGGAACGGGACAGCAATTCCTGGCATTCTGATTTACGCCCAGGAGACATTATTACCTCTGTAAATCAACAAAAAATAAATAATATCGATGAATTAAAAGCAGCCACCGCCAAAGCAAATAAAGAATTGTTATTAAATGTATTACGCGGTCCAAGCGCTATATTTTTAGTCATAAATAAAGAAGAAACCTAGCCGCTTTTTCTTTACAATAGGTTATATACTGCTTTCGTGGAAGTAGCCATCTGATCCTAAAAAACGGAAGCGAGTAGATAGCACCATATATACTTAACTTTTACTCACGACATCTCCTGCGGTACAGGATAGCGAGTAATATCGGTATCTAGAGAAGATAATAAATCTTTATTTACTACATTCGCCACACATGAATCAGACCAGACATTTAAAGATGTTTCTACCATGTCTATTACACTGTAAATAGGTAAAATTAAACCTAAGAGTTCAATAGGTACATTCATGTTAGTTAGTAAAGTCGCACTCAGAAAAAAACAACCCATAGGAACACCAGCATTACCCAGAGCAGCAATAGTTGCAATCAACACCCAAGCGATCATGGTACCGATTGAAATAGCCACACCATTACTTTGCATAACATATATGACTGTTGTGAAGATGAATGCTGCGCAACCATTCATATTAATCGTCGTACAGAGAGGCAAGACAAATCGAGTCACACTTGCGTTTAAGCCTAAGCGTTTTTCTGCGGTTTCAATAGTTAGCGGCAATGTACCAGATGATGATTTCGAAAAAAAGGCAACTGATAAAGCCGGCATCATTTTTTTCATGGAATCAAATGGCTTAATACCTTTACATTTTAACCAAACTGGCAGAACCAAAAACCCTTGTATGAAATTCGCTAGTAAGATAACAGCAAAATACTGTCCCAAGCTTTGTATGTTAAAACCATGCTGATATTGAACAACAGAAACACACACAAAGCCATAAATACCGATAGGTAATATCGCAACCACCCATTTTGTCAATACAAATAATATACTTTGTAAACCTCTAAAAAATTGCATTACCGTTTGTTGTGCATCTTTATTAGGAATACAACGGATTGCAAACCCAATCGCAATACCGAGGAACAATATAGTAATAACCTGATTATCGATAAAAGGAGACAAAAAGTTAGTAGGGACGATATTAGTAATATGCTTGAGATAGGAACCATCCTGTGACGTGTAGCCAGCAGCGCTACTAGCAGGCATGCTGGATGAAAGCGGTTGTATTAAAAGATATAATGCCATGCTGGTCAAAGCAGCAATGATAGTTGTTGCAATAGTGTAAACAAGGGTTTTTCTACCCGTAGTCGATATTTCAGCATGGCTAAACGAAGAGAGCGTCGTAATAAGAGAAACCGCGATAATAGGTGTGCCCAAACAACGAAATAGCCGGATAAATAGATTAGAAAAAAATTCAGCAACTTGGTATAAACCGTTATTCTCATAGATACCACTTAATAAACCCAAGATCACCGCAGCAAGATACAAATTAATCGGTTTAAGTAATAATTTTTTCATATTGAATACCATTTGGTTGTATGGAAAAAAGACAATTTCTTGTATCGTAACTAATTGTAATTAAGATGAACGGTAATGACTAATAAAAAGTGCGAATAGGAGATATTTACTTATTGTTTCTATAGCGAACATACACTATCTTAAACATAGCAGATTTACCGCTACTCCAACTGATGGAAAAGGGAGTGCAAGGTTCCTGAAATGAAGCGAGTAGATAGTTTTTTTGAACAACTCACCGCAAAACACGCTCATCGTTGATCGAGTTTTGTCCTCGTAGGCTTCTGCCTGCTTGTTCTTGTTGAAAAAACTACCTACTCGTTTCATTTCAGGAATGCTTGTGAAGGAGTTTTTTAATTTAATAAGGAGTTATCTCATGAAGAGTTTGTTCAACCTTAGAAAGCATCTGTTTCATCTGCTAATTTTTTTCATTTTATCTTCTTTTTCTTTAATCGGATGGAGTAGTGAAATAGCTCCTTTAAAAAAGTTAACAGAAGAATTAATCACCTTTAGCCGCCTTTTTTCTTCTGGACAAGAAGTATCTGGTACAGCGCGCGATAAGGCCATTCACACTGCTCAATTAAGGCGTGAAGCGTTAATGAAGAGCTTAAACAATCCGCCTAACAATCTAGCCAGTGTCTTGTTGACAAAAAATGTGGCTGATGCTTTTCCTAAAGATTTTGCTCCTTACATAGAAAAAGAAATCACTGATATTGAGGGAAACTTAGAAATTCGAGCCGCCTTATATTTAGATGGCAAAGGTGAAGCAATCCAATATGTACTGCAAACAAAAGATGGAAAATTGTATTATTTATATTTTCTTGGCCACGCTGGAAGTACATTAAAAACTGGCATGATCGTTAAACTACGTAAAGCAGTCTCTTTTTCAATGCCAAATGGATATGATCGGCTCCTTGTTTCCGATGAGAATTTAGTCGTTCTTAAAAAAGAAACGACAGCACTTCCAGGCACCTTAGGCCCCCAAAAAACCATTGCCATTCTAGTCAATTTTCAAAATCAACCCACTAACAAACCTTGGACCAGAGAAGCTGTCGGCGATCTCGTCTTCAATACTGTTAATAACCAATATTTTGAATTGTCCTATAATCAAACAACCATCGTGGGCAATGCTATTGGCTGGTATACCATTCCCCTAAACAGTAACATTGACTGTGATACGCTAACCAATAATATTCCCATTCTTGCAGAAAACGCTGCTGCTCAAGCTGGCATTGATCTCTCGCCTTATCCACGCAGAATTTTCCTCTTTCCAACTACCTCAAGCTGCTTTTGGGCTGGCTTAGGAACGATTGGATCACCGACTTATAGTAGATCCTGGATCAACGGCTATAATGATCTGAGAGTCGTAGGCCACGAACTAGGACATAATCTTGGAATATGGCACTCTCGTTTTTTACGATGCCCAGGATCTAGTACAGAAGGAAATTGCACCTTAACGGAATACGGTGATTATACCGATACCATGGGCAGTGGATGGGGCACGCATTTTAACGCCTATCAAAAAGAAAGACTGGGTTGGTTAAATTACGGCAGTTCACCCACCATTCAAACTGTTACTTCTTCGGGAGATTTTACTATTTTCCCCTATGAAACAAGAGGTACAACACCGGCAAATAACATAAAAGGCTTAAAAATTCTTAAGAAAACCAATCCAAATGGTTCGCAAGATTACTACTATTTAGAGTTTAGACAACCTATTGGGTTTGATGTATCTTTAGGTTCTTGTGGTACAAGCTGTGACTTCACACGAGGTGTACTAGTTCATCAAGGAAATAGTATTAATGGCAACTCGAGTGATTTGTTAGACATGTCACCACTCACACCCAGTCTTTCCATGGTTACTCTGCTTCCTGGACAAACCTTTAAAGACCCGAATGCACCTAATGGTGGAGTAACTATTACTACAAACTCTATCAATGCGAGCAGTGCAAAAGTATCAGTCAAATTTGGAAATACACCACCACCAGTATGTGTACGAGCTACACATACGATGCAAATAACGCCTGATACCATACAAGTAGTACATCCTGGCGGAGTGGTGAGTTATATTGTAACGGTGAAAAATAACGATAGTAGCGCATGCACACCTTCTCAATTTTCTTTCTCAGTAGCAAAATCTTCAAACTCCATTGTGGGATTATTGAATACCAATAACATCACGCTATCTCCAGGCAGCCAAGCAATGCTTGAATTAAGAATATGGACGGCATTTGCTAGCCCAGCAGTGTATTATTTTGGTGTAATAGGGGAAAATCTATCTGTTCCAGGTCCACAAGCGGTGGTCGTTGGTGGTATCAACGTTCGAAATTAGCATTTTTACTTTACCCACAAACAAGAAAACTCGGTCGATTTGTGACCGAGTTTTCATTGTCTTCAATAAACCCTAATTAATTTTTTGTAGGTTCACGGGGTAGCTATAGGATCCCATGAACGTACTGATTTTTAGTTTTTGGCAAAACCCAATTTATTTTCATGCTGAGATTGAACATATTCATTATGTCGTCTAGATTTAAAAAATGAATAAGCAGACAATCCAGCTAACACAGAAGAATAAATAACAGAATGCTCACCTATCATCGATTGAGTGTCTTGATGGCCTGTAGGCAAAATCTTGGAAAGATGCAAGCCACCAATATCTAAGATAGCCGTCAACCCTGTTCCTATCATACTAGAATAAATGCTAATCGCAGTGGTAGACGGAGATGGTATTAAGTTATTAAGAAGGTTAGGTCCCCAATAAATCTCTATAGTTTTGCTTAACACACCACTGATAAAACCAGCTGCAGCAGCACCAACAATGCCCTTATCAAAGCCCACTACTCCTGCAGCCAACATAGCGTAGGCAGCACCTTGAAACCCTGTCATCACTGCAGTCGGAACAGTAGGGCTCAAATAATTTGATGTTGCCACCACTTGCCTATCATCAAATTCCTTCTTATCTGTCTGATGCTGTTTCTTAAATTGAGCTAACTTTTTGCCGCGATTCTCAAGAAGACATCCCAAAACATCAACAAGCGACCCGTCATATTTTCTAAAATCTTGAACAACATAACAGGCCAATTCAATAACATTTTCTTGATAATTATAATCAATTGCTCCTAGACCTTGGATTGTATCTATCGTTGTAATATTTTCTCCAGCATAGTGATATAGGCATAATTGTATGTTGTTTGGTATCAAATCTTGGTTTTCATTAAAAAATTTTGCCAGTTTATTCAAAATATCAGGATCTTTAGATAGTTTATTCGTTGGATTATATCTATCATCATAAAAGTTATACACAATACTAGCCGCTGGATTTTCAGAAGCAATTTTGTGCATCTGTGCATATAAAATCGTTAATTTAGAATCATCAAATACACAATCAGAAAATTCATAATCAGAAGAAATATTATGATAATATTCCAAGGCTCGAGAGAAGTTTTCGCCGGCCGGATTTCGCCCATAGGTATCCGATAATAAATAATCATCCACCTTAACAGAAGCATAAGGGATTTTTTCTGTAAAAACCCTACGTAATTGGTTGATTGCAAAAAAACATGAGGGAGTACGATTACGTTCACTATTCCCATAATCACACAAAAAAGACTGTCTATTAGATCCGACCATTAATATCACTTGCTCCGCTTGAGCGTTTCCTGCTACTTTTTCTATAAGGTTTTGATTTTCCTCTATTAAAGGTGCTAATGATTCTTTGTTGTTCTTATTATCATATTGTTCAATACGTTTAATGTACTTTGGATGAAACACACAATTATCAAAATCAAAGGATTCTACTCTTATTCTCATTACGATCCACTCCTCATATGTTCTTAATGAATGCTTAGCGAAAACATTATATTGATGTCTATAAAATAAACAATATCTTTTGTCCTTTAACCTGTTACCTTCAGTTGCCTCAAAGATATCTTTACATTTAAACACTTCCTGATAAAATATTGACCATGCGACACGTTAATAAAACTTAAAGATATTAGAGATCTTCCCATTAAACTAATATCTATCTACTAAAATATCTGGTTGGAACAGTGATGAAATTTAAAATAATAGTGATTTCCCTCTTATTTTCATTTGTTTTTTCTATTTCCTGTTTTGCAACAGCAAACAATCTTTTGGCTCCAATGGCTGCTTCTGGGTCTACGCAATTGGTTGTAATAATGAATAATCTCTCTAATCCTACCGCACCAGATGCGACCAAGACAAATATCATGGTCAAATATTACGATGGTGCTGGTAATCATCCACCCTGCTGGACAGAAAATAATATTGGCTATCACAATAATCCTAATATTGCAGGTGCAGGCGGGAAAAATGCATGTGGTAAATTAGGCACACTGCCCCCAGCCATTGTAAGAATTGATATTTTACCGATTAAAGCCTCTGCTTATGTATTATACAAAGACCTGATTGGGGTAGATATTGACCCAAACAAATTCTACACCAGCATCATTGTAGAACAGGATACTGCACCTGTCTTTAATCAGGATGGCACGCTTAAAACACAAGGTACTATCAAAGTTAAAAGAATGGACTAGACTTATAATTCCTTAGGGTCTAATGCCACCAACATGTATATAATTATGCGGGGATTTTGCTGAAGACAGTCACCCTATTGTTTTTAGGCGACAGCGAAATCCCTGATAATTGCGCGTCTATCATTGTGTATATCTCATGAGAAAACCATCAGAAGAATATGAATAAGAAATCGATCCGCACATTAAGCAGCTTAACTCAAAATGACCTAGTGAAAAAATCTGATTTGTCTACTTTGCAAAAAGTAGTTGAAAATTTCTCTATCTCTATTACTGATCAAATGCATCAATTAATTGATAAATCAGATCCAGATGATCCTATCGCTAAACAATTTGTTCCTCATATAAAAGAGCTTAATATTTCTCCTATCGAACATACGGATCCCATCGGGGATGACATCCATACTACTGTAAAAGGAGTTATTCACCGATATCCAGATCGCTGCCTTTTTGTTCCTCTTCATGTATGCCCAGTTTATTGCCGGTTTTGCTTTCGCAAAGAAAAAGTCGGCACACCTTCTGAAACCCTCACCTCAGAAGAACTTGAAAATGCATTTACTTACATCAATGATCATCAAGAAATATGGGAAGTGATCATGACGGGTGGTGATCCACTCATTCTAAAGCCTACTCTATTAAAAAAATTCATTGATCGGCTCAATGCCATTGATCATGTTGAGGTGATACGCATCCATACTCGAGTACCTATCGTTGAGTCAGTGAGAATTAATGCTGAAATGGTCACTGCACTCAAATGTGACAAGCCAGTCTATGTTCTTTTACACGCCAACCACCCTAAAGAATTCACCAAAGACGCAATAAAAGCTTGTGCAGCGTTAGTGGATGCAGGGATTCCAATGTTAAGCCAAACTACCTTGCTAAAAAACCTTAATGATGATATTGAAACACTGAGTGCCTTGATGCGTTGTTTTATAAAAAACCGTATTAAACCTTATTATCTCCATCATGGCGATTTAGCAAAAGGAACAGAACATTTTCGAACAAGCATTGCAGAAGGACAGCGCCTTATGAAACAGCTCCGCGGCCGTTTCTCTGGAATGTGTCAACCCACTTATGTCTTAGATATTCCAGGAGGGCATGGAAAAGTCCCCATTGGCCCCAGTTATATACAGATGGATAACAGAGATGCCGATATTCATAACGAAGCACATTATTGTGTTGAAGATTATCGTGGTGGCACCCATCATTACCCTTAATGGTAGCCTTTATTCCTACGCTTGCCTTCCTAATTAACGAGTCTTCATGGCTTCGACATCGCAGCGCTTCCGTTTTTTAGGATCCGATGGCTACCCCATAATTGCTCGGTAAATATTATAATATTAAATAAAATAATATCTTACAAGAATACATTAAACTTCATCTTCTAATAAGAAATACAACCATGTATTTCCTATTTGTTTTCTATATTGCAACCTATTTATATCAAGATATTCCAGATAAAACATGAAATTTCACGTTACAATAAAACTGTAGAACAAAAAAAGGAGTGCTTGATATGCGAAGTGTTGGATCAGGTATTTCGTTTTTAGCATGCTGTACTGTTTCACTCGCGTTAAGCTCTTGCTCTTCTATGTCTGATACATATTCCGACGATAGTTTAACAGCACCAGTGTATGCGGCTAACTACCCTACGGGCTATGGTTCGCGATTACCCACCCAAATCGAAACCAAAGAAAAAGTCATTGTAGTAGACCCTAATGTGCATACATGGGGAGCATATGATAGTGGTGGAAACTTAGTCCGCTCAGGGTTAGCAACCGCTGGTTCATCATGGTGCCCCGATATAGGACGTCCCTGCAAAACCAAAGCGGGACATTTTCGCATCCAGTCATTAGGCAGCGCAGATTGCAAATCAAGTATCTATCCACTCCCTAAAGGCGGAGCCCCGATGCCCTACTGCATGTTTTTTAATGGCAATCAAGGATTACATGGATCAGGAGAAGTAGTCGAGGGAAACATTAGCCATGGCTGTGTACGTATGCACGTATCTGATGCCGAATGGTTACGATTCGATTTTGCAAAAACCGGAACTAAAGTTATTGTAAAACCGTACTGAAAGAGCGTGATAGAATCAGCGTTTCAGTAAAATGCCAATTCTTTCATGGTGTTCGTAAAAACATTCTCCCCAGCTTTCGTTGGGGAGAATGATGAACATAAGTCAGTTAACCTTAAATCACTTCTACTTTTCTTCACTCTCTTTGTCATCTGTGCCATTGATGTGATCTTTAAATAAATCACCAAATGTGGTTTTAAGACCTGACTCAGACGTTTTTTTCTTCTTACTGCCAGAAGAAGCAGCAGCACTAACAGTTTTAGTTGCCTTAGCAGCTTTCTTAACAGGTGGTGCTTTTCCATCCTTAGCTTTCATAGAAAGAGTAATCGCATGAATCTTTCTATCGGTACCCATAATTTTTGCTTCAATAGCCTCACCAACGTTTAGCTTGGTACGAACATCTTCTATTTTATCAGTAGAAATTTCTGACGCACGCAGCACGCCGCGAATACCCTCAGCAAGTTCAATGATGGCATGTTTTTGCTCCACTTCAACTACTTTACCTGCGACCACGGTACCTTTTTCATTTTCAATGAGGTAACTTGCAAGAGGATCCTCAGCTAATTGTTTTAAACCCAATGCGATACGTTCACGTTCAACATCAATAGTTAAAATCACCGCCTCAAGTTCATCACCTTTTTGATACTTACGCAGCGTATCCTGGGCTTCTGTTTCGCTCCAAGCAATGTCAGAAAGATAAACCAACCCGTCAATGCCACCATCAAGTTCAAGAAAGATGCCAAAATCTGTAATAGACTTTATCTTACCTTTGACTTGCTCGCCTTTTTGGTGATTTTCAGCAAATGCAGCCCATGGGTTAGCAGTACACTGCTTGATACCCAACGAAATACGACGACGCTCAGCATCAACATCTAGCACCATCACTTCAACTTCCTGGCCTAAATGAATGACTTTATTAGGATTAACATTCTTATTTGTCCAGTCCATCTCAGAAACGTGAACCAACCCTTCAATCCCTTCTTCGATTTCAACAAAACAGCCATAATCGGTAATATTAGTAACACGGCCACTGATCTTAGCATTAACAGGATAACGTTGGCTAATATCTTGCCATGGATCGCCACCTAACTGCTTAAGACCGAGTGATACCCGAACATTATCACGGTCAATTTTTAAAACTTTAACTTTAATTTCATCGCCAATATTAAGGATTTCGCTTGGATGTTTGATTCGCTTCCAAGACATATCTGTAATGTGCAACAGACCATCTACACCACCTAAATCAATAAATGCACCATAGTCCGTAAGGTTTTTCACGATACCTTTAACTTGATCGCCTTCATTAATATTTTCCAGAACAGCTGCGCGCTCTACATTGCTTTCAGCTTCTAATACAGCACGACGAGAAACAACAATATTATTACGTTTGGGGTCAACTTTGATGACTTTAAATTCGAATTCTTTGCCTTCAAATGCTTCAGGATCGCGAATAGGCTTAACATCCACTAATGAACCTGGTAAGAAAGCTCTAACTTTATTAATTTCAACCGTAAATCCACCCTTCACTCGGCCAACGACCACACCGCGAATAGTTTCTTTTGATTCGTATGCACGTTCCAAGTGAGACCAGGACTCGAGACGCTTTGCTCGTTCACGTGAAAGCCTTGTACTACCAAAGCCATCTTCTAATACTTCAAGCGCTACTTTAACTTCGTCGCCTACCTTAATTTCTAATTTTCCACTTTCATCATAAAATTGATCGATTGATATATAGGATTCAGATTTTAATCCTGCATCAACAATTACATACTTATCTTCAATACGCTCAACGGTAGCAGAAATAATCGCACCAGGCAGCATAGGGGTATCAGTTAGACTTTTCTCAAATAATTGCGCAAAAGACTCGCCCATATTTTTGTTCACTAGAACCTCAATTCACTATAACGGTTAAGGATGGCTGACATTCTACTATGCTGGTGGTAAGCGATTCACTTCTATCGCACTGTTGTGCTAGAACATTAACGCTTCCTGTGTCACCTATAGAAATACAACTCAATCCTGTGTTAATCATCTTATTCTGCTATCCCCATCTCTACGAATTCAATCGTTATTGGGAATGAGGTAGCAGGAAAGGCCTTTTTTTGTTTAATCTCGAATAAAATCCGCTCAACTACCTGCTCAACACTCAAATGATCAGTATCAATACGAACCGCGTCTTCAGCGGGTTTAAGCGGTGCTACAGCGCGTTCTTGGTCACGTCTATCACGCTCACGCAGCTCTTTTATAAGATCGCTCAGGGTAACACTAATACCTCTTTCCTTCAACTGGTTATAACGCCTTAAAGCCCGTTCTTCCGGGCTAGCAATAAGAAATATCTTTAATTCCGCATCGGGGAAAACCACTGTTCCCATGTCCCGCCCATCAGCAACCAATCCAGGCACATCTCTAAATGCTCGTTGCCTGCTTAACAATGAAGCACGGACAGCAGGCAACGCTGCAACGATAGAAGCGGCGTTACCAATTTTCTCCGTACGAATGACATCAGTCACATCTTCCCCTTCAAGAATGATCTTAGAAATTTCACTCTCTTGCGCAATAAATTGCACATCTAGGTGTTCTCCGAGTACTTTTAAAGCTTTCTCATTATCAAGCACAACCCCATGCTTTTGAGCAGCTAACGCTAATACTCGATACAATGCTCCACTATCTAAAAACTTCCAGCCAAGCCGGCTTGCAAGTACCTGGCTTACCGTTCCTTTTCCTGTACCACTTGCACCATCAATAGTAATGACAGGCTCCTTTTGAAAGATCATTCCTTCTCTTCTCCTTTGATATTTGCAATTCTTTCAAGACTAACTAGTACTTCACTCTCACCAAGCTGAATAAGGCGTACACCTTGAGTATTACGTCCAATCACTGATATTTCAGAGACAGGAACACGCACAAGGGTTCCTTTGTTACTAATTAACATCACTTCATCTTCTTGGTTGACTTGCACAGCACTAACCACCTTGCCATTCCGGTCACTTGATTGTATCGAGATAACACCTTGGCCACCGCGCCCACTTAAACGATATTCTTCCAGCGCCGTCCGTTTCCCATAACCATTTTCTGTAGCAGTTAAAATATCACCTTCACGAGATACAATTAACGAAACTACTTTTTGGCCATCTTGTAATTTTACTCCACGTACGCCAGCAGCTTGCCTGCCCATACAACGCACTTTTGATTCAGGGAACCGAACTACCTTACCTGCGTCAGTAAATAACATAAGATCATGATTACCATCTGTAATGTCAGCCTGGACCAAGTAATCACCCTCATTTAAAGCAACCGCTATAATGCCAGATGAACGTGGGCGTGAGAAATTAACAAGCGATACTTTCTTAACCAGGCCCATGGAAGTAGCCATCACTACATATTGATTTTCATGGTACTCACGCACAGGTAAAAAGGCATTGACCTTTTCCCCTTCTGCTAAAGGCAATATATTAATAATAGGACGACCGCGTGACGCTCTGTTGGCCTGTGGTAATTGATAAACCTTGAGCCAGTAAACCTTGCCATGATTAGTAAAACACAAAACGGTATCATGCGTTCTTGCAGCAATTAAATATTCAACAAAATCTTCTTCCTTCATCGTGGTGGCTGACTTTCCACGGCCGCCTCGGTGTTGTGCCTGATAAACATCCAGCAGTTGGGTTTTCACATAACCTTCGTGCGAAAGTGTAACCACCACTTCTTCATCAGGAATAAGATCCTCAATGAGAACATCCCCTTCTTCAGTCGCCGCGATTTCTGTTCGCCTTACATCACCAAATTCAGTTTTAATAACATTTAATTCATCCCGAATGACTTGCATAAGACGGGTTGAATCTTGAAGGATTTCCATCAATTTTTTGATTAACCCCTGTAATTCCTTATGTTCTGCAACAATTTTATCTTGTTCCAAATTAGTTAACCGATGCAACCGCATATCTAAGATAGCTTGTGCTTGTTCTGGAGATAGCCGGTACCCGTCATCGGACAACCCATAAATTTCTGTCGTCTGTGTTAATACGTCATGCTTGCCAGCTCGAGTCAAGATTTCTATCGTTTGCGCCGCCTGCCATGTCTGTTGTATCAACTGTGCCTTCGCTGTTGCAGGGTCTTTTGCTTGTTTGATCAATACAATCATCGCATCGATATTAGACAGTGCGACCGCTAATCCTTCCAATATATGCACACGATCACGAGCTTTTTTAAGATCAAATACAGTGCGGCGAGTCACCACTTCTCGCCTATGCCTAACAAAAGCTTCAATTAGCTGTTTGAGGTTAAGGATTTTAGGTTGACCATCCGCTAATGCAACCATGTTAATGCCAAACACACTTTGCATTTGCGTATGCACAAACAAATTATTAAGAACAATATCAACATTTTCGCCGCGGCGAAGTTCAATGACAACACGCATCCCTTGCTTATCTGATTCGTCGCGCAATGCTGTAATGCCTTCAATTTTCTTTTCTTTTACTAACTCAGCAATCCGCTCTACTAAGCGTGCTTTATTTACCTGATAAGGTAACTCAGTAATGATAATTCGCTCTTTGGTAGCTTTTTCATCTGATTCAATTTGGGTTTTCGCACGCACGACTACCCTGCCGCGGCCAGTATGATAGGCTTCATAAATTCCATTTTTGCCCTGGATAATTCCACCAGTAGGAAAATCAGGCCCAGGAACATGCTCCATCATTTCATTAATGCTGATTTCCGGATTATCGATAAATGCTAAACAAGCTTGAATTATTTCTGTCAAATTATGTGGTGGAATATTGGTTGCCATACCCACCGCAATACCAGATGAACCATTGACTAATAAATGTGGTATTTTAGTAGGCAAAACAATGGGCATTAATTCGTTTTCGTCGTAATTTGGCGTAAAATCGACGGTCTCTTTCTCAATATCAGCCAACAGTGCATGCGCAAACTTAGACATGCGGATTTCGGTATAACGCATGGCTGCTGCAGCATCGCCATCAATTGAACCAAAATTTCCTTGGCCATCTACTAATAAATAACGCATGGAAAAGGGCTGCGCCATACGCACAATGGTATCGTAAACTGCTGTGTCGCCATGAGGATGATATTTACCAATTACATCACCCACAATACGGGCTGATTTTTTATAAGGCTTATTCCAATCATTCCCCAATTCATGCATGGCATATAACACACGCCTATGCACTGGTTTGAGACCATCACGAATATCGGGAAGTGCCCGACCTACGATGACGCTCATTGCGTAATCGAGATAAGATCTTTTTAATTCATTTTCTACACTAACTTTTTGGACTTCTTTAGCGACTGGATTATCCATAGTAGGCTGCATTTTTCAGTGAATTTTAACTGCAAGATTATACCATGAACATTAGGAATTCGACAGGAATAGATCAGGCTTAGGAGACATTCGTAGTATCTGAACGAGTCTGCCCTTTTTTATTTTTATATTTGGTCGCAAAAGACGTTTCCATTCCGACTTTTGCTAAAGTGGACTCCTGTCCACTTTCCCTCATATAAAAATAAAAAAGGGCAGACTCGTTCAGATACTACGAATGTCTCCTAAGCCTGATCTATTCCTGTCAGCTCAAATATTTCCATCAATATGATAAAATTTAATGCGGTACCGATGAACTTCGCAGCGCCCGCCTTAATATCTTTCCTACATTTGTTTTTGGTAATTCTTCAACAAACTCAACATACTTAGGAACCTTATAAGGTGTTAAATGTTCCCGCGAGTATTGAATGACATTATCGGCTGTTAAGTTAGGGTCATTTTTAACAATAAATACTTTTGGCACTTCGCCAGAATTCTCATCAGGGAATGCGACAACAGCAACCTCATGCACCCCTTTTAACTGTGCCAAAACATCTTCTACTTCATTTGGATAAACATTAAAACCAGACACCAAAATCATGTCTTTTTTTCGTTCAAGAAGACGCACGTAACCGTTTTCATCAATTGATGCAATGTCACCCGTTAAAAGCCAACCATCTTTAGTAAAGACTTTTGCCGTTTCAGCTGGATTATTCCAGTACCCTTTCATCACTTGCGGGCCCTTCACAGCTAACTCACCTGGTTGGCCAATAGGTACTTCATTCTCCTCAGCATCCAATATACAAATATCTGTCGATGGAACTGGCAAACCAATCGTGCCATTAAACTGCTGCAAATGACTTGGGTTAATAGTCACACAAGGTGATGTTTCCGTTAGACCATATGCTTCTAATAATGGTGCATGCGTTATATTTTGCCATTTTTCCGCGACCACTTTTTGCATAGCCATGCCCCCGCCTAACGCAAGATGTATATGGCTAAAATCTAGCTTCATAAACTGTGGATTTTTCATCAACGCATTAAATAATGTATTCACCCCTGTAATGGCTGTAAATTTGAATTTTCTCATCTCTTTTATCATGCTAGGAATATCACGAGGATTCGTGATTAATACATTCAATCCGCCAATTTTTGTAAAATACAAACAATTTGCCGTTAAAGAAAAGATATGGTACAGCGGTAACGCCGTAATAATGACTTCATTTTTATCTACAAGCAACGTGTTAAACCAAGCATCTGCTTGTTGAATATTAGCAATTAAGTTTCGATGCGTTAATATCGCCCCTTTAGAAATACCCGTTGTTCCTCCTGTATACTGTAAAAAAGCGATATCCTGATTGGTAAAAGAGACAGGAGCAAATGGAAAATGTTTACCTTTGGCTAAAGTTTCTTTGAGATAAATCACATGAGGAATATTCCAGTGTGGAATCTTTTTATAAACATACTTTAAAACAAAATTTATTACCCATCCTTTTAATGGCTTTAACAAATCACCTACACTTGTGATAATGACATTTTTTAACTGTGGAAGATTAGGCAGTGCTTTTTGTATTGTCGATGCAAAATTTGTTACAGCCACAATAGTCTCTGTTCCACTATCTGCTAACTGATGTGATAACTCATCAGCTGTATAAAGCGGATTAACATTTACAACAATCAGGCCAGCACGCAGCGCACCAAACATCACGATGGGATACTGCAACAAATTCGGCATCATAATTGCGAAGCGATCGCCTTTCTTTAACTTTAATTCATGCTGTAAATAAGCAGCAAAATCACGGCTATATTGATCAATTTGGCTATAGGTAAGCGTGTTGCCTAGATTATAATAAGCAGGTTGGCTAGAGTATTCTTCACAACTCTTTTCAAACACTTCTATTAGTGATTGATACGCATCAGGATTAATTTCAGCAGGCACTCCATCTTGATAGCTTTTTAACCAGATTTTTTCCACGCTATTTTCCTTGCGATAAATACGATTTAATCGGGACGGCCGGATTTGAACCGGCGACCACTTGCGCCCCATGCAAGTGCGCTACCAAGCTGCGCCACGCCCCGCTAGAAATCTCCTAACTATAAATCATTGACATTCAACATCAGGAGAGACAAATTCAGTGAACCGATCCACTCATACAAACTAATGACTAACTTTTATTTCTGATTGTAGATTTTGCAAAACACTTTCAAGTTCTGCAATAACTTTTTTTACCATTGCATTCACTTTTACGGATTGACTAACTGATTCAGGCATATTTGACAATTGTATTCTGGCACCTTCAATCGTAAACCCATCCTCATATAATAATTTTTTGATCTGTCGTACCAGCAAAATATCTCGATGCTGATAGTAGCGCCTATTACCACGACGCTTTACTGGTTTAAGTTGAGGAAACTCCTGCTCCCAATACCGAAGAACATAAGCTTTTAGCGCACAAAGACGGCTAACTTCGCTAATAGTAAAATATAATTTATCAGGAATAGCAGGCAAATCTCGCTCAGTCTGCTGCTTACGCTTCACTTTTCATCTCCTGAATTTTCCTTAATCTCCTTACCAATAAACTTTTCCACACGCGCTTTAAGCTTTTGGCCACAATGAAAGGTAACAACACGACGCGCTGTCACTGGTACTTCTTCACCTGTTCGAGGATTACGACCAGGACGTTCTCTTTTATCGTGCAGCGTGAAATTACCAAACCCAGATATTTTCACCTGCTGACCATTAATTAACGCATCGCTAATGTACTGAAAAAATAGCTCTACAATTTCCTTAGCTTCGCGATTCGTTAAACCAATTTCTTCATCTAAATGTTTTGCGAGATCAGCTTTTGTTAGTGTCATACTATCTCCTTAATTCCGCTCCTAATTTCATCCTCAACGTTGAGATAACACGTTCTATTAGCGCAGCGACTTCACTATCTACTAAAGTACGCGTTGGATGTTGAAGCACCAGCGCCAACGCAATACTTTTAAGACCAGGCAAGATTCCTTTGCCTTGATAGACATCAAATATAAAAATGTCTTTTAACCAATTACCTGCAACCAGTTTTATTGTATCCTGAATATCTCTTGCTGGTATAGCCTGATTTACCAGAATTGCAATATCTCGTCGAATTTCAGGGAATTTAGCAACTTCCTGAAACCTACCCCCCTCCCCTACTTCCATGAATGCCAAGTCCATCTCAAATACAAACACGGCTCCTGATATATCTAAAGCCTGGAGAACCAAAGGATGTAATGCACCAAAAATACCTATTTTTTTCTCTCCATGGTAAATGCCTGCTGTCTGACCAGGATGTAATGCCGGATGGCTATCGGACTTAAACGTCACTAAATTATTCAGCATGAATCGCTTTAAAATACCCTCTATGTCCCCTTTTACGTCATAAAAATCTGTCTCTCGTACCGAGGTTCCCCATTGCTCAGGGTCTACTAAACCTGTTATTAATCCCCCTAGCTTAGTCTGCTGCAACAACGCTTTGTCTTGCTTAACAAAACAAGTCCCTATTTCAAAAATCCGCACACGATGCTGCTGTCTATCTTTGTTATAAAGAAAAGTATTCATTAACCCAGGCCATAAATTGGTCCGCATCACTGCCATATCTGCTGTAATAGGGTTCATTAATTCGCACGGGTTGGCTTGAGGATCTAAAAGTACTTGGCGTTGTTTATCTATAAAACTATATGAAATCACTTCATGGTAACTTAAATCACTTAATAACTGCCTTAGAGCGCGTAAATCTTTTGCTTCACCATGTACATGAACAACTTGTAATTCAGCTTTAAGTGCATGCATTGGAATTTTATCATACCCATATAATCGAGCAATTTCCTCAACTAAATCTTCAGGCAATGTTATATCGAAACGATAAAGAGGAACATTCACTATCCAACCAGCATTCTGCTTCTTGAATGGAAATCGGAGTGCTTGAAAAATTTTCTCTACTTTCTCTTCTGTAAGCATTACCCCTAAAACGCGTGTAATCTTATCTTGAGTAAGAGAAATGGCCCTAGATAAGATCGTTAAATAATCTTGATCTTTTATCTCTATTACAGGACTTGCTTCCCCTCCCGTCATTTCAATAATAAGCTGAGTAGCCCGCTCTAGTGCCTTTCGTTGCATGGTTGGATCCACACCGCGTTCAAACCGGTAAGCAGATTCAGATGTAATTCCATAATATTGTCTTTGCCTCGCTACGACTTGGGGTGTAAAAAACGCACTTTCTAAAAAAATATCTTTAGTTAATAAAGTGACACTGGAATCTATTCCACCCATCACGCCTGCAATAGCAAGAGGGTTTTTCTCATCGGCAATAATTAATGTTTCTGCATCCAATTGTTTCACACTACCATCAAGCAATGCGATTTTTTCACCCTCTTTGGATTTTCTAACAACAATTCCCTGATTAATGGCATCAAGATCAAAAGCATGCATAGGTTGACCGAGCTCTAACATCACATAATTAGTGACATCTACAATAGGACTAATTGAGCGTATCCCACTACGACGGAGCCGCTCTTTTAACCACACGGGTGTTACTGTGTCTGCGTTCACATTCCGTATGACACAACCAACATAAACTGGACAACCCGCTTTGTCTTCCACAGAAACGGTATGGGTAACATGATGAATTGATTCTTTCTGAAGAATAGGTTCGACTTCCAACAAGGGGGATTGAGTCAATGCTGATATTTCCCGAGCCATTCCTCTTACGCTCAGACAATCGCCGCGATTAGGGGTAATGGAAATATCAATAACATAGTCATCAAGTTTCAAATAAGAGTTAAGATCTTGGCCAATCGGCGCATCTTGAGATAATGCCAATAACCCTTGGCTTTCTTCCGCCAACCCTAATTCGGTAGCAGAGCACAACATTCCATGCGAGATAATACCTTTAATATTTGTTGAAGAAATAACCGTGTTATTTGGAAGAGTAGCATTCATCACTGCAACAGGGACTTTCATCCCTTCACGCACATTGTCAGCACCACAGACAATTTTTAAAATGCCAGCCTCACCAACATCGACTTCACAAACATATAAACGATCAGCCTCAGGGTGTTTAATTACCTTCAGTATGTGACCCACAACAATTCCGCTGAAATCCTTCGCGACAGGCATGACACCTTCTACTTCGAGACCAGCCATCGTTAGAACAGCGCATAACTCATCACGAGTTAATGTTGGATTAACCCATTCACGTAACCAAGATTCACTGCATTTCATAGGATTTTTCTCGTTTATAATCCTGCCACGTTACCTACATTTATAAGGAATGCATGACGAGTTTTTTGCAACGAGAGGACGAGGATATTTTTCCTTCACCATTCACCGCAAAACACACTCATCCTTGACTGGGTTTTACTCTCGCAGACTCCTGTCTGCGAGTGAATGGTTCATACAAAATATCCTCGTCCTCTCGTTGCAAAAAACTCGTCTACACCTCTTATAACTGTTTCAACAAGCGCAAATCATTTTCAAACAAGGCTCGCAAATCATTTATGCCGTACTTTAAAAGAGTTAACCGGTCCAAACCAACGCCAAATGCAAATCCACGGTAACGTTCACTATCAATATCGACACCGGCCAAGACATTAGGGTGGACCATACCGCATCCTAATACTTCAAGCCATCCTGAATGCTTACAAATACGGCAGCCTTTACCCTTACAACTTAAACACCCAATATCCACTTCCGCAGATGGCTCAGTAAAAGGAAAATAAGATGGACGGAACCGGACAGAAGTATCAACAGAAAAAAACTCTCCTAAGAACTGATTCAACAACCCTTTTAAATCAGCAAAAGTAACATGCTCATCCACCATTAAACATTCCATCTGGTGAAACATAGGGGTGTGTGTTAAGTCAAAATCACGGCGATAAACTCGTCCCATCGCTACCATCCGCAATGGAGGACGCATCTTTTTCATTGCATGAATTTGCACTGGAGACATTTGGCTGCGCAAAACTAAATTATCATTAAAATAAAAGGTATCTTGCATAGCACGAGCAGGATGCAAGGGAGGAACATTGAGTGCGGTAAAATTATAGTAATCTTCTTCAATTTCAGGGCCTTCCATAAAAACAAACCCCATGTGACTAAAAATTCTTCGCAACTCTTCTAATGTTTTTGTGACAGGATGTATACTTCCTATTCCTCGTGCCCTACCTGGCAGGGTCACATCAATAGATTCTGAAGCTAATTGCTTTTCAATTTCTGCTTTTTGTAATTCGATAGTACGTTGTTCTATAAGAAATTGGATTTTTTCTTTAACAGCATTAATTTTTTGACCCGCAGCAGGACGCTGATCAGGGGGAAGTTGTCCCAATGTTTTAAGAATTTCCGTTAGCTGGCCTTTTTTACCCAGATATTGGACACGATAATTATCTAGTGATTTTAAATCAGTGACTAATTGTATTGTCGTGGTTGCGTGTTGTAGAACATCTTCTAAAGCTTGCATGCACGAACAGGTTCCATTAAAAATGTAGAGCGAGGCTTAAAGCCATCGCTCTACTTATTTACGTCATCAGTAAATGTTCGGTGATAGCAGTATTTGAGTAGGTCTGCCCCTTTATTTTTTTCGGTCGCAAAAGACGTTTCCCTTCCAGCTTTTGCTAAAGTGGACTCCTGTCCACTTTCCCTCATATAAAAAATAAAAGGGCAGACCTACTCAAATACTGCTATCACCGAACATTTACCGTCATCACTACTAAGCAGCAGATTGCAGTCCCGTTTTTGCTTGCTCAACTAAGCTGGCAAAAGCTTCTTTATCATGCACAGCAATATCTGCAAGAACCTTGCGATCAATTTGGATAGAAGCTTTTTTTAGGCCATTCATGAGAGCACTGTAACTTATACCATGCGACCTTGCACCAGCATTAATACGAGTAATCCAAAGAGCACGAAATTCTCGCTTACGTTGACGTCGATCACGAAATGCATATTGCGCAGCCTTTATTACAGCTTGCTTGGCCGTGCGAAGAACACGGCTACGTGCACCATAGTAACCTTTAGCTTTAGCAAGAATCTTTTTATGCCTAGCCCTTGCTGTCACACCACGTTTTACTCTTGACATACTATTTATCCTCTTTACAAATTACTTTTTAGCCAGGCACCTTGTGTTAGGCGATAGGCGGGACATGTTTTAACGATTAAGCGTATGGCAACATTTGCTCAATTCTACCTAAATCCTCATCACGCACCATAAATCCTGCTCGAGCATGACGTTTCATTTTAGTGGTTTTACACGTCATTTGGTGACGGCGTTTTGCAGCACTGCATTTAAAGCCACCCTTTCCTGCCGCACGAAACCGTTTTGCAGCTCCACGGTTTGACTTTAACTTAACCGTTTTTTTACCTCTATAAGCTCTTGGCATTTCCTCACTCCAACATTATCTAAAACTCATTACACTTTACTTTATTTAACATCACTTCTTTTTAGGCCCTAACACCATCACAATTTGCCGACCTTCAAACTTAGGATGCTGTTCAACTACACTATAGTCCACTAAATCTTTTAACATTCGTCCTAATAACTGCATCCCCAATTCAGGATGAGACATTTCTCGTCCGCGAAAACGAACTGTTACTTTAGACTTATCACCATTTTCTAGAAACTTCATAATACTACGAAGCTTCACTTGATAATCAGCCTCTTCAGTTGCTGGACGTAACTTAATTTCTTTAATCTGGATTTGTTTTTGTTTCTTTTTTGCAGCAGCCTTACGCTTGCTCATTTGAAACTTATATTTACCATAGTCCATAATACGGCAAACAGGAGGCTTAGCTTCTGGTGAAACCTCAACTAAATCTAATCCAGCTTCTTCGCTTATTTTTTTTGCTTCATGGATTGAAATCACGCCAAGTTGCTGGCCTTCGGCATCAATCACACGAACCTCATGAGATCGTATCTCATCGTTAACCCGAGGTTTTTTTTCTGTGCTAATTCGACATCCTCCTATTCAGTTCGGCCCCGTTTCGCTATTTGAGCATGAATCAAATCAATAAATTGACTAATCGGCATACTGCCCAAGTCAGTACCGCTTTGAGCCCTTATTGAAACAGTGCGCGATTCTACTTCACGATCTCCTACTACTAGCAAATAAGGCACATGCTCAATAGTATGCTCGCGGATTTTAAAGCCGATCTTCTCATTTCTCAAGTCCGATCTTGCTCTAAGCCCATATTTTTTCAATTCCTGGGTCACCATAGCAGCAAAATCTGCTTGTTTATCAGTGATATTCATAACTACAACCTGGGTTGCAGCCAACCAAACAGGTAGTTTACCAGCATAATGCTCTAATAAGATACCCATAAAACGCTCAAGTGAACCTAAAATTGCCCTATGAAGCATAACTGGAACCTTTTTACTACCATCTTCAGCTATGTAATAAGCTTCCAAACGCTCTGGCATATTATAATCAAGCTGTAAGGTGCCGCATTGCCACATACGACCTAAACAATCTTTGAGATGAAATTCTATTTTAGGCCCATAAAAACCACCTTCACCAGGCTTTACATCAAAAGGTAATCCCATACTCCGTAATGATTCAGCCAAAGCATGTTCCGCTTTGTCCCATACTTCATCTGACCCAATTCTCATATCTGGACGAGTTGCAAGCTTGAGAGTCACCTCATTAAAGCCAAAATCACGATAAACATCGAATAAAGATTGAATAAAGCGAACTGCTTCTGCTTGGAGTTGCTCTTCGGTACAAAATACATGGCCGTCATCCTGTGTTAGTTGTCTGACTCGCATCAACCCATGCATTGCACCTGTCATTTCATTTCTATGTACACAACCAAATTCTGCTAAACGCAAGGGTAAATCACGATAGCTTTTTAACCCTTGCTTAAATACCTGCACATGGCAGGGACAACTCATCGGTTTAACCGCGAATTGTCGCTCATCCATTTCAAGCGTGAACATCTCAGTACTAAAATTAGCAAAATGACCTGATTTTTTCCAAAGTTCAATATCGACAACTTGTGGCGTTACAATTTCTTCGAAACCAATCTCAGCTACTTTACTACTAATATAATCCCTAATAGTGCGATAAATTGCCCAGCCATTAGGATGCCAAAATATCATACCCGGCGCTTCTTCCTGAGTATGAAACAAGTCCATGGCCTTTGCTAATTTGCGATGATCACGCTTTTCTGCTTCTTCCAAGTTCTTTAAATATTCATCTAAGGATTTTTTGTCTTTCCAAGCAGTTCCGTATATTCGCTGTAACATTTCATTGCTAGAATCACCCCGCCAATAAGCACCAGACACTTTAGTCAACTTGAAAGCTTTCAGCATCCCTGTGTTAGGTACATGAGGACCTCGACATAAATCAGCAAAATCGCCTTGCTGGTAGATAGTCAACTGTTCGCCTTCTGGTATATCTTGAATAATTCTAACTTTATATTCTTCACCTAAATTCTTAAAAAACTGGATAGCTTCCTCGCGACTCACTACTTGTCGAGAAACGACATAATTTTTTTGCGCAATTTCTTGCATTTTAGCTTCAATTTCTGTCAAATCATCTACTGAAAATGGCCGCTCAAAAGCAAAATCATAATAAAATCCATTTTCAATTACAGGACCTATCGTCACTTGAGCAGTGGGAAATAATGTTTTCACTGCATGAGCTAATAAATGCGCAGTTGAGTGGCGTATAATTTCAATGCCCTCTGGATCACGGTCTGTGATAATTCTAACCTCAGCATCTTCTTCAATAGAATAAAAAGTATCGACTAACTTTCCATTTACCTTGCCAGCGATAGCTGCTTTTGCAAGGCCACTTCCTATGTTTGCTGCTATCTCAGCTAATGTAACAGAGGTATCAAACTTTTTTTGGCTTCCATCCGGTAGTGTGATAATGGGCATAAATTCACTGCTTATTAGTTGAAAAGACATATTATTTCAAACCCTGCCATCACGATACAAGCATGACAAAACAACATCTTCTGCTGCAAGGCAAACACAAGAGACTATCATTTGGTAGGCACGAGTGGGATCGAACCACCGACCACCACCATGTCAAGGTGGTGCTCTACCACTGAGCTACGTGCCTATAAATTCGGGTGCTAAAGATACAACGTAGCTCTAGAATTAGCAAGATTATCATATACTCATCATGCACTCACCAGGAACTCGCTGATGGCAGTCACTCTATTGTTTTTAGGTGACTGGATTATAGGATGCAATCCTAAATGCCATATTGCTTCCCTCTACCCACAGTCTATATAAGATTCTAAGCAGCGCCACTTTTTTGCCTTTTATTGATTCTCGTATAGAGAGACAATAAGCCCACAGCCACAATGATCACCACTAGGATTTGTGGAGTCAGTCCATAATGTCCAGTAATGCGCGTGTATAATTCAGAATGAGCATAAGTCTTATATCCTAATACCACCATTGTCATGGATACCACAGCGAGAAAAATCGGTCGGATTAATTTCGCACCTTTTGTAATAGCAAGGTGGGCTCCTAATCGCCCACCGATTAATGACCCCGCTGCCATCATAAGAGCATAGCGGTAATCTATATTTCCACCTAGTGCAAAACAAACCATTGCAATAAAGCTACTATTTAAATTGAATATTTTTGCGTAAGCTGTTGCTTTTATTAAATTATGCCCAAGAAAAAATGTTAACACAAACACCCAGAATGACCCTGTTCCCGGGCCCAAAAAACCATCATAAAAAGCCAAAGCAAATCCAAATAACAGATAAAACCAGCTTTCTTTCATCTTAGGACGTCTATCTTGCTGTCCCATTTTAGGAGAAGAGAAAGTATAGATAAAGATAATCAATAAGAAGACAGGAACAACTTTTTTTAATATGTCGCCACTAATGAGCTGCGCTGCGACAGAGCCTAATATTCCACCCATTACACCAAATAGGACACCCAAATAAGCCTGCCGCAAGGAGATAAGACCATGCCGATAATATTTGTGAGTCGCAACAAATGTACCAATAGTCCCTTGCAATTTATTCGTACCAAATGCAATGTGCGGCGAAATGCCAAGGCTCAACAAGACAGGCAAGCTGATTAAGCCACCCCCGCCAGCAATCGCATCGACTGTGCCCGCAAATAAGCCAGCCGCAAATAAGAGTAGTAATATCATATCGATTATACACACGCCAAACTAAAGGTAATAATTACAATATCCTAAAATATCTTCAAATAATAAAGATAACTCATCTACATGGCACCTTTGCTCAACATAAATTAAATCTTGAAAACAATTTAACATTTTATGACGAGCCATCACATACTGAGTATTAAAATAATGCTTTATCATTAAGTCCTCTATATTTTTTCGGCTGTCGCCATCAACAAGCTGATATAACATAATAAGACATTCCGCTTTTAAGATATCATCTTCCAGCCTCATTGATATACTCAAACAAGAATAAAGCAATTTTACTGCATCATGAATCAAGCCTAAATTTAGCAGGATATATGCCGCATGCAAGGAAAAATAAATACTATTAACATTAACAATATCACAGTGAATCAAGCAATAAGAGATATTAAAAAGATTATCGGCATCAAAATTTCTTTTTTCGCCAATGGGAAGCAATGCATATATTTCACAGTTTCTTAGATAGAACACTCTTTCTTCCAGTGAATCCATATTTAACTTTTTATTTATTGTTATATTTAATGCTTCATCAAAATTACCTAAATTTGCAAGGGCCACGATACGTGCCTCTTGTATAATGGACCAATTCAAGCTGACAGTGCTATTTCTTTCATTATTTAAAAAATAGATTAATTCAGCATATTGCTGATTGCATAAATATAATTTTATCCTCTCTAATAAGCATAGCTTCATCATCAAGCAACAAATCTTATAATCCTTTTCTAAAGATTCATATATTAATTTTGTTAGCATTTTATTTTCACGTGTCGTCAATTCTGATTGACTCATTGTCATTAATGCATCGAGTTTACTGAATGCATCGTAGTCATTACCAGACCATCTATCAATTTTTACCAGATTAATCCATGGCTGAAATATATATTTTAATAAACTAGTATCATTATACTTTTTACTCAAATTAATAAAGAGTTGAATTTGAGAATAGCAAATCTCACGAGCATATTGATAATTTTCTTGCATAATAAATAGAATGGCTGCATGGTTAAAAATATCAACAACGTCTGTTATATGTTCATATGCATATCTTTGGTAGTTTATACATTGAAATGCCTTTCTTAATTTGCCTACCCATGTAGTTAATGGTTTATAAATAATTCGAGTCTGAGAAGAAAAAAGCGTATTCTTTAATAACTGCTCCCGTTTAATGTCCTTAGAAATAATATTGCGATATTTTGTATGATATAACTGAGCTACATTGTTTATTGTAACAGCATGTTTCAAATTTAATTTTTTATGCATAGAATTTCCATTTCATAAAGTAGGGTTAATAAAATTTCAGAAAAAATAACGAAGCTCCATTGGTGTAAGTACGTTCACGAGGGTAACTACTGGATCCGATACTACCCTCGTAAACGTACTGGTGTGGATTCGGGTGTATTACGCGTTTTTTGCAGTGAGAGGATGAGGGTGTTTTGTATGAATAATTAACGAGCAGATCCTATAAGTAATACTTTAAAAATTCTGGAACACGCTCTTCTAGCCAATATTCTGGACGCCACGGAAATTTACCAGATACAAATCCTACATGCCCGCCTGCTTCAGTGACTTCAAGTGTAATATGTTCTGACAATTCACTTTGCTCAGGAATAACATCTTCACTCATAAATGGATCATCTTTAGAGTGAACTAAAAGCGTCGGAATCTGTATGGACCGTAAATACTGTCGGCTGCTAGAAACTGTATAGTATTCATCGACACTAGAAAATCCATGAACTGGTACTGTATACTTACCATCCAGCTCTTGCACATCATTCACTTTAGATAGCAATGATATATTAATTGGTGCAGGTACAGGCATTTGTTGAAATTTCTGTAATAACCGTTGGCGCGCACATTTAACAAGATACCATTCATAAAATCGAGAAAATCCTTGCTGAATCCGTTTAGCCGCTTTATGTAATTCAAAGGGAACTGAAATGGCTGTTGCGGCACTTAATGGATTTTGATTGCCTGTTTCGCCTAACCATTTAAGCAATACATTCCCACCAAGCGAATATCCAACAGCAGCAATATCCGTTTTTGGTTCACGATTAAGTAGCGTAGATACCACAAAAGCAAGATCGGCAGTATCGCCTGAATGATAACCACGTGGCAAGCGGTTAGGTTCACCGCTGCATCCACGAAAGTGCATAAAAACCCCACGCCAACCATGACGGCATATAGATTGCAACATTCCTTTTGAGTAATGCGACTCAATCGACCCTTCAAATCCATGCAATATTAAAACCAATGAGCCACTTTGCTGTTTTCCACACCAATCTAAGTCAATAAAATCTCCATCAGGTAATTCAAGCCGTTCACGGAGAAGAGGTAAGTCTTTAATACCAGTCCGACAAATTACTGGCCACATTGTTTGTAAATGCGGATTAGGCAACCACCACGCAGGCTTAAACTGACTTTCGCTCATCCTATCACCTTGTGTCGCTTTTCAGTCTACATCCTCATCATATTATAATGTAACATTTAAATTATAAATTCTAGTACTGGAATCCAATTGATAATTAGACTCTCAAGCGAAAAATAATTAGTAAATATTCAAAGCTTTCACTCATCTAGTATAACTTAACAAGTCATTTGTATCCGTTCACACAATGGCGTCAACTTAAGGGTGTCAATAGAAACAAGTCGAGCAAGTAGTGCAAGAAAACGAAATTCAGTTTCAGGCCGACTTTATAGTCGGCATATGGTTAATAAGCCTATACACTATCATGTATACAGAAGAAATTGTTGACACCCTTAAGTTGACGCCATTGTCCGTTCACAAGGTAACCTTAAACGTAAAAAAGATATCCTGCTGCACAGTCATTAAAACTCATCTGCAAACAACAGAATCATACAATTTAAAGCGCAAGAAAAACTTAGAAATAAAAAATCAGGAGAAAAAACTAAAAAAACTACTGGGGCAAGTAAGAAAAAACTTACTTGCCCCGTAGAGTTTAGGCAAAATGATATAACAAGCTCAACATGAACTCATTATTAGATGGTGAGAACTTGCTGGTAGAAGTAGTAGTTTCATCCAAAGTTTGTGTAATGGACTTTGAATTATAAGAGGTGTGTGTAAACTCGCCTCTTGCACTGACATTTTCAGCAACATAAGTTTCAATACCAACACCATAATTAAAACCATTTCTCCATTTGCTGGAAGATCCAGATATGGTAGTGCTTGGATTCGTGAATGTTTCTGATACCTTGAAGTCTGTTCTTAAATAACCAACTCTAGCATAAATCAATGATGAATCATTGACCTTAATACCTGGTAATAAACCGATACCATAGCTGGTACGAGCTCTCATATCGACATCGTAAGATACAGGGGTACTATCACTACCAAGATATCGAGTATCCGCACTGCTAGTATTTGCATTGAGTTCTGCACCCAGATAAAACCAGTCAAAGTAACGGCCATATCCTGCAAATATTCCACCCATCCAACCAGTCACACTATGTCTTGCTCTAAGAGCTTCCGTGTATGAGTTTTCTGCATCTAGCTCCACGTCCACTATATCAGATTTCTGACGGACTCTGTATGCATCATAACCAACTCCAACACCAATATAGAAACCATCATGTAACATCATAACAGGTGGGCATGGCGGTGGAACTTCAGCTTTGAAATTTGCTTCACCTTTGAAGTCTTGCACTGCTACCATCTTACTTGCTTTGTGGGATGGTTTGTGACCTGCAAAACCTGCGGTAGAAGCAACGAGTAATGAAGCTGCTGACACTGCGACAAAAATCGCTGATAAACGCGGGTGTTTCATATACATCTCCTTATGGATAGGATATTTATAATTTATTTTCAATAATCCTGGCTTATGAAGCCAACTACAAAAATAATCGAGCGGATACTTTAATGGAATGTTTTCGTAAGAACAAGTATTTTTATATTTACTTTTATAAAAATTTTTTAGGATTTTATCTAAGAAAATATTAGTGATTTATTTCTACATAATTTCAAAATCTGTTCATTAAAATCGAGTTTCATTCCTCCATTGCTAGAATCGCGCTGAAAACCGAGTAGAATAAATTTAGCTATGTGAGTAACATTATGTGCGGCGATTGGTTAATG
>JAHCAO010000007.1 GCA_019634835.1 Gammaproteobacteria bacterium
TAACCAATGTGCTAATGCGGTTTTTTGTTGTAGGGGGACTAGAAATGTTTGCCTTCTTTAAGAAATCTTGGCTACGCTCTGCCAACTGCTCAAAAGCTATTTGATAATCCGCTTCACTTCTAACATCTTGTTGATTGGATTCTCTATCTGATTGCACTATCTGCCTCCTCTTAATTTTTATCTGATTTGATTATTTGATTAAAGTATAGTACATACACTTTGACCTGAATGTTTTCTGATAGCACAAGGTAGTGATGAATTTAATCCGTTGATTAGATAGAATATTTATCGGAATAAACTCGGATTGAATAAAATCCAGTTATTTAAGCAAGATACTAGCTCATGGCATTTCTAAAAAGAAAAAGCAGTGTAGCTAGCTTTCTGCAAAACTTCTAACATTTTTCTGAAAATATAGGATGATGATTCCCTCTTGTAAAAAAATCTGCTTTAATACAGTCCCTAGAGAATTATCGTTTCTGAGGATTATCCTTTGACAGAATATTTGACAGAGCAAGAGCAAATAGAAATTTTAAAAAGCTGGATAAAGCAATATAGTTTAGTCATTTTGGCAGGAGTTGTAATTGCTATTGCGGGTATATCTGGCTGGCATTACTGGCAGCAACGTCAGAACAACATATTAGATCATGCTTCCGCTGTTTACGATGAAATGATCACCATGCGTGCTCAAAATGATGATCATGCTACCTTAGTCCAAGCAAAAAAACTCTTCAGCCGCTATCCGCAAACCACGTATGGCCAAATGGCAGCATTCATGTTAGCTAGAGATGCTGTGACCAAAAAAAACTTTGCCAAAGCTGAAGAAAAACTTACTTGGGTCATTGAGCACAGCAAAATTGACTCCATGCGCCAAATTGCCCGCATCCGTTTAGCACGAATTATGATTGCCACCAATAAGCCACAAAATGCGATTGATCATTTGAAAATAATCGAAGATAAGAATTTTAGTGGTTTGATTAATGAAGTGAAGGGTGATGCTTATCTTGCCATGAAAAACATCACTATGGCACGTCAAGCCTATCAACAAGCACTGTCTGAACTACCCAATGCTGAAGTAGTAAGACCGATACTTCAAATGAAATATGATAATCTTGCCACTACTACACTATCAGCATCTTGATCCGAGCATTTAACCATGAATAATCAAATAATAAAAATTGGCGTGATATTGATTACTTTCTCCTTATCACTGACTGCTTGCAGCGGTTTTTTCGAAAAAGATAATACACCCACACCTTCCCCATTAATCAATTACACACCAGAAGTTGCACCACAGTTACTTTGGTCTGCCAAAGTAGGAGTGGGAGCGACTGGCAATGATTATCTCAAAATGAGTCCGGCAGTCAGTGAAATGGCTATTTACGCAGCCAGCACGAATGGCACCGTTACTTCTATCAATAAAGCAACTGGGCGCGTCAATTGGCAAACCAATGTGCGCATGCCTATTACCACAGGCCCAGGTGTTGGTAATGGTATTGTTGTAATTGGAACTCGCCATGGAGAAATCACCGCATTACAACAAATCAATGGTCGACAACGATGGAAAACATCTATCCCTGGAGAATTAATTGCCGCGCCTGCTGTAAGTGATGGCGCTGTTGTCGTAAAAGCAGTAGATGGTTATACCCGCGCTTTATCTGTCATTGATGGGCACGAGCTTTGGTCATTTCAACAAGTTGAACCTAATTTAATTTTGCGTGGCTCCAGCGCTCCTCTTATTCGTAATCGCAACATTATTGTTGGATATGCAAACGGAAATTTGGCTAAACTAAATCTGCATGATGGCCAGTTATTATGGCTGCAAGCCGTTGCTGTTCCTGAGGGCGCATTTGCTATTCAGCGAATGATTGATATTGATGCCGATCCTATTGTCTACGACTATCATATTTATGTGGCAACTTATCAAGGTAAAATTTCTTCGCTTGATTGGACATCAGGACAAGTGCGATGGACACATGATATCTCTTCTTATACAGGCATGTCTGCCGATAATGATACTGTTTATGTTTCTGACGCTAAAGGCCACATTTGGGCCTTTAGTGCAGACGGCGGTTTAGTCAGATGGCGTCAAAATAAGCTTGAGTATCGTATTATCAGTGGCCCCGCCATCATGGGTCATTATGTCGTGGTAGGTGATGCTCAAGGTTATTTGCATTGGCTTAGTAAGCGTGATGGACATTTTGCCGGCAGAGTTTCACTTGGCTCAGCTGTTTATGCAGCACCCATTGCTGAGAATAACGTATTATATACATTAACAAATAGTGGTTACTTATCTGCATATAAATTGAGACAATAATGCTGCCTGTTGTTGCTATCGTCGGCCGCCCTAATGTCGGCAAATCTACTTTATTTAATCGTCTCACACGATCACGAAGTGCGCTTATTTCTAGCTATCCAGGCACAACACGAGACCGCCAATACGGTGAAGTTTCATGGGATGGTTGTCATTTCATCATCATTGATACAGGTGGTATTACTGAAGAAATGGATGAAGTGGGAAAGTTAATCACTCAACAAGCATTACAAGCCATCGAAGACTCAGATAAAGTCCTCTTCTTAGTGGATGCCAAGACCGGTATTCTGCCTGAAGATAAAATCATTGCTGAGACATTGCGTCGATCCGGAAAGCATATTTTTCTTATCGTAAACAAAACAGAAGGCATGGATCCAGTGATGAGTGTAACTGACGCTTATGAATTGGGTCTTGGCACTCCCCTAGCAATTGCGGCCGTGCATGGCTCTGGTATGGCTAATTTAATCACCTCTCTTTTTCCAGAACCAGCAGCTGAGCTTGTAGAGGCAAGTGAAACATCGAGTATAAAACTTGCTATTGTAGGTCGCCCTAATGTCGGTAAGTCCACGCTGACAAACCGGATGTTAGGCGAAGAACGTGTGATTGTGCACGACTCGCCAGGCACCACTCGTGACAGTATATTTGTCCCACTTGAACGTTTTGGAAAACACTATATTCTTATTGATACGGCAGGTATTCGCAAACGCAAGAAAATTGAAGAAGTCCCTGAAAAATTCTCTGTAGTGAAAACGCTGCAATCCATAGAAAGTTCTAACGTTGTGCTATACGTTGTAGATGCTCGCTTAGGTGTCTCAGAGCAAGACTTAAAATTACTCGGATTTGTTCTTGAATGCGGTAAAGCACTGGTTGTCGCTATCAACAAATGGGATGGAATGACAGAAGATGCCCGTGATCGAACTAAAGCAACCATTGATAGACATCTAGACTTTGTGCGTTTTGCACGTGTGCATTATATCTCTGCACTGCATGGTTCAGGTGTAGGAAATTTATTTGATTCCATTCATGAAGCTTATGAATCCGCCACAAAAAAACTTTCTACCCCGCTCTTAAGCCGACTATTACAAAAAGCACAAACAGTGCATCAACCTCCCCTGGTAAAAGGACGCCGTGTCAAACTCCGTTATGCGCATCCCGGCGGCTACAATCCGCCCTGCATTGTCATTCATGGTAATCAATTACATGCGCTGCCAGAAAGTTATCGCAAATTTCTCGCACATTTTTTTCAAAAAGAACTTCACTTATTTGGTACGCCCGTATTCATCGAATTTAAAACCAGCGAGAACCCTTTCAGCCATAAATAACTGGAATATAGCGTTTATTCTTGACAGGCTGGCAGGGGATTACTACGATTCATTCTTGCAATAAATATGAGATAAACGCATGCCGTTAGAGTTTATACGCTCCTTAGTAAGAGAAGACCTTGAATTTACTGACCGATTCATTGTCTCTCAACTTCAATCTAACATCCCTATGATCAAAGAAGTCATTGAATATGTTTTAACGTGCGGCGGAAAGAGGACACGCCCCATGGTTCTGTTATTAAGTGCACGAGCACTTAATCATCGCAATCAAAAACACATTGATCTTGCTGCTGTCATCGAACTCATCCACACAGCAACCCTCCTGCATGATGATGTCGTAGATAGCTCAACCCTAAGACGCGGACATAAAACTGCTAATATCATTTGGGGAAATGATACTAGTGTTCTAGTCGGCGATTTTCTTTATTCCCGCGCTTTTCAAATTGTGGTCGACCTCAAGCAAAGTACAGTTCTCGATATCTTTGCGAAAGCTACTCCTTACATTGCTGAAGGGGAAATTTTACAGCTAGTAAACTGTAATAATCCGGACACGACTGAACAATTTTATTTCGATATTATTGAGCGCAAAACAGCTAAATTATTCGAAATTGCGGCACAACTTGGCGCAACGCTATCTACCGAATCTCAGCAAGAAATAGAAAGTATGCGGCAATATGGACTACATTTAGGCCTCGCCTATCAGTTGATTGATGATGCCTTGGATTACAGTCAATCGGCAGATCAGACAGGCAAAAATGTGGGCCAAGATATTGCTGAAGGGAAACCTACGCTACCGTTAATTCATGCCATGCAAAAAAGCAAAGGTGCGGAACTTGATTTATTGAGACAAGCAATTCAAACAGGTTCTAGCAAAAACCTTGCTAATATTTTAGAAATTATTGAATCTACTAATGCGATAAAGTACACTGCTGCCACAGCAAAACACCATGCCATGCGAGCTAAACAAGCATTGTCCCAGATTGCGCGTTCCCCTTATCGTCAAGCAATGGAAATGCTAAGTGATTTTGTTGTTGAGCGGACTTATTAACCACTCATCAAGCCAATGACTGTTTCTATGACGTTTCAAAGAAAAGTACCTGGATTGATTTGAAAGCCTTTAGGACCACCGTTCGGGGTGTGGCTCAGCCTGGTAGAGCGCTGCCTTCGGGAGGCAGATGTCGCAGGTTCAAATCCTGTCACCCCGATGAATAATAACGAAATTTCATATCTCATAAGCATAAACACTCTTTTTCAGTATGCACATAGTATGCAAGCTGAGTGTACAAGCGTGTACTTTGATGAACGAGCAAGAATAAGAGGATTATATTGAAATAGTCTCAACCTAATCTGACAGTTACCTATTACAGCACTTTTTCTGATGAAGTGGTTAAATACTACCACCCTGTCGGCCAGTCAGATTTAAGCTTGGTTTGTACTGGTCTATTATTTCTTTGAGTGCGCATTTGAATGCATACACAAAATCTTCTTGAGAGACAAATTGAGCGTAGACATCACAAGGTATATCTTTTTTTTCTCCCATTTTGATATCACCTAGCTCTATACCTAAATGGAATTTTATCATTGTTCGCATCATCCACTGTGTTACTGCGCCAGTACCTCTGCATAATGGATACAATTTAATAAAGTTAAAAATTAATTTACCTAAATCTTCTATTACTACATATACTTCATCTGTTGTTTTATCTATTTTTTTATCTTGTAGTTTTTTAAAATAAAGAATATCTAGTTTATTGAGGGTTTCATAAATTTGAGCTTCAGTAAAAGCTGCAACGGTAACAAAAATAGCCTCGATTCTATTTGCATCATAATAATTATACCTGACCTTTCTAGTCACTTTTGGCCACATATCAAGCTGAGTCTCAGTATGATCGTATTTTCCAATATTTTTATTATATAGCTCAAAAATACTCGGCAAGATATTTTTACTTACAACAGATTCAAGCCTTTCATCATAAAAATCGGTGATTTGGGCTGTACGAATCATTCCAAAATTTTTTGCGTATTTCGGTGTGTCCGTTTTTTCTTTTACAGCGATGAGGTGACGCATATTTTTTGTATAATTGAATATATCGCACAATGATTTTTTTTCGTGCATCATTTTTAGAATTCCTTCCTCCACGCCAACACAATAGTATCCCCACCTCACTTGAGCATTACGATGATTGAGTGTAAAAAGAGTGTATCCACTATCTAACCGAGGTTTGCATGATTTGTCTATATATTCATCTTGTAAGATGGCAAAAAAATTACGTTGAACAAGTAAATTTAATTCAGCAAATGGTGTTATGTTATTAGAGACTTGAATCAATTCTGTTATTTCTTTATCAGAAATAGTCATCTCATCATCTTTCATGATGATATGAAACAATCTCTCCAAATTTTGCTTATTTAATAATTCACATTTAAATAGTTTTGAAATGATATCATGTAAGTAATACATGACTAACCATCGACTGGGTTCCTTGTCTCTCAAGAAACTATGAATCTGATTCAAATAACCGTCAATTTCAGTTTCTGATTTTTTTTGACGACATAATTCACGCAACTGATTCTCCAGAAAAGAAGAATCACTGTAATTTACTGATAAATTTATTTTTTGATCAAAAGTAAAAGCATCAAGTTCGAGCTTATCTAACCTTTCATTAAACAATGACCGCATATTTTTATTTTATACTTCTGCCGCCTTTTCCCTGAGAATTTTTATTTTTTCTTTTGCTTGTTCTTTGCTTTGATCAAAATTTAATTTATATTGAAGCATGGCAAAATAATCACCTTCCTTTTTTTCGCGAAGAAATTTTGTTTGAAAAGAAACCAGCTTATCTCCATTAGATATCATCTCACATAGAATTTCTTTTATTTCTTTAAAATCTTTTTTAAGATTCTTGAATACCGCTATTTCTTGTAAGAATTCGTCCGTTTCTTCCTGTTTTACACTATATAATGTATCAAGCATGGATTTTAACTTGTTCCAATACTGACTAAATATCTGCTTTAGATCCTGGTTTTCTATGTTAGAAATTTTTTCGTTTAATACGTCCATGATCTGAAGTTCATTTAGCAGATGTTGATATTCGAATTTCAACGGGGCTATTTTTTCGTAATTTTCATATGTGTAAATGCTATTTTGATTGCTATCCTCTTTTAAATCTTTCCTAGCTTTGAGGAATGCTTTATAGTATTTAACCTGAGATATTTCTATACTCTCTACGACATTCTCTGTTTGTGTGAAACCCTCGATAAGCATTTTTCGACAACTATCGTATTCCTTTATCACTGTCTTGAACGCATTGCCTTCTGCTTCGCTTAAATGAAAAATACGAAAAAAGAAGGGGTCTCGATTCACAATGTTAAGCAACTCAGGCAGAGGATCACCAGCAAAATATTTATGGCTGATATAGAAAGTTTTTCTTTCTTTTAAAGGAGCACAGCCGTATTGCAGCATAATATTTTTAATCAATTCTGAATTGGTTGATTGTTCACCGATTACAGGCAGCTGATTTATAATGGATGGCACTGTCGCTTCTCTAAAAGAACGGTTAGCGATCTTCCCATTTTCAATCCAGTATATGGTTAACTGGCCTTCTTTCCTTAGTGCTATAAGCTCATCTGCTCTCATATTGTCAATCTTGGGTTCTTCTTTCTCCATTAAAACGTGATGATATCCTTCTTCAATACGAAGAACGACTCTAATAAAATTAGAAATAGAATCAGAATCGATTTCAGAACGGTTTTGGACAGCGTCGGGTTGATGGGATGCGTCTTGCATTGGAAATGTTAGTACGATGTCTGATCCCATCAGTCTGAGATATTTGTCATCATACACGATACTAATTTTAACATCGTGATTCTGACGATTATTTGACATAACACCTCTCCTCCTCTTGCAAACATAGCTTACACTTCTATGACAATTATAGTACCTCTAGAGAGTAAATCTCAGAGCAACTCCATCATTCCTATAAAACTTATCCCATACCCATTTCTTATGTATAAACAAGGAATAAGGATATGGATATTGCAGGTCAATTAGCGGGGGCATTTCGAAATATCGGACGGATAGAATTGCTGATGAAATCATCAAAACCATGTCTACCACTGGCTACAATGTACGTGAAACCGATCCATTTGAAGAAGTATCAATAATCAGTCTTTTAAATCGAGAACGATCTCCCTATGTAAATCGTACCTACATCATGTGACAGCAGACGTATGGGGCGTTTTTTAATGAACGTCATGTTGGCTGCTGATGGATACCCATGGATTGTTGTGCCAGTTGAGCAACGCAACAAATATATGACAGCACTTGAAGAAGCAAGTGTTAGGCAAAATATCGTACTTTCCAGTAAATTCCTTGCGAACCTTACAATAGAACGTTTACAGAACAACTGAAAGACAAAAAACTTCCAAAATAAAGTAATGAATTCCTATCCTTATCGATTACTCAGCCTTAACCAACTTCGCCACCACATTCGCTTTATACTCTGGCGTCAAAAGTGCAACTTCCTATTAGACTATCGTACTTCTAGCTAGAATTTGCCCATAGTAGTAGTGTATTCTTATAGTTTTAGAAAATAATGAATGTAGAACTTTAATACCTAAACCAGTTTATAGTGTTTTCATAAAAATAACTATTTTTAATCATCTTACAAACAAACACAAGTTTCGAGAAGAGTGGAAAATGAAAATAGCCTTACTCCTTAAAGAGATGCGTAAACGTATTTCTTCAAACCATTCGAATGAATTTATCACTTCGGAAGTGATAAAAAACATACGAAAAATAAAAGAAATATGTAATTCGGATTATTATGACCAAAGTTTTTATGGAGCCGCAGCTTTAAATAGAAAAATTCTACTTGATGAGAGAATTGCTAATTTATTAACCTCTGAAACTATACTAGCCATATTAGCTATTCATTCAACTACATATAAATTTGATAGCAACAGCAGTATTGCTGTTTGGAGAAACAGCAGTGGCTATACAAGCTTAGCCGCTATTCTTTTTTTTGGCTTCAATGAAGGATTAGAAACAATCCGATTAATGCCTAATAACGAACCACATTATGGAAGTAAATTATATCGCGAACAACAACAAAAATATAAAGATCACACAAATAAAATAATATCGAATGTGATAAAAGCAGCAGAAAAACTTGGCATTAATGTCGATAATAAAAAATATCAAGATAATGAAATCAGTAAAGAAAAATCATTAGTTCAAATATACGATGAAATAACCAATATCATCGAGAAAATTAAAAAAGATAGAAAAAGTAATCAATTATTATATGTCCCTGATTATAGCCCTGATAATATCAGAGATCAAAGCATTAGTGGATTTATCGCTATTTGCCAGGCTCTAAATATTAATTTCAAAAAAAGTTTGAACGGTTCAATTATTATTAATAAGCCAGTAACATTACAGAATTTTATTGAAAAATTTTTATCGTCAGAGGAAACACTGCTTAATGGAACAATCATGCATCTATTTTATGATAGAGTACACTTAGAAGCATGTATAGAACAAGATACAAACATTATTATTGAAAATAAAGAGTATGCACTAAAAGATATCTTACGAGAAATAATAAGGAACTGTGAAGAATCCAATGTATTTGTTTGCAATACAGCCAAAGAGCAATTTAAAGTTCGGTTAAAATTGGTTGAAACTCACCTTAAAGAAAATTTTCCATCTGGTTATCAAGATAGAATCAAAGAAGCTGGAAATCAAGTTTCACCAATATCAATAGATCATGTTCCTATTGGATATAGCGGAATAAAAAAATTAATTTCTCTTCTTGATCATGAAATTGAAAAGGAAATGTGGTCTTGTAAAAATGCCCAAGATAAACATCTTGAAAAAAATTTTCTTCAAGAAATTATAGATTTTTATGATCAAGCTAATGGAAAAATATCCCTGAAAAAATGTATGGTTTTGGCAAAACGGCAAAATCCTCAAGGGTACCAGCAAGCCATGTCAAAACAAGGCATGAAATTAACTTTTAATATTCTCTTAGATAAAATGCCTGATAACCTTTTACAAGGGCCTCGTTTAAAAACTCAGGCAACCATGGAATTAGAAAAAATTATACACGCATTATTGAGTAACTATAAATCAATAAGCCATTCTTTTAATTCTCTTGATGAATTGGAAATAGTGATTGACGGCGTTTTTTTTAATATCACTCAAATACTTAGTCATGATCCTGATTTTGAACATATTGCACTTACTCAAGAACAACTAGAAACGTACGCTCACTTTGTTACTAAAAATGCGCGAAATAAACCAATATTAAGATTACCTAACAATGAATTGAAAATTCCATCACCAGAAGACTACAAAAAAATTGATACAAACAATGAATGCTCTCATCTTCATTACGGAGAGAAACTTGCTATTACTCTTTATACATCCGGTTTTTATATTCGAATTCAATCTTTTTTACGCTCTTTAGGACAAAGTGAAAGAATACGGAATCTTTCTGAAACTAATTTAAAACAACTGGTTCCAGAAATCTTGTTAAACTCCTGTATAGCAGCACATGGGCTTTCAAAAACACCAGGAACAGCCCATATCAATGAAAATTTGTCTTATAGAATAAGCTTTAGAAAAGAACAAGCATCTAGCAATACTCATTACTTTCAAAAACGCTTAAAAGCAATAGAAAATAGAAACCCTTTATATGAGCAAGGCTTTATTAGTACTAGTGAGAATAATAGTTATAATGCAAAAGGTCACAATGTATTCATCGCCTTTAATGAATACAAGAATCTTAGTTATTTTGGAAAAAATATACGAGTCATATCCAGACATCCGTATGAAACAGAAGTTCTTTATGCCCCAGGCATTCAAATTCAATACACAAACTATATAAAAATTAAAGAACAACACTTTTTTTCTGTAAGACCTGTTAGATCAATTGAAGGAATTAAGCCTGATCATTATTCACCTTTATTAAAAGCTTGGCATGAATTAGAAATCATTGATAAAGCATTAGATAATCATATTCATGTAAATAAACATGGCTTGATACATAAGATATTTGATACTGTATCAAATGATGAAAAAATAGCTTGTGTTCAATCAGTCAGAAAAGCTATTAGGAGTACATTAGATACGATTAAGTCCCATGATAAATTAGATAAAAAATCGCTTGAAACTTGTAAAGAATCGTTAGAAATAGCAATCAATAAAAATTCTGAATTGGTACGCAATTCAACTTTATATTCTTCTTTAGGAAAAACAGATGTGATATTACAATCTGCTTTGCAAAGAGTGAGTTATGCCATCCAGCTAATAGACAATTACCTTATTACTCACCGATATGACAACGAAAAGATACAAAGGGAATATTCTCAACAGTTAATAAGTGATACACAACATGCATTCAACTGGCAATGACTTATCGATTTCTTGCCAGCATACAATCGTAAATTAATAGGCGCTACATTCAGGTAAGTTATTATTTTTAACATTATTATATTCGCTGTTAATATAAGGGAATATAGCTATAAAGCTAGGATTTTTGCCCTGAACAGTAGCAGTAATAATAATTATTTCAGAAGCAACAGGGCTACCTAAACCTTGATTGGAACCATCTTCATATGAAAAAGAAGCATAATGATTGACAACATTCATTTTCACAACGGTTGGTGTATTGGGCGAAAGTATATAATCAAATACTTTATCAAGATGAGTCGAAATTTTGATTGGATGCGGTTCAGCTTTTGAATTAATACAATAAGTGTTGTAAGGAGGGACATTTTGAATATCCATATAAACATTTGATTTATTAATCATAGTGACATTTGCTGTATCCGCAAATACAATACTATAAAAAGAAAATAAAGATATAAATAGAGTGAATAATGCTATTTTACGCATTTTAGGTTCCTCGTATAAAATATTAATGCATTAATGAATGCCATTCTAACTGAATTAATTAAAAATATATAGTAGCCATATTTTATTATATAATTCAATTAATTATCTACGCACATTGAGCAATATTAACTACGATGCAATTCACTCTCACTTTTCAACTACTATAATATTAAAAATAATCATCAAATGATATTAATGCCAAGTAAGATATGAGGAGGATAACCATGAGCGATAGTCGCAGAGAACAAGAATTATTATTAAAATTAAAAGACATTATTATAAAAAATGATGAATCTGAATTGAAGAAAGCTTTACAAGAAGGAGACTCTTACTTAGCAACGACAGCTTTAAGTGAGTTGATACTATATGCAGCTGAACAAAATAAAGTTAATAGTTTACAATGTTTATTACATCAAATCTTTTCTCTTAGATCCGTATATGCACCATCTATCATTTTAAAATTAGTGGAAAAAATGCTGGATATGATCCCTGATCAACAAGAAGATCAAAAACTATTCTTATTGACCTGCTTTAAGAACTCGAAAGTTCAGATAGAAGAAACTGCCATAGTAAATGAGATTATAAAAAACAGCCTGATAAAACTATTCGAACCAGAGGTTATTAAATGCATTTTTACCTTTTTCTTGGATGAAAGACGTGAAGTATTTAACAAGCACAATAGAAATAGAATAGTAGAAAAATTGAAATCCATTTGTAATGAGGAAGAAAACAAATTGTTGGACGATTTAACCCATAAAAGTGAAGATGAGCAATACTATGGACTAATAGTCATGCTGGCTAAACGAAGCATGACTAAAGATCAATTTAAGCATTTTTTATTTGCTAAAGAAAATCTTTTGTTTTTTCGTCACGATTCTGCTATTAACGATATGAAACGAAGAGTCATTCTTGCTTGTTACGCGGATACTCCTTTAACAACAGAACAGAAAAAGAAATACGATAACTTTATGCAATATATTTTAGATGGGTTAAATAAACTACTCACAGAAATAAAGGGTAGAGTTAATTTTTTAGGCTTCATTTATACTAACCCAGAGGTTCGGAACGGGGCGGTAGAAGGGGCCATAAAAAAGTGCGATGCTATTATTAAAGATAACAGCCTTAATCCTATTGTTAAATGCTATGAAATGATGACAGCTATACAAAAAGCACATAATGCCATTTATACTAATCTTATCGACACAAAAAATAAAAAATCTGATATAGCTAATCAACTGTATAATATACTAACAACAGCATGCGACCAATATTTTAATGGATATCAAGGAGAATACGTCAGAGCGGACTCAACAAAGATAATCCATCGCCAGAGCAGCGGTATGACAAAAATTGGGCAGTTGGATGTAAACGTAACAAAAGAGAATTTCCTCATGGCTAATATTATCGAAAATGTTTTTGGTAAGGATGAAATACCAGAATATCCGATGAAAAAAATATAAACGATACTATTTCATTGTGACATTTCTCACAATACTTACACTGATCTTGAAGCAACTGATCGATGTACTTAAAATTTAAAAAATCATTTAGAGTCTGATCTTTTGAATACACAAACAGGTTGAAGAAATTCAACCTGTTTGATTCTACACTAATTCATGGTTGGTGGAGGTAAGACTACTTGACTTTGTGATGAGATTACCAGTGTCTTATTAGGGCTGGTAAATATTGAAACGGGTGATATTGTTTGTCGATTTTCAGGCTGAGGTTGTTTAGCTGCTAAATCTGGTTCAGTCGAGGTAGCTAAAATAGCTGCAGCGAATGTCAATATATCTTTTTCGTCTTCATTGACTCGTTTAGTCGTTAAATCACGGTTTGCCGCCAAAAGTAATTCTGATCCGGGAGCACCAAATAGGAAAAATATACCAGCTTCATTTTGCAATGGAGAATTATCATTTAATGGCTTAGTGGGGAAAACAACATCATATAAATGTGCTCCCACACCCTTTGCACCGTATCTTCCTGCGATCAACCATAAACCAGACTACCGAACGCTAGACGACTTGATTATCAGACAGCTTGCAATCAACGACCCTCAAGGCTTTGTTAAACACACTAGCAAGATGCTGATTAAAGAAATGGCTTATAATTTAAACCTTAATGATTATTTAACCTATAACCTAAAAAACCCCCTATAATTCTAACTATATAACCATGATAAATACACAAATGAGAACTTAATGAAATCAAATACACTTCTAGGAAAACAACTCACGCCTAAAGAAGTTTACTGTGGAGCAATAGGCGCATTCATAGATGCCAGATATGAGTTGAAACAGATCATTATTAATCCCTCTACAGGTGATGAAAAAGCGAGGGTATACGAAAAAGATGGAAAATCATTCATCCTTTATTACCCAGGAAAAGATAACGATAAGCCTGAGACCATCTCAAACCCAACGACACCCTTGAAAAGTATTATTCAAGAAGCTGATAAACAGTTAAAAACACTGTACTCGATTGAAACATTAAAAAAGGCTCAAAAATTATTTATAGTAGCTGAATCTAATCGTCACCTCGGAGTGAAAGTTAAGCATTTTATTAAAGCTGATTTATACCAAGATATTCTAACAACTGAAGATTCAATTGATAGAAATTATGACGAAACATATATAACTGATGCTATCCCGCATCAGAAAAGATTGCCTATAAAAAGCGGTTGGCAAAAACTCTCTGACTCATGGCAATGCGGCCATTTTGTGATAGCAGCACTTTCTAGAGATATTAAGGGCGAAAAAACACCTAGAAAATTTCAAATAACCTCCGACATAGTACAAGAACACTCTCGTTTAATTTCACTAGGAGCATCGTCAGTACAAGAGCAATTATTTCAAAAAACGCAACCCGTTACTGATATGGATGGATCTGATGATGACTTCTCTATTAGTAAAGAAGAAAGCGATACAGATACAGATCCAGATCCATGGAAAGAAGATCGTAACAACGGGACAGAAGAATGGAACGGGAAAAAAAGCACGAAAAAGCAACCTAAATCAGGATTCTTCAAACGACATCCTTGGGTAAGAGATGTTCTAATTGGAGCAGCAATAGGACTGGCAGTGGTTGGTGCTATCGCAATCACTGCCATAACACTCGGTGGAGCATTGCCTGTTGTGTTGGGAGCTGGTGCTACTGTAGGAGCAACTTTTGGGCTAAGTGGCGCTGTAGCAACGGGAGTGGGTCTTGCCACCATCGGTGTTAGTTGTACTGCTGCTTTTGCTGCTATTGCTGGAGGGGTTGGAGCGGTGACTAGAATGTTTACAAAAAGAAAAAATCCTCGAAAAGTTAAAGATCAAAATAAAGTTGATAGAAGCGCGTCAATTAGTTTTGATGATAGTTTTGACGATAGTGATAGGTACAAACAAAGTTCAATTATAATAGATGAAAAAGATTCTACTTCTAACACACCATCGCCGCCTGGTGAAAAGAAAAAAACGCCAGAGACTCCACTCTCATCCGCTAAATCCCCCCTGTGGAATCATCCACAGGATAAGCAACTGACCAAGGAAGACAAGAAAAATTTTGTGAAAGAAGGAAAAATAAATACCAATATCGCTTTGAAAATATATGATATAGCAGAACAAGCTGCCACTAAAAAAAATAAAGGTGCTGCTGATGATATTGCTGAAGAGTTAGAGCTTTTATTAAAATCGATTTTTATAGAAGAAAATTTAATCAATGAGCAGGAATCCTTAGAAAAGTTATTCCTTGAATGGGATGCAGTGTTTGAAGACTCCATTATAGATCAGTTCCTCTTTTCCTGGGATTCCTCACTAAAGTTAGAAACTCAGGAAAAGCATTCAAGAAATAAGCACAAATGCGCACAAATCCAACTGATTGCCATCAACCTATTAGAAAACAGGAAAAAAGAGGAAGAAGAACAAGCAAAAAGGGCCGATAATAGATTGTAAATTTTCTGAGTATTAGATCCATATTAGTTACTGATATCCTCGCACAAATCCATTAAAATAAGTGAATGTTAAAACGACGACCTACATTACAACAGTTACCCATCGACCTCCTGGTGCGCGGCAAATATCAGCCAAGGCAACATTTTGACCCCGACAAGCTGCGTGAGTTAGCGGATTCTATTAAAAGCACTGGCGGATTATTGCAGCCGATTGTGGTCAGGCCTGCCGCAGACAATCAGTACGAAATTGTTGCTGGAGAAAGGCGCTGGCGAGCAGCCCAGTTGGCAGCATTAGCCGATGTCAGCTGCTTAGTTTGCCAATATACGGATGAGCAAGCCTTGCAAGCTGCTATCGTGGAAAACATCAGCCGGACTGATTTAAACCCCATAGAAGAAGCTCAAGCTTATCAGCGCCTAATTGAAGAATTTCACTATCTACACGAAGAAGTTGCCGCTTCAGTCGGAAAATCCCGCACTGCCATCACTAATTCACTACGCCTTTTAAAACTAGACCTTCGCGTACAACAATTGTTGATAACAGGACAATTATCAGAAGGACATGGCAAAATTCTTGCTGGCCTCGAACCGCATGATCAAGTTGAGTTAGCTCAACGCTGCGCACAAAAAGGTTGGAATGTCAGAAAAATGGAAATGGAAGCAAAAAAATTGCAGCAAGCCACTATGCCAAACAGCACCTATAGCGATGCTAATGTAGCACGATTAGAAACTGCCATTTCGGAACATATCGGCAACCGCACACAAATTGAATATGAAGAACGTGGCGGCGGTTACATCCATATACGTTTTAATAACATCGATGAACTAGAAGGCCATTTTGAACGCATGGGATTTAAATACGAAGATTAGTAGACAAACCTAATCCAAACTAGCATCAGCTAGTATTGCTCGAGCATTCAAGCGTGCTAAGCTTTTTTCTATCCGCCGTAACCCTCTATCCACGCTTTTAGGCCGCGTACTCAATTCAGGATTCAACACCGTTGTAGCATGATTGACGTGCTCCAGATACTTAATCAACACAGGTGAAGGCAGAAAAACCATTTTATATCCAGCATCGATTAACTGTTTATGCATTTCTTTGCCTGCCACCATATCACCACCCGAAAAATGCAAATTAAGTTTTTTGATTAAATCCATACGGTAAATGGCACAATGACTACGCAAATAATAATAATTCTTACCCACACCCTCGATACCATGTAACGACTTGCCAATCATACGATAATATGCAAGCTGCACAGCACGCTCTAACTTTTTTAACCCTTGCCGCCACCGTGATTTAAACTCGAGCTTCCACGACCCAACCCCAGCAATATTAGGATTTTTTTCTATCTGTGAAATAAGAAACTCTAGCCACTGAGGATGTTTAACAAGCGTATCTGTATGCATAGAAAGCACATAAGGTGTGATGACTTGCTCTAACCCCAAATCTAATGCGCGCGAATGTGATGAAATCGCTCCTTCATGCGGAATGGCTTTGCGTTCGATTAACTTGACCCAAGAAACACCTCGCAAATAATCTAACGATGCATCTTGTGAATCATTATCAATAACCATGACGCTGGCAAGCTTGAGATTGGTATATTTGCGTATAAGACGTAAACAAAGTTTAGTCAGCTCCAATGTCCTGTAATTTGGAATCAATATCGTCACTTGCGGTTGTATCATGCTTATTCTCAGTTCACAGTAAATTAAAGAGCGGTTATAATACGCGCTTCTCTAACACTCGTGAAGCATTCAACCTAGAAATAGCAGGTTAAAACCAGAGGCAATATCACTACATATAAAAAACAATCCTGCACCCTGAGACTTTGTAAGGGTCGGTGTCAATGCTGGAGGTCTCAATGAAAGGCATCATTTTAGCTGGTGGGTTAGGTACACGTTTGTATCCTTCTACACGGTCAATTAGCAAACAATTATTGCCCGTTTATGATAAGCCCATGATTTATTACCCGCTTTGCACTCTTATGCAAGCTGGCATCCAGGATATTCTTATTATTACAACACCACACGAATTATCTATGTTCCAACAGCTTTTGGGCAATGGCACGCAATGGGGAATTTCTCTTTCTTACGCCAGCCAAGCTCGTCCCGATGGAATTGCACAAGCTTTTATCATCGGCGAAAAATTCATTGGCCACCACTCTGTTTGCCTGATTTTAGGTGATAATATTTTATATGGAGAAGGTTTATCCGAAAAATTGCAATCCGCTGCTAATCAACCTTCAGGCGCAACTATTTTTGGTTATTATGTCTCTGATCCAGAGCGCTATGGAGTCATCATATTTGATAAAAATGATCGCCCCATTGATATTATTGAGAAACCCCAAGTACCCGCCTCTCATTATGCTGTCATCGGCTTATACTTTTATGATCATGATGTCATCGACATTGCTAAGCAATTGCAAGCATCTCCTCGCGGCGAATTAGAAATCACCGATATCAACAAACATTATTTATTAAATAAAAATTTATGTGTAGAAAAACTGGGGCGTGGAACCGCATGGCTAGATACAGGCACACATAAATCGCTGTTGGATGCCGCCAATTTCATTTATGTCCTTGAGCAACGTCAAGGGTTAAAAATTGGCAGTCCAGAAGAAGTTGCCTGGCGCATGGGCCTGATTACGAATAAGCAGCTTGAGCTGCTTGCTACTACCCAAATTAAAAGCGGCTATGGCGAATATTTGTTAGAATTAATCGCATAAAAGAGAGTACTATGAAAGTTATTGAGGGGCCGCTATCTGGATTATTAATCATTGAACCGTCTACGTTTACTGATAACCGTGGTTATTTTTACGAAGCCTTTCAAGAAAACCGTTATCAAGAATATGGCATACCTCATTTTGTCCAAGATAATGTTTCGCGTTCTAAGCGTCATGTTTTACGTGGACTACATTATCAATTACCGCATGCACAAGGAAAATTAGTCTTTGTTACCCGTGGCAGTGTATGGGACGTGGTAGTGGATATCCGTACACAATCCTCTACTTTTGGTCAATGGTTTGGCATTCATTTAAATGAAGAAAACCACGCACAACTTTATGTCCCGCCTGGTTTTGCTCATGGATTTTGTGTTTTATCCGATGAGGTAGATTTTTATTATAAATGCACAGGTTATTATTTTCCTGGTACAGAACATGGTATTGCTTGGAACGATATAGATTTAAATATTCCATGGCCTATTGATCACCCTATTTTATCTCCCAAAGACAGTACCTACCCTTTACTACGCGAACTCACTCATGAAAAATTATTCACCTAAAATCCTGCTCACAGGAGGAAACGGCCAACTGGGTCTTGCGCTTAGCCATCACCATTTAGCTAAAGAGTTTCACGTGATTTCCTGCACAAAGGAAAATTTAGATATCACAAAGCCTGAATCAATTAAAAATGCCATCACATCGTTTGCACCTGATATAGTAATTAATACAGCCGCCTACACAGCCGTAGATCAAGCAGAAAAAGAACCAGAACACGTTATGTTAGTCAATCATATCGGTGCACATCATCTTGCTGTTGCATGCAACCAGTATCGTGTTCCTCTCATCCACATTTCAACAGATTATATTTTTGATGGCAAAAAAACGCAGCCCTATCTCGAAGATGATATACCAAGTCCAATCAATCTATATGGCAAAAGCAAATGGCTGGGCGAGCAAGCAGTACGTGAACAATGCAAACAACATATTATTCTACGTGTCAGTGGTATCTTCAGTGAACATGGAAAAAATTTTCTGAAAACCATTTTAAGATTAATTGAAGAAAAAAATGAATTGCGTGTTATTGCGGAACAAATCACTTGTCCAACCTATGCAGGACACATCGCCAATCTGATTTACTCTATCGCTAAACAACCTTTACAATGGGGAACTTACCACTATTGCGATAGAGATCCTGTATCATGGCATCAATTTGCTATGGCCATTTTTAATGAGGCAAAAAAATATCAGGTTTTACAAGCCTCAAGCATTAAAGCAGTGACAGTAACTGAATATCCCACACTTGCCACTCGTCCTATGTTCTCAACATTAAATTGTGAGAAAATTGAAAATGCTTATGGTATCAAACAAGCCACCTGGATAGAGGCGATGAAAAATATCATTGAAGACTACTATAGATAGGAAAATACCGATGAGTACTTATCAACCACGTTCTATGTTAGTCACTGGCGGAGCTGGTTTTATTGGGGCAAATTTTATACGTCATATCCTCGAGCAAGAGCAAAATGTCCACATTATTAATTTAGATAAATTAACTTACGCAGGCTCTCTCAGTTATTTACAACATTTACCATATCCTAATCGCTATCATTTTATTCGTGGTGACATTACCGATGCTCAATTAGTCCGTCATGTCTTACAACATCATCATATCGATACTATCGTACACTTCGCAGCAGAAAGTCATGTTGACCGATCTATTCGCGGGCCAGCTGCATTTGTTGAAACGAATGTATTAGGCACCTTTGTTTTACTGGAAGCAGCGCGCCATCACTGGTTTGAAGTGGAAGAATGTGAACCTACGCACTGCCGTTTTCATCATATCTCTACCGACGAAGTATATGGATCCTTAAGAGATAACGACCCTCGTTTCACAGAAAACACTGCCTATGATCCTCGCTCTCCTTATTCAGCGACAAAAGCTAGCTCGGATCACCTAGTCAATGCTTATTATCATACATATGGATTACCCATCACGATGTCAAATTGTTCGAATAATTACGGGCCTTATCAACACGCAGAAAAATTTGTTCCCACTATCATTCATTCTTGTCTTAACTGGCAATCAATCCCCATTTATGGAAATGGCAAAAATATACGTGACTGGTTATATGTACAAGATCATTGTGAAGGCATCATAAAAATCATTCAACAAGCAGCGCCAGGCGAACGTTATAACTTAGGGGGAAATAATGAATGGGAAAATATTCAATTAGCGCACTATATTTGTGAGCAAATGGACAAGCTTCGGCCAAGGAACGAGTCTTATGCGTCTCTGTTAGAATTTGTGGCTGATAGACCAGGTCACGATTTTCGCTATGCCATCGATACCACAAAAATTAAAATGGAATTAAATTGGGAACCACGCGAAACCCTCGAATCTGGGATAAAAAAAACAATAGCGTTTTACTTTGAATAACTAAGGTATATCTCACTGGATCATAAACTTCAATCAAGTATAGCCATGCTTCCATCGAACAAAGCCTACTTACCTTTTTGGCCCTGATTTACCTCATTCTTAACTACTAAATTATTTACCATTTTTCCCTCAGAGTTAACTTGCGTTTGAGGGGTAAATAATTTTACTTGATCAACTAACTTTTCTTTTCTTGAACGCCATGCAGTTGGAACATGAATTCCAAAATGAGAAAGAAATTTCCCCACAGCTTTTAAAAATCTCACTCCGAGCTCGTCACTCTGCTTTGTAAGTATTGGCTTAACTTCGTTAAATTTATCTACAAAATTATAAATTTTCTGCTTGTCTTCCTTACTATCTATGTCAACCTCCGGTCTTGGCAAATGCGATTCCAATTCATTCATGGCGTGGTATTTTTCAATGTCATATCGAATAGATTGTGGAATATTTCCATCCACTTTTATCTTCTCTAAATATTGACCTGATAAGAAATTAACATCAATTTCAGGTTGATCCACAACAGCCATCGTGTCATCTGTGTACTGAGGTAAACTATATACCTTAAAATTATCTGGATTTTCTTTAATATAATCGTTAATTTTATCTTCCAAATATATTTTATATGATTTAAATTCTTCCACAAGAAGCATTTTGTCATTAACAGACAAATGCTGAGATTCTTGTTTAATTTTTTCAATATAAGATTCACCATTGGCCTTCTCTATTTTTTTATTAATTAATTCATTAAATTTTTCATAGCTTTCTTCAATGTTATTTTTGTCAGTTTCAATGCAATTCTTTTCATCCTTACTTAATTCTCTATTTTCACTCAGATCAATACCAAGCTCTATCTCCCTTCGCTTAGAAACAACTGCATTGTATAAGGTAGTTAATTCATATTGAGTACTTTGATCTGCTGCTGCAGCCTCTATAATAAGACTAATTGTAGAAATCATGCCCTTACTTAATGAACCTTTAACGACTGGTATGTTCCACATGATGAAATCAACCAAAACATCCGATGTGGTTTCCTTGTCCTTTAATAACTGTAAACATAAATTAAAAAATCCCTCCAATTTCAAAATGACTTCACGCACTTTTTTAGGATAAGGACTAATTTTCTCTCCATGACTAATCATAGTTTTCCGCACTTTCATCTCAGCTAAATCCTCTATAGAAATATTATAGATGCTGGTTAAAAGGTTATTAATGCTATTTTGAGCAGAATAATTTATTTTGTTCACATTTCTTAAATATCGAATATCACTTTCAAGTCGATTTTTATATTCTCTAATCTTACGATCAAGCGTCTCAATTGATTCAAAAAATATTTTAGTTGGTTCTACTTTTACATTTTTACCTTTACTACTATTGATCTCATTAATCACCTGAGTCATTGGAGTAGTAATCTTATTTCTTTCCAATAAAAGTAAAAAATCTTCAAGATTCTGCTGATGTTCTACAATTTCACTCAAAAGACCTTCAATAGGTTTATCGCTATTATCTTTCATTTCATTTTTTTTCTTAATCATTTTCATCTTATTAGTAAAAAATAATTCATAATTATCCATCACATTTTTTAACCACGTTAATCTCGCGTTATATCCTTCTCTTACTTGGCTAATAACAGATTGCTTTTGACCTACAATTTGCTTAACCTCTTCTTCTAATACTTCATTTTCTTTTACTTCTTCTGATAGTTTATTAAATTTATTATTTAATTCACCAACAGCAGCATGATACTGATTTATATTTTTAATTATTGAAATATCAATCTCTGAAGAAGATCCCATTGACTCAAAATAAGCCCATTGTTCTTTTTCTTCAATGAATTCTTTTTTCTTATCATTAATTTTCTTTTTAAAATCAATAAGCATAGCCTTATTCTGAGCTAAAATATTTTCTACTTCTTGATAAATTTTTTTTCTATAATCTATATCATGAATCGCTGGTGAAAAATCGATTTCTTTAATTTTATTAAGATTATCTACTAATTTATTCCTTATTTTTTTTGAATTTTCCTCTATTTCATTTATTTCATTCAATATCCTATTTAACTTAATTGAGTTATCATTGATTATTTTCAAAGCATCCTCATTGACCTTTTTAATATTACTGGTCAAATTCTTATAAATTTTTTCCAAATTACTTTGAATAAAAGGAGATTCTATTTTGTTTTGTTCTAAATGAACTGATAAGCGTTTTTGATGAATTCTCAATTCACGTTTCAGCCTCTTTAAATCATCTATTTTTTTTACTATTTGATTTAGTGTTGTTAATTCCATGTTTGACGATGGATTTAAAATTTCATGGTTTATTTTTTCCCAATGTTCTCTTATTAACTTGATATATGAATCTTCATCATTCTTCGTCATTGACTCCACGGAAGCTACGTTATAATTTTTGCTAACAACCGCCTTTTCCAATTCCTCTTGTTTTGCGATAATCGCACTGATAAATGGTACTAAATGACTATACAGATTTAATGCTACAGTAGGAATTAGGTTCATTTCCACTAATTGATTTTTGGTAAATAAATTAAAAAATGTGTCAACAGAATCATATTCAGCCAATCTGATATCAGATAGGGTAAAAGCCTCCGTCATCTTATCTAGGTTTCTGCTGACATCTTCGCCTAATAAATCAATACTATTAGGTAGTATATTTTTTATTAAGCTCAGTGCAGCCTCAGCATCTGCTTCTACTTTTAATTGAGAATCAAGAAAATATAAATCAGATTTTAATTGGAAACTATCAAGCAGAATATCTCTAATTTCATTAGGCAATCCATCTGTTAAATCTTTTAATATTTCTAGTGTCATTCCCTTAAATAATTTAGAATCAGTATGTCCATATTTCATTGCAGCAAGTAGATGATCTGATACTTCATTTCGATTTTTAATGCCTTGCTCAAAAGGTAATTTTTCTAAATCAGAGGTTAAATTCTTACGATGCTTTTTTTGCACTTCTTCTTCTTTGTTATCTGAAGATACCTGATATATTTTTTCTAAATCTAATTTCCGCTCTTCCCATTTTCCATTGCAGCACCCATATATACTATATTTATCTTCCCGACGAATTAATATTGGAATATTTTCTTTTTTTGCTTTCTCTACCAATTTCCTCTCTAATCCTTGGTCTTTACCAACAGAAACAAGATAAAGATCCGTCAAATCAGGATATTTTTCTGCCCATTTACGCATATTTTTTTTGACATGTTCTTTCATCTTTTTATAGTCATCTTCATTCAATTTTTTCACTTTTTCCAACATTTCTTTTACTTTCTTCAACACTGGCTGAATTGCTTCCCCTCGATAAAAATAATCTTCTAATGCTTGTGAAAACCTAGAGGCGCACTCTAAACTGACGAATTGATACCTGCCATCGCTGGTTAATTTATACGTGATTCTCAATGAGTTAATTTCTTGGTCATCGCCACTTTTTTGTTCGCCTTGAAGTTCATTAATTTCTGTATTGAGATTATCGTCAAGAGTCATTTCATAGAATATTTCATATTTATCTTTTTCATTCTTCTTGATATAAAATAAACCTGATATCTTTTTAGAATCAATAGGATTGATTTTCTGATCTGGATAGCATTCCTTGAGCGCATTAACAAAAAAGTTAACGTTTTTTGGTCTGTTCTCAAGGTAGTCAGAGATACGTAAGGCAAACTCTTCAAGCTTAGAATCATTTTGCGCTAGATCAATATCAATAACACACTTTCCTTCACCATTAAAATTCTTAATGGTCGTAGTATCTTCTAATTCCTTTATCTTATAAAGATTTAAGTCTTCCCTTTTAAAAACAGTTTGACCACTTTCTTTACGATTATTCACGCCACCTCTCCTATCTTTTTATATTTAATTTTATATAAGTCAATATCTTAATCGGATATCGATTTATATTTTTTCTTTGTTAACAAATTAAGTATAGTGCTTATTAGTAGTATTTTCTTAGATCACTAGTACATTAGATCACTAGTACATTAGTGTCGTAACTCGTTGAAACTGTCCCCCTACTAACTCATTAGATTTCTCTTTTCAAACTGTATCTTCGTAAACGTTGATTAACCTGTTGAAAAATTAAAATTAGCGTCGTCTTCTTACAGCGGCCACCAATTGGATTCGAAAGGATCACTGCTATTTCGTGGCCGCAGACAAGGGGATCCAGTTACGGACTAGGTTGAGCCGCCTGGATACCGTGGACAAACCGGCGTTATTGCAGTGGGTAAACCTACGGCGAAACAGTCAGTAGCTCCACAGGGGACGACGCTAATTTTAATTTTTCAACGGGTTAATCAAATGTTTACATTAAATACGATAAATGGGATCTTTCAACAAACCTGGTCATTTTTATTACCTATGAACCTTTTGATTAAATTGAAGATGTTCTTTTAAAAAATTAACAAAGCATTTAATCTTTATTGGAATACTCATATTGCTAGAATAAATAGCATAAAAAGGCATATCTACTTTTATATTTTCAGAAAATAATACAATAAATTTTTTTTCAGATATTTCTTTCGCTATAATATATTCTGGCAATCGTACAATTCCTTGATGCTTTAACAAAGCATTTTTGATAATGGAGCTATTTGCAGAAATCAAATTCCCTTGAACTGTAACAACATTCATGGCATTTTTTATTTGGAAAGGCCAACGGTTTTGCGAAGGATCAGATGAGTAAGTTAAACAATTATGTTGTAAAAGATCATCCGGATTTTTTGGCATCACATGTTTCTTTAGGTAATGTGGAGTTGCACAAATCACAAAATTAAATGTTGTAATCAAACGTGCAATATAATTATCACTGGGTGCATGAGTCATTCTTAACGCGATATCTATACGGTATTGTAATAAATTTTTAACTGTAGAAGATGAATCTATCGTTAGAAAAATTTTTGTATATTGCTTTTGAAATTTAGGTAATAGCTCCGCTAAAAATGTTTCACACATAGAGGGTGGGCGGAAATTGCCAAGTGTCCAGAAGGTTCAACTTGTGATTCTTTTAACAAAGACATTGCAAGTTTTCTTTTATTCATTATTTTTATACAGGAGTCTAAAAATAACATTCCCTCTTCAGTCAGACTAAGATGGCATGTAGTGCGGTATAGTAGTTTAGCACCTAGCTTTTTTTCTAAAGCTGTAATTTGCGTACTGACATATCCTTTTGATACCCCTATTTCTAACGCGGCTCGCGAAAAATTTTTCCAAGTAGCTACAAAATAGAAAAGCTCCATTTGATTTAGTATTGACATAATTATTCTCTATAAAAAACAATGTATTTATCTATATCTAAATTATCACACTATAAAAAATAATATATAGTTTACACATAAATGACTCATATCGAGGCAAAACGTATAAACTCCTTACAGAAAAAAATTAAAAACATTAAAAATCAGTCTGTTATAGTAGATATGGTGTTGGGTTTTGAACCAGAAATTGAAGTACCACATAAATGGAGCTTATTAAATCGCTACATGCAGTCTGGCTTTAATTACCTGGACCTCGCTATTGCAGGCGAGTTTACTAATCTAGAAACAACGATACGGTATATGGCACATCATCGTGCCAAGATTCAAAATGAACCTAGCAAATATCTCATTGTTGATAAAGCAGAAGATATTCTTGCAGCAAAACAACAAAATAAACTTGCTATAGGATTTTGGTTGCAAGGTTTCAATCCTCTCGCCAATGATATTAATATGGTTGAGACTTATTATCAATTAGGAATACGATCAATTCTACTGAGTTATAACACTCGTAATGCAATAGGTGATGATATCATTGAAAAAATCGACGGTGGTTTAAGTAAATTAGGAATCAAAATAATAGAAGAAATGAATCGCATTGGAATGTTGACAGACTTATTCACTAACACATCTGACGAATCTTATCTACAATCGACCAATTGCCTTCCAGTAACGGCAGCTCTAGCATTTCTGGCCATGTTACCCAGCGCAATATTTGATTTTCTTTGCTATGTGCCTCTCCAGAAAATTGTGTTACTTGCCATATTTCAAGTTGGACAATTTTATCCGGATATGAGTACCGATGATTAAATAAATGCTGCGAAGAAATGACTTCAATACCTAACTCTTCATCCAATTCACGGCTTAATGCATTTCTGCCACATTCATTTTCTTCCACCTTTCCGCCAGGAAATTCCCAAAAACCACTATAAGGCTTACCCTCTGGACGTTGGCCAACCAACACTTTACTCTCTCTTTTTATAATGCCTACCACAGCGTAAACAAAAATCACAATTTACCTTATCCTAACTTCCCATGGCATTGCTTATACTTTTTGCCAGAATCACATGGGCATGGATCATTCCGACCAACCTTTGGCGTATCACGAACAAAAGTTAATTTGTCCATCATAGGTTCATCTTCACGCACTGCTACTTCCGCGTCTTGTAATACATCTATCTCAGCATGCTTATATTCCATTTGCATAGGATTTATCGTATGACGACGCTGTGCTTCCATATATTGAACATCTTGCTCCACTGCTACTTCAAATTTACTTAAAGTAGAAATGACATGAAAGTTCACCTTATCCAGTAATTGTGCAAATAACTCAAATGCTTCGCGCTTATATTCTTGTTTTGGATTTTTTTGCGCATAACCACGCAAATGTATTCCTTGGCGCAGATAATCCATAGCAGCTAAATGTTCGCGCCAAGAAGTATCTAAAGTTTGCAGCATCACTGCTTTTTCAAATTGCTGCCTCACTTCTGGCGAAACCTGCGTCATTTTATTTTGATAAGCTTCTTTAAATGCTGATTGAACCTGCTCGCGCAAACGATCTTCATCCATGGTGGTGTCTTGTTCTAACCACTGGCGCAACGGCAATTTCAAATTGAAATCGCTTTCCAAACGTTGTCCCAATCCTGGAATATCCCATTCCTCTTCCATGCTACGCGGAGGAATGTAAGAATCAATCAGTTGATCCATCACACGATGGCCAATCTCTACAATAGCATCAGAAATGCTTTCAACACTGAGTAATTCATCTCGTTGACCATAAATCACTTTACGCTGCTCATTAGCCACATCGTCATATTCTAATAATTGTTTGCGCACATCAAAATTGTACGCTTCCACTTTGCGCTGTGCGTTCTCAATACTTCTGGATAACATACGAGATTCTAAAGCAGCGCCTTTTTCCATGCCAATACGCTGCATAATAGAATTTAATCGGTCTCCGCCAAATATGCGCAACAAATTATCTTGTAAAGAAAGATAAAATCGTGATTTACCTGGATCACCCTGGCGCCCAGAACGGCCACGCAATTGATTATCAATGCGTCTAGACTCATGGCGCTCCGTGCCTAATACATATAAGCCACCCGCCGCGACAACTTGCGCATGTCTTTCATTCCACGCTTTTCTACGGCGCTCAACTTCTTCTGGTAAAGGTGCTTCAAGCGCTTTTAATTCAGCTTCTAAGTTACCACCCAGAACAATATCAGTACCTCGTCCCGCCATGTTGGTCGCAATCGTCACTGCACCTGGCCTGCCTGCTTCAGCAACAATCTGCGCTTCTTTTTCATGAAATTTAGCATTTAATACTTGATGCGGAATTTTTTCTTTCTTTAACAATCCTGATAAATATTCAGAAGCCTCGATAGAGGTCGTACCAACTAAAATAGGTTGTTTTGTTTCATAAGTCTTTTTAATGTCCTCCACAATCGCAGCATATTTTTCTTCTGCAGACATATACACAAAATCCGCGTGGTCAGCACGAACCATCTCTTTATGTGTAGGAATCACGACAACTTCCAAACCATAAATTTGCTGGAATTCATAGGCTTCTGTATCTGCCGTACCTGTCATACCAGCAAGTTTTTCATAAACACGGAAATAGTTTTGGAAGGTAATGGAAGCTAAGGTTTGATTTTCTTGATTGATTTTAACTTTTTCTTTTGCTTCTATTGCTTGATGCAATCCATCAGACCAACGTCTGCCTGGCATGGTTCTACCAGTATGTTCATCTACAATCACAACTTCATTATTTTGCACGATATAATCGATATCACGATGGAATAATGCATGTGCACGCAACGCTGCATAAATATGATGCATTAATACGATATTTTGCGCATCGTAAAGACTTTCTCCTTCACGTAAAAGACTCGCTTTTGCCAGTAATTCTTCTACATGCAGATGCCCTTCTTCACTTAAGAAAGCCTGCTTGATTTTTTCATCCAGGCTATAATCACCTGGTGCATCCTTATTTTCTTGCTTAGTTAATTGTGGAATAATTTCATTAATTGTAATGTAAAGATCTACACTCTCTTCCGCAGAACCAGAAATAATTAATGGTGTGCGAGCTTCATCGATAAGAATAGAGTCTACTTCATCGACAATAGCATAATGTAATCCGCGCTGGACTTTTTCATTCAACTTAAAAACCATATTGTCGCGGAGATAATCAAAACCAAATTCATTATTAGTGCCATAAGTAATATCTGCACGATACGCTGCTTGTTTATCTGATTGAGACATACCATGAAGATTCACATCGACTGTTAAACCTAAAAATTCGTATAATGGCCGCATCCACTCGGCATCACGCTTAGCTAAATAATCATTCACCGTGACAATGTGAACTCCTTTTTGCGGTAAAGCATTCAAATAAGCTGCTAATGTTGCAACTAATGTTTTTCCTTCACCAGTGCGCATTTCAGCAATATTTCCACCATCCAACACCATGCCGCCAATCAATTGGACATCAAAATGGCGCATATTTAACACTCTTTTTGCTGCTTCACGAACAACTGCAAATGCTTCTGGCAATAGCCTCTCTAACGATTCTCCTGATTGTAAGCGCTTTCTAAATTCACTTGTTTTTTCTTGCAACGCCTCATTGGACAAAGCAGAAATTCCTGGCTCCATAGCGTTAATTTTTTCTACCGTTTTCCAACATTGTCGCAACACTCGCTGATTTCGACTACCGAGAACGTTTGTAAAAATACGATTTAACATGATGTGTCTTTACCTAGAAAAAAATCAAATGAAAACATTACCGTGTTCACTGAAAAAGTCAAATATAAAAACTTGGCAAGCATTTGGTTAACTCACCATCCGTTGGTTTTTTGTCACTGAGCTGTCATGCGCAGACTTGCTCACTAAACCACTGTGGGCTTTACCCACTGCACTGCGTACCGTGGCGTGTCCGCGGTATCCAAACAGCTAGCTAGCATTTTTAACAGATTAACAAAACATATACAAAACTTAGCCGAAAGCGACTGATAATCTTATTGATGAACATTAACTCCATTATTGACGCGTTGCCCTAGTATATAGTAAAAATGTAGGCTGAGCACGTTACTTAAGAGGGTTCCTCATCGTCCGACATCCTTTCCACACCCAGCACACAAAAGGTGTACGTTCACGGGGTAGCTATAGCATCCCAAAAAACGGAAGCTCTGCGATGTCGAAGCCATGAAGGCTCGTTAAGATGGACACAAGCGAAGGAATAAAGGCTATCATTTTAACCCATCTACTGTATTTCAAAGCGAGCCGTCGCGATAATTTGAATGGTGCCATCTACTAGTTTCCATTTTTTGGGATGCTATAGCTACCCCGTGAACGTATGAAAAGGTAACATGGATTATTACACGAGGGCTTATTGACCACTGGATGATTTATGAAAAATCCGTCATGCAAAAAGGCTAACACATACATTCGATCTGATAGTCGTGATTTATGCACTATTTTCATAAAAGTTAAACTTTTAAATGAATTAACTCATAAAATCTTTACATTACTTGAACCCAGCTTAGTAAAATACTGCCAAATCGGTAACTTAACCGGTAATAAACTTATATTCATCACTGCCAATGGATCAATAGCCACACAACTACGTTTTCAATCTGTTGATTTACTCAAAAAATTTAGTCAAGACGCTTCATTAAAACAGATACAACAAATAGAGTGCAAAGTACGCCCCGCCACTACCACTTTGCCTACTCGACTAGAGGCCCACCCACCAAAAAACATGCCTCCTCTTTCACTTACAACAGCTGAAATGATGCATAACATAGCAGAATCAATCGATCATTCAACATTAAGAGAAGTGATGAAGAGAATCGCAATGCGCACAAGACAAAAAAGAGGAATGCAAGCGAAGGAATAGAACTACCATTTCAACCAATCTACTATATTATTGCAAAGTGAGCCGTCGCGATTGTTTGAATGGTGCTATCTACTTGCTTCCGTTTTTTTAAACCCGATGACTGTCCCTGTGAATGATGATAAAAAATCATGCCTCAAGTAAAATAGGACGAACATAAGATATTGGAGAAGTACTTTTATCTTCAAAAGTGACAAATTCCCATGCATCTTTGTTGGCTAATAATTGACGTAAAATTCTGTTGTTTAGTGCGTGTCCTGATTTATGCCCCGTGAATGCTCCAATTAAACTAGACCCTAATAAATATAAATCACCCACCGCATCCAAAATCTTATGTTTAACAAATTCATTTTCATACCGCAAGCCATCTTCATTAAGGACACGAAAATCATCAATCGCAATGGCATTATCCAAACTAGCACCACGAGCCAAATTTAATGATTGAAGTTTCTCGAAATCAGCCATAAAGCCAAACGTACGAGCACGGCTCACTTCTTTAACATAAGAGAGACTAGAAAAATCCAATGTTGCTGTTTTTGTGTGCGACTTGAAAAGAGGATGGTCAAAATCAATGGTAAATGTCACCTTAAACCCATTAAAAGGCTCAAAACATGCCCACTTATCGCCATCTTTAATTTTAAGTCTGCGTTTAATACGGATAAATCTTTTTGGAGCATTCTGTTCTTCAATACCAGCTGATTGTATTAAAAATACAAATGGGCCAGCACTACCATCCATAATAGGAATCTCAGAAGCGGTTACATCAACATACGCATTATCAATACCTAAACCTGCAAATGCAGACAAAAGATGCTCCACTGTAGAAACACGTACGCTATCTTTCACTAAGGTAGTAGATAACGTAGTATCGCCAACATGTTCAGCTAATGCTGGAATTTCTACCATAGGGTCAAGGTCAACACGTCGGAAATGAATCCCCGTGTTAACTGGCGCCGGATGCAGCACAATTTCCGCTCGCTCACCGCCATGCAATGTAATGCCAGTAGCTTTAATGACATTTTTAAGAGTACGTTGTCTAATCATTCCTTGCTTCACATTCATCGTAATACTTGTGGATCATAACATAATGTGATGTTTTTCTGAAATAAAATTCGATTTAATTTACATCCTGCCACTCAAACCGTCACTCACTTTCCCTGACTCAAAGCAATCACCGACCACTATTGGTAGACAAAAACATCATACCTCTTCTTCTTTACGCCGCAAGAAAGCAGGAATATCAAGGTAATCCATATCGTGAATTTTTTCTGTTGGCGCCAAGGGTCGATGATGAGTTTGTGCATGAGGCGGTGTGACAGAAACAGGAGAAGCATTTTGCTTTCGAACAATAGCAGGTTTATCCAGTTGCTCATAATCCACATTGTTTTCCTGTGGTTTAACATTGTCAATTGCCGGCATTTTGAGTGCAATGGCAACTTGCTTTCTGCCTAGCCCCGTTACAATCACAGTCACTCGCACTTCATCACGCAGCTCAGGATCAATCACTGTACCTACCACAACGGTTGCACTTTCTGAAGTAATATTTTTGACTACTTCACCTACTTCTTCAAATTCACCAATAGAAAGATCCAAACCAGCTGTGATATTAACAAGAACACCTTTTGCCCCCGACAAATCAACATCTTCTAACAATGGGCTAGCAATAGCCGCCTCTGCCGCCATACGGGCACGATTATCGCCTGAACTTACCCCTGTTCCCATCATAGCCATACCCATCTCTGACATAACAGTACGGACATCAGCAAAATCAACGTTAATCAATCCCGGTCTTGTTATTAATTCGGCAATCCCTTGTACCGCACCTCGTAAAACATCATTTGCAGCTTTAAATGCATTGATGAGGGTGACATTTTTACCTAAAACAGTCAGTAATTTATTATTGGGAATAGTGATCAATGAATCCACATATTGTGACAGATTAGCAATTCCTTGCTCTGCTGTTTGCAAACGCATTTTTCCTTCAAAGGAAAATGGTTTGGTCGTCACCGCCACTGTCAGAATACCTAATTCTTTTGCAATTTGCGCGAACACTGGTGCGGCTCCTGTACCCGTTCCTCCACCCATACCAGCAGCAAGAAACACCATGTCAGAACCACCTAATACCGTACGGATTTTTTCTCTATCTTCTTCCGCCGCCCGACGCCCCACCTCAGGGTTTGCTCCAGCACCTAAACCACGCGTAATATTTTCTCCTAGTTGGATGATCGTATTTGCAGAAGAGTTTTTTAATGCTTGTGAATCTGTATTAGCACAAATAAACTCCACGCCCTCGATATGACCGGCCATCATATGCTCGATTGCGTTACCACCGCCGCCGCCAATACCAACCACTTTTATCACTGCATTTTGTTGACACGTATCTAATAGCTCAAACATGCCATCACCCCATTGAAGGATTGTTAAAAATTACCCTGGAACCAGTTTTTCATCCTAGACCATAACCCTTTCATGCTAGGCTGATTAATGACAACTTCCCGCTGACTTGAACGCTGCTTCTGACCATACACTAGCAAACCCACGCCAGTTGCGTAAATAGGATTATGTATGATGTCAGGCAATCCTGTAACATTATATGGCTTACCGATGCGCACAGGTATTTTAAAAACTCTTTCAGCAAGCTCTTGCGCCCCCATAATTTTAGACGCACCACCAGTCAAAACAATGCCCGCTGCAATAAAATCTTCTAAGCCACTTCGACGCAATTCGCTTAAAGCTAGCGTAAACAATTCTTCATATCTCGCTTCAACCACTTCAGCCAGTGCTCTGCCATGGATACGCCGCCCGGCTCTATCACCCATTGTTGGTATTTCAATCGTTTGGTTTGGATCAATTAAATCTTGCAATGCACATCCATACTTAATTTTGATTTCTTCCGCATTGCGTGTTGGTGTTCTTAATGCGATGGCAATATCGTTAGTTACTTGATCTCCAGCAATAGGAATCACAGCTGTGTGGCGAATAGCACCATCTGTGAAAATAGCAATATCACTAGTACCGCCACCAATATCTATCATGCATACGCCAAGTTCTTTCTCATCTTCCGTTAAAATAGACTGACTTGAAGCAAATTGTTCAAGCACAATATCACTGGTGGACAATCCGCAACGTTTCATACACTTCACGATATTTTGCGCAGCGCTTACCGCTCCAGTGACAATATGAACTTTTGCTTCCAACCTAACACCTGACATGCCTACTGGTTCTCGAATGGAGTCTTGATTATCAATAATGAATTCTTGCGGCAATACATGTAGGATTTTCTGATCAGCAGGAATAGCAATCGCTTTTGCTGCATCAAGCACACGATCAACATCACTTTGGGACACTTCATAGTCACGAATAGCAACAATACCGTGAGAATTCATGCTTCGGATATGACTGCCTGCAATGCCTGTATAAGCGGAAAAAATCTCACATCCTGCCATATGCTCAGCATCTTCTACTGAACGCTGGATGGATTGCACCGTAGACTCAATATTTACAACAACACCTCTTTTTAACCCTTGTGAAGGATGCGACCCAAAGCCAATCACATTCAGCTTTCCATCGCCAGTCATTTCACCCACAAGAGTGACAACTTTCGAAGTGCCGATATCGATTCCTACCAAAAGATCTTTATGTATTGGCTTCTTTGCCATATTTTTTCTTCCACATTAAACCGGAATCAAGTTGTTGCTATCGCCTCTTTTTTCCATCGCACTGCCATTCCATTAGAGTAGCGTAAATCAATATAGTCTACACCTAATGGATGAGTTCCTACTATTTTTGGGTACACTTTCACAAAATGACTAAGGCGAGTCAAGATATCTTTATGACCTATTTGCATTGTAATGCCATTATTTAATGTTAACTTCCATGTAAAAAAGGGTGTCAATTCCAAATAAGAAATCTTAACATGTAATGGCCATAATAATCGATTCATGTTGTGAAAATACCGCAACATAAAAATTTGCTGGCCTTCTGGCCCAGTGAATTGAGGAAGATCCTGTTGATTAATCTCTTGTTTAGGGATAAATAATTCTCCTGCTTCGCTTAATAAACTTTTGCCATTCCATTTAGCAGCAGGTTTTTTCTCGACAATAGTGATTTCAACTTGATCTGGCCACACACGCCTAACATATAAGTCTGATATCCATGGCATTTGCAATAGTTGATCTCTTATATATTCAACATTAATTGTAAAAAAACCACGACTGACTAGCGGAGTAAGTAAACGTTGTACTTCTTGATGATTCACATGGTAAATACCGTACACCCGGACGGTTCGGATGGGAAAACACTGTGAAAAATTAAGCTGGTTTAAAGTAAAAACGACAGTGAGCACCATAGCGCCCAGTAAGGTAATTTTGAAGGTCTGTGATAAATATTCAACATAGTTTCTTGGCTGTTTTCCTTTTCTTAGGCTCATCATGATATACCTTAGTACAGCACCACGCTAAGTTTGGCCCTATTAGATTCGCTCAGACTTTGGTGTTATCTCACCTCGTCCCACTGTTATTTAACCTTGTTTGTCCTACAGTTTACTCACTGCGCCGTCGTGCCACGGCTTGTCCACGACATCCAAGCAGCTCAACGGGCACAAAACTTGTTAACACTTATTTTCTGCCAATAATACAAACTTCCGGAATTAATCGTACACCAGTTTTCTCTTCAACAATAGCACCCACATTGGCTATCAAGTTTTCAATATCAGCAGAAGTGGCGCTGCGTTCATTAATAATAAAGTTTGCATGTTTCTCTGAAATACATGCTCCTCCAATATATTTTCCCTTGATACCACATTCTTCTATCAAACGTCCCGCATAGCTTCCAGGAGGATTACGAAAAACAGAACCACAATTGGCTGTGCCAGTAGGTTGTGTATGATGACGCTTTTCTAATAACGTACGGATATCATTTAATGACTTTTCTTTATCACCTATTTGTAGAGAAAAATGCCCTGCGACAAACCACTCGCCTTCTGGTCGCACAACATGCCGGTAATGGACTTCAAAGTCTGATAGAGGGCGGATTTTAATTTCACCTTGCCGATTAATAGTTTCTACCATACGTACAAACCGCCAAGTCTCCCCGCCAAAACATCCCGCATTCATCGCTAACGCTCCCCCCACCGTACCTGGAATACCAGCCATAAATTCTAGGCCAGTCGCACCAACCCTAGCGGTAAACCGAGCCAGTTGAGCAGAAGCAACTCCCGCTTCAGCACGAATTTCTTGTGAGTCATTTTGTGACAATTGATTGAGTGCACCTTGCGTAATCACAACCACCCCTTCCACTCCGCCATCTCTCACTAATGTGTTACTACCTAAGCCCAACCAGGTAAGAGGGACGGTACTTGGCAACTCATGCAAAAATAGGGAAAGATCATCAAGATCAGCAGGTATATAGACATAATCAGCCGGCCCTCCTGTGCGCCAAGAAGTATAATGAGCGAGTGGCTCATTTTGTAAAAACTTGCCGCGAAGCTTGATTGCCAATGGTGATGAAAGAATATCATTCATACAAAAAGCCCATGAGTTAGAAATGATTACAGCCATTTCTATTGAAAATAAAAACCTCTGTTACTGGATGCATGACGAGTTTTTCGCAACGAGAGGATGAAGGTATTTTTCCTTCACCATTCACCGCAAAACACACTTATCCTTGAGTGAGTTTTACTCTCGCAGACTCTTGTCTGCGAGTGAATAGTTCATACAAAATACCTTCATCCTCTCGTTGCGAAAAACTCGTCATGCATACTTACTTCCCTATCTCTTTTAACTTAGTTGCGGCTAACTGAGCCACCAAACCACCAATATTACCAGCACCTTGCATCAGCAAAACATCGCCATCTTGTAATTCCTGCTCGAACAATGATGGCAAAGTATGGTGACATTCCACAAAGATGGGTTCAATGTGACCACGTTTTTTTATTTCACTAGCCAATGACATACCATCTGCACCTTGAATATAATCTTCTCCAGCAGAATAAACATCTAGCAACATCAATTTGTCCGGTTTAGACAATACATTGCAAAAATCGCTGAATAAATCACGCGTGCGAGTATATCGATGAGGTTGATACACCATCACCAAACGTCGGTCCGGCCAACTCTCTCTAGCGGCTTGTAACGTGGCAGCAATTTCACGCGGGTGATGCCCATAATCGTCCACTAACGTCACTTGCCCGCCATTTAGTAAAGAAAAATCGCCATAAACCTGGAAGCGGCGGCTTATTCCAGCAAAATTTTCTAATGCATCAGCGATAGCACGGTCTTGCACTTTCAATTCTGATGCCACTGCAACAGCAGCAAGTGCATTTAATACATTATGCCGCCCGGGTAAATTCAATGTCACTGGCAATGGTGATTGGCCTTTGGGGCGCTCAATAATGAATTTAGTCTGCATACCACTCTGGGTATAACTTAATGTTCTAAAGTCAGCTTCGCTGGTAATTCCATACGTAATCACTGGCCGTGAAAGCATGGGCATGATTTCACGCACAATAGGATCATCAATACAGAGTATGGCTAAACCATAAAATGGCAACCGGTGAAGAAATTCCAAAAAGGTTGCTTTTAATCGCTCAAAATCATTTTCATAAGTCCCCATATGATCTTGATCTATGTTTGTTACAATTGAAATCATAGGCTTGAGATATAAAAATGATGCATCACTTTCATCTGCCTCAGCAACCAGATAATGACCACGTCCCAAGCGTGCATTGCTCCCAACACTATTTAACCGACCACCAATGACAAAAGTCGGGTCAAGTCCTGCCTCAGCAAGAATACTGGTCACAAGACTAGTTGTTGTCGTTTTACCATGTGTGCCTGATACAGCAATACCATACCGAAACCGCATCAACTCACCCAGCATTTCTGCTCTAGGCACAATAGGAATATGCGCATTCCGCGCCGCTTCTAATTCAGGATTATGCCAATCCACCGCTGAAGAACGCACGATAACATCTGCATTTTTAATGTGACTCGCATCATGTCCACGATAAATGATGGCACCCATCACACGCAGCCACTGAGTCAACGAATTCTCAGATAAATCCGAGCCAGAAACCGTATAACCTTGACGTAACAACACCTCAGCAATACCGGCCATGCCAACGCCGCCCACACCTACAAAGTGGACATGTTTAATATGTCCCATCTCAAACATCCAACTCAATGGTTAACCTCCTCAATGAATGACTTCGCACAGTATCTTATAAAATCTCTCTGCCACATTAACTCTGCGTAATTGATAAGCTGCTTTTGCCATATCAAAACGACTCTCCGGCGATTGCGAGAATTGCTTGACTACATCAGCCAACCGATCTTCTGTTAATTCAGATTGTTGAATACAAAGCGCTGCTTTATGCTTCACCATAAAATCCGCATTGGCTGTCTGATGATCGTCTACTGCAAATGGAAAGGGTACAAAAATCGCTCCTACCCCTACAGCACAAAGCTCAGTGACTGTTAAAGCACCTGCGCGACATAATACCATGTTTGTCCACGCATAAGCATGTGCCATATTTTTAATAAATGGTGTAAGGTTTGCCTGCACCCCCATCGATTCATATGCTTTTTTTGCTGCTGCATAATGCTTCTCGCCAGTTTGATGCCATATCTCAGGGCGCTCTTCATGTTTTAATTTTGCGATCGCACGCGGCACCACCTCATTCAATGCTTTCGCTCCTAAACTACCCCCTAATATGAGTAAACGAAACGGCGCATGATTTGGTATTAAACGTTCTTGGGGTGGGGGTAAGTGCTCAAGCTCGTGCCGCACAGGATTACCAATAGTCATCACTTTAGATCGGGGCGTGAAAGCAGTCGGGAACCCTTCTAATATCCGCTTTGAAAAGCACGCAAGCGCCCGATTTGTCAATCCCACTTTAGCATTTTGCTCATGAATAATCAGCGGACAACGTGTCAGCCAGCTTGCTATGCCACCAGGGCCGCTAACAAATCCCCCCATACCAATGGTAATGTCCGGATGGATTTTTTTTATTACACGCATGGATTGCTGAATAGCAAGAAAAATTTTAAATGGTGCAAGCATCAATGTTTTGATACCTTTGCCCCGTACTCCATTAATGGTAATAAAATGCAAGGGAATATTAACTTCCGGTACCAAACGCGATTCCATCCCCTGCTTCGTGCCTAACCAATGCACATCAACGCCATGCTGTTGTAAATAGTTCGCGATAGCGAGCCCAGGAAACACATGCCCTCCTGTGCCTCCTGCCATAATTAATACACGTTTTAGCTGTGTGGTTGAAGTCATGTTTTATTTAATGCCTAGTCCCGCTAATCGATTTTCGTGATCTATACGCAATAACACCGCAATGACAATACAGTTTACCAATATACTGCTGCCACCATAACTCATTAATGGCAGCGTTAACCCTTTAGTAGGTAACAGCCCAGAGTTTACACCAATACTGACAGTAAATTGAATGGCTATCCACAACCCAAATCCATAGGCAAGAAATCCAGCATAATGTCTATTCAGTTGTTGCGCAGCTCTGGCTATCAAAAATATCCGCGTAACAAGAAAAAGAAATAAACCCATGACGATAAGCATACCGAATAATCCCAATTCTTCTGCAATCACAGCAAATAGAAAATCAGTGTGTGCTTCAGGTAAGTAAAACATCTTCTGAATACTTTTGCCTAACCCAACACCAAACCACCCTCCTCTGCCAAAAGCAATTAATGATTGAGTCAACTGATATCCTGTATCAAATGGCCGCTCCCATGGATTTAAAAAACTGGTTAATCGTGCTAATCGATAAGAAGCAGAAACCGCAATTAAGGCCAATGCACCCAGTGCTAATGAAAACAACACGGCGAAGTGACGAAGACGCATTCCTGCCAGAAACATTAAACCCAACGTGGTAGCAGTGACTACTACTGTTGCCCCAAAATCAGGTTCGCGTAAGAGCAACACCGCCACCACACTCAACACTAACATAGGCTTCAGAAAACCACTTAATTGACGCTGGACTTCATTGTTATGTCTCACCAAATACCCTGCCATATAGACGACTACCATGAATTTAGTCAACTCGGACACTTGAAAAGTAAAAGGACCATACCCAATCCAGCGAGCACTTCCATTCACACTATGGCCCATGCCAGGTATCAATACAAGCGCCAGCATAAGCATCACACCTAGCAAAAGATACCCGCCCCATTTTTCCCAATAGGAAGTATCAATTTGCATTACAATACCCCCTAATAAAACACCTAATGCCAAGAAAATTAACTGTTTAAAAAGAAAATAAAACGGTTGATGCATTTGTTTATCAGAAATGACAATGGACGCTGACGTCATCATGAGCAATCCTAATACTACGATTAGAAGAATAGTAACCACAAGCCACTTATCGTAAAGAGCAGGTGCAACAGCTTGATGGACGGCAGCATGAGAACGCATCACGTACCTCTCACAGACCCTACAGCTTTTCCACTATTTCCGTGAAAACCCGGCCTCTATGTTCATAATTATTAAACATGTCAAAACTCGCACAAGCTGGAGATAATAAAACACTATCATCTGGTTGTGCGACCACCGCAGCTTGTTGAATAGCATCATCCATACTATTCGCAAATGATAATGGAACACGATTCCCAACGGCATTAGCAATATCGTTGGCTGCTTCGCCTATCAGGACAATATGGCGAGAATATTTTTCAATCGCAGGAACAAGCGATTGAAAATCAGCATTCTTACCCACACCTCCTAAAATGACAATCAACTTACCTATTATCTCGCTCCCCAATCCTTCAATCGCTGCTTGCGTCGCACCAACGTTAGTCCCTTTAGAATCGTTGTACCACCTTACACCATTACGTTCACGAACCAACTGGCAACGATGAGGCAATCCTTTAAATTCCCGTAATACTTTTAGCATGGGTTCGAAGGGTAATCCTAATCCATATCCTATTGCTAACGATGCCAGCGCATTTGCTTGATAGTGTTTACCCCTTACTGGTAATTCGTTAACAGGCAGTAATACCGTATCCGCGAAAGCAAGATAAGTTTCTTTTCCTTTGGTTAATAACCCAAATTCACTTTGCCCTGGCATATCTGAAGTAAAATATAATTTCTTTTGTAATGTTTTCTCATAACATTCTGTCAATGGGTCGTCTCGATTGCACACAGCAATTTGGCAATTTTGATAAACACGATATTTTGCACGCTGATAATGAACCAGATCCTCATAACGGTCCATGTGATCGGCTGTCACATTCAATACTGTCGCCACCTGTGGCTTTAAAGAATAGGTTGTTTCTAATTGAAAGCTTGATAGCTCTAACACAAAGAGATTGGCAACAGGATGATTTAGCAATAAATCTAAAGCTGGTACACCTAAATTACCACCTGCTTGAACATGATAACCCGCCGTTTCTGTCATGTTGCCTACTAAGGTTGTCACCGTGCTTTTCGCATTCGTCCCAGTAATCGCGATTACTGGAACATTCACTGCACGTGCAAATAATTCAACGTCCCCAATCACGGGAACTCCTCGCTTTACTTGTTTAGCGATGGCTGGTTCACGTAATGCAATCCCAGGACTGAGAATAATACGAGTTGCTTTTTCAAGTAATGAATCATTGAGCCCACCCAATACCACAGGAACATCCGGACAATGACGGGAAAAAGTTTCTAAATAAGGAGGAGCTTCTCGCGTATCCATCACAGTAATTGGCAAACCACAATTTTTAAGATAGCGCGCGCAAGAAAGACCTGTTGCACCTAATCCAACAATTACATGTAATTCAGTAGACATAGTTAAATCTCTATTTATGATGTTTCAGCCATCATTGTTCAAAGTAACAGATAGACAGCAGACATCCCGCTAAAAGCAATCATCCTATTATTTCTTAGCAACTGGATTGCAGGATGCAACCTTAAACGCCACGGATAGCGTGTGTAGAATTCCTTAGCAGGCGCGGTATTCAGTAAAACGCTTGCCCTCATCTCAATTTCAGCGTCGCTAATCCGCACAATACCAACACAAATGTAATAATCCAAAACCTTACAATGACTCGAGGTTCCGGCCAACCTTTCAATTCAAAATGATGATGAATAGGTGCCATTTTAAAGATGCGCTTGCCTGTTAATTTGTATGAGCCTACTTGTAAAATTACAGAGACTGTTTCCAAAACAAAAATACCACTCATTAAAAAAAACACGATTTCCTGACGTACTATCACAGCAATCATCCCAAGCGCCGCGCCCAATGCTAACGCGCCCACATCGCCCATAAATACCTGTGCTGGATACGTGTTAAACCATAGAAACCCTAGACCTGCGCCAACGAGCGAACCGCAAAATACCACTATCTCACCTACACCAGGAACATAAGGAATAGCAAGATAGGTTGCATGATGAATATTCCCTGTCGCATAAGCAAACACGCCCAATGCACCACTAATCATCACCGCAGGCATGATAGCAAGCCCGTCTAAACCATCCGTTAAATTCACAGCATTGCTGGATCCTACAATGACAAAATAAGTAAATAATATGAAGAATGGCCCCATGGCTAATGACAAGTTCTTAAAAAATGGGAGAACCAATTGTGTCTCAACAGGTAAACTGGCGGTATAGTACAAATAACAAGCCGCTCCAAAACCTAAGAGGGATTGATATAAATATTTTTGTCTTGCTGGCATACCGCGACTGTGTTTCAACACCAATTTCCGGTAATCGTCCCAATATCCGATTGCACCAAAACCCAATGTAATAACCATCACTAGCCAAACATAACGATTAGACAAGTCACTCCATAATACCGTGCTAAGAAGCACAGAAATCAGAACTAATGTACCTCCCATGGTTGGTGTACCCGCTTTGCTTAAATGGCTTTGCGGGCCATCATCACGAATTACTTGGCCTACATGATGTGAACTTAATTGGCGGATGATGCTAGGCCCAAGCAACAGCGCCATCACTAATGCTGTCAAGGTACCCAATATTGCCCGTAACGTCAGATATTGAAAAACATGAAAAACATGGAAGTATTTAGCCAGCCATTCACTTAACCATAATAACATTCAGTTTCCCCATACATTGTTGACTGCTTAATGTCCTTGAGCGAGAGTCACCGCTGATAATGACAGCGTTTCTTTGACTTTCTCCATATCATCAAATGGAATCTTTTCATCCCCAATTTGCTGATAGCGTTCAGCTCCTTTACCTGCAATTAAAATACAATCTTTTGCTGAAGCCCATTGTATACTGTTCTGGATTGCTTTAGAACGATCAAGCTCAATCAAAACACGCTCTGGGTGGGAAAAACCTTGCATGATGTCACTAGCAATGTCCTCTGGTTTTTCATGCCTAGGATTATCGTTAGTGACAATCACTTGGTCAGCTAATTGCTCAGCAATTTTTGCCATTAGCTGTCGCTTACCGCGATCTCTTTCACCCCCGCAGCCAAACACACAGAATAACTTGCCAGCAGTGTGCAGTCTCAACGCTTGTAACACTTTTTCTAATGCATCCGGCTTATGGGCGTAATCAACAACAATGAGAGGCTGCCTACCACCGCCTACTGTTTGCATGCGACCAGGTACAGTCTTTAATTGAGAAAGGTGGTGTACAACATCTGAAAATGGAACACCATATAAACATAAGGCAGCCAATGCAGCGAGGCTATTGCTTAAATTAAACTGTCCCATTAACGGCAACAATAATTCACTGTTACCCCATGGAGAAAAAACAAAAGCCCTGATACCTTGCAAAGTCATTTCCACATTCTTGGTATACACTAATGGAACATTCGATGAGATTGACAAAGACTTGCGTGTGCAATAAGCAGTGATTGACTTGTATGGTAATAATTCATTTGTCCATTTACGACCATAAGAGTCATCCGCATTCATTACCACCTGTTTAACAGGAAATTCAGCGAGAAATCGCCGTTTAACATTAGCATACGCTTCCATGTCACCATGATAATCCAGGTGGTCTTGTGTGAGGTTGGTGAATATACCGGTATCAAACTCAATCCCTGCGATACGATCTTGATTGATACTATGCGAAGAGATTTCCATTGCAATGGTTTGCGCACCTTGATCCACAAACTGGGCCAGTCGTGATTGCAACGTAACAGCATCTGGTGTAGTCAGGCCCACTGCATCCAACGCTCCATAAAAACCGCTGCCCAACGTCCCAATCAGGCCACAGCGAACGTTTAACGCTTGTAAAATTTGAGCGATAAAATGCGTACAAGATGTTTTACCGCTCGTGCCCGTCACACCAATCATGCGCATTTTGCTTGCTGGATGACCATAAAAGCGCGCAGCAAATTTGCCAATTTTCTGTTGTAGTTGATAAATAGGAATGAGAGGAACATTTTCATGCCAAGTAAGAGGCGCATTCACTGTTTTAGCTTCCATCAACACCGCTGTTGCACCACGTGAAATGGCATCTAAAATATATTTTTCACCATCTCTCTGCGTGCCTTTAAGAGCGAAAAATAAGCTATTTGCTTGAGTTTGACGGCTATCTAACGCGACACTCATCACCTCACGATCTGCCTGCGTTGGAATTTGACCATCCTCTTCTAACAGTTTTAATAAGCGCATGAGTACCTTCACTAAGTTAGAACCATACAATGTGCTTCTTTACCGCTACTTCCGCTGAAGATCATCCGTATCAGGAGGCACATTCAAAAGACGCAGTGCTCCTTCCATAATTTTTTGGAAAACGGGCCCTGAAACTAGTCCGCCGTAATAATGTTTCCCTTTAGGGTCATCAATCAGAACTGTCACAACCAAACGAGGATCACTAAGCGGAGCAATCCCTACAAACGATGAAATATAACGATGTTTTTGATAACCGCCTATGCCATTTTTTTTTACTGTACCAGTTTTACCAGCTACATGATACCCAGGCACTGATATTGTTTCTGCGGTTCCTCCTTTAGAAAATACAGCCTCTAATAATACTAGCATTTGCTTTGCAATTTTAGGATTCAGTACCAGCTTCCCTTGCGGCGGTTTTTCTACCTTTAGTAAAGAGAGTGGTAATTTCACACCATTATTTGCTAGCACGGAATAAGCACGACTAATTTGTAATATGGTTGCCGACATTCCATAACCAAATGCAAGAGTAGCCAAAACAAACTGCCCCCAAGGATGATGTTTGACAAGTAATCCATTCTGCTCCCCAGGAAATCCTATTCCAGTGCTTTCACCAAACCCAACTCTATGTAATACATCCCACAATTGGTCTGGCGGTAACGCAAGTACAATTTTACCAGCACCCATGTTACTTGAGATTTGCAGAATTTGTGACATGCTAAGCAACCCATTGTTTTTTTCATCCTTCACCACATTATGTCCTACCCGCATCCAACCGGGTGAAGTATCAATGATAGCGTCTGCTTTAAAACGGCCACTTTCTAGAGCACTGGCAACAGTGAATGTTTTTATAGTAGATCCAGGCTCAAAACTATCTGTTACTGCACGATTGCGGAAATTCTCTCTTTTCACACCTAAACGATTATTTGGATTAAACGATGGCACATTAACCATGGCAAGCACTTCACCTGTTTTTACGTCCAGTACAATCACTGAACCAGATTCCGCTTTATTTTCTATTACACCAGACAATAGCTCTCGATAAGCAAGGTACTGAATTCGTCTATCAATACTTAATATAAGGTCCCGTCCTGGTTCTTGCTCTTGAATAGCTTGCACATCTGAAATAACACGCCCTATCCTATCTTTAATCACCCATTTTTTACCTGGCTCACCTCGCAGCCATTGATTGTATGCAAACTCCAGACCTTCTTGTCCTTGATCGTCAATGTTAGTAAAGCCAATTACATGCGCGGTCACTTCGCCTTCAGGATAATAGCGCCGATATTCCTGTTGTAAGTAAACACCAGGAATATTGAGCGCTTTAATTTGATTAGCTATTTCTGGAGAGAGCGAACGTTTGAGATAAACAAATTCACGCTTTTTTTTCAGGCTTTTATTCCAAATCGCAGTCACTTCTTTTTGTTTCAGATTGGTGAGATGCGATAATGAAATCAACCTTTCTTTTGTGGACGAAAATTCTTGAGGATTCATCCAAACAGAATATACCGTGGTACTAACCGCCAATGGAAACCCATTGCGGTCTACTATCATCCCACGAATAGACGGCGTATTGATAAGACGCAATACACGCTCATCACCTTGATGACGTAAAAAATGCTGGTTCAGAATTGCAAGATCGAAAACTCGCCATATCAGCCCACCCACAATGAGCGCTATCACTAATAATATAAGATAGAATCGCCATGCAATATAGGACATGTGCTGCTGGGTCATTTCATTTTTATAAAATTCGTCATTCGTGAACAACCATTACTGATTGATGATCAGGAACAATCATACCTAATTTATTCTCAGCAATTTGCTGAATGCGTGCCTGCATCATCCACGTACTAAGCTCTAAAAGTAACCGCCCTTTCTGCTCATGTAAATGATGCTGTTCGGCTATATTACGCTGATAGGCCGCATGCATAATACGAGTGATATGAGTCACATAGATAATGCTTAATGCTGACAACAACACAGCAAGCACTAAAGCAACAACAACGATTTGCCTGCGATTTAATAAATGAGTCAATAATAAATGTCGAGATAAAACACCTTGATGAACTAAGCGTGCTGCCGCGTTCATGATAGTTTCTCCGCTATTCTTAAAATGGCACTACGTGCCCGTGGGTTGACATTAATTTCTGTTGAACTAGGTTTAACCGGCTTATCAATTGATTTAAGCCGCGCGTTAAAACACATTCCTTTGACTGGCAACCCACGAGGCAGTTCCTGGCCTTTTTCGTGGTGTCGAATAAATTGTTTCACTATACGATCTTCCAACGAATGAAAACTAATGACTGATAATCGACCGCCAACGGCCAATGCTTCTAATGCCTGAGCAAGACCAGTCTCTAATTCCGTTAACTCTTGATTAATAGCGATACGTATCGCTTGAAAACTTCGTGTTGCAGGATGTTTATCCTGCGTGCTCTTTGTTTTTGGTATAGCATATTTGATAATCTCTGTTAGTTGAGCAGTAGTCGTAATCGGGGATTGTTGACGAGCTAGAATAATAGCTCGAGCAATACGACGAGAAAATTTTTCCTCTCCATAACTCCATAAAACATTCGCTAGTTCATCTTCTTCAACTTTTGCAAGCCAGCTCATCGCATCGATGCCTTGGCTTGTATCCATACGCATATCAAGTTTGCCTTCTTTTGTAAAACTAAAACCTCGTTCAGCATTATCTAATTGAGGAGAAGACACACCAAGATCAAACAAAATGCCGCTTACTTTTCCATATACATTAAGTTCATGCAAGCTTGATTGCAGGTGCGCAAAAGAACGATGAATAATGGTAAATCGCTTGTCCTCAGAAAAATATTGTTTTGCGTAAGCAATAGCTTCTGGATCTTTGTCAAATGCAATTAACCGACCTAACGGACTTAGTCTATCTAAAATAGACCGAGAGTGACTGCCGCGGCCAAATGTAGCATCAACATAAATACCATCAGAAGAAGTGAAAAGGCTCGCGACTGCTTCGTTCAGCAAAACTGGAATATGTTGGTGAAAAATCTCGCTCATACGGCAAGCAGCCATGTTAGTTAGTAAACTCCCTTTACATCACAACGAAATAGATCTAACCTCGTCAGGTAATGGGGAATCACTCGTGTCAGATTCTTCTTGTAGCCACTGACTACGGCTTTCGTCCCAATGAGCCTCATCCCACAACTCAAATTTCTTCCCCTGACCGACTAACACTGCACGTTTATTCAATCCTGCATATTCGCGCAGTAAAGGTGGTAATAGAATTCTTCCTTGTCCATCCATTTCCACATCAGTAGCATGTCCTACCAGTAAACGCTGGATACGACGTGCTGCTGGATTAAAGCTAGGCAGCCTAGCTAACTTCCTCTCTATTTCTTCCCATTCTGGTAATGGGTAGAGCAGCAAACAACGTTCTTCGGTATCGATAGTTAATACCACCGCACTCTTGCTATCTAATTGCAGACGCTCGCGGTATCGGGTTGGCATCGCGATCCTGCCCTTCGCATCGATGTTAATCCCATTTATACCGCGAAACACTGCATTAACCTCCCCGAAAGAGAAGACCACAAGGTAAAACCCCTCAACACAGTATATAAAAACAGCCGAAAAACCCCTTGTGGGTAAAAATAAATATACCACAATTTTCCACAAAAAAACATTTTTCGCCACTATTTGCCACTCTTGCCAGAAATTTCATTGTAGGATGCAATCCTAAGCATCATGGAGGACGTGTTGAGAGATAAACAATAGGGTGATTGCCTTTCAGTAGAATTTCTGCACCCTTGCTTGGTAAGAGACGACGCTAGTCTAGGATTTTCAACAAGTTATAGCGATATCAGAACGGGTCTGCCTTTTTTATTTTTTATATGCGGGAAAATGGGCAGGAGTCCACTTTAGCAAAAGCCAGAAGGGAAACGTCTTTTGCAACCGAATATAAAAAATAAAAAAGGCAGACCCGTTCTGATATCGCTATTAATAATACAAGTAATAATACAAGTCAGTCGATAAGCCGGGTTCTGTCGAGAGCAATTATTTATCTAGGATGTCTGTCGCCAAACACCTCATGCAGCCTACCCAAACTCAGTGCGGATCACACTATAGAGTTCCTATTTGGCCTTACTCCAAGCGGGGTTTACCATGCCGCAACTGTTACCAGTTACGCGGTGCGCTCTTACCGCACCATTTCACCCTTACTTTGCATCTCGTACAAAGCGGTATATTTTCTGTGGCACTTTCCGTAGGTTCACACCTCCCAGATGTTATCTGGCGCTTTACCCTATGGAGCCCGGACTTTCCTCTCTTTCTGGTGAAAGAGCAATTGCTTGACTGACTCGAGGAGGATGATAGCATAGTTAGAAATTATCATCACGCTTTAGAGGCGAAGCTTAAAAAAGATTTGGCCAAGTCCCGCGCAACAACGTGCTGCTTATATTTACCTTCTTGCTTCTGGTTCAATCCAAAAAACAGTTTTATAAATGATAAGCGAAGCAAATGAAACTGTGCGTGCCGCAAGTCTTGTTTTACAATTTTTATCACATCAGTGTGAGGATAATGCTTACGATAAAATAATAGCTTTCCCGCTTTTTTCTTACGCAGTACTTCTTCGCGTGGATTACCTTTCTCACTAGCACTGCCAACATGTTGAACTGTCACTGTTTGGCAATAACCAATCATGTAACCTGCTTTGCGTATACGTAAACATAAATCTGTTTCTTCACCGTATAAAAAAAATTCTTCATCAAACCCGCTCGTTTCTTCAAACACTTCTCGGCGCACCACCATGCTTGCCCCCAAAACTGTTGCTAATTCACCAGGTAACGTAGAAAAATCAATACTCACCTGTTTTTGACGGGGATAATGCAAAAATGTGGTTTGTTCAACATGATGATCGCCATTCACAATCCGTGTTCCAACTAAACCATATTGTAAGTGTTCATCCATGAATTTAACTACATGATATAAATCGTAGTCTGTCAAACAAACTGCATCGGGATTCAGCATGAAAATATACCGCCCTTGGCAAAGCTTAAATGCTTGGTTATTTGCCCTACCAAATCCCTGATTATCGTGATTAAGAATAAGTGTGATATGAGGAGTAAATTTCTGTAAAATAGGAATGCTATCATCGCAACTATTGTTATCTATCACAATAACTTCAAAATTTACATCCCGTTGTTTTGATACAGATTCAACACATTTCTTAACAAGTTCCGCCGTGTTATAATTTACGATCAGAACTGAAATATCAATCATACGTCACTCTTTTTTGCTAATGCCATCTCATATAATACATTCTTTCGTTCACCTGTAATTTTGCTGGCAAGCATCGCTGCCTGCTTTAAGGGCAATTCTTCTAAGAGAATATCTAATACATTTTCAGGAATCACTTCCTTACTTTCACTCACTTTCTCATTGATTCCTTCAACAAGGACCACAAATTCACCGCGTAATTCATTATCGTGTAATTGATAATATTCCATCAGGCTCGCCAGTGTACCTCCTCGTACTGATTCATGAAGCTTAGTGAGTTCGCGTGCAACTACTGCTTTTCTACTTTGACCAAAGATTTCTGTCATCGTTTGTAATACGGATAATAATCGATGTGGTGCTTCATAAAAAATCATAGAGCGATTTTCATGTAACAATAACGCAAGACGATGACGGCGAGCTTCCATCTTCGGTGGCAAAAATCCCTCAAAAGTAAATTTATCTGTTGGCAATCCTGCTACACTTAATGCGGCGATTGCCGCACACGGGCCAGGAATGGCTACTACTTTGATATCTAATGCCTTCGCTTCTCTTACCAAATGGAACCCTGGATCACTGATCAAAGGAGTACCCGCATCGCTAATCAATGCAATTGACTCCCCCTGCTGTAAATATTCAAGAATAATTTTGAGACGTTCACGTTCATTAAATTCATGCATAGAAATGCAAGGCTTAGAGATAGAAAAGTGCTTTAATAACGGCATAGAATGTCTGGTATCTTCAGCAGCAATTCGATCTACTGCCTTCAACACTTCAATCGCACGTAAGGTAATGTCTTGCAAATTGCCAATCGGTGTGGCCACTATGTACAATGTACCCTTTATTTCATTTTGCATACAAAAGCACTCATAGAAAATAGCATATTTTAAACTAAAAACTCGTCATGCGCCCATCTATTAATATTTTACGAGCCACCATGAGACACTACCTTGGTAAACAAGCTGAACGTGAAGCTAGTAAGTTTTTACAAGCCAAAGGCTTGCGCTTACTTGAGCAAAATTATCATTGCCGTTACGGTGAGATTGACTTAATCATGCATGATCAGCATGATATTGTGTTTGTTGAAGTCCGGAGCCGGAGTCGTACTGACTTTGGCAAAGCATCTGAAACTGTCAATAAAAACAAGCAAAAAAAGCTCATTAAAACGGCCACACATTTTTTGCAAACAAAGCAATGGTGGTATAAAGTCAATAGCCGCTTTGATATCATTGCCATACATTATGAAAGCGGTAAGCAACAGTTAGAATGGATTAAAAATGCATTTTCGGTAACGAGTTGAATATTGCTAGAGAATATTACATGAATAGTATCATCGACCGTATTAGAATTAATTTTACCGACAGCATACAAACTAAAATTAATTCGGCGGACTCCATTATCAATATTATTGCTGAAGCCAGCGAAGAAATAGTCCAAGCACTGTTGGAAGGACACAAAATTCTAAGCTGCGGTAACGGTGCTTCTGCTTGTGACGCTTTACATTTTAGCTCACAAATGCTGAATCGCTTCAAGCAAGAACGCCCTGGATTACCGGCCATTGCTTTAAACTCAGACATCTCAACCATGACAGCCATCGCTAATGATTATCATTTTAGTGATGTATTTGCTAAACAAGTACGAGCCATTGGCCAAGCAGGGGACTTGCTATTAGCTATCTCCACCAGCGGGAACTCTGCAAATATCGTGAACGCTATAAAAGCTGCGCATGATAAAAATATGGGAATTATTGCATTAACAGGATATGACGGTGGTAAAATAGTCGACCATTTGCAAGAAAAAGACATAGAAATCCGAGTGCCAGCATATGATCCACCGCGGATACAAGAAATGCATATTTTAATTATTCATTGTATATGTGACATTGTTGATTTTCGATTATTTGGTCACGGAGAAGTAATCACATGAAAAAACAAAGCAAAAAAGCTCTTATTATCATTGGACTAACCCTAGCCTTACAAGGGTGCATTTTTGTCGCTGGAGCAGCAGCTGGAGCAGCAGCTATCGCGATTGTATATGACCATCGCACTATTCAAAAGGTATTGGAAGACACAGAAGTTGCCAATAAAATTTCAGATAAAATTAGAAAAATACCTGCTCTTCGCAATGAATCTCATATAGAAGTCACAGTCTTTAATCATATTGTTTTACTCACAGGCCAAACTCCCAACCTTGCTTGGAAACAACAAGCTGAAGAAATAACAAAAACAGTCTCTGGTGTCACTCGTGTTTATAACCAAATTACTATTGAAGGCCCCACTTCTTCTTTGACTCACACTAGCGATGCTTGGATTACGACAAAAATAAAGGGCGAAATGCTTGCAACTGAAAACTTAAAATCAAGTAGTATCAAGGTCGTCACTGAAAATGGTGTAGTTTATTTAATGGGTATTGTTAACACTCAACAAGCAAATGTTGCTGTTGACATCGCAAGACAAGTTTCTGGTGTTCAAAAAGTGGTGAAGATATTTCAATATACAAAAAAACCTCAGAAATAAGCCCATCCATCTTTAATACGGCGTCATAATGCGCCAAACTGGTTGGTGATGAAAAACATTAACCAAAAGAGATGGAAGGTTCGAAATGAATAAATGAATTTTCGTTGTGCTGCTCGCAGATGAGCGCATTCTTCACGTTTGTAACCATTCACAGGGGTAGTCATAGGGCCCCCAAAAACGGAAGCTCTGCGATGTCGAAGCCATGAAGGCCCGTTAAGAGGGAAGCTAGCGAAGGAATAAAGGCTGCAATTTTAACCCATCTATTGTATTTCAAAGCGGGCCGTCGTGATGACTGGAATGGTGCTATCTATCAGCTTCCGTTTTTGGGGGCCCTATGACTACCCCCCCGTGAATGGTTACTCACGTTTAAAGTTGCCTTCGAAACAGCTATGCGCCCTTCTTGTACCTTCTTTAATTCAGCTTACTACGAAACGAGCTGGCGACGATGAAGGAGTGTGAGCACTATCAACAGGCTTATCGCCTTTATTAAAGAAGAAATTCAAGCTAGTGGAACGCCGATATTTCGGTGATGAATCAACTTTATCACTATCTATCTTACCTATTTTTTTGCTAACCTCTATTCGCTTAGATTCCGTAGGCTGCTTTGAAATTTCTAGGTAAAGCGTAGCTAAAACTCGTCCCAAATAACGCGGATCCACGCCAAGCCCAGCTAACTGCAATGCCACCGAACTAATAAAATCTCGTGCTTCCAGTGATAAATCTTCTGGTTCAGCACATAGCACTGGATCTACTTTAGATACATTTTGTTGTACATTTCGATTATATCTTGGCTTAACGTGAATAAGAGAATTGGGGACATAACCAATTGTTCCTGCATTCAGCAACATATTATGCATGACTTGAGTAAGAGGATGGTGATAAAGCAATACATTCATAACCTGAACTGAATTTTCTTGAGCTTCTTGCTGAGGCTGCATCCAAGAAAGGCAATCGATAGCACACTGAATCATATGACTGGCAATTGCTTCCTCCGACACATCTTTAAAACTCGGGGTCTTTTTTTTACTTATGACGTCTTTTTCAAGCAACCCTTTAATGGTGTCTGTTTTTTTCTGTTCGAATTGAGCATAGAGCGCTGCAGCTTTTTTCCAAATCTCTTTGCCTCGCCATTCTGATTCTTTGATTATCTTATTGGAGGGCACACGCTTTAATAACTCTGCATTTTCTCTCTTCCATGCCACTAAAGGAGATTCAAGATCACCATCAGATTGATCTCTGGGAGCAAGATAAATCGTATAATCGTACTTTTTCTTTATCACGCCATCAATTGTAGCAGCTAGCTCTTCAGCAGAAAGACCACCTTTGTATCCAATACAAACAGGAATATGGCAATGCACCATCGATATCTCTCTTTCACTTTTAGCAATAGCAGTGTTAATCCTCTGCCAAATACCTTCGTCTATACTAGTCTCCGCAACACGATTTATCTCTTGCGCAATTTTAGTTGATCTCATATTAAACCCCTCGAGATATTTGATTAGACATCATATTATATTTTTATTCAAAATGAGAGCGATATCATGCATTATAAATGTGACTTTAACATTATCAAGCACTATATAATGTATTAAAATTAAAATAAATCTGTTATCACTACGTTTTTAGCGAGAGTTACTTCTCGAGTAAGGATATCACTTGACTCACTTAAAAGAAACACAAAATCTAACACATGCTGAATTAATCAATTTAATAGAAATAAAAGAAGAAGAAGTTAATATCTTAAAATCAGATAATAATATGCTGCGCAATATTATCGCACTCATCCCAGGAAATATCTTTTGGAAAGACAAAGAAGGAAGATATTTGGGTTGCAATAATAATGTCGCTCATATACTGGGTCTCTCTAATCCAAATGAAATCATTGGTAAAAAAAATGAAGATCTTTTTGATACGCAGTTTGCTGAACTTGCTGATCAAATTGATCAAGAAGTTCATAGTTTGGCAAAAGAAGTTTATCTCGAGGAACAAGGTCTCACTATTAATAAACAACCTGCCACTTATTTAACTAAGAAACTCCCTTTATTCAATAGTCAAGGTAAGGTAATAGGAATTTTAGGTGTTGCATTTGATATTACTGAAAGAAAAAAAATGGAAGAAGACTTAAAAATAGCCAAAGAAAAAGCAGAAACAGCAAATCACAACAAATCTGAGTTTGTCGCCAATATGAGCCACGATGTTAAAACACCTCTTTCTGGCATCATTGGCTTGGCAGAATTGCTAACCTACCGGCTGACAGGCCAAGAAAATCTTCAATTTGCACAAGCTATACTCTACTCAGGACAACAGTTACTGAGTTTTTTCAACAATTGTGTTGAAATTTTCAAATTAAAATCTAGTGATATCACATTACATAAAGAACGTTTCAAATTAAAATCCGTCGTTGATGAAATTTCCGAACTCTATCAACCTGCCATTAAAATAAAAAATTTAACTCTCCATACTCATTATGATCCTCATCTTCCTCAGTCCTTGCTCGGAAGCAGTGTTGGTATATATCGAATACTACTGAATCTAGTTGGAAACGCAGTCAAGTTTACTGATGCAGGCACCGTATCAATCAGTGTCAGCTTAGATCAGAAATTAAGCACTAATCAGCAAGTCATCATCAAATTCATTGTCGAAGATACAGGTGTTGGTATACCTAAAAATAAACAAAATGTTATCTTTGATCGATTCACGCGATTAACACCATCATACAAAGGAATATTTGACGGAAATGGCATTGGTTTGTATATCGTCAAGCGATATGTACAAGCCATGCATGGAAATATTCACGTTAACAGTCAAGTAGGTGTAGGTAGTCAATTTATTATTCATCTACCTTTTCTACTTCCCAATCATCATAATGTAAAAAATATTCAACACCATACAATTCAGCCAATAAACAAAGATAATAATGAACACTTTTCATTACATTTAGTAGGCGAAAATCAGAAAAAATTTATTAATACGTCCATTAAAGTTTTATTAGTAGAAGATAATTTCACCGCTCAATTAATGGGAAGCTCATTATTATCATCGATGAACTGTGAGGTAGAGATAGCGGATTGCGGTGAAAAAGCCATTGATATGTTTAAGCCTGGGAAATACGATTTAATCTTTATGGACATTGGACTTCCTGGTATGCAAGGAGATGCCACCACCCAACATATCAGAAAGATAGAACAGAATAGTCGCCATCAAACACCCATACCTATCATTGCTCTCACTGCACATACGACAGATAACCTTGATAAAAGCCTTCTTAAAGCAGGAATAAACAATATCCTTAGTAAACCATTATCTAGAGACAAAGCAAAGAAAGTTATTGATTGTTATTTTGTTAGAATCTAATAATTGTACATTCACGAGGTAACCTTAAACGTGAAGAAAACGTCCAGCTACAAGGGAAATACAGATCCTACTCCACTAATTTCAAAAATGGCTTCGTTCTGTTAATAGAGGGTTCTACCGAATGACTTTGCTGATTCAATGAATCAAAGCTACCAAACCCATCTATTTCCTTAAGCTGCGGAATTTTTTCTGCATTATCCTCGTTATCTTCTTCCGCATCAAAAAAGATCCCTTCACCATTTTCTTCTGCATAGATGGCCAAAATAGCTTTGATAGGAGCAGAAATAATATGTGTCACACCTGAAAATGAAGCCTTAAACTCCACTAATTCATTAGTCATTTTCAAATCACGAATAGCAGTAGGTGAAATGTTAAATACAATCTCTCCACCCTCAACATACTCTTGTGGAACTTTAGACCGAGGATGGTTGGTATCAACAACCAGTATTGGATTACAGTTACTATCAACAATCCATTGATAAAACGCTCGTAATAGATAAGGTTTATTAGATAGCATGTTTTGTACTCCTTTAACGTTAGGCTGTTTCTACCTCAGATAATTTTCGTAATTCTTGTTCTGATTCAGTTAAGCTTGCTTGGAATGAATCACGCTGAAATAACCGCTCAGCATATTTGTTAATTACCTTAGCTTCTGTGGGAGAAAATGTAATGCCCCATGCAGGCAGTCTCCATAAAACAGGAGCAAGACAACAATCAACAAGAGTAAAATCATCTCCTAGAAAATAAGGTGATGAACTAAAAACTGGCATTAGTTGTAATATATAACTTATTAACTCTTTTGCAGCAACACGTATGTCATTTACCTTGCCTGATTCCAATTTACGAATCAATGGACCCCACTCACGATCAAATCGATAAACAATCAATCTTGCTTTTGCTCTTGCAACAGGATACACAGGCATTAACGGAGGATGAGGGAAACGTTCATCAAGATATTCAGCAATGATGTTAGGCTCATATAATGCTAATTCTCTATCGACTAAAGTCGGCACACTTCCATAAGGATTCAATTCAAGTAAATCCTCTGATTTACCACGCAATTCTACATTAATTACCTCGTATGAGACTCCTTTCTCTGCAAGGACAATACGGACACGGTGGCTAAGAATATCAATCGCACCGGAATATAGTGTCATAACGGATCTTTTATTTGTTATGATAGCCATGCTGACCCCTTCCCTACATATGTGATTTAATTATCTGAGACACAAAAAATGCATCTAACGTAAAAACAAAACAATTGTGCGCGAAAAGAAAAAGGTGGCTGGGGGACTAGGATTCGAACCTAGGTTAACGGAGTCAGAGTCCGTAGTCCTGCCACTAGACGATCCCCCAATCGCAGAGGAAGTTACAATACGAATTATCGCTTAGAGTATTGTGTACCTTTTCGAGCTTTGTGCTTACCCACTTTTTTACGCTCGACTTCTCGCGCATCTCGTGTGACATAGCCCGCTCTACGCAAAGCTTGCTTTATTGAATTATCTTCAACGCTTTCACTTAATTCATACTTTATTAAAGCGCGTGCAATACCATGACGAATAGCACCAGCTTGACCATTGATTCCACCACCATCTACGGTCACTAATACATCAAACTTGTGTTGCAATGATGTCGCCTCAAGCGGCTGACGAACAATCATGCGGGCTGTTTCACGGCCAAAGTATTCATCCAAGGTTCTATTATTAATGACAATATTGCCATTCCCTGGTTTCAAAAAAACTCGCGCAGTCGATGTTTTACGTCGCCCAGTACCATAATAATTTGTTTCTGCTGCCATATTGTTGTCCTATTTTGCTTTTTCAAAACTAATTTCTACAGGTTGCTGCGCGCTGTGCGGGTGCTCTAATCCAGCATATACCTTTAATTTGCGCAGCATTGCTCTACCCAATGGATTCTTTGGCATCATACCTTTTACCGCAATTTCAATAAGCTGAGTTGAATCTTTCGCTCGCAATTTTTCAAATGTCGTTTCTTTTAACCCACCAGGGTAACCGGAGTGGCGGTAATATACCTTATCCTGCTCTTTATTTCCTGTTACCTTTACCTTAGACGCATTAATCACGACGACATAATCTCCCACATCTGCATGTGGAGTATATTCTGGTTTATGCTTACCACGCAGATATTTAGCAATCTGAGTCGCCAGCCTACCAAGTACTTTGTCAGATGCATCAACAACATACCATTTATGTTCTGTGTTTTCACTTGTTGCAAAATACGTTTTCATTGTTAATCCTATGAGATAGAAAGAACCCTTAAAAGCGCCAGAATTGTATAGTAAGCAGCTAAAACAAGCAAGTAGCAGCGCTAGATTTGGCAAGATGCGGAATTGCTACAGCTATCCTAAATTTAGCATTTCATTGAGTGTGACTAGCGCCATGGACAGACGTACTCTCTCTTTTTTCATCACGAAGAAAAGTTCAGGAATACCCCCTAGCATTTCCCAAAAAAATAGCTGCTTTTTCCTTATTTTTCGAGATTTTCAACAAAAAAGTCTCGCAATATTCTACAGAAATGGTATTTTATTTATGTCTTTTTACTTTAGTTGAGGAATGAACATGGCAGTAAAAAAATCTATGTCCAAAATGAAAAGGAAGTCAGGAAATAGCAAAATCACCGCTAAAGCAACAAAAAAAGCAGCTCCTGTAAAAATACCATCTATTAAAGATCCATTATCAAAAAGTAACATGATTAAAACTATTACTGATGTTACATGCGTAGCAAAAAAAGATGTGGTCTCTGTGCTTGATTGCTTTTCGCAAGTTATCGAGAAACACGTGAAATCTGGCGGCCCAGGCGTGTTTGTCATGCCAGGCTTAATGAAGATTAGCGTGGTGAAAAAGCCAGCTAGACCTGCTCGTAAAGGCGTCAATCCCTTTACTGGTGAAGAAATCATGATTAAAGCTAGACCTGCTTACAAAGCAGTTAAAATTAAAGCACTCAAAAAGCTAAAAGAAATGGTTGCTTAGCTGCTGCTAATTAAAACCCCCTCTTTTTGAAATAACATTGAGGGGTTTTTTTATTCGTTCATGAGGTAGCCAGCGGATCCAAAAAACGGAAGCGCTGCGATATCGAAGCCATGAAGGCTCGTTAAAGTGGTTTTTTATTCTTCTCCCAACTCTTGTTTGACTACTTCAGCTAACTGCTCAGCTAGGCGTCTCACATTCTGTTCATCTTCACCTTCTACCATAATACGTACTAATGGTTCAGTACCTGAGCACCGTAATAAAATACGGCCTTTATCCCCAAGCTCATTCTCAGCCTCTTTGATGGCTTGCTGTATACGTTGAGTAGTTAATGAAACATCTTGCTTGGTTATTTTAACATTCAGTAAAACTTGCGGATACTTAACTAATCCAACACGTATATCAGCCAATGTTTGCGCTTGATGCCTCATAGCAGCGAGAACTTGAAGCGCAGTAATAATACCATCGCCTGTCGTTGTCATTTCCATACATAAAATATGACCTGAAGGCTCGCCGCCAAAATACCAGTGACGCTGTATCAGCTCACTCATAATATATCTATCGCCTATAGCAGCACGAACAAATTCCAACCCCATATTCTTAAACGATTGCTCAAGCCCAAGATTAGTCATTGTAGTACCGACTATCCCCCCCTTCAGGGATTCACGCTGTAACTTATCTTTTACAATAATATATAAAAGGTCATCGCCATCTAAAATATATCCTTGATGATCCACCATCACGACACGGTCACCATCTCCATCCAATGCAATACCTAAATCCGCTTTCATCTCAAGCACTTTTTGCTGAATCACTTCAGGACGTGTTGCTCCACAATTCAAATTAATATTTAATCCATTTGGCTCCACACCTGTTTCTATCACTTCTGCACCCAATTCACGAAATACATTAGGAGCAATGTGATAAGCAGCACCATGCGCACAATCAACAACGATTTTTAACCCATTTAAAGTAATGTCTGAAGCAACTGTGCTTTTACAAAACTCAATATAACGCCCTGGCGCGTCAACAACACGGATTGCTTTACCCAATTCAGCTGAATCCACCATAGTCATGGGTTGTTCTAATTGCTCTTCAATCGCAAACTCTATGCTATCCGGCAGCTTAGTTCCTTGCGCTGAAAAAAACTTAATACCATTGTCATAATAGGGATTATGAGATGCACTAATGACTATTCCTGCTTGAGCACGTAGTGTCCGGGTAAGATAAGCAATGGCAGGAGTTGGCATGGGGCCCAGTAAATGCGTATCAATACCAGCAGCAGACAAACCAGATTCAAGCACAGACTCGAACATGTAACCAGATATCCGTGTATCTTTACCAATTAACACCTTACCATTACCTTGCAGTGCAAGGACTTTTCCTACAGCCCATCCTAATTTTAGTACAAACTCAGGTGTAATAGGCCATACACCAACATGACCACGTATTCCATCAGTCCCAAAATATCGATGTGTTTTTTTTGATAAACGAGTCATTTCAATTGACATTTGTGCCATCTACAGAAGCAGCTCCCTCATTTTCATCCATGAGCTTGCCTGTTCCTTGTTGGTTATTTGTTTTGTCTTCTGGCTTTGAGTTCTTATCATCTATTGAGCGTTTTGATTGATCAGAAGAATCTTTGCTACGCCAACTAGATGGTTCTCTGATAGGCTTGCCTGCCATAATATCTTGGATTTGCTCTTGTCCTATTGTTTCATATTTAATAAGAGCTTCTGCCATAACATGCAACTTTTCAATATTTTCTCTGAGAATATGCTCTGCTCGCTGGTAATTCTGTTCAATGATATTACGCACCTCAGCATCAACTACGCTAGAGGTTGCTTCAGATATATCTTTATGACGTGTTATAGAGTGCCCAAGAAACACTTCTTCGTCATTATTACCTAACGTTAGCGGACCTACTTTCTCAGATAACCCCCACTTGGTCACCATATTACGCGCAATCTCCGTTGCTTTTTGAATATCGTTAGAAGCACCAGTTGTCACTTTTCCTGTACCAAAAATTATTTCCTCAGCTAATCGACCACCAAATAAGCTTGAAAGCTTGCTCTCAAGGTATTCACGAGTATAGCTATAACGATCAACCTCTGGTAGAAACATAGTCACACCAAGTGCACGGCCACGCGGAATGATAGTGACTTTATGGACAGGGTCATGAGATGGCATCATGAGACCCACAATGGCATGACCTGCCTCATGGTAAGCAGTGAGTTTTTTCTCTTCATCAGTCATCACCATAGATCGGCGCTCTGCGCCCATAATGACTTTATCTTTTGCCTTCTCAAAGTCCTCCATATCCACCACACGTTTATTAGCACGCGCAGCAAATAAGGCAGCCTCGTTAACAATATTGGCCAAATCAGCGCCAGAAAATCCTGGTGTACTCCGTGCAATCACTGTCACATCAACATCATCCGCCGTTGGCACTTTCCGACTATGCACCCGAAGTATTTGTTCCCGTCCACGCACATCTGGCAAACCTACGACAACTTGGCGGTCAAAACGCCCTGGACGCAATAAAGCAGGATCTAAAACGTCTGGTCTATTCGTTGCAGCGACAACAATCACACCTTCACTACCCTGGAACCCGTCCATTTCAACTAACAATTGGTTTAAAGTCTGTTCACGCTCATCATGGCCTCCTCCTAAACCAGCGCCACGATGACGTCCCACTGCATCAATTTCATCAATAAAAATGATGCATGGCGCTTGTTTCTTTGCCTGATCAAACATATCACGAACACGAGAAGCACCGACACCAACAAACATTTCGACAAAATCTGATCCAGAAATTGTAAAAAAAGGCACTTTTGCTTCACCAGCAACAGCTCTAGCCAATAACGTTTTACCGGTTCCAGGAGGACCCACTAATAAAACCCCTCGTGGAATTTTACCACCCAAACGCTGAAATTTTCCTGGATCCTTTAAGAAGTCGACTAGCTCTTTCACTTCTTCTTTCGCTTCCTCACAGCCTGCCACGTCAGCGAAAGTCACTTTTACTTGATCTGCATTCAATAACCGCGCGCGGCTACGTCCAAACGAAAATGCTCCGCCTTTGCCAACACCTGCTTGCTGACGCAAGATATAAATCCAGATAGCAAATATTACAATCCACGGCAGCAGACTAATTAAATGTGCTAATAACCCTGGCTGCTCTGGAGGAGTACCTTTTACAATAACGTTTTTATTAATTAAGTCTTGCAACAATGCTGCGTCTTGAGGCATAGGCAGGTAAGAGGTAAATTTCTTGTTACTTTGTAATACTCCGCTAATGTTTTGATCAGAGATAGTCACCGCCTGGACATTTCCCTGTTTGACCTCTTTGAGAAAAGTAGAGTACGTCATTTTTTCATCTGTTTCACGTCGAGGCCCAAAATTATTGAAAACAGAGATTAAGATTATCCCTATTACTAACCATAAAAGTATCGTCTTAATTGCGTCATTCACGTTGGTAGACCTCTCTGAAAGCTCGCTTTACGTTTAACTGAAAATACATTTCTCTGTTTAGAACTTTTAATCTACACTGCTAGCAGATAAACCACGTAAAATCTCCTCTTCCCTAAACTTTTCATTATGCATAAGTTAATCATACCTAATCTAGGAATGATTAACTACAAAAGCGAGACTAATCCCTAATCAGCTTATCCTTAGAATCTTGTTGACACGCAATTCTCGTTGCAAAACAAGCAACATCAGCCAAAATACACACAAATTTGTGAAGGATAACAGAAACTTTATGGCAAGAACTTGTGTGTATTTTGCCTCGATGGCCTCATGGCTTGTTTGAAAATCCCATTGTCAGTAAACTCTAGTAGTAACATAAAACGCAAGATCAGCCTACCTATACTGTTAATTCTCTAGCTAAAATATATACTTCCCTAGATCTACCCCTTGATGCTTTTGGTTTACGCACAACGACTGATTTAAAGTTTCGTTTCATTTCAATTAACAACGCATCGAAACCTTCCCCTTGAAAAACTTTGATTAGGAAACCACCGCCTGGGATCAAAACCTTCAAAGCAAAATCCAGCGCTAGCTCAGACAGGTACATAGCACGAGGAATATCGATACTTTCATTCCCACTCATATTGGGTGCCATATCCGAAATGACCCAACTCACCTTATTAGCAAACAATTGTTCATTTAGAGCATTTAAAATGGCCTCATCAGAAAAATCCCCAAGAATAAATTCCACGCCATCAATAGGCTCCATCGGCAATAAATCCAAAGCAATCACTCTGCCATTTGGTCTAATCAATTTAACAACAAGCTGCGACCACCCTCCTGGCGCAGCACCAAGGTCGATTACCGTCATCCCAGGTTTAAATAAGTGATACCGTTCTTGCATCTCAAGCAACTTATAAACTGCTCGAGAACGATATCCTGCTTTTTGTGCTTGTTTGACATAGGGGTCAGTAAAATGTTCCTTCAACCACCTACGACTGCTTTTATTCGTCATTAAATATAGGCTACTTCAACAATCTCATAAATAATAGTGCCATCTGGTGTACCCACTTCCACCGTATCACCTTCATATTTACCAATCAGCGCACGGGCCACTGGGGAAGTCACAGAAATTTTATTCTTGCTAATATCTGCTTCATCTTCACCAACAATTTGATAAACAAGCACATTATCATCGCCCTGGGTCAACGTAATTGTTGCGCCAAAAATAACTCGGCCAGAATTCTCTATTTGCGTCACATCGATGACATGTGCAATAGAAAGCTTTCCTTCAATTTCCAGTATACGGCCCTCAATAAAACCCTGCTGCTCACGAGCAGCATGATATTCGGCATTTTCTTTCAAATCACCATGTGCTCGCGCTTCCGCAATGGCATTAATAATTTTTGGTCTTTCAATTTGCTTCAATCGGTTTAATTCATCACGCAACCTATCTGCACCTTTTACTGTCATGGGCACTTTCTGCATACCTATCACCTCTGAACTAGATTTAAATGCGATCAACTATTCCCGCTGAGAAACACGGAGAGATTCAGTGTGAACCATCCGCTATAGCTTCATATCTTCAAAAAACTTTTTGACCTTATCAAACCACGAACTCGATTTTGGGTTATGTTTATTATTCACCGATATTGTTTTTTCAAATTGAGTTAACAAATCCTTTTGCTTTGCTGTTAAATTAACAGGGGTTTCAATCTGCACTCTGCACATTAAATCACCTTGGTCACCGCCACGCACAGACGGTACCCCCATACCTTTGATGCGAAAAACCTTGCTTGTTTGTGTTTCTGGAGGAATTTTTAACTTTACTCGTCCATGCAAAGCAGGGACTTCTAACTCCCCACCTAGCGCAGCGATAATAAAGCTAATAGGTACCTCACAATATAAATTCTTCCCATCTCGTTCAAAAAGGGGATGTGGCTGGACTTGTATTTGTATGTAAAGATCTCCCGACATAGCGCCAGATTCACCTGACTCACCTTCACCGCTTAACCGGATACGGTCACCTGTATCAACACCTTGAGGAATCTTCACAGACAACTTTTTATTTTGCTTAGTCCGGCCGCGACCATGACAATTCAAACATGGTGTCTGTACGACACGACCTTTTCCATAACAAGTAGGACAGGTTTGCTGCACAGAGAAAAAACCTTGCTGCATACGGATCTGTCCGTAACCACTACAATTAGAACAGGTCACAGGCGAAGTACCTGGTCGAGCACCTGAGCCATGGCACTCTACACAAGCCGCCAATGTTGGGATGGTAATTTCAGCCGTTTTGCCAAACACTGCGTCTTCCAGCGTAATTTCTAACGTATAGTAAAGATCTGATCCACGCTGCGGACCACTGCCACCTCTTCCACCTCCAAAGATATCCCCGAAAATGTCACCAAAGATATCAGTGAAATTCATTCCGCTAGCACCACCCCCAAAACCTCCGGTTCCTTCAACACCAGCATGTCCAAATTGATCGTAAGCGGCGCGACGACGACTATCAGAAAGTACTTCATAAGCTTCTTTAATTTGCTTAAATTTCTCTTCTGAGACTTTATCATTTGCGTTTCTATCCGGATGGTGTTTCATTGCCAAGCGACGATAGGTTTTTTTAATTTCCTCTTCGCTGGCATTACGGGTCACGCCAAGAATTTCATAATAATCACGCTTAGTCATGATTTATATTCTCATCAAAAAACTTTCCCATGCTCGAAGCGCATAGCACTGAAAGATGGAGGAAAACCGTTCCTTGGGTAGAAGCGCATAGAATGCGCAATCCCAAGGAAAAACGGAAGATGTGAAAAAGAACGACCTTTTTAACATTATTTAAAATTATGCATCACGCTTGTTATCATCTTTAACTTCTTCAAATTCCGCATCCACCACATTATCATGCTGCTTATTATCTGACGCCTGACTTTGTTGACCACTAGGCCCTGCTTGCTGTGATGTTTGCTCAGACTGTCCTTGAGCATATAAACGCTCAGCCATCTTACTAGACGCTTCAGTTAAGTCTTTAGTTTTTGCTTCGATAATGTCTTTGTCATCGGTCTTCATGACTTCTTTTAAGGCTGTCACAGCACTTTCAATTGCTTGGCGCTCGTCAGCACTCACCTTATCACCCGCATCCTTCATTGCTTTAGTCACAGCATGTATCATGTTATCTGCTTGGTTTCGCACGGTAACAAGCTCATGGAATTTATGATCTTCGGCTGCATGTAACTCGGCATCTTTTACCATCTTCTCAACTTCAGCCTCACTTAAACCAGACGAAGCTTGGATCTTGATAGATTGCGCTTTACCTGTCGCTTTATCTTTTGCTGAAACATGCAAAATACCATTAGCATCAATATCAAATGTCACTTCAATCTGCGGCATACCGCGTGGAGCAGGTGGAATATCTGTTAAATCAAAGCGGCCTAATGATTTGTTCGCAGAAGCCATTTCACGCTCCCCTTGCAGTACGTGAATAGTCACGGCTGTTTGGTGATCTGCAGCAGTTGAAAATACTTGAGTGGCTCGGGTAGGGATGGTTGTATTCTTTTCAATAAGCTTAGTCATCACACTGCCCATGGTCTCAATACCAAGAGACAATGGAGTCACATCTAACAAAAGCACATCTTTGATGGCGCCAGAAAGCACAGCTCCTTGAATAGCAGCGCCCATCGCCACAGCTTCATCCGGATTAACGTCTTTACGTGGGTCCTTGCCGAAGAATTTACGCACAGTCTCTTGAACCATAGGCATGCGAGTTTGACCACCAACAAGGATGACATCATCAATTTTATCAGCTCCAAGGTTAGCATCTTTCAGTGCAATTTTGCAGGGTTCAATCGTACGCTGCACCAAATCTTCCACCAATGATTCCAACTTGGCTCGCGTAATTTTAACATTCATATGTTTGGGCCCTGAAGCATCCGCTGTGATATAAGGCAGATTGACTTCGGTTTGTTGTGTAGAAGAAAGCTCGATCTTAGCTTTTTCTGCCGATTCCTTGAGACGTTGTAAAGCAAGTGGGTCATTACGTAAATCAATACCAGATGAGTTTTTAAATTCATCAATTAAATGGTTCATCAAACGTTGGTCAAAATCTTCTCCGCCAAGGAAAGTATCACCATTGGTAGATAACACTTCGAATTGATGTTCCCCATCGACTTCAGCAATTTCGATGATAGAAATATCGAACGTACCACCACCAAGATCATAAACGGCAATTTTGCGATTACCCGGCTTCTTATCCATACCAAAAGCAAGCGCGGCAGCGGTAGGCTCATTAATAATACGCTTAACTTCAAGACCAGCAATTTTACCGGCATCTTTTGTCGCTTGACGTTGCGAATCATTGAAGTAAGCAGGCACGGTAATCACAGCCTCTGTCACTTCATGGCCAAGATAATCTTCCGCCGTTTTTTTCATCTTCATTAAGACTTGCGCAGACACTTGAGGCGGAGCAAGGTCCTTATTTCCTAAAACTTCTACCCAAGCATCGCCATTGTCCGCTTTAATAATTTTATATGGGACTGTTTCCTGCATACGACGAACCATTGGCTCATCATAACGACGCCCAATCAACCGCTTTACCGCATAAATAGTATTTTTAGGGTTCGTGACCGCCTGGTGCTTAGCTGGCTGCCCAACGCGAATCTCGCTATTATCAAGATAAGCAACAATAGAAGGAGTGGTACGTGCACCTTCTGAGTTTTCAATCACCTTGACCTTGTCCCCTTCCATAACCGCTACACAAGAGTTGGTAGTCCCTAGATCTATACCAATGATTTTATTTGTAGCCATACTGTTCTCCGCTTGTTATCTATATGTCATTACACATGAGGGCAATTCATCACTTTTCAATCTCTTATTGATTATTTTTCTGCTTTCGAAACAACTACCAAAGCTGGCCTAATTAATCGATTATTTAATGTGTAACCTTTTTGTAACACTGATACCACTGTACCCGGCTCAATCAATGGATCATATTGCACTGAAATAGCTTGCTGGAATTCAGGGTCAAATATTTCTGAAACAGGGTTGACTTGTTTAACACCATATTTTTCCAAAGCTGAATAGAACATTTTTAACGTCAAATTTACTCCTTCAATGATGGCATTGTCTGAAGCTTGTATCCCTTGGGAAGCATTAGAAACACATAACTCTAAGCTATCAATGACTGGCAATAATTCGCCAACAAATTTTTCCAAAGCATATTTATGGGCGTTAGAAATATCCCGCTCAGCCCGACGCGCCGCATTTTCGCTATCAGCCTGCATGCGTAACATACGTTCCCAATGTTGATTCGCCTTTTGTTCAGCTTCGTCTAGTTTTTGTAATAGCTCTTCGTAAGATGGGTGTGTCAATAGCTCCGTCGCTTTATTTTCATTTGCCCCACTCTCATCATCAGACATCTTTTTAGGCATTTGCTTACTCCTTCCATCTCATTGTTACTTTTAACAAAGTTTTGTTGTCTTGCGTTATTAATATGTGGACGAAATAGTAAGATTCAAGGTAGGTTAACATTTATGCGAGAGAGCTAAGTACTCGAGGTATTCATGGCACGACAATTTAAAACCATTGGTATTTTTGGACGGGTCAAAAATCCAGGGGTAATAGAAACACTAAAAGCACTGATTAGCTATTTGCGTAATCTTAACCAAGAAATACTGATCGACTCAGAAACAGCTGATGCATTAGAAGATACCTCGCTGGTCTGCATCAACCGCAGCGAACTGAGTAAACGTTGCAATCTCTTGATTGTTGTAGGCGGGGATGGCAGTTTATTGCATGCTGCCCATACGATTGTCAATGATGAAATACCCGTGCTGGGCATTAACCGAGGGCGCTTAGGATTTCTCACGGATATTTTACCCACTGATTTGACCAGAATTAAGTCCATCTTAGAAGGTGACTACATTCTTGAAAAACGCTTCCTACTAAGCGCCACTGTCGAACATCATGACACAATATTAGGCCATGGTGATGCATTAAATGAAATAGCTCTCATCCCAGATTCTGTGCCACACATGAACGAATTTGAAATCTTTATCAACCATCAATTTGTGTGTAGCCAAGATTCAGATGGCGTTATTGTTGCTACACCAACTGGATCAACAGCCTACGCACTCTCCGGCGGTGGGCCCATTCTTCATCCACAACTCGATGCGATAGTCATTGTCCCCATGTTTCCACACACACTTAGCATCCGGCCAATCGTCATAGAAGGTAATCACCGTATTACCATCGTCATCACTCCAAACAATACTGCCACTCCACGCCTAGCCTGTGACAGCCAAACATTCATCAATACGCCACCTGGGAGTCATATCAATATTCAGAAAAAAGACCAACACTTACATTTGATCCATCCCCTCGATTACGATTATTATGAAACTTTGCGCAGTAAACTTCATTGGGGACGCAAACTACATTATGTGGAATAATTCATATGTTAAATCAAATCCATATTCGCGATCTCGCAACCATTGAAGAGCTTCACCTTAACCTCAGTACCAACTGCACCATGATTACAGGCGAAACGGGGGCAGGAAAATCTATCTTCATCGAAGCTATCGAATTAGCCTTAGGTGGGCGTGCCTCACAAAATGTTATTCGCCCAGGAAAAGAGAAAGCAGATATTAGCTTGAGCTTTGACATTACGAACTTTCCTCAAGTGATAACATACTTAAAAAACTATGATCTTTATCAAAACACTCCTGAGTGCATCATCCGGCGCATCATTACCAGTGATGGCCGCTCACGCAGTTACATCAATGGACTACCTTCTACACTTCAGTTTGTAAAAGAATTAGGGGAGTTATTGTTTCATTTACATAGCCAACATGAGCAACAAGTACTTCTCAAGGTGGAAACACAGCGTGAAATGCTAGACCGTTTTGCAGATCATTTACCTCTTACAGCCGCAGTAAAAACCTTCGCTGAGGAATGGCGCATCCTAGATCAAGAAATTAAAAATCTACGTGAAAAAATATCAGAACGCTATGAACGTGCCGATTATTTACGTTTTCAACTAGAAGAATTACAAGCTGTAAAATTAGAACCTGATGAGTGGAGAGCAATAGAAGCAGAGCATCATCGCCTCACTCATGCGGAAGAATTAATGCGAAGCATACAATGTGCTATAGATCTCATCGCTGACAATGACACCAAAAATATACTTTCGCTGCTAAGTGATACCCGTAAAATGCTTGAATCTATTCATCTACTCGAACCCAAAGTAAATGAATGGACAGCAACATTAAATACTATTTTAATTCAACTCACTGACCTTGAATCTGACTTGAAAAATTATTTAGACAATACAGAACTGGACCCAGAAAGACTGCAATTCATTGAAGAACGTGTCAGCCAAATTTTCAATCTTGCGCGCAAACATAAAATTTCACCACAAGAACTGACCACATTCAAAGAGCAACTCATATCAGAACTTCAATCCATTGATTCCAGCAACGAAGACTTAATGAAATTAGAAGACAAAAAAAATCAAATAGCAAAATCTTATATAGAGCACGCAGATCAACTCAGTTCAAGCCGAAAAAAAGCGGCTGAAAAACTAGAGAAAGAAATATCTGCCACGATACAGCACCTATCTTTGCCACATGGAGAATTTAAAATTGCGCTTGAAAGAGATGATGGGACACTGCCCTTGCACGGTCATGAAAAAATTATATTTCTTATCAAAACCAATCCAGACCAGTCCTTGCAACCTTTAGCCAAAGTCATTTCTGGCGGTGAATTATCTCGTCTAAGCTTAGCAGCACACCTGGCTCTTGCCAACCAAACCACCATTCCAACCCTTATTTTTGATGAAGTAGATACAGGACTAAGCGGCGCAACAGCAGAAAAAATTGGCAGACTATTACGAAAATTAGGCAACTCCTACCAAGTATTTTGCATCACACATCAACCACAAGTCGCCGCATGCGGCCATCACCATGTATTAGTAGAAAAGTACTTTGTAGATAACAGTACACATACACGGTTACGTTTGCTTACCGCTGATGAGAAAACACGCGAAATCGCACGTATGCTGGGAGGAGAAAAAATTACCGAAAAAACACTGGAACATGCACGGGAAGTACTGCAAGGGAATTTATGAGTGACTATATTATTGTTGCTGATGGAAATTTTCTTGTCAGAGAAATTATTCATGAAGCGATTAAAGATAAAACTATTTTAGCGTTAGACGCAGCAGCAGATAAATTAGCAAGAATTGGTATCACACCCCACCTACTTTTAGGTGACTTTGATGTTGACAATAAAATGCATGTTGACTATTGGGGGGTACGCCAAACATTCGTAGAATTGACGCATGATGCCATGCCCTATATTGGAAATCATGGTGTCCTTATTGTGCCATGCAAAAATCAAAATTTATCCGATTTAATCAAGGCAATTCACTATTGTGATAAGCAAAATGCAAGAAGTATTACTATCATTTGTGCCTTAGGCGGCCGCATGGATCATCACGAAGCAGCAATGCGGTCATTGCGGGCTGAATACAAAAAAGATCGGCCGTTATTCATCCATACCGAACAGCAAACCTTACGCTATGCTAAAGACGAGGAGATCATAATCAAAGGTAAAATTGGTGATAAATGTGGTATTTTTGCCTTTCCAAAAGGCATATTTTCCTCTCAAGGATTAACGTACGATGTTAACAATTTTGACTTGTCCATGGGGTTTTCAGAAAGCATTGCAAATTCGTTACATTCTGAATGCGCCACTATCACTGTTAGAGGCGAAGCATTACTAATCATGCCACCATATTTACGCTCACAGCGTGAATTCATGAAAAAATCTGAGATTGAGCGACTCGAAATGTTATTAAGAGATGCTCGTACATTAATTTAACCGAGAATCAATCACCTTTCTAGATTTAAACATAGCAAACTGAATGCGATGGTGGCAACAGCTTTTCAGCCTTATCATTGTCCGCAGCCAGTGTTGTCATGGGACGAGGACGATTAAAATAACTATGTTTTCTCAATGCACTCAATGTTTCGCTAGATAATTGATTTCTTTCAAGCCAGTACGTCATATTATGATAAGTTGCGTGTTTTTTCGTTAGCAAAGACATAACAGCACTAAAATCAAAAGAAGAAGCAAGCATCCAATTACCTGCTATCATCACAACGCCACTCACACTTTTTGTTGTGATTCCAAAAAGATTTGCTTTATCTGTTATGACTTTTGCTGCACTGGCAAGTGAAGTTGCTGATAATCCACAACCGGCCCCAACTAAAATGACCTTCCCAGCATTTAAAGCATTGTTCTTCATATAGTCTGCCGCTAAAATAATCGTGTGGCTCAATTCCATGCCAGCCAAAAATCCCAATATACCGGAAGAAATACCAGTTAGAGTTGCAATGGTCATTTGTGCACCATAAGGCCAGTTATCCAAATTAATATTTTTACTAGGGTATTGAAAAATAATTTTCATCCCATCGAATCCATTTTGAGCATAGAACACAAAAAAAGTTGAACCAATTAATACTCCTAGACCTAAGTCAATTATTTTATGAGTAATGCGTTTTATATAATCTAATTGCCTAGGAGGATTAAATATTACTAATGTATTACTATTTTCATTATCTTCTAAATCTATATCACTTGCCTTATCATATATTTTTAATAAGCATTGCCGCACAACAGCCTCATCAATTTGCTTCCCCATCACGACTTCAGCTTTTAATAAATTCTCAAAGGTTTCGACATGCTCAGGTTTAATACGCTTAAGTTCATTCACTATTGCTTTTTGGAACTGACAATTTTGATCAAATAAATTTCGCACATCATTAATAAGTGACGCTACAGATATCACTCGAAAACCCAAGGTTAATAAAAAATTAATACCAGCAGAAAACATTGCTGTGACTTGACCAGCCCAGATAAAACCATAGTAACCTAAAGCAAGTGCAGAAACAGCGGCTATGCCAGACATAATTAAAATAAAATTATTTGTGAAAAAATCAGGTACTGATGGGCAATAGTGACTAAATATTTCTTTTAATTTTTTAGCCATTTTGGGAAAGTAATCAATTCTCACCAATGTTCCAATTCCAAGACAAGCACTGGTTAAAGCAATAGCGAAAACTTTGATACCTGTAGGCGCAGAAGAAAATAACTCCCAAGTTAATAACTCAGGACTAATATTAAAAGGAAATGTCAATGCATAAACAGCAACAGGTAAAGTGGTAGTAAAACTAGAAATATACAAGAGAGCTAATTTTGCAGATGGCCATGCTGCCAAAAGATAAGTGGATAATGTTGGTGGCGGTGATATTTCTTTAACAAATAATTTTCTATCACTAATTAAATCCAATTTAGGTTTTTCATAAGGTTCTTCATGAAACAATTCTAAAGGACTATTTTCATCAAGCTTAACATCTTCAAAAACCTCATCCCTATTATCAATATCATCTAAACGCTCATTTACACTAGACTCAAATTCATCTTCACTAGCGGTAAAATATTCATCATCACCATTCTCCATTGATCTTATTATGCTAACACCTCTTTGCATTTTATTGCTCCTTTAACCAGCAAAGCTGGGGTACTACCTCTACCAATTCCATAATAGTCAAATCCTGCGGCATGCATATGCTTGGGATCATATTGGTTACGACCGTCAAAAATAATATATTGACGCATTAAATTTCTCATTGCCGTCATATCAGGATAACAAAACGGCTTCCACTCCGTGATTAATAGCAATGCGTCCGCATCTTTTAATGCATCGTATTGATGAGCAGCTAGAATAAGCTTACCTGAACGGAGCCATTCCTCTGGTACTATTTCTCGCGCAACGGGCATGGCGACAGGATCATAGGCTTGCACTCTAGCGCCACGTTTGATGACATCCTCGATCAACACCAACGATGGTGCTTCACGCATATCATCCGTACCAGGTTTAAAAGACAGACCCCATACAGCCAGTGTAATATCAGCTAGGTCTTCCCCAAACACATCAAGCACTTTTTTTGATAATACTTGCTTCTGCTTATCATTACGTGCTTCAACCGCTTGCAAAATCATAGAATCAACATGGTGAAGCTCTGCCATCTTTATTAATGCACGCACATCCTTGGGAAAACAGGAGCCGCCATATCCACAGCCAGGATTAAGAAATACACTACCTATCCTAGAATCAGACCCTATACCAATACGGACATTCTCAACATCTACACCCATACGCTCGCATAATATGGACATCTCATTCATAAATGAAATACGTGTTGCAAGCATGGCATTCGCAGCATATTTAGTCATTTCAGCATCCTTCACACTCATGAAATAAATACGCTCCGGGCTACGCAAAATCGGTAAATACAAATCAAGCATAATGTTTTTCGCATTACTAGACTCTAAACCAATGATAATGCGATCAGGACGCATAAAATCTTCGATAGCCGCGCCTTCTCGCAAAAACTCTGGATTACTAACTACGTCAAACTGAATAGTCAAATTACGTTTTTGTAATTCTTGCTGGATAACATTTTGGACTTGATCAGCCATACCAACTGGCACTGTAGATTTGTCGACAATGATACAATAATGCTTGAGATGCACACCAATATTTCGGGCTGCTTCTAGTACATACTTAATATCAGCAGAACCATCTTTATCACTTGGTGTTCCAACTGCAATAAAGATCACTTGGCTATTTGCTATCCCCTCAGACATAGAAGTAGCAAAGTGTAATCGCCCTTCATTCATGTTACTCATTACCATGGGCTCAAGACCAGGCTCATAGATAGGAAGAATACCTTTTTTCAGATTAGCAATTTTATGCTCATTCACATCCACACAAGTGACATGATTACCAAGCTCAGCAAAGCAAGTACTGGTAACCAAACCTACATATCCTGCACCAACCACCGTGATATTCACTTTCTATCCCCTTGCTATCATATTTTATTTTTTATTCCAGAGCGTTTATTTCAGAAAAAGCCACTATGAACCTTACTTTATTTTATATATGGAAATGTGATTTCCACGCTTATTACTAAATATTTGTATTGGTTCTAGCTCTTTTAATTCTTGCAAAATACCAGCCATCGCTCCTTCTTCTTTGTTTTTTAAACGCAGTGCAAGATAATCATATTGCTTCCAACGACCCTGTGTAATTGCATTGGCCTGTAAGTAATCAGGCAATATTTTAAAAATATGTGTCCCAAAATGCTGAGTGTAATACATCAGTTGGAGGTCATTCACATAAATGGTGGCATCAACAGGAATGTTCTTGGCCGCCCAATTTCCTGCTGAGCGAATATAAGATTTGGAATGTCCAAACTCAATTATTCCACTTAATGCGGAAATAAAAATAATGCTTGCGATGAGTGAGAGAAATATTCGATGATATTTGCTATGCCATTTCTGAATTAAATCGTTTAATGCAAATGGAACCCACAACATGAGCGTCAATGTGAGTGCTATTAAATAACGCTTAGAAATAAACAAATGTTCCGCTAGAAAAACCAGTGTCACAATAGCATTAACACTCAGGTATCCCCCTATCACCAAAGTAGACCTTGCCGATAAAGAAGCAACCTTATTTTTCCAGGCGTAAGCCACTAAAGCAGCGTAACCCCACGATAACGTAATACAAACATTGAGTGCATACCAAGAAATCCAGACTAAAAATAAAACCACTGTCGCATCTGCGGCACCTTCAGGCGGCAACACATGTTGAACCAACGCAGTCTTTGAGGTGTGATAGCGATCAGCCAATATGACGAATCCATTTTGTAGTTGATTAATAATCTCACTAATCCGACCTAACTTTTCTAAGCCTAACTGTGCATGAAATAACTGCCAAGTAATGAAAGCCATGCACAGTAATATCATTGGTGAAGTCAATATAAGAAAAGATTTAATGCGTTCTTTGGACGAGACAGAAAAATTAACCAACGTTAAGAATGGCATGACAATCAAAAATATTGCGCCTTCAATTCGGAACAAAGTAGCAATGATAAGACTTGTGTACCAAGCAACCCCTGTTGTCCATGTTGGTTTACGAAAATAATATAGAAAGAAAAGTATCGAACTCAAATAAAAAGCCCAAAAACCATGATCACGAATAATATTTTCTCGCAATATGTTAAATTGGTGGTCAAACAAAATAACCAGCGCAGCAAGCCATAGCACTCGCCGTGAGCCGCCCAACTCTTTTATAATCAAGATAAAGGCAATAACAGATAGTAAAGAAAAAAAACTGTTTAATACATAAGCTGAAGCTGCATAAGATAAATGGCTAATTTGCACAAGCAAATAAATCAGAATAGAATAGAGTGGCCATTGAGATTGCGGGCAAAACTGCATGACTTCTTTAATGGAAGAAGTTCCTACCAATTGCGCACTAAGGAGATAACAAATACCATCTGGATTAACTACAGATTCTCTATAATCTACGCTCAATGACAATAAAACACTTGTGATCAACGCAAAAAAATATAAAAAGCTATTATGCTCAAACAATGCGGTCACTTTTCTCATTCCACTAAACTCTCCAAAGAACGTTTGAAATCATTAGCTAATTCAGGATGTTTTAATGCGTAGGCAACCGTCGCTTCAAGATAACCTAACTTACTGCCGCAATCATATCGTTTACCGTGAAATTGATATGCATATACCTTTTCTTCATGCAGTAATTTAGCAATTGCATCTGTTAATTGAATTTCACCATTCGATCCTTTGACTGTATTTTCAAGTAATCCAAATATTCTCGGCATCAAAACATATCGGCCTACCACACCAAGATTGGACGGTGCTTGTTGCGGATCAGGCTTTTCAACAATACCGCGAACAGTAGCTAATATTTCATTTGCTGAAGCCACATCGACAATACCATATTTTTTTGTTTCATCAGCTGAGATCTTTTCAACCGCAATAATACTCGTTTGTATTTTGTTAAATTGGTCTACCATTTGTTTTAGACATGGCTGCACGCTGCTATCAATTAAATCGTCCGCTAACAACACAGCAAAAGGTTCATTCATCACAAGCTGCCTAGCACACAGTACCGCATGCCCTAGACCTTGAGGCGATTTCTGGCGGATATAGGCGCATGACACTCCATCTGGCAAAATGCCCTTTACAATATCCAATAATTCTTTTTTACCTCGCTCTTGCAAAGTGGCTTCCAGTTCGAAATTAGAATCAAAATGATCTTCTATCGCACGCTTACTACTATTTGTCACAAAAATCAGTTCTGTAATGCCTGCATCCACCGCTTCTTCTACTGCATACTGAATAAGTGGCTTATCCACAATAGGTAACATTTCTTTGGGGTTGGCCTTAGTTGCAGGCAAGAACCGGGTTCCTAATCCTGCAACGGGAAAAATAGCTTTAGTTACCTTCATCATATAGAGATTGATTATACCTCCGCGTAAAGAGGTGAATGGTACCATACTTAATTTCAAGGATAGAGAAAAAAATTGTTATCATTATATATCCACAGCGTTTCATTTAGGTATTCTGTTGACTTGGGAGCACGACAAGTTTTTTGCAGCGCGAGGATGCGGGTATAGTGCCCAACATTTACTCTTGTTCTCACTTTTATAACTTGATATAAATAGCATACTTTCAGATAAAGACTTGTCATTAATGCGTAAAAATGTTCTCATTCTTGGTCATAATGATGCCACTCCATTTGTTGATATTTATAATCAATACACTAAGTTATTTAATAAAAATAAATATGAAGTAACAGTTGCATATCTAACAGGCGACCCCAATGAAGAAACCAAAAAACGTACGCTAGCAGAAAATATCATTTTTTTAAACCTACCCAAAAGAAGTATTCGCTCGTTAAAAATCAATGCGATAAAAACTCTGCTGACTCTCACTCGAGAGAAACAATTTCAAATCGTTATCTGTCATCGCTATAAGCCCATTTACACGATGCTATGGGTAGCAAAATTCCATAAGATACCGGCTCTTATCGCTGTTATGCATGAACTAGGCACGATGTCATCCATTCATCGGCGAATGCTGATTGCCTGTCTAGCAGGAGAAAATGTATTGCTTGCAGGAGTATCTAATGCTGTCCGTGATGATTTGCGTAAAAATGCATGGCATATTCCCAAAGAACGTATTATTACACTTTACAACGCCATCGATGTTGAGCTGACCGAACCACAGTTACTAAACAGAGAAACTGCACGAAAGAACCTCCAATTATTAGGAGACGCTTTTGTTTTTGGCAACCTAGGACGTCTCGCCACGAACAAAGATCAAGAAAGTCTCATTCACGCCTTTTCTCTCATCAGGCCTTATTGCCCAACAGCAAAACTGATGATCATTGGAACAGGTGAGTTAGAATCACGCCTTAAGCAACAAGTTGAATCTCATGGTTTAAAAGATGACGTTCTTTTTACTGGATTTCTCACTAATGGTTTTCGTTATATGAAAGCTTTTGATTGTTTTGTATTATCTTCGATTCAAGAAGCATTTGGCCGTGTGTTACTCGAAGCAATGATGGCAAAGCTGCCTATTATCGCAACACGTGTACATGGCATTCCTGAAGTCATCAGCACAGTGGGGACACTGGTAGAGCCTAAGGATATTCACGGATTAGCAACCGCTATGCGAAAAATATATGAATTATCACAAGCAACTCGTAACAGTAACAGCGAAGTAGCTTATCAACACCTTACCATGCATTTCTCAATTCCAAGATTTTATGAACAATTCTGGCAACTACCGCTAATACAAGAGATTGACGCTGCACCCAAACATTTTTCTACCATGCTATGACATTTTTGCCAATCCGGATAATTCTGAACGCCTTACCTCAGCGCGAGCCATCACCACTAAACGCATCATGAGATGCAAATCATTTTTAATCTGTTGTTTTATCTCGATATCAGTCACTCTTTTACTTTCGTATCGCGAATAATTAGCTACTCCATGCATTTCTATTTCTACACTAGTAATTTCCCGGTTTATTTTATTAGTTATTTTCATAATACATTTTACTATGCCATTTTTTTCAAGAAAAAAACTATCATGAGAACACTTTAGAGAAGATTGAATGGCTTTGCCCAATTCTACCAGGTCAGCTTCATACGCTGTTAATTTCTTTCCCTTAATTTTATTTCTAATATTATCCAAAAGTTTATTTAATTCTGCGATCAGTATTTCACTCCTTGTCATAATAACGGCTCTCCGTTATAAAATGATTTACTTATTATAAACGCAAGTACAACGAGAATTATTAAGACAATAAAAATCCACTATCAGCAGCCAAATGTTTCAATATAAGATACCCAAGTGAAACGCTACAGGCATAGAAATATCAACAACTTCTATAATTTCTGAGTTATTTTCTTCTCCTCTTCATCTGTTTGCATCGCTGCTGTAGAGAGAATTGTGCACGCCGATCTAATCAACTCAACCACTTTAGGTTCTAAATCAGTACTACCTTTACCATTAAGATTCTTCCATAATTGTAAAAGCAAGGTTAACTGATCCGCAGGAGTGTCTGCTTCTTCAATATATTTAATTGTTTCTTTAACAATTTGTGCATGAGAACGTGATCGTAGAATGGTTGGTACATAGTGTGAGCTAAAAGAAGCTGCAATATACCCCTTTAAAGTCTCGATGATGACATCTGAAAATTCTTTTAACAATAAATTTTGCTGCTTACTCAATTTGTACTGAGTTAAATAAACCAATAGCATGGTGAACTTTGCCGTTTCTTCTTTAGCAGCTTGAATTTTATCTAAAATATTAGATGAAAGGAGTGGTTTCTCGCCTTTTATATGATGAGATTGGCGAGAACACTGAAAAAGCTGCAGCCCTGCAGAATGCGAGAACATTATTTCTTGTTTGTCAGTTGGAAATGGTGTACCAGATTGCTTGCTTATCTCTTCTTCATTTGTTGGTTGCTTAACCGTAACAGGTTGCAATACCGGTTTAGGTACAAGATGCGCTTGAATCACAGCAGAAATTTGGTGATAAAACAGGGACATTTCATATAATGTTAGGTTAAATTTATCTTGAAACGACTTATCCTTATCACTAATGGTTGGCATTTTGTTATTTTCATTTTTCATGACCCCACCATCTTTTCTATATTGCTCTGGCACTTGTAAATAAACATGCCGATTCATGCCTTCTAACCATAAGGCGACTTCCTGCCACAATGCACTTGTGGCTTCATCAATCCGCACTAACTTAACGTACTCACGCACAATAATGAATGGATTTTGTATCGCTTCTTCTTTATGCGCCTTTGCCAAATAAGGGGCCATTAATGCCACAATCTGAAACCAATTTGCGGTCTGTCTTTTGTCTGCTTCCATATATAATTCAATCGTACAAATCAGAAACACTTCGTTGCAAAACAATTGGGTAAAAACTTGTTCTGCTGTTTCTAATACAACCTCTTCCAAAAGATATCTTTTTATTCCTCTATCATAAATTTGTTTAACGATAGACATAAAAAAATGCTTAATTTTCTCCTCAGTAAGCTCTGCCATACGACTTTCATCTGCTAATTTTTCAAAAATCTTCCTCGTATCACTATCTAAGATTTTTGCAATCACCTCTCGGATTGAGCCTTTAATAATTGTTTTATTGATATCTTTTCCAGTCATCTCGCTAAATGTGTTCCTGATGACATTCTCGTTAATTTCGCGAATCTCATTGAGAATTTTCATGACTGCAGGTAATGAAACTAAATGATCTAATTTAGCAATTGCTGTGATTGCTTGTTCTTTGTCTTGGATTTCTTTGATTTCATTTCTGAACTGACCGAGATGTGTTCTGAGTGTTTCACACCCACTTTCCCAATCTGTTGTTTTATATTTCTCGACTTTCCTTAGCATAGCAACTCCTCTATATCAAAATTAATCAGTGACCATCGGGTATATCACGGGTTTTTTGTAGTGAGAAGATGTGGTTAATGGTGAAGGAAAAATACTCCACCTCTCGCTACAAAAAACCCGTGATATACCCGATGGTCATTATTATCAGATAATTCTTAAACTAAGCTTAACCATAAAATTAATTAGTTAGCTTAAATGCATCGCCTTCCAAGCATGCTGAATCATCGTTTCAAGGCCCGGATATTTTGGCAGCCAATGTAGTTCTTGTTTCACCAATGAAGCATCAGCAACAAGAACAGCCACATCTCCCAGACGCGGTGGGCCAATTATCTTATTGATAGACTTTCCTGTTACTCGCTGCGCTGCGTGAACAACTTGCATAACAGAATAACCATGACCAGTGCCCAAATTGTAAATCATATTTTTTTTGTTTTTGACTAAAGCATTCAAGGCAAGTAAGTGTGCATTGCATAAATCGACGACATGAATGTAATCACGGATGCATGTCCCATCTACCGTTGGATATTGATTCCCATGAATCGTCACGTTAGGATGTTGCCCAGCAGCCGTTTGTAAAACCAAGGGAATAAGATGTGATTCTGGCTCATGACATTCACATAAACGGGCTTCAGGATCCGCACCTGCCGCGTTAAAATAACGTAAGATTGCAAAATTCAATCCATCGCTTCTAGCAAAATCCTTGATAATTTCTTCTACCATCCATTTTGTACGACCATAAGGACTAACAGGAGCAAGAGGATGCGATTCTGTCATTGTTTTATATTGCGGCTCCCCATACACAGCAGCCGAAGAAGAGAATATAAAATTCTTCACGCCACATTGAACCATCACATTGATGAGAGTAATGGCGGTTGAAACATTATTTTGATAATATTTAGCGGGAAATTTGACCGATTCGCCAACATCAATAAAAGAAGCGAAGTGCATAACAGCAGCAAATTGATGCTTAGAAAATAATTGTTTGAGAAGCGCCGCATCCCCTGCCTCTCCTACAATCAGCTCAGCATTGAGCACTGCATCACGATGTCCTTTACTTAAATTATCTAGCACCACAGGACGATAACCAGCACGCAGCATATTCAACACCATATGAGAACCAATATAGCCAGCGCCTCCTATAATTAAAATCGATTGTGAATTAGTACGCATTACGGCTGAAAAATCCCCGAAAACAGGTCAAGAAGATAATTTTCAAATCGAACCCAAGAGACCAGTTATTAATATAATATAGATCATATTCCACACGCTTTTGCATTTTTGTCAGTGTGTCAGTTTCACCACGCCATCCATTCACTTGCGCCCAACCAGTAATACCTGGTTTGACATGATGCCGCTGCATATAAGTGTAAATTGAATCTTTATACAATTCATTATGCGCCAATGCATGAGGGCGCGGACCTACTATCGACATACGGCCTTGCAGCACATTAATAAATTGCGGCAATTCATCTAAGCTGGTCCTACGTAAAAACCGACCCAATGGTGTAACACGTTTATCATCTATAGTTGCTTGAGTCACTTGACCCTCTGCTTCTATATGTTCATACATGGTGCGAAACTTATAAACCTTAATGATATGACCATCCCATCCCAAACGCTGTTGCTTGAAAAATACGGAACCTCTTGAACTGCATTTCACTCCAATCATAATAATAAATAATATAGGGCTAATACATGTCAGTATTAACACTGCAAGTAATCTATCTTCAATCGCCTTAACTAGTCTATTCATACCTCTCATGGGTGAAGAGCGAATATTCAGTACCGGGAAACCTGCAACATCTGTAATAGAGTGATTCAGCAAATCCATACCGAAAATATCCAATACAAACCGAGTGGTAATGGTATGATGCCGCAACTCATGCAGGATTTCTTTTACTCGTGCTTCGGCACGCAGTGGTAACGCAAGCCAAATTTCATCTATTCCTGCTTGTGTAAGATAACTGCTAAGACTGGCTGGCGTTTGAATAATAGGAATAGAATGAATCACCGCAGGTTTTTTAGCAGCAGCATCATCGATGAATGAGACAATACGAAATCCCGTCCAAAGAGCTTGCTGAACTGAGGTGGCGAACTTTATGCCTAATTCACCTGCACCCATAATCACAACACATCGCTCGTTCAAACCACGTGAGCGCATGAACCGCAGCACAAGCAATAAACTACAGCGAAATAAGACCAATAAAAATAATGTCAATCCAATCCAATAAATAAACCAAGCACGTGAAAAATTAGCTCCTGATTTAGTAAAGAAAGATAAACCTGCCAGCATGAGACCTATGACACATACTGCTTGAACAAGTGTTACTGCATGCCGAAGAAAACCTTCACCACGCACGGAAGCATAGATATTAAAAGATGAAAAAACTATTGGCACAAAGAGAAGACCTATCGCCATTGCCATCAGGTAAGAGGATGGCACCGTAAATTCATTAAACCTAATGAAATAAGCCATCCATCCCGCAATCAATACAGTGACCATGTCCACTGCTCGCGTCAACATAGAAATGGCACGTGAATACTCTTTTAGCAACCCTTTAGGTAACATCTTGAATATGATATCCTACATCGTGTTTTAGGTTGCATGATGAGTTTTTACAACGAGAGGATCAGGGTATTATTCCTTCACCATTCGCCACAAACCACCCTCATCCCTGATTGGGTTTTGCTCGCACAGACTCCTGTCTGCGAGTGAATGATTCATACAAAATAGCCTCACCCTCTCGTTGCAAAAAACTCATCATGCAACCGTATTTTAAGTGGATTTTAACAAGAGCTCTCGCTAAAGAACGCAGGAACTCCTTCGATTGTTTATACTGTATTTTATTTGATTAGCAGCAACTTATCTATGAAAACCGCAATTGTTTGTGATTGGCTAGTCACTATAGGTGGTGCAGAAAAATTCCTCGGACATTTACTGCAATGCTATCCTAACGCTGATATTTTTGCGGTGATCGATTTCATTGACCCAGATAAACGTGGTTTCCTATTAAATAAACCTGTAAAAACTACTTTTATTCAAAAACTCCCCTTCGCAAAAACTCGCTATCGCAGTTATTTGCCTTTAATGCCTATTGCGATCGAACAAGTAGATGTTTCCTCTTATGATTTAATCATCTCTAGTTCTCATGCTGTTGCAAAAGGCATCATGACGGGACCTGAACAAGTTCATATTAGCTATGTACATTCGCCTATGCGCTATGCCTGGGATTTGCAGCATCAATATTTACACGAAACTGGATTAGATAAGAAATTGAGCGGAATGATTGCTCGTTACTGCTTGCACAAACTTCGTCTATGGGACTTGCGCAGCGCAACAGGCGTTGATTATTTTGTCGCTAATTCTAATTTCATTGCCCGCCGGATAGAAAAGACTTATCGAAGACAAGCTGAGGTGATTTATCCTCCTGTTGAAATCACACAATTTTTTCCTTCAGGTAAAAAAGAAAATTTTTACCTCACTGCGTCACGTCTAGTTCCATATAAACGGCTAGATTTAATTGTCGACAGTTTTGCTTCCATGCCAGATAAAAAGCTGATCGTTATTGGTGACGGACCAGATTTTGAAAAAATCAAAAGCAAAGCAGGCCCAAACGTTGACGTATTAGGATATCAACCTAATGAAGTACTTCTTTCCTATATGCAACGCGCCAAAGCTTTCTTATTCGCCGCTCAAGAAGATTTTGGACTACTCCCTCTCGAAGCTCAAGCTTGTGGTACGCCGGTTATTGCTTATGGAAAAGGCGGCGCACTGGAGACAGTACGCGGGTTAAACCATGCTCGTCCTACTGGAATATTTTTCTCAACGCAAACCATAGAGGCTATTTGTCAGACAGTGATGATGTTTGAAGCAAATCAACCTCATTTTACTGTTGAAAACTGTGTACAAAACGCAGCTCGTTTCACCCCTGAACAATTTCATAAGGCATTCAAAACCTTCGTCACAACGAAGATAAACTCGTAGTGTTTCACCTTCGTCCGTCGACCACAAGCAACATTGTCACACCCAAGCTATCGTGATATTCTCGCACACCAAGGAAATGTAGTATTGTATCGGTAAATATGCCTATAAAAGAAACAGCTATTGCTTCACCATCTGACTTGTCCCTAAATGGAGATAATGTTATTGATGTTGCATTCCCCACTATCAATCAAAAAAAACTAGCGTGGCAAGATATCAAATCTGGCTTGTTGAATTGGCGTATCTGGGTAATGCTCGCTTATCAAGACATTAAACTACGGTATCGCCGTTCCGTGCTAGGGCCTTTTTGGATCACACTTAGCATGGCGATTACTGTTTACTCAATGGGATATTTATACAGCCATTTATTTCACGTACAGCTTGCTGAATATTTTCCCTATCTTGTTGCAGGAATGTTAAGTTGGTCATTAATCTCTACGACTGTCACTGATACGGTAGAAACCTTTACCGCTAACGACGCTCTACTAAAGCAAATTAAACTTCCCTATAGCTTGTATGTGCACAGAGTTGTAGCAAGGAATTTTATTATCTTTTTTCATAACATTTTAGTTTTTATTCCCATCATGGTGATTTTTCATCATCAGGTCAAAATGGGACTGAATTGGTTGTTATTGATACCTGGATTATTGATTATTTACTTTAACTCCATTTGCTATGGGCTTTTTTTCGCCATGATTGGTGCTAGATATCGTGATATATCACAACTTATCAAAAACCTCATTCAAGTTGTTTTTTTCGTCACTCCCATTATGTGGAAACCCTCTATTTTACCAGCCAGTAAACAATTTCTTGCTTACTTAAACCCCGTATTTTCACTGTTGGAATTGATACGCGCTCCTATGATTGGATATTCGCTCACCAAAATGAATATTCTGATGATATTTCTCATGTCGTTAATGGGCTTAGGAGTGAGTTATTCTGTATTCGTTTCCCGCAGAGCAAGGATCATTTACTGGTTATAGGAAGGAATATGGCACAGATAGATTTACGTTCGGTCCACGTTGAATTTCCTATCTTTAACCTTAGCTCACGCTCTCTGAAAAAACATTTCTTAAAACTCGCAACAGGTGGCAGTATTGTTAAAGATGCTAATGAACATATATTAGTCCATGCATTACGTGACATCACGCTCTCTTTCAAACATGGTGAACGAATTGGCCTCATTGGACATAATGGTTCGGGAAAAAGCACATTACTGCGTTTATTGGCAAAGATTTATGAGCCAAATCGCGGTGATATCCGTATTGATGGCCACATTTCACCGATGTTGGATTTTTTTGCGGGCGTAGAAGCTGAATTCACTGGTTATGACAACATTTATACGCGAGGAATCATCTTAGGATTAACCCGCAGGGAAATTAAAAACCAAATTGCCGAAATTGCTGAGTTCACTGGTCTGGGCGATTATCTTTCTATGCCAGTCCGCACTTATTCATCAGGCATGAAAATCCGTCTTTCATTCGCTATCTCCACCTGCATCAAGCCCGAAATCTTATTGATCGACGAAGTCTTTGGTGCCGGCGACGCAAGCTTTATGGATAAAGCAAGGCAAAAAATGATTTCTCTGCTTGATCAATCCAGCATTGTCATACTAGCATCTCACTCAGATGACTTAATCTATGAGCTCTGTAGTAAAGCATTGTTACTGGAAAATGGGCAGGTAAAATACTTTGGGCCTGTTGATAATGCATTTGAGATATACCACTTGGAAAAAAAATAGCGCAGGAGGTCAATGAAATGATTATTAGCCGCACTCCTTACCGGATTTCCTTTTTTGGCGGCGGCACTGATTATCATACTTGGTACCAACAGCATGGTTCTGCTGTACTCTCTGCCACCATTAATCATTATTGCTATTTACATTGCCGCAATCTAGCCCCATTTTTTAAGCACAAAACACGCGTGGTATGGTCTACAGTGGAAGAAGTGTTACAACACTCCGACATTAAACATCCTGCTGTCAGAGCAGTGCTTGATTACTTACAAATCCATCACGGTGTTGAAATCAACCATCAAGGCGATTTACCTGCGCGCTCCGGTCTAGGCTCAAGTTCAGCATTTACTGTTGGCTTGCTGCATGCTATGTATGCATTGCGCGGTATGATGTCCAGCAAACGTGAGCTAGCGTGCGAAGCAATTCATATCGAACGAGATATCTTAAAAGAAAATGTGGGTGTGCAAGATCAAATCGCAACTGCTTACGGTGGGCTGAACAAAATTATTGTGCACCCAGACGGCAGCTTTGAAGTTAAGCCACTCATTTTGTCTCATCATCGCCAACAAGAACTACATGAACATTTACTCTTGTTTTTTACTGGTATCTCCCGCACAGCCTCTGATATTGCCGCTGATAAAATCAAATCTATACCGGAAAAAAACCATCAATTACATACCATGCGTAACATGGTAGATGAGGCTGAAAGCATTCTATGCACTAGTCAAGACATTACATTATTTGGTGAATTATTGCATGAAACGTGGATGTTAAAACGGCAGCTTAGCAGCAAAATTGCACCTGCTTACATTGACGAAATTTATGCGAAAGCCCGTAATGCAGGCGCTATCGGCGGTAAATTATTAGGCGCAGGCGGCGGCGGGTTTATGTTGTTTTTCGTCAATCCAGAAAACAAATTACATGTGTGCAATGCGCTGGAAGATTTATTGCTTGTACCTTTTCATTTCGAGTCCAGCGGCTCACAAATTATCTTTTACGATGACGCACACTATAGTCGAATGGCCATGACACGCCGTGACTACATGCATTTACGCAACATCACAATTGATGAAACACCCCCTCTTAATCGGCAGCGGTTAAATCGACTGCTCACCGTAGAATGATAAACCCACCAGGAGATCATCCAATATGAATGAAAAGCAGGAATTACTAAATAAAATTCGCGACAACATTAAAGAATATTGTGACATCCAGTTCAATTTTAATTTTAATCCTAATGATCCAGTGATTCGGGTTCAAGAAACCAGCTATGGTGCTGAAGAAATTAACGCTGTCATGCAAACACTATTATCAACCATGACGACGATGGGCAAACAAGTCAGTGATTTTCAAGAAATGTATGCAAAATACGTCGGGGCTAATTATGCTGTGATGTCAAATTCAGGTTCCTCAAATAACCTATTATCTGTCGCTGCTCTTGCAAATCCTTTTACCAAAGATCATTTAAAACCAGGCGATGAAGTGATCGTTCCTGCACTATCTTGGTCAACCACCATCTGGCCTATCGTGCAGCATCATCTTGTGCCTGTTTTCGTGGATTGTGATTTACGTGATTTTAATCTCGACCTCAACCAATTAGAAAACGCGATTGGCCCCAAAACACGTGCGATCAAACTTGTACATGTATATGGCAATCCTTGCAACATGGATGCGATCATGTCATTGGCTAGAAAACATAATTTATTTGTCATTGAAGATTGCTGTGAAGCAATGGGCGCAATGTATGACAACAAACACGTGGGCACATTTGGTAATGTAGGCAATTTCAGTTTCTTCTTTGCTCATCACATTACGACGATGGAAGGTGGAATATCTGTCACGAACGATTTTGATTTGACAGAAACCATGAAGATTTTACGCGCACACGGCTGGTCACGCGAATCTAAAGAACATCAAAAATACATTAATATGTACCCAGACATTGATCCGCGCTTCATTTTCATTAACCAGGGGTATAACTTACGCCCTACCGAGTTAAATGCTGCGATGGGTGCAGTGCAATTACCTAAATTAGAGCACTTTAATCATTTACGCCGCAATGCAGCTGCTTATCTCTTGGAACATTTATCCAAATACGAAGATTTTTTCCATTTCCAACATGAAACACCAAAGGGGAAACATGTCTGGTTTGGTTTCTCACTGATTGTCAAAGATACCGCGCCATTCAGCACAAAGGATATTACTACTTATTTGCAAAAACATCGTATTGAATCACGGCCTATTATTGCCGGCAACATGACACGCCACCCTGGCGTAAAAATGTTCCCACATCGCATCAATGGCGATTTGCATGCTGCAGATATAGTGATGAAAAATGGTTTTTCATTTGGGTGCCACCAAGGCACTGATTTGAACGCATGCAAATACATTGTTAATGTCTTCGATTCTTTTGTAGATGAGTTTGTGCATAACAAAGCCAAGATGACAGCGTAAAGAGTACATGGCAAGTTTTTTGCAGTGAGAAGTGGAGGGTATTTTTCCTTCACCATTAATCGCAAAATACACTCATCCTTGATTGGGTTTTGCTCTCGCAGACTCCTGTCTGCGAGTGAATGGTTCATACAAAATACCCTCCGCCTCATGACGCAAAAAACTCATACGCTCGTTAAGCGCTACAATTTACGCGAAATTAATGCATATACACGGATTTCCTCTATTATTCCTTTAAGCGAGACATACCCCATTTCTTGTAACACAAATTTATCTTTAATCATGGCATAAACTGCTTCACTCACCAGGATGGAGGTATTAAATTTTTTATTCATCCCTTCTAATCGGCTAGCAATATTAATTGAATCACCTACTGCCGTATAATTAATACGCTCGGATGAGCCCACATTTCCAACAATCGCTTCTCCAATATGGATACCTATGCGTGTATAAAATGGAGATTTACCTTCATCTTTCCATTTCTTATTTAACCCGCTTAATTTATCCATAAATTGTAAGGCTGCATTTGCTGCATGGTGACAAGGAGACTCAATATTATCTGGTGCTCCCCAAAATGCCATAATAGAATCACCGATATATTTATCCACCGTACCTCTCTCGCGAAGAATAACACGAGTTAACGCATCAAAATATTCATTCAGCTGTGAGACTAACGGCGCTGGATCTGATTGGTGAGAAATGGTGGTGAAATCTTGGATATCACTAAAAAATGCAACGATGGTTTTTTTACTGCCACCTAACCTTGCATGTTCACCTTTCTTGATTAGTTGCTTCACCAACTCTGACGGCACATAGCGCTTAAATGCTCTAAGGCCCACTTTCATAGTGTAAATAGCATCAGATAATAATAATACTTCTTTTATTCTTGTAGCGATTCGTCCATCACCTGCAAGATCAAAATTTTTGATTTTATTAGTTTCTTTAATCAATAATTTTATCGGCTTAACAATATTATTAACAAACCCCGAAACTAAAAATATCCCTAATAATAAAATAAATAAACTAATAATAATATTCTTCATTCGTGCCTTATTCAGTTCACCAACAAAATCATTTTCAGGCACAACAAGACCAATCAACCAGCCTTGATATTTTAACATTGGTATTTGACGATAAGTCGCAAGATAAATTTTATCTTTATAAATAAAAGAAAAACTGCTATTGCCGGTTTTTTTGTATAAATCAAATGAATGACTAATCCATGGGGAAGACATCTCATGAATGTCTTCCAACTGGGTTTGTTTAGGTAATTTAGACAGCCCAGGATAAGCGATGAGTTTTCCATTTTTTTGTACAACAAATATGATGCCATTAGGACTAATGGTTAAACCATCGATATACCATGAAATCCAATCAAGGCGTATGTCCACTCCCAATACGCCTTTTAATTTAGTATTTTTTTCATAGACAGGCGTAGCAAGCGTAATGCCCAAATGTTCCATCGGTTGATAAAGGTAGACATCTGTCCATGTCGGCTTTTTATTTTCAGCAGCAGCTCGAAACCAAGGTCTTTCTCTAGGATCATAATGACTGAGTTTAGATTTCTTATATTCAATTATCTTTCCACTCACATCCCGTCCAATCTTTAATTCATAAGGATTAGGCAAGCTTCTATGGTAATAATAACTTGAAATTGAATTATCATCTTCATATTCAGCTGACACATAATTACCGTTAATATCGCCCCAATACACAGATTGGACAATATTAAATCCTGCCGCAAGCGTGTAAAAATATTGAATCATCTCGTTAATATCTTCTGTATTCAGTACCTGCCCTAAAATCAAGGACGCTGTCACTTCAGCATCACGCTGGGCCAATGTGATTTCAGATACGAAAAGTTGATTCAATGATTTTGTAATATCTTGCATGGATTGATTTGCGCTATAAATGATATGGTCAGACGAACTTTTATAGTCAATGGATATTAACACTGCACTGGTTAAAACAAATAAAGAAATAAAAATAGATAAAATACTAAATTTTAAGGTAACGATAATGCGATTAATCAACTCTATCATTTTTTTTAAATACTTCATGGCAAATCATCCATTCAATCGCCTATTTATACCTATCGCATTTCACGTAGGTGTTCTATGGGTATATAACGAGTTTTTTGCAACGAAAGGATCAGGATATTTTGTATGAGCAATTAACAAGCAGACAGGAGTCTGCGAGAGCAAAACCCAATCAAGGATGAGTGTGTTTTGCGCTTAATTGTGAAGGAAAAATATCCTGATCCTTTCGTTGCAAAAAACTCGTTATATACCCATAGAACACCTACGTGAAATGCTGCAGATATATTTCAATAAGAGTAGCTTGATCTCGCATAAGGACACAAGTCATAAACAATAATCACAACGATTCCGCTGGCCTTATAGGACTGGAAACTTATCTAGCACATCATAGACAAGTATGGCAGAATGACCCCGTTTGCAAGAACCTACCTGCTGGAGCCATCATGAGAAAGAAAGTATTAATCTGCGGTGCAACTGGTTTTATCGGCCGCAACTTAACGGAACAATTGAGCAAACGATCTGATCTTGAAATCCATGCAGTACGCTTTAATCGCCCTGAATATGCTTGCTCAAATGTGATCTGGCATCATGCCGATTTACGCAATCCAGCTGATGTTGAACGTGTTGTCCAAGGAACAGATGTCATTATTCAAGCTGCAGCAACCACATCCGGTTCTAAAGATATTGTGACTCGTCCTTTTATCCATGTAACCGACAACGCAGTCATGAATTCACTGTTATTTCGCTCTGCATTTGAACATAAGATTCAGCACGTCGTATTTTTCAGCTGTACTGTCATGTATCAATCCAGTGAAAAAGCATTAAAAGAAACTGATTTTGATGCTAACAAACCACTACATCCGCGTTACTTCGGCGTAGGCAACACCAAATTATATATCGAGAAAATGTGTGAATTTTATGCTGGGATTTCAGACACTAAATTCACCGCTATCCGTCATTCCAATATTTATGGTGCACATGATAAATACGACTTAGAACGCAGCCATGTGTTTGGCGCTACGATTACAAAAGTCATGATCGCTAAAGATAAAATCATAGTCTGGGGCACAGGTGAAGAAGAACGTGATCTTTTATATGCAGATGATTTAGTTAACTTTGTCGAACTTGCCATAGAAAAACAACCAGAAAAATACCGCTTATATCACTGCGGACTGGGTCAAGCGATTCCCATTAAACAATTAGTACAAAAAATTATTGCACACTCGGGCAAACCATTAACCATCGAGCATGACTTATCACAACCCACCATCAAAACTAGCTTGTTCCTGGATTGCACACTAGCTCAAACAGAATTAGGCTGGGAGCCAAAAACTAGTTTAGACGAAGGTATTAAAAAAACATTGGCTTGGTGGAGAGAGAATGTAGGAGTGGCAAAAGTTGCTTAGTCAAGCAAATGCTATCCGTTCATGAATGGCGTTTTTGCTGCTCGCATGTTGAGAGAGAGCGAGGAGATAATACGCTTAAATTCTGCAGCGTATTTTTTGGGATCAGAAGATAAGTGAGCGTAAATATCAAACGGAATATCTTGCTTTTCGCCCAACAATACTTGGCTAATTTTTATGCCTAATAAGCGTTCGATTTGACCACATATAATCCATTGAACAATGGCAGCAGTACCACGTTTATACGGATATAATACACATAAGTAGTACGCCAACTCCCCTAATTTTTCCAAGCAATCATCATTCACCCCTTTACTTTGGCTCAATGGCTGTAAATATTGCTTATCTAAAATATGAATACATTTCTCATATTCTTCTTGAGATAAAGTAGAGAATCCTGTTTCTATCCGTACATTATTAGATTCACCTTGGTATAAGTCTATTATGCGATCAGGGAATTTGACCTCACCCCATACAGCATCTTTCAGAGTAAGATAGATTCTTTTACGCTCTCCTTGACCTACGCAGGATTGTTTTTGCGTTACACGAACTTGCATATTACTTGGGACAAATAGATCTCTGATAGATGTTCTAGTAAGTTGGAAAACGCTAAGTAACACTTCTTTCGAAACAACACTATATCCAGCGTTGCTATAAATATCGCCTTGTTCCTCTGTGCGATAAACACCAAAATCTTTTGCTGTATTGTGGCATGAAGAGACTGCTACTTTATGTCTAAAATCTGATAAATAAATCATCATCTCTAATAATGACTTTTCTTTGACAGCAGTATTGACCCATTGAATGGCATATTCTGAATAGACACTCCAATACTGTTGTTCTTTTTTTGTGTCCACAGAATCTAACCCATTTCCTTTCAAACGTGCCTGGCAAGATCGATCCATAAATTCTTCAGTAACGACTTTCTTAAATAATGACACATCTAATATCTTCGTCTGATCCAGCCTTGCCAGTATCTCTGACACAAAGAAAATGAATTTTTCTACCTGAGCAACTTGCGTTATTTTCTCTATTAAGCAAGTCACATTATCGTTATTTAATAACTTATTTTCTTGCATGATGGTAAAAATATTCTTTAATAACCAACAAGTCAAAATAGGTGAAACTGCTTTCAATGACAATACATCTTCCAATCTTGAACCATCGCATTGATGGGCATGCAAGAGTGATTGTACTGCATTTTTTAAACTCTCTAGGTTTATTTCACGTGGGTTCAATAGTCTAATAAGCTCTTGATGCTTTTCTTGCAAAGCTCGATGTAGTTCGAGCGTGATATTATATAAACCATAAAATGAAATCTTTTGAGATTCCTTTTCCGGATCTTTTATCGATTTCTCAAAAAACTCCATTACCTGCCTGATTTTACTTAGTATCTCTTCAACCTCCTTAAGATATGTTTGAATGCGGTACAGTGAATCGCCTGATTCAACTTCTTTAATAAAATTAATCATGGTGTCATGGTAATTGACTGTTAATTTTTTGATGAAAAGATCCATGTTATTATTTACATTTTTATACTTCTTTAAAAGATCCGCTATATTAGGATATTTTAAGTACCGATTGATCACACGAAGATGTTGGAACAAGGCATTTTGATTATGCTCACCTATCACACAAGAAAGATTGATTTTCTTACTGAGGGGGGAAAGCAATTCAATCACATTACAATCAAGAGGGCCAGTGAAAGTTAGAATAATTTTATCCACTTCGGACTGTACTTGCATTCTAATCAGATGACTTGCAAGTGCTTTTTTTATTTCTATTATAGTGGTCATGATGGATCCAGATTTCAAGTCCATATGACCCTCATTAGTAAATGCAACTACGCAACTACTAACAACTGGCACATTAGCAAAATACGTTGTAATAGGATTTATATAATACAAAGAATGTGTGTCTTGTCTCTGCATATTGAAGCTATCTCCTCGTTTTTTCTTCTTTTCAAGCACAATTTGTCTGTAGCACGAAATGATGATTATATTTATAATGGCGATTTTACTCCTTTATTATTAAATTATTATGATAACGGTCAGGCGGTAAGCATTCAGTTAACTTACCATTTGTTGGTTTTTTATCACTGAGCCGTTGTACGTAGTAAGTGTTCGGTGATAGCTGCATCTAAGCAAGGTGGCTCTTTTTATTTTTATAGGAGAGAAAGTGGACAGGAGTCCACTTTAGCAAAAGCCGGAAGGGAAACGTCTTTTGCGACCGAATATAAAAATAAAAAGAGCCACCTTGCTTAGATGCAGCTATCACCGAACACTTACAATAGGTATGTCAAGTGACCACAACTAGTTGTTTTAAAAAAACAGGATCAAGTCATGAGCTTTTATACAAATAAAAATGTTTTGGTTACAGGCGGCACGGGATTAATTGGCCGTCCTCTCGTTGAAATATTGTTAGCACAAGGTGCTAACGTAACAGTCGTTTCGCTAGATGACCCATCCCGCGCTCCTCAAGGCGTCACTTTCAAACGCACAGATTTACGTGAATTTAGTAATTGCCTGGAAATTTGCCAAGACCAAGAAATTGTATTCCAACTAGCTGGCGTAAAAGGTTCGCCTGCTATGACGGCAAAACGTCCAGCCAGCTTTTTTGTCCCTACTCTCACCTTTAGCATCAACATGATGGAAGCTGCCCGACGTATGGGAGTAGAACGTTTCTTATTCACTAGTTCAGTAGGGGTTTATGCACCCGCTGAAATTTTCTATGAAGATGAAGTCTGGAAAACCTTCCCTTCCCCCAATGATCGTTTTGCTGGTTGGGCCAAGCGCATGGGTGAATTGCAAGCAGAAGCGTATAAAATCGAATATCAGTGGGACAAAATTTCTATTGTCCGTCCCGCCAATGTATACGGCCCTTATGACAACTTTGATCCTGCCAATGCGATGGTCATTCCTTCTCTCATCAAACGTGCTATGGATGGGGAAAAACCTTTGACCGTATGGGGTGACGGTTCGCCTATACGTGATTTTATCCATGCACGAGATGTCGCTCGAGGTATGTTATTAGCAGTCGAGAAAGGTATCAATGAACCCATTAACTTAGGCAGTGGCAGCGGTGTCACGATCAAGCAAATTGCAGAAATCGTTGCTGCTCACATTCCAAGCGGCCCCGTTGAACTCGTCTGGGACACGACCAAGCCTAAAGGCGATGCCAAACGTTTAATGGACATGACTCGCGCAAATTCCCATGGTTTTATTCCACAAACCTCTATTGAAGAAGGTATCAAAGAAACGATTACTTGGTATGCACAAAACAAGAGTATTGCCGATAATCGCTATAATGCATTTACTGAAAAAGCTCATTTACCTACCGAGCAAATGCTAAGGTAAAGTTACATAAATCGAGTGGTAGAACATTTCATTGAAAAAAATATTCTGGATGATACTCCACAACCTCCTCGTCCCCACCAAACATAAAACTCGGCCGCAAGGCCGAGTCGTTATTGATATCGTTTCGCTTCCATGAAAGAAACCCCATCGGTAGAAAGTTTGTTGCCTGCATCAAGATTTGCGCGATCCAGAATTCTATCTTGTACGTTTACCCATTTTGAAATTTTTAATGTCACTTGGCCAGCAGGCTGAGTATATGACAACATTATTCCTCCTTTCCCTATTACTATTTCTTTTTCTTTTGTATTTTTTGTATTTTCTGCTAGTACTTGTAATACTTGTAATATTTGATCAGAAATACCAAAATGCGGTTTAAAGAAAAAGAACTTGTTTATTTCATTGCGTATTTGGTTGTAAAAACCTGTCATGAGAGCAGCGATTTGAATCACTTTCCTAACTGGAGAGTTATCCTCGCCTGCTGCAATCTCTTCCACGTCGTCTAGTAATTTGCGCATAGAAATCGCCAAGCTTTCGTTCGCGAAAGACGAATTATTTTCTTCTGTTTTTAATCTCCTTCCTATCTTTCTCAGATCAGAAAGCATACTATTCAAGTACTTTTTATATTCATCTTCAATTTTTTTAATGTGAGTAGGATTCCTCCCCTCTCCGTGTTCAAAAATATAATAGACTTTTGTCTGATCCATAATTATTCCATCTTCTTCATCAAATTTTTTCAGAAGCTCAGGATTGGTAGAATAATATTTAAATTCACTATCGATTTTTTTTACTAAATTTCCGCTTCCTCGATAAAAAATCATTTTTTTAATATCACCCATCAACTCTTGATATTCTTCTGTCTTTTTAGGCAAATAATCCTTTTTTTCCACTGCATTAATAACATTAATAATCGCGTTACTCGTGATTTTTTTATTCGTTACTTTTTCTAATTGGTTTTTAAGAAAAGCCTTAAACATCATTAATGTGATGCGATTCAATCCAGCATCATTGTTAAATATATAACGATAGAGATAATGATAGAGTTCGGGTACATATATTTGTGTAGATAATTCTTTATCTAATGGAAGAAGTCCTAATGTTAATAGATTTAAATATTGTGTCATTATTTCTGGAGTAATTTTTGCTCCCTCTGTAAGCAAACGCTCTGCATCACTTAACGTCGAAACTGAATTATTCTTATGGGATGGCTTCTGCCTAACATGTGACATTGTTCTAACCTCGCTCTGTGTTATTGATATATCTTATTGATTTTTTATAATATATTTTTTAATCTAATGATTTAATGGTCAAATTATAGCCAAACTATTTTAAAAATAGCAACCTCGGCTGACATAAAAAAATGCTTCACGGGTGGCCTCTACAAGTTTATTCCGATAAATACTCTTTTCTAATCAACGGATTAAATCATCATTCTTTGCTCACTATACAGAAAACATTGCAGATAAGTGGATGTACTATACTTTAATTTAATCAATCAAGATAAAAACAAGAAGAGGCAAGGTAATGCAATCGGATAGAGAACCCAATCAACAAGACACTGTTGTTAGAAGTGAAGCGGATTATAAAGCAGCTTTTAAACAGTTGGCAGAGCGTAGCCAAGATTTTTTAAAAAAAGCGGACATTGGTGCCCCCCCTACAACAGAAAACCGCATTAGCACATTGGTTG
>JAHCAO010000008.1 GCA_019634835.1 Gammaproteobacteria bacterium
AGTCAGAACTATTCCATTTTTATTCTTCACTGGTTTAATTAATTACTAATATGCTCTAATGCTAATACACCTTCGCTGATATTTTTGATCAGCAATATTATTCAGTTTTCTTGTTTTTTCTGGAGTTCTCCACAGTGCGAAAAACCCTATGTTTAAGCTATTTTTAATACTTTGAAAGAGGTGGTTATTGACAGCAGTAAAAACTTTATTCACCTCATGTGGTGATAATCCTATTACCATAGAGGTGACATTACAAAACAAGTCAAATTGAAATGTTCCTTCTTTGGTAAATGTGGGACATTTAGGGCCTTGTAAAAGCCATACCCTGGATCCTGGTATGGTTAAAAATTTTGACTGTTCATAATCAAGCTTGTATTCATTCATTATTCTGTTTAGTTTGTTCGCTCTTCCCAATAAAATTTTGGTATCAAGTGAGTTATTTTTTTTCTTTGCTTCATCTGCGAGATGCTCTCGTATTTGCTGGTTATTTGTTATTGAAAGCAAGCGCAATAAAACATTTTTATTTGAAAAATGCTTTCCAGCTTTATAACCCTGAGCAACGTAATCTAAGCTAGCACCACGTTGAGCTAATTCTTCAACCTGAGTAAAGTATCCTCCACGTGCATACCCCCACACAGCAGCATTTAAACTTGCTCCACGTTTTATCAGCTCTTCAACCTGAGCATAATGTCCTCCACGTGCATATCCCCACACAGCAGCATTTAAGCTTGCTCCACGTTGAATCAACTCTTCAGTCCAAATACTACGTCCTCCACGTGCATATCCTTGTACAGCATCATCTAAATTTGCTCTACGACTTAGCATATTCTCGACTTTATCCTTATGCCCACCAATGGCATATCCTAGTACAGCTTCGTCCAAGCTTGCTCTACGCTTAATTAGGTTTTCAACCTTGTCGTTATGTCCCCCAATAGCATATCCCTTTATTGCTATATCGATGCTGAACCCGTGATTGATTAGCTCTTCGACCTTATCTGTATGGTCGCCAATAGCGTATCCTTGCAAAGCATAGTCTAAATTTGCATGGAATTTAGTGCTGAGAAACTCAACTGACTCTACATCCTTTTCTTTAGCTACTAACATGATAAGATTGTATTCAGCTTGAAAAGTGTCAATATGAAACCCATTTTCAATTAAATTAGCTAATTCAGATTCATTTTTATTTATAGTCAAAAGATAGGCTGTTTTGAATAAAGATTCATCTTGCATGGTTATTTTTGGCATAAAATTCCTTCTCGTTACTTTCTTTGGAGAATTGAATAAGTGTGCGTTGACGGAGCTTAATCGTCAATAGGTTCTATGTTTTTGCAGTGACTAGAGGTTTATTTTTATCGTTGTAATTGTTCTGGACTTTGTTTGTAAATGTTTTTAGTAAAGCTTTTGCGAGCTTGCCTTCAGGCTTGATTCTATTTTGATAAAATTCATGATGATGTTGGTATGTTATAATATGGTTATTTATTTCCATTGCTTCTATGGTTCCGTCCGTTGCTCTCCCAACGATTTTAATGTTATTTTTATCTCGTGGTTGAAGAAAAAATAATCCTTGGCGATGATTACAGTGAGAATGATAGCGCATCACATTGGTAGGGATTTTTTGTAATTCATCTTTCTTCTGCGTATTCTCTTCTTGCTGCCATTTATTGTATTTTTTCTCTAATAATTTTCGCATCTCACTGTCTTTAGCTTTTACTTGAATCATGATGGGGTGGTTATTATGATATGGAACATCTTTTATAGTGCCGCCAAAATATTCTCCGATTAGCTGATGGCCGCGGCATATCCCAAGAACGGGCGTGTTGTTCTTTACTGATTCATCTAATAAAAAAGTCTCAAATCTTTTTCGTAAATCATGAGGATTATTAGGTACATTGGGTCCACCAGGTAATATGATGCCATCGACGGATCTCATGAAATCTGGATCTGAAAGAAGAGGGTGATTTTCTCCATCTTCTGGAGAAATCAGGACAATATCAGCATCACATTTCTTTTCCATATGTGAAAGAAGCATATCCGTGTATGTGACGCCATCTTCCGGATAATACAACATGAGTATGATAGGTTTTTGCCTTTCTGTTTTTACGTAATCTTTTACTGCATCAATGATGTCTTTTTTCAATGTTTCGTCGAGATTAGCATCATCTAACACACGAATATTTTTTATGGCAGAAGAAATACAGTTATTTTTTAAGGCTTCTCTGATGCTATGTCTTACTTTTAGGTCATCAGGCATATATTTAAAACAATAGAATCCACCTGGATGACTAATAAGAGAAAGCCAAAAAGACTCAGAATTTTTTACTGAATCAGGAATGAATTGTATTTCATAAAGCCATTCATGATAAAATTGTGCCTTTTTTAATTTATTTAATATACATATAACGCTAATTTCTTCATTACGAAATTCTTCTGGGATATCTTGTAGTCTTTCACCATTCTTTACAGCTAAAGTAAAAAGCGCTTGGATTTCTTGGCGTATCTTAGCATCCATTTTATTTTTATTTTTTTTTACATATTGAGAAAGGTAATGCGTAAAATCTGAATCTCCTTCTTCTATTCCTTTTTTATAAATTTCATAGGAGTGTAAGTGATTTGGTAGCTCGTATATCTTAATTAGACTCTCATCAAATGCACTACGTAGTAAATCATCTGTATTAATATTATGATTATGGGCGGCAGTAATGATTACTGATAATTCAACTAATTTTAACTCTATCAATCCTAGAAATAGCTTTTCTGTTTGGATCTTATCTGGAATGGCATCGAGAAGGTTACTAATAAAATGCTCTTTCTCACCAGAGATTCCATCGAATAGTTTGTGAGCATCCGTATATTTTTTTATACATTTAAGGTACAACTCTGTGTTTTGTAAAGCTGTTGGTATGTATCGGATGTTTTCTAACTTATGATAGGCTGCTTCCATGCACGTATCTTTGTTAATAAATATATCTGGAATATATTTAAAAAAATCAGACAGGTAGGAATTGTCACGACTGTTCATAATATCCTCGTTTTAAATTTATATATTCATTTCACATTATAGTCGATGTTTTACTGTTGCTATCACGGGTTAATACATTTTTGAAGATTGTTAGATTGAAGCAGGCGACTAAAAAATGGCCATCGTTCAGAGGGTGGCCATTGGATGATTGCAAAAAACATGCTCTAAGAGGGCGGTGAATATGTATTAACTCCTTTCACAGGGCCAATCTAGCTTGTCTTATGTCGTTTTTAGCCCTGTGAGGAGGTGTTTCAGGACTGTTAAACTATTTCAAATATAGTATTCAGCTTCTTTTCAACAGGAGTATTTTTTAATTTTACATAAACAGGCAAACCATGTTGGTAAGTGGGGTAATCTTCACCTTGAATCAGTGGGGATAAGTAATGCTTGCATGCTTCAGTAATGCCAAAACCATCTTCAGTGATGTATTCGCGTGGCATTTTCATTTCTACATTGGCGACTTTATCTAATGGTACTTCGCCGATGGACCATCGATAAGTATCACTTTTCTCACGTACAATAATAGGCATCACCGCATTTTTTCCTGCCAATGCCATTTCCACCGCTGCTTTACCAACAGCATATGCGTGTTCTACATCCGTTTTGGAAGCGATGTGTCTGGCGGCACGTTGCAAATAATCCGCTAGTGCCCAATGATATTTGTAACCTAAATTTTCTTTTATCAATTTTGCGATCACAGGAGCGACACCACCTAATTGTTTATGCCCAAAAGCATCGACTAGTCCTTGTTCAGAAATAAAATTACCTTCCGCGTTTTTTACTCCTTCAGAAACGACGATAGAACAATGCGCATATTTTTTAACGCACTCTTCTACACGATTTAAAAATGCTGCAGTATTTAAGGGAATTTCTGGAAACAAAATAATATGAGGCGAATCTCCTTCTTGTTCTGCTGCCAATCCGCCTGCAGCGGCAATCCATCCAGCATGCCGTCCCATGACTTCAAGAATGAATACTTTGGTGGAGGTCAATGCCATGGAAGCCACATCCATTCCCGCTTCGCGTATAGAAACCGCTACATATTTTGCGACTGAGCCAAATCCAGGTGAGTTGTCGGTGAAGGGCAAATCGTTATCTACAGTCTTAGGAATACCAATGCAAGTGATAGGATAACCCAATTCTTTGCTGATTTGTGATACTTTGTGTGCAGTATCTTGAGAGTCGCCACCGCCATTATAAAAGAAATAACGGATATGATGAGCAGAAAAGACTTCCACTAAACGTTCATATTGTTTACGGTGTTTTTCTATGGAACCTAGCTTGTGCCGGCAAGAGCCAAATGCACCGGAAGGCGTATAGCGCAGTGCTGCAATGTCAGCATCGGATTCGAGGCTAGTATCAATTAAATCTTCTGTTAACGCGCCAATAATACCATTGCGTGCAGCATAGATTTTGCCAATTTTATCGCTATTCTTACGTGTAGTTTCGATGACACCGCAAGCTGATGCATTAATAACAGCAGTGACACCACCCGATTGGGCGTAAAGCGCATTAAATTTTTCCATGACCCTTTTCTCCGAAAAAACCTAGAATGGCGTAAAAGTATACTAGTTTATTGAACGGGATCAACTTGTATAAAAAGAGTTGGTTCATTGTTAAGTTGCTATGTATGAGCATGACTCTGATCTGAGTTAACTGAACCTATATGTTATTCTCATGAACATAAAAAAACCGCCATAAATGGGAGGATTTACGGCGGAAGAAGTGACTCAAGTTTACCTGTTGTTTCGAGGAGGCATTAGGGACAATCCCTAGCTTGAGTTAAAATATTATAATTGTTTTAACTGGTTAATATTCCTAATTAAAGCATATTGATGAATGTTTTTAAAAAACAAAGACCGTTGCAGTTCTTGTATTTGCTGTGCGCTGGCAAGAATGAAACTGGAGTTTAATTTATTAGCTAAGCGTAATACTTCCGTGCGAATTTTACCTGAAATCAGCCATTGGTCTTTCTTGGCAATGCCTAGATGTTTGCCTATTTGGCTTAAGGATTCTTTTGCTTCATCGTAATATTTTTCAACCAGCATGCCCATTGAGGGAATATTAAAATAGCATGTGGGTAAATGTGGAACAACATGTACTAAACTTAATTTAATATCTATTTGAGGGGCAAATTCAGAACTAAAAGCATTCTTAATTTGCATAATTTCATCTTCAGTGATTGCATTAGTCACAATTAAAACTTGCTTTTTTTTGTTCATGGCTGCTTTCTCCTAAACTGGTACATTCCATATTACTGAGTGAGGGATACTCATCATCTCACTAACGAATGCGAATAAAAATTAGGAGAAAACCATAATAATGTACTTGAATATACTTAGTTGAGTCAGGGTTTATACCATCAGGTAATTACTATCTTGGATGAGATATATCCTTATGCGAATCGATTGTCTTATTCTTCCTCAACCACCTCTTCTTGTATGCGATTGGTTAACACTAACTTGACTAATTCAGGAACAGATTTGACTCCCATTTTTTTCATGACAGAAGCGCGGTGTGCTTCCACGGTTTTTAAGGAGATGTTCAGCTCTGCTGAGATCACTTTATTGGGTTTTCCTGCTACAATTCCTTGCAGGACTTGCGCCTCACGTGGTGAAAGTAGCGCAAATTTAGCTCTGGCTTGCGCGCTTTCTTGGCGTCTTTCACGGTTTGCTTTGTCCGTGCGTAAGGCCTTGTTAATACTTTCAAGCAGGACTTGGTCATTAAATGGCTTGGTCAGAAAATCAATTGCACCTGCTTTCATGACGCGGACTGCCAATGGTACATCACCATGACCACTAATAAAAATAATGGGTAGAGTGGGTAATCCATGCTCATTTAATTTAGTTTGTAATTCTGGGCCGCTGATTCCAGGCATGCGTACATCCAGCAGCAAGCATCCATGTTGTTGTGGATCGTACTCTTCAAGAAATTCTTGTGCCCGCACATACGTTTTTACGTGCAAACCGATAGATTCAATAATCCATGATAATGATTCAACCATTGCTTGATCATCATCAATGATATAAACAATTGGCTCTAATGTTGACATTCGGCTTTTACTCCTACTATATCGAAATAGGTAAAGAAAAACGTATCCAGCTATTGGCGCCCGAATTTGAGTGCGAGTTAATAATGAAGTGGCCGCCATGTGTTTCTATAATGGACCTGCATATTGCCAATCCCATGCCGCGTCCATGTGCTTTTGTTGTGAAAAATGGCATGAAAACTTTAGTGATATTTTCTTTTGAAAATCCTGGGCCTGTATCTGTCAGCGTGACTTCAATTGTTTCAAAATGAGTGGATTTCGTTTGAATGTGGATACGTTTTTCTTTCGTATAGTTTTCATTCATTGCTTCAATGGCATTTTGTATTAAATTTAAAATGACCTGCTGAATTTGAATTTTATCGATGAAAATAATAGGAATGTGTTTGTCGAAATCGAAGTCGATCTTTGTTTTTGATGTGGTTAGCTCATTTTTAATCAAGCTGACTGTTTCACGAATCACATTATTTACTTTGCAAGGTGTTTTGACTAGCTGGCCCTTACAGAAAAAGTTTTTTAATCGTTGAATGATTTCACCAGCACGTTCAGCTTGTACGACAGCTTTTTCCATGACTTGTTTGATTTGATCTGGGTCGTGTTTCTCATTTTGCAGGTGACGGACGCAGCCGCGAGTATAGTTCACAATGGCTGCTAGTGGTTGGCTAATTTCATGTGCCATGCCGGAGGCCATTTCTTCCATCGTGCTGAGACGAAAGACATGAGCTAATTGTTGGCCACGCAAACGTGCTTTTTTATCTAGCACCTGGTTGGTAATGTCACGTGAAGCTAGTTGGACTTCACTGATGATGCGCGTTGGTTCATCAATGATTAAGCGAATGTTACTTTCAAACCATCGAAATTCGCCTTCTTTGCGTTTAATGCGATAAACGATGGGTTTATTATGGATCTCTCGCCGTCGTGTGAATGCTCTTTTGAGTTTGGACAGATCATCATGGTGAATGAGTTTATAAATATTTTTTCCTATTAAGTCATCTGGTGTGTATCCAATAGAAGATTTACTGGCAGGGGAGACATATAAATAAGTACCATCTGGTGTATGGCGAGAAATGACATCAGTAGCGTTTTCAGCCAGTAAATGGAAGCGTAGTTCACTTTCACGCAGCTTTCGTTCAGTCTGATCAAGATTGTTCAACGTATCAATTAATAGTGAATTTGCACTCCAGAAACCAACAAGGAGGTGGTTTAATTGCTGTGTCAAGTACTGGTTTGTTTTTTGTAAATTTTCCTCCGTTTTTTTGTAATCAGATATATTCTGATGTAACAACATCGCAGTGATTTTGTGCTGATCATTATGTGGTAGAGCAGATAATGAAGACTTGCAATGTCCTTTGATGCCATTTTTACGGATAAAAGTCGTGTTCTCAAACCATTTTTTTTGATGGGTGTTAATCTCTTGGATGAGTTTGGGGAAAGGGTAATTGCGATCATAGATGAAATTAACTGACCGGCCGATGACTTCTTTTTTGGTATAGCCAAAAAGTGCCGCAGCACCTGCATTCCAATTCATAATGCGTCCTGCCTTGTCGAGGAGAACAGCACTATCTATGATGGCATCAAATAATCCCAGATTATCCATTCTGGCTTTATCCTTTGCGGGATATCCTAAATTCGTTAATAATAACACATTTGTAAAAATTACATATCTACTCCTGTGAATCCGGATAGATTATGCATCGATTTCAAGCGAGGTATTGAGAATGCGAATACATATACTAGGAATATGTGGAACATTTATGAGTGGTATAGCAGTGCTTGCTAAGCAAAGCGGGCATGAAGTCACAGGGTCTGATATGAATATTTATCCGCCTATGAGTACTCAACTCATGGAGCAAGGCATTCAGCTCGTGGAAAGTGATTCCCCTTATATTGACCCTGATATTGATTGTGTTGTCGTGGGCAACGTGATTAAACGCGGCCATCCAGCAATGGAACAGGTATTAGCTCAACGAATCCCTTATGTGTCTGGTCCACAATGGTTAGCTGAAAATGTGATAAAAAATCGTTGGGTATTAGCTGTGGCTGGAACGCATGGCAAGACGACAACAACCAGTTTGCTTACTTGGATATTAGAATGTGCTGGTCTTCATCCAGGATTTTTGGTCGGAGGTGTTCCAGAGAATTTTGGAGTTTCAGCGCGTCTAGGGGAATCACCTTATTTCGTCATTGAAGCCGATGAATACGATAGTGCTTTCTTCGATAAGCGTTCGAAATTTATTCATTATCAACCTAAGACACTGATCATGAATAATCTAGAATATGATCACGCTGATATTTTTCCTGATTTGTCAGCAATAAAGCAGCAATTTCATCACCTGGTTAGAATAGTTCCTAGTAACGGATTAATTATTCGACATGCTCAAGACACTAATTTAGCAGATGTACTGGACATAGGTTGCTGGACGCCCGTGACAACGTTTGGGGATGTCGCGGGTGACTGGCAGGTGGAATTCATTCAAAAAGATGGAAGCGCATTTACCGTATTACATCATAATAAGCCAGTGGGTGAGGTACATTGGAATTTATTAGGTAAACATAATGTGAATAATGCATTGGCTGCTATTGCTGCTGCTCACCATGTGAATATTTCGCCTGATCAAGCCATTCAGGCACTCTCCACTTTTAAAAATGTTAAGCGGCGTTTAGAAGTGAAGGGGAAAGCTAAGAACATTGTAGTGTATGATGATTTTGCTCATCATCCTACGGCCATTGCAACAACATTGGCAGGGTTGCGGGCAAGAGTCGGTACAAACGCACGCATGATAGCAGTGTTAGAATTTGGTTCTTATACCATGCGTTCTGGTGTGCATAAAGAAAGGATACAAGATGCATTGAATAATGCCGACGTAGTGATATGTAAAAGTACAGAGTCTGACTGGGGATTGTCAGCGGTATTAGAAAAGTTTAAACAGCCTACTGCGCTCTATGATAATGTTGATATATTAGTAGAGAATCTTGTGCCTATGCTGCGTGCAGGAGATCATGTCGTTATCATGAGTAACTCAAGCTTTGGTGGTATTCATCATAAATTGTTATCAGCAATAGAAAGAGGTTGAAGCGTTACATGGAACATAATGATCAAAAAAACAAATTACCCTTTTCAAAAAGAGGGGCATGGTTAGGTTTTATCGCTTATGTTGTGCTGGTTTTGATAGTGATGGTGATATTGATATGAAAAAATCTCTTAGCGTTTATGTGAGTTCGCAGCCTAGCTGGGTACCGGAGCAATCAGATCCGGTGCATCGAAAATTTGTATGGTCTTATGAGATTACTATCAAAAACGAAAGCGATGAAATTGTGCAACTATTGACTCGTTACTGGCGTATTACCGATATGACTGGCAAGATTGAAGAAATACACGGAACCGGTGTTGTTGGATTGCAACCGCTTATTAAGCCAGACAAACAATTTGTATACGTTAGTTACTGTCAATTGCTGACACCTCAAGGCACGATGGAAGGTTATTATGGGATGCAGAACTTAGATGAAAAGCATTTTAATGTTGAGATTCCTAAATTTATATTAAGTGCTCCATCCTCCATCACACAATCATTCCGATCTAAACTGCATTAATATGGTGTTATTATGTGTTCAAAATGATGCAATAACGTGTATAGATTCGGTGAATCCGTTAATAAAGATGGTTCCACGGCTGTCGCCCAATAAGCATAAGCACTAACCTAAGAAAAACCGCAGATTGAATCTTACGGTTTTTCTTGGTATGCCTCTATAGATCATCGGTGTCACACATATATCCGAGTATCATTCTTAGTCTTATTAAATGAGCTCTCTACCCATGAGGGCATGAGCGAGTGTATTAGGATCAATGTATTCTAATTCACTGCCTATCGCGACACCACGTGCGATGCGTGTAACCTTGATAGCGTATTGCTTAGCTAACTCTGAGATATAATGTGCTGTCGCCTCGCCTTCGACAGTTGGATTTGTGGCGATAATCACTTCTTGAATGTTACCTTGATGGAAGTATGATTTTAATTTGCTAATACCAATTTCTTCAGGACCCATGCCATCCAGTGGAGACAAATGTCCAAGTAAGACAAAATATTTTCCTTTAAAGATATTGGTTTGCTCGATGGCACTAACATCAATAGGATTCTCTACAATACATAATAATGCTGGATCACGATGCATGGAGGTGCATATTTCGCAGAATTCTGTTTCACTGAAAATGCGGCACTGTTGACAATGACCAATATGTTCTATTGCTTCAGCAAGGCTTTGAGCTAGACGTTTACCATTATCGCGTCCACGAGTGAGCAACTGTAATGCCATGCGTTGTGCTGTCTTGGGCCCAACGCCTGGCAAGCAGCGTAATGTTTCAATGAGTTGTTCGAGAAGAGGGCTGAAACGCATTATTTAGGCAAATCACCTAAATTATCTGGCAACTTAATGCCGGATAAACCACCCATTTTATCACGTAAATTCCTCTCAATTTTATCAGTGGCATCGTTAATGGCTGCGGCGATCAAATCTTCTATAATGGATTTTTCTTCCTTTAGTAAATTGGGATCCAATGTGACTTTCTTTGCGTAATGTTGGCCTGTCATAGCGATTTTAACTACACCGCCACCAGATTGTCCGATAATTTCCATTTCCGAAACTTGCTTCTGAATGTCTTGAAGTTTTTTTTGCATTTCCTGAGCACGTTTCATGATTTCGTTCAGGCCGATTTTGTCGCCAGTTGGTTTATTCATTACAACACTCCGTAACTATTGTGTATAGTGTAAGCCTAAATATTATCAAAGATATAAGCGTTGTTCTATCATTTCTAGGATTCATCATATTTTTGTTTTTGCAACGAGAGGACACGGATACTTTTCCTTTACTATTCACCGTAAAACACACTCATCCCTGATCGGGTTTTTAAGTTGTGTTTTTATCAAGATATACATCAAGATAATAGCGATACTTCGATAGTCGCATCGTACATGGCTAACAGTTGCTTCACTTTGGAATCTTGCATGATTGTTTGTTTAGCGTTAGCAAGCCGTTCTTCTTGTTCTGATTGCTCTTGTTTTATTGGTGAAAGAGTTTCAGCAGATGTAAGATTGATCTCTAGCTGCATCGGTTGATTAAAATAACGGCTTAATGCTTCTGCAATTCTTTCTTTTAATTTTTGATTTAACATAGGTTGATGGTTGGTTGAGAGCACAAGAATGGCTTTGTTTTCTGTGATTTTCTCTAGCGAGCAATTTGCAGCTAAAGCATAAGCTACCCCAGATAATTCGAGTTTAGGAAGTATATCGCGCCATTGAGCTGCTGCTATCATTGCAGTAGGTTCTGGTGTGGCTGCAACTTTTTCTGCAACAGAAGTTGTTGTTTTGGACAAAGGTGGGGTTGATAATGCAGGTTTTTCTATTATGGTAGTGGTAGGCGCACTATCCTGACTCTGTGTATATAAGCCTGGATGAAAAGCCAGCATGCGCAGCATGCTCATTTCAAAACCTTGTTGCGGAGAAGAGGCGAGTGATAAGTCGCGTCTGCCGAGTAACGCAATTTGATAATAGAGCTGTACGTCTTCTGCTGAAAAGCGCTGGCTAAAGGGAGCAATCAGGTCATTTTTTAGCGTTTTATCAGGTATTATTTGTGCAATCGCTATTTGATGAAAGAGACTGATGAGCTCTTCTAATACTTGTTGGAAGTCTGGAGTATGCTCAGCGAGACGTGTGATAGCATCAAAAAGCTGGTTGCCATTTTGTGAGGCGATTGCTTCCAATAAAGGCAATAAATCATCTTGTGCTACATTACCTAACATAGCATTGACATCAGCTTTGTTCACCGTACCGTGACCATAAGCAATGGCTTGATCCAGCAAACTAAGTGCGTCACGCATGCTGCCATCTGCCGCTTTTGCTAGTCTTTCCAGTGCTGGTTCTTCGCAAGCGATATTTTCTGTGGCACAAATATGCTGTAAGTGTTTTGCAATTTGTTCAGGTGTAATGCGTTTTAAATGAAACTGCAAGCAACGTGAAAGAATGGTGATAGGAAGGCGTTTAGGGTCTGTGGTTGCTAAGAGAAATTTGACGTGTTCTGGTGGCTCTTCCAATGTTTTCAACAGGGCATTAAAACTATGGTTAGACAACATGTGTACTTCATCAATGAGATAAATTTTGTAACGACCTTGAGTGGGAGGGTACAAAACATTATCAAGTAATTCACGTGTGTCTTCGACTTTAGTGCGGGATGCGGCATCCACTTCGAATAAATCGAGAAATTGACCCGCATCAATCGCTTGGCAAGTATGACATGTACCGCAAGGTGACGGTGATATACCGGATTCACAATTCAAACACTTGGAAAGAATACGGGCAAGTGTTGTTTTTCCCACTCCGCGTGTACCTGTAAAGAGGTAAGCATGATGGATGCGCTTTTGCGTGAGTGCATTGCTCAGCATGCGCAAGATATGTTCTTGTCCTACCATGTCCTGAAAATGACGAGGGCGCCACTTACGGGCCAAAACTTGATAGCTCATAATAAAAAGCCTTATAGCAACCATTCCCATTAGTTCTGCAGGGTACAGGAATGTTTTAACCTATCAACTTGAAACACCACAGTCAAATTTAACCTGATACTGTACTAGTTTTATAAGCTCATAGTAGCGAGCATCAGCCGCACTTCGGCACCCGTATCAGTCGCTACCGTTGCTTCCTTCCGGACCTGGCGGGGTTTGCAACCTATCGTTGCGAAGGGACCAATACTCGCTACTATAAACTTAACTTGCGTTTTACCAAAGATATTGCTCGGAGAGAGAGGGATTCGAACCCTCGATACGTCGTTAAACGTATACACGCTTTCCAGGCGTGCTCCTTCGACCGCTCGGACATCTCTCCATTAGAAACGCGTAAGGTAAACTAGATTTGGCTAGAGATCAATTGTTATATGGCTGAGCTTAGACATGCCTTGTATTTTCAATCGAAAATGTGATGTAAAAGAGTATTATATATTCTTTCCAGAGTGATTAACTCATCTAAATCAACGCATTCATTAACATGATGTGCGGTAGCATTTGAAACGCCTAATTCGATCACTTCGGTGCCAGTTGGCGCAATAAAGCGACCATCTGATGTACCACCGCCTGTAGAAAGCACTGCTGATAAACCAGTAATGTCTTGTATGGCTTGTTGGACAAGCGAGATGAATTTTCCTTTTTTAGTAAGGAAGGGTTCAGCGCTGATGTGCCATTCGACATTGTATTGTAGGCCGTGTTTTTTAAGGATAGCTTCAGTGCGCTCTTTAAGTTCGTTAACGGTAACAGCAGTAGAAAAACGGAAATTGCATAAGAGATCTAGATGGCCAGGAATAACATTTGCTGCGCCTGTGCCACTATGAATATTGGATATTTGAAAAGTAGTAGGCGGATAGTATTCATTGCCTTTGTCCCATTCGATACCGGCGAGTTCATGTAACGCATTAGCACTTGTATGGATAGGATTCATGGCAAGGTGAGGGTGGGCAACATGCCCTTGTTTACCATGAATTGTTATTTTTGCGTGTAAGGAGCCACGCCGGCCGATGCGGATCTGGTCACCTACTTTTTTATTGCTGCTAGGTTCACCGACGAGACAGTAATCTATTTTTTCGCCGCGCTGCAGTAAGGTTTCCATGACTTTGACTGTGCCGTTAATGGCAGAGCCTTCTTCATCACTAGTTAGAAGAAATCCGATTGAGCCTGGAAAAATAGGGTTTGTTTTAACAAAGGTTTCAACGGCAGTCACCATGGCGGCAATGGCACTTTTCATGTCCACTGCGCCGCGCCCATATAAAGTATTATCGCGTATATCTGGTTGAAAAGGCGGTGATGACCAATCAGAAGTGGGGCCTGGTGGTACAACATCGGTATGACCGGCAAAAACAATGAGCGGAGAGCGGGTGCCATAGCGTGCCCAAAGGTTATTAACATCACTAAACTGCATGGGTTCGCACTGAAATCCTATGGCTGCTAATCGCTGACTAATTATTTTCTGGCAACCAGCATCTTGAGGTGTGACAGATGGACAAGCGATTAACTGGCTGGTTAAATCAACGACAGAGGGTAATTTACTTTTAATCATAGTGAGTCTATGTTCCGCAGTAATTCATTTAAGCCAACTTTTTCCCGTGTTTTTGCATCGACTTGCTTAACAATGACAGCGCAATAAAGATGATATTTTCCATCAGCGCTGGGTAAACTTCCAGAAACCACAACAGAACCAGCAGGAACACGACCATAGAGAATGTTGCCAGTTTCACGATCATAGATGCGCGTGCTTTGCCCTATAAAGACTCCCATGGAGATAACAGCACCTTCTTCAACAATGACACCTTCCACTATTTCTGACCGTGCACCAATAAAGCAATTGTCTTCTATAATGGTTGGATTTGCTTGTAGTGGTTCTAACACGCCTCCAATCCCTGCGCCGCCAGAGATATGAACATTCTTGCCAATTTGCGCACATGAACCGACAGTGGCCCAAGTGTCTACCATTGTTCCGCTATCAATGTATGCACCAATATTAACATACGAAGGCATGAGAATCGCTCCAGGTGCAATAAAAGCACCTTTGCGTGCAATGGCGGGAGGAACAACACGCGTGCCGTTTAAAACAAACTCTTCATGAGTGGTGTGATGGTATTTAAGCGGTATTTTATCGAAGTATTTAGTGAAGCCCCCTTGAACGACTTCATTATCGTGAATGCGGAAATATAAAAGAACCGCTTTTTTGAGCCACTCGTGCACATGCCATTTACCATTTATTTTTTCAGCAATCCGGGCTTTTCCAGAATCAAGCAATTCAACCACATGAGCGACAGCATTTTTGACATCGATAGGAACATTTTTTGGAGTGAATTGCATTCGGTTGACAAATCCATCTTCAATCATGGCTTGTAATTGTAGTATTTGTGTTGTCATAGGAAGCCTCGTGAATAATAGGATTTGTTGACAATTGCCATCCTCAGAATCTAATTGTCAACAAACCCTAGTGCTTATTGTATCAATTCTGTCGATTACGCTCAGGTTTTTATACTGATAGAACATGCTAGATTATGATTTTGTTTGTGCATAGCTTCCGCTCATGATTCTATCTGTTACTGCAATTAGCACAGCAGAAAACATTAAAGTGATGTGGATAAGGACTTGCCACATGACTACATAAAATTCTTTTTGTGCTGGGTCCATGAAGGTACGTAATAAATGTACGGATGAGATAGTAATTAAGGCCAATGCAAGCTTGATTTTCATCGTTCCAGCATTCACTTCATCTAGCCATTCCGGGTGGTCTGGATTGTTTTGCAAATGTAGATGAGAGACAAATGTTTGGTATCCACCCAGGGTGACCATAATTAATAAATTAGCAATCATGACCATATCTATTAAATCTAGTGCTAGCAGTATCGTTCCTGTGTCGGTGAGTGTGTTGGCATGGGCGACTAAATGAATTAACCCCATACCAAATTCGTAGACATAAACGCAGAGAATAACGATTAAACCTAGATAAAGTGGTGCTTGTAGCCACCGGCTCATAAAAATAAAATTTGCTAAGGATTGGCGAGTAGATTGCATGTATAGTCCTTAAATTATCTTAAGCCTCAAATCTAAACATTATTATGTAGATTTCACTGGAGAGCGCAATAAGTATTTTTGACTGAATTTGATAAGGAGGCGTGGTGATGACGGGTAGCGGCATCTATGCTAGGATACATCTCGCTGAAAATTAGAAGAAAGTAATTCATGATGGCAAAAGAAAAACCAAGACAAGTGGCGAACGCATTTTATATTTATTCGCGGCTGTTTACCTACGTGCGCCGGTATGGGTTTGCGTTGGTGATAGCAGGGATAGCAAGTATGGTTTATTCGGGGGTGGATTCTTGGTTTATTTATTTTTTGAAACCTTTATTAAATAAAGGGTTAGTTGAGAAAAGTCATGCATTTCTTGAAAAAGCACCATGGTTAGTGTTAAGCGTATTTTTCCTTCGTGGTATTGCTAGTTTTTTTTCAAACTATTTTATTGCTTTGGCATCTCGCGGTGTCATTATGCATTTGAGGCAAGATTTATTTGCTCATTTGCAGCGGTTACCAGCACGTTATTATGATCATTCTACAACAGGACAAATCCTTTCTGTATTACTGTATGGTGTGGATCAAGTCGCCAATGCAAGTGCAGATGTTTTGACAACCGCCATACAAGCTTTGTTTTTAATTATAGGGCTTGTTTTTGTCATGTTTTCTATCAGTTGGAAATTGACTTTACTGTATTTTGTAATCATTCCATTAGTGACAGTCATTATGCGCGTGGCGAGCTTACGCATCCGTCGTTTAAGCTTAGGCATACAAGATTCTATTGCTGAGTTAAGCCATCGTGCAGAAGAAAATATTGAAGGATATAAAGTAGTACGTTCTTTTGAAGGTCAAGCGTATGAATCAGAAAAGTTTAATAAAGCTGCTCGTAGTAACCGACAGCGAGAAATGAAAGTAGTGGTTGCCCGGACGCTAAGTGTATCTGCCGTGCAATTTATTACCGCAGCAGCATTATCGTTAACACTTTATATTGCGACACTAGATGTTGCTGATTCATTACTAACTCCAGGCGGTTTTGTTGCGATGGTGGCAGCAATGCTGGCATTGTTAAAACCAATGAAAGACATGGCTTTTGTACAAAATAAACTTTATCGGGGGCTGGCTGGTGCGCAAAGTGTATTTGAGTTGCTGGATGAAAAGTCTGAAGATGACACTGGAACACAAAGTTTAACGCGAGCTAAAGGTAAAATAAAATTCTCACAAGTTAGTTTTACATACGATGAAGATAGAAAAGTATTGCAAGATATTTCTTTTACCGTCAATCCTGGTGAAGTGATTGCATTAGTAGGCCGATCGGGCAGTGGTAAATCGACATTAGTTAGCTTGTTACCGCGTTTTTATAATAATTACATAGGTGAAATTACGATTGATGATATTTCAATTCGTGATTATCAGTTAAAGGATTTACGACGTCAATTCGCACTTGTATCACAACATGTCACTTTATTTCACGATACAGTGTTAAAAAATATTGCCTATGGACAATTTGAAAAAATGACTGAAGAAGAAATTATGGCCGCCGCAAAAGCATCACATGCCATGGAGTTTATAGAACAGTTACCCAATGGGTTTAATTCTTTGATCGGTGAAAATGGTGTGTTGTTATCAGGTGGGCAGCGTCAACGTATTGCTATTGCGCGTGCTATCTTGAAAGACGCGCCTATCTTAATTCTGGATGAAGCAACCTCATCACTGGACACTGAATCTGAGCGTTATATTCAAGCAGCATTAGAACAACTCATGAAAAACCGCACGACGCTGGTGATTGCACACCGTCTTTCTACCATTGAACATGCAGATAAAATTATTGTCATGGATGAAGGCAAAATGATTGAGATAGGGAGTCATGAAGAATTATTAGGGCGTAACGGACATTATGCTAAATTATATCGAATGCAATTTAGAGACATGCCGTATGTTTTGGAAGCAGCAAATGAAGCATGACTTGCCATTTTTTTGGTATTACAAGTCGTTGCATTGGATGGCGGTATTGTTGTTGCCTTTTTCATGGTTATTTGGAATGTGTGCGGCAATACGTCGTTGGTTATATCGCAGTCGGGTGTTTAAAACGTATCAGTTTAATGTTCCTGTGATAATAGTTGGAAACATCACCGTTGGCGGCACTGGTAAGACACCATTTGTCATTTTGCTAGCAAACTTTTTGCGATCTCAAGGATTTTATCCTGGTATTGTTAGCCGTGGAGTAGGTGGTAAGAAACATAGGATTCCGTATAGAGTAAAACCGGACGATGTGGCGTATGAGGTTGGCGATGAAGCGTTGATGTTAGCACAAAATACACATTGTCCTGTGGTCATTGGCGTGGATAGAGTGGCGGCAGTGCGTGAATTATTAAAACAAGCTCATTGTAATCTTGTGATCAGTGATGATGGACTGCAGCATTATCAGCTGGGACGAGAGATAGAAGTAATCATGGTCGATGGTGTGCGGCGTTTGGGAAATAACTGTTTATTGCCAGCAGGCCCATTACGTGAATCACAGGTGCGCTTACATACAGCAGATTTTGTGGTAATCAAGGGTGAACAGAGTCGTGATGAATTCACGATGTGCTTGGAGCCAATCGAGTGGGTGTCTGTTAGAAATCCTCAGCAAAAGATGAAGTTAGATGAATTTCCTCGAGGTAAAATTCATGCAGTAGCTGGAATTGGGCATCCTGAGCGATTTTTTATGACGTTAAAAACAGCAGGATTTGATCTCGTCACGCATATTTTCCCTGATCATTACCATTATCAACCATGTGATTTAGACTTTGCTGATTCGCTGCCTATTGTGATGACAGAAAAAGATGCGGTCAAATGCAGCTCATTTGCGAATGAGCGCTGCTGGTATTTAAGCATTACGGCTAAAATAAATGCTAAACTGGAACAAGCGATAATAAAAAAATTAAAAACGTTGGGGGTATGTGATGAATATGAAAAAAATCTCGCAAAATATTCTTGCGATATGGTTGACCGTGTTCAGCGTGACAATATTTGCTAAATCCATCAATACAAATCACACCATTAATAATGCTGATAATGTTTATACTGAAGATAAGCTAAGTATTTTAGTCGATGCACATCGACCTGAATTTATTATTAAATTAAAATCTAATCCTACAACAGGGTATTCTTGGTTTTTACGTGAGTATGATTCAAGCTTGATTATGCCAGTGAAACGTGCTTACCATCAGTCTACTGATAATTTAATTGGTGCAGTAGGTTATGAGTTATGGACATTTCGAGTTAAGCCAGCAGGATTTATTGTGCCGCAACAGACTGTCATTCGTATGATTTATGCCCGTCCATGGCAAGGTAACGATAGCTCTACCCAGTTAGTATTTCGTATTACTACGAAATAATCGTCGTTAAAACACAACAGATCAGGAGCTGCAACCGTATAGGTTCGGTTAATTCATTAGTGGTTCATGGGGCCCGATGACTACCCCCGTGAACTATTAGCGCAGTGGGTAAGCCTACGTTCACCTCCAACCCGCACAGATGCTGGAATCAAAAGTTATTGTTTGTCGGTCAACTTTCCATTTTCAAAAATGAGTACTGTGGGAGGGGTTCCGCTAGAGTAATGGAATTCTAAGACCTTGATAGGTTCTTGCTGAGCAGAAGTACCGCTTAAGGTAGAAGACAATTTACTGACAGCAGCAGGATCGCCACAGGCAGATTTGACTTTATCTCTTGTATCACCTAACTGAATGTTTGAGCCGCAAATAGAGGAGGCGCCCACCCCAATCCCATTTACACTAATGTTAATGGCCTTGCCCGTATCGTCAAAGGTAATAGTGGTTTTTAGTGTTCCTTGAGGGTTTGAGTTACTGCCACCTATAGAGACAGTTTGTTGAATGTAATAGCTCCATTCTTGTGGAATATTTTCATTTTCTTTTGTAGATTCTTTTTGTTCATCAGGTTTACCGCAGGTTTGAGTGACTTCATCAGGCGTCATACCAAAATCAATTTGATTAAAGTTGGATGGGCAGAAAAATGCAGCGCTGACATTAGGAAAAATAGCAAGTGCGATAGTAATAAGAGCTAAGTACATTGTGTGGCTCATAGGATGAGTGTGGTTCATGATGATATTTACTCCTTATCACCAGGGGTTTTTTCAGTATCAGAGCGTTGGTCTGCTTTGATATTTTCCTTGTCGTTTTTAGCGACGTCTTCAGCGTTTTCTTCTTTTCTCTTCCCAAAAATAGGGAAACTTTTTTTCACTGGTTTGGTAGGTGCAGTCAGTATTCCATCATCTTGATGTAAAAATCCGCTTTTTGTCCATGGAAGCCGCCGATAGTAAGGTAGTGGTTCATCTGGGTTGAATAAGGGATATTTGATAATTTCGAAATAAGGTGAATAATCAAAGTCCTTAGGGGTGAATAAATAGGGATTGCGTTGAAACACTTCAATACCTTGTGCTTCATCGGGTTTTACAAAGGGTAAAATAGGGAAATGTACCGCAGTAAAGGCTTCAGCAATTAAAGAGGAACAAATTCCACTTTCTGGTTCACCACTAGAAGTTCTAAATAAGCAGGATCCCCAGCGTCTAGGTAAAATAGTCCATGGTAAAAGAAAGCGTGTTAAGTCTAATAAATGTCTGACATTGTAGGGTTGCCCTAATGCTTTAATGGCATAATTGACAACAAGGTGTAAGTCAGCTGGGGTAATGCCAATAGGGCGGCAGATACGAATATGATGGTTATTATAAAAATTCAGCGGTGTTGCGACTGTGCCGCTATCCAGTAAATCTTCGATAATTAACCGGGTATTGTCGGTGACATCCGTATGGCGATGGATAATTTTTTTTATTTCTTCATCTTCAAAGTCGATCAAGCGACCAATATATAAAGCGGCATGTGTCCATGGGCTTTGAGTGATGGTACGAATAATTTTGCTAATACGGCTGCGTCCTTCCACCAGCAAAATATCACCCGGGCGAATTTCATATTTGAGACGGTTAAAATCATAGGGCATGATTTCGGCTGCTGGTGGTTCATAGATGAGCCAGTGATTGAGCTTGTTACGCAAATTTCGATAAATTGATCTCATTAGGTAAACATCCTTCTTCCTCAGTACTCACATTGACCTTCGAGATTTCAGGACGGCAGTAATCTACTCTTTAGACTCGGAATTCCGCTGAAGGTAACCATAAATATTGTTTTTTAGCTTCCAGCGCACCATCCGTTTAGGATTGCATCCTGCAATTGCCTTCAGCGGAATTCCTGTCTTCTAGATATTATAACTTGAACAAGTAATCTTTTCCGTGCTGCCTGGTTTTATATTCTCTTAGCCAATTCTTTAGCATAACCAGTATAATCTGCTGGAGTTAACTCAAGTAATTGTTTTTTCACTTCTTCTGGTAAGGATAAATCAAAAATAAATTGTTGTAATGAAGCTTGATCGATTTGTTTCCCACGGGTAAAGGATTTTAGTTTTTCATAAGGTTGTTCAATTTTAAAGCGACGCATAATGGTTTGGACAGCTTCTGCCAGTATTTCCCAATGCTTATTCAAATCAGCTTCTATTGCTGCGTCATTAGGTTCTAGTTTTTCTAAGCCTTTGTTTGTTGATTGATAGGCAAGCATGGAATGCCCAATGGCAACTCCCATGTTTCTTAATACAGTAGAGTCAGAAAGGTCACGCTGCCAGCGTGAGATAGGTAACTTAGCAATCATGTGTTCAAAGAGGGCGTTCGCAATGCCAAGATTGCCTTCCGAATTTTCAAAATCAATAGGGTTGATTTTATGGGGCATCGTGGATGAGCCCACTTCGTTTGAAAAGGATTTTTGTTTGAAATAATTAATAGAGATATAGCTCCAGATATCACGGTTAAAATCGAGAATGATAGTATTGATGCGTATGATGACTGCAAAAAACTCAGCCATACTGTCATGCGGTTCAATTTGCGTTGTGTAGGGGTTCCAACTTAAACCAAGCATAGAGACAAAGTTTTTACTTAGGCATTGCCAGTCAACATTAGGATAGGCGATTGCCAACGCATTATAATTGCCGGATGCGCCGTTCATTTTACCTAATAATTGAATACTGTTTAATTGATCAATTTGTCTTTGTAATCTTGCGATGATATTAGCTATTTCTTTACCAACGGTGGTGGGGGAGGCGGGTTGACCATGAGTACGAGATAGCATGGACAAGTTTGCATTGTCATGGGCAAATCTTTTTAGTGTTATTATCAAGCTGTCCAGTATGGGCAAGATACATTGTTTACGTGAGGTTTGTAACATTAAGCCATAAGCAAGGTTATTGATATCTTCTGATGTGCAGCCGAAATGGATAAATTCATTCACTGCGCTAAGCTCTCCATCCCCGCCAATTTTCTCTTTTATAAAATATTCGACTGCTTTGACATCGTGGTTAATGCTGGATTCAATATGTTTGATGCGTAAGGCATCTTGTAGGGAAAAATTTTCAGTCAGGTCATCCAGTATTTTTCTAGCATGAGTACTTAAACGAGGAATTTCTGGTAAGTTTGCATATTCTGATAGCATTTCCATCCAGCGAATTTCAACAATGACACGAAATTTCATGAGACCATATTCACTGAAAATAGCTCTTAATGAGGTAACTTTTTCCTGATAACGGCCATCTAATGGTGAAATAGCCATTAATGCAGCGACATCCATAATTGACTCCTGAAAGATTTATTTAATATTGAATAAACTAATAACTCAGCTGTTCAACCCACCTTCGACTAGATCCCCTTGCCTGTGGCTGCAGTAGTCTAGTACATCCTCCTGGCTTTACTTTTTACTTCTCAATGATACCACCACCCAGGCAAATATCACCTTGATAAAAAACGATAGATTGACCTGGTGTCACGGCTCGTTGCGGTTGTTCAAAATCAATTTGGTACAAAGCCTCGTCAATCGGTGTAATCCTGCAGATTTGGTCAGGCTGCCGATAACGTATTTTAGCGGCAGCTTTAAAAGGAAACGCAGGTGCTTGATTGATCCAATGCATGCTATTGCTAATTAGCGTACTCTTAAATAAAGCAGGATGATTTTCCCCTTGTACAACAATCAATGCATTATGTTTTATGTTCTTGTTGACGACATACCAAGGTGCTTCAGGATTACCTTTCTTGCCGCCAATGCGCAAGCCTTGGCGTTGACCTATGGTATAAAACATTAATCCATCATGTGTGCCAATGACTTCCCCTTCTAACGTTTCTATCGTGCCGGGTTTTGCGGGTAAATATTCATTTAAAAAAGTTTTAAATTTACGTTCACCAATAAAACAAATTCCTGTGCTGTCTTTTTTGGCATGATTTTTTAAGCCGATTTTTTTAGCGATGGCACGTACTTCTGGTTTAGTGAAATTGCCCACTGGAAATAGGCTGTGAATTAATTGGGATTCATTTAGCGCATATAAGAAGTAACTCTGATCTTTGTTGGGATCGCTGCCTTTTAGCAAATGTATACCCTGATTGTCTTGTGTGGAACGGACGTAGTGACCCGTAGCGATGAAATCCGCTCCATGCTGTTTTGCGTAATCAAGAAATGCTTTGAACTTGATTTCTTTATTACAAAGCACATCTGGATTAGGCGTTCGTCCAGCATGATATTCATCAAGAAAATAAGCAAATACACGTTCCCAATAAGCGCTAGAAAAATTTACTACATGTAGATTGATTCTTAATAAATCGCAAGCAGCTTGTGCATCGGCTAGGTCTGTTGTTGCTGGACAATAAGTATCTGTATCATCACCTTCCCAGTTTTTCATAAATACACCTTCTACATGATGACCGGCATTTTTGAGCAAATAAGCAGCGACGGAGGAATCGACGCCTCCAGACATGCCAACAAAAATAGAGGAAGAAGGAAGATGGGAATATGTCATTCTGTTGTCCTAATTAGCAGGTTTTCAGCGGAATACTTGCCCTATTATTTATTTTGGGCATTTTACCTGATTGTCAGGTCTGATACCATGTTGCCCTGCTTACCAGAAAAAGGAATTAACTTATGCAATATCAACATGTCACTATCCCAGAAAATGGTCAGAAAATTTCAGTCAATCAAGATCTTACTTTACAAATTCCTCATCACCCTATTATTCCTTACATCGAGGGTGATGGTATTGGTGTGGATATTACACCAGTCATGAAAAAGGTAGTGGATGAGGCAGTTAAAAAAGCTTATGAAGGGAAACGTCAAATTCATTGGATGGAAATTTATGCGGGAGAGAAAGCTGCTGCTCTATATGGTAAAGATGCGTGGCTGCCGCAAGAAACAATCGATATTGTTCGAGAGTACGTTGTTTCCATTAAAGGCCCATTAACCACACCAGTGGGAGGAGGGATACGTTCATTGAATGTCACTCTTCGGCAAAATTTAGATTTATATGTTTGTTTAAGGCCAGTGCGTTATTTTAAGGGTGTGCCCAGCCCAGTGAAAGAACCATGGAATACAAATATGGTGATTTTTCGAGAAAACTCTGAAGATATTTATGCTGGTATCGAATGGTCGGGTGATAGTCCGGAAGCAAAAAAAGTCATACAATTTTTGCAATCAGAGATGGGGGTGAAAAAAATCCGTTTTCCAGAAAATTGTGGGATTGGTATTAAACCTGTATCTAAAGCAGGAACGTCACGCTTGGTAAAACGAGCGATTCAATATGCGATTGATCAGCAACGTGATTCTGTGACCCTTGTGCATAAAGGGAATATCATGAAATTTACTGAAGGCGCTTTTCGTGATTGGGGTTATGAAGTTGCGCGTACTCAATTTGGTGCACAACCTCTAGATGGCGGTCCATGGCATAGATGTAAAAATCCCAATACGGGCAAAGACATCATCATTAAAGATGTGATTGCTGATGCATTTTTGCAACAAATACTCTTACGTCCAGTAGATTATAGTGTTATCGCCACTTTAAATTTGAATGGCGATTATATTTCTGATGCTTTAGCGGCTCAAGTTGGAGGAATCGGTATTGCGCCTGGTGCCAATATGAGTGATATCGTTGCGATGTTTGAAGCAACGCATGGAACCGCACCTAAATATGCTGGCCAAAACAAAGTAAACCCAGGTTCACTTATTTTGTCTGCAGAAATGATGCTAAGACACATAGGTTGGAATGAAGCTGCTGATCTTGTCATCATAGGGATGGATGGAGCCATTGCAGATAAAACAGTGACGTATGACTTTGCCCGATTAATGCCTGATGCTAAAGAAGTCAGTTCTTCTGGATTTGGGGATGCAATGATTAAACATATGCATGATCGAGCTTACGTAACTTAAAGATAATTTCTTTTCAAGAGTGGTGCTGGAAGAGCGCAGAGATTCTTTTCTCTTCTCCCAAGACGTGTGTGGGCAGGTATGTCTTGGGGGGGTAAGGTGTTACTAATCTGAGTTCTCTTATTACTCTTTGCCTGTAGTTCAGCCCATTTTTGTACAAAAATTCACCATAATTGAATTTTAGCTTACAATCACACCAATTTTTTTGACATCTATCTCTATATTATAGATGGGTTTCTTTGCCTTTTTAGCAGGGTTAAAAATATATTTTCAAGTTAAGAAAAACTTCAGGCAAATCTTAATTTATGGTCTATAAGAAGAGTATAGGAGAATGAAAAATGAGTGTCCGTTAAATGTGGCAGCAGGGAGGTTGCATAGGGTGGGATAGAGGTAAAAGGTGGGAGAGGAGGTGTAACATGCTAGACAAAGAACTGGAATTTACCCTCAATACAGCGTTTAAAGAAGCGCGTAATAAACGGCATGAATTTGTTACGGTAGAACATCTGTTATTAGCGCTGCTCGAAAATTCTTCTGCTCTTGAAGTGTTGAAAGCATGTGGAGGGAATGTTAATCGTCTACGTAGCAATTTGACGGAATTCATTGATCGTACTACACCTGTTATTCCTTTGAATGTCCATGATAGAGATACCCAGCCTACTCTAGGTTTTCAGCGTGTTATTCAACGTGCCGTTTTTCAAGTTCAATCTTCAGGAAAAACTGAAGTGGCAGGTGCTAATATTCTTGCGGCAATATTTAGTGAACAAGAAAGTCAAAGTGTTTACTTTATTAGACAGGAAAATATTAGCCGGTTAGATGTCATTAATTATATTGCACATGGAACAGCAAAACCTAAACCATTGCAGCAGCGTGAAGATCATCCTTTCAATCATTATTCTGAAGATGCGGAAGGAATGGGAGAAGAGAGTGGTACGAGTCCATTAGAACTTTATACGACTAATCTTAACGCGAGAGCAAAAGTGGGCTTAATCGATCCATTAATTGGCCGTGAAGAAGAAATTGAGCGTACGATACAAGTACTGTGCAGGCGCCGTAAAAATAATCCCTTATTAGTGGGTGAAGCAGGAGTAGGTAAAACGGCGATTGCAGAAGGATTAGCAAGGTTGGTTATGGAGAAGAAAGTCCCAGCTGTCTTGTTTGATAGTACGATTTATTCTTTAGATCTTGGTAGTTTGCTTGCAGGAACAAAATATCGCGGTGATTTTGAGAAACGACTAAAAAATGTTTTGCATCAGTTAAAAGAACAAAAAGGCGCCATACTGTTTATTGATGAAATCCACACTATTATCGGTGCGGGCGCTGCTTCTGGTGGTTTGATGGATGTATCTAATCTGATTAAGCCCTTGCTTGCATCTGGTGAGCTGACGTGTATTGGCTCAACGACTTATAAAGAGTATCGCAGTATTTTTGAAAAAGACCATGCGCTTGATAGACGCTTTCAAAAAATAGATGTGAAAGAGCCGACTATTGAGCAATCCATCGAAATTTTGAAAGGATTACGCGGTCGTTTTGAAGCGCACCATCATGTGAAATATACCGATGATGCTTTAGAAGCATCTGCACGCTTATCAGACCGTTATATCAGTGATCGTCATTTACCTGATAAGGCAATTGATCTTGTGGATGAAGTGGGTGCATATCAATATTTATTACCAGAAGTGAATCGAAAAAAAGTGATTGATGTGGTGGACATTGAAAAAATGGTTGCAAAAATTGCAAGAGTCCCTGAACGAAATGTATCTGCATCCGATCGGGAAGTGTTGAAAAATCTGACTCGTGATCTCAAGATGATGATCTTTGGACAAGATGAATCTATTGAAACGCTGGGTGCTGCGGTGAAACTGGCGCGATCAGGATTACGTGATCCTAACAAGCCAATCGGTTCATTCTTGTTTGTTGGGCCAACAGGTGTAGGTAAAACAGAGGTGTGCAAACAGCTTGCTAAAATCATGGGGGTGGAGTTAGTACGTTTTGATATGTCTGAATATATGGAACGTCATTCTGTGTCTAGGTTAATTGGCGCACCTCCTGGTTATGTAGGTTATGATGAAGGTGGATTATTGACTGAGGCAGTCAATAAAACACCTCATTCAATAGTATTATTGGACGAAATTGAAAAAGCCCATCCTGATGTTTACAACTTGTTATTACAAATCATGGATCATGGTACGTTAACTGATATGAATGGCCGTAAAACAGACTTTCGCCATACTGTGTTGATCATGACATCGAATGCAGGAGCTGATGTCATTGATAAAGTAAACATTGGGTTCACTTTACAAGATGGTGCGAGTGATATTATGGCTGCCGTAAACCGGATTTTTTCGCCAGAGTTTCGTAACCGTCTCGATGCCGTGATTCAGTTTAAAGCGTTAGATAACAAAACAATACTTTCTGTAGTGAATAAATTCATTGCTGAGCTTGAGAGTCAGCTTGAAAATAAACATGTTATGTTAGAAGTGGATGAAGGAGCCCGCGCATGGTTAGCGAGAAATGGCTATGATAAAAAGATGGGCGCTCGTCCCATGGCCAGACTCATACAAGAACAAATTAAAAAGCCATTAGCAGAAGAATTGCTTTTTGGTTCTCTTAGCCATGGAGGTCATGTAAAAGTAACAATAGAAAAAGGTAAAATTAAATTCTTGATTGAAGATACATCTGATACAGCCATTGTAAAAGTAAATTAAAACAAATGTCCTCATCATTGATAATGGTTGACTTCCTAAGATGAAACGCTGTGGGTGTACACTCAAATTTGCATTATAGATCAGTCGAGTGGAGCATTATGTTAATTTTCTTTCTCAGCAGGTGCTGGTCTTGCGCCACCTTCTTTATGACGGAAAGTAATACGGCCTTTGGTTAAATCATAAGGGGTCATCTCTACCGTGACTTTATCGCCTTTTAAGATGCGAATATAGTTTTTACGCATCTTGCCAGAAATATGTGCTAGTACAATATGGCCATTATCTAATTGCACTCTAAACATTGTATTAGGTAAGGCATCAATCACAGTGCCTTCCATTTCTATTTGTTCTTCTTTTGCCATTTTTTCCGCCTTGCTAATGTTGAGTAATGATTATACCTGAGATCGGATGCATTACGAGTTTTTTGCAATGAGAGGATATGGGTATTTTTCCTTCCTAATTAACTGCAAAACACACTCATCCTATCTTACTTTTTTTCCATCTCTAAACTGTCTAAATATTTATCAGCATCAAGTGCAGCCATACACCCAGAACCAGCCGCGGTAATTGCTTGCCTATAAGTGGGATCAGACACATCACCTGCCGCGAATACACCAGGGACATTAGTTGCAGTTGAATTTTGTCCCGTGCCGCTACGTATTTTAAGATAGCCGCTGTTATCCATGTCTAGCTGACCGGCAAAAATATCAGTATTGGGCTTATGTCCAATAGCGATAAACACACCCATTGTATTCAGAACTTGTGTCTCGCCTGTTTGGGTATTTTTAATACGTACCCCAGTAACGCCTTGGTCGTTACCTATAATTTCATCGACAATGCTGTTCCACGCGAATTCAATTTTACCTGTGGTCTCTTTTTTTTGCATAAGGTGATCGATTAAAATTTTTTCGGCTCGCAATTTATCACGTCGATGTATCAGAGTGACATTCGATACTAGATTAGCAAGGTAAAGTGTTTCTTCCACCGCAGTATTGCCACCACCGATCACCACAACATTTTGATTACGGTAAAAAAAACCATCACAAGTTGCACAAGCTGATACACCTTTGCCTTTATAAGTATCTTCTGAGGGGAGGCCCAAGTATTTTGCACTAGCTCCTGTCGCGATGATCAGTGCATCACAGGTATAAGTTTTTTCGCCTTTTAGTACAAAGGGTTTTTGCTGTAAATCAGCAACCGTAATTTCATCAAAAATGACTTCCGTATTGAAGCGTTCGGCATGATGCTTCATGCTTTCCATAAGTTCTGGTCCTTGTAACCCTTCTTTTCCACCTGGCCAGTTATCGACATCGGTAGTTAAACTCAATTGGCCACCTGGTGTTATGCCTGTGATCATGACGGGTTTTAAGTTAGCTCTAGCAGCATAAACTGCAGCAGTCCAACCAGCGGGGCCAGACCCTAAAATGATTAATTTATGATGATTAGTGGTAGTCATATTCTCTCTCTGTTTAAAACTGTATGTTTTATTGCTCAGAAGCGAACAGTTATACCTTACCAAGGCATAATTTGCGAGGTGCAAATGTTTAAAACGCTACTTAAAGATTCCTTAAGAAAGCAATAATAAATTCTTAATCAGGGTTGTGTTACATTGTTCAAAGTTAACCCAATTATAGGTCGCGATAATGCTACACAATGACAAGCAATTTGAAGCGAGATATGTAATTAGACCAAGTAATCCTTTAAATATTAGCGATGATTACTTGAATTTACTTAATTATATCCAATTTTCTAAAGCTTATAAGAATCCTTATAGCCGTATTCGTATTGAAGGCCATACGATTTATTTTGGCTGCAGCTTGCGTGAAATAAAAGCTTCTTTACCTGAGTTGCCAAGTTTGTTGATGACATGGATAGGTGCTCATGACTTTAGAGAAGGTGATGTCAGGAACAATATAAATAAAATTCGTGATTTAATATTTGAGGTTAAATTTCAGTATGAAGATGAACAAAATAAAGTGTTAAGTCAGGCAGAGAAAGAATTACCCCAAAGTGATATTTCAAGCTTGATTAATCCGTCGGAAACCGACATATTTACTGCGTTAGAAAAATGTAATGGAATTATTATCGGTGACGGGGGACATCAAAGCAAATCAGCCAAAAAATTCATTATTGATAACATGTCACAGTTAAAATCATTAGGGCTTACAACGTTATGTCTTGAGCATGTATTTTCAGACACGATGCAAGAAATGCTAGATGCTTATATTCAAAGCGAAAGCGAAGTAATGCCTATTATGTTGTACGATTATCTGCGTATGCTAGATAGCGAATATGGTCTCTTAAAAGCAAATGATGTAGATATACAACCTTATTGCTTTACTGGTTTAGTGATGCAAGCTAAACGTTACAACATTAGAATACTAGCCATTGATACAGCTGCGGTTTACGAAATTTTACCTTGGATCTCCTATTTGACTGCCAAGCGCATACTTGCTATGAATCATCATGCAGGTAAAGTAGTGAAAGAGAGTATCCAGCCTACCGATAAAGCCATTGTTTTCTGCGGGAGTACTCACTTATATAAATATGATGATGGTGTTCCAGGAATCTCAAGTTTCATTCCATGGCCTAGTGTAACGGTAACTGAACAAAAATATTTACCCAAACTAATAAGTAAAAACGATTTATATTCATCTTCCAGTCTTACCATTGATGTCTCGGAGATGACTCAAGAAGCGAAAGATTTAGATGAGTTTATGCGCGAATCCAACAAACCTGAACGTCCAAAAAGAAATACCGTTTTCTTTTTCCACGAACCAGCCAATCTTCAAAATATAGCTGAACGTCAAGTAGCGACTGAGGTAACTACTAAGGTAGAAAAAAGAAGTCAAAATGATGGATGTATATTATCTTGATCGCGTAGACCCTACAATTTTCCGCAAGACATTTCCAATCAGGTTTCCCAGCTAATCGCGCAAAGCGATATAGCACAGAGAAAAACTCGGTCGCTTACGACCGAGTTTTTATACTTACATTGTAGCATTCACTAAGGTGTTAAAAATCGCAAATTACGTCTATGTAAGGTATAGTACGGAAAGATAGATGACTGGCAATGTAATTAACTATGAAGAATCGTCACAAACAGGCAATTGATAACAAAAAACGCAAACCATTATCACCACAAATGTGGCATCGTTTACGCGAAGGCTTTTTCCTCATTTCAGTTGCATGCGCAGTATTTTTATTGATTTCCCTCGTTACTTATCATACTAGTGATCCTGGATGGTCTAGCACAGGTTTAGGTAGAAAAGTTGTAAATTGGGGAGGCTATGTAGGGGCTTGGATGGCGGATGTTTTTTTATCTTTGTTTGGCGTCGTTGCTTACTTTTTCCCATTTTTAATTATTTTGTCCAGTTGGCTGAGTGTACAAGCGTGCGAAGGGACACAAAAAAAACCTTATGAATGGGTGTTTAAGTTGATTGGGTGGTTATTCTTGGTGGCAAGCTGTTGTGGGTTAGTGAATTTTTACTTTCAAATAAAATCGCATTTACCTACAGGTTCTGGCGGAATTATGGGTGATTTGTTGGGCTATGGATTATCGTTGTTATTCAACAAAACGGGCAGTACTTTATTATTTACTACGACATTATTATGCGGGATTACGCTGGTCACCGGATTGTCTTGGCTTTGGGTAATAGAAACAATAGGAGCTAGAGTCTATCAATTTTGGGGTCATTTGCGTGAATATCACAAACAACTCACTGTGAAAGTCACTACAAAAATAGAGCCTGTTGTTGAAGAAAAAAAATTTAAGACACGTGAAGAATCTATTATTGTTGAGCGTACCATGCTTCCACCCATACCAAAGCCTGTTATTGTACCAAAGATTGAGCCAGTAAAAGAAAAAAAGAAAATTGAGATAGATTCTAGTATCAAATTGGCGCCAGGGACTTTACCACCTTTCACATTATTGAATCCTACTTCATCGGCAACTGAAAAACCTTTTTCGAGCATATCCTTTGAAGAATTGTCGCAACTCGTAGAGCAACGGTTGTTTGATTTTGGTGTGGAAGTTAAAGTGGTTGCTGTGCTCCCTGGCCCTATTATTACCCGCTTTGAATTGGATTTAGCGCCCGGCATTAAAGTTAGCAAAATTACTGGTCTTGCAAAAGATATCGCCCGCTCACTCTCTGCTGTTAGCGTGCGAGTAGTGGAAGTCGTGCCAGGTAAGTCTGTTATTGCCCTAGAAATCCCTAATGAAAATCGTGAGCTTGTTACTTTGCGTGATATTGTGGAATCACAACGCTATGCTCAAGCGCGTTCTCCAGTGAGTTTAGTATTAGGTAAAGATATCTCTGGTCATCCAGTGGTGGTGGATTTGGCTAAAATGCCTCATTTATTAGTAGCAGGTACCACTGGTTCTGGTAAATCTGTTAGTTTAAACGCCATGCTTTTGAGTATGTTATTCAAAGCAACACCAGAGCAGCTGCGTTTTATTATGATTGATCCAAAAATGCTAGAGCTTTCTGTGTACGATGGTATTCCACATTTGCTGACACCTGTTATTACAGATATGAAAGATGCTGCTAATGCTTTACGTTGGTGTGTGGCTGAAATGGATAAGCGTTACCGTCTTATGGCATCTGTGGGAGTGCGTAATATCAGTGGTTATAACCAAAAGGTAAGTGATGCAATCAAGCAAGGCCAACCTATTCCTATTCCTGGCATATTAGTGACGGATGAAGAAACAGCAAAAATTCATTTGGAACCTTTACCTATTATTGTTGTCATTGTAGATGAACTGGCGGACATGATGATGGTGGTGGGTAAGAAAGTAGAGGATTTAATCGCGCGCATAGCGCAAAAAGCGCGTGCGGCTGGCATTCATTTAATTATCGCAACGCAACGTCCTTCAGTGGACGTGATTACAGGTTTAATTAAGGCAAATATTCCCACTCGAGTGGCTTTTCAAGTTTCATCTCGAATCGATTCCCGTACCATTTTAGATCAACAAGGTGCTGAACAGTTATTAGGACATGGTGATATGTTATATTTGCCACCTGGTGCGGGAGTGCCTGTTCGTGTACATGGGGCTTATGTTGCAGATGAAGAAGTGCATCGAGTGGTGGCAGCATGGCGAAGTGGTGGCACACCGGATTATTTGTATACAGTGACAGATGAAATCAGTGACACAGGTGGTAGTGCCGATGGAAATGGTTCAGGAGAGGTGGACCCATTATATGATGAAGCTGTGCGTATTATCACGGAAAGTCGTCGTGCATCTATCTCTTTAGTTCAGCGGCGTTTACGTATAGGTTACAACCGTGCTGCCCGTATCATGGAGGAAATGGAAGTCGCTGGCATTGTCAGCTCTATGGATAATAGTGGTATAAGAGAAGTATTGGCAGCAGCTCCACCGCTGGATTGAAACCGGGTACATGATGAGTGTTTTACAGCGAAAGGCGGAGGGTATTTTGTATGAACCATTCGCTTGCAGACAGGCGTTTGCGAGGGGAAGACCCGCTCAAGGAGGAGTTGTTTTGTGGTGAAGAGTGAAGGAAAAATATCCTCCGTCTTTCGCTGTAAAACACTCATCATGCATCCATTGAAATTCCATCATTAAAGAGGAAGAATCATGAAATTGTCTTTGATTCAGTATTTGACTGCGCTGATAATCTGTATTTTTATTACTGCAGCACACGCTGTTCCTGCCTCCGCAGACTTATCAAAATTATTGAATGCAGTAAACAGCATGCAAGCAGGTTTTGTTCAAACAGCATATGATTATCATGGTAAGGCGACTCAGAAATCGTATGGACGCATGGCCATGCAGCGCCCCGGAAAGTTCCGCTGGGATGTGACTAAGCCTATTCCTCAGTTGATTATTGCAAACCAAACAAAACTTTTTATTTATGACGCTGATTTAGAACAGCTTACCATTCGCTCGCTTAACAAAACAGCAGGTGAAACGCCAGCTTTGTTGTTAAGCCACGATAATAAGACGCTAGAAACAAATTTTATTGTTAAATCGACACAGAAAAACGATCCATCCTGGCGTTGGTTTGTATTGACACCGAAAAAACCAGATAACATGTTCGAATCAATACAAATAGGGTTTGCGGGCAATCAAATTCGTGAAATGCACCTTCAGGATAATTTAGGAAATGTGACAGTCATTCAATTTCAGAATATTAAACAGAATATTAATTTGTCATCCTCATTATTTACTTTTAAACCTTCCTCTCGTGTAGATATTATCGATGAAACACGTAAAAAATGAGAAAACTATTGTTGCATCATTTCAGCCATTAGCAACGCGAATGCGTCCTCAATCGTTGGATGAGTTTATTGGGCAATCACATTTATTGGGTTTAGATAAACCATTGCGGCGAGCGATTGAGCAAGGAATATTGCATTCTATGATTTTATGGGGGCCACCTGGCACGGGAAAAACGACGCTTGCGCAACTAATGGCGGACAAAACCCATGCTCGATTTCAACGGTTATCGGCCATTTCTTCTGGTGTAAAAGATATTCGTAAAGTGGTGGAAGACGCTCAGGTTGCTAGGATAGAGCACAAGCAAGCCACTATTTTATTCATTGATGAAGTTCATCGTTTTAATAAAGCGCAGCAAGATGTGTTTTTACCATTTGTTGAAGATGGGACTTTTGTCTTAATTGGTGCTACGACGGAGAATCCTTCATTTGAGCTAAATAGTGCATTATTGTCTCGTACCCGGGTCTATGTGCTGAAGAGGCTATCAGAAGATGAATTGTTACAAATCTTGCAGACTGCATTAAATGATAAAGATCGAGGGGTTGGCAAGCTATCATTAAAATTTCCCAGTGAATTACAAGTCATTTTAGTGCGCGCAGCGGACGGTGATGCACGACAAGTACTTAATCTATTAGAGATAATTTCTGATTTAGCGCAAGATCATAGCTTGACTGTGACAAAAGAGTTACTGGCTGAAGTGATTCAAGTGAACCTTCGGCGCTTTGATAAGCAAGGTGAGGCGTTTTATGATCAAATCTCAGCGTTGCATAAAGCTGTACGTGGTTCAGCACCTGATGCTGCATTATATTGGTTATGCCGAATGTTAGACGGAGGGTGTGATCCGCTTTACATTGCGAGACGTACGATACGCATGGCGAGCGAAGACATTGGCTTGGCTGATCTGCGTGCATTGGAGTTGGCAATTCATGCTTGTGAAGTATATGAAAGACTAGGTTCACCAGAAGGTGAGCTGGCTCTTGCCCAAGCAATCGTTTATCTTTCTTGTGCTCCAAAAAGTAATGCGATTTATATTGCTTTAGGTGATGCAATGCAAGATGCTAAAAAATATGGATCTTTGGATGTTCCGTTACATATTCGTAATGCGCCCACTGCGTTAATGCAGGATTTAGGTTATGGCAAAGGATACCGTTATGCGCATGATGAACCAGAAGCTTATGCAGCAGGTGAAAGTTATTTTCCGGACGAATTGTCTGAGCGTATTTATTATCATCCTACATCACGTGGTTTAGAGGCGAAAATTGCTGAACGCCTTGCCTACTTTCGTGGATTAGATAAAAAAAGTAAGTAAAACACCTAAAATGAAACGCTGTGGATGTATTTAGCATAATGCTTTCTCTACTGTTTTTGGAGATAATTAATAAATGTTGGAACGGATTCGTACACAGAAAGATAATCTAGCATTTCTCATAAAAAAATTAGATTCGTTAGAATTTCCTCATATTGAAGATGATTTTTTTACTAATAATGATAGCTTATTATTAAGTGAAAAATTAGGTTCGGGTAAGCTTATCAGTGAAATCTATAAAGAAATTATTTCTATTAGAATATTAATTGATAATAAGCATGGTATTAAATCTAATGTAATAACATTAGAAAACGCGCAAAAAATATGGGTGCGATATACCAACGACGTGGAGCTGAATCAGCATACTTTTAACGCAAAGAGCATTACTGTTTTTAATTATCTTAGAATATTTTATGTCTATCTGATCGCTGCTATTGTTATTTCAAGAATTTATAAATTTGATTCGCATCATTGTATGATGGTCCTTTGTCAAATTAAGAAGAATATATCCGATATTTTCTTTAATTTGACAAAGGACCATGTGGACGAGTGCGTGATTTTGGATACTCTTTCTGAAGGCAAAGGATATATTGTTCACTTATTACATTCGTTTTTTAGCAGCGTTGATTTGCAAGTGATTAACTCAATGCTTGATCAGACAAAAAATTGGATTACAATTGAAGAATCATCATTTTCAGTGTGTACATTTTTAAAAATGAATGAGAAATTCGCAGATAAGATGATCATCATTTTTGATGAACCCTGTGCTGAAATAACTAAAGAACAAATATTAAAATTTACTGATTTAGAAGATCAGGATTGGTTTCAAGTATTGACGCCTCATCAAAAAAAACTTGCCGTCTATTACCGAGAAAGAATTATTTTTGCAAATGTGGTCATTCCCAGCCAACTTCGGGGGATTATTCCATTATGTATGAATTCATATCAACAAACGATATCAATTGCATCTGCTAATGAAATCGAAATTGTTAACTCCTATTATCATTGTGCAGCCGCTGCGTATATAAACCATAAAGGCTTAGCAATATCCCAAGCTGTTACCAGACATAATTTGCTTCAACAAAAGCATATTTCAAAGACTAATTCGACTGTTATGATATGTTTAAATAGTCGGTATGGCGATAATTTTTTAAAAGCATATGAGTGGTTTAATAACCGTGATTATAATGGCGACGATAGTGAGATTGTAAAGTTAACTATGGAGGCAGCATCAAATTTATCAGATGATAAAATTTATTATTCAAAAATATGTTTAAATAATTTCCGTATGCTTGAATATAATGATTATTCTGGAATCAACAATATAATCCATATTGTGCAGTCGAATATTAAAAAAATAAAAGATAATTCGCTATGCTCAGATTCACATTTAGATAAGTTGAGGGTATTGAGTGATATTGTTTTAGATCTTGAGTGGCAACTGACACTATTAGACTTAAACGTGAAGGGGCTAGATATTATCTACTACCTTACGATGTTGGCGACATTGAATAATCAAATTATCGATGAACATAGTAATCAGAATTTAGAAAGCGTAGCTGTTTGGTTCGGTTGTGCTAGTGGTGAAAATAGGACAGGCATTGCCTATTATCATAACATTTGTTTTTCAGTGATTGATTATTTTGAGAAGAATAAACAAGTTGCATGTAATACTGAGAGTAGGAAGAGCATCTTTGAATTGATAGCCAAATGTCAGCATATTTTTTTAATGACGGGTAATGCAGGCAATACGATAGGAACAGAAGGAATTAGAGATAAATCGAGTGGTTCTTTTAAAAATTATCACCCTAAGGATAAGCTTGTCCTGAAAACGTCAGATGTTAAAGCTTTACCTGTACATGATAGCTGTTTTAATTTAGAGTTAAAGAAGTTAGGCAACGTAATAGAATCGATAGAAAAAAATTCTATCTTTAAACCCATTTTATCTTTAGTAGAAGAAATTATTCAACAAATTCACTCCTATCGTGCGTCTATTATTTTTTTGTCTAATGAAGAGAAAACTATTCTTTACGACTTATTGTATGCACTTGAAAAGCTCATGGTAAGGCCAAATAGTGAAATGGGATTTAATATGTTGCTGCAAGTGAGAAAATCAATTGATACTTATAGAGCGAAACAAAGTAAATCATTATTTGATGGAATTATTGCTCTTAATGTAAATATAATAAAATTGATTCATGCGTTTCAAAGTACACAAAAGATTTTGTTAGATACTCACTTAACTAAACAAGGGATGTTTAATGGCCACGATAAGCAGGATCCTGATTCCGGGAATTGTAATAATGAGCTTCCTAAACCTTGTCTGTAATGTATAGTGAATTTATCTGGCTTTCTGGCCCTTACCTAATTATGATTAACTTTTATAGTATTGCCTAATGAGACTGGTTTATTTATTATTTTTCTTAGGGGATGCTAGCATTGGTGATTATATATTTAGGATGTTATACCTATGGATGAATCAGCTGACATAAGTCTCTTAGTACAATTAGTAAAGAAGCAACCCGTTTTTTCTCAGTTAACAAACAAGGAAATTGAAGAGCTGGTTTCTTTATTTACCGAAATAAAAGTAGCAGCAGAAGAAAAAATAGTTAAGGAAGGCGATCCTGTTGATAGTATTTACTTAATTGCAAGCGGTACTGCGGATGTCAGGCATGTTTCTATAAAAGACGGTAACCCCGAAGTGAGTTCTATTGCAATTTTAAGTGCAGGCGATGCTATAGGGCTAAATGAAACTGGCTTTTATTCCATTAGTGGTAAAAGAACAGCTACAGTTGTTGCTTTAACGGAGATGTATTTGTTCCGTTTGAGTGTTGCTGCATTTCATGGGTTTTCATTAGCACACTCTCATGTGAGTGAAGTGATGCATAAACATGCTGAAGATATGATGAACGAAAAGTCTTAATGAATTGCTCTGTAAGTGGATTTTGCTGGGTTTAATACTTTCTCTCTCGTGTGAAAATGCGTTATGCCATGACGACGGTCATTGCGAGAGAGAAGTATTATAAACGCGTAATGCACCAAACCATAGTTGGTTTTTGAATTATTTTCTTCCATATAAACTTCGTTTATTGTCGCGTAGGGATACAGCTTCTGGATCAAAATAAGAGGCTGTGGATAAACTACGCTGCCTTTTTATTAATTTTTGATCGTTTTTAAACAGAAATTGGTTGGCATGATTGTTTTTTGACTGATTTAATGGTTGCGTCGTACTACTATTTATAGGGCTATTGATTTGCTGCGTACCACCAATAAGATTATGATGCATTTGCATGATATCTTTTTTAATGCTGTTTGACCTGATCAAAATAGCATTAATCATTTGCCTGGTTTTTGCAGCTTCCGATATGGAGGGCTTATTTTTGTACCAAGCATGTTTACCATATGTTGTAATAATATGGTTCATTATACTTAATCTGGTATGGTCGAGTTTATCTTTAAGTGTTTTTTGACTTAATATGATTTTTTCTAGCAATGCTTTAATTTTATTCATTTGGATTAATATCCATTCTTTTGCTTCATCAAGAGGAGATGTTTTTTCAAATTGATTGCTAAGTTCACTAATAATAGTAACAGCAAAAGATAAATGATTTTTTGCATTTGTTAGTTTAGTAATGACTTTTGGAATATGATGTCTTTTAAGTAAATGTAATGCGTCCAAATAATAACAATCAGCAATATGAGAATTTAAGTAAACTTGTTGAATGGCATCCCCTTCTTGTTGAGCTTTGTTTAATAAACGTATGTTGTTTTGCAAATTTAGAAAAGGGTTTTGAGCGGATGTATTTTCATCACTCATATTTTCTACTGCTAATGCTTCCTCAGAATCACTATCGCTGGATAGAGTAGTGCAGTCATCCGCTTTTTGTTGTTGATTCGGTGGATTTTTATATTTATTTTTTGTCTTTCTTTGGCTTTTTTCTAGGGTATCTTCAGAAAATTGGCTGAGTATTTCATGGAATTTTTCATCGTATTTTTTTAAGCATACAGCTATGTATTGTTCTTGTTCATGTTTTATTTTTTCTTGATGCTGTATTTCTTTCTTACAAAATTCCAGCATCTTTATCTTTAAGGCAATTCTTTTGCTTAAGCTAGGGTAATTATTAAAGGATTTTTTAATATTAAAGGCAATTTCATCTGCTATGGTATGGTATCTTTCTGCTTCTTCTAATAGAGACAATCTTTTGTCTAAATCTCTTTTAAAGCAAGAATGATTGGAATCTCTATAGAAAAAATGGGATATAAAATATAAATCATTGCAGATTGATTCTGATACCTGCAGTATCGTTTCAGATGAGCTGGTTGCTAAATGAGATAACTTTATTTCTTTAGCAACCACAAAAAAATCAAAACATTTTCTAACTACTTTATGTTGATCTTCGATTTCCATTCTGGTAATTGCATGTGTACGAATAGCAGGCGATTTCTGAAAATAATTGGCTGCTTGTTTACAGGTTATCAAAAATAATAATTCGTAATTTTCTTCTTTTTTTGCCATCTCAAATGCTTCTTGATATTTTTCGGTCGCTTGTTCGGTATCATTGGTCTGAGCAGCTTGAGACATGATTTTTTGAATTTCATTTGTTATATTTTCTGGAAAATATTCAAGTAATTCAGCCTTTACATGTCTCATAAACCCGCTTAAGTCTGGATCATAATTAATAGGAAGCAATTCAGGATGTTGCTCTAGTAACCCCCATGCAAATTGCATAGTGTCATATGCTTTTTTTACACATTCCTTTTTTTTGTCGAGGTTCTTGAGTATAAATTTTTTATACAGATATTTATCGGATAAAATTTTACTGATTTGAACGATGAAGGACAAGAGTTTGCAATAATCACTGATAATTTCCCTATAAATGTTATGAAAATTATTAGGTATTGGATCTAAGGTTTTAAGGTATCGTTCAATTTTTTTTTTGTATATCTCTATGCTTTTGGGAATTTGTAATAAGGTTTTTAAGGTGTTTTCTGAATGCAAAATGGCATTTTGATTTTTTCCTGGATTACTATTTTGATCAATTATTCCTCCGTGTTCTATGATTATTTTAGTACTGACTTCAAAGTGAGTAGTCAGACTGTCATGAAAGTGTTTCCATTGTTTAATAAAATTTTGCTCTGGGTTTTTTGTTGAGAACATATGTTTGCCTTTACGAGTTAGTTACTATCATTAGGGTGTGTGACGAGTTTTTTCAGCCTTTTGGCTAGAAGCCACTTCAATAGGATGAATCATGTTTATTAACAAGTAGTCTAGTCGGTTGTCAACGTGTTTTGACCTATGTCATTCTTTTCATGTTATGCAACAGTATTACTGCCCGCCCTAGCATATGTTTAGGTTTTCATTTAAGATAATATCTTGAAATTCACATGTCATGATGGATAGACGGAAAAGCAGGGATATGGCTGATCGATGTCAGTACATTAACAAGCTTGTGCACTACTGCTCGCAGCACGTCATATTTATTGTGTTATGCAGCTTAATGGTAGCGCTCTTTGCTCCACCTGCTAATGCAATTTCAAAGGTTGCTTTCTACTATGGACAACGTCCACCCATTGCTGATTTACGATGGTTTGATGTGGTCGTTGTTGATCCCAATAGTAAGTTTGATCCAAAATCTTACAATACTGATGAAAGTAGTGCATTTGCCTATCTATCGTTGGGTGAAATCCCGAAGGAAAAGATAAGTACAATACCCAAAAGTTGGGTCATTGGAAAAAATGCGATTTGGCAATCCTCTATTATTGATGCATCTAATCCAGATTGGCAAAAGTATGTCGTCGAAGATTTAGCCGCTAAGCTTTGGCAAGAGGGATATCGTGGTTTTTTTCTGGATACATTGGATTCTTATCAGTTAGCAGCCAAGAATTCTACTGCTGTACAACGTCAAATTGAAGGTTTGGTGACGATCATCAAAGCTATTAAACAAGCTTATCCGGATGCCAAGCTTATTCTTAATCGAGGTTTTGAGTTGTTGCCGCAAGTTCATGATCTTGTCACTGCAGTTGCAGTAGAATCTTTATTTGCTAGCTGGGACAAGAAACATAATCGTTATGTGAGTGTTCCAGAAGCTACAAGGAACCAGTTACTCAACCAACTAAATCAAGTGAAACAATGGAACATTCCTGTTATAGCAATTGAATATTTACCTGCTACAGAGAAAAATCAGGCAAAAAATTTAATTGATAAGATTAATCAGTTAGGTTTTACTCCTTGGATTACAAATGGTAATTTGACTAGCCTTGAATTAATGTTGCCATCTAGTATACCAAGAAAAATTTTAATTATTGCGGGTTCCAATACTCCAAATTATGTGTTTGGTTATGACGCGTTGTCCTATTTAGCAATGCCATTACAATATTTAGGATACGTACCTATCTTCCATGATATTACTAAGCCTTTACCTAATATTAGTCAGCGTGATTATGCGGGTATTGCAGTATGGCTGAACCGTGATTATCCAGAGTTGCAAACAAAATTTTATGCTTGGCTCATGACAAATAAAAATAAACAAATTCCTATTGTATTCTTTAATCGTTTTGGTTTTGCACTCAACAATCATAATTTGGCTCCTTTTGGGTTAACGATCAAGAGCAATGTTCCCAATACCCATGGGATAAAGATTCGTTATCAGGGACCAGGGATTGGTTTTGAAGCTATGCCTACTCCCAGATCTGAGGATTTTGTGTCAATTCGTATGATTCATGGTAAAACATTACTGCAATTGGGTGATTTGGTTAATAATACTGGCGATATGATTGGTATCACCCCATGGGGTGGCTATGCACTTTCTCCTTTTGTTATTTTTGCTATCACACAGAATGAAACCCGTTGGGTAATTAATCCATTCGAATTTTTACAACAAGTTTTGCGGTTGCCAGTGATGCCAGTGCCGGATACAACCACTGAAAATGGCAAACGTATTATGTTTGTGCATATTGATGGTGATGGTATTGCTAATAAAGGTGAATGGTTACGCGGTCCTTATGCAGGAAAGGTTTTGTTAGATGAAGTTTTTAATCGGTATAAGATACCTACTTCAATATCAGTTATTCAAGGTGAAGTGGCAGCAAATGGGATATTCCCTAAAGATTCAGAAGCGTTAGAGGCCATTGTAAAAGAGATATTTCGTTTACCGTGGGTAGAAATTGCAAGTCATACGTTTAGCCATCCCTATAATTGGCAGCCTAAAAAAATTGATCCTGAGGTACCATCTAACGCACAATCTGAAGACTTCAACCTGAATATTCCTCATTACCAATTTAATCTTGCCGATGAAATCATTGGGTCGGTTAATTATATTAATCATACCTTAGCGCCCCCAGATAAGAAGTGTAAAGCTCTCTTTTGGTCTGGGGATGCTAATCCACCAGAGCAAGCGTTAGCAATGACGTATCAACTTGGTATTAAAAATATTAACGGTGGTGATACTGATATTTCTAATTACAACAATTCAATAACACAAGTCGGCCCTCTAGGTGTTTATCAAGGCCCCTATTTTCAAACATTTGCAGCTATCCAAAATGATTACATTTATACGAATGAATGGACGGCTCCATTTTATGGATACATTAATGTGATCGATGCATTCAAGTTAACTGAATCACCACGCCGGTTGAAGCCAATTAATATGTATTATCACATGTATTCTGGCTCAAAGCTGGCGGCATTGGATGCACTCAAGAAAGTCTATGATTGGTCACTAGCACAACCTGTTATTAATTTTTTTGCGACTGAGTACATTGATAAAGTGCAAGATTTTAATCACCTTGCGATTGCACGACAAGGTAAAGGCTGGTTGATTAGAACAGGGGGTAAATTACGGGAACTGCGTATTGCACAGCGAGAAGGATACCCCGATCTTGTTAATAGTAAAAATGTAATTGGGTATAACACACATGGTGATGATTACTATATTCACCTGGGACCCGCTGCAGAGTCTTACGTGCAATTGGCAGCTACGCCATCATCCATTCCATACCTTATTAGTGCTAACGCAGTAGTGAAACAATTTCAACGTAATGAGCAAGAGTTAAATGTTAGTTTAACTGGTTATTTACCATTGAAGTTAAGTATGGGTAATATGGATCATTGCTGGATGGAGCATGAAGGTAAAATGCTTACACCTAGTTCAGTGCAGAACAATCAGTACAATTATGATATGCCAGGCGAGACTCAGTATGCGTTCACCGTCAAGTGTAAATAGAGCTAGGAAAAAGCGATTCACGTTAAAGTGGTGGCATTTTCTTATCTTTTTTGCTATCTCACTTACTATATTATATTTCATTATTCCACAGAACAGTACGATAGATTATCTGCAAGATGCTAAACCTAATGCTGTTTCTTTATTTTATTTACGTAATATGGTGAAAAAAAATCCTCACGATCCTACTTATAAAATTTTATTGGCAAATCAAGAACTGAGTTTGGGACACATAGCTGTTGCTGAGGAGTTAGTTAAGCCTTATTACACGCAAACACCAGAAAACAAAACGCAGTGGCAAGCGTTATGGAGTGAATATTTAATTACACGTGCAAAGGCGTATGCATTAAATAATGGTCCTGCTCGAAAACAGCAAGAAGAGCTATTAAAGGAAATTGTGAGTATCCTAGCACGGTCTCCTTATTTAAATGTAGATGAAATGTTATCAGTGGCGAATGATGCTGTAGCACTGAATATGGCTCAAGTTGGCGTTAAACTATATCTGCGTTTATCAACTATTCCTTCAAAAATATCAGCAACTTATTTTGCTAATGCTGCCAAAGTCGCTTTATTTGTCAGTGATTATCATGCTAGTGCGGATTTATATTTTATAGCGCAAGATCGTGCTACTACTATTGCGCAAAAGCGAGAATATTTTATTAAAGGGTTAATGAGTTTACAACGTGGTAATCTTAATGATCAGGCGTTAATTGCTGCAAAGAAACACATTGGAGTTCTTGCTCATGACAGTACAACACTAGAATATTTAGCTAAATTAGCAGTCACGGCGAACAGGCCTGATATAGCGCTACCATTTGTTGAAAAGATGTTGCATTGGAGTAATTGATGAGGAAACGGATTAATCAATTATTATTGTTTATTATAATAGGGCTTATGTTTTGTAGCCAAGCTGTGATTATAGTGCAAGCTGCTGACTCTAATTCCAATGATAATACTAAAGACGATAACTATACCTTATCTATTAAGGACGAACAAACTAACAAAGTCATTACAATCAAGTTGATTCAGTATAACTCAGAGCTTTATGAGTTGGGTTATAAAGTGTTTACCATGAATAATAAAATCACGGATGCTTACTTATTGGCTCTAGCGGCTGTTAAGCAACGGCCAGAAGATTTATTGTGGCGTAGACGATTAGCACAGGTTGCAATCTGGAATAGCCAATATGAAACAGCACTAGATCAGTGGGTATATATTGCTAAGCAAACTAAAAATATTGATGATATCGAAGCGGGTAAAAAAATTGCGAAACAAATCTATCATTACTCAGCATTGAGTGAGTTACTTTGGCTACAAATTTCTACAAATTATGCGCAAAAACCCCTTTGGTTAGAATATATTAATGCAGTAGAAACTGCAGGTAAACCTGAGCTTGCTATTGCTAAGTTGCAAATGGCGGTCAAAGTTAATTCTGATCCATTTTTTAAAGAGCAGTTAGCGAATCTTTATCAATCACTTGGGGACATCGAAAAGGAAAAAGCAGTGATTGATAAAGTTCATCTGAGCTCACCCAGCATTGCAGTTAAAAGAGCTTCCATATTGATTAATCAACGTCATATCAAAGAAGCTTTTGATGCACTCGACGTTGCTCATGGCAATGCTTCTTTGGAAGACAAAAATTTTTGGACTATGTATGCGCAGTTGGCATGGTCTATTAATAATCACCAAGCAGCACTGCACGGTTATAAAATAGTACTCAATCAAGGATCGGCTGATTTAGAGAGTTATCAGCGTATTATCGTTTTGCTGGCAGATAGAAACCCGACTCAAGCACTCAGTTATGCAAAAATAGCAATGGCAAAATATAAGACCAATAGTGAAATACCGATGTATGTATTGGGAATTGAGCAACAGTTAGGGCATTGGAATGAGATGGGGAGAATTATTGACACGATACCTGTAAGCACGATGAGCAATTTGAATTATTTACCGTATTTTTGGACGTTGAAAGCGGAGCGATGGCAATATACGGAACAAGAAAAAAGGGCGTTGTTAGTCTATTTGCAGGGGATCCGCGCATTACCAGATTCGATGGAACTAAAGAAAGATTATTTGTGGTTTTTACTGAATACCAATAATAAAATACTCTTACCAAATGCTCTTGCACGCATACAACATTTGATCCCAAGTTCTCCTGATTTATGGGGAGCTAGCGCGGTAGCTTATTACCGCTTGCAGCAGCCTATAGAGACTAGGAATATTGTTTCACTCTATTCACAGCAACTTCAAAACAATCTTGAGGATCCTTATTGGCAATTAGACTTAGCAGATATTTATGATCAGACTGATCCTAATATGGGCATGGATTTTGTTCATTTTGGTGATGAGTTACGCCGTTATACTTGGCCGATTTATCTTAATTTACTGCACAGGCAAGGTAAGCCAATATATTATGATCAGCTATTGAATTATCTGAAATTATCGCAACAAGAAGCAGCGGGTGATCCAACTGCTATCGTGATTGCACAACTCATGTCTAAGTCCATGACGCCTGAGGCGGAAGAATTAATTGTGGCTTGGGCGATAGATCAAAATAATTATGATTTTGCTCAGGCAGTTTATAGTAATTATTTAAGGATCGGATTAAAGCCATCTGCAACGGCAATATTAAGTTTGGCATTGTATCAAGAAGATCGCCCTATGATGCGAAAACTTCTTATTGAGAAGCCCGAAAAATTACAATATCGAGATAGAGTACAAGCAGCAGATAGAATAAATGCGTTACCCTTAGCACAATCGCTCGCAATGCAGGGATTAACAGAACATCCCAATGATTATCAAATGTATGATTTATTTACTAGCGTGATGCTTGAGTCCAGCCATCATGTCGATTTAAGAGGAGAATTTTATCAATATGGCATGTTGCAAGGATTGCGTACTTATTTAGCTGGCACGTATTTTGTTACGCCTGGTATTAGCCTTACACCTTATATACAGGACTGGTTTGTACATGTGAATAATTCATCTCAGATGGCAACCACACCAACACCTGATGAAATGATAGGATTGCAGGCGAAGTTTAAAACGATGCGTGGTTTTATATTTTTAGATGCAGCGCACCGAAAGAGTTTAGAATCATTTCCAACGATATTATTTGCTTATGAATATTTGATAACACATGAATTAAATTCTCGATTAGAACTAGGTTATAAACAGTTAGCGAATGACACTGCGTTTTTATATGTCGGTGGTTATACGAATTATTTATCACTGTTATTTAATTACACCATCACCTCGCGAGATTTAGTCACATTGCAACTTGCACAGAAATTCTTTTATACGCAAGATAATCATTATCTAGCTAGCGGTAATGTGGAAGATTTAGCTTATGAGCATTATTTTTGGCAGCAGTATCCAGACTTGTCCCTGCGCTTTTATGTGCGTGGTAATCAATACTATCCTAAGACAAATCAATTACGTGGTTCTATTCTTAAGTTAATTCCACCTGATGATGGTGAAGCTAATACAGATGTAAATTTGGTTGTTCCTGGCACCAGTACAGAGTATGGCATCACTGCTCAAGTTGGTGTGGCTTATTTAGAAGATTACACACATAGTTGGAAACCATTTGCTTCTGCCACTCTTCTTAGCAATTCTCAGACAGGAATAGGCAGGATTATGAATGTGGGCATTGCTGGCACAGTGATTGGTCGTGATCATTTGGCGTTCTATTATGAAAATGGTACTAATCAAGCACCAGGCGTACAAAAAGAAATTTTAATTGGACTAAGTTATCGGTATTATTTTTAATAAGTAAAAGGAGTTACTATGAAAAATACTTTTCTACTCATCATGCTAGCATCATTATTTACACTGTTCGTTGGTTGTACCACCATTAATACAGAGCGATTACCGCATTATTGCTTTCAGCCACGCAGTGCTTGGGGAATTGCTACTTTTACTAATAATACGGATGTGCCTCAAGCAGGCACTAGAGCAATGTCGATCACTACAGGCGTGTTACGTTCAAGAGGTATCGCATTCCTGGCCACATTCCAACCGCGTAAGAATTGCAATGAATTGATTATTTGTCCAAATAATTCAGTGTCATTAGTTGAAGTACGCCGCTTTGGTTTGGAACATCATATTCGATATATGGTTATTGGCGCAGTTAATGAGTGGCAATACAAAGTAGGATTGGATGGCGAACCAGTTGCTTCTGTCTCAATACAAATACTTGATGTACAAAGAAACCAAATTGTGTGGAGTTCAGTGGGCAGCCGAATTGGATCTTCTCATTCTGGACTAAGTGTCACTGCACAAGATCTTATTAACGATATGTTAAGTAAGCTATAGGTTTCACATATGATAAATAGATTGCAATGGATGCAAATTTGGCAAAGAGAGAATACCACACGATGGATCTGGGTTGAGAGCATAGCTATTACATTAATTGTTCTGTTGCTGTGCTATATGAGTAATCCAGAAAATCCATTTTATATTAATACTATCTTTCCCTGGCCATGGCTTGCAGGAATAATTATTGCATTGCAATATGGGTTTGGCCCGGGAATATTATCCGTCTTGGTGATAGCAGTAGCAGTTGCACAACATGAATCGGTGGCTGTTTTATCTGTGCCACCATATCAAACCTATTTATTAACAGGCATGGTATTAACATTTATTTGTGCGCTTTTTAGCTCAAGTTGGATGCAGCGGGTATTGCGAGCTGAGGAGCTATACGAATATACAGAGGAAAGATTGGATACTCTTTCACGTTCATATAATGTGCTTAGAGTTTCTTATGATTATTTGGAGCAAAGCTTAATTTCAAAGCCAGTAACGATACGTGAAATTGAAAAAAAATTACAACAATCATTACTTGAATCTGATGGACAGATTGATTCAAAAAATGCTGCTTATTTTTTAGAAATTGTCAGTCAATATTGTTCGTTGCGTGATGCTGCAATTTATTTATATCAATCAGGTAAACTGAATATTAATCCCATTGCGGCGATTGGCACGGTGAAAATGCTGGACTTGAATGATCCATTAGTTAAATACGTGATTGATAACGACGAGCATAATTATGTTACTTTAAACGATATGGCAGATCCAAAGAACACGGAATACATTGCTGTTGTGCCAATGTATACAAGCCATAAACAATTCATCGGTATATTCGTAGTAAAAGAAATGTCATTTTGGCGATTGAATGCTGAAACACTACAGATCATGCAGATATTAACGCTATACTTTTCAGAAGAAGTCGCTGTTGTGCAACAAACTAAAGATTTATTGGTTTTATTTCCAGATTGTCCGCCAGATTTTCTGAAAGAACTTGGTAAATTGCTTTATCTAAAAAAATCAATCGGGATTGATAGCTCAATAGTTGCGATCCGAATAGATAACTCAGATCAAGTCGATAACATTCTATTTTCAATTAAAAAGCAGCAGCGTGGGTTTGATTATTTGTGGCATCGTCATCTGGAAAATACTGATTTTCTGCTGACATTAATGCCATTTACTAATGCCGTGGGAAGTAGTGGTTACTTTGCCAGAATAAATACATTTTTGTTAGAAACGTATGGGAAAAAAATAGGGGAGCTTGGTATTACAGAGCGCTCAATGTTGCTTTATGATCAAAAACCAGAGCTGATTCTTAATGAGATATTGGGAGATATAATGGAAGTCAATGTGAATGGATAATCAATTCATACAAATGTATCAATTAGGGTATTTATTTTCTCCGAGCCCCGCTTTGAGAACATATTTTGATATTTTTATGTTTAATTTTTTCTTCTGTATCTTGTTCGCAGTGATTTTATTGTACTTTGTACCCAAACGTTTTAAGAAATCTCATTTATATCTATCATTATTGTTTATTGCTTTTGGTACTTTTATTCCCATCTTTGGCCTAATTTTATTGCTAGTAGGTGTTTATTTACTTCACTATTATGCGCGGCACTATCGCCAGGCCGAGGTCGTGACTGCGATGCAGAAACAATTCGGATCTGAAAAATTTGCCAAATTATCTGCTTATGCGGCAGGTTGGGCTCACACGAGAATCTTTAATCAGTCGTTTCGTAAAGAAGAACGCGAACGTGCACTTTATGCCATTAATAAACAACGTACGAAGCAAGTAAACGATGTGAATAGAGCTTTACTTTCTGATAGTACAGATGAAATTCGCTTATATGCTTTTAACGTATTGAATAAACAGCAGAGTCTTATGACCAGTGCAATTAAAAATTGTTTGGATATGAAAGAAAAAACAAGTGATGTGGGTGATATTGCAAAAATTAATAAATCTTTGGCGTATCTGTATTGGGAATATTTTTCATTAAATTTAAATCAAGGACAGCTTGCTGAAGAGATGTTGAGCAAGGCACATATTTACGCAACAGAAGCCGTTCAAGTCTTAGTAGAAGATGGTAATTTATGGTTATTACTGGCAAAAATTTCCAATAAATTAAATAAAGAGGATGAGTATCAAAAAGCATTAGAAGTAGCAAGAGGACTGATGCGCATACCTCCTGAAATTTATCTTGACTTGGCTGCATTGAGTTATGCAAACCGCGATTTTAAGCAAATGCAGGCTTATCTCAACGAGGACATGGATTTGTGTGATGTTTCAACTAATGCATCTTTAATTAAATTCTGGTGTAAGCATGAATAAATGGCTTCGGAAAACGGATCAAGTAGATATTTGTTTACTTCTGGAAGGATCTTATCCATTTGTGTTGGGAGGTGTTTCTACCTGGGTACATAAAATAATTCAGGCTTTTCCTGAATATCGTTTTGGTATTGTTTTTCTGGGAAGTAGGCCAGAAGACTATGTGAATGGGCCGCATTATGAATTACCAAATAATGTAGTGCATTTTGAGATACATTATCTTTTTGTTGACCAGAATTCTTCGCCTAAATCAGTGCATATTAATCCTGCTTGTTATCAACAGATGAGTGATATGCACGAAGGTTTTAGGGGGAAATATGAAAACTATAATGAATTGTTTCAGCATCTTGATTTTTACCTCAAATCTAAAGGTGGAATCACAAAAGAACAATTTTTTTATGCAAAAGAAAGTTGGGACTATATTACTGAGCAATATTCTACGTACTCATCTGAGCCATCATTTATTGATTACTTTTGGACAATAAAAAATATTCATGAGCCACTTTGGGTACTACCTAAAATTGTTCGCCATTTGCCTAAGGCAAAATTAGTGCATGCGTTATCTACTGGATATGCAGGGTTCTTAGGCACGCTATTACATAATCAGTTTGGATGTCCGCTTGTCCTGTCTGAGCATGGGATATATACAAAAGAGCGTCGCATTGAAATATTAAGTTCAAATATTTTTCGTGACATTAATTTTCTGCAAGAAGATATTGTCAGTGTCAGTTATTTGCGAACGTTGTGGAGTAACTTTTTTGAGTCTTTGGCTAAAACTTGCTATGCAGCCGCTGATCCTGTTATTAGCCTTTTTCAGGGTGCGAACCATATTCAATTGGAATATGGGGTGGAGAAAGCGAAAACAGAGATTATTCCGAATGGAGTTGATATAAATTTTTATGCTGATTTATATCGACCTCTGGCGGAGAAGCCTAAGCACGTTGTTGGTTTTATCGGTAGAGTGGTGCCAATTAAAGATGTTAAAACATTTATTCGGTCAATTGCGCTGGTCAAACATCAAATTCAAACTATAGAAGCTTGGCTCGTTGGCTCATTGGAAGAAGCGCCTGAGTACGTGATAGAGTGCCAAGATCTTATTCGAAGTTTAGAGTTAGAGCAGTACGTGAAAATAATACCAACGCAAGATTTGCGAACTATTTATCCTCAGCTCCAACTTATAGTGTTGAGTTCAATTAGTGAAGGCATGCCTTTAGTGGTGCTTGAAGGGAATGCTGCTGGCATACCTGTTATTGCAACAGATGTGGGTGCATGTAGAGAGTTGATTGAGGGGCGAGCAGGGGATGATGCAAGATTAGGTAAAAGTGGGTTGATAGTTAAAATGGCTGACCCAGAAGATTTGGCTAATGCTATTGTGAGCTTATTAACAAACTCAAGTGAATGGGAGAGAGCGAGTCAGGCAGGTATGTCACGAGTAAAGCAGTACTATGATCAAGACACTATGTTTACACAATATCGGAACATCTATCAGAAGAGGTTGATATAATGGCTGGAATTGGTTTTGAGCTACGTAAGCTGTTAGCTAAAGGAAGATATGTTGACCTTTTTCAAGCTTATGGATATGCCGGTATTGTTGGTGCTGGGCCGTGGATCATTTCCATCTTGGGCATTTTGTTTTTGGGCATCTTGCTTCAGTTAGATAAACGAGTCCAATTACCTGTTGCTCAATTTCAAGTGTCTGTTACGTATCTTATTTCATCCAGCTTGATTTTTAGTAGCTTTGCGCAACATAGTTTTACGCGATATGTTGCCGATACTTTATTTAGTAAGCACATGTTTAAAGTGATACCCAATTTGAATGGGTTGCTTCTCATTATTACATTTTTAGCGGGAGCCTTTGCTTATTTTATCACAGCTACTTTTTTTCCAGTACAAGACCTTGCTTATCGATTTCTCATGATGGGCTGTTTTGTTATTCTATGTGATATATGGGTTTTAACTAATCTACTAGCAGGATTAAAAGATTATAAAGTTGTATTGTATGCTTTCGTTATTGGCTATAGTTTAATTGTATGTGTTGGTTTAACGATGAAGCAATTTGGAGTAGATGGTTATTTATTGGGTTTTATGTTTGGTCATGCTATTATTTTTTTGGTTTTGGCTTCAGCTATTTATCATGCTTATCCTTCAACTCACCTTATTGATTTTGAATTTTTGAAACCTGCTAAACGGTACTATTCTTTAATGTTAACTAGTTTATTTTTTAATTTAGCTATTTGGGCGGATAAATATTTGTTCTGGTTTAATCCATTGACAAGTGAATCATTAATCGGGCCTTTGCGTTCATCACCTCTTTATGATATTCCAATATTTCTAGCTTATTTAGCTATTTTGCCTGGCATGGCGGTCTTTTTATTGCGGCTTGAAACTGATTTCTCTGAGTATTATATACGTTTCAATGAGTCCATTCGTGAAGGAGGTTCGCTAGAGCAAATTCAAGTTGCTCGTGATCAAATGATTTCCTACGCAAAGTATTGCATCATTGAAATCATTAAAGTCCAAGCGATTGTTGTTGCATGTGTATTTTTAGTAGGAGACAAACTACTTAATTTGTTAAACATCTCTCTTATTTATAGGCCCACATTAAATATTGATGTGATTGGGAGTAGTTTGCAGGTCGTGTTTCTTGGCATCTTAAACATAACATTTTATCTTGATAAACGCATGGAAGCATTACAGTTATCTCTTATTGCTGTGATATTGAATGTCATTTTTACTATGATATCAATTCATTTAGGTCCGAATTATTATGGCTTCGGATTTACCTTTGCATTTTTTCTAACATGTACATTTGGGTATTATTGGCTTAGCGACATGATGGAAGATTTGGAATACAAAATGATTATGTTACGTTAGTATTGAAGCATGATGCGAAAATTAAAAATAAATGATATTACAATGTACTATGAGGTACATGGAGAAGGCGAGCCTATTGTTTTAGTCTCAGGGTTTGGTGCAGATCATACTATTTGGTATGAAGTGGTAGATAGACTCAAAAATACTTACCAAGTGATTCTGCTAGATAATCGTGGTATAGGCCAAACTGATGTGCCGGCTGGTGCTTACTCAATAGAGCAAATGGCAAATGATGTCATTGCGCTTTGTACTCACATTGGTATACGGCAAGCGCATTTTATTGGTAACTCCATGGGTGGTTATATTGTACAAATGCTTGCTTATCAATATCCAGAAAGGGTTAAATCTGTTGTGATTAGTAATTCTGCTACCACAGCGCAATATTGCTTTAATTTATATCTTGCAGCACAGCTTGAGTTGATCAAAGCAAATGCACCGCTGATTTCTCTAATCAAAGTATCTTGTAGCTGGATATTCTCATATCAATTTCTTTCTCAACCGGGTGTGCTTGATAAATTGATTCAACAAAACCTAGAAAACCCTTATCCACTGGGTGTTACAGGTTATGAAGGGCAGTATGCAGCATTGAAGCAATTTGATTCGAGAGAGTGGGTGGAAAAAATTAATGTGCCTACTATGATTATTGGTGCGGATCAAGATTTGATTTTTAATGAAAAGTCTACTCAATCGCTGGCTAATCTTATTCCTGGTGCAACTTATTTTTGTTTTGCTAATTGTGGTCATTTACCGTTTATCGAGTATCCAGAAAAATTTGTGAACTTGATTCAAGAGTATATTTGAGGTATTCAATTTTTTCTTCTTTTTTCTTCTTAAACAATTGAAAATTAATTCAAATAATTATGTCAAAATATTGCTCTTTCAAAGCTAGATAGATGTCAAATTGAATCTTATCCAATTTTACCCCGTCATATTATTCAAGACTGCATTTTAATTTACACAAAGAAACGAACACGCATATGAACATAAGAGAAACGTATTCTTTAAAATAGTGAGAACATTAAAAGTCCATCCTTCATTTTAATAAAAAATAACGGAAATTATTGAGCTGTGTATTATTGTTTATGGAGAATAAAAAGGGCAGACCTGCTCAGAATTTGCTATTCCTGGTCAATGCTTACTGCTTGATAGACGGCCCGCTTTTTTAGCAGAGCGTCCTGCTATGCATGTAATTTATTTGAATCAGAACGGATTATGAGGTAAATTACGGGGTGATCCGACCATTTTCTGTTGGCGGAGACACTTAATGCATAGTTTAATTTTTGCAATAGGACTTGATCATGCGACAAGTACCTCACTATCTGATTATTGGTAATGGCCGAGCGGCACGCCATGTTCAATATTATTTTTCCCAATTGCAACTTTCTTATTCTTCTTGGTCTAGATATCAACCTTATGCACAATTAAGCTGTGCGCTTGATCGTGCCACGCATGTGTTATTGCTAATTAGTGACAATGCAATTGAACATTTTATCCAAGAGCATTTACAGAATAGCCAATCTATACACATCCATTTCTCAGGTAGTTTAGTGACAAATAATGCTTATGGCGCACATCCTCTGATGACATTTAATGAAAGCCTATATGACTTGCAGCATTATCAAGCCATTCCGTTTGTTTTAGATCATGATGCCGCTCCGTTTGAGGAGCTGCTTCCTGGATTGCCAAATCAACATGTGCGTTTACATAAATCACTTAAACCCAAATATCATGCGCTATGTGTACTTAGCGGTAATTTCAGTTGTTTATTGTGGCAGAAATTTTTTAGTGTACTGGAAAGTGAATTTCATCTACCACAATCCATCGCTTTTCCTTATTTGTACCAGCAAACGCAAAATTTATTGACTCAATCTAGTACTGCTTTAACGGGTCCTTTGATACGTAGAGATCATATTACAATTGAAAAAAATATTATTGCACTTGAGCACGATCCTTTTCAATTGATATATAAAAGTTTCATTGATTGTTACGAGAAAATCACAGCGGCTGTTCCTACGCAGGAGGTAAAAACGTGAACATATTTGATTTTACGCTAAAAAAGCATAAAGGTGAAAAAATTAGCATGGTGACTTGTTATGATTATACGAGCGCGCGAATTTTAGCGGAAACCTCTATTGATTGTTTGTTAGTGGGTGACAGTGTGGCCATGACGATGCATGGATTTAAAGATACATTATCTGCCACACTGGAAATGATGCGTTTTCATACTGCAGCAGTGTCTAGAGGCGCCAGTGAGAAATTCATTGTGAGTGATTTGCCCTTTTTAAGCTACAGGAAGTCACTCAGTAAAAATGTGTCAGCTGCGCAGGTATTAATGCAATCTGGTGCTCAGGCAGTTAAATTAGAAAATGCTACAGGAAATTTACCATTCATTCGTCATTTAACAGAATCGGGAATTCCTGTGATGGGGCATTTGGGATTAACGATGCAGCTGATGCATATGTTAGGAGGATTAAAAGTCCAAGGTAGATCAGAGTCGCAAGCTGAGCGTATGAAACAAGATGCCTTATTGTTGCAAGAAGCGGGTTGTTTTGCATTAGTCTTGGAATGTATCCCAACGCAGCTGGCAAAAGAAATTACGCAGTCTTTGCATATTCCAACAATAGGAATTGGAGCTGGCTTCCATACGGATGGACAGGTTCTTGTTTACCAGGATTTACTAGGATTGAATACCGATTTTAAACCAAAATTTGTGAAAGTTTTTGTGGAAGGACAAGTGAAAATCAGGAATGGTATTGAAAAATATGTTCAAGCAGTCAAAGCAGGAGATTTTCCTAATGATGAACATTGTTACGGAAATTGATCATTGGCGGGCAATCAAGAAGCAACTGATTGGTAAGTCGATAGGTTTGGTTCATACAATGGGAAACTTGCATGCGGGGCATGTTAGCTTATGCCAGCGTTCTAAACAAGAAAATGATATTACTGTCGCTGCTATTTTTGTTAATCCGACTCAATTTAATCAAGCACGTGATTTCGATTTGTATCCGCGTACCATTGACAAAGACAAAGCCATTCTAGAAGAAAATAAAATGGATTATTTGCTGTTACTCAATGCTGACATACTTTATCCCGATCAATACCAAGTGCAAGTGCATGAAACAGAAATGAGTAAAATATTAGAAGGGGAGCATCGTCCTGGGCATTTTACAGGAATGATGACGATAGTATTAAAGTTTTTGAATATCGTTCAACCTACGCGCGCATACTATGGTGAAAAGGATTATCAACAACTCATGCTCATAAAAAAAATGGCAGAAGCCTTGTTTTTACCTATTGGAATTATTGGGTGTCCTACTATTAGGGAAGAGGATAATGTCGCATTTAGTTCACGTAATTCGCGCTTAACATTAGAGCAGCGCAATCATGCTAGTCATTTCCCACGATTAATGCAGAGTACATTAAATACGGAGCAAATTACTGTAGAGTTAAAAAAACTTGGTTTTAAAGTCGATTATATTGTAGACAAATGGCAACGTCGATTGGGTGCTGTTTGGATCGATGAAGTGCGTTTAATTGATAATATTCCATTATAAAAGGTTAATGATATGCAAATTACTGTGTTGAAGTCTAAAATTGCTTATGCCACGATCACACATAAAGAATTATTTTATGTGGGTTCTATCACTGTTGATGAAGAAATCATGAGACAAGCTAATATCCGTGAGAATGAAAAGGTTCAAGTAGTCAATTTGAATAATGGCGAACGTCTTGAAACGTATGTGATTAAAGGCGAAGTAGGAAGCAGAGTATTTGCTTTGAATGGGGCAGCAGCAAGAAAAGCCGAAGTGGGTGATAAAATATTTATCATTTCGTATGCGCAAATTGACGCGTCAGAGCAACTGCAGCCTATTATTGTAGATTTAGAACATGCGCCAATTGATTTCAAGCAAACGGGATAATGAAAGCGAGAAGGGTACATGAGAAGTTTTTTGCAACAAAAGGATCGAGGCATTTTTCCTTATTGGGAGGGAAAGAATGATGTTGCTAGGTCTGGACATTGGTAACACTCATATATTAGGCGGGGTGTTTGATCAAGATCATTTGGTCGCGCGGTTTCGTTATGCCACGCACTTAATTGGTACAGCAGATCAATTTGGTATTTTTCTGGTTAATATATTGCAAATCAACAATATTAAGTTAGAAGATATTTCTGCTACCGCGGTCAGCTCAGTTGTTCCTAGTTGTGATTATACTATTCGGCATACTATTTCTCTTTATATCAAATCACCTTATTTTATGCTGCGGGCAGGCGTGAAAACAGGGCTTAATATTAAATACAAGAATCCCAATGAAGTCGGTGCAGACAGAATTGCCAATGCAATTGGCGCTGTGAATGCATTCCCCAACAAAAACCTAATTATCGTTGACATGGGAACAGCAACTACATTAGATGCGATCACAAAAAGACGTGATTACCTTGGTGGTGCAATTTTACCTGGCATGCGTTTAGGTATGGAATCACTGCGTACTAATACAGCTAAATTAATGGAAGTAGATATTGAAAAGCCGTCTACTTATATTGGCCGTACTACGAGAGAAAGTATTCAAACAGGTCTTTATTATGGTCAATTAGGTGCATTAAAAGAAATAATTCTTGGCATGAAGCATGAAGTATTTCATGCTGAACCTACTCTTATCATCGGCACGGGAGGCTTTTCGCAGTTATTTAAAGAAAAAGCCTTGTTTGATGTCATTTTACCTGACTTAGTTTTACAAGGGTTATGTAAAGCGTATGAATACTCTACACAATGAAATTGGTCACATGAGTTTCTGAAACTAAGTTTTTCTCAGAGATGAAAATGTAATCTATTAACCCTTTTAGTTTGTAAGACATTCGCTCTATGTTGAAGAGGATATTCATCAAAATACAAGCTAGTGAAAAGTGTATGCAAATGAATGCAGTCACATAACCATATGATTTACATTTACAATTTTATTGATTTAAAATTGTGCTTAAATTAGCTGTTTATAAAAGTAATGAATAATATCTATTGTCATTGTTAATTATGCTCGATAAACTGCATTTCATAGTCAAGGATTGACTAGCGGTTATTGAAAGGATTCTGCAACCACTCCTCGTTTTGTGTTATTGCAGGATGCAAATTTAACAAGGATGATTTACAGATTTCTGTTAAGGGCAGCTCCAAAACTGCCCTTTTTCTTTTTTGGGGTATCTTAATGTTTGCTCGTGGCTAATGGCAGTGTTTAATACTATAGGTACTGTAAGATAGGAATCAGTGAAATCACCATGCCGATAGCAATGAGAGGAGCGAGAGGAATAATAAGCATTAGAGCTGAGACGGGTAAAGCTTGAAAGATTCTTTTAGCGCAAGTAAAAATGACAAATAAATACAAAATACCCATCACCACACTCAGAGTCACCCATTGTGTACCGCGATGAATAAAATACATAGCAATGCAAAAGGTAGCAATGTAAAACGTTAGCAATGATTCTATGGTAATAGAGAGATATAGTTTCCAGGGCAAAAGGTTGGTTGTATCTTTGTTTAGAGGATGCATGGTAGTTACAGTTATATAGTTGGCCTAAATAAATATTGAGTAAGTATAAAATTTTGCTACATTTGTACAATTTTCAAGTTATTCTAGCATTAAAAATGGAGTTCGAATACCGGTTCACGTTTTAATTAGGGATTGTTTTTTAATATTCTGATGAAGAGTAAGTTATAATATTTCTCTTTACGCACATAGTATGAATAATACTATTCATGCATCTATGGAAATGGAGGATTGACTGTTATGCAAAGAGTATTTGTAAGGCTAACACTACTCATGGGGATGATTGGCTTAGCTGGCTGCTCGAGTTTACCTAGTATACCGGGCTTTGGATCAACAGAGAATGTCAGACATGAAAGTAAAGGGTTGATTGGAAAATCAGTTGATAAAACGGGTAAAGAAACTAATGTGAATATCACTATGTCTGGAGGGGGTGACATAGGGGTACAATCCATGGATGCAAATGATAAGGCTAAAATGTCGCGTGCGTTAGATGCGGCACCAGGTAAAGCTACTCGTTGGGAAAATGGATCTTCTGGTATTACTTACACTGTTACACCAATTAAAAAAATTGTTATTCGAGGTAATCCATTCTGTCGTGAGTATGAGGTGGAGGTGACGAAGGGAAATTATAAAAAAGTCATACGGGACACAGCTTGTGTGACTTCTGATGGCAGTTGGCATACTGTTTAAAGAGGCTTAATGAAATACAAATCCGATGACAAAATGTCTAGGTTTGGCAATATAACGATTTGCGCCAGCAACAATAGGAGCTGAATTTACGGCGTATAAAGCTGCAGCATCAAGGTCTTGATTGTTGCTAGACTTAATCATTTGCACATCTGAATAGTATCCTTCAGGATGTAGGGTCAATTCAATGATCACTTTGCCTTTAATACCAAACTCACCTGCTATTCTTGGGTAACGGAAATGAGCTGATAAAGACTGTCCCATTAATTTGATTAAGGGGTCGGCAGGTGCGTTATCATCACCGATTAAATAAATGGGATCTCTTTCTCGGGCTTTAGTGACTTCTCTTAATTGTTCTTGTCTAAGCATTTCAAAGGAAGCGGCTAATAATGATGGTTGAATAGATTGAATTCTTCTTAGCTTATTTTTTTTCTGAAACTTTTGGACCTTTTGAACATGCAGTGTATTTTCTGTATGTTTAACACTTTGGATTTGTTCAATGTCTTTAGTGTTGTTATTCGTGTTCTTAATATTTGATGGAGTATTTTCAACCGTCTGCATATTTTTTGTATTTTGCTTGATTGTAGATGGTTTAATTGAGCCAGTATAAGTATAAGAGGGTACATAGTAATGTGGAACCTTTTCTTTTTTTTCTTTGCGTGGTGGTTGGAAGACCATTATCACGAGGATGCTTAATAAAAGTAGTAAATGTGCTAATAAAGATATCCAGAAACTATTTAACAGTAGCTTTTTTGTCATGTTTCTTTGCATTGCAGTCCAGTCCAGTTGGTTGCATATGGATAATATAGCTCCATCTGCTACATTTGCATATTCAACTCTCGCCTCTTGATAAACACCAGTGTTTTTCAGACGTTCCCGCGGAGTGTTTTTTCTATTCTTGATCGAGCTTGCTATTTACAATTAAAATCAATACCATTTAGTAAGCTTAATTTAATCATTAGTCAGTTTAATCGACTATAATTTTAAAGGGGGTGACCTGGTTTCGACGTGGGTTACAAAGCTTGAGGTGCATGTCGAGGACGTAACATAACCTCGTAAAAAATTGTTACAAACCAAATAGTTGCCAAAAACAAACGCAACTTCGCTGTTATAGTTAACGACCGCTTCTACAACGAAGCAGTTGTTTCTAACGCCGCCTAAACACCGGCACAGCGCCATCCACCGGTTGTGCTTGTACGATCGGATGCTTACGAAAGTAAGCAATGGATGGTCATAACATACAAGCTTGCAGGCTGATATGCCCAAGATCAGACTGTTAAAATACATGGGATCGCTGCTTCAAACCCTTCCAATTGGGGGTGAAATGGCTAAATTAAAAAATTGGATAAACATGTAGACCCGATAGTAGAGGATTCGCGGACGCGGGTTCAATTCCCGCCGCCTCCACTGAATTAATTTCCTAGAACATCCAAAAACATCTAAAAGGCCTTGAAATAAAGGCCTTTTTTATTTAATCTTTGTCTCACTAAATCCAATAGAAGCCCCCAACATCCAATACCAAAGTGGGGCCGATATAGGGGCTTATAGCTCCGAATTAAAAGTGAGGCCCCCATGGGTGTAAAAGAAGTCAAAGTAAGAACGGCGAAACCTAAAGAAAAGCCCTATAAAATAGCTGACGAAAAAGGTCTTTACCTTTTAGTGAACCCTAATGGATCGAAGCTCTGGAAACTCAAATATCGCTTTGCTGGCATCGAAAAGAAACTTTCGCTCGGCTCATACCCAGAAGTCACTTTATCCGCTGCTAGAGATGCCCGCGAAGAAGCACGCAAGCAGCTTGCCAATCATATTGACCCTGGTGTCCTAAAAAATTCCATTAAACGATCAAAGAAACTCGCTGCGGAAAGCAGCTTTGAATTCATTGCCCGCGAGTGGCACGCTAAATTTACCCCTAAATGGACGAAAGAACATGGGTCACGCATTTTTTGAGCAGAATGTGTTTCCTTGGATTGGCAGGCGACCCATTACCGAAGTTACTGCGCCAGAGTTACTTTCTGCCTTACGGCGTGTAGAAGCCAGAGGCGCGATTGAAACTGCTCATCGAATATTGCAGATTTGCGGCCAGGTATTTCGCTATAGTATCGCCACTGGACGCGCTGAACGCAACCTTTCTGCCGACCTAGTTGGCGCATAGCGCCAGTCAAAAAGAAACATCATCCGAGCATTACAGATCCCCTCCAAGTTGGAAAGCTTCTACGTGCTATTAATGGATACGAAGGCTTCTACGTTACCAAATGTGCATTACAGTTGGCGCCGCTCTTTTTTGTTCGTCCCGGCGAATTACGCCATGCTGAATGGGAAGAATTTGATTTTGAAAAAGCAGAATGGCGCATCCCAGCAGAAAAAATGAAAATGCGTGAACAATACATTGTTCCACTATCCACACAAGCTATTACCATATTACAAGAATTACAAGCCTACACTGGCAACGGAAAATACGTTTTCCCAAGCATCCGCACATCAAAGCGTCCAATGTCCGAAAACACTGTACTTGGTGCATTACGTCGCCTTGGCTATACAAAAGATGAAATGACTGGCCATGGATTCCGCTCAATGGCTTCTACTCTGCTCAATGAACAAGGCTGGAATCGTGATGCAATCGAGCGGCAGCTCGCACATGGTGAACGCAATAATGTCCGCGCGGTTTACAACTACGCTCAGTATTTGCTAGAGCGTCACAAAATGATGCAGCACTGGGCAGATTATTTAGAGAAACTTGCAAACCCAACAACAATTTTAACCTTAAAAACCGCATAAAAAACTTTAGAAGGATTTACATGCAATCAAAAATCCAGCAGTATCTTCCACCAAATTACATAAAGGAAATTGCCAAAGAAAAATGGTATGACTGGGAAGCAGCTAGCATACTATGTGATATTGATCCTAAACAGATTACAAGATTTGATACTTTTCACAGCAAATATGAACTTACCTTAAAAGAACCACAAGAATTACTCGATAATATCAAAACTTGGTACAAACCTACTCACGCAAGCGCACCACCTTTTTGGTATGTTAACGAATCTATAAAAAAAGGAATTATAGATATACCGAGAGGATTGTTAAATGCAATAGCAACCACAATTTCTAGGCTTACCGACAGTGATAAGCAAGAATTTATAGAGTCCTATCCTTATCTAGCCAATGAATTGAATATATCGCCAATTGAAAATCAAGTATCTTCCCCCGAAATAGATAAGCTCAAAAAAATAATCGACATGACCTACAATCAATTCTGGAAAACTGTTGATCCGAATAAACCACCCAAAAAAGAAGAAATAACTAATTGGATAGCAACCACTTTCAATGTTGCAAAAAGCAATGCCGAGATAATCGATACGCTAATTAAACCTGAAAAATACTGTAAAGGTGGAAATCGCTCACGCAAGCCCAATCAACCTCCTAATATATTAACTTAATAAATATCAAATAGTTAAATAAACCTCTGGAGGTTTTGAAAGGTATACCTCCGTACCCTTTGACTGGTTACAAGCACATTAAATCTTGGTTTATTTGGTTCTCTACATACCTAAAAATGTTAAGGAGCACCCAATGGACCCAAGTAGACAGCAAAACAAATTCCTAAGACTTCCTGTAGTAGAGGACAAAACAGGATGTCCTCGCTCATCAATCTATTTAATGGTATCCGAAGGTACATTCCCCAAACCCATCAAGCTAGGAAAGCGGTCAGTCGGTTGGATTGAAAGCGAAGTAGATGATTGGATAGAGCAGCGCATCGAAGAAAGCCGTCAACAAGGAGGAGCAAAGTATGGCAATTAAAAATAGCCTCTACGTCGTTGGCGCGACCAGAGGTAGCAATAAAATTATTTACAGAAAACAGTATACCAGAAAAAATGGTGGATTTAACCGTGCTTTGCTACCTAATCCAATCCATTACTATACAACTCAACTTTCCCAGTTACCTATAAAAACCAAATCGAAATGGATTCTGGTTAACTGTTGTTTTCATCAGGATCGAAATCCTAGTCTAAGCATTAACATCGAAAGCGGTCACTTCAAGTGCTTTAGTTGTAATGCTAAAGGCTGCGACATCCTAGCCTTTCATCAACTTCGTTATGGATTTGATTTTATAACAGCAGCTAAAGATTTAGGAGCGTGGGGTCATGGATAATTTCAACATACATGAATTATTGAACACACATGCAAGTAAACAATTAAATAAAGGATATAAATTCATAGGAACTCATTTATACGAGGATACCAATGGCAATCTAACATATTTTCGAATGCGACTTAAACATCCAAATGGTAAAAAATTGATTAGGCCATTTCACTTAGATAAAAATAATTTTTGGGTGATGAAGGAACCATCTTTCTTAAAAGGAAAACCTCTTTATAAGCTTCCATTACTAGCAAAATTATCTAATGAAACAGTTTACATTACTGAAGGAGAACTAAAAGTTGATGCTTTGATAGCACTTGGCTTTTACGCAACCACTTCCGGTAGCAGTAATAGTGCCGCGGATGCAAATTGGGATATTTTAAAAAATAAAAATATTATTATTTGGCCTGATAAAGATAAATCGGGATATAAATATGCCTGTGAAGTTATCGAAATACTCAACCAATTAGGTTGTAATGTGCAATGGGTTGATACTGACGCCCTTAATCTTCCTGAAGGGGGTGACATTATTGATTGGTTACAAAAAAATCCTGCAGCGAATAAGAACGACATTCAAAATTTGAAATTAATACATCCTCTCACACAAAGTACACATAATATTAATTATCGTATCGCTTCAGATATCATAATAAAGCCTATAGACTGGCTTTGGGAAAAACGATTTGCAAAGGGCAAGATCTCTTTTATCTCTGGCGATGCTGGCGTTGGGAAATCTCAAGTAACCGCAAACATGGCAGCTACAATCACTCAGGGTAACGATTGGCCAGATAAAACGAAATGTAATTCAGGCAAAGTCATTTTTTTAAGTGCTGAAGATAATGCAGAAGATACATTAGTTCCAAGGCTAATAGCAGCAGGAGCAGATTTGCAAAAAATAGTCATCATAGATTCAGTAAAACGTTTGATTAGAGATGGAAATAGTATTGAAGATTTATTCGATATTAATGCGGATATACCAGAATTAACTAATTTGCTGAGAGATATTCAAGACGTATCAGCAATTTTTATTGATCCGATTACTGCTTATGTGGGTGATATAGATGATAGTAAAAATACTCAAGTTATAGCAACTCTAGCACCATTAAGCAAATTAGCAGAATTACATAATCTTCGTATCATATGTGTTTCTCATAACAATAAAAACAAGCATCAATCTGCTATTCATAGAGTCTCTGGTAGCATTGCTTATGTTGCTGCATCTCTAGCTGCATATGAGCTCTCAAGGATAAGGAAAATAATTCTATAAGGCTATTCTTACCGCTAAAAAATAACCTTGGAAACGATGAAACTGGCTTATCTTATAGCATAGAAGAATGTCAGATAGAAAATGGAATTACATCTTCAAGAATAAATTGGGAGTCAAGTTGTGTAACCATATCAGCAGAAGAAGCTTTATCAGGTAATACCCAAAGTGGAAATGATGCTGTTGGTGAAGCAAAAAGTTTTCTAAGGAAAATACTAGCCAGCGGCGAAAAAGATTCTAAGCACATTTATGAAGAAGCTGATAAAGCCAATATCTCTGCAGCATCAACAAAACGGGCGCGCAAAGAGCTGGGCATTAAACCAAGGAAAATTAAAGGTGTAAAAAATGGTAATTGGTGTTGGTCGTTGCCAACAGATGAATCGATAGAGGAAATTTCTTGAGCACCTTGATCTTCTTGAGCCCCTTTAAAATTAGGTGATTAAAGGTGCTCAAGGGACTCAAGATATTTGGTATGATTGTAATCACGTTGCTGTAATTAACAATGAATTAACAAGGGGATCACCATGACTTTTGAGCCAGGAAAAAGTGGAAATCCTAAAGGGCGACCTAATGGCAGCTTAAACAAGAATACACAATTTATAAAATTGTTAGAGCCTCATGCTCCTGCTCTCATTAATAAATGTGTTGAGTTAGCTCTGGAAGGGAATGAAGCTTGCTTACGTTTAGCCTTAGATAAAATCTTACCTAAAGCTAAAACACAAGCTCTTAGTTTTGAAGTACCCGATAAGTTATCAACGGAATCTTTAATTGAAATAAGCGAAGCAATTTGGCATAAGATAGGAAACGGAGAAGTTACATTAGAACAAGCCAAAGATTTTTTTACTCTGCTAAAAATTTATAAAAATATTGCACCCAACAGTTCTCCCAGCTCCCTTATTGAAATGCTAATTGATAAACTTGACTCAAATAATTTATGTTAAAAAAGCCATATTTAATACCTTGAATACGCATTAACACTAATCAAAAACAAAAAGCTTCATTAGCTAGCTATAATATTCATAATTTTAACTTCATCAAAACAAAATGCTTTATTACATTGTGTTAAGTTAGTCCTGCAAACACTTTAAGAATCCTTGCTGATGGGTAGGTGGATAGGGACGCAATCCCATTAGCTAACTCAATTGGCAACAACGCACCCTCATGTTTCTGGCTTAAAAGCATTGGTAATGTACTTAATATTTTTTGGAGCCCAATTAGCTGATCTAATGATTGACTATCGACATAATCACCTGTTGGAATACTTAATACCATATGATGGTAATCATTAATTTTTACAAAAAGTTTGTTTCCATAATTGGTTCGATGACCATATTCTTCTGTGTGCTCTGGAGAATGCTTAATTTCAGTTCGAATATATGCGTTACTTGGAAGAAACAAAGTCTTGGCGGGGGCAAATCTAGCCAACAAGTTAAGGTGATCGCAGAAAGCTCCTGATTTTTCTTGACCAAATAAATGAATATTTATTCCATTACGCTTTGCAAACTCAAAAAGAGCACGAATATTCGGAACAAGCTTAGAATATTGTCCACGAAGTGTTAACGGGCCATCTTTAATAAATAAGCACTTTTCAAGTAAAGTTTTATTATTCCAAAAATGACGGATACCCGTAAATAGCAATAAAGTTTCGTGTATCAACATATATGCTGATGGCACATCTTGTGGTGCTGTATCTTCAGCCATATCTAAATGAAAACTCAGCATATCTGTTAAGAAAACTTCTTTTTGACAGTGCTCACAGTTACTCTCATCATAATCATATGGCAATCCTTCAATCTTTTCATTGCAATGTGGACATTGAAAGCTAGGCGAACGAAGGTGCTGATCTTGCCACTTTTGATAAGAAAGCCATTTCAAGGTTTCAAATGGCTCGCCACTAAGAGATGGATCCTTGAGTGAATCATAAATAATTTTACGAATTGCATGATAATTATTTAGTTCTTCAAAACTAATATTTTTCAGTGGAAAAACTGTTGCATGATATAGAGCACTTTCTGATAACAAATCTTTTAATGCGAGGGGATGAGGAGAGGTTTTATCTAATTTTTCTATTGCAACAGCATCTAGCCGGAGTAATGCTGTTTTTACAAAACAAAGCTCTCTAAAAGGATACTGGTCTGATCTCACAGGCTGAATGGATCCATCTACAGAAAAAACTAACCGTAAAGGCAAGTCTGTTGAATCAAAAGAAATCCAGCTACGTTTAAATTTTTCTTCTTCTGATTGATCGATTGCGGTCTTTTCAAATTTTTGAACTAATTCATTCACTAGCTCACTTTTAAGTACGTCTAAATGGCCTAATTTACTAGCTCTTTCAGCCGGAAGACGAGCTCCACCTTGATATGGCATCTTATTCTCCTCGTCCTACTACTGCTTCAAATTTATTAGCTTGCATTGGAATTACAAATCGATGCGAAAATGTAAGCATTCGCATATATCCTGGAGTACGAGTTTTTAAAATATCAGCCTCTAATCCCTCATATGCAATTTGCATTTTTGCTAACGCAGCAGCCTCAACTTGCGAAGATAAGTGTCCCACAAAAAAATTTTCGGTTTGAGCAAGTAATTCACGGCTTATTGTGGAAGGTGATTGAGTTGAATAAACCATTCCTATGTGAAATTTTGCACCTTCTTTTGCAAATCTTGTATACACCCCTGTTATATCCTTATCATCTTTGGGAAAGATATTATGAGCTTCCTCAAAATACAATTGTACAAAATGAGCACCCAAAGCATTATTTACAAATTTACTTTCTTGATGTTTAAATACCTCTTGCGACAACATATCAGAAAAATAACGGCGTGTAGTTTCTGTCGCACTACCCAAATCAAGAATAACAGTACGGCCAGCATCTAGTGCTTTAAGTATTTCTTTCTTAAAATCTCCCGCATTAGAAGCATGATAGACAAGATAAGATCTCAATATTATTGGACCACTACTTCCGGCAAATTTAGGAACCAAAAAATCTAGTAGCGCATTATCATCTGAGTCAAACAAAAATTTTCCTGAAGAAGTCTTCAGATTTGCATCATCCGGATTATCTTTTTTGAATCTTGCAATAACAGTAAGCTCATTAACTAATGCATCTAAATTGTTGGGATGTTCAGGCGGATCACACCTTTGTATTGCTTGGTAAGCTGTATTACGTAGCTCATCTTTGAAGTGTGGACTAAAATCTTTTGCATTTTTTGCATATAATCCTAATTTCTTAAGTCTTCCTTCATCCGCATCGAAGCCAGCCATCTTTAAAATCGCCCAATAAATTTGAACTTTACGAACAGCGCGGGTTTTTTCATCAAAGGAAAGCTTTCCGATTTCATCAATATTTGGTAACTGAACACTTGAAAAACTTTTAATATAATCTGCTGTCTTACCATCTTGCCGTAACATTGAAGCAAGAATTTCGATACAAGAATGAGGTTGCTCGTAAAAATTTAACCTCAAAGGTTTAGATGGGGTTGAGTCTCTTGGTGTTAACGCATAGACATTACAACGCTCGCTGTATGCGCTTCTTATTGATTTATTCCCATCTTGAGGGTTGTCATTAGCATATTCTCCATTTATATCAAATATTAGCTGGCCCACTGAACTATTTGCTTTAGATGTTTCAAGTATCCCTTGTGCTATAAGTTTAACAACATTACTTTTTCCTAATCGAGTTTTGCCAAACATTGCGGTGCGAAATCCACGAAAATCTAATGTAGATACTTTTGTTTCGATTTCCATCTGTGGTTGATTAGCAAACGGAAGAGCGCATTCTGTTAGCCTAAGCTTTCCTAATGAAAATTTATTTTCATCTCTTACAATTCCGTTAACTATCAAATCGAGCAATTCTTTATTGGGAGCATATACCTTATATCTATGTGCGCTAACAACATTATTCACATCACCAGAAAATGCAAGTTTATTTGGATCTTCCAGGTTTGGATAAAACATTCCCAGTACAGTAGCTTTTAGGGCGCCCCACTGTAATTCACTTTCTGTCCAAATGTCTAACTCCGGCATGGATTTTTTATGCAGTTCAAAATAAGTCTGTTTTACACCTTCTGATAAAGGTGTTGCTGCAACATCTGCGACTCGTAGTAATGAAAAATGTGGTGGCAATCCTTCAAGTGAATCAGGAGCCATAATAAGGTATGAACCTCTTGGTATCCCTCCAACTGCTTTTTTATACGGGTCCGAAGTAATTAAGGTTGCTTGATCAAACCCTATTTCAAGCACATGTCCTACAAACCGCATTTCATTATATTTTTTTGCGTTTTTATTAGATTCTTCGGCACTCAAAAAATCTGTTAATGCACGCAATGGACTATCTTGATATTTTGCTTTCTCAAAAAACTCTTTCATAGTATCAACCTATATTAGCTAGTATTATGTATTCTTCGATACTTTTACGATAACTTGAATCACCTGATATCCCACTAAATCGTTTAGCTTCAATCAATTCGAATTTTTTTGAATAAAGCAAGCAAATAGATTCATGGAATGCATTGGTAGCAATAATTTTAACCCCTCTGCTTTTTGCACGGCACAAAGCATGAAATAGTCGTTCTTGATCCTGCCATGAGAAAAGACGTTCATTATATTTTATGAATCCATTAAAATTGTGTGTGACCGTATAGGGTGGATCAACAAACAATAGATCGTTTTTTTTTGCTTCATTTACCAAAATTTCAAAATCACTCTGTATTAATTTTGCTTGACGTAATTTTTTCGACCAACTCTCGAAATCATCGTCATCAGAAATAACAGTAGTTTTTGTTCCGATTGGAACATTAAATTCGCCTGAAAGATTAACGCGATATAAACCATTCCAACAAGTTCTGTTTAAATAAATAAACCGCGCTGCTCGTTCGATTTTTGAACTAGGGACTAATGACCTTACCCTGTAATAATAATCATGGCTATGCTTCTTTTGATGCCTACTCAATATTTCAACTACTTTTCGCCAGTTTGTTTTAATAGCACTATATGTTTCTATCAGCTCTTGATTTATATCACCAAGCACTGCCTCTGAAGGTGATAGATGAAAAAAAACCGCTCCTCCACCCACAAATGGCTCTATGTACCTTTCATAGGTTTCAGGGAAAAGATGAATATAGGAGGATGCGAGCCATCGCTTCCCCCCCGCCCATTTTAAAAATGGCTTAGCTTGTCTGCCTTCAATATTCATATTATCCATTCAGTTATTGTGAATAAGATCTATGAATTATCCAGCAAAAGGGTCCTAGAATAAACCTAATTAAATGCTTCTTAAAAGTAAACTTGACTACAATCATTCCATATTCTAGAATTTAGAATATGGAATGGGAGAGTAGTAGCTCATGATTATCAAACCCCAAGATATCGTTGTTTTAGCTAAACTTTTAGCTCAACCCAATGATAAACATTGGTCTCAATATAGTCTCGCGTCCGAGCTTTGTTTAAGCCCATCGCAAATTAACAGTGCTTTTAAGAGATTAGTATCTGCTGGCTTAATCACCCCCTACCAACCTCCTAATAAACCCCAACCCATCATTCAAGCATGTGAAGAATTCTTTATTCACGCTCTTAAATATATATTCCCTGCTAAATTGGGAGAAATTGCTCGCGGCATGCCTACCAGTTATTCCGGTCCTAGCCTAAAAGAGCAAATTGTTACTGGCAACGATCCTGTTCCAGTTTGGCCATACGGTGAAGGTGAAGAACGAGGGGTTGCTCTAAAACCACTGTACTCATCAGTACCAGAGTCAGTTCGCAAACACCCAGACCCTATATTTTATGATTTGTTAACTTTGATCGATGCTATTCGCTCTGGGCGCGCAAGAGAAAAACAACTTGCAATTCAAAAAATATCTGAAATATTGAAATCAAAACTAAACAATAAAAAAATGGTGCAACATGAACAGAAGCTCCGCCCAGCGCAATCTTAATTCCCTTATTCTTATTGCAAATCGTCTCGGTGAGTTATGTAATGATGTAACCTTTGTTGGAGGCTGCATAACAGGTCTTTTAATAACAGACAAAGCAGCTCCTGATGTCAGGTTCACGACCGATGTTGATTGCATTATCAATGTTGTAACAAAGCATGAATATCATTCGCTATCTGAAAAATTGCGAAATAAAGGTTTTAAAGAAATGTCATTCGGCAACCATCCAATATGCCGATGGGATTGTGACGGTGTTTTAATTTTTGCTGCATTTGATGTAAATAAAGTACTAGACAAACAACTTGATATTTAACCAACCATGGTGGTTAACACTATTTTAATGCTTTCAATAAGCTGTCTACAGAAAAATTAATATAAGCATTTAAGTCTGCCTTTCTTTTTATGAATATGTTTGGATCCATTGCTGCACTATTAACAGTAGCTTGTTCTGCTCAACTTGCTTCAGATATTTATTCTCCTAGTTTGCCTGCCATTTCGGTTGATTTACATACTTCGATTGCTCATGTTCAATTTAGCATGGCCATATATATGTTCGGACTCGCTATTTCTCAATTATTTTATGGGCCGCTCTCCGAAGGTTTGGGAAGGCGAATACCACTGATAGCTGGATTGTTAATACTATTGCTTGGGAATTTAGTGAGTCTATTTGCACCGACAATCATCATGTTAATTGTTGGCAGCTTAATTCAAGGATGTGATGCTGGAGCTTGTTCTACTTTGTGGCGTTCTATTTTTAGGGATACTTTTGAAGGAGCAGAGCTTGCAAAATATGGAGCTTATTTTTCAATTTTTATTACTTTTATTATACCTGCAGCTCCCGCATTGGGTGGGTATTTACAAGAATATTTCAATTGGCGTGCAAATTTTGTGTTTTTATCACTGTATTCATGTGGCACTCCTTTAATGGTCTGGATAGGTTTAAAAGAAACTAGTTTGCATCATCATCTTGAAAGACTTAAAGCAAAATTTATTGCTGAATCGTTTTTACATGTACTTTCTAGCCCTATCTTTATGGGTTATACATTATGTACCTTTTTATGTTATGGAGCATTTTTTTCCTGGTTTACAACAGGTCCGGTCTTATTAATTCATAACATTGGTATTAGTCCAATTGAATTTGGATGGATCACGTTATTTGGTGGTGGATTTGCAACAGCTTCTGGCGGATGGGTGAATGGAAGGTTAGTCACAAAGTTAGGAGCACATACTATGCTGCGAATAGGTTTTTTAATCATGTTTATTGCAGGAGTTATGATGCTTATAGGTAAATTTTTATTTGTTATGAATACCTTCATCATTGTTGCGCCGATGATATTATTTTATTTTGGCGTCACTTTTATTTGGCCAAGTGCTTTTGCTGGTGCGTTTGGCACGTTTGGAAAAATGGCGGGATATGCTGGTATATTATATGGATTTATGCAAATTAGTGGTGCAGCTGCAATTGGTACGATTGCTGCTTATCTTCCACATCAAAGCCAAATTTCATTGGCATTGGTATTTATTAGTACTTCTATTTTAGCATGGCTAATTTTTGAAATAATTGTGCGAAAAAAAGAGGAGGTGATGAAAGAACAATAGTATGTGTCGCTCTACTATTGCTTGTTAGCTGGATCCGAGTTCTAATTCTTTAAGTTTTTACCTTATCGCCTACTGTTGGGAGAGTAAACGTGGTTTGGGGAGATTCTCTAATGATTGCTGTAATTGTCCTATTTTTGCGTTACTCTTGTCTAATTTTCTCCTGAAGTAAGTTATTCCACAGCTTACTAATGGTGTGATGGTACACAATGATGATAGGCTTCCTCCTAAAAGCACACCAATACCAGCTGAGCTTTGTTCTATGTTTTTGGAATTAATACCTATACCAAATAAAGCTCCACCAATTATTATATTGGCCAAGAAAAAGTAAGATGCAACACTAAGTCCGCACATAATTGGATTCAAGTTAGCTCTCGCAATTTGCATTGAAATTGGCGATAAACTAGCTTCTCTTATTTGGCGTTGAATTTGTGCTGTGCTCATATGCATATGATTTAAGTATTCTGATAATGTTGTAACGTCCTCATCATCATTCACTTCAAATGATAAGTAAATTTGTTGCTCAAATACTTCTCGAAATTCTTTATTAACTGATGCTAGGTGAATGACATCAGTAAGATTCTTAAAATAAGAGCTAATCTTCAAAAAAAGCTCTAGCGGCAATGTTGGATTAATTGGAACATTAGGTTGACTCTGAGGTGAATCAGAGGAGTCAACACTAACGATAGACAAATCATCTAATTCGTCATCTTGATTAACACATACTTCTTCTAATTCTGGTGTGGATCTGGATTGCATTTGGAACTCTCCACCTCATTTAAGTTTTAATTTCGAATAATAATACTATGTAAGAGTATCCAAATACTAGTGCTTTGTCAGCCTAAGTTTTGGCGTAATAGCGGTAGATTCCGATGAGTGTCATGAGTCCTCTTTCTGTACCTAAAAACTGTGACACAAAAAGAGTTGACTCATGACAAGGATCCTGAGGTTTGATGGCCAAAATTTAGGCTAACAGCAAACTCCTGATGATATGAATGGGGGGGTAATTAAGTGAGAAAAAAGCCTGTCATCATGCTGACATATATTTGCATTATGATTTGCGCAATAAAATGAGGATGGAGAATCATGATTTCTTTAATACGTAAAATAAGCCATTTTTTTAAAACCCGGCTTAATTCATTCCAGAAAATATTTACTATACTTGGCTGTATCACTGGATTTGGGCTTTCAATAGCTTTTATCGCAAGTGGCATTGCTGCTATTCCATTTACTGGAGGTGGGTCGTTATTGTTGGGAGGGATTGCCGCTGCTTTGTTTATTGTGTTAGTAACGGGTAGTTTTGGATCGGCGGGAAAATACATCGGTCTTTCAATTGATACGATTATAAGCAAAGAAAAAGTAACTAATGAAAAAATTGCAACAGTAGCAGGTTGTTTAATAGGGTTAATTATTTCATTGTTAGCTGTACCGCTAAATTATGTAGGGGTTGGATTCATTGCTGAAAAAGCGGCGGTTGCAAGCTGGGAGATATTGCTACCTTTTATTCCGCTTACAATAGGAGCATTTGGATCAGCATGTTCTTATATTGGCAGATCTATAGATGCGCTGACAGGTGGAAAAACAATTTTTGATTTATTTTCAAATAAAAATATACCGTCAAAGCAAAATGAGGAAAAAAAACCATTACATGAACCTGAGAATATTGTGACTAATAATAACATATTGAATAGTCAGGATATGAACAAGAATTTCTCTATGAAAAAGTCACTTTCATTGCCATGTTTCTCACCAGGTGATCTAAAAAGAAAAGATAATAGTCGGCCTCTAAAAAGATCGTGTTCAGTAGGGCAGATTGGCATAAAAACACATCATAGCAATAAGCAATCCCTAAACAAATCAGTAAATATTACAAATGCTAGGTCTGGTATAGAAGCATACCTGCGATTATCTCGGGAACAAAACAGCCATTTGGGATTTTTCTCGAAGTGCTTTGATAGTGAGAGAGGAAAAATTCGAGCGGAGATATATCTGAAATTACTATCGAGTCTTGAAACAGATTCTCAAAAGACAGTCATTATTTATTCGCTTCTCGCTAGCGATGATGGCACTATGCTGAAAGAACAGGTAAGCAAAAACATGGGTTATAAGGATTCTGATACTGCAAAAACCGAATTTGCTGTACTGATTAAAAAACAGGTACCATTAAATAGGCTCCGCCTGCTAAACAATGAAGTCATTAGCCCATTAGTTAAGTATACAAACAATATGAAAACACTTGATAGTGGTTATTATGATGATGCCTTGGAATGTCTCAAAATGTTATCATCTTGACGATGGAATCCAATGTTTTTTATGATAAATCAATAAAAGTGATATTTGTTTAATGAAAAATTTGACCTTACTTGTAATTGAGGACGAAGAAGCTATTCGTGATATGTTGCGATTTTCATTACCTCATAATGAATTTAAGTTAATTGACGCAGAAAATACCTCCAAGGCTATGGATATTTTATCTTATAAAATTCCAGACTTGATTATTCTTGATTGGATGTTACCAGATAAGAGTGGTATTGATTTTATCAAGCAGATCAGAAAGCAGGATATCACAAAAGACATACCCATTATCATGTTAACTGCTAAAGCGGAAGAAGATAATAAAATCATGGGATTAATGATGGGTGCTGATGATTATGTAACGAAACCATTTTCGCCAAATGAACTAGCAGCAAGAATTCGCACAGTGATGCGTCGTGGATTGATCAAATCGCCATCCAGTGATATAAAGATTGATGATTTAATTCTAAACTCTGAGAAATGTAGCGTTTCTATTCATTCGATTTTGCTTAAGCTAACGCCGATTGAATATAAGCTTCTTTACTTCTTTATGTTACATACAGATAAAATTTATACAAGAGATCAGTTGATTAACCATATTTGGGGAAGAAATGCATATATTAATGAGCGCACTATCGATGTGCAAGTCAAACGACTGAGACAAAAATTAAAACCACATGGTTATCATAACCGTATCAAAACTATCAGAAATGCAGGTTACATCTTTTCCAGAAACGATCATGACAAAACATAATAATATTAATTTCGATAAATTGCCCGAGGAGGTTAAAAATTATATTCATCACCTTGAGCAGGTACGAAGCGATTTTGTCGCAAATGTGTCGCATGAATTGCGTACACCTCTGACAGTAATCAGTGGTTATCTTGAAACGCTTCTCAAAAATAATCATCCTGAAAAAGAAATGCTGAATAAGATATTTATGCAAATGTATCAACACAGTTTGCGCATGGCAGATATTATTGAAGATTTATTATTATTGGCACATCTAGAAAGTGAAGACCATCCTATCGATGAAAAATCAGATATTTTTGTGAAAAATATTTTACAAGCATTGTGCGTGGATGCGAAAAATATCAGTGGTGATAAAAAACATAAAATCCGATTACATGCAGATAAGAGATTATTAATACGTGGATCCGAGAGTGAGTTACGTAGTTTGTTTTCGAATCTTATTGTCAATGCTATCAAATATACACCGAGAGGCGGCAATATAGATATCAAATGGAGTCAAGATCAGCAAGGCCATGGATGTTTCAGTGTAATTGATACAGGCATAGGAATTGCAAGTGAGCACTTACCAAGAATCACAGAACGTTTTTACCAGGTAGATACAGCGAGATCTTGGGAACGTGGCGGAACAGGACTAGGTTTGGCCATTGTCAAACATGTTTTGTTGCGACACGATGCTACGTTACAGATAGAAAGTGAAGTAGATAAGGGCAGCAAATTTACGTGTATTTTCCCGGCTTTTCGAATGACTTTTAGATAGTCCAAAATATATTTTAATTACTTGAATGATAAAGCATGTAGACTTATTTAAAATTTAATTCGTTTTTTCTTTAAATTTAATTCGTTTTTTCTTTGCAGAAGCATGCCTTGCACGTAACTCAATATCAATATATTGATCAGTGATAGCACTTGAGCTGTGGCCGGCATCATCTCTGACGTGCTCACGTGGGCGGATTTTTACATCTTCTGAGATCCCCGTATGACGTAGCCAGTGTGCAGTAGCAGCCATTAACGTTTCTGCATCTTCCTTGAATCCATCTGTTTTTAAGCGCGCAATGGTTTTATCAAAGCAATACTGGACAATTTTGCGTATATGTCTTACTCCTTCCACAGGCCCTTTTCCGAGTGTTTTAGGGATAAGAGGGATTGTTTCGCCTGGTGAAGGGAGAGAAGATAACCCTAAGCTAATGCGATAACGCTTTAGTGCTTCTAACATTGCATTACTGACACTAATATCACGCTCTTTATTACCTTTACCTACTGTTTTAAACCACCAATTACTATCTTTGTCTTTATAAAAGTGGCCCATTTGCGGTATCCAGCGCTTATTAGCTGCCAATTCTGAAATACGTAAATACATAGCAAACAATGCATTCATAATAAAAAGCGTGCGTTCGTGTAAGAGAGGATTTTCGTTAGTGAGTAATTCGGCTGTTTCAATTGTATAAGCCCATTGCAATTCGGAGAGGCGGCGTATAATTTTTTTACCATGATGTTTACGTAGAAACTTACTTTTTTGTCGTATTTGAGAAATAGGGTTGCCAAAAGTATAGTCTTCTTGTTCTAGATAATTAAATAAACTACTTAAAATAGCAAAAATAGCCTGCAGTGCACTTTGTGAGAGGGTGTAAGATTTAGTGTTGGGTAGCTTACCATCCCGATGTGCTTTTTTGCTAATAGTAGCGACGAATGGCCGCCAGACAGGATTGGCTACACGTAAGCCATTCTTGTCGATAAAACGCGGCACATGTTTGATACCAATCCAGTGTTTGGGCGGTGCTTGACAAAACTCGAGAAAAATTTCTAAATCGTTTCTACGTAAATCTTTTAATGTCTTCGTTTGTAAAAACCATGACCATTGTAGTAGTCGCTCGATTTCTCTACGATAAGATTTGAAAGTTTCGGTGCTACCTCTATAAGCATGGAGAAAACTACAAGCGTGTTTATAATCAGCATACACATCATTGATAGCGATGTTGTTAGGGAGTTGTGCTTTGATATGTGATAGTTGAGTATCGAGCGGCACATCAAGATATTCTAAGGTATCAAATAAGGGTACCGGTATGTATTCATTAGCCATAACATGCCTTGATGTTAGCGCGTCAATAACTCGCGCATTTTAGCTTTAATCATGTCTATAGCGATGCGATTGCCGCCTCCACGAGGAACAATCAGGTCGGCATAACGTTTGGATGGATCAATGAATTGGAGATACATTGGTCTAACTGTTTCTTCGTATTGTTTTAATACAGAGTCCAGTGATCTTTCGCGTTCTTTAATATCACGCTTTAACCTCCGTATTAAACAAATGTCCAAAGAGGTTTCCATATAAATGCGGATATCCATTAGTTCTCTTAACTTTGGCTCAACAAACAATAATATCCCTTCTAGTACGATAATAGTATGTTGGCCAACAGGGCGGGTTTCTTTTTCACGGATGTGCTGGGAATGATTGTAAATTGGAATATTGACGCTTTTACTTTCTTGTAATTCTAATAAGTGGTGATACAACAATTCATGATCAAAGGCGTCAGGATGATCATAGTTAATTTTTGCTCGCTCCTCGAAAGGTATATTACTATGGTCTTTATAATATGCATCTTCTGATATGATGACGACTTGATCAGAACCTACTTCATTTACGATAGTATTTGCCAATAAACTTTTACCAGAAGCTGAGGCACCAGAAATTCCGATGATAATTGCATTTTTCTTATTCAATTAAGCCTCCCCTAGATTGCGTTTTAATAAAATATAAATAGCGCCACGACTGCCATGCTGTGGAGCAGCAGAGCAAAATGCTAATACGATGTTAACGTTACGCAGCCAATGATTGAGTTTATTTTTTAATATTGGCATTTGACGATAGTGTCCTTTTCCATGAATGATGAGCGCAACTCGAATTTCTTCATACACACATTGCTGCAAAAAATCACTAACAGCAGCTTTTGCTTCATCTACGGACATACCATGTAAATCCAACGTAGCGCCCACATTATATTGGCCTTTACGCAGTTTGCGAAGCATTTTATCCGATACACCAGATTGCTTAAATATAATAAATGCTTCACTTTCTACAGGATCAGGATTGAGTGATTCGTTCAAATGAAGAGATTCTTTCATCGCAGCGCTTCTGCGGATCGCGGGCGCTGCAACTTGTTCTGGTATAGGAGATTTAAGGTGTATTTTGTTGACTTTTAATGGTTTAATATCTCTCACAGCTTTATAAAAAGCGTTAAGGTCCTCTTTATCAATCGTGATTTTCTTACGCATTTAAAAAGGATCGCCACCATCGAGGTCAAATAATACATATTATACAGAGGAATTGATCCAAATATTACATAAATAAGTATTTTTATTATATAATCATCTACCGGTGGATTGCCTTATAACGCTATGAGACATCTGTGATAAATTGAAAGAGTATTTTTTTATTGTGTGGATGCACCAAACTAATTGAAAGTAAAAATAAACCATCATCTTGATCAATTACATTGAAGATACCTATGAAAAAGAAAATTATATTAGTCACGCTGATTGGAATAACAGCTATTACTTGGGGAATATATAAATACCGCTCACAAGCAGCAGTACAAGAACCCAATGCCATTTGGGTGCAAGCGATCAACGTTGAAGAATCCACTTTGCCATTGGACGTTAATGCAATTGGTACATTAGTGGCTCGCAGCGTGGAAATTACGCCTGAATTAGCCGGTCATGTGCGAAAAATTCTCTTTCAAGATGGTACATTTGTCAAAAAGGACACTTTCTTGATTCAATTAGATGATGCTGTTTATAAAGCAAAATATGAATCTTCGAAAGCACAGTTAGTTTACAGCAAAAACGATTATAAACGTAAAAGTTTGCTGGGAAAGCAAGGTGCTGTCACTCAGCAAGCGATTGATCAAGCAGATGCCGATCTTAAAGAAAAGATGGCGAATGCTCAAGAAAGTGCAGTGATGGTCAATAAAATGAAGCTTATTGCCCCGTTTAGTGGCATGGTAGGAAAGAGTAAAGTTAATCCTGGGGACTATGTTACTACAGGCCAAAGTTTGGTAACGTTAACTGACACGCTGCATTTACGAATAGAATACAATGTTCCAGAACAATATTTACCGTTATTAAAATTAGGACAAGAAGTTAAGGTCACATCAGCAACTTATCCAGGAAAAATTTTTTATGGTAAGGTATCTTTTATCTCTCCAACAATAAATTCAGAAAATCGTTCAGTTTCTCTCTATGCTGATGTTCCTAATGAAAACAATATTCTCGCTGCAGGAATGTTTGTCAATGTACAACAGTCGTTGGGTACGGAAGAGCATGTCTTGATGATACCAGCACGCAGCTTAGTTCCGATTCTAGATGGCGAACAAGTTTATAAAGTGGCCGATGGAAAGGCCTATTCAGTGACTGTGTTGACTGGTAAGCGTAGTGGTGAAAAAGTGCAGGTATTACAAGGATTATCTCGTGGTGATGTGGTTATTACTGATGGACAACTCAAAGTAAAAAATGGCATGCGTATAAAGATAAAAAGTTAAAATCTAGTCGAGGTTTGATCGTGAATTTACCCACATTTTGTATACGTCGGCCAGCATTTACGATTGTCATTAGTTTAGTGATGATCATTGTCGGTATGATTGGTTTCATGAATCTTCCAGTACGCTGGATACCAAATGTTAATCCCCCACAAGTCACTATATCGACAACTTATCCTGGCGCCAGTGCACGTTTAGTCGAACATGATGTGACGAAAGTGATAGAAGATACGTTATCAGGCATTAATGGTATTGAAATGCTCACTTCTACTAGTCGGCAGAGTGAGAGCCAAATATCAATAAAATTTAAGCTGGGCCGTAATATGGATACCGCTGTGGAGGATGTTCGCGGCAGCCTAGAACGTGTTCGGGGAGCATTGCCTAAAGATGTGCAAAATCCCATTGTAACAAAAGCGGACCCTAATTCTGATGCTGTTCTTTACATTTCTTTTAGTGATTCTCATCGCAATGAGCGAGAATTAAGTGACTACATAGATAAATATATTGTTCCTTCATTTGAAACAATAGATGGTGTTAGTAATGTGTGGGTCTATGGTAAGCGCATATCTGCCATGCGAGTGTGGTTGGATCCTGCTAAAATGGCAGCAGCAAATGTAACTGCTGATGAAGTGGCTCAATTGTTGCACGATCAAAATGCGTCTATACCGAGTGGTCAAATTCGCGCACTTGACCGCTATTATAGTGTCATCACGGATACCGCATTAAAAACGCCTGAACAGTTTAATGATCTCATTATTCGCGACAATCAAAATCGAGTGGTGCGCATAAAAGATATCGGTGAAGCAAAATTAGATGTGGAGGATACTGACTCTGCATTTAGAATTAATGGAAAACCAGGCATAGCATTGGGGATCGTTCCACAATCGACAGCAAATCCATTGGATGTAGAACAACAAGTAAAAAAGGTATTTGCTGATATAAAGCACAGCTTGCCGGTGGGAATGGAAGCAAATATTATTTATAACCAAGCAGACTATATCCGTGCATCAATACACAGTGTATATGAATCTTTTATTGAGGCTGTCATTTTTGTTTGGTTAGTGATTCTTGTGTTTCTCTGTAGTTTTCGTGCGACATTAATTCCTATTATTACTATTCCGGTCTGTTTGATTAGTACATTTGCTTTATTATATTTTTTAGGGTTCTCTATCAATACGATTACTTTAATGGCTTTTGTCCTTGCTATTGGACTCGTCGTGGATGATGCGATTGTCATGCTTGAAAACATCAGTAGGCACATGGAAGAGGGTATGTCTGCGTTTAATGCAGCATTAAAAGGAAGCCGTGAAATTATATTCTCCATCATTGCCATGACGCTGACACTCGCAGCAGTATATGCACCCATTGCATTTACACCAGGGTTATTAGGGGTATTATTTAGAGAATTCACTTTCACATTAGCTGGAGCTGTTGTTATTTCAGGTATCGTAGCGCTTACCTTGTCACCTATGATGTGCGCGCGCATTCTGAATAAAGCGAACCATCATAATCGTTATAGTCAATGGCAAGCTCGACAGTTATTACGCCTGCAAAATCAATATCAACGTATACTCCATTTTCTTTTGGAAAAACGCAAATGGGTAATATTCTGTTTGGTATTAATAGCAGGAATTGGCTTAGGTGTTTATAAGTTCTTACCATCTGAACTCGCACCTGCCGAAGATATGAATAGTATTTATGTTTCAATTGCAGCACCACGCAGCGCTAGTTTTCAATATACGGATTCTTATGTACACCAGATGGAAGCTTTATATAAAGAAATTCCTGAGATTGATTCCTATTTAAGTATGAGTGGGATGCGTTCTGCATCACATGCTTTCCAATTATTAATATTGAAACCACAGCATGAGCGGAAGCGTTCGATAGAAGATATTGTGCGAGAGTTAACAAACCAAGCAAGTTCAATATCTGGTGTGAGAGTGAATGTATTTGCTCCGCCGCCGCCATTAGCAGAAGTGGCGGGTGGAGATGAGGGTGATAACATGGGCTTGGTATTAATGACATCTAGCGATTATAGAAAATTGCAACAATCAAGCAAACAAACGGTCGATGCTATCAGGCAGCTTCCTATGTTTACTCATGTGGAAAATTCATTGAGATGGGATAGTGAACAATTTCAAGTTAATATAGATAGGGAAAGAGCAGCAGACTTGCGTGTGTCCATTCCATCCATTACAAATACGTTGTCCAATCTCATTGCAGGTAAAATAGTAGGGAAGACAGACGATGCAAATATTTGGCTACAGCTTAATAAAGTTTCTCTTGCTGATCCCAATGTGTTTCGACAAATTTATGTTCGTAACGATGATGGAAAAATGCTTCCATTATCTAGTGTACTGACTGTTAGTTCTGCAACAACGTCTGAAGTATATAAGCATTTTGAACGTCTTCGCTCAGATATCATTTATCTTACTTTAGCACCAAACTATAAAGTGTCTGAGGCAATTCAATCATTGCAAAATGTTATTAAAGAAAATATATCTGATGACATGAAATATAGCTTTACAGGTGAAGCGAAAAGCTTTCTTGAATCTAATGGTAAAACAGTATTTACTTTTCTCCTTGCATTAGTATTTATTTACCTTGTACTGGTGGCACAGTTTGAAAGTTTTATTGATCCATTCATCATTATGTTCACTGTGCCATTTGCAATGGTAGGCGCAATGATTACTTTAAAAATATTTGATGGGAGTCTAAATATCTATAGCAATATTGGTTTGATTACTTTAGTAGGGTTGATTGCCAAACATGGAATTCTGATAACAGATTTTGCTAATCGTCTACGCATGACAGGAATGTCTGTGCAAGATGCTATTATTCAAGCTGCTATATTACGGCTTCGTCCGATATTAATGACAACAGCTGCAATGGTACTTGGTGCATTACCGTTGGCTTTTGCATTTGGTCCTGGGGCAGAAAGCCGTCAACAAATTGGGCTTGTTATCGCAGGCGGTTTGTTATTTGGAACATTTTTCTCGCTAATCGTTGTACCTATCGCATATACTTATTTAGCACCATTCAGAAAAGTGATAATGACAGCATCAGAATGGGAGACCGTGGAAACAGCTGAAAGTACAGGTAACGCCTAGAGGCCGTGATATGCAGTTATTTTATGAAATCATCCCAGTATTTTTATTTTTTTTAGCATTTAAATGGTATGGCATTTATGTGGCAACCATAGTAGGTATTGTCGCTACACTTGTTCAAGTTACCATTAATCGTATTTGGCTGGGCAAATGGGACAGAAAACAAGTGATTACACTGGCTATATTCGTTCTATTTGGTAGTTTGACGTTATATTTTCACAATCCTATTTTTGTAAAATGGAAACCTACGGTTGTATTTTGGGTTTTCTCTATTGCTATTTTGACGACTCACTATTTTACGCACAAGCCTCTTATGCAACGGTTAATGGAAAATATGTTGCAAGATAAAGGGACATTGCCTAGCCAAATTTGGAAGAGGTTAAATTTGATGTGGGCAGTTTTTTTTATTCTTCTTGGTACTATAAATTTAGGCATCGCATATTATTTTAGTAGTGATGCTTGGGTGAATTTCAAGTTTTATGGAATAACTAGCGCTTTATTTTTATTTAGTATTTTTCAAGCAATTTATTTAACTCGTTTTATGGTAGAGAACAAGTCTGAAAAATGATTACATCAACTCGTGCCTATATTGTTTCTCGCATACAGCAAGCTTTCGCGCCGAGCTATTTAGAAGTCATTGATGAAAGTGATCAACATATTGGTCATGCAGGGCATCAGGGAGGAGGGAGGCATTTTGCTATTATTATTACTGCGGATTGTCTAAACGGTATCACGCGAATCGAAGCACATCGTAAGATTTATGCATTATTTATAGATAAAATGCCAGATCAAATACATGCATTAAAAATTAAAGTTATCTGAGAATGCGGGTATTTTTCCTTCATCATTCACTGCAAGCAATCATGAAGGTAGCTATCGGATCCAAGAAAACGGAAGCAAGTAAATAGTACCGTTCAAATCATCGCGACGGCCCGCTTTGAAATACAGTAGATGGGTTAAAATGATAGCTTTTATTCCTCCGCTTGTTTCCCTCTTAACGAGCCTTCATGCTTCGACATCACAGTGCTTCCGTTTTTTTGGATCCGATAGCTACCTTCATGATTGCTTGCAGTGAATGATGAAGGAAAAATACTCTCGGCTTTTCGCTTGTTATCTTAAGAGTTGAATATCTCTTGATGAGCAATAAGCTGCTCTGCTGTTAGCGCAAATACACCGCCGCCGCCTCGTTCGAAATCGAGCCATGTAAAAGGTGCCTTAGGGTATTTTTCTGATAAAGCATGTTCACTATTACCTACTTCAACAATAAGAATACCGTCTTGTTGGAGATACGCAGAAGCATCGCGTAAAATGCGGGCAGCAAAATCGAGGCCTTGAATGCCTGCTGCCAATCCTAACTTTGGTTCATGTAGATATTCGCTAGGAAGATTAAACATTTCTTCTGTGCTAACGTAAGGGGGATTGCTAACTATAATATCATATTTTTTCTTAGGGAGAGCAGCAAACAAATCGGATTCAAATACATGTACTTGGTCTTGAACAGCGTGTCTTAGAATGTTTATCTTTGCAACGGCGAGGGCTTCTGTTGAAATGTCACTCGCGTCGATTTCTGCATTGGGAAAAGCTTTTGCACAGGCGATGGCAATACACCCGCAGCCAGTACATAAATCTAAAATGTTATGTACATTTTCAGGATATACCCATGGACGAAAATGATTTTCTATTAATTCTGCTATTGGTGAGCGTGGAATTAATACACGCTCGTCAACATAAAAAGGTAACCCAGCAAACCAAGCTTCATGGGTTAAGTAAGGAACAGGGATTTTTTTATCAACTCTTCTATGTATTAATTCATTTAATTGTGCGCGTTCCTCTTTTGTCAAACGGGCATCTAAGACAGTAGGGCTAATATCATGAGGCAGATGTAAAGTATGCAGAATGAGTGCGATAGCTTCATCCCACGCATTATCTGTACCATGTCCATAGTAAAGACCGGCAGCATTAAAGCGAGAAGTTGCTACGCGAATAAAGTCACGAATTGTTTTGAGATCGGAATAGTCAGTCATAGTTCCACTTCAATCATGAGTCATTTTATGTAGGATGGTTCCAACTTTAGGATAGTGTACTTATGTTATCAAGGTAGATGAATTCTGCAAACAATATTATTATACTAAGGCCAGGAATTCCGCTGAAGGTGGCTATCCTATTATTTTTTAGCTCCCAACAGATGCTATCCATGGCTAAAAACAATAAGATGGCCACCTTCAGCAGAATTCCTGTGCTAGGACCTGTTGAAATATTGTATGGTAGTGTACTCAAACTGATTGAAGAGTTGCTCGTGGAAAGAAAAAATGACTGAAAAAATCGGTTCTCTCATTATTGATTTGCAGGATAAAACAATTTCAGCAGAAGAACGTGAAATACTAAATCATCCATTAGTTGGTGGGGTTATCTTATTTGCACGTAATTACGAATCACGTGAGCAATTAAACAAGCTATGCGCAGATATACGTTCATCCCGTCAAAAAAAAATTCTTATTATGGTTGATCAAGAGGGTGGTAGAGTACAACGATTTTTGCATGATTTTACCCGTCTTCCTTTTATGGCAGTTTTAGGAAAAGTTTATGATGAAAATATTGAAACTGCATGCCGTCTTGCCAATGATTGTGGATGGTTAATGGCCGTTGAGTTGTTGTCTGAAGGCATTGATCTTAGTTTAGCGCCTGTTTTGGATTTAAATAAAGGAGTGAGTAGTATCATTGGCCAACGGGCTTTCCATTCCCAGCCTCAACCAGTTATTCAGCTAGCTACTGCTTTTATTCAAGGTATGAGCGAGGCAGGAATGGCAGCAATAGGCAAGCATTTCCCTGGGCATGGTTCTGTGTCGCTGGATTCTCATGTGACAATTCCCAAGGATGAACGGCTTAAACATGAAATTGAGAATGAAGACATGGCGTCATTTGCTGGCATGATTAAAGCTGGAATTCCAGCAATCATGGCGGCTCATATTATTTTTCCTCATGTTGATAAAATGCCTGTGGGATTTTCACAACGTTGGCTTAAAGATATTCTGCGTGATGAATTACAGTTTACCGGCGTAATATTCAGCGATGATTTAAGTATGGAAGGTGCGAATATTTCATCAAATTATACTGATAGGGTGGTTGTTTCGAGAGAGGCAGGGTGTGATTTTACATTGCTATGCAACAATCGGCCAGGTGTCATACAAGTATTAGATCACTTGCCAGCACCACTTCATATGATAAGTAAAGAAAAGTGGGGTAAATTACAAGGAGATTTTTCACATAGTAGACAGTCCTATAAAGAACATAAGCGCTGGCATGAGACGTGTGCTAGTTTAAATAAATTGACGAATGATTTTTAAAATTTTTTTTGTAGCATGCTGTAAAAAATTCACGATAATTTGGAAATAGATCAATGACAACAACAGATAACATTCATACTATACTTGAAAAAGCTGAATGCCTCTATAGCACTACTGAAATCAATGAAGCGCTAGATCAGATGGCAAAAGAAATTTCTCAAAAACTGAAAAATACTAATCCATTAATTCTGTGCGTGATGACAGGTGCTCTCATCCCAACTGGGCATTTAGTTACACGTTTGCATTTTCCTTTAGAAATTGATTATTTACATGTAACACGCTATCGAGGTACGACCCGCGGCGGTGATTTACATTGGTTGGTAGAGCCGCGCCAAAGTTTGAAAGATCGCACAATACTTATCGTTGATGATATTATGGATGGCGGATTGACGCTTTCTGCGATTATAGATTATTGTCGGCAAGCTAAAGCAAAAGACATTTATACAGCTGTTATGGTGAGCAAAAAACGTGTGCGTGAACCAGGTGTTAATTTTGAACCTGATTTTGTTGGTGTAAGGACAGAAGATAAATATTTATTTGGCTTTGGTCTGGATTATGAAGAACACTTACGTAATGTGCCAGGAATATACGCAGTAAATGATCTCAAGTAGTGCGTCATTGGGTGCATACGAGTTTTTTGCAACGAGAGAATGAGGGTATTTTTTTCACAATTAATCGCAAACACGCTCATCCTTGATTGGGTTTTGCTCTTGCAGACTCCTGTCTGCTTGTTAATTGCTCATACAAAATACCCTCATTCTCTCGTTGCAAAAAACTCGTATGCACCTTACGTCATTAGTACGCTATAAAATTCAGGAAGAATGAAACATGATGATGGGGTTTATTTGGGTTGTTATTTTTTTAATAATTTTTGGCGTGTTAGCTTATCACCGCGCATCACTAGCTATTTGGACTATTTGTTTTGTCTTGTTATTAATTTTTGTAACAAGATTTTGTGGTCTTACCATAGCGACTATTTTTTGTTGGATTGTTTTCCTATCATTTTTTACACTGTTGAACCTATCTGTTTGGCGACGGCGTTTTATTAGTCAGTATTTGCTAAATTTTTATCGAATTGTTATGCCAACGATGTCACGTACAGAGCGTCAAGCAATTTCCGCTGGGACAGTAACGTGGGAAGGTGATTTGTTTTGCGGCAATCCCAATTGGAACAAATTATTGTCTCAACCATCCGCAAGACTCACTGAAGAAGAACAAGCATTTCTTAATGGCCCAGTTGAGACGTTATGTAAAATGATTAATGACTGGGACATTACGCATAATCGCTTAGATTTACCACCCGAGGTTTGGAATTTTATAAAAGAGAATGGATTTTTTGCTCTTATCATTCCTAAAAAATATGGTGGTAAGCAGTTTTCAGCTTATGCTCATTCGCAAATTTTAATTAAGGTTGGCAGTGTTAGCATCACAGCGGGATCCAGTATAGCTGTGCCAAACTCATTAGGACCGGCTGAACTCTTGCTGCACTACGGTACAGAAGAGCAAAAAGATTATTATCTTCCACGTCTAGCAAAAGGCGAAGAAATTCCATGTTTTGCATTGACTTCACCTGTCGCGGGATCTGATGCTGGTGCAATGACGGATTATGGCATTGTATGCTGGAATAATTATGATGGGAAAAAAACGCTAGGAATACGTCTTAATTTTAATAAGCGTTACATAACACTTGCGCCGATTGCGACAGTCATTGGACTAGCGTTTAAGCTTTATGATCCAGAACATATACTTGGGAGTAAAGAAGACATAGGTATCACTTGTGCATTGATTCCGCGTAACACACCCGGGATTCAAATCGGTCGCCGTCATTTTCCGCTTAATACAGCTTTTCAGAATGGACCTATTCAAGGAGAAAATATTTTTATTCCTATAGAGTGGATAATTGGCGGGTGGGAAAAAGCAGGAAAAGGTTGGCCAATGTTAATGGAATGTTTAGCAGCAGGCCGCGCGATTTCATTGCCAGCAAGTGCTGTCGCAAACGCAAAAATACTGTCTTATGCTGCGGGTGCTTACGCAAGAATCCGCAAACAATTTAATATGCCAATCGGTCGTTTCGAAGGGATACAAGAATCTTTAGCAAGAATTGCTGCTTATACTTATATCATGGATTCAGCTAGGACTTGCACAGCAGCAGCGATAGATGCTGGGGAAAAACCCTCCATCGCTTCTGCGATCGTAAAATATCATGTGACCGAGTTTGGTCGAAAACTAGCATGTGATGGTATGGATATCCATGGTGGTAAAGGGATTTGCCTGGGGCCTAGAAATTATCTGGGTAGAAGTTATGGAGCGACGCCAATCGCAATTACAGTGGAAGGAGCAAATATTCTTACACGTAATATGATTATCTTTGGGCAAGGCGTTATTCGTTGTCATCCTTATATTCTGTCTGAGTTAGAAGCTGCACGGTTGCAAGATCCTAAGGCAGCTTTAATTGCTTTTGACAATGTCATGATAAAACATATTGCATTTGGTATGAGTAATGTTGTACGCAGTTTGATACTGGGATTAACTAGCAGTTTTATTGTACAAGCACCTAAAGGCCGTATGAAGCGGTATTATCAACAAGCTACCCGATTCTGTTCTGCGTTTGCCTTAATTTCAGATGTTTCTATGCTGGTGTTTGGCGGTAGTTTAAAACGTAAAGAAAGTATATCTGCTAGACTGGGCGATATTTTGAGTTATTTATATCTTTTATCTACGGTATTGAAACATTATCATGATCAAGGTGAAAATATCGACGACCTTCCAATTGTGCGCTATGCTTGTTTGTATTGTTTATTTGAAATGCAAGAACGGTTTGATGAAATCATTAAAAATTTTCCTAATCGTTGGATAGCTATAATACTTAAAGTGCTCATTTTTCCTCTAGGTAAAGGTTTTGCTAAACCACGGGACAGTATTACGCATAAAGCAGCTCAATTATTACTTTCTCCGACAGAGTCACGGCAACGGTTAGCAGCAGGCTCTTTTATATCTGCATCCAGTGAAAATGTGATGGCAGATATACAAGATGCACTAATAAAAACGATTGCTGCTGAATCCATAGAAAAAACTATCAAAACGGCTAAAAAAGATGGCTGCATCATGGGTTATAACATGATGGAACAAGCAAAGTCTGCTTTAGACAAGTCCATTATTACTTCTGCTGAATTCGATATTTTTGTGCAAGCGGAGGAAGCTCGTAATAAAGTTATTGCAGTGGATGATTTTGCTAATGAAGAATTAATACGAACTGGGAGGTAGACGAGTTTTTGGTAGCAAGAGGACTCCTCATGCATCCTGCGAATAGCAGCAATCTAAATGTTCGTTTAACCTGTTGAAGATTTAAGATTAGTGTTGTCCTCTTGCGAAGGTCGCCTATTTAGGCTGAAAAAGAGTACTGGACTAGCGCGGCCGTAGGTAAGAGGATTTAGTCACGGACTAGATTGAGTGGTCTGGATACCTTGGACAAGTCGTGGTACGACGCCTCAGTGACAAAAAATCAACGGATCATGGGTTGCCAAATACTTACGTAGCGATGACATAGGTGCTTCATGCAACGACAAAAACAAAAAAAAGAGGGAACGCTACTTTGTCTATTACTGTTAACAGGCTTTTTTTTGCTATTAGAGTTAAGTTTTTTTATTCAAAGCAATAAAACGTATCTTTTTGATTACACTTTTGTATCAAACAATCTTTCAATACCCGTTACCATCATCCCAGGTATTTTATATTTTATCTTTGCTCAATTACTCATACATCTGATGTTCTGTTTTATTATTTGGGTAGTGGTGGAGTGGATAGCTGATTTGTTTCAGCTATCATCCAGCAGAAAAATTCCTTTTGCCATTCTTATTTGGTTTTTAGGGTTAATGATGGTATTGGTTTTAAACCAGTATTTTTATCCAAATTCAAAATTTTCTAACCTGTCTGTTCTTATACTATTTAATCAGGAAATCACAAAGCTAGCGTTATTATTTTTTTTAACTTGTAGCTTTTTGGTTCTTTTGCTGGCATGCATCCGTTTTGTTAAGATCATAAGAAAACAATTTATATTTTATAACATCTTTATTGTGGGATTTTTAATTTTAAGTTTCATTTTTACAAAATATACGACTATCCATCCCGTTGATGCTGCGACCAAAGAACGTCCTAATATTATTTTGATCGGTGTTGATTCATTACGCCCTGATTTTTTAAGTTACTTTGGATATGATAGGTCCACTCCTTTTTTTGATTCTTTTTTAGAACAAGCAAGAGTTTTTAGTGAATCAGTCACGCCGCTTGCGCGTACATTTCCATCTTGGTCAGGGATTTTAACTGGGCAATATCCTAATCAGATGAACGTCCGTTCTAATTTAGCTCCGCAAAGTAATTTGCATTTACAAAATACACTACCCGCTATATTACAACGACATGGTTATAAAACGATTTATGCAACAGATGAAACACGGTTTAGTAATATGGGAAAAAATTTTGGTTTTGACCAAATTATTTCCCCACCAACAGGATTAAATGATTTTTTAATTGGAACTTTTAATGACTTCCCTATCTCTAATCTTTTAATTAATACAATGGTTGGAAAATGGTTGTTTCCGTATAGTTACGCTAATCGGCCAGTCTACTTCGTGTACCAACCTGACAGCTTTTTAAAGCTGCTGGCTCTTAACCTTAAAGTAGAAAGAAAAAAACCTTTGTTTTTGGCAGTACATTTTTGTCTTACACACTATCCTTATTTGTGGGCAAATTTTTCTGGAAAAGAGTTGACTCCTCAAGAACGGTATGTAGAAAGTATCGTTGAGGTTGATAAGCAGATTAATCGTTTTTTTACTTTGCTCAAGCAGAGACATCTATTGGATCATGCTATTGTTGTGCTTTTGTCTGATCATGGGGAGGCACTGGAGTTACCTGGTGATAGGATTACAGAAAAAGACTTATTCATGCCGTCACAATATGTCAATGCCGCTGCCCCTCGGTTTTATCCATCTGGTAATGCAGAGGAAGCAGTGAATCAATCAGTTGGCCATGGAACAGATGTGTTAGGATTGCCCCAATATCATACTGTATTAGCATTTAGAATATACGGAGAAGAGGTTTTTCGTCCTGGTGTGACTTCGGGTATTGTCACTTTGTTAGATATTAAACCCACGCTTTTAAATCTTATTCATCTTCCTGCGCCTGAGTCTAACGGGATCTCACTCAGTGCAGTGATTCAGGATGAGGTTAGCTTACCCTTATCGGTCAGGCCCATTTTTCTGGAAAGTGATTTTTCACCTGAAGCAATTCGCACCGTGTATCCAGAGGAACGTAAAGTATTGCTTGAAGGAATCGATTTATTTGAAATTAATCCTAGAACGATGCGGTTAACGGTTAAAGATAGCATGACTACAAAAATTATTAACAGTAAACAACGTGCGGTGATTTATGGTAGCTGGATGCTGGCCTTATATCCTCAAAACAAAAATATACATATTCCTATATTGATCAATCTTGATAATGGAGAATGGACTAATAATTTAAAATCTTTGTTCGCTTCGCATGCTCCCGTGCAGCTTATGTTAGATGAATTGAAAGCTTTTTATGGTTCAGAAATGCATCACATAAACATTCAACCGTATGTTTGACCACTTATGTTCTGTGGGGATTTCCACTCTGTCGCCGGTGCCGGAGCTTGCTAATCGATAGCATAATTCACAGCACTGTCAATATTTGTTCACATAACGATTGATTCATGACTGATGTATATCAATTAGAATTCAATCAACAACTTAATGAGTATTATATATTATAACTTAATGATTAAACTTATATATTTACTTGTGTGTATTTAATGTTCTTTTTGTGCAAAGTCTTAATCTACAGCATTTTAAACTACTTTTCGATAGCTTACTCACAGACTTATCCACAGTTTCTGTGGATAGAATTGAAGGTGTCGCCGAAATGATGTTAAATCAGCAGACTTAAGTACACATAATGATGTGTAACAATATGTGTAATTAGGAGAAAATCATGGCAACTAATTTAGCAATTCGCGAAGTAAAGGTATCTAAGATCTGCGATTGATTTTCTGATCTATTCTTGATGTACAAAATGTCAGTGGGAAATATCAGCGAAGCTATAGCATTGCGTTGAGAATGGTGCTAGCATTACAGGCGTTTTTATGATGATACATCTGAACATTTTAGAGGGTAGAAAGTAAGATAAGGTCTAGGTTTTTTAATACAAAATTTTAGACCATCTTCAATGTAACCCACATCTAGCTCATCTTATGCAAGTGAATAAAAATTTTTATCATATTGTCCATTCGATGCCTGCTACAACAAAAGCTCATTTTTATGTTTTGCAAATACCTTATAAGATTACGACTATGTTAGTAAACATGCAGGTAAAAGAGGATTTAACTCAGTTATTATTTACCTGATAAAGTTGCGCGAATAAATCAAAGGTGAGGAAATTGCATACGATAGAGGAACGGATGGAACCGTTTTCTGGTTATGGACTGGCTCTCAGTATGAATTTATTCAAGATGAAAAACTAAAAGACTATATGCGTGGTACAGCAGAACGTGCAAATCGTGATATGCTTTGGGTGAAAAAAAGCATCAAAAAAATTTGATGTAATGTCCAATCCACCATCTTGGGCGCCAAGCAATAGTCAATGTATACGGGGAGTAGTAACAGGTATTCTGGGTGCGCCAAGAAAAGTCGCATCCATCTTGCAGGTGAAAGTCT
>JAHCAO010000009.1 GCA_019634835.1 Gammaproteobacteria bacterium
AATCCACCTCAAAAGTTAAACCACCTTGGTTAGGTGTGAGGTTGGCCTTGAATCCTGATTCATCTTCTTTATTGATCTGTCCATAAAATTTTGAGAATTCTTTTTCTACTTCGCTGTAAAGATGAAGGAGTTTTTCTTCACTAATTGAAGTGTAAATATCAGATAAATTCTTTGAAAGATTATATCGGATAGAATAAATATCTTTTTCTCGTTTTTTTTCTTGATAATTTTTAAACCTTTCATCAGCAATGATAAGATATTGCTTTGCTTCTTCTTCTTTTGACACCTCGGGAAGTTTTTTTACTTCTTCTAAGACTGTGCCAAGAATATGTTGGATATTATCATCAATTCTTAAGTATGGGTTATCAACAAATTTTAAAATATTTTCAACATTTAAAAACGGTGAATCTAATAGTTTTATATCTGATAAAATCAGTATGACAAGTTTGCCAAGGTCTTCAGCTTCTTGAGTCATATTTAGAGATATAGCGGTTCGCTTAATTTCTATTATTTCATCAGAAATGATTTTCCAGTTTGCTTTAAGGATGTCACAGCCATTCAAAATTTTATTTTTGATAGAAACAGCGTGATTATTTTTTTCAATTTTATTTTGGATATATTCTTTTAGTTTTTCAATATCCCATTCATTGTCGCATAAGGGACATATTTCTTCTTGAACTAAATCCAGACCAGTTTCATATAGATGTTGTTTTGAAATGTTATTGAGAATATCAGGAGATTTTTCAATTTCATTGATGGCAAGCTTGGTTTCATTAAGTGCTGATTTAACAATTTCTTGGTGTTGCGTTATTTTCAAAACGAACGCATTAATTTTTTCTTGAGCATCTTTTTTTGAAATTTGTTTTTTTGTATCGCTAATCTTTGAGTCTATCCCTTCGGATAGCTTGGTTTGAGATGAAATGCTTAATATTTCATCTAAGCCAATTGACTTACGTACCTTATTAATTGATGTAATAACTAATTCTTGTTTTAGCTCTTGAAGTTGTAAGTGATTTAAAAAATTTTTAGTAGAATGATTAACTTCATTGCTTTTTGCAGTTAATTCTCTTTGCATCTTGTTACATAAAGTCTGGAAAGAAGTCCTTACTTTTTCTACCGCTTCCATTTTAAGCAGAGCTTGTACTTCTTTGGCTCTTTTTCCTGGTTCAGCTAAAATGAATTTTAAAATTTCCTTCCTAGAAAGAGCGAATTCAGGATGTTCTTTTAAAAATGAAAGTATTCTTTGAGCTTCATTATTATTAGGATTTATAGATGGTTTTTGAGGTGATGCTACGGTTCTTTCTATTGTAAAAATTTCACCCTGCTGATTAATTATATCAATAACTACCTTAGCCTTTTCGGGCATATCTCGAAAATCAACATGTGGTGCATGGGATTTTAAAGAAATATTAGCTGTGCCTACTCCTGATAAGCGAGTAATTTCGCCGGTTAATCCAAATTCAATCGCATCAACAACCCCACTTTTACCTGTTCCATTAAGCCCTTGAATAATTAAATTAATACAGTTCAAATCGATTTGTAATCGCTTTATTCCTCGAAAATTTTCAATAAGTATAGATTTAATCTTGATCAAATGAATCATCCTCTAAAAAAATTGTTTTTTTAAGATCATTTGATGTTGGCATTTCTTTAGATTCAAATAAAAGCGTTAAATTAGATAAAATCTTTTCATCTTCAATTACACTTCTTTCTCTAATTGATTTAATAAAAGTATCAATTATATCTTTATAAAATGCTGATTCATTTCCATTCATTTTTCATATCCTAAAAAGATAAGTATCATTTCGATTCGCTTATTTTAATCGTTAGAGTTTAATTCATCTAAACGTAAATTCTTAATACCAATCGCAGCTGCACACTGCAAAAAAAATGCAAATTGAAAAGCGCCTCGGCTAACTTTTATTTTTATGCTATTTGTGGTGTCATTGATACCAAGTGCAGATAATTTTTCCTGTAGCTGATCATATGTGATCCCTCTCCGCTTTAATTCTGCTTTTAAAATATTTGCTGCCAAAGTATTCCAGTCTAATTCCATGAGTTAATACCTCAAGATTTCTTATATGAAACTAAAGCTACATTAAAAAAACTTAAATGTCAAAAGTGTATTGACATAAGTTTCATATATGTTATTATAGTTTCGTATACAACACTAATGATTCACTTAAGGAGCAATAAAATGTTTAACGCGCTTAGCTTAGAAAGCTTAAAAGCAATAACTCCATCTATATTCACTAAAGAAGGTGCAGCCGATACTAGTAATAAATACAAACACATCTCAACCATCGATGTAGTAAAGGGTTTAATGTCTGAAGGTTTTATACCAGTAAAGGCAATCCAAAGCGGTACACGCAAGATCGATAAGGCACCTTTTACTAAACATATGTTACGTTTTCGTCATGTTGATAGCGTCCCAACTGCTGGCGGTTTGTTTCCGGAACTAGTGCTAGTCAACTCCCATGATGGCTTATCTTCCTACCGTTTAATGGCTGGCTTGTATCGCCTGGTTTGCTCAAATGGTTTAGTTGCTGGTGATACATTCAAAGAAGTTCGCGTAAGGCATCAAGGCGATGTTATAGGCAATGTCATAGAAGGAACCTACGAAGTGATGAAAGAGACTACCAAACTATTAGAACATGCCGAAACTATGGGAACAATTGAATTGACTCAACCTGAAAAAAACATTTTTTCGGAAGTCGTTCATCAATTACGTTTTGATGGTGACGAAACTTTAAAGGAGGCAATCAAACCAGAGCAATTTTTAAGACCTCGTCGTTATCAGGAAAATGGAAAAAATAATTTATTTACTGTCTTTAATGTTGTGCAAGAAAATGTGATCAAAGGTGGTCTGCGCGGTTGGACGAGAGATGGGCAAGGTCATGTTAAACGTGCCTCAACTCGTGAAATAAAAAGTATTGATCAAAACAATGCTCTTAATCGTGCGCTTTGGACATTAGCAGAAAAAATGATGCAGTTACGTAAAGCTTAAAGGTAATGGTGATAATGAGCGACATTATCACCAATCATATTTTACTAGGCAGCCTCTCGCAGAGGCTGCCATTTCTAACCACTTTTAAATACCATCATGGAGATTAAAAATGATTAAAGCGATCATACGCAAAACCTACTTACCAATCCAAGTAATTTTTGACGCTATCCGTCATCAACAGGCGAAACGTTTAATGATGTCATACACCCTTAAAATTAATACAGATCAAAACTGTTGCGCCTTGAGGAACGACGTATGTATAAAAATCGCACGAGCAAAGCAATTTAACTTGCCACGTACCGCTATGAATGGAGCATAAAAAAATGAAAATGATATCTGTAGAAAGCGCTAGGAATTATATAAAAGAGCTAGAAAATATTTTTTATTCATTACATGTGGATGATAGCATTTGGCATGAATTTGACACGATAACAGATCAATATTTTGGTAGCAATTTGAGGGAAATACGACAAGATGCTATTACGGAAGAAATAGCGATCACATGGCATATTGAAGATGTCCAAAGTATTCGCCCAGATTTAACAGATGAACAAGCTAGTGACGTCCTTATTCATTTGAAAAAAAATCACGATGCGAATGATGGAATAAATTGGTACATCATCGAAATAGTTGCAGATATTTTATTCCCTTCCAGTGCAGAACATACGGAATACAAGGATATCTCCGCATGAATCAATACAAGGTAACATTCAAGCGTGTAGAAGCATTCTATAAATCCATTCTTATAGAAGCATCTAGCGAAGCAGATGCGCGCCATCAAGCAGATAATTTGTCTAATGAAGGAGAAATTGAATTTGACTACTGTAAAGACTCGGATATTCTGGATGATTATATTCTTGATATTGAAAAGATAAACTAAAGATTGCGGAATCTTTTGACATGCTCCTTGCAAAAGTGGGGCGCATTCTAACTCAAGATTATGTATCTAAAATACTAACTATTTTTTTATAATGAACTTGGATTGCGTCACGATATTTATAATTGTGCTTAGGTGTATGAGAGTGATAATTGCCAATACCTGACCAAAGATTTTTACCTTCAGCAATACTTTGACTTAATATCCATGTTCCGACAGAAATGTTTTTACACGCATTGTATTGCATATCTTCTTTGGTATAACCATAGGCTGCGATTCTAGGCAACCAAATACTATTAATTTGCATCACACCATAATCAAATGTGCCATTTTTATTTTTAATAGCATCGCCGTTTTTTCCGCTCTCTTGCTTTAAAACAGTGATAATAAGAGCCGCCGGAATTCTGTAGATGATGGCCGCACGGTTAATACAATCGAGCGGCACATCATTAATCATAATAGGGATCATAAAAAAGCCTACTATGTTAGTCAGCTTATTAATGTATCGATTTTATTGATATCAGGTCTTGAATTTTTTTCCTTTAGGTAGTTAACCCAGTCTTTATCCTTCTTTAAAATATGCTCGGCCGCTTGCTCAAAAAAATCATCAATTTTTTTTATTTTCAGCCAATCACAATATTGTCTTATATTATCTAACAGCTCTCGTTCAATATTGATGCGGGCTTGTTCTTTTTCAGTTTTTTGTTTTACTTTGATAATTGGCATATCGTTTTCTCCGTGAATTAAATTTTATAAATGATGACTCACTTTGCCTAAAAATTTAGGCAAGCAAACTGATTGCTTACGCTCAAAACCGTATAAGGAAATTTTTAATAAATAATAGAGAGGTAACTCAGCTATTTTTTTAAGTTGTGTTTTTGCCCTATTAAATTTCTCACACATCTCGCACCGATGGGTGCATGTTGAAATAGGTAGTTCAATCAATAATTTAGTGATGATTGTAAAATTTGAATGATTTTTTAATTTTATTTCTCTTTTGTGCCACCAATGGCACGTGGATGTATATTTATTTTTTTGAATTAAGCCGTCATTTTGTGCCATATTCTTATTAATTTGGCACATAGAATAGCCTTCACGTGCCAAAATTAGCACATTAATGATTCTATGTGTGCCACTCATGGCACACTTATAAAATATCTTCACGGAACAATCCTTTGACATGGTCTGTCGCTTTTTCTTTATACTTATCCAAAATTTCGAGAATTTTGTCTTGATTATTCGATGATGAATTTTCGACTAAAAATCGTGTTAATAAACGCGTTTCCATTGACCAAATGAGATTATTTTTTATCATTTCGCGAAGTAATTTGATGTCATCACTATCATCTTCATCGTCATTTTTCTTAGCTGATTCCTCAATCTTTAGTCCTAAATTCACAAGCTCTCTAACGCCTTCTGCAAGTGATTTTTGCCCCATTGATTGTCGGCGGGCTTCTAGCTTTTCATATACATCTTTAGAAAAACTGATATTAATTCTTTCCATAAATACTCCTGTTATTGTTAAATTTCTCGTTCAATATCTTTAAATTGTGCAATGGTTTTGGACGGATTATTTTGTTTCAAGTGATCCTGAACCAGAGTAGGTTGATAAGCCTCTTTCGTTAATTGCTTAGCAAACCTATCAATGGATTTTTCTGATATTTGATTATTATTTTGTTTGAGAATATTTACTTGTGATAAACTCAAAATCAAATTATTTTTGTTCATATCACCGTAGATATTTTCGTAAGAAATTGCATTTTTCAGATCGTTTTTTATAGGATCGACGCCAGCCATTTTTAATACATCGTTATAATCTTGCTTTGCGCTATTAAGCGTCGTTGGCATCATAATAGAGACGTATTTATTACCTTCGATTAATCGCTTAACTGCCGATGCTATGACTTTGTCTGATTTCAAATCCTTGCCGTCATTATCAAGACAAAATACCGTTTTTTCTGAAAGTGATTTAACGTCAATATTTGCAAAATTAGATTTACTCAAGGTAATTTTTACTGTTGCGTTTGAGATCGCTTGAGAAAGACTTAAAGCCGTTTCTGCACCCTCAGCAATTAGCGTTGGCGATCCCTTCTGACCTTTAATTGTTACTGCTGCACCCTTCATTACACCAAACGTTTGCTTTTGAATTTTGATGGTAGATTTATCAACCTTGGTTGCTGTATTTGGATCCAAATAGGTGGCCTGCACGGCCTGAATTTTACCCTGACTATCTCGCGCAATGACTAGCATGGCAGGATAGGTTTTTCCATTTAATTTGGAATAAATACCAGAATGAAACCGGATATCATCCGGATATTCTTTTAAGTCAATTGCACGATGTTCTTTGAGATATTTTTCAACGATGGTTCCTGAGATCGGACGGCTTTGTTCAGCTAGTTTCTTAGCAAATTCAACTTTTGCCTGCTGTTCTTGCTTCAATTGCTTATCAAGATTTTGCTGATCTTTATTAGATTTAATCCTCTTACTTTCATTTAATTCACCATGCGAACCAGGATAAATACCTAACCACTTTGCGGCATATTGAAGTGCTTCTTGGCGGCTCAATCCAAGCTGCTTTTGAATAAAGCTCAGCATATTTTTACCGCCACCCTCGCCACCGAAATCATTCCACCATCCTTGTTTTTCTCCCTTAGTCGTGACTGATAAGCTGCCTTGATTGTTGCCAAATTTGATGAAATTACTCCCCCTCGACTTGGGACTACCAAGAATATCCGTAGCGATTTTTTCAGCCTCACGATTCACACCTTCCTTAAGACGCTCGATGGAATATCGATCATATTTTGGATGATTATTCTTAAGAGATTTTTCATTTTTTGATGGCAAAACATCCTTAGCTTTTTCGCTAGATTTGTTATTAGACACAGGCATTGTTTGGTATTTACTTTTGTTTTTATCGGGAAATTCACCAATGACCTCAAGGCTGCTTATCTTTTTTGCGTGATTTTTTTCAACCATTTTTAGTAGATTATTGACATTATCGGTATATAAACGAAAGGTATTTACTGCACGTGTTAATGAAACTAAAAATGCGGGTTGAGTCGTTAGATTTTGACGAAAACTTTCGAGATGTGCTAAGACGATGTCTTTTGTTTTCCCTTGCACAGTATAAACTGTTGCCGCGTAGCCATGATCCCAGTGTTGATGTTTTGGCTCGTTTGCATTGAATGTTACGAGCTCTTTATTCGCAAGTTCAGCAGTCACTTTATTATTTTCGATATGGATAATTTTTGCAGATTCTGAACTTAAAAACCCATGTTTTTTGTCTGATCTTGACCAGCGAATCATATCGCCGGCTTGAATATCTCTCGATTCTTTCTTAAAAACTTCGATACTACTTAATCGATTTTTATTAAATTTAGGTACCTGCCAAATAACTTCGCGATCATTGCCATCTTTTAATTTAATGACGCTTTGATCTTGGCTAATTTCAGTAATCGCGAAATAATCACCGGATTTTATTTGGCTAGATTCATGCTTCCCAAAACGCAATACATCGCCAACATTAAAATTAGTAATATGTGATCGTTCAACTTGTGTCAGACTAGAAGCAATTAGAACTGGTAATGATACTTCCTTATCGCCTAATGTCCCGTCCAGCTTGAGTTGTTCTCTGATTAATGTATTTGCTAGGGCCCTATCATCATGGCCTGGCGTAATGACTTGAATGTTGTCTCGTTCACTTTTATCAAAGGTAAAATAGTCTTTTACTAATACGCTAACACGGTCATAACGATTTTTAATTCTAGCCGCTTGCCAATTTCCATCTTTGATATCTTCCTTTTGGAGAGATATTTCAATAATAGAATTTTTCAATGTTGCAAAAGCAGCTTTGAAATCATATTCAATCGTTTCTTTCGTTGCTTGTTTAAGACTAGTATCGTTTTGCCGTTTAATGGTAGTCAATTTGACTGTTTCGATGGATGGTGTATTTTGAATCAGATCAAAAGGCTTTCCTCCTTCAATAGACTGAATTTGACGATGATCTCCTGTTGGAATCGCACGGCATCCGAATTGATAGGCTATTTGCAATCCTTCCAGCATTTTCCTATTGGATACCATAGAAGCTTCATCAATAATTAATATCAGTTTGCTTTTGTCAGCTGGTAAACCCTCGCCCATTCCATATTTAGTATTGGCAATAAAACTATCCAATGTCCGCGCAGGTAAACCGCGTTTACGAAGTTCTTCTACAGCGGTATGCGTAGGAGCCAGTCCTATAATTTCGTATCCTTGAGAAGCAATCAAATTTTTAGCAGCAATTACATCTGCTACTGTTGCTAGCATATGAGTTTTTCCGGTGCCTGGATGTCCTTGCACGGCCATAACACGGTCTTTATTTTGTGTAATCACTTTCACTGCCGCCGTTTGTTCTGGGTTTAGTTTAGAAGATTCGCAGTATTGGGTGACGAGATCATCACTGGCTATGGGCTGAAATTTACCCTGATCTTGAGTACATATTGCTAATATTTCGCGTTCCATCTTGACAGCATCAGCTGTCGTCCAGAGTGTTCCGTCATTTCTTCTACCTCTCAGCAATATGCCAGCTTGCTCCATGGCAACTGTAGCCCTGGTGAGCGTATCCTGCGTCACATCACCTAAAGCATGCTGCATGGCTGTTTGCATTAATTGCTTATGGGTAAATCCAGCTTCTCGTTCCGCCAAATGATGCATTGCATATTCCACTGCCTCGACCGCCGTGCGGGATAAGTTAGATGCCTTATTTCCATTTGTGGCAATAATTTCTTTTTCAAGAATGGAATAAAGAGAATGCAGATTTTTCTTTATCTCTTCTGCATTTTTAAGTGTGTCGTGCGCGGTTAATTTATTTCCTGTTTTATTTTCTAAATGAGTCACTAACCCTTGGTGACTGTCTGTGTAAACCCAGGCTTCTTTAGGCTGTGAAATAGCTTGATAGAATTGTCGTTGATCTGTCGTAAATGACTTAGCGGGTATCTCAGCAATTAATAGAGTTGGTTTTTCATGGGCAATCTGATGAGCTGTCGCTGCATAACCATAATCAAGATGTCGATGATATGGTTTAGCTGAATCAATTATAACTGAGTGGCCTGTAGAGTTTTGCAGTTTGATTTTGCTTTGTTTGATATCCGTTATAATAAAACGTTCGCCTTTGGTAATCTGTTGACTTTTATTTGATCTGTGAAAAAGCACCGTTTCACCAACAGCAAATTCGCGTTTTTTCTCATTAAATAATTCAATTTTTCCAGATGCACCACCTACCTTATCAGGCCTCCATGTTATAGTTTCTCCACTTTCTTTTTGAAGAATTACTCGATTAGATTTTTTATTATTTTGAATGATTTTTACATACTCTCCTTTAGTAATTGAAAGCGACGGAAAGGAATCGTTAAAACGCACAACTTGATCTTTTTCATAAAAGAGAGCATGGGTTGCTTTTTCTGCGGACAAGAAGACTGGTATCAATACATAGATCTGCATTGATTTACCGAGTAATTTATTGTTTATCAATTCACTATGAGTCAATAGATTAAGTTTCTCTACTGTCTCTTTATGCCGTGACATTAACCATGAATTATTTCTTTCATGTTCGGTCAATCGGCTAAAGTGTTTTGCCATCGCAATACTTCTATCAGCTGACTCCTTTACTTCAATGATTCGATCAGAAAACTTATGAATCGCTTCTTGGATATTTAGATTTTTAAAAGATGTACTTTTATTCGCTGATTCATTGAGTGAAATTGTCTTAATACCATGATCAATCATCTGGTCTAATGAAGACCCTGTTTGCTGAGGTAAAAGCGTTTTGTTATCTCCCAATAAAATGAGTTTCGTATTATGTTTACTATTCCATTCCGTTAAATTCGCTTTCTGATAAGTAGAGAGTAAATGTGCATTATCTACTATTAAAATATTTGGCTTAGGATAATTGATATCCTGATAATCTTTTTGCCGAGACAAAAATTGTATAACACTATAATGTTTTGGCGTTGAATCAATAAACAGTCCTTTAATTTTCTCCCATAAAGTTTGAGCTGGTTGTTTTAATTCATGAGCGAGCTGCTTACTATTAATGAGAGTGGGACTTAACACTGCTACTTCTAAATCAACTGATTTAGCAATCTTGATAATGGGTTCGATGAGAGAATTTTTTGCTCCTTGTCCTTCTATCAAGACTATTCGATCATTGCCAAAAATAGACTTTAACTGAGTATGATGATCTGAATTAATTTCTTTGTGTTGCGTTAAATAATTAACTAAATGAAAAGAATCAACGGTTGGCTGTAATAATTTATTTTGTTTTATTTGTAGCAATAATCGTTTTTCATCCTCAATAGTATTTTTCGCCATTAATAGAGTTTTACCCTCTTCATTAGCTAATGAAATTAATTCACCAGTTTTGATTTGTGATTCAACTGCATGTAATAACGATTCAAATGAAAGACCATTGCCGATAGCATGAGTCGATGCGACTGTCATGACTTCTTCTAATGTAAATGTCGTTTGAAAAGTAGATAATGATTTTGCAGCTTGAGCAATTGCATCAAGCTCTAATTTTTCTGGTTCAATAATATTATCTTTTGTAAATTTATTTTTTTTATTGAATGTGTTTTCAATCAGCCTATTAAAATCGAATCCCAATTCTTGGGCAGCGTGCTCCCATTCATTCTTGAGTTCTTCTCTATCTACTTTTTCTTTAGCATCACGTGTATTTAAGGCGACAAACGCCGCTGCTTTTCCACCTGATAACCCTTTTTCATCTAGCTGGCTTTCAATTTGTGATCGACGTTTTGAAAAATATTGAATCACATCTTTAGGAACATCTGAAATTTCAAATATGCTTGTTTTATCATTTATTTTAATGTCATATCCTAACTGCTTCACCCTAAAAGCAAGTTCGGTTTCATAGAGTTTAGATAGAAAACGATTATGGTGACGAACTCTCTCAATAAATCCATTAACCTCACCCGATATCTCTTCACCGTAAGCACCTAAAGAAGAAGCGAGTGATCGCCATTTTCCATCTTTGCGTTCTGTCATATTCATGATGACACTATGTGTATGTAATTGTGGGTCTTTAGCGCGTGACAAATCATGATGATAAAGAGAGACAACTAAATTATTCGTACTTTGATAAGTCATTCCATCAGAGGTTTTGATTCGTGCCTGACTATTATTTTTCTCAATATAAGTCAATGCAACTTTAACAGCCTCTCGATGTGCTTCTATTAATCGTTTATCACCGCCAATCAATGCCATGATGGAAACAGATTTAGGCGCACTAAATGTTAAATCCCACCCGGGGCGGTGTTTGATAGCGCCATCCACCATTTTGCCAAGCTGCTCACCATTGGCAAGTTTACCCTGTAGGAGTTCAGTGAATTGCTTATCATCCACTTTTCCTGAAAGAGAAAGTTTGTTTGCTCCTTTTCCCCACCATTCACTCTGATCGAATCCTTCTTCTTGCGTATAATAATTATCTTTTTCACTAAAATAGTGACTTGCCTGACTCACATTTTTTACAACGCTGCTTGATAACATATCGTGAACCTCTAAATATCAAGAGAATGAGCAACTTCCGCCTGTTTTTTAGCACCTTTTCTTTGTTTAGCTTTTTTCACATCTGTCGGTTGTTCTTCATTTTCCCAAGGATTTTTAGCTAAATTGTGTTTTTCAAACTGATTAATCAATTCATTAACATCTTTAAAGTGCGATTCATCGATATCACGAAGAATGTAACCTTCATTAACTTTTGGACGATTCTTGTAACCAAAATCAAGCAAGGTAATGGGATATTTTCCTGGTAACCGTATGTAGGCATGTAGATCATCTAATGTCATGATTTCGGAATAGCTCACTAATGGTTTAGTAGTTTCATTACGACTAATGGTTATTCCATCTCTTATACTATTTGCTCCATAAGAGATGCCTTCACGTACCTCATCAACCACTGTTTCACCCAAATTCATCGCTGACCATTTAGCAACATTTGCATCAGGTTCTCTAAACATTAATCGGGTGTTCAATAAGGTAGAGATACTATCAGCGCCATTCTTTCCATAAATATCTGCAACGCCAGGATAATCTTGTGCGCCAATAACAAAACACGCGCCGAATTTTCTCCCTTCTGCAAGCCCTGGTTTAACATAAGGCAATTGTTGCAGACTTTGAAATTCATCAATGGTAATAAAAATTCGACGAGTATCACTTGGTGGTAAGCTTAATAGCGTATTGATTGCAATATCCAGATAGGTTGATATAAGCGGTTTCAATGTTTCATTTCTATCACCAAGGGAGGTGATAAACAGCCAATTATCAGCCTTATCATCATGTATCCATTTTCTAATGGAAAAAGGGCTGGAACCTGCTTTAATGTACTTTAAACTTTTTAAATATGTAGCAAGAACAGATTTAATAGATACAGCTGTTTTCTCAATTTTTTCTGATACGAGCGTTTCAGCATATGTCCCTTTTAAATAATCTTGTATCGCTTCATTATCTGCGGTTAATAAATAACGTAATAATTTCAAATGATGACGCTCTGGATCATTTCGCATCTGAAAAGCAGCGGTTGAAAATATAGTACGAGCCCCATTGACCCAAAAAGGGTCTTGAGTTGATGGTGGCATCGGAATCAATGCGGCAGCTAGATTATCAAAATCAGCGGAATCTCGACATTCAAGCCACATGTCCCACTCTTCACCTCTAGTATCCAGTGGATTTAATAATTTATCGTAACCAGGTCGATAAAATTTTTCTAAATAAACACCACCTTTATCATAAATAATTGCTCTATTGCCTCTTTCACGAATTTGTTCTAGCAATTCGCTAATTGCATTTGTTTTTCCTGCACCAGTTGATCCATGAAAAAGAAAATGCGATGTTTCTTTACCTTTAATCAAAGGTAAGCCTGCAAGTTTCAAATCAGAATTTTTCTTTGCTTTATTAATTATTTTTTTTGTTTCTGATTTAGTAGCAAGAACATCACCTTTAATTGTTTTATTTTCCGTTTGTGATTTTCCCCGGCGCCTTAGCCAAACAGAAATAGCTGACATAATCAAGAAAGCAACTATTCCACCAATCAACATGGCTTGGACTAATTTAAGACTCACGTTTCTAATGATTTTCTTAACTAAAGATGATTCATTTATATCGGTATATTTAACATTGACCTTCTCCCCATTAGGTTCAATGAATTTTGTACTGGCTCCATCATTTAAAGCAGGAATAAATGTAGACCACGCATATTCGCCTGATACGTACCATTCATATTCCGTAACAGTGAGCCATGAAACAAAAGATGTTGTAATGAAAAATACAATAGCCGCCGCTAAAAATACTTTTTGCGTGATTTGAATAAACATACGAATATTATGTAATGTGATTTGACCACCACGCGTGTAGTTTTTTATTGTCGATTCTTCTTTATTCATGTTTAGTCCTCACCTTCATCTATTCGATTTCATTCACGATCTTTTGTATCCACGTTATTCCACAAATCGCTCGCGAGTGATCCATGCCTACTATGTGCTTTTTCATTTTCGATTTTTTGTTGAATAACTGTGCCATCTTGCGTAATGGATTGATGTTTTTTGTGCACGTCTTGCGCGCTGGTTCCGATCATGCTTTCAGCCTGATTTTTAACCGAGTAATCAATTAAATGATTTGGAGTGAGTCCAGAAGTTCTTGCCTTTTCTTCCAGTTCATGATGATTGGATTCATCAACGTTTTTTATTCGCGAACTATTTGGTATATGTTTGTTGTTTGCGTTAAATGTTTTTTGAACAGATTGTGATGAATGTGAAAGACCATGACTCCATTTATTTTCTAGTTCTGATTTATAATGCTCTGTAAATGATTTTAGATAATGATCTCTTAATCCTGGGTCTCGCATGATGTGACGAACTGAATCTGCACCAAGCGTACCTTCTCCGTTACTACCTGGCTGGTTTGCGACATAATTAACAAATTCTTGAGTACCAACAGTATCAATCCTAACAGAATCTTCTTCTGCTCTACTTGCTTGTTCGCGATAACTTTCAGCTTGTTGAAGACTAGATTGCATATCATGTCGATATCCTTCAGCATGCTCAAATGAGTTGCCCATGTTATCGACCAGTTTACTGCCTGTTTCATTATTAATTCTTAGACTTTTATCCTGTGCAGCACGTGAGATGATATCGACACTTTCGGAATAATGAGAATCTTTAAGAAAATCTTTTGCATCAGAATAAAGTGAACCTTTATCTGTTGAATTATTGTGTCCTGCCGTGCGAGACGCACCAAGTGTTCCTGATAGAGAGCCTTCAACACCACCAGAAGGTCCCATTCCCTTTTGTCCGCCAGAAACGCCAAAGCTTCCAGTCAATCCTGCTTTACCATCCGCATACACGCTGGACAATACATTTGCGGCTTCGTTATAGGAGACGTGATGTCTATCAGCAAAATCTTGAGTAAGTCTTTGGACTTCTCCAAAGGCTTTAGTGGTCCCTGCCGATGCGCTGATACTCCACCCATCACCGCTGGAGGTAGAATTTCCTAAATGTGACCCAATTTCATAGACGTTTCGCATCCCTGCACTGGTTGCATCATGATAAGCATGATTTGAGTTTTGGGCAGCAGTAATGGCTTTATCCGCACTCTGCGAATAACCCGTTCTAAAAGCATTTGAAAACCCGATATTACTACCGATATTTGAGATGGTATTACCCATATTTAACACTTGATCGCTATTAGGCATTACAGATAACTGTGAGCCATCTGATAGCTGAACCATTGATGATCCGGTTGAAACACGAGCATTGGTATCAGCATGATTAGCTGAATGATTGAACGCGCTTTGATTACCGAAATTGGTATTCCCAAAACCCATATTGCCTGTTGCCGCTTCTGCCGCACCCGTTGCTGCGGTAGACTGAGTCACTCCTCCTGCATATTGAGACGCTTGCAAGAAGGCATGATGCATACCCCAAATAAGGCCGCCAGCAAGTACGGGGACACTCATGGATAGGTAGCCAGCAAGCCCTGACATATCTGCATTGATTTGTAAAAAGCCAGGCATCGCCTGCAAGGTCAAACCACTGGTTGTTGCTGCAATACTTTTACTTTGACTATAAAAGGACACGCACAAATTAAGCACGGCATAAAGTGGTGGCCATAATTGAACCCACACCAACGTGTAGATATAACTTCTAAGTGTCGTGATTCCAAAAGGCATCATGATCAACAAAATCACGAATACAAATGAACCATAGGTAATCAGTTCTATTGCATTTTTAATTAAGGGAAGCCATACCGCTGCCATGTCCCCCACTGTTTGATTGGTCAATCGCTTTTGTTCTTGCGCTCTGACAAAAGCGTAAGATTGAAGTGCAGCTGTTGCATTCAAATTAGCCCCCATGCGCACAACACCACGTTGAATGGCATTTGCCATAAGGCTTTGTTGCATAATACGATCAGCTTGGCCTGATAGCTTTGCTAAATAGCCATAACTGATATCTAAATATTTTGTAAGAGCCTGTTTAGGGTCAGGTGAATTCGAAAATAATCTTGTGGAATAAAGTGATTTGGCAGCTGCTACTGCTTTTGTCCAATCACTCGTTAATAAAGGAATCGTTTGGCGACATGTTTGAAATTCACTACGGTTATCTTCATCGGTATAGACAAATCCCCGTGCTGGAGAAGCATTTTGAGAAACCAGTGCCCATATATTATTGCTTTCAACTAAATCGTTGATGGAATATTTTTTAAGTAAAATATCGTAAAAAACACATTGGTGGATAAAGCCCTGCATATTGCTATCAAATCGCGCATCTGTAATTTCAAATTGACTAACAGCTCTCACGATTTCAGAAGCAAAAAACATCCCACTTCGATGATAGCGAAGATCATCTGGCATAGAAAAATTCATCTCTGTTAATTGGGTCAGTGCATAGCTCAGTGAAGTAGTTACATTAGCAAGCAATGCAAGCCCTAATGGCATATGGTCTACTGCATACGGCTTCCCGCCATTGACCTCATCAATAATTTCAATGCTCATTTTCGGCAGAAAAAAAATGTAGATGGATAAATAAACCAATCCAAACCATTTAATCAAATCAATGATATTACGCTTCAATACGAAACTAGAAAGAACACTAAACCCTCCAATCAGTATGGATACACGTAGGAGTGTTGAATACGTACTGGTACCAAAGCTTGTCACAATGGCATTAAAATACTGTGCATATAAATCGCCATTACCGAGAACATAGACAGGTAAAATTGATGACATAGTCGTTACCTCAATCCTTTTGCCCAAGACAATGTACTTGCAAATTCAGTGGATAAATCACCTGCCAACATGCGTTCTATTGCTTGTGTTTGCTCAATGAGCTGAACAGTCACCGCTAACTGGCTGTATGATGTTTTTCGTTGATTCGTGAGCATCGTCATTTCTTTTTCAATGTTAGGTTCAATTTCTGCGATGATTGCATCTGGAAATGGAAGTGCAGCAACACTTGATTTAATGACAGCGAGCGATTCATGCAAATATTGGTAGAGAATATCCATCGCGATGACATCCGCATATTGCTCAGTATCAGGAAGATTGCCGTCTTTCATATAAGCTGCTTGCACATTCAGCATTTTATAAACAGGAAGACTAGTCGCTTGTAGTAACCCAATTTCCTCATTAGTAAGTGGAGAGTCTTGAACAATTTTTTGTGCCATGCTGCGTAATAGCTTTGCAACACGACTTTTGAAAGCATTGCTTGATGAAATGTTAATTTCTTTATCTGCTTTTGGATGAAGACATCCATCCGTATCAGTCGAATCGCAGCGATATATCGTCGCTTTACCGCCATTTAGAAGTGCTTTAACCAAGTTATTATTGTCAACTAATGCAGGATAGGAAAGATGGTGCATTGAATCACCATCTTTATAAAGAATAACCGTACCTGAGAATGACATAAATAATTCTGCGAGTTCGCTGTCATTTTGTAAAAAAGGACGACGTTGAAGTGCTTTCCAAACGACGTTTCCATTATCAATAATTAAATCTTTAAATCTGCCATCGTTCTTTCCCCTATTAATCGCCTTATCAAAATCACCTCCCGCACCACAACCTTGTCTTGCCTGAGCCCAATCAGAAAAATAATTGGTACTCGATCCAACATCCTCGCATACTCTTTGTTGTGCACCACGTACACGTGGCCACATCCCACCCACTAATGCTTCGGCTGTTTCGCAAGAATTAAGACTCGCTTGATTAATCTTATTGCGAAAGTCATTCCATTTATTCATCACATTTTCAATCATGGGTGATGCTGTTTCTAACGCTAAAGTAAAAGCATAGACCCCACCACTGTTTAACGTATTCTGTAGTACTTGTTTCATTTCATTGGCATCAATTAATGAAAAGCTTCCTGCATAAATATCAATGCCACCGCAACCTGAACGATAGGTTGGGAAATTAAGTTGCATAATTTGCACGTCTCTTACTTGCGTACGCATACTAACGCTTCCACCAGTGTAATAGCCTGCTTGCTGACCATGGTATGCGTGAGGTGATGTGGTGTTGGATGAATAGCCAAGGCCATTAAAATAGCTATCTAAATCATTATTAATATTTGCGTAAGTAACAGACGAGAAAAACAAATAACTGCATGAACAACAAATGAAATAACAAAAATATTTTTTCCTTGTCATTTTATTTTCTCTCCAAATCCTGTCGCAATTTCATATACTTTTCGTTTCAGATCAGAAAGACTGATTAATCCATAAGTAATAGGGAATGCTCTTTCGGTGTAAGGATTGACCGCAAATAAAGCTGGTTCTACACGTACGCCAAAACGCTGCGCCTGGCCTTGGTTGATATATGAATTTGGAAATTCTGGAAGTGAAATACCATCCGTTGTAATGGGTATCACTTTAATTCCGTAGCTTTCCGCAAATTGTTTGACAATCGGTGCAAACGATCTGCAATAAGGACAAGTAGAGTGATAAAAGAAAAATAATCCACTCGTAGAAGCTAATTGTTTAATTGCCGTATCTTCTTTTGCATGATTTTGATCAGATTCAATCATTCTTCCTGCATTATTCGTTGGGTGAATGAGTGAATAATCTAACTCTGGATTTTCTAATAACACTTCTTTCCATTTATTAGAAAATTTCTCAGCTTGTCGTGATAATTGATCTTGTACTATTTTATAGTTCTTTATATTTTCCTTTGTTGGGTATAGCACCGCTTGATCTAATGCTCTTTTTATCGTAGAACGAACAGCATCCATTTGCACAACAGGATCACTAGCTTCAACTTCATCATCCTCATTATTATTTTTTGGATCATCGTACCAATGCCAACCTTTAGCATGCTCATTATAATAATCATTATCACTAGCGTATGCACTCATACTAAATATTGTGTACGAGATACATAAAAATCCTATAATCAACTTAAGACTGTGGGACATCATGAGATTTTCCTTTATCAATAAAATCTTTCATCTTGTCCTGAATACGCTGATTCAGTTTGCCTTCGTCTTCTATCGATTGTTTTTTTGCGATATCTTCATAAAATTCTTTAAAGTCAATTTGACTAAAATCAATTTTTTGCAATTCTTCAGTGGTCATTCCGCCACAATCTGGGTGCTTAGCATCACCAAAATGTCGTCCGAGTTGCTTCTCTCTTCCTTGCTCCTGAACAATACGAGCGAGCTTGGTAGGGAACACGCAATAGACTTTACGTTTTTTTAAACAAATACCAGCTGCACAATCATCACTGTATTGACCAACATAATGGGCTGTACCATTTTCTTTGGCTTTACCTAATTCTTTTTCTTCTTGAGAACAATGTAATAAGGGAAGATCATCAATCAACCAACCTTCATTTCGACAACAATTAGCTGCTCCCAAAATGACGTTATCGCAGTCTTTATCTTTGCCTTTGAATATGAAATTTTGGTCTAATTGTTTGGCAGCATCGGCCACAGCTGATAATGCAGAAACTGCTTCTTGAAAATCAGGATCGGCTTGTTTTTGGGTATTAACACAATCACCATCTAAGCAATACATTTTGCCATTGCATATTGCGCCCGTGACAGAACAATTTTTTGTTGGACAACGAAAAGTTTGTAGGTATTTATTACATCCTCCGTCAGTACGATCTAAGCAAACTGAATTGATTTGCTCACAGCCTTGATCTCTTAAAGGTTTGCAAGCTCCACCGCCTGTGCCTGCGTTACCTAAACAACGGTAATTTGCTTCCTTTTCCCAACATTCTCTCGTAATTGGAATATTTTGAATAACACGGGTCGATTGAGGAATAACACATTGTTCTGTTTGAAATGTACAACTTGGAGTATTGGCCAACCCTAAGCATCCATCCTCCCAACGATCTCGCTGTTCGTAGGTAGTTGTTGAAGATACGATATCAATTTGGACATCTTTCCTGTGACCACCATTGATATGAAGCGTTAAGTTAAGCCCATTCCCACAGGCAGGAAATGCAATGGTATCAATGTTTGCATTGCCTGATTGGCTGATAATATTTCCACGTAATGACTTACAATCAATATTTTTTGGCAGCCGACCATCTAATCGAAAACTAGCATCGTGGGGTCCGAGGAAACTAATACTTCCATTCGTCGTATTGACCACCACACCAGCATAGTTATGATCATCAACCGATAGATGAGCGGTCAAAGTGTAATGAGTATCATTTTGATGTGGAATTAAATCCACGTTAAGTGTTTTTTTACAATACTGCTGAATACTATCGGGTGTATCTTCACACTGCTTTTCTTCATAGGTCGTTGTACAAGATTCCTTCTTAGTGCAATCAATAAACTCATCAGAAATACCTTTGACAATATCATCGGCATGATCTTGTATCTGACTGATACGTTTAATTTGATTTGCTAATGCTTCTTTATCAATAGACTTTTGATTTTCCGCTGCATGATTAACGGCCTTAGTCACTTCACTATTCGAGCTCGCTGAAGCGGCGTCTTCTTTAATAGTTGAACCAGATTGATCAACGCCACCATAGTAGTTAGATTGATCTGGAGATTCGGTATAATTTTTGAATATATTTTTTGGTTCAAATTTTTTAAATATGTTTATTGATTGCTGTCTATGCTTAGCTGCTGCCGCTATCCCTTCTTCAAACGATTTATCATCTGCTTCTGCAAACGACATCGATAGCATACATATCAATACAGTTACTAAGCGTACTATTTTATGAATCATATTTTCGCCTCATTAAAGAGAGCAAGGGATTTTTTTGCAATCACTGAAACTCTATCTTCTTCATTTGCAATTTTTTTTAAGGCATAAGATAAGGTGACGTCCCCATATACAATGTCGTAATCAAGCGTACAGCTCATGCCTGGTAAACAATTAGGTTCTTTTACAACTACCACAGCCGGTACTTTTACAATTTGAAATCGTTGAAATAAAGTAGGATCAACTTGCACACCTCCTTGGTTATCTTTAGTTAGCACACTTATTTTATTGATGGTGTCTTTAAATGAATTATTAATGAAACCACGTACCACAACAGGTGCATCAATTATTTTGGCTTCTCTCATCCATCCTTTCAAGCTTTCATCTGGCATGGAAAATGAAACGAAGATAATGATATTTTTATCTAACATTTGGTTTGCATAACAAGGTGAAACCAGTATCAGGCTTAAGCAAACTAACAGTTTTTTTATATTCATTATCTTCTCGTATTGATTAGGACTTATTCTTTTTAAATGCTTCATCATAGTTAGGAAGCCATACACCATTTGTTTCGTGATAACGAAGGCGCGCAGCTTCTCAGCTCTTTCTATTGTCTGATTCGTTTTTTAGTTTATTTTGTAGTTGTCTTGATTTGTCTTTTCTGGCGTCTTTTTCTAATTGCTTTGTTCGCAAATCATCCATGCGTTTTCCATTCTCTTCAAACGCATCGGCAGCTTGATTTGCAAATGCTTTATGCGCTTCCCACATTTTATCTGGCATTTCAGCGAATTTTTTATCAAATTCCTTTTGCTGCTCTGCCATCTGACTTTGTGAATTTCGAATAAAATTTAAGTTTTCCTGCATCCCTCTATCGACTGCTTCATGAAATTCATTTTGTTTTTGTTCGAAAGATTTGCTCCACTTACCTGCGTCTTTTTCTGATTCAACGATTTTGTTATGAATACGTGCTTGATCTTGATTGAATTGGTCATTAAAACGATTCATCGTTTGCTGAAATTTATTAAAATAACTCCACATAATGAATTCATCTATCATCCAATTTGCAGCGACAAAGATTAAAAAAATGACCGCTATTTTTTTGAAATTAAGATCATTAACTAAATTATTAAAATTCATGACTCTCTCCTTATGTTAAATTTACGCAGCACAGCAATTTCTTTTTCGCCACACGAGATAACCAAAGTCTTCACCTTTAAATGGGTATTCATGTGCGGCCTCCCACGTGATCGTGGTTGCACCAAATGGATGACAACCGCCACTACCCGTCGTAGGAACGGGGTTAGTCATCTGGTATCGATAACGAGATTTAGGAATAATGGGAGATGGATAGGTTTGACAAAGCGCAGGGCCATCCACTCCGATGCTATCCCATAACAGTCCTTCTCGGTGCATTTTATATGCCATTCTTTCCGTGAGGAGTGTACTCGCTTGCGCACCACCAACATGTTCTTGTACTGTCCCTGTTAGTGGATACATGGAACCTTGTGAGCCCGCGCACCAGAACAATAAATCCAATGGTCCGTAAGTTGACGCCGCTAAACTGTCAGCTGCGCAAGCAGCTTGTGCGATCGGATTACCAAAGAGGATAGCTTCAGGATTTAAGATAAAGCCCCACTCTTCATCTCGCCACGTAGGATCAAGCTCTGTGAGGTAGGCAATGTCCATATCCCCTGTTTCGAGGCAGAGCCCATCCGTGATCAGTTTCAACCAGAATAACAGCGGAAAATGATACCAATGCACATGGTAAAAACTGTTGTTCTGACTACTATTTGCTGTTTCTTGCGCGCCAATACCAAAAGAAGATCCCATATTCAGTTGTAGACCACCTAAATTAACCATGCAGAATGGAAGGCGTGTAACATCAACCAGGGCTATTGGTTCCCAAAAGCCTGTGGTGACTCCAACCCGAGGAAGCGGAGTCTGGCAATAACAAACTGGACTGCTTGGGTTAGAAGAATTATCCGCGGTATTGCCTTTAAATATTGCTACGCTCCCAATGGTGATGGGGAACAAACAACTCCAACAAACATCTGTAATTGGATTAACAAATGATCCTTGGCATAAACTGCCAGCAATAGCTGAGGAAAAGTAAAAAATTGAAAACATCAGGCACAAGAAAGCTCTCATGGCGTTACCTCCGCAATGATTAATTCCATGCCATCTTGATAAACAACGGAGGGAACTTGGGTAATACGAAACGTTGTTGTTAACCTTCCTTGTTGATCAAAATAGATCGGTTGATGAAATGTTTTTTCTTGTTCAATGATAGAGCCATTTACTAAAATTAGCTTTGTTTTTCCATCGAATTTTTTATTTATTTGTTTGACCCATTCAACTTGTTCTTTATCATCACCGTCATAAAAAACTAAAGTTGTATGCAACTTTGTAAATGATAATGGATTGATACGAGTACCTGCTTTAGCAAACACATTGCCATCTGTATCTTTTAAATCGTATGGCAATAAAATTGAAGGATCGTACCGCCAGGATTTAGCAATAACTGTTCGATGAATATTAGAAATTGCTGGATGACGGTCTATCTTCTTAGCAATTCTTGTTTTAGCTTGATCCTGCAATTTTTTCCAATCACCATTTTGTTGCATGATAACTAGTCTATTTTGAATAAATTCCAATAAATCCGTTTCTATAATCGGATAAATCTTTCCTACCACACCCAAATCTTTGGCAAAGGAGTGCGAAGATAAAATGAGGTATAAAGCAACAAAAATAAATTTATTGCATGCACACCATTTTGAATTAAATAATCTATTGATCATTATTTTCATCCTGATGCTTTTGAATAATGGATTGAACTTTTTTCTTAATAACAAATGTATAATCTTGACTGCCAGCAAATACGGCCTCACTCGGCATTAAAAGTAGATTATTTTCTTTGGAAAATTGCTTTAATGACTTCTCTAAAATCACACCAAATTGCTTCGTCTCTCTCGTCAAATCATCTTGTGATTTATTTTGTTTGGACTCATTTTTGATAAACTCATTGACGATAGCTGTCACATTCACAACTGCTATTTTTTGTGGTTTAGGAGCAGTCATATAAAAAATTGTAAAGATAACCATACTTCCTAACATGCCAAATAAAAAAGAATAAACATGATTGACGGAAAATAAATGATTAGCTTTAGATACAATTTGATTAATTTGCATGTGTAAATTTCTCCGCTACTTTGCTAATGGCATCACGTAATGAGTAGCCTTGTTTTTGCAATGAATTAACCGCATCAAATTCTTCGCCTTTTGAGGAGTACAGAATCCGGGAATATGGATCAAGAATAATGCGATGGACTGAACTTCCCGATGGGCCTTTAATAATGCATTCAGAATATTCATCGGTTTTGCGTAAGGATTTATACATTCGCTCAATCATAGGATTCATCGCAAAGCGATCTTTTTTCTTCAGTTGATCAATCGCTTCTTCGGTTTGTCCTAAAACAATTTTAAAGTCGCAATTATCAAAAACAGCGGTGGTGGTGCTATTTTCAAAATAATCATTAATAGATTGAGCAACAGCAACTAGGCTCCCTGTAAAACGTCTAACGGTACGAGCGCACTCTTCAATAAAATCACTCATACCATCGCTTTTACCTTTAAAATGCTTCCAAATTTCTTCCAAGATTAATGTTTTAGTTTGTGTTCGATTGCCAAGATACATAACTTGACTGACCTGAAACATTAATAACATCATGACAATCCGTCGTAACACTCTCATTTTTTCTAGTGCTTGCAGCTCTAAAACTATAAATTCTTTATCAAGATTGATATTAGCCTCACCTTCAAAATATCGACCATACATACCCTCTTTAGTAAAGGGATAAAGCAAATGAGAAAGGTCTTGGCATGCTTTTGCATCTTGTTTTTTTAACCAATTGGCAACTGTGGTGACTGTTGTTTTATTCCCATTCTCATGCCAGGCAGCTTTAATGGATTTTTCGAGATATACATTTTCCTCATCCGTGACACCACTTGTTGGTCTTGCCATAGCTGCCATCAGCGGCTTTAGCAATTCCAGTGATTCATCAAAATTTTTAATGTGAGTAAATGGGTTTAAACAAATAGGAACGTTAGGAGAAAACTCGATAAATGTACCTTGTAACTCTCTACAGGTTTTTTCGTAAGAACGGCCAATATCAATGACCCAAACTCGACCACCTGATCCTAATAAACCTGTAATATAATCTTGCGTAAAAACAGACTTACCCTTCCCACTGGCAGCCGCAATGGCAATATTGTAATTACCTTCTTTGTTATCAAAGGGACTAAAACCAGCCACTTGTCCTCTTCTGCCAGGCAAAAGCAATATGGGTGTTTCTGTACCTTTATATTCACCTATTATCGGCGAGACATTCACTGCATTAAAAGCAGTCATTGTTCTTAAACGCCCGAATTTTTTCATGTCTTCAAACATTCCTTCCGTCATTCTGAATGGTAAGCAAGAAAGAAATGATTGAAATTGAAGATAAGAAGTTTTTTTAAGTGTCCATCCATTTGCTTGATATAAATCTCTGACTTTTCTTTCTGTGCCAGGCGCATCTTTCTCTTTCGAAAAGAGAATTAAATTACAGGATGTTTTAACTATTTTATCGCCTTGTGATAATCGCTCTCTTACAAATTGAATGTCATAATATTTTTTTGAAATATAAGACATCAAATCATCATCTGACGTGTTTTTTGCATTTTGTTTCGTATCATAAGATTTAACGAGATTTCCGAATGATTCCTTTTCCTGGTTCATCATTCGGATGGTGAATGAAAATAAAAATGAAGAGGGTATTTGTCTTGATATGTTATAAAGTTGCCCTATTGCATCTTCCATTTTCCATAACACAGGCTTTTCTGGATATTCTTTAATTGATAACGCTCGTGCTTCCCACACCTCATCATTATTTTCCATTTTTAAACTGTTTTTATTGATGTGGGTGCAAAACTCAGGATCAACTAATTGTGTCGTCAATGAATCATACTGATTCCACATTTGCTTTGTTGGATAGACATCTGTAGAAGGATGCAGGATACCATTCATCACACTAATAAAGTCTTCAACAGTTAATGATCGTGTTGCAATTTGAATCGATAATAATGAGCTTGAAATATCTTCTTTCAACCTGATTAAGTCATTCGCAAAATCTTGTTCTTGTTTTGCAGGAATTGAAACACAGATAAATAATCTAAAATTTCGTAATACGAATATACCTTGTTGCACTAAGCTTTTATAAGCACCTTTTTTCAAATAATCAGTACGCTTTTTAGCAAGCCATTCAAAAATTTCACCTCTTTTGGAGCGCTCTGTTTCAAATTGATCTAAAATATGGCCTATCTTGTCAGAGCCCCAGAGTATAAATTGCAAATCAGCGTGGCTAGGTAATATATCAATAATAATGCTTGATAAAATAGTCGCAGTTTCTTCGCTAGCGCCCAATAATAAAGAGGCTTCTAAGATAAATCCCTGGCTGTTTTTGTTATAGTAAATTCCTGTATCACGATCATATCCATCAAAATGTAAGATGCTATTTAGTGCTCCAAAATCCAGTGTTTGATGGAACCGATTGATATCAGCATCATGTGGTACAGAACCAAATGAGGTTTTATCTCCCACCCATTTAGCGACTCTATTACCCATTTCAGTTATTTGATCAAACATGATATTACTCTCCGTTTACATCCATTTCTTTTAGTGGCGCACCGATCCATGATCCAGGTTTAGTAATGGTATAAATGTCACTTTCCTGATGATAATTGCCTTCCTTATCTTCAAACGGTGCAACCCAAACGTGCATGACTATTTCGCTATATCGGAGAGGCTCGCCTTTTTTAAATGGACTAAATCTTGAATAAGATGAATGTTTATAAGAAATCGGTTGTATAATTGATGTAGTTGAAAGAGTTGAACCACCACCTATTTCGCCTCGATCAACCCGTGCATTAACACTATCAATGCTTTCACATCGAATACCTGTTTTCATCGGGCAATCAAATTGTGAATTAATACCTGAGCATCCATTTAATAATGTGGATAACAAAATTAATAAGGTAACTTTTTTCATTTATACTCTCCCACTAGGATGTTGTTTCACTCACTCTTAATCCCAATTCTTTACTTCTTTCTTGCAGTAATTTCACTTGGTTCTCTGACAACGGCAGTGCTCTTTCATCTGAAGTTGGGAATACTCTCGTTGTTTTTTGAGTCTGCTGTGTATCAAACATGTTGGGAATGTTTGCAGCTTCCTTTTCATTTTCATCGTGTTTCTTACCATCCAGATAAAAACCTTTGAGAAATACAACATCAACCACTGTACCTGCACTTAACTGAACAACAGGTTGAAATTGTTCGGCGCGTTTGATGTTATAATCAGCAAGCTTATCCATTGCTTTACTACTGCCTTTCGCACCACCATATTGCAAAATTTTTGAAGAATTAACTGTTTCAACATTGCCTTGTGGTGAAACTGAATTGATCGTGTAATTTTGAGCAAACCCTTCCGATACCCCTTGTAAAAATCCTGCACCAAATGCACGCGCAGCATATTGACCGCCACCTTCGCGTAGATTTCCACGGATACCATTTTTGCCATCTCCGCCGGCAACATTCCCTTCCACAGCGAGATCAATTACTTCTCCATTAGGTGCAACGCAGCTCATACGCTCAGTTCTAATCTTTCCTCTCTCGGAGGAAATATCACCGGATGCTGCTGCGGTAACGACACAATCTTTAAGGTGGCTATGATGTCTATTTGGCAATGTTCCATTTTCAGTTATGCGTATTAGCATTGGCTCTGGATTGGATTGAGCGGTGACAGCAGTAGAAGCATCTGCTCCCTCAATGACAACGCCCTGGACAAATGTACCTGCTGGAACATACGTATCAGGATTTTTAGGCGGACGACGTTTTGCCAGTTCTTCCGACGTCGGTGAAAGTGAGAGTCGGTCTTCTCTCATGCCTGCTGCTTCACCGTTCTCCTCATGGTTTAGATTTGATGCAGAACGGGGCAACACTCTACCTTGATATTGTTGGCTTCCCACTAACTGAGAGGAAGGACCATCAGAAAAATTTTGATTATTATTCTTATTTGCGCTTAATTTAGCCTCTAAAGCTTTAAGGCGATTTTCTAATTCCTTTTGTTTACCTTCATCCATGGATAAATTTGAACTTAGTTTTTCATCAAACTGCTTTTTTAATTTTTCTGTTTGCGCTCTTGCCTCACTCACACTTCGTTGCACTCGTTCAAGTACCACTGTCTCAGAATCAGCATGATCTAATGGATTTGAAAAATTGGTTTTTTCAACAATCTTCTCATCATTATTTTTTTGATTTGCTAACATGAATACAAATATTCCGAAGATAGCCATGATAGCAACGACAAATATCATCAAATTTCTAAATTGATCTGATTTTGCTTTATTTGTTGCAGTATTATCATTCATGACTAACTACCCTATACAATAGTGTTTCATCACCACAGTTAAGCGTTTCATCAACTAATGAAGCAGCACGAGTATTCGCCTGATAAAATTCTTGTGGAAGAAGATTCATACGATGATTTGAATTATTTTTTAATCGCCAAATTTCTCCCTCTAAATAACTGCCACGATAAATTATCAATAATTGCATGGTGAGACTAGAAGAAAGCCTCTTTGGTTTAACTTCACCTAATGGTATGACTGCATAACCTTCAGGATGTTGTTCCTTAACCATTTGACGCATTAATTCAATAATCAATTGTGTATACGACTGGTTTGTTTCCCACGCAGAAGCTACTCGTTTTGAAGCGGATATCGGTTTGATCGAAACATTTTCAGCGGGTACATCAATTGGATTTAAAAACAGCGTGTAAGTATGACCTTGCTCAGTGGTAATAAAAATTGAAAATGGCCTTCTTTGATAATAAAAACTAGGTTTAAGATATAAAATCCCTTGATCATACTTACCATTAAACTCTTTTATTTCATAAGTATTATCTTTTCCTTTGACAGATATAATCCGATCACCTGTCACAAAAATTCTTGTGAATTCTCTTGCTGATATTTTAAAGAAAAGTGTTTCATTATCTTTTGCCGCTTTTGCTTGCAAAGCAAATGAGTTAGTAAACCCAGATAGACTTATTAATAATAAAAATATTTTTATGGTTTTACACATGAGGTTTTACCTCTTCAAAAGATTTAACCTGTAGAAGCCCCAAATGGTAAGTAAATCTCATTTCATAGGTGAGATGCTTAATGGGTAGTTGTGTTTCACCAACTGTGTATTGAACATCGCCAGAAATTTTTGCAATAAATTTAGATGAATCTACTTGTAGGTCAGTTAACTGAAAACTCATTGTCATATGTTCTTTTTTAAGGCGAACTTCTTGTGAAATAAGATCAGTTTTAAATTTATCGTAATAGCGTGAATCCACATATCGAAGAAATAATTGATGTTTCATCGCTGCATTGCTTGGAGTGATATTTAACAATAGATCACTTAAAAACAGATTCATTCCTGATAAATATTCTGCTGAAACCTCTTTAGCTGAAATCCAAAATGGTTTATCAACTACAGGTGGTATAAAATGTATCTTTTCATTATTACTCACTGTATTGATGTAAATTCCGAAAAGAATATTCACAGCAATGGAGCCCATAGCAATCATCAAATAACTATTACGTTTTTCAGTCAGATGTTTAATTCTTGCTTTCTGTAATATTCTTTTCATGGCATCAACCTAATATTTCACGCATGTGTGATGGTGGCGTTGAACGGAAATTAATGAATTTTGGGAAATACCAATATGCCATGTGATATATGAAATAATGTCCTTCTTGTCCCTTTAGCTTCTTGATTAAGGCTACAGAACAAGCGCCTATTACTAGCCCATATAAAGGAGAATTAAATATCAGTAACGCTAGAAGAAATGCACCAACTAGAGCGATGACTTCATCTATAGTGAAATAGGCTATTTTATAAGATTCATCTAAATATCGGGGCATATAGGTTTTATCTATTTGCATTAGATAATTCCCCCGATTTTAAGGATGATGTTTGCACCTACAGCTAAAATGATGACACCAAAAAATGCTTTCACTGTACGCTGACTAACCCAGGCTAAACACGCTACGACAAATTCAGCGATATACAGATACTTTTTCCCCGTTCCATTAATCATATCGATTAGATTTGTTTCAGTGCCTTTTAGAAGGTCTTCTGCAAAGACATGCATACAAGTGAACATCAACGATATAAACAAAACTGAACGCGCAACAGATTTCATATTTATTTTCTTACTTTTGTACTTACTGATTAACAAACTACTCATGTCATTCTCCTTTGAAATTAAAATGATTAGTCATTTTGGATTTATTTACTTCAAGAAAATTTATCTGTTTCCCAATGTTTGCTTTGTATGGACAGGGGTTCATTTGACCACATGTGTAATAAGCCGAAGGTTTATGGATATTTCCAAATATTTGATGAAATGCTCTGTGTGGCGGTGAAGATAAATTTAATGCTACATCTTGAATCATCTCAGATGAATTTTGTTTACAACAACCAGAAATTGCGCATATCAAAAGGCATAGGCTAAGTACTTTTGATTTATCATAAAAAAAGATATTCCCATTTTGTTGTTGCCAACTACAGGTTTTATAATACATGTGAATATAGGTATATATAGAGAACAAGAGTGTTTCAGCGTAAAGGCAAGAGCGTTTCAGCGTAAAATCTGTCAATAAGCAAGAGTGTTTCAGCGTGAATAACTTTTGTATCCACAGTTTTTTGGGGATAACTTTCATGCCAAATCACCTCTGTTTTTTTTGCTTAGAATATGCGTCCTGCTCTTTTTGAGAACGATTCCCTCATCCTGTATTTCGATATTTGCCTCCTTGTACATGACAGTGACAATACGGAGCGATCTTAAAAATTCTCGTTTAAAATCTCTCAATCCTTGTGCATTATTTGCGTAGTTCGAACCAAACTGATTGCTCAAAAGATTCCAGGGTATAAGCGTTGATTTTTTAAGGTATGAAAAGCGATATGTCAGCCAACCATAAATATCCATTTGAAGCGGTGAACGTCGCAATGCCTGGAACATACGCAGGTCAATGGGCACTGGACGATTAATAAGTTCGTCGAAGAAGTCCTTTGCTAAAATAATGGTTGATTGTTTCGATATTTCGCCATTTTCATGTTGAATGGGACTCCACCATAGCTCAAAAGAACGGGTAATCATAAACTGATCAGTCTTGCACACGCCTTGCTTTCTATTTTCATAAATGCAAGAAACTTGCGTCGAGAACAATTTAAGCATTTGTTCACGCAGCCGCGTGGCATCACCTCTTGTGCCCCCACTTTGCGATAACTTCAATGTAGAAAGGAACGCTGAAAAACTCTTGCCCAGTTCCAGAACTGGCGATTTCTTTACTTTCGCTTCACGTGTCATCCACGCCAATAATATGCGTGGGTAAGAGCCATATGGCAGCCCAAATTTAGGATTGCCAATCATGGTTAGCGTAAAATCACCATTTACACGTTGAAATACATTACCGTCCGGTTTGCTATGTGGTAGCGTCGCCATCACCATGGCACGCGCCATATAAGCTAGCATGCCAGCTTCCTTAGCACTTTCTGCTTCAATGGCTAAGCATTCAGAAACAAGTTTATTGATTCTCGAAGATGACTTAATCATTATTCCCTGCTCTACTTTATCTATGAATACAAATCATGATAAATTTAATCATTGATGACCCATATTTAATATTATAAAATTAATATGATATTTTATGGTTGTTTTTGTATGTATTAATCGTGCACAGGTGGGATGATGCTTACATTCAATGATGAAAGAACTGGATTAGTAAAAACAAATTGGGACAGCGTAAGAAACCGTGTACATAAGGTTGCCCCTGAGTTTGCAAAGTTAATTGATAAACTTTCTCCTGATAAGAGCTTTAACTTATATTTAGCTTATTTCCCTTACGGTGAATTGATTGGAGATACTGTTAGTCCTTTTCTTCCTATGGTAGATGGAGGTAATTATCGTTTATCAGATCCCAATGCTCCTAAAGATGTTATAAAAAATTTAGGTTATGGACAGAATAGCTCTCCATTAGGCATGTTATTAGAAAAATCGCTAGAATATTATATTGACCTTAAAAAGTTAGATATTTCCATCCCATGGCAAGTCTATTCGCCAGGTTCTTTTTATCCATTAGCCAGATTTCTTACAAATAAATCCGGAAGAATCTATAGTCCAAATGGTTTATTAACAGTGGTATCAGGAACACGTTCCGCATTTATGCTGCCTAAAATTGGCAGCAGCCCAAACCATTTAATGCTAAGAAGGCACTATAATAATGTTCGACCCAAACCGCCCAAAGACCTTTCTGAGCATTGGCAAGTCTTTAAAGATATAGTAAATAGTAATCATAGTAAAAATGATTGGCGCTCTTGTGTTCTATATTTCTCCCAGAAATGGGTTGATAAAATCCATCATGACAATGAGTGGGCACCTGTTAAAAATTTCTTTCTGGAATTAGCGAGCCATAAATTTGAGTATGAAAAAAATCAGATTTATTACAACATTGCGTATTCTTTAATTCAATATTCAAACAATCTTAAACCTAACCCATATCTTATAGATACTGCCTGTCATTTATTCGCTATTGGAGCAGGCGCAGTTCCAGGTTACTCCCCAGCAATTGACGATCATTCGCTTCCTTTAGATTTATTGCAAAACGCCTTTGTTGAGAGCTATGGTTTAAAAAAGTATATCCCTACAATCATGCAGCCTCACCATTTCAATTTTGAAGATATTCTCACTAAACCAATTTATTATTCCTTAAATCATCCAAGTACTTTGTCTTTTTCTCCTAAATCAAGGAAGGATTCAAGTACATTATTTGAAATGGATGAACTCATGCATATTGTCAATATTTTTCAAAAGGAATTATCTCACGATAACAATATATTATCTGATACAGTGATTTCTCAAATCGCGAAAAATGTAGACTTTAATTTTTTTCATAACAGAACCTCAACTCACGATAATATTCTGGATTCTGAAACTATTATTAATTTTGATCCGCGCTTCTCACAAAAGAATACTAAATGTTCTGCACCTGAATCCATATTCTCAAGCGATGCGCCATTTTTACGGGGATGTATTGGGATAAAAGTAATATCAAAAAAATAAAATTATGAATTAATATTGTTTAGCTTATTAACATAAAATTCATTTGGTTCTTTTACTTTGTTAGGTGGGATATATAAAGTCGTTAGTGAAGATACCGGAGATTGAGGTAAATCAGCTAACACAACTTCTTCTATGCTGGGCTTGCATGAAGGGTATTGGGCAGCTTCATATAAAAATACTGGGTGTTGCTCGGAATATTTTTTTAATAAATGTTCTGTAAGTATTTCAAGACCATTTTTTGGATCCTGCTCTTGATAATTGGTTTTTATTCCAATCATACCAGCCTGCCATAAAATTAAATGACAGCTTGTATCGTACTCCCTATCATAGATTAAAAAATCCGTAGCCTCATACGATTGACAGCCACATGAACTAGGATCAATCAACAAATCAGCAAGCATACAATCTTCGGATGATATGCCAGGCAATACGTATGTATTATGCCCGTTCTTGGTAGCTAAATTGACGGAATAGATACTCGGTTCAGCTAAAAATGTTGGATGTCCATACATCACTAAACATAGAACTTTGGTTTTTTCTAATGCCTTAAGAACATATTCTGAGATTAAAAGATAATTTTGGTTTCTTGGAAGATTGGTATCGTAAAGAAAATCTAAGGATTCGCTATTCGGGTTTGCAGTCTCAATCCATTCTTTCATAGCCGGTTCATTTACTAAGTAAAGAACATAATCGGCTTTCTCAATACTTACTTTTGCCTCAGTAGTAAGATGAGATAGAAATTTAATTCCTGCTCCCACCACTATCAGAGTATTTTTCATTACAAACGCATTCATTTAATAAGTGGTTACTCTTGTCATATCAGCGTTCAATTTGTCATTAGATAAAAATTCTTTTATTTTATTGCCATCACCATTAGAGAGCGCCTCTTGTACTGAGCTTGGTAAATTATCTATTTTCTTTTGTTCGCATGGAAGTGAGTTGGCTATTTCTTGTAACGAATTAATGATGTTCATATTTTAACCTCCGATTTGCTTTTGCCAGAACCTAATTTAAAATTATTTCGTACAATAACCAATTGATTATATATGAAAATACTTAGGGTAAGAATAAATAGTCCTGTGCATATAATAGTTATATTTTGCTGTATATTTACTAGATTTTGATCAATAAGTCCATTTTTATTGATATAGGGTAGCAGTAAAGTATTAGAGATCGATGTTGCCAGTAAGGCTCCAATACCAATATTCATGCTCCAATAACCCGTCATCATTGCTCGCATCGATGAGGGAATTAATTCTCCAATTAACGAGTCACCAATTGGGCTAACAAAAATTTCTCCTATTGCGAGCATTACTAGACACCCTAACATAGACCAGGCGGGAATTTTTAAATTTGAAATTTGTGAAAAACCACCTAATAAAATCAAAAGAGCAAATATGCAGAATGTAAAAGCTAATACAAAATAGCTGATATTATTCATCCCACTTTTTGTCTTGGATTTACTTTTATTCATTAGTATTGCTAAAACAGGAGCTATCATTAATATTATGATGGCATCTGCATTCATAAACCATTGTGGGGCTAATGTTATACCGACAATATTTCTTTCAACATCATGATCGATTAATTGCATAAATGCGATTGGTGTCAGCATATACAGTGACCAAAAGAGTATAGTCAATGTCGAATAACTTATAAATTTAAGGTATTTAATTCTCTCATCGATGTTAATTTTACTGTATCCATAACAAACAAGACATAACATTCCTGATATTGTTATCCATGTTATATATTTCTCTGTCACTGCTGCGAATTTAAGCAGAAAATTAATAAGTAATACAACTAATGTAAGTAATAACGATGTACTCAGTAACTGATTTATATTAGATTTTTTATACTTGATACTTTGATTATCGGTAATGAAAAGTAACGTCAGGCCTATTGATATGGCAAGAAGCACTCCCATAAACATGAATAGATTAGTGTAGCTATTATGGTTGGTAGAGTAACCAGATATAAAATAGCCCATTAAAAACCCAGCATTCATGCCTGCGTAACTCCACATAAACGCTGCTCTTCTTTCCTTTACTTGACTCTCGTCAAAAAGGTCCGTTATGAACATTTTCAAGCAAACGTTTGTGACTAAACTACTCATCAAAAACAGAGATAACCCAAGATAAAGATTATTTCCAAATGCTAATATCGAACATCCTGCCAAACTTAATAATGTTCCTAAACAATATAATTTTTTACACGAAATTAGAGTATTTGCTATTGAACCGCCAATGAACGGTAAAAAATAATTCAGTGATAAAAACAATCCTGTTATTAGGGTTGCTGAATATTCAGAATGAATCTCTTTTTGAGTCAAATATAAAGATAGCCCTGAAAAGAAAACAGCAAATGCAGCTGATGAGCTTATTTCAATAAAGAAAATTGCTATAATTTGACCAATAATACTATTTTTAGTACTACTTATATATTTGCTCATATAAGAACCATATCCTTTCAAACTTTCGGTGTAACCGACTAGAAAATAAAATATTCTCATATCCCGCAAACGTCCGAGATATTAAGTGGAAATTTCTATCCTGTAAACGTCCGTTTTTGACAGATTAGTTATATTCATATAAATACTCATCAAAACTTAAAATGTTTAGCTTGTTGCTTGCTTCCGTGTTTTTAATAAACATATTGAAAATAGCTTTAACAGCTGCATGAGCTAATCCATGCTTTTTATACTTAGTCAATGCATATGAATCACACACTTGCTCAAATTCACTAAGCAGTCGATTTTTTTCATCGTCCGCCAAAGATGAAACATAGTTTTCTATCAGATCACTCACATACTTGTTATATTTATTTTTCTGCTTTTCTTGAACTAACTTTTCCTGCTTTTCACTTTCCAAACGAGTATCACGTAATTCTGTTATAACTGCTTTGCTTGATCTACTCTTTTTATAATCTCTTTTTAGAGCGTCAACAAAATAAGCAGCAAGATCACGAATTTTCCCACTTTTAAAATTCTCTGAATTTTTAATTAGATCAATCTTTCCTTGAATATAGTCATGTTCATATTTTGCTAAAACATCTTTAACAGATTCGGGTGACAATCCAAATATTTCTGTTAATATTTTAATCAGTTCAAGATCATTTGCTTCGTTAAAATGTTCTACATGAAACGTTGCGCTTTGTTTTGTAGACAACTTGAACCTAATACTTGTGACTTTCTTGTTTACACGCTGCATCTCAGGGGAAACATTCAAATGCGAATACAGGTTAACTTCTCTTAATGCAATATCCAAAACTCGTTTTTTAAAATCACAAAATTCAGGATAGCGTCCATCGGGAATACCCATTAGTTTCCTAAAAATCGCTAATGACAACCATCCAGTTGTAGATAGCCCTTGAAATCGAATGCAATTTTCATAAAGTGCCAGACCATATGCAGATTTGAATTTCGTCATTAAATTCATATCAATCTTGCCGTACATTTCAGGATGGTAAAGCAACTCTCTCATAACTGAACTAAACTCATAAGTGCAAATCCCTTTCTCTATTTTTGCAGATGCAATAATAGAGCTTGCTCTCCACTTAGATGAATCGCTATCTGTGCTATCAAGAACATTCCATTCAATTGCTGTTGTTATAAGCCCTATCAATGAGTTCTTTAATTTTTTTTGGTCATTGCTGTCGTAGCCAATTAATTCAGCTAATAATTTAACAGAAATCTCGTACTGTGATTTTTTAGGTAAATCATGATAAGCATTGTATAGAAGGGCATTAAATACCTTACGCTGGACAAGCGATATATTGTTTGATGAATGTATCGCATTGACATGTTTTTTAATCTCTACAACATCGCTATCTTGCTTTTTAGGTAATGCCATGACAAATTCCTTGTCCCTATAATAGGTAATTCGGATATCCGAATTTGACTATTTATTGACCGAATTCGGATATCCGAATTTAGAGTTTTGACCTTCTATTTCCTCATCTAAATAACGTCTTATTTGATCGCAGACTTTATTAAAATCTATTAGCTTTACGATATCTTTATGAAAGACGATGCAAGGCATTCCCTTTTGGTCTGCTTTAAACGTAAACATTTTTTTGCCTGCGCTAGACAAGATAACTGCTGTTGTTGATGCAGATTCTTCTTGTTGATTATTTGAATCTTTTTTAAAAAAACTCGATAACATCCTTTCAAGCTTTGCGGGAGACGTTATGCTCTTACCAATTTCCGGGGCTATAGATAATAACAGTTTATTTGCGCTCTTGTTGGAATTAAGTAATTGCACAATTTTTAAAGCCATATTGACAGATAAAGCATGAATATCGGGGATTGCACGCAAAATTTCTTGAGGAATCTTTACATATGACATCAATTCATTTAATGAGGATGATGCAACGCCCAATTTTTCTGCTAACTCTTTCTCGGTTTTAAAAGTGCCATCATTAAGAAGCTTTTTATAAAGTAGGGCGTTTGAGTAATTACTAACATTTTTCCTAAACTTATTTTCTGCATCCTGACAAGCAATCGCCTCTTGTTTCGTTAAGGAATCTTTTTTGATAACAAGGAATGGTATACCCAAACTCAAACATGCAGCATGTCTTCTTCTGCCAAAGATAATTTGATATTTGATACCATCATGAGGATTTGGATGCGATCGAAGAAGCGCTGGCTGTAGTTGAGTATTTTCTTGTATAGAACGAATCAATTCGTCCATGTCTCCCATTTCATCTTCTGATCGATTTGCATATTCCCAAGGTTCGCATTCTTTAGGGTTCATGAAAACCAATTCATTTTCTCTAAATTCAATGCCAGATTGAGTACGGAAGTATGGGGCTGTAGGAGATGTTGTTGCTTTTAAACGATCGAGACCAACATGGTTCAATCCACCATGATCAGATTCTTCATTTGAATCAATCTTTTTAATTTGCCCTGTTTTGACTAGCATTCCCAATGGGCCAGAACTATGAACATTTTTTTTGCTGTTATCCATTTACGACTTCCTCCAATTCCGTAGTTGTGTTCTTTTGAGCTTGCCGTCCCCAAATATCTTTAAAGTGGTTTATTATTTCCATGTTTACATCATCTAAATGCTGAACAGCACGCCTGTAAGCTTCCCGACTTCCTCTTGGCTTTGAAACATCATAGATTGTTCCAATTTCGTTAGCTGCTTTGGATACTTCAATTGTGTCGCACATATGGTTTGATAATATGTAGCGGCCAAATTGTTCACGCATCATATTTTCCATCTGCATAGCTTCGTTATTCCCACTATGCTTAGAAATCAAAATTCGTAGATACTCTAGTTTTTTATCCTTCAATTCTTTGAACAAGTTTTTCAGCGAAGCTGTATACATAATAAAACTTGAATAATCACCCATGCTTGGTGGTATTGGGATAATCATTCCATCGCAAGCAATGATCGCGTTGAGGGTTAATATGCCTAGATTTGGTCCACAATCTATCAAAATCACATCATAATTATCTTTGATATTCTTCAAAGCCTTACTAAGTCTAATGAAAGGCGACCCGAGAGTGTCTTGATTATTTTCATTACCATTTGGAAGCAATAAATCGCAGTCCTGAATAGCAAGATTGGCAGGAATAATGTCAAAGCCATCAAAGTGCGTTTTGAGAATGATATCTCTTATTTTGTCTGGGTCAGAAACAAGAGAATTTGTAATGGTATCTTCGTAACATAATTCTAAATCAGGAATAAGACCTGAACTCAGTAAAGTTGCAGTGCCCTGCCCATCAAAGTCTAATAATAGAGCTTTTAAACCAGTAATGGCGATTTTTTTTCCTAAATCAACTGCTGTTTGTGTTTTTCCCACGCCACCTTTTAAATTTGATACTGCAATGACTAACGGTTTTGAGCCAGTTGGTCTAGTATATTTAGTGTTAGCGTATTCTCTGAGTATGTTGATCGCTTGCAACGAAAATTTTTTAACTCGACGATTTCCTTCGTTTGTTTCGGTAACAATTCCTGGGATATCGGAATGTGTTTCTAAGAGTTTTCGAAAGGTTGGATTAGATACACCCACCATTTGTGCCGCTTCTATTGAACCCCATGTGCGTGCTTTTTTTCTATTATCAGGATTCGTGATATAGTTTCTGAGGGTAAGAAGCATTTCATTGCCAGCTTTATAGAATTTCTCCATAAGCTTTTCTGGGTCATCTGTTCCATAGGGAGCAATTTTTTGATCAAACATACGTATTCCTTTTCGATCAATTAATGTAATTTCACTTAAATTGGAATTTAACCCTATTTTTGTGAAAATGCAATTCTTAATTGTTTTTTTAGTAATCCAATAAAACACAACTAGTGTTTCTTATTTTAATTTAGTTTATATTGTTGTTTATCACCTATTAATTACTGTGAAAACAGCTAAATAGGTAAGTGAGGTCGGACGTTTGCAGGGTAATGCAAGACGTCTGCGGGATTTTCTCAGACGTCTGCGGGGTGAGAACAGGACGTTTGCGGGGAATGAAATTTTGTTTGGCAAGACGTTTGCGGGATCATGTAAGACGTTTGCAGGATAGTCATCATACGGAGATATTATGTCGAGTGTGGAATTGAGAGGACTAAAAGGCTTGCAAGGTCTTGACCTAGATGGTTTGTTACATGATTCAAAAAAGCCTACATCCACGCATAATATTTCTAACTTATCTGTTGAGATGCTCACAACAGGAAAGTATCAACCTAGAACGGTAATCAGTGATGACTCTCTATTTGATTTGGCGTCATCCATTAAAGCTCAAGGAATTATTCAACCGCTCATTGTTAGAAACATAGGTGCGGATAGATACGAAATCATTGCTGGCGAGCGTCGATGGCGCGCGGCAAAAATAGCAGGCTTATCAGATGTACCCGCAATTATTAGAAACGTTACAGATGAAACCGCGCTCGCGTTTGCGTTGATTGAAAATATCCAAAGAGAATCGCTTAATCCCATTGATGAAGCAGTATCTTTAGTTCGTCTAAAGGATGAATTTTCAATGACACACGAGGAAATTGCGGAAAGAGTGGGACGGTCACGCTCCGCTGTCACGAACTTGATGCGATTACTTTCTTTGCATCACGATGTGCAGGGATGGTTGAGAACCAATGAGATTGAAATGGGTCACGCTAGAGCATTGTTATCCTTGGATGCGCAGTTGCAATTAAAGGTGGCGCAGAGAGTAATCGAAAAAGGTATGTCGGTGCGAGAAACCGAAAAAATGGTACAGAGCATTATTAAATTACCGCATCATATTCAAGAATCTATACCAAGTAAGTTCGATGCAAAGATCAATGACTGGACTAAACAATTGTCTAAAAAATTATCATCTAACGTGAAAATTCATCTTAATGCTAAAGGCGAAGGTAAGATCACCATTAGCGTGCAGTCACCAGAAGAAATTGAATGGTTAATAAAAAGCATTAATTGTGATTAATAGTAGTGCTGTTTCTCATATTTATTACAACTAATATTGTATATATTTTAGCTTTAAAATCTAGTATAACTAGATTTTAAAGCTGTATCGCGAACTATATTTTTGTATAACTTTATAATATATGTTATAATTCTAGTATGACTAGATTTAAAAGAAATAAATTAAACGAAGTAATAACACAGATGCCGCAAGGTCTAGTGCTAACGCTAGGCTGGCTAAAAGAGCATGGAGTGTCATCTAAGCTCGCTTGGTGGTATGTACAATCTCGCTGGTTGGAAAGGGTGGGGAATGAGGCTTATAAGAAATATGGCGATAAAGTTAGCTGGGTGGGAGCGTTATCGGCAGTACAGAACCAATTGCATTTACCATTACATGTAGGTGCAAAAACGGCGCTAGAGTTACTAGGACAAGCGCATTTTATACCTATGCAGGGGATAAAACGCGTTGCTCTTTTTCATAGCTCTGTGGTTAAAGTACCATTGTGGTTCCGTAAGGCGAAAGCTTGGGATGTTGAATTCAATATATATCAAGTATCACTATTTCAAGAAGATGATTCACCATTAGGAGTGGTAAACAGAGCGGTAGATGGTGTAGAAGTTTATCTTTCGAGTCCAGAGCGTGCTGCCTTAGAAATATTATATTTAGTTCCCAACAAACAATCTTTTGAAGAGGCATCTAAGCTAATAGAGACTTTAACCCAGCTTCGCCCCAATCTTGTCCAGAGTTTATTGGAAAAATGTAAATCAATAAAAGCGAAACGCTTATTTTTGTATTTGGCAGATAAGTTTCAGCATCCGTGGTTGTCCAAAGTTGATTTAAGTAAGGTGAGCTTAGGGCACGGGAACCGAGTAATAGGAGAGGGGGGAGATTATCATCCGAAATATCAATTATCTTTGCCAAAAATAGTGGAGGAGTAAGTGGGGTATTCACGCGGGTATATAACACAGGTTGAACTTTTATTACAGATATTGCCAGTTATTAATAGGCAGGACTGTTTTGCATTAAAAGGTGGTACGGCTATTAATTTATTTTTCCGCAATATGCCCAGATTAAGCGTGGATATTGATTTGACTTACTTACCTATTGAACCACGGGAACAATTCTTAAAAAATATCACCCTAGCTTTAAATACATTGGCTCAGAATATAAAAGAGATAGGAAATAATAAATATCAAGTTGAAGAAGTATTTACAAAAGAACCTAGACAATTATCAAAATTGATTATATCGAATAACACAACAAAAATTATCATAGAACCTAATTTTGTATTAAGAAGCGCGGTTTTTGACTGCGAAACAAGAGAATTATGTCAGCGCGCGCAAAACGAATTTTTAACTTATTTCACGATAAAAACGCTTTCATTTGCTGATTTATATGGTGGTAAAATTTGCGCTACACTTGCACGTCAGCACCCACGTGATTTATTTGATATAAAAATTTTGTTAGAAAACGAAGGTCTGACAGAGTCAGTCCGGCAAGCTTTTGTTATCTACCTGGCGAGCAATTCTAGACCTATGCATGAGTTATTAAATCCAAAACCAAACTTGCAGAATACAAGAAAAATTTATGAGGAATCTTTTATAGGGATGACTACTGAAGAGGTTTCTTACGAACAACTAGTTGAAGTACGATACAAATTAATTGAATTAATATTAAAATCACTAACAGTAAATGAACGGAAATTTTTATTGTCAATTAAAGCCGGCAATCCTGACTGGCAGTTAATTCCTATTACTGGTTTAGATAAATTGCCAGGTCTTAAATGGAAAAGTTTGAATATAGAAAAAATGGATACTGAAAAGCAAAAAATCGCTTTGGATAAATTAAAAAAGGTATTAGAGCTTTAAATGAAAAACTATTCAATTTAGTTTGATGGTAGTCTAGGTTTTAAAATTGTAGGAAAATTTTTAGCGCCTTGGCATCCAGTTCCTCTTCATATCATGAAGCTCAATATGAGCAATCTCATTAATAATTAAAAATTACTTCATACCAATAAATAATAAATTTGGGCTCAAAATTAGGGTTTCCTTTAGTGCGCGCGATAATTTTTTTATGTATTTTTCTATTTTCATCGCGAGCGATTTTTCACCGATAATTTTCCAGGATTGTGCAATGCAGACAGGTTTGAAGCTACAGGTATATTTTCTCGCAGTTCTATCTAGATGCGGCTGCATATCTTTTTTCTAGATCAATAGTATAACCAGTATAATAGCTATTATTATTGCACCGGAGAATGTATACCCAATAATTACTAATTGATTTTTTTGTCATATATAATTACGACATTTATACAGCATACAATTTAGTATTGCTTCTCAACATATCCAATGCCTGAATAATATTTTCAAAATTACTGTCAAACAGACAAGATGTTATTAATGGATGTTTATTTTTCAACTGTAAAACTTCCTTTCTAAATTCATCAACTGCATTATGCGATTTTAAGGAACGAAATGACATAGAACAAAATATATGGATATTCTGATTTCCTTCCCGTTTTCGTTTATGAATAAATATAAGGTTGTATATTAGCTCAAAAAGACAAAATAGATAATCGTATTCACGATTATCTGGAATAAGTTGAAGAAAATGTTTTCTTAATGATTCATGAAGATGCTGACTTCCATAATTAGGAAAATTAAATCCTTGATGCTTTTTAACTAATGGTAAATAAGCTGAAGAAAGTGTTGTTATTATTTCATCATTATATTTCTTAGGTGTTTTTATATAAATACCGAATAACATAAATAATGTACTGTATTTATTATTTTTCAAAGCAGCTATCCCACACGCGTAAAATAAAAAGAGCGAAGGGAATATAGCTAATTCTTCCCAATGAGAATAAAAGCTACCAGGTGTGTAATATGAGTTATGACTTATGTGCCCAATGGCATTTTGCCAGAGCGAAGTATGTCTTTCATCGCCCCAGTAGCATCCAATAATTAGCATATTCACAAGTGGTGTTAATACATTTTCATATCGATTGACTCGGGCCCACATCGATTCATTTGTCCTATCTGGATTGTCCAGACTGAATTCATCAGTTTGTAAAATTTTACAAATATTATTAACTTCCTTATTTAAAACATCATGCACTTTAATTATTTGCTGTGGATTGTGTATATTATCTTTGATAATTTCAACCGGAGTGACCCCAACTGTGGAGATGATATTGCTATCAATAATAGTACGAATGGCATCTTTAAGTTGATTAATTAAAATTATTTCTTGTTCCTTGCGTTTTTCCTTTGTATCAGATGGATGAAGACAATATCTAATTGGCCAGCGCAGTGTTTTTAAATCAAAAGGTAACATATCAGGTGCTCCGTAAGCCTCATTCATTATCGCAAGCATCCGTTCATGTCGTATTGATTTTAAAGCATAGCCTCTTTCAGTTAATACATTGGGATTGGATACACCATGTTTATTAGGTACGTGCGCAACATAGGTTAAGTCAGCGAGAAATATCCCACATTGATCAATTTTCTTTAGAATAGTGTCTGTTATTGGAGGGCTTCCAGGCACATTTTTTGTATCGTGATCTAGTGATATATCGTCTCTTTCTGAATCTTCAACACGCAATTCTTGATTCAAGGATACAATAGCCTTTTGTATAGCGGATTTTATAAAGAACCGATTTGATTTTTCGTCAGTATCGCTTTGCCAAGAATAGAAGATCGTGACCTGAGACATTCAAAAATTCCTTCTAAATATAGTATGCTCAATTAATTATTTACTGGGCTAGATATAATGAAATTATATCTAGCCCAGTAAATACTGTTTCGATTAAGAAATATTATGCTGTTTCAATAATCCTTCAAGCTGTGTTTTCTCTTGTATTAAAAATAATTTTTCATCATGTAATATTTCAATTTTATCTTCGGCAACCTGCAATGCTTGTGTAAGTCGTTCAATCTGATCAGATAAAACAGCAATGTTTTTTTCATATATTATGGTTGAGGAGGATAACTTTTCAATTGCGGATTGGTGGTGGTTGCACAGCTGTTGTAAGTCGTGGTAACGATGCTGTAGCGTTGTTTCAGTAATAGTTTTATCTTGTAATTGTTGTTGTAAGCTACTTTTTTCAGCGGTTATTGAGTCGCATTGTTTAGTTTTATGATCAAGCTGATTTGCTAATTGATCACGCTCACGTTGAAATTGATTAGCCTTATCTGAAAGATGAACAATCTCTTGTTTTAATTCGGCAATATTCCGTTCATACATAGTTTTTTGTTTTTCAGCTTCTAATGTCTGCTCTTCGCGTAATTTCTGCATGGCAGTTTGATAATGTTCGAGATTGGATTGCACGTGATTAAGTAATTGGTGCAAACGTGTTGCTTCATCTTTTTGTTCATCACGCTGCTGGGCGAGCGCCTCATAACTAACCTTCAATTTCTCATGTGTCAGTTTTTCAGCATCAAAGGCTTGCTGCGATTGTTCGGTTTGTCTCACCTGATGATGGAATTTTTCACCCAGCTGATGATGTGATGATAGTAATTCGAGATAATTTTTTTCGCTAACATTCAATTGTTGCCTCAGCTGCTCAATTTCTTGCTGAGCATCCAGCTCTACTTTTTCGATGCGTTGATCGCCTTTAGCAATTACCTGATTCCATAATTCTTTTAAAGGGGTGATAAGTTCGTGTGGAATGTCTTCCGAATTGCTCGCCTCTCCATGCTTTGATTTCCAAGCTCTAAAATGTCTCGCAATGGTGCTTTTACTGCCCGTCCCTAAAAATTCACGGATACGGTCAAGGGTGGGATGTTGTTTCTGTTCCAAAAGTCCGATTGCGGCATTGGCCACGTCTTGATAAGTGATGCCTTGGGTCATTTTATTTCCTTTTCTTCATCAGCAATTTTTAACCATACTAGTATGTACACCATACTAATACATACTATTAGGTTTTAAAAGTGTTTGTTATTTTACTTTTTATAGATAGCGATAACCGAGTTTATCACTAGTTATATTTTAAAATGTATAATACTATGTTGTAATGAGTGTAATTTGTATGACTCACGCCGATTTGCGATTTAAGCATGAAAGGCTCGTAAGCGATGAATAAAGACGTTGTAATGACAACATGGATGGCAGGTTATGAAGAAGTAACGAAGTTTTTCTAGTGTAGGAAGTTAGGTTGCACCGCTTAATTCCTGGTTACTAAATTCTATTCAAGGATAGATGAATGATACCTTATTCGGAACTTATTTTGCGTCTTTTACTGGCGGCTTTATTAGGGAGCGCCATTGGTTTAGAGAGAGAACGATTATTATGGGCAGCGGGTCTGCGTACGCATATGCTCGTATGCACTGGGTCATGCCTTATCATGATTGTATCTGCCTTCGGTTTCTCGGATATTTTGGGAACAGCAGATGTCCAGCTTGATCCTTCACGGATTGCTGCGCAAGTTGTTTCCGGCATAGGGTTTCTTGGAGCTGGAGCTATTTTATTACGTGGCGATATCGTACGCGGTTTAACGACGGCGGCAAGCGTATGGGCTGTTGCAGGTATCGGATTGGCCGTTGGTGGTGGTCTTTATGCTGCAGCGGTTTCAGCGACGGTTATTATTCTCATTATCTTAGCGGGCATTAAGCCACTCGAAGAAAAATTTAAAACAAGAAGAAATAATACTTGGGTTTTAATGCTGAGTGTCAAACATGGTCAAATGTCTATGGATTTGCTTCAACAAACCATTAAAAGCAGAACTTCATATGTCCGACAGTTTATTGTTCAACCAACAGATAAGCCCGAGATTGATCAGGTTACGATTGTCTTAACGCGAATTAGCCGATTAATCGCGCTAGAAATAGTCGCTCAGCTGAAAAATTTATCATGTGTAATAGATGTAAAAGAAAACAATTGAAGCTGGTATTGCAGCATGGATGAAGTTTTGTGCGATACCTTAATATCTTCTAACCCAAGTTATACTGTGTTAAGGAACAAACGGGATGAGCGATCCAAAGAAGAATGAACCAGAGAAGGTGCCAACATTACGAGTATCAACGCACATTATTCATCAACCATTAGAACCAATGATAAATCATGACATCAATATTTATATCCACGCTGCAACCAGTGACAATACCCGCCGTGCTTATCGTCAGGATATTCGTCACTTCATCACCTGGGGTGGCAAGCTGCCTACTACAACCGATGTAATCGTTACCTATCTGCATACACATGCAGCAAAATTAAATGCGCGTACACTCGCACGTCGCTTAATTGCACTGAAAAATTGGCATGTTCTGCAAGGCTTCTCGGATCCAACGAACCATCCCTTGGTTAAAAAAACACTCACTGGCATCAAACATCTGCATGGGAAACCCAAAGAAAAGGCACGGGCTTTGGCTATGGAAGAGCTGTCACAAATGGTCGGTTATCTTAAGTCTCTAGATACTTTGATTGCGATGCGAAATATGGCTTTACTATTAGTCGGGTTTTTTGGCGCATTTCGTCGCAGTGAGCTCGTCAACATTAAATGGGAACATATTACTTTTATGCCCGAAGGCATTGAAATTATCATTCCACGCTCTAAGACCGATCAAAGTGGAGAGGGGCAAGTATGTGCTATTCCCTATGGCGAGGATAGCCTTTGCCCAGTGACGGCATTAAAAAATTGGTGTGAAAAGACAGATATCCAATCTGGATTTATCTTTTGTGCCATTGATCGTCATGACAAGATAAGTTCTTTACCTTTGAGCATGCAAAGTGTCAATCTTGTTATCAAATCAATTGCAAAAGCATGTCAACTAACGCATGCAAATCAATTTAGCAGCCATAGTTTACGTCGTGGGTTTGCCACAACCGCTAGTAGGAAAGGAGCGCCTTTTGTTTCTATCATGCGTCATGGCCGCTGGCGCCACGAAGGGACGGTATTAGGCTACATTGAAGAGGGACAGCGCTTTCTCGAAAATGCAGCAAAAATGATTTTAATCAAACAGTAGAAGTTTTATTACAGCAATGATCCTTTATAAGATATTGGTCCGCAAATATATATATTCTATTTTCCTAAATAAGGTTCTTTTGTTCAACATGAGAATCAAATGAATTTGCATGTTGCATAGTTCAATCGATGTCCAGCAAACTAATGTTGCTGTCAAATCGTTATGGATAAATGAATTAAAATTGTTTTGTTCAAAACGTCAAAATAATACCTGAAACACAGAGAAGAATAAATTTTGCTATTTCAACCATTCCATAAAACGCATGTACAAAAGATGGAGGAGACTGATCTCCAGCAATGATGATGCTCACTCGCTCATTTAATCGCGGTAACAACCAGATTGATTGAATGCAAAGAATGAGTATTAATCCGCCCAACATTAAATAAATTTCGAATGAAACGCTAGCAAATATAATTAGGGCAATAACAAGCAAAGCCAAAACAGTTTGTACTTTATGAAAATAATTAAAAACAGTTCTTCCCACATCTAAGCCAATAGGTCTAGTAAGGCTGGGTGCGTGAAATTTTGCCCAGCTTTCTAAAAAAGAAATGCCAAGAATCATTCCTGCCCATAAAAATACGATGATAACAATTAGCTGTGTGAGCACGGCTCACTACCACAGCCAATTTCCGGATCATCTAATTTAAGCTGCATATGTGTAACCATCAATTCTAGATTGCTCTTTGCATCAATGGAATGAGGAACACCAGGTGTCAAATCGAGCACATCACCTTGTGTTATGTGATGAGGAGATTTGTTTATGTAAAATATGCCTTCTCCTTTAGTCACGACGACAACGAGATCGGCATTCGTCGAGTGTTCTGGTATTGACTCATCTGCAGACAGTGTTAGTCTAACGACTTTTAAGCCTTTACGATTTATTAAGAGTTTTTTGGGTTTAGAAGAAATAGTTGTATTGGTCATTTTTGTTACCTTTGCTCGTTGTTTATAACATATATTTTAAATGAATGTTATAATGCGTGACAATAGATGTTGAGTCAAGCAAATAAACTTAGAGGTATAACATGCAATTGACATTTTATTCTGATTATTCATTTAGGGTGCTATTCTATTTGGCCAATATGAAAAAAGAAACGGCAACAATCGCAGAAATATCAGATTTTTATCATATTTCTAAAAATCATTTAGTAAAAGTTGTTCATCGACTATCCCAGCAAGGATTCATTATTAGTCTGCGTGGCAAAGGCGGTGGGATCAAACTCGCTAAAAAACCTAATGAAATTAAACTCAGTGATGTTGCCCGCAAAACTGAACCTAATTTTACATTAGTCGAATGTTTTGATGCGAAAACCAATCAATGCGTAATCACTGGTGCATGCCGATTAAAAGGTATTTTAAATGAAGCATTAATGGCTTTTTTTCACGTGTTGGAGAATTATACGATTGCAGATACACTCAATAATAAGCTAACAAAACAAATTACTCTCTCACTATTAAATCAGAAATAATGGTTTAGTTATTATCAATTAAATCGTTTGAGTCAATTACGTCCTTGACAGTAGAAAATACGAGCATTAACATGCATATAAAATACATGTTAAGAAGATCACTCCAGCTAATTTATTTAAATTGTGGATGCGCTTACCTGGCGATGTTGTTTTCGCACTAGGAGCACTCATGATGGCTTTTGATTTCATTATGAAAACTAAACCATTTTTTCCAAAATTATCTCTTAAGACATCAAAAAATAATATGTTAGAAGAACTGATATAGCTACATAAAATTAAAAGTAGGGTGGATAAGAACGGAGCTATTCACCCTAAGTAATAATAATTTGCAAATTGAAATTAATGCCATATGCATTGATCTATTGAATGAGGTAAATTCCCACATCATTTTTTTGAAATAGCACCTATTTTTAAAGACTCCGCAATTAAATTAGCTTTTTCTACTATTACATAAGCTTCTTGAGTGGGTAGATGTTTCAATGATTCTTCTTTAAATAACAGAAGCCAGCGAGAGAAATGTTTTTCCGTTAGCTGGGTTTTTTCACCTAAAATGACATGTTTTCTATAAGCATTGCCATGATATTCATTTGTCTTCAACATTATGCTATTCCAAAATTGGCAAATCAAAGGTATATGATGATCCCAATCTACTTTAGCAACATCATTGAAAATTGGATCTAAAATTTCATCGTGTTGAACTCTTTGATAAAAATGGGCGACCAAATTTTTTATGTGCTCAGTAGTAAGTAGGCTCATGTTGTTTCTCATTTTAATAGTTGATTAGTTTTTTACTAAAAAAATTTTAATTCGTTTGTCAGGATTTTAATCATCCGATTTAATATTCATTTTTGGCGACACACATTTGTAACAGTTATCGATTTATTTTTTATTAAAAACATTAAATCAAACAGAAACTAACTTTCAATTTATGCATAACCTCTCCAATTGAAATTTTACTTGGGGTTTTTGCTAATTTAATACCATGACTTTTTTCCTTAACATTAATGATGAATCCGAGTTGTGTTAGGCTTTGTACGACTTTAGTCAGATGGTTTTTAGGAATCTGATAATACTCCGAAATTTCAGTGATTGTGGCAAATTTATTTGGCGCTCGACTCAAATAAAGTAGAACGAGCAAAGAGTAATCAACATAAGGCGGTAGTTGCATGTTTAACATCTCTTGACAATATAATTAACCAATTATAACATGTATACTATATACATGTTATCATCTAGTGATGCAATGGATACATATTTAATGGCTTAAAATAGGCGTATTTTAAAATTTTTAGTTAATAATAATTACAGAGTAAAATATATGCATCTTGAGCCACTGCTTTTATCACGTTTACAATTTGCATGGGTTATTGCGTTTCATATTCTCTTGCCTGCATTCACAGTCGGCCTTGCCTCTTTTATTGCTGTACTAGAAGGCATTCATTTTTTTACTAAAAACGAAATATATTTTCGCATCTCAGTGTTCTGGACGAAAATATTTTCGATTTCGTTTGGCATGGGTGTTGTCTCAGGCATCGTCATGCCATTTCAGTTTGGTACAAACTGGAGCCGTTATGCTGATGCAACGGCAAATGTTCTTTCACCTCTTTTTGCGTATGAAGGCATAACAGCCTTCTTTCTAGAAGCATCTTTCCTTGGTGTACTTTTATTCGGACGCAACCTTGTTCCCCGCTGGGCACATTTTTTTTCAGCATCGATGGTGGCATTAGGTACTTTACTATCTACTTTCTGGATTTTATCTGCTAACAGTTGGATGCAAACACCCGCTGGATTCAAGATTGTGAATGATCTTTTCTTTCCGACGAATTGGCTAGATATTATTTTCAATCCTTCCTTTCCCTATCGATTTGGGCATAATGTCATTGCATTTTATATCACAACTGGCTTTGTCGTTGTTGCTGTTGCTGCTTATTTCATTCGCCGAAATATTTTTATCAAAGAAAGTCGAATCATGTTTTCAATGACACTTTGGCTTTTGACTGTACTCGTTCCACTGCAAATATTCCTAGGTGATTTGCATGGATTGAATACGCTTAAATATCAACCTGCTAAACTCGCTGCAATTGAGGCGCATTGGAATTCTGAGAAACGCGCGCCACTCATTTTATTTGCGACGCCTGATGAAAAAAATGAAACAAATCACAATGTCATTGAAATTCCTTTGCTTGGTAGTTTAATTCTAACCCATGAATTAAACGGTGAAATTCCTGGCTTAAAACAATGGCCTGCTGATCAACGCGCTCCTGTTGCTATCACTTTCTTTGCTTTTCGCATCATGGTTGGATTGGGGCTCATGATGTTGTGTGTCATTATTTTAAGTTTATGGTTACGATTCCATCGCCGTTTGCATGCGGAATGGTTTTTACGTATATGTCAGTATGCCGGTCCGATTGGATTCCTTACTGTACTTGCAGGTTGGGTAACAACAGAAGTAGGACGTCAACCCTGGACGGTGTATGGATTATTACGCACAGCTCATTCAATTAGTCCGTCACTGACTGGTATTGATGTTTTGCTTTCTTTTGTAGGTTATATACTGGTCTATCTCATTATTTTCCCAGTTGGATTCACTTTAATGGCAAAAATCATTCGCAAAGGACCTGCTGAAACTGGTTCAAACGAGCCTATCGAAGGGGGGCAGCCAAGCAGTCCTGTCATTACACCACCGGAGTACAAAACATGATAATTGATTTGGTGCCGTTATGGACAATCATTCTTGGAGCAGCGGTCTTTTTTTATGTATTACTGGATGGATTTGACCTTGGCGTTGGCATACTTTATGGATTTGCTATGAATCGTAATGATCGTAATCTAATTATGAATTCAATTGCTCCGGTTTGGGATGGAAATGAAACTTGGTTAATATTAGGCAGCATTGGTTTGCTTGCAGCATTTCCACTTGCTTTCGCAATTGTGATCCCTGCTGTGTATTTTCCCGTTTTAATCATGTTATTGGCATTAATCTTCAGGGGCGTTGCTTTCGAATTTCATTACAGAGATACGGAGCATGTAACATTTTGGGATCATGCTTTTTGTATTGGATCACTTGTTGCAACATTTGCACAAGGAATCATTGCTGGTGCTTTTATTCAGGGATTTGCTGTTGAAGGACGTAAATTCGTTGGCACCTCTTTTGATTGTTTTACGTCGTTTTCTTTGTTTACCGGCTTTGCGCTTGTTTTTGGGTATGCCTTACTTGGTGCCGGCTGGTTAATACTTAAGACAAATGGAGAATTACAACAAACTGTACGTCGTCAAGGCCGTTGGTGCTTTCTCGCTGTTCTCATTGCAATTGGAATAGTTTCTCTTTGGACCCCACTGATGGACAATCATATTGCTCATCGATGGTTTTCTTGGCCTAATATAGCCTACCTCTCCATTATTCCAATCATTACAGTAGTCATTGCTCTTTTTGAATGGCGAGCACTAAATAATAATTCTGAAATTGTACCTTTCATTGGAGCAGTAGGATTATTCTTGATTTCATATTTAGGCATTGCAATTAGCCTTTTCCCAATGATTGTTCCTCATCATTTTACATTATGGCAAGCGGCGTCTTCTCCTGATACTCAAGCATTTTTGATTATCGGAACGTTATTTTTATTACCAATAATCCTTATGTATAGCGCATGGTCTTATTGGGTATTTCGCGGGAAGGTACGAGCTGATGTTGGCTACCATTAAAGTTTGTACTACTGCTTCTTTGGGTTGCGAACATTTTCTTATTGCCAGCCAACTTAATTGACAAGAAAAATGATGGATTATAACATGCATTCAATATGTATCTTTATGCTAATATATTCAAATTCAATTAATTGCATCAATTTTGTCATCTATAAATGATCATCTTGATGACAGAGTATTTTTATAGAACACTTATCTGATCAAATCATTTAATGGAAACTATTATGATTTCTTGTCTGCGTCAATATCTCATACTCTGTAAAGCACGAGTTGTTTTGCTTATGTTATTGACGACATGGGCTGGAATGTATCTTAGTACTCATGAATCTATTTCATTGTGGTTATGGATTAATACCACTCTTGGTATCGCGTTTATGTCTGGGTCAGCAGCAACAATTAATCACATTATTGACCAACATATTGATGCAATAATGGAGCGTACGAAACGTCGTCCTCTTCCTACCGGTAACTTGTCCTTATATTCTGCTAGTGTATTTGCGACATTATTGGGTTCCAGTGGATTTCTAATTCTCTTTTTTGGTGTCAATATACTTACTGCGATTCTTACTCTATTAGCAGCTATCGGATATTCTATCGTCTATTCAGCCTATTTAAAACATGCAACTTCACAAAATATAGTGATTGGTGGATTATCTGGTGCAATGCCGCCGTTGCTTGGTTGGGTTGCTGTGACAGGACAAATAGACCCGCAAGCATGGTTACTAGTCTTAATTATTTTCAGCTGGACGCCAGCCCATGTCTGGGCGCTTAGTCTGCATCGATTAGAGGATTATAAAAGAGCCGGGGTTCCCATGCTACCCATAACTCATGGTGTTTCATTTACAAAACTCAACATCATATTCTATAGTCTCTTGACGATTGCTTGCAGCTTGCTGCCGTACGCTATTGGCATGAGCGGTAAACCATATTTTGTTTGTGCATTATTATTGGGCATGGGTTTGCTTGGGTATGCTTTAAAATTACAACTTTCAAGGACATATCATCGAATTGCATTAAAAACTTTTCACTATTCATTGATTTATTTGACGGGGTTATTCTTTGCAATCTTATTAGATCATCATTTATTGCTAAATTAGCTATCTCTTAAACTAGTTATGTCACGAAATTATGCTTTTATAATATGAGATTTGGCTCTCATTCGAGTCAAAAAGAAACAAATATTCACATACTTCAAATGTACGATTAATATGACTACATGAGTCGCTATTGCTTTTTTCTCAAAATTATACATCATACTGTATAATAATGGTAAGTTTAATTAAATATGTTTAAATATTGTTACTAATAAACAATATTACATGAATATCACAATAGAATATAATCTTTATCTAGCCAAGAGAAATTGCATAAGGATACGTGCGATCATGCCTCATTTAGAATTGCAAAATAATTGCGACAATTTTTTAAAATTGATCAAAGAATATTCTATTTCAGAGGATAAAAATAGCAACTTTCTGCATCAAAACTATATTCGACAAAATATTGCCTTACTTAATGACATACTTTTGGTTAGTTTAAACCACTTAAAAAAACTACAAGAAGTAAACTCTGCAAACGATGTTATCTGCACTCAGGCGCGATTTAGTAATGAAATAAACAAAAAAATTTCATTTATGTCACAAAATTTCCTGACTAATTCATTGAGAAACGTTACAACAGATTATGACGAATGGCTTCGTGCTCATTGTGATTTAGCAACAGACTAAAACAATCATTTGATTATTTGAGAAATTCAAGGAGGGAATATGACTATTTACGACGTCAAGTTAATTGATCGAAAAGAAGTCGCTGAAAATACCATGGCATTCTATTTTGAAAAACCAGACGGATTTACTTATAAGGCTGGTCAATTTGCCGATTTTACGTTAATTGATCCAAAAGAAACCGATGCGGAAGGTAATATTCGTGGATTCTCACTCTCTAATCCTCCCTATGCAAAAGAATTAATGATTACAACTCGTTTGCGTGATACAGCATTTAAACGTGTGTTAAAAACACTTCCGTTTGGAACCGTGCTTAAGTTTGATGCAGCATACGGTTCATTTACGTTGCATAACAATAAAGATATTCCTGCTGTTTACCTCACTGGCGGCATAGGGATTACGCCCGTCAGAAGTATTGTTATGCAAGCAGCAAAAGATAAACTATCCCATCAAATTTTTCTTTTTTATTCTAACCACCGACCTGAAGATACCGCTTTTCTTGATGAATTAAAGGCACTTGAGAGTGAAAATCCTAATTATCACTTTATTCCAACCATGACAGATATGGATAAATCCAAGAAAAAATGGCACGATGAAAAAGGATATATCAATAAAGCAATGCTTGAGAAATACATTAAAGATTTAACTAAACCTATTTACTACATATCTGGTCCAGCAGCAATGGTGACTGCGATGCGTAAAACGTTAAATGAAGCAGGTGTTAATGATGACAATATTCGTACAGAAGAATTTTCTGGTTATTAATTTATGTTAGAGCGTTAATTTTATTCGCGATTGAGATGAAGTCAGGAGGTCACCATGCAGTTCTCTATATATCGATATAATCCAGAGAGCGATTCTGCACCGTATATGAAGGATTATGAATTAGATGTTTCATCTAAACCTGATATGATGGTATTAGATGCTTTGCAGTTAATCAAAGAAAAAGATGAAACACTTTCTTTTCGTGCTTCATGCCGTGAAGGTGTATGCGGATCGGATGGCATGAATATTAATGGTTTAAATCGATTAGCTTGTATCACTCCCCTTTCTTCTCTAAAGCCGCCTATTGTCATTAGGCCTTTGGTCAATATGCAGGTCATACGCGATTTGGTGGTTGATTTCACCTTGTTCTTTAAGCAATACGAACGTGTCAAACCCTACTTACAAAATCATTCAGAAGCGCCTGAAAAAGAGCGGCTTCAATCGCCAGAAGAACGTGCGAAATTAGATGGATTATATGAATGTATTCTATGTGCATGCTGCACAAGTTTTTGTCCTTCCTCTTGGTGGAATCCAGAAAAATTTATTGGCCCTGCAGGATTATTATGGGCTGATCGCTTTCTTGAAGACAGTCGCGATACAGCAACAGAAGAACGCTTAGCAGATCTTCAAGATCCGTTTAGTGTTTATCGTTGCCGCACCATTATGAATTGTACCGTTGTCTGTCCAAAACATCTTAATCCCGCTGCTGCGATTGCAGATATACGTCGATTGATGACAAAAGAAGGATCTTAGCATTATCTTGATAGAGGTCTCCGATGAATAAAAGACAATTTCGTCATTTCGATTTATTCACCATTCGTTATCCTTTTACAGCGATCATTTCAATATTGCATCGATTATCCGGTGTATTTATCTTTTTATTAATTCCCTTTTTATTGTGGCTTCTAACAATAGCAGCTGACTCAAAAGATGGATTTGAATCCATACGAAGTATTCTTGCAAATCCTATTCAAAAATTTATTTTATGGTTGGTTTGGACTGCTTTATGGTATCACCTGATTGCGGGTATTCGTCATTTATTGATGGATATCGGATACGGTGAAAGTCTTAAAGTGGCAAGAATAAGCGGCGGATTGACGATCATCATTACCATTCTATTAGCAATATTAACAGGGATTTGGCTATGGTAAACAAACTAACGACTGACATGAGTTTAACAGGAAATGGTTTGCGCGATTGGCTAGTACAACGTTTTTCTTCACTTATTATAGGAATATATTTTATCGTACTATCCATGTTTTTTTTCACTCATCCAACTCTCAATTATCTGGATTTACAAAATTTCTTTGCATCGAAAAGTATGCAAATATTTACACTCATCACACTAATCAGTGTATTTTTACATGCCTGGGTTGGCGTTTGGACTGTCATTACAGATTATGTGAAACCGATAACGCTTAGGTTGATTATCCAAGTCTTGGCCATTTTAGCATTGGCGATTTATTTCTTCTGGGGCATCACCATTTTATGGAAATTAACATAGGATAGAATCAATGAAACTGACGAATTATATGTTTGATGCAGTCATTGTTGGTGCAGGCGGTGCAGGGATGACCGCATCATTACAACTTGCACAATCTGGGTTAAATGTTGCTGTTTTATCCAAGGTTTATCCAACACGTTCTCATACCGTTTCCGCACAAGGTGGTATTGCAGCGGCACTAGGCAATGTGCATGAAGATGATTGGCGCTGGCATATGTATGACACTGTTAAAGGATCTGATTACTTAGGTGATCAAGGTAGTATTGAGTATATGTGTAAAATGGCGCCACAAGTCATGTATGAACTTGAACATATGGGCATGCCTTTTTCACGACTTGAAAATGGAAAAATTTATCAACGTGCCTTTGGCGGGCAAACGATTAATTATGGGAAAGACATGGCACATCGTAGTTGTGCCGTAGCAGATCGTACCGGACATGCCTTATTACATACTCTGTTTCAAAATAACATTAAAGCCAAAACACATTTTTTTAACGAGTGGTTTACCATCGATTTAGTCAAGAATACGCAAGGCAATATAGCGGGTATTATTGCCATGTGTATCGAAACGGGTGAGATAGCTTTTTTTAATGCTAAAGCAACTATTTTTGCGACAGGAGGAGCTGGGCGCATCTATGCTACTTCAACAAATGCATTAATTAATACGGGTGATGGATTAGGTATGACATTACGGGCTGGTTTGCCATTACAAGATATGGAGATGTGGCAATTTCATCCAACCGGTATTCCAAAAGTAGGTGTATTGATTACAGAAGGTGTTCGCGGTGAAGGTGGTTATCTTCTCAATAAGAAAGGTGAACGCTTTATGGAGCGATACGCACCGCATGCCAAAGACCTTGCCTCACGCGATGTGGTTTCGCGGGCCATCGCAATGGAAATTCGTGCTGGAAATGGCTTTAATGCGGATGGTATTGATTATGTCAAATTAAAGTTAGATCACTTGGGCGCTGATGTCATCAATTCACGTCTTCCAGGAATAAGAGAGCTCGCTATTACATTTGCGCATACCGATCCACTGGTTGAAGCTATTCCTGTGACACCAACGTGTCATTATATGATGGGCGGTATTCCAACTAATATACATGGTCAGGTTATTACGTTAGGGTCCGATAACAAAGATAGAATTGTTGAAGGGCTCTATGCCATTGGAGAGTGTGCGAATGTATCTGTACACGGTGCAAATCGTTTAGGCACGAATTCATTGCTTGATCTTGTGGTATTTGGACGTGCATCAGGTCTGCATGCCGAGAATGCGATTCAAGAAGGATTATCATTGCATACTGCTACTGAAAGTGATATCGAACAAGCTTTGCAGCGTATGAACCGCTGGGATAGTACGCAAAAAGGCGAAGATTTCAATCTCATTCGTCACGATATGCAAAAAGCCATGCAAAATGATTTTGGTGTTTTTCGACAAGAAGAACAAATGGTAGAAGGACTTAAAAAATTAGAAAAATTGCGTGAACGATTAAAGCACGCAGCATTAACAGACAGAAGTAATGTGTTTAATACAGCTCGTATTCAAGCACTCGAATTGGATAACCTCATGGATGTCGCCTATGTTACTGCTGTTTCTGCACTCACCCGTAAAGAAAGCCGCGGTGCGCACAGCCGCGAAGATTATCCTAAACGGGATGATAAAAATTGGCTCAAGCATTTATTATGTTTTTCAGACGGGGAAATTAATTATCGTCCAGTAAATATGAAACCACAAACGGTTAATCCATTTGAACCCACTGAGCGAGTATATTGATTTTATCTTATGACTAATTCATTTATTCTTTATCCTACCCCACCATTTAGATTGGATTATACCGTTTGGGCTTTAAGACGCAGGGATAAAAATATTGTTGATCGATGGGATGGTAAATCTTACACACGATTATTTATGATTGATAATACCTTAATTAAGGTAATGCTTGAACAGAAAACTTTTCTTGATGATCCACAGATTCATGTGACAACCAATAAAAAAATATCAAATAAAATTCAAACTCATTTAACCAGTCAATTAGAAATCATGCTGGGACTAAAAACCGATTTAAAAAAATTCTATGCGATGGCTAAAAAAAAATCCCCACTCAATTCATTAGCAAATCAGTTTATGGGACTCAAACCACCACGTTTTCCTTCAGTTTTTGAAGCGCTTGTTAATGCAATTTCTTGTCAGCAAATTTCATTGGATGCGGGATTACAAATACAAAATCGTTTAGTCCAATACATTAATTTAAGTCTGAATGATAAAGGTTTGCTATATGCTTTTCCAAGACCTGCGGATATTGCGAATTGCACGGTTGCTAATCTGAAAAAGATAGGTTATAGCAGAAATAAAAGTCATACACTCATTCAATTAGCATCCAAACTCGTTGAAGATGAATCTATTTTTAATAACATAGAAGAACAATCAAATAAAGAAATTATCGATTTTTTGTGTCAATTTAAGGGTATTGGTCGATGGTCAGCAGAGTATGTTTTACTACGTGGATTAGGGAAAATTGACACATTTCCTGGCGATGATGTTGGAGCGCAAAAAAATTTACAACAATTGCTTCACCTCAATAACAAATTAGATTATAAGAAAATTTCAAAAATAACACAAAAATGGTATCCGTATGCAGGATTGATTTATTTTCACTTGTTACTTTACAAATTAAAACAAAAAGGTATGTTTTAATGCTCCAAATATTAATTAATTTGACAATAGCTTTTTTTATGCAACTTTATAAATATTGAATGACATTTTAAACCTGATCCCTTATGACGACAAATCAGGATGTTGTCTTGATTTTTGGATAATAGATTTGAATAGGTCTTTTTTTCCTGTTCACCACAGCAAAAGAGGTGAGTTTATGTCGACGAATAGAAGTTTTACTTATAATTTCCCAAACAACAAAATGTCTCACTACCTCTGCATCCGAGATAAGTGAGCGATGACATCGCCATGGCAAGGCTTCTGCACACATAATTGCAACTTTGTTATTCTTTCTTATTATCAAATTTAATTCTTTTAATCCCATGTAAAATTCTGTAGTTTGCATGTAATCTGCAAAACCACGAAAACTTGCATTATACCATCCTACATTAATTGAATTTTTCACAGTGCGTCGTAATCCACCGAGGCGTGGCATATGTGTGTATGAAATTTTTTCTTTACGAAGTGATGTTTTAAGTTTCTCTTTGTTAAACCAGGGTACCCTATGAGATTTTGGTATGGTTCTTATATCGACAATATGTTTGATTTGATGTGCATGTAGAATATCTACAAATTCTCGTAGGGAATGTGTAGAGTGTCCAACCGTATAAAGTACAGGCATACACATCATTCCTTGACTGATTTATATCATTTACACTTGTCTTGATTTTGCTCATCAAACCCTATTTTATAACGAAAAACTAAATCTCCTCCCAGATAGTTTGAGAAAATAAGGCCAGCAACACTCACAAAAGAAATGATGATTTCGGTTAAATTTGGTAATTGAATAACTGGAAAATATTTCAGTTTTAATCCAAAAACAATTCCAAAAAGAATAAACCATGTAACATTTAGTAATGCATGCAATGAAGCTTTATTCCATGCGGGATGAGTTGAGGGTAAATTTGAATAATCAATTGCACCAGCACACATCGCTGCAAAGCCTAAACATAATCCTGCTGCAATACAATAAAAAGCTGCACACGCCAAGCATTGATTTTTCAAACATAAAGAAATCACATCAAACAATAAACTCATTGGGAACAGTGCCGAAGGAAAATGCACTAACATTGAATGAATCGGATGAATACCAATCCTTGCTCGCATAAGTTGAGATATAAATTTTTTCATAATTTTTATTGCAAAATGTAGATAATCAAAATGATGAGTGCAATTACTGCCACAATCGGATGAATAACAGCTAATAGCTTAGGTATAGGTTTTTTTCTCATGTCGATTGTAAATAATGTTAATCCACCTAAAGCAGCAAGGATAAATAAGATTATGCTTGTTATCAGTAAAGTTTCAGTATGTCCCATAACAGAATAAATAATAGCAATGATAAGCGCGATAGCAGCAATAGGACCATGTAAGAAGACAGCTAATTTAGGCGTGGATTGATTTTTAAGAATTGCTGTTAATATAATCAATCCAAAAATTGCCGCGATAATGAATAAAACAATTGCAGTAATTACCATAATAATAACCTCCATGTATTTAACAAAATAGTCTACTTACTCTTGTATATTAATGGTCAAACTCGAATTGATTGTGTTAGAAATAAAGCAATATTCATGTGCTTTATCTCGCATTTTATTTAATGCTGTTGAATCTGGTTTATGCGTACCACTAAATGTAACTTTTATGTTTAGGTTAATTTCAGTAATACAATTCTTGCCTTTTTCATTTTTACCCGTTTTTCCTGTTGCTTTATCAAGATAATTATCAATAATAAATCCATGTTTGCAAGCAACTGCAAGAAAAGTTTGCATATAACAACTCGATAATGCTGAGACTAACAATTCCTCCGGATTGGGAAATTCAACCTTACCAAAATACTCGGGAGGATTTGAAGCTTGGATGGTTTTACCGCCACTGTAAGTGATGGCATAAGTTCGATCATATGTTTCATAAACAAAATCGCGTGTGTTCCGTTTCCACTCAATAGCAACTTTATGCTCGGCCATTTGATTCTTCCTCTATCAAACACAATGCATGAGATATGGTTATGTGCCCACAATTTCAAATGTAACATCGATATTGCCACGTGTAGCATGGGAATAAGGACAAATTTTTTCGTGTGCCTCTTTAACCAGTGCTTCAAGATCGGCTTTCGAAAAATTTTTGTCTTCAATTTTCATCTTAACTGCTAATGCAAAACCACCTTTATCTCGTGTTCCGATTGAAACACTGCATGTTACCTTTGCATTGATGGCATCCTTTCGGTGTTGTTTGGCGATGAGATCAAGTGCACCACCAAAGCAGGCGGCATATCCTGTAGCGAAAAGATGCTCTGGCGTGACTGTATTTGGCTTACCCGGGCCACCCATTTCCTTAGGTACAGACAAATCGACATTTACAGCATGATCACTGGTTTCACTATGTCCATTACGACCACCAATAGACGTCGCCGTTGCGGTAAAAATTGGGTTTATTTTGTCCATTGTCATTTCCTTATGTTGTTTTATACTTTAACAAGTTATTCTCCCTAATAGGAAGATTTTAAATCTGCCATAGAAAATAAGGAAGCTTAGGCATGGTAGTTTGGTATGCTGGTTTTATCACGCTTATCGGAGCGATCACGGCTATTATCATCATGATGTGGATAGCATCTCAGCATAGGCCAAAGAAGCAAGCAAAAGAAATCAAGAAAAAGATTTACGGCGTGAGACTTTGGTATATTTTATCCTTATTATCAGTTTTTGCAATATTATTGATCTTTACGCTTTCTTTTTTACCCTATTATCAAAATCAAAAAAAGACACCTGATTTGGCTGTCTCTGTCATAGGAAGAATGTGGGATTGGCAATTTTCTTCTAGTGATAACGCTAGCAATTCAATCAAACGAGATAGTAATGGAACCATCATACTCCCTCTTCACAAAACCATTGAATTTCAGGTGACATCAAAAGATGTGAATCATGGCTTTGGCATATACCACTCAGATGGTCATTTATTAGCTCAAACCCAAGCGATGCCAGGCTATATCAATCGTTTGGTTTATACATTTGATGAACCTGGTGAATATACTGTTCTCTGTCTTGAATATTGTGGATTAGCTCATCATATGATGCATACACGCTTTAAAGTGGAGTAATCAATGATAAAAACTGAAACTTATACACAGCAAATGAAATCAATCATAAGCATGCATATCCATACCGTTTTGCTTTTATTTGTGATCTTTATTTCTTTAGGCATGTTAATGCGATTTAATCAAGCAGTTGATGGGGTTATTACGCCTCTTTCATTTTATGGTGTCATTACCATGCATGGTTTGGGTATGACAGGAATATTTTTTATAGGCGGTTTAACTGCTGTTACATACCTTCTTGCGAAATATATCCATCCAAGCATAGCAGTATTAAAGCTTGTTTATTGGTTAATCGCTTTAGCGGTAGCAGGTTTATTTATATCTACACTATATGGACAATTCGGGCCGGGATGGTATCTTTTATATCCTCTCCCTTTTATCCATACCTGGCCATCCTGGTCAATTGGATTAGCGATCATTTCATTGATGATCCTTGGTGCAGCGTGGTTGATCTGGCAACTTGAGCTTTTAAGAGCCATGGCTGTGCAATATGGATTATCCAATCTTTTAGGATGGCAATATTTTAAAAAGGAAAAGTATACTGAAATTCCTGCAATAGTCTTAATTACTACTATTTGTGTTCTATCAGGAATTCTTGCGCTTATATCCGATGCAATTGTTTTAATGGTTTTTATCTATCAATGGTTAGAACCTTCTCTCAACTTTGATGCACTTTTTTTAAAAAATGCAGGTCTTTTCTTTGGGCACACGTTAGTCAACATCACGATGTACTTAGGTATAGCTATTGTTTACGACATGATGCCATCATTTTCAGGAAGATCTTGGCATACTGATAAAGTGATCGTCGCCGCATGGAATGCGACCTTTATTTATATATTACTTGCATATTTTCATCATCTTTATATGGATTTCGCTCAACCCATTGGAGTTCAATATCTTGGTCAGATTATGTCATATCTAAGCACAGTCCCTGCGACTGGAATTACGGTCTTTGGCGCCTTCACACAAGTTTATCGTTCCGGGATCAAGTGGACTTTTGTACCTTTATGTTTTTATTTTGGATTTATGGGATGGGTTATCGGTGGAATTGCCGCTCTGATTGATTCAACTATTATGGTCAATTTTCATTTTCATAATACACTTTGGATACCTGCTCATTTTCATACTTATTATCTCTTGGGATATGTCCTAATATTATTAGGCTTTATCTATCATTTTAAAAATTCAAAAACAGAATTATTTGCAAAGCTAAGTTTATTTATGATGATGTTGGGTGGTTATGGATTTGTACTTATGTTTTATATTGCAGGTGTCTCAGGTGTCCCAAGACGATATGCAATTTATTCAGCTATTCCGATTCATTCTGTTGCTGACATAGGAAGAGATACTGCGACATTTGCTTTTTTCTTTTTGTTTGCCTTTATCATGGGCCTGTTAATGTATTATTCATCCATATTTCTTAAACAAAAAAATAGCTAATATGAAAAACGATAGAATTGTTCAAATTCTTATTCCAATAATTCTATTCATCTCTTTCGTTTGTCTATTTTACAAATGGACATTTGGTTTCACATCATTTACCACTGCCGCATATGTATTAAATTCAGCAGGCTCATCTCCGCGCAAAACGCCAGAATTAAAAATTCTAGATCAGAATGGACAGCAATTAAGTACAAATGAGCTATTTAAAAATAAATATGTATTACTTAATTTTATGTATTTCCACTGTCCTTATGTTTGCTCCAGCATAATGGCTAAATTAACAACTATTCATAATCATTTAACCAACAACCAATTAAAGAAGCTGATCATAGTAAGCATAAGTATTGATCCGAATCATGATACATCTGAAATACTTAATCAGGTTTGGAAAACTCACGATCAGCCTAAAATATGGCATTTTGTCTCTCTTGCAGACGAAATCAATAAAGATTCTTCAAATAATCTCAGTCGCTTTGGAGTTTGGATTTATCAACGACCCGATGGCTTTTTTAACCATTCAACTTATTTATTTTTGCTTGATCCTAACGGCAACATTATTCATATTTTTAATGCAGAGCAGAACAATGATGAAATTATTCGAACAATGGAAGAAATCATAACATGAAAATAATATGGGTAATAATCACATTCATTGTCATTTCACCACCACTAGAAATGTATTTTCAAGCGACTATGTCGCGACTCATGTTAATTCAAATACCATTACTCATTTTATTGGGTTTCATCGCTGGTAAAAATATAAAATATAGAAAAAATTTCTGGAATTATTTAGGCTTAAATGGATTAATTTTTTTTATGGGATCATTATCTTTTTGGATGTTACCATCTTCATTTGATGAAATTATATTTAATAATTTTATTAAATATACAATGTACATTGATATGATATTTGCTGGCTTTATGTTAGAAAAAAGTTTATTACATATGAATTTCATTACAAAAATCAGTTTTTGTAGTTATCTTTTAGCCATGTTGGCTTCAATGGGGATTTTATATCTCAATGCAAGATTCTTAATCTGTGGCGCATTTACCATCGATCAACAACAGATATTGGGACGCAATTTAATTATTGCTAGTTTTATTTTATTTATATTTATGTTGTATTGGTCTGTTTCATTATTAAATAAAAATAACCGAACAGAATATCTGAACAGATCAATATAAATATTGCTTAAAGAAATTTTTTATTGAAGTAAGGTTAATATTTTTTGAAAAATATGCTATATAATTATCTGGTCTTATGATATAGGTTGCCAATTTTTTGATATCATAACGATCATGAATAGAGCCATTTTTGTCAAAGATTATGCCGTCTGCTTTATCTATAATATCTGATTTTGCTATAATGTGAACCTTAATAAGGTCCGAATAAGATTGATGAATCCATTGTTGAATTGCATTAATTTTGTTAATTTGATTTTTTTCTAGTTCATCGCCAATAAAAAATAAAATGTTATGCTGCGTATTCAATAAGTGATCATAAAGAAAATCATTCTTATCAATAATCACATTTGGTGCACGTACGCCAGGACGAGGTGATTGTATGTCACTAGCGCTATAATCAATGATCAAGCTATTTTGATATTGAATATCTAACTGTGTAAGTTGCATTCCCATTTTCTTTGAAACGCTGATTTGATTACATGCAATCCGATTACAATATTTACGTAGTTTAGGCAAAAATGATTTTTCATATAAAGCCATTTTTGTTAATTTTTCAGTTTGATTAACGATGTTTTTCACGATAGGAAAACGCTCAGTTTGATAACTATCAAGTAAGGATGGATTAGCCTTTCCTTTAATCACGAGCGCCAGTTTCCATGCAAGATTATACGCATCTTGTAATCCTGTATTCATACCCTGCCCACCTAATGGGGAATGAATATGAGCAGCATCACCTGCTAAAAATACTAAACCATAATGCATGTGTTTGACTAAATTACTATGAATCCAAAAAGGTGAAATCCATGAAACTGATTTTGCGTAATATTCTCCATGTGCTCGCTCTTGCACTATTTCTATAACTTCTCTTTCAGTAAAAAATTTTCTAGGATTATTTAAATGTAAATTGGCGGTGATTCGATATTTATTTGAACCTAGCGGAAATGCAGAAAATATTTTTTCTTTATCAAAAAATACATGAATTTCATCTTTTGAAAGATAAGATTCTAACTCCGCATCTGCAACAATAAATTGCTCAGGTAGATCTTTGCCAGGAAATAAAAATTGACCTTTTTCTCTAACCGTACTATGCGCTCCACCACAGCCGATTAGAAAATCACTGGTTATCGTTTCAGTGTCGCCATTTTGGTGGCGGACAGTAGAAATTACCTTTTTACCATCTTGCTTAAAATCCATGAACTCTAATGGTCGCTCTACATGGCCACCTAATTCATTTAATCTTTCATTTAATATTCTTTCTGTTTCACTTTGAGGGAGCATGAGTACAAATGGATAGATTGAATCGATATAATTCAATGGCATGGTGACTAATAGGCTACCTTTGATGTAAAAATTAATTGCATTACATGGATGACCAATATTAATAAAACGATCAGCAATTCCTATTTTGGCAAATATTTCAATTGTACGTGTTTGTATCCATGTAGCATTTGATACTAAAGTGCGTTCTGGTTTTTTATCAATGATACGAAATGAAACACCATGGCGGGCTAACTCACAGCCCATCATAAGTCCTGTAGGGCCTGCTCCAATAATTAATACTGATATATGATTGTCCATAATAGATATTTTATCGCCCATAATAACTTAATGATAACAAAATAAGATTGATGATTGATTATGGATAACTGCATTTTCAGCAGAATGAATCATAGAAGATGTAATCATTTTACTGCATTTAGCACATTTTTTGCAGTGTATAGGTTCCTTTTCTTTATTATCCATAATTAAACCTCTTCACTGATTTTCCAAATAGAACATTTATCTATCAATTTCATGTTTATTGTTTTAAACAAAGCCTTAATATTGGATCATGTAGAGTCGTTATATCGTAATATATCCTTTTAATAGTATTATACTATGACAGACTTAGTTAAATGGTTTAAGCAAAATATTTTATATATTTCATGCATTGATATATGAGGTAAATAAAATGGCTATTAAGGTTAAACGGATTTATGAAGAACCAAAAAAAGCAGATGGATTTCGCATTCTTGTTGATAGACTTTGGCCTCGTGGAATTAAAAAAGAAGAGACAGAAATTGATCTCTGGCTAAAGGAAATTGGTCCCAGTGATTCTTTACGTAAATGGTTTAATCATGACGCTAAGAAATGGATTGAATTTCAAAAGCGCTATTCAAAAGAATTAGTTAATAAAGAAGAATTAATCAGTATCATTAAAAAAGAAGCTAAAAAAGGAACGGTAACGTTATTGTTTGGTACTAAAGAAACTGAACATAATAATGCTATTGCATTGCAAAATTTTTTATTGAAAAAAACATAATTACAGAATGGGAAAATGGAAATTTAAATAGATTTTTTTAAAAGGAAGAAAAGAAATGAAAAAATCTACAAGAAACAACGAATCCGATGAAACAACTTCTTCTTCAAAATTATCTAATGATCCAATTGAAGTAACCTCAAATGACTCATTTCCAGCAAGCGATCCACCCGCATGGGCATCGCAACATAATAGTACAACACATATAAAACCACGTAAAAATGTTACCCTGCCATTAGTATTTCATGAACAAACAAAAGAAACGCTTTCTGTAAACGGAATTGAATATCATTATTTCAGTTTAATTATTGCAGAAAAGATGGGGTTAACAGGATTATCACAATTACCATTTACTCTAAAAATTTTATTAGAAAATTTAATCCGCCACGAAGATGGAGTTACGTCACATTCAGAAGATATAAAAGCGATTATTGATTGGTTAAAACAAAAAAAATCAGATCGTGAAATTTTATATCGTCCTGCTCGTGTTTTAATGCAAGATTTTACCGGTGTTCCTGCAATAGTCGATTTAGCAGCCATGCGTAGCGCTATTCAAAAATTAGGCGGAAATCCAGAAAAAATTAATCCATTATCTCCAGTTGATTTGATCATTGATCATTCAATTCAAGTAGATGAATTTCTTACTCCAAACGCATTTATAGTTAATGCCAAAATAGAAATGGAGCGTAACTATGAGCGTTATGAATTTTTGCGTTGGGGACAAAAAGCATTTCAAAATTTTCGTGTTGTTCCGCCTGATACCGGCATCTGCCATCAAATTAATTTAGAATACCTTGCAAAAGTAGCATGGTCAGATGAAAAAGATCATAAAACATATGTCTATCCAGATACATTGGTCGGCACTGACAGTCATACAACAATGATAAATGGATTAGGCGTATTAGGATGGGGAGTTGGTGGCATTGAAGCTGAAGCTGCTATGTTAGGGCAACCTATTTCGATGTTAATTCCTGAAGTCATTGGTGTTAAATTATTTGGCAAACTCCGTGAAGGAATCACAGCAACTGATTTGGTATTGACCGTGACACATCGATTACGACAAAAAGGTGTCGTAGGAAAGTTTGTCGAATTTTTTGGGCCAGGTTTGCAAGATCTATCTATCGCGGATCGTGCCACTATTGGTAATATGTCACCGGAATATGGCGCAACGTGTGGATTTTTTCCTGTTGATGAAACGACTCTTGATTATTTGCGTTTAAGTGGTCGTGACCCACAAACTATCGCTTTAGTAGAAAAATATGCAAAAACACAAGGATTATGGCACGATACAAAACAACCTGATCCTGAATTTACAGAAGTAATCGAATTAGATTTATCAAGCATTAAACCCTGTATTGCTGGTCCTAAACGCCCACAAGATCAAGTCGAATTATCTCAGTTAAAAGACAATTTTAATAAAATACTCTCAGAAAATCATCGTGATCATGAAAAAAGTCAATCGTTCAAAACCGAAGGTGAAGACAATTTTTCTTTACATCACGGCGATGTTGTTATTGCAGCTATCACCAGTTGTACCAATACTTCTAACCCTAATGTACTAATTGGTGCAGGATTATTAGCCAAAAAAGCTGTCGAAAAAGGATTAACTCGTAAACCATGGGTTAAAACTTCACTTGCGCCAGGGTCACAAGTTGTCACGCATTATTTAGTAAAAACAAATTTACAAAAATACCTAGACCAACTGGGTTTTAATTTAGTGGGTTACGGATGCACAACCTGCATTGGTAATTCAGGTCCGTTACCTGAAACCATTGCTAAAACAATAGCAGAAAACGATTTAATTGTTTCTGCCGTTTTATCAGGAAATCGAAATTTTGAAGGACGTATTCATCCTCAAACGAAAGCCAATTGGCTTGCTTCTCCTCCACTTGTTGTAGCATTTGCATTGACAGGTACAACATTAATTGATTTATCAAAAGACCCTATAGGAAACGATTCATCAGGTACACCGGTTTATTTAAAGGATATATGGCCTACCAATACTGAAATAGCTCGTGAAGTTAACACAATAACAGAAGCAATGTTTCAAAAAATATATTCATGTATTTTTGAAGGTTCTGAAGCGTGGCAAGCAATGAACATTTCGGATTCTAAAACTTATCAATGGAAAAATGATTCTACTTACATTCAACACCCTCCATTTTTTGACAATATGAAAGTTGCACCTGACAAAATTAATGACATCATTGGCGCTCGAATTTTAGCCTTATTTGGCGATAGCATTACAACAGATCATATTTCGCCGGCAGGGTCGATCAAAGCGGACAGCCCTGCTGGAAAATATCTCATATCCAAAGGCATTGCAGTAAAAGATTTTAATTCATACGGCTCAAGACGTGGTAATCATGAAGTTATGATGCGTGGTACATTTGCTAATGTTCGTATTAAAAACGAGATGGTTCCGGATACAGAAGGTGGCTTCACTAAGTATTTTCCAAACGATGAAGTGCTTTCTATTTATGATGCTGCGATGAGATATAAAAATGAGAGTGTTCCTTTGATTATCATTGCAGGTCAAGAATATGGAACAGGTTCTTCGCGTGACTGGGCTGCAAAAGGGCCAAAATTATTAGGTGTTACAGCTGTCATTGCGGAAAGTTTTGAACGTATCCATCGTTCTAATTTAATCGGCATGGGAATTTTGCCTTTAGAATTTCCAGTTGGTGTGACTCGTAAAACACTGGGTATTACTGGTTCAGAAATTATCGATTTAATAGGGTTAACAGATAACCTTAAACCCAGAATGTTAATTAAGGCTGTCATACAGCGCAAAGATAATTCACAAACTGTAGTCGATCTTCACACACGCATTGATACATTAAATGAATTAGATTATTACAAGCATGGTGGCATCCTTCAGTATGTAATAAGAGGCATGCTAAAAAAGTAACGATTGTTAATCTAATGACAACAATGGAAGAACTCATCATGGTGCAGGCAAGGACAGCAATTATTTGTGGCACTACTGAATCCTATGTAAAATCATTTATTTTAAGAGTTGTAGACCCGATAAAACAATCAGAAGATAATGCGGAGCTTAATCGTGGCGAATATCATGAAATTAAGATTGATCGATTAGGAAATATTACAAAAAGTGAAGCACCAGCTTTTAGTCTTCGTTTAACAAAAATGTGCGATCAAAACTGCAAATTAGAAAATTTGAAGTTGTTACATACACGTGTTTTGATTTTTTTATTAACCCCTAACATTATTCTAAATAATCCCAATATCGAATCATTTGAAAATTCAAAAAAAGATGAAGATCTAGTACACCAAAAACAATTTTACGAAAAATTTCTATCGGAAAACCAAGATCGGGGCCGCACCTCGGTATGGGAAAATTCGGCATTAATGTCATCCATATCGAATAGATCTGTATAAGGGACATTTGCTTCTGCTAAAAGGACATTCATGTGTCCTGGCATTCTGCCTGCTACGGTATGAATGGCATATTGGTGCTGCGTGGAAGAACCTTGAAGGAATAAAAAATGTACTGAATTATGTAGTAATGACAGGAAAAACAATGACTTTGAAAAGGAGAACGAAGTTACCATGAAAAATAGAGTCGCATTAGTCACTGGAGGCATGGGTGGGATCGGTTCAGCTATTTGTCAACATCTTGCTCAACAAGGTGCAAACGTCATAGCAAGTTATAATCGCGGTGGTGACCATGAGGCAGCTAGAATATGGCGCGAAGAGCAATTCAAGCTAGGATTTGACATTGCTATTCGCTATGTAGATGTGATCGATTTTCATTCTTGCGAAAAGATGATTAAAGATATTGAATCGGAATTTCATGGTATTCATATCTTAGTCAATAATGCTGGGATTACACGGGATGTTCAATTATACAAAATGGATTTAGAACAATGGCAAGTGGTTTTAAAAACCAACTTGGATAGTATTTTTAATGTTACACGACATGCTATCAATGGCATGATTGCACGTGGATATGGACGTATTATTAATATTTCCTCTATTAATGGTCAAAAAGGCCAATTTGGTCAAACAAATTACTCTTCTGCCAAAGCCGGCATTCATGGGTTTACTAAAAGCCTAGCACAAGAAGTAGCACGCAAAGGCATCACCGTTAACACCATCTCACCAGGCTATATTGCAACTTCCATGGTGATGTCGATAGCAGATGAAATTCGAGAAAAAATCATCGCGCAGATCCCAGTGGGGCGACTCGGAAAGCCAGAAGAAATCGCACAGGCAGTCGTCTTTCTTGCAGCAGAATCAAGTGGGTTTATCACAGGCTCAAATCTTACTATTAACGGTGGTCAATATTTATTTTAATTAATTAATTTTTTTCTAAATTTAATCGAATGAAATAGATATATCATCATTACAAAAGAGAACATGAAAGTTGATAGTAAATCAATTCAACAGTCATGACGCTTGTTTGGCTTTCAATTGGATAGGGACGATCAATTACGCATGAATCAAAAAAAGCTCAGACAATATGCTTTCGAAATATTACAATTTGCTGGAATTCAATTAAATGGTAGTCATCCTTGGGATATCCAAATTTATAATCAAGAGTTTTATCCGCGTGTTTTAAAATATGGATCATTAGGACTGGGTGAATCTTATATGGATCAATGGTGGGATTGTCAGCAACTCGATCAATTTTTTGAACGCGTCATTAAAGCGGATATCGAAAGTAAGATTAAATCCAATACGGGGATGCTTATTAAATTATTTTTATTAAAAATGATTAACCTTCAAACAAAACATCATTCCTTATAAGTGGGTAGAAAACATTATGATCTTGGTAATAATCTGTTTGAGACCATGCTTGATCGACGGATGAATTATACGTGTATTGGATAAATGGTAAAAATCCTACAGATCCCGAAAAGTATCTATCTTCAGCAAATTTCATTCAAGGTTCATGGTGGAATGATTGGATAGAATGGTTCAAAAACTATTCGGGAAAGCTACAAGTACAATCAGCTGCTTGTTTAAAAGCCAACAAATTGAAGATTATTGAAAAGGCCCCTGGTACTTATGTGAAAGTCAGGTTAATAAAAGAAGACATTAATCTTTGAGATAATCAAAGATCACTTTACCATAGGGTAATGTTAAGTCAGTCATCATATGTACGCCTGAAATCACTTTACGTACAGGTAAATTTGCAACGGGCGCCAATGCATGGGGTGTTAAATATAATTCAGCAGGACCGCTCCATGCTCCTTTAACGATTACATTTTCTAGATGATATTCAATGAGCTCACAAATTTGTGGTGTCCCATCTACACTCGGAATAATTTTAAGCAAATAATTGGGTACCATCAGTGGCTTAAACACTTCATCGATGTTTAGCTCCTGATATTTATAACCCATGGTTGCCATGGCTACCTGGCAAGTTTCATAATCAAGTTTTCCTATCATCGTTTCATTTATCACTTGTAAACTGGGATTGGCTAATTTTTTTGGAAATCCCCAGATTTCTCTTCCCGCAGCAATAGGTGCTTCATCGTCAAGATACATGGCATGAACGTAGACACCTTTTTTATCTTGATAACTAACAGGTATTACCTGACCAGATTCTGTATAATCACCAAAGCCTGTTGAATCTGGCATGCGAATAAATTCGAATTTCACAATGGGTTCTGTTACTTCCAAAGGTTCCGGTACAATCTGTTTTAATTTATCAAGATCGCTTTCATAAGTAATGACAAAATATTCGCGATTAACAAATCGATAAGGGCCGCGTGGATAGGCTGGGTTATTCAAAGGCATGGCAAATGCGGTCTGCTTTACTTCATGTATCTTCATCCCTTATTATCCTTTTTAATGATCAAAACTCATGTATCGTTGTACCAGTATCGTCAACAACTGTATCAAGCCATGTCGGCTGACTCAATGCTTTACTGGCATCATGATATCCAACTTTCCAATGTTCTTTAATTGCTTGCATAGAAAAATTAAAATCTTTGCTCCATAAACTACTGCGTTGATCTCGATAGTGAAATCGAACAATATTTAATGAAGTGGGATGACCGGATTGTTCAATCTTCTTTAAAGCCTGATCAAGATCGTGATTATTTGTCACTGTTTTAGACAAAAGATTAAGTGTATGTTGAAGGTAATGTAATTCACAAAAATAATGTAATATTTCTTGGTGACGGCTTGCAAATTCAATTTCTTTTTTACTTTTTAAGACATCCATTAATGAAGTAGGAATATGTTCGGGATACGAAAATAAATTCACAATAAAACATAATAATTTTTGTGGAATTTTTTCTTCTAAGACAACAGCAAATGGAGTATTTGAACTCAAACCTCCATCCCAATAGTATTCATCATCAATTTTAATTGCCGGAAACCCAGGCGGTAATGCACTACTTGCCATGACATGCTCGGGACCTATCGTTTGATGTGTATTATCAAAACGAACCGTTTTACCACCTTTTATACGCACAGCGCCTAATGTAAGTCTAACTGGGCATTTATTAATTAAATCAAAATCAATTACATTTTGTAATGTTTCGCGTAATGCGCTCGTATCATAAAAACTAATTTTATCTGGTGTATCCGCTGAAAAAAGCAATGGATTAATTATTCGTGGTTTAAAAAAGTTAGGTTGGCCAGTTAAGACAATTAATGATGAATTAAAATAATTTTGGAATTCTTGCAATAAAATATTGTCTTCTAACCCAATTAAACTTGGCAATGGATAAGAGATGGTATTCCAGAATTCATTTAATTTTGCAATGCGGTGTTGCGGTTTATTCCCTGCAATAATGGCAGCATTAATGGCACCAATGGATGTTCCCACGACCCAGTCTGGAGCGCAATCCTGCTCTAATAAAGCCTGAGAAACACCTGCTTGATATGAACCTAATGCACCGCCACCTTGTAATAAATAAACAACTTGATCATATGAATGGGTTTTACTGGCCATGATTAAATTTCCTGATTGAGAAAATATTTACTGCATGAACCAGCCATGACTCACAACAATAGATTGGCCTGTTAAAGCATTATCCTCAAATGATGCAAAAAATAATGCGACATTGGCCACATCTTCTGTGGTGGTAAATTCACCATCTACCGTGTCTTTTAACATCACTTTTTTAATCACATCTTCTTCGCTAATACCCAGATCTTTTGCTTGCTCAGGAATTTGTTTTTTTACCAGAGGGGTTTCAACATAGCCAGGACAGATAACATTAGCTCGTACCTTATGGCTGGCACCTTCTTTAGCAACCACTTTACATAAACCAATCAATCCGTGTTTAGCCGTTACATAGGGTGCTTTAAGAGGCGACGCTTCTTTGGAATGCACCGAACCCATATAGATTATGCTGCCCCCACGGCCAGATTGATACATGGAGCGTATGCAACTACGCGTGGTTAGAAAAGCGCCATCCAGATGAATAGCTAAGAGCTTTTTCCAATCTTGTAAAGACAACTTATCGATAGTATCAATATGTTGAATGCCGGCATTGCTCACCAAAATATCAATATCGCCAAATTGTTTGATGACTTCCGCGACACCATCATCAACTTCAGATTCACTGGTGACATCCATCTTAACCCACATGGCCTTCCTGCCTTGAGCAGAAATAGCATCGGCTGCCTTTTTTGCTACATCAGTATTTAAATCAGCAATGACGACTTTTGCGCCTTCTCTTGCAAATGTTTCTGCAATGGCATTACCTATACCACTTGCAGCTCCTGTCACAATAGCAACCTTGTCCTTTAGTCGCATGACCATCTCCCTTTGTTATGAACAACTTACTTCTATAATACACCCCAGCCAATAAATTTAGCGACAATCACATAATTATAGAGCAATTTATTTCGCTAAAATTAAATCATTACCGTTAAGAAGATTATTAAGCTATGTTATAACTTGCTGTTGCCTCTTCGAAGAGTAGCCAGAAGAGGCAACAGCACATACATATAGTAGAAAAGATGTAAATTCTTCATCGTAAGCGCGAAATATAGTAGTTCTGAATGCTACTCTTTACTTTTGTGCGCAGATTTGATTACTTCTGAAGCCTTCTGTGTTGTTTCGCGAGCAATATCATCACAAATGTCATTAATTTGCTCGATTGCTTTTATCCAGATGTCACTAGATTTTTTAACATATGACATCATTTCAAGCTGTCCTATGTTTGCTAATTTTATTTGCGCCAAGAAAAAATCTTCTGGTTTTTTGACTTGTGTCAGCTCTTCAAAATGTCCTGTATTTTTTGACCAATTTTGTAGTGTATTCATATTTAGTTCTGTTAGGTCAGAGAGAGGCCTGGTAACGCATTGGTAAAGTTTGTTCCAATTTTCAGTATATTGTCTTTGCATTGTGACCTCCTTTGCAATTATGCTGCGGTGCAACATATACATAAAAAGTTTAATAGCCATGAATAGTCATGATATGAGGAGTCAAGCTACCTGATAGACTTTGGTCGCGCGGTGTGAAAAAAGAGAAAGCAGCTATCGATATTTATGGCTAAAAGATATTGCACCTAGTGACTCTTTACGTAAATGGCTCAATCACAATCCCAAAAAGTGGATAGAATTCAAAAAACGTTATGCAAAAGAATTAGCTAATAAGCAAAAATTGATCGATTTTTTTTAAAAAAGAAGCGAAAAACAGTAACTTTGTTGTTTAGTGCTAAAGAAATTGAACACAATAATGCTATTACATTACTCAATTTTATAGCATCAAAGAAAATTGTCGCCATCCTTACACAACACGATCTTTGATAAATATATCTGGAATGAGTTATGGGTCAATTTCAAAAAATGCCATATTAGCTTTAGGAAGTGGCGCAAAAATGGCGGGTTGCTGGCTAAATACAGGCGAGGATGGTTTATCTACTTATCACTTAGAAAGTGGTTGTGACCTAGTTGCTCAAATCGGTACGGCTAAATTTGGTTATCGCGATAAAGAAGGTCATTTATCTGACACACGATTAAAAGAAGTAGCGGCTTTAAAACAAGTAAAAATGTTTGAAATAAAGTTGAGTCAGGGAGCAAAACCCGGCACCGGTGGGATATTACCCGCTGTGAAAGTGACAGAAGAAATTGCGCAAATTAGAGAAATTCTGCCTCATCAAGATGCTATTAGTCCTAATCGTTTTACTGAAGTTTCTAACTCGGCAGAGTTACTGGATTTGATTCATCATATTCGTGAAGTAACAGGTAAACCGACAGGGTTCAAAGTCGTGTTAGGTGATTATAAGTGGTTGCATGATTTATGTAATGAAATAATTAAGCGTGGTTTAGATCATGCACCCGATTTTATTACTTTAGATGGAGCAGAAGGACGAACCGGCGCTGCTCCAATGAGTTTAGCTGATTACATGGGACTTCCTCTAGCTGAAAGTCTTCCTGTGTTGGTAGATACATTAACTGAATATGGATTACGTAAACGTATTAAAGTGATTGCTTCTGGGAAATTAATAACACCAGGTATGGTTACGTGAGTTTTTTGCGTCGGCGCTGATTTCGTTAATTCTGCCCGAGGATTTATGTTTTCACTGGGTTGTATTCAAGCACTAAGATGCCATAAAAATACCTGTCCAACAGGTATCACCACACATAACCGCTGGTTAGAACGAGGATTAGATCCGAAAAACAAAGCTGTACGTGTCTACCATTATGTTAAAAATATTGAACGTGAAGTTGGTGTGATTTGTCATTCTTGCGGCGTACGGGAACCAAGAGAATTAAAGCGACGTCATGCTCGTATAGTTTCAGAGCATGGCACATCTGTTTCTTTGGCCGATGTTTATCCCGATAAACAGGAGGGTATAAAACTAAAACAAACAGATTAACTGACACTTTATCAAATGGAACATTCTAAGAAGGTAGCAAACGATGGATAACAGTCAATTTCAAAGAAGCGTTTCAAGATGTTACGTTTTTATTCTTCAAACAGTTTAATGTTTCACAATAACCCAATTCTATTAAGTGATCTGGTTTCATGTTTTTTAAAAACAAGAGTGATTCTCTTTCAAATTTTACCTTTATTAAAACATCCGCCATCGTTATCGTTTGCTGTTCTTTTAATGATGATCCCATCAATAGGGATCCCAAAAATGTATCCAAAAATGGCGGGATGACATAGTCCCTGTGAGCAAGATTTAATTTTTTCAATATAGCTTGAGTACACGTCAAAATGGGTGGAAAATTATATCTCTGTTCATCAGGCTCTAATGATGAAAGAGAACTTACAATAACCTTTCCCTTGTGGCCCAACAAATCTCTCATGCGGTCTGTAGGTATGTTATTCACTAGTCCGCCGTCAAAATGAAGCTGGCCATTCAGCACCATAGGCGGCACGATGCCTGGAATAGAGTTGCTAGCTCGAAGCATTTCCCAGAGCGATCCGGTAGTGTGCATCACATCTTCGCGGGTTGATAAATTAGCTGAAACACAAAAATAGGGGATATCCAGGTCTTCAATTTTCATTTCTTGAAATATTTTTTGTAATGCTTTTGTTGGATGTTTCCCAGTGAAAAATGAAATCATAGGCCATGTCATTTCTTTAAGAAAAGTAGTGCGGGATATAATTTTTGTCAACTCTTCAAACATATCGCGAACATCAGAGTATTTTTTGCTTTTTACATAACATGCAGCAATCAAGGCACCGACACTGGATCCTCCAATTGCATCGATTGTAATATTCATTTCCTCTAAAGCTTTAATGACCCCAATGTGTGCCCAACCTCTGACACCTCCCCCACCCAACACCAAACCTGTCATCGAACCTGTTATACCCCTAATCAACCTATGATAATGGCCAACATTATTAATAGTGGCGTGATGATGACAAGCGAAATGACACAATTTCAACCATCGCATCGTATCGTTAATCTTTGAGGTTGCCTCATGTAAAAGAATTATCTCATATCTGATTTTCAATCCAGGCTCTATATTGATCATTTGACTTTTTATCGTCTCATCTATCACTACATCTGATAATTCATGTGCAACCACACATACTTTATTCACTTTATCTAGCAACTGTGGATGGTTATACAATTGATAATTGGAAGACAAAACTACAATAAGATCATGCGAATCTTCAAGCTGGCTGCATTGATTTAAAAATTCAGGAAATGTTTTGCCAGAGTCAGAAATGAATAATATTTTTTCATTATTTGTATTTATACTCTGTATTTGATTATAAAACTCTTCTGTCTTAACAGATAAATTAGCGGGAAAAACCAGCGTATATTTGCAGATATTTTTGCCGGACATTACCTGAATCGCTTTTTGAACGCGTTTTAATATGGGAGGCATAATTGAATGTAAAACGCTAGGATATTTGTCACAAATATTGCCAAAAACCGTATTGGGAATTCTAATAAGATTGGCATTTGTCTCTGCCATCATTGTCAACCCTCGCGGCTCACCCGATAACACACCTAATTCGCCTACAAGAATACCTGGACTTAAAGTTTCAATATTGACTAATTTATCATTCGCTGTTTTAGCCAAAGCAACTAGTTTTCCACTTATTAACACATAAATAAAATCTGATGGGTCATTTTGACGATATAAGAATTCATTCTTAAGCAATTCGATATGTTGCGCATAAGATGATAAATATTTTAACTCTTTTTTGGGAATTGATGAAAAATATACACATCTTTCCAATAGATCGATAATATCTTCCATTTATGCATTCCCAAATGATCAATACTCTGGATAAAACAATCCTATCACTTCTATGGCATTTCGTGTTATTTTTTTATACAATAAGGTGATTCCATTTTCATGGTTAAGGATTAGCATGAGAAATGTAATATGTTCTTATTCTATCTCGAGGTTAGTTACCTGATGCTAGTTTGTAAATGCCAAACCTATTCCTGCTTATAAGATATTGTCGTACACCTTTGTTGATAAAATCGAGATAATTTCTTGAAATGATTTTTATATAAAATCATAATCTAATTCATAAATATGTTTTTATAGCATAGGGAATGTGCTGCATGAGTAAGACTGTTCAAAATACAATCGGATCAGATGCTATCTCAGATCAAGTTGCAAATGTTCTGAAATGGGTTCTTTTAATCACAGCAATTCTCTGTTTTGCTGTGGTTGGTTGGGGCACCTATAAAACCTACCAACTTGCACCGCCATTACCCCAACAATTTTTCACGCCATCTGGGCAAATCATCATGACAGACCATGATATTGTCGCTGGTAAAGCTGGTTTTCAGCGTGCGGATCTCATGGATTATGGAAGTCTGTATGGTATGGGCTCCTATTTTGGCGAAGATTACACAGCAAAATATCTCGTACGATTGGGTCGCATCACGGAGGAAGAAATAGCACAGCAACGTTTTGGAAAGTCATTTGAGAATCTATCTGAGGGTGATCAATATGTGGTTCGTAAAGCGATGCAACAATCATTGCAACAAATTGATCTAAGCCAGCAAACTACAACATTACCACAATCCGTCACAAAAGCAGTGCAACAACTGCAATCTGAGATTTCGCAATTTTTACTCAATCATAACTTTGATGCTGGCTGGACAAAAGCATATAGCTTAGATGATCAAAGTGCTTTGCAAACAGCTGATTTCCTCATTTATTCCTCTCTCACTACTATTGTTCATAGGCCAGGAAAGAATTTTTCTTATACCAACAATTGGCCTTACGAACCCACCATGGGAAATGCCCCGACGGCGAATACTTTTTACTGGACATGGGTATCATTTTGTTTTGTATTTTTTGGCTTTGGCGCGGTGTTATATATTTATCATCGTTATCTCAGTGGACCTGATGATGCGCCAAGATCACCCATACTATTGGGCTTCAAGCCATTAACACCCAGTCAGAGAAAAGTCGGTCAATATTTTGTTATTGTTGTACTCGTATTATTGGCCCAGATTGGTGTTGGCTCAATTATGGCGCATTACTATTCGGAACGTGCCGGATTTTATGGGATTAAAATTGGTGCATTTCTGCCTTTTAATTTCTTGCGCGATGTTCACACCCAAACCCCAATTGTCTGGATAGGACTTTCCTGGATCAGCTCAGCTATTTTCCTTGCCCCCATTATCAGTGGTAAAGAGGCCAAATGGCAGGGCTTTTTGGTGGATGTATTATTTTGGGTCACTTTATTTATCGTTGCTGGTGCAATCATCGGTGATTATTTGGGAATTATGGGATTGGTTAACGGCGTATGGTTTTGGATAGGTAACCAAGGATTATCCTATATTCAGCTTGGGCGATTATGGCAGATCGGATTTTGTATAGGATTATTTCTTTGGAGTTTTATTGTATTTAGGGGAATGTGGCCTACATGGGATAGATTAAAAACAGCCACCGTAGAATTTTGGACGGGCCGCATTCGTTTAGAGCATCTTTTCTGGGCGAGTACCATTAACGTTGCCGTACTTTATTGTTTTGGGATGATCCCATTAACGGGTATTGAAAAATCATTTACCATCACGGATTTTTGGCGTTGGTGGGTCGTTCACCTTTGGGTAGAACAATCGTTTGAATTCTTTGCGGCTTGTTCAACAGCTTATTTATTAATGGGCGTTGGATTAGTATCCAGACGCCTTGCTGAACGCACCGTATTTTTCGAATCCATACTTATTTTTTTAGGCGGTGTGATTGGAACAGGACATCATTGGTATTGGACGGGTGGACCAGATATCTGGGTGCCGCTTGGAACGATGTTTTCCTTCATTGAGGTTCTCCCGTTGGTTCTTCTTATTATTGATGCAATTGAAGAGCACCAACTGATCAAGAAACAAGATGGCTTTACCTATCATTTAGCCTATCTTTACGTGTTGGGCGCTGCATTTTGGAACTTTGTCGGTGCAGGCGTATTTGGTGGCGGGACATTAAATGCGCCACTAATTAATTATTATGAGCACGGCACTTTTTTAAGCTTAAATCACGCACATACCGCGTTATTTGGCGCGTTCGGATTACTTGCATTGGGATTAATCTATTTTTGCTTACGCTATGCAGCTGGCGATAAAATACCTTGGAGTGATCGCTTAGGCACCTGGGCATTTTGGCTCTATAACGTTGGTGTTGTATTGTGGATTGCTTTAAATTTCTTCCCCATTGGCTGGCCACAATTAATGGACGTTTATGAACATGGTGTGGCGCATGCGCGCAGTCTTGAATTTTATAATACAACGCTGTTGTGGCAATGGTTGCGATTACCTGGAGATGTCGTATTTGCACTCGGTGCATTATTAATGGCATATGACTTTATCAAAAAATTAAAGCCATTTTTTCCTCGATGGGTAGGAATAAAAATTCATGAAGATTTGCCAGTGATACCTAATACATCAATATCTGAGACAAAATAATGGTCATAGTAACATGAATATGGGAGTTGAATATGTATCATAATATATTATTCGCCGTTGAATTTACTGAAACAGCACATTTAGCAGGAAAAAAAATTAAAAAAATTGCTGAAGTTTTTCATGCACAACTGCATCTCATTCATATAGTGGAATTACCCCAAATAAATATTTTTCCTGATATTCCAAATAAAGAAAAACTATATATAGATGAAGCTAAAAATAGATTAGCTGGGATTGGTAAAAATTTAAATGTGCCACTGTCTCATCAACATGTTGATACGGGCAACCCTAGAATCGTTATTCCGGAGTTCATTGAACAACACCGCGTTGATCTTTTGATAGTAGGACATAATGAGCGACATGGTATTGATCGTATTTTAGGTTCTACTACCTATGCCATATTAGAGCGCACTAAATGTGAGGTATTGGTGATGCCATATCGTTTCCAATCCACATCCAATAGGTAACTCTTGAATATTATCTCTAGCAACGGATATCAGTATTCAAGCAGTATGATAGACATATCAATCTCAAATTCTGCTATATATTTTTTTATTCTTCTTATTTTCTCTGAAATAATGCGCCGGCATATCAAACCGGCGCATTTTTCGACTTCAAGAGGAAGTATCATTATGGCAGTTGGGATATTCTCCCAAGACGCTTTACGGAGATTGCCATTTGTTACGGATTTAGTAATACAATTAATTGCTTTAGAGCTCTTAATAATATGGATATACTTTGTTCGTTTTTATATTCAGAGTTATTTAGATGAAAATTTCAATATTCAAATTAAATCGATGGCGAATCAATATGGTATTGGGACTTGGGTAGCAAGCAGTTCAGTATTAGCTATATTATTTTCAACAGAATTACCATCATGGAATATCGTCATTTGGTTTCTAGCATTATTCGCCTTTATTATTTGGTTAATTTATTTAAAATGGTTATTTATCGATTTTTTCCTTGTTCTACTAAAGTATAAAAATATACATACGGGTATTATATTATTATCCACCGTGAGTATCCAATCTATTGTACTATTGGCTCATTCGTTATTGACACATCAATTCCCCATTTTGATCAATCAAATGTTGATTATATTAGGTTGTCTCTTTTATCTAATAGGAATATTTATTATCGTGAGATATCACATCAATATTAAATTTAAATATTTAATATTGAATTGGAGTAATACAAACAGCATTATTCATGGTGCTTTATCCATTACAGGACTTGCGAGTGTATTAACTAATTCCATTGATCATGGATTCATTATCTTCATATGGATATTGGCTACATGCTTATTTTTTCTTATTGAAGGGATCAGTCTAGTTAAAATGACATATCGGATTAAATTGTATGGCTGTTTAAATGGTATAGTTCGTTATGATCTATCCCAATGGGCACGCATTTTCACATATGGCATGTATTATGCTTTTACGTTATCAATTTTTAACATTAATTTAATTCAAAATATAATTGTTATCAAAGTGGTAAATTACGGTCAATATATTGTATTTGGGATTTTATTAGCTGAAATCATTCTTTTTTATAAAGATAGATTCAGGGCGGTTCTTAATATACGTTAAAGAGAAAATTTCGCTCTCGGTGTCAGATGGCTGTGTATTCCGGCCGCTACCGAACACCGATTCCGATGCTAGTCGAACGCTGATTCCGATTTCTCCCGAACACCGATTCCAGTTTTAACCGAACACTAATTCCGGCCTACTCGAACACCCATTCCGGAGCATTCGAACGCTGATTCCGGCCTGCCCGAACGCCTAGCCAAGCCATTATTGAGTATTTTTTGGCTAACATGTCCCTCTAAATACAAACGAGGGGCGCAGCAATGGGCAGACTTTCTATGCGTAAAATTAGTGAGGTTTTTAGACAACGTTTTGAACTTAAACGCAGCTACCGTGATGTGGCGCGAAGCTTAAATATCAGCATCAGTACCGTATCAGACTATCTGGCGCGAGCAAGAGCAGCAGGATTATCGTGGCCATTTTCCGATGGACTCACAGAACAGGCACTCTATGACAAACTCTTTTTGCCAGTAGGCAAATCCAAGGTCGATAGGCACCATCCAGACTGGGAAGTGATTCATCGTGAGCTGCGCAAGAAAGGTATGACACTACGATTGTTGTGGCGTGAATATCGCGATCAGCATCAACGCGGCTTAGGTTATTCGCAATTTTGCAATTATTACCAACGTTACGTAAAGAATATCACGCCAGTGATGAGGCAGACGCACAAGGCGGGTGAAAAATCATTTGTTGATTATGCGGGTATGAAAATGCCTTGGCTTGATCCAGTGACAGGCGAAATTCATGAGGCTGAAATTTTTGTTGGATGTTTAGGTGCATCACAATTTATTTTTACTGAAGCAACAGCCACGCAGCAATTGCCTGATTGGATACAATCACACATTCATATGTTTGAATATTTTGGTGGGGTGAGTGAAATTGTGGTGCCCGATAATTTGAAATCGGGCGTTACTTCAGCCCATCGTTATGATCCTGATATTAATACAAATTACCAGCATCTTGGTGAGCATTATGGTATTGCTATTATCCCGGCACGTGCTGCTGAACCAAAAGACAAGGCAAAAGTGGAAAGTGCGGTCAGCATTGTTGAACGACAAATTCTAGCACCATTACGTCATTATACATTTACGAGTATTGGTGAAATGAACGCAGCCATCGCAAAACGGCTTGTTAAACTAAATGACCAACCATTTCAAAAAATGAAAACATCACGTCGTGAATTGTTTGAAAGTATAGACAAACCGGCATTAAAGCCATTACCACCCACACGTTACCAATATGCTGAATGGAAACGCGCGAAAATACACGTTGATTATCATTTTGTCTTTGATGACCATTATTACAGCGTTCCTTATCAACATTCTCGCCACGTCGTTGAGTTACGCGCCACCGCTAAAACGATTGAATGTTTTTATCAAAGCCAGCGAATAACAACACATACTCGCAGTTATAAAAAATATGGGTTTACCACGTTGTCTGAACACATGCCAAAAGCACATCAGGAACAGGCTAAATACTCATTGTCACATATTGAAAGTTGGGCGAAGAAAATCGGTCAGCAAACAGTGAGCTTTATCGAGCACATGATGGCATCACGTGCATTCCCACAACAAGCTTATCGTGCATGTTATGGGTTATTACGCTTGAGCCAACGTTATGGTGAGGACCGTCTTGAAAAAGCATGCGCAAAAGCACTGGTGATCCGAGCAACACGTTATCAGCAAGTTGAATCCATTTTAAAGAACCAATTAGAGGAGGTGCCTGTACATCAAGCAACAGCTATTCAATTATCCGCGCACGATAATATTCGTGGTGCTAAATACTATAAATAATTTATGGAGTTTACTCAGTGTTAAATCAACCTACGTTAGAAAAATTGCGTGCATTGAAATTAACTGGCATGGCAAATGCATTGCAAGAACAGTTGCAAAAACCATTGCCCGATTTAGATTTTGAAACACGACTAGGAATACTTGTCGATCAAGAATGGTTAATACGCGAAAACCGCAAACTACAGCGGCGATTAAGTCAAGCTAAATTACAGCAATCAGCGTGTATTGAAGATATTGATTATGAAAAGCCACGTGGTCTTGCGAAAGCAAAAATACTTGAGTTATCACGTAGTCAATGGCTACAACAACGATTAAATTTACTGATTACTGGTCCAACAGGATGTGGAAAAACATACGTTGCTTGTGCACTTGCACATCGTGCTTGTCTAGATGGATTTACTAGTCGCTATTATCGATTACCGCGACTATGGGAAGAGTTGAAAATTGCTAAAGCAAATGGCACATATAGTTATTGGCTTGTACAACTTGCAAAAATCGATTTGCTCATACTGGATGACTGGGGATTAGTGACACCTGATATTGAGCGCCGACAAGATTTACTTGAAATCTTAGATGATCGTTATCAAAAAAAATCAACTATCGTCACTAGTCAAATCCCAACAACACATTGGCATGAGCACTTAAATGACGCGACACTCGCTGACGCGATATTAGATCGATTGTTACATAACTCCATACGATTAGAGTTAAAAGGTGATTCCATGCGGAAAAATCAAAAGAGTTTACAAAAAGCTACTGAATAGGAAATAATCAACACCAGCTTGCGCTACCGTTCGCCCAGAACCGGAAACTGCGTTCGAGTAAATCCGGAATTAGTGTTCGACTTCATACTGGAACAAGCGTTCGTTCCGATCGGAATACACAAGATGGCGATAGTCGCTTTATAGCGTATATTGAACGAGTACAAACGCATATAACTTAGTGTGAGGATTTAAACATGATTAGATTATCAATAATTTTCATCATATTACTTATTTCATCTCAAACAGCATTATCAAAAAGTGATCTTCCAAAATTAACTGTACTGGATATAAGAGATATATGTACTTCTGCTTTGGGCATAATAGAAAAAGGGTGATATGCCAAACACTCAAAATAATATTATAAAATCTGCAAATGATCTCGCAGAATGTTCGAGTTATATAACCGCGGTAACTACTACTAATTATTTTTTAACTGGCATGTCATTAGGCGCGATATATAAAAAAAATGAAAAAATAAAAATGCCTTATTGTGTACCTGATAACAAAAAGGTAATTAATAATATTAAATTAGTTGTAAAATATATTAATGAAAATCCATCAACACTATCAGAAGTTGCGACCATAGTAATAGGGGTTCTGTGGAGGAATCTCCAGAAGTGGTCGGTTTTTAAAAATTTTGGCTATAGGTTTAGTTGTTAATAACTCGGCACCCAATTATTTGAGTGCCGACATTTAAATTAGAGCTTAGCAACAGATATTTTTTTTGATTCTATCTGTAAATCGCATAAGACGTCAGATAATGTTTTTTCATTTTTCATCCATAAAATAGTATCTACAAAAAATCCTTCTGCTTTTTTTCCTACTTCTTGATTTGTTTTATCAAGGTCTTCTTTTAAAATCAGGTCATTTATTCCATTTACACAACGAATATACTTAATATCAAGCGGTTCTGATTCTTTAGCCTGCTCAAAGCTTAACACGTTGTTTATACTATTCGCTAACATACTTTGACTTGCGAATTTTGAATTTAATCTCTTGGTTGTAGCTTCAATCAATTCAGCTTTAGTTTGTTTTGCGGCATACGTTGTATACAACTGAATACCGCTAATTTCAACCAATTGGCCATTATCCACTTTATAATTTTGCTTATTCCTTTCTAATTCATTTATTAAACATTTGATATCTTTTGGATTCGTATAACTAATAAAAATAACTCGTTGTGATGGATGGTTATTATATTCGATAGCCTGTTTTAGTAAGGATTCGAATTGCTCAAACTTGGGATTCATTGTATTCCAAGCTTGATCGAATTCTTCTGTTGTTAACTGGATACCTGTTGCATTTTCCAGATAACCAATCATTTGTTGTGTGAAGTCTGTTTCATTTACTGCTCCAAGTTTGAAATCATTAATTAGCTTCATTTTTTGCTGAAGAACAAGGCCAATAGATTTTCCAATATCAACTGGATTAGCTGTTTGTTTTTTCTTGGCGATTAAAGCTGTAAAAGCTTGGATTGTTTTCATAACATCAGGTGTGACAATTTCACCAAGACTTATAATTTTTACCTGTTTTCTAGCTGATAACATTCTTAACTCCTCAAAATAAGTAATTATTTTTTTTGGGTCTGGCGTAAACCTCGAAATTTCCGTCAGCCCCTAATTCATATCTATCAGTACATTTACCGAGAAACAATTTAGCTAAATTGAATTTTTGAAGGACTATATTTAACTTGAGATTCGTAAGCTTTAAACGTTTCATCTCCATCAAGAGATCTTTTTCTGGTCTTATTCGTAACAAGTTATATCTAACAACAGCGTCAAATTCAATATGGTTGGCCAATGTTCAATGACTACGCCAAAAAATTAAAATTGTGCCCAAATAATGTGGATGATGAAAAATTTTATAATCGCCTTGTGTTGCTAAGCGTTTTTCTCGGTTTGCCGTATAGATTTCCTGCCATCCCATCACGAGAAACTAATCTTATATCAAATGTTGCAAAACGAGCTTGAAATTACTGAACAAAAATTGCCGGTTCAGTTAGATAAAATATTACAAGAAATTATTAAAAGCCATCAAAAAACTCATTAACACATCTACTAATAATACTTCGAAAATCAGGCATCGAGCTTATCTCGCAGCAGTTCAAGTCGTTTCTTGATCTCATCAAATGACAACTTTTCTGTAGAGGCTGCAATTAAACTTTGTGAGGAGGCAATTACAAATCGATCCATATTTGAAATATTCATTCCTGCAGCTTCCAACTTAGTTGCAAGCGTATTTGTACGTTCGATAATTGTCTGCTCATCTAGTAATTTTTTAAGTCGCTGACATTTCTTCTTACAAACAAGAATTGCATCGAGGCTAATAGGATTTTTTGTAGAGGTCTTAGGACTAGCTGCCCGCAGCTCGGCATGAACAGGATGAGCAGCAACAACTGACAGACCCGCTTTATTTATGGCCTCATATATCGCAGCCCAACCTTCTGCTCGTGAGTGGTGAAAGCTGAATGCCAAAATGCCACTATCTCTGAGAACTCGCCGACTCTCAGAAAATACGAAAGTAAGCTGTTTGGCAAATACGCGGGGATCTTTGTGCTGGACCTCACCAGTATCGGAAGAGTCCGGACGGTTGAACCATGGATAACGTGATTTGAGTGCAGGATTCAGCCACGCAAAGAAAAAATCACTTAACTCACTATAATGAATAAAATCGAAATAAGGTGGGTCAGTGATAACAGCATCAATTGAAGCATCAGGAATTGGAAGAATGGAGCTATCGCCATTAAGAATCAATAAACCACGATCAGCTGCAATAAGGTCTTTCCAAGATTCAACCCGATTTGCGCAAATAGGATCACTGGCTATTACTTTGATCGACCCAATTTTTTGGCCTTTATGATTACGCTCGAAATTAACTTCAAAAGGTTCATCGAGATAACGTTTTGCACGAATTAAGCGTGATTCAAAAAGTGTGCAAAAAGTTCCGCTACTCTTACCTGTTCCCCATACTGAATTTTCGAGAGGCGCACGTTCTGGTTTTAGAATGTGATTTGAAAACATGTGTCTGACAGCTCCAGTTCCTTCCCCTTTATAACTACAAAATAGGTTGTTAAATTCAAGGGTGCTTGAAAATAAGCAAAGAAACTGTTCTTGAATAGCTTCATTTTCAATCTTAAGAATTGCTGTTAGTAATAGTCCAAGACATAGCAACTGCCGACTATTAAAAAAATCTCGCCATTCAGTATAATTATAACCACGTGCTTGGTCAGTGTTGTGACCAGGTCGAACTGACAAGGTTGGCAATGGTAATGTCTCTGTTTTCAGGCGCTCTTCAGCCTCTGCAAACAATGCTAAATCCTCTTCTTTTGCAGGGAGATATATTTTTTCACCGTTAGGTCGCAGAGCGAGCATTGCATAGAGACGATGAGAAGGTGGCGATTTGTCTGGTGACAGAAGTTCTTTAATTCGGTAACGATTCCCTGCCTTAGTGGTTACGTACTGCCCTGCTGCTGGCCCTTTTTGTGGGTTAAATTGATGCGTACAATGTGAACAGATAATATGGATCATGTCGTATTGACCCTCAATTATATTCCAGCATTGTGGACATACGATTTGTGCTTTTGGCTTTTTCTTAGGATAAGCATCTTGAGCGAAAACATAACGAGAGAATAAATGTACAGTATCGCCATCTGGCGTAACTAAAATTTTTACCCAAAAAAAGTATAGTACAGGTATTAGCGCACCAGTATGAGGATCACGTGTCTGATAATAGCGACGAATTTGTGGTGCGATATCATTTTCAAGTTGCGCAAAGACATTCCTAAGTTCTACTTCTGACACTCGTGTAAATGCTTGTCGAACAAGAAAACTGCTCACAGGGTTGATGTCGCACCCTACGGCCTTTGCGCCAAGCTTTATAGCTTCACCTAATGTCGTTCCACTTCCCATGAAAGGATCAAGAACAATCTTCCCGGTCAGGTTGTGCTGCTTATAAAATGTTTTCCAAATATCTGTCTTTGGTTTACTCAATGCAGCAAGTGTAATAGCACGAAAGACTGAACCAAGCCGTGTTGCCCACCATTTGTGAATATGGTAAATCGGACGGTTAATTTCTTTACGCCAACTTTCTTGTTCTGCGATTTGGCTTATTTCCACGATGGGAAAGTCTTGTTCAAGCGCAGTTGATATATTTTCTTCTATGAATTGTGTGAGAATGATTTTTTTAGCGAGGTTATTCATTCCTAGTCGACTCCGTTCTTTTCTTTAATGATCGGTGTTTTGTTTACCATTGAAACTTCTTTAGAAGTTTGACTGATAAGTCGATAAGCAACAAAACGATGTTCAGACCCAGCGTTTGGGTTAGGTACCCTCTCTGCTTTGAGTTCGTTTGTGCGTAGGTCAAACGTGTAACCAACAACAAGTGATTCAGTTTCAACTCGAGTAAGTCGTCCAACTTCTTGATAACGAGTGTCAGAGCTCATATTTTCTGGAAGTATGAGTGTCATGAGTCCGGTTGTTCCCTCAGTGAGTGCGAATGGCGTCGGGGCTACGTACATTTTTCGATCTCGAATCATAATATCACCATAAGTGCCGAATCCTTTTACACTCTTATTTTTATGGACATAGTTATGATCGGCATTAAGAAAATCGCCGTGGCATATTACCAAATCAACGACGGGGTACTGCCTTCGCCCACCGCCGCGATCATCGAACTGTGTTAAATCAGCTGGATAACGGCCGAACACATAAAAAATTTGACGCCCATTATGATATCCGGTTGGAACTTGGCTATTCGAATCGTAATCTTTCTCACGTCCTGGCCAAGCAAGTCCCTTTATTTCATAACCTTCTGTATATTCAACCAAACAAAAATCTGGGTAGGTATTTCGGCCTGATCCCTCATAGTGAATAGTTAGCTTTTGTAGACGTTTTTGAAACCAATTTTGGAAATGAAATTCTTTGTCTTTAGAGCTGATTGACTCAATCAATTCACCAGATTGGACAGCTAGTACGCATTGTTCGAATACATCAAAACAGCTAGTTCTTGTCATCAATAATTACCTATAAAAAGTTAATCTACTAAAATTTTTTGTATATTTAATGTTTCTTTTTCAAATTTAAATTAACGTTTCCGCAATCACATCTAATCAATTCCACGACTCCTTTGATGGGGGATGCATATATCCAATTGTTACAAGATTCGCATCTTAATTGCTTTAATAGGTTAGAGAATTCATTCTTTACGGGGTTGAAATCGTTTTTGGTAAAATTGGCCCATGCATTATAATGGACTAATGGATTAATGCTCCATTGTTCAGCGTTCGTCCGTTTATAAATCTCGCCAAAGGTTTTATCAAGCTCTTCTAACTTATGTACTTGGTCTCTTTGATTCCAGGAATTAGCAGTCTCTTTTGCCTTCCTTAAATATTCTTTATATTGAGCGACGACAGCTGGTAGAATTTCGCCAAGATCATAAGAAGTAGAAGCTCGAGCTTCTAATTTTACTCTTAATTTATATGCTAATTCACCGAGAATATATTCAAGGTATCGTCTTAAATTATGAGCAGCTTCAGTCATTTGATTATTTGTAAGCAAATTATCTATTTCATCCCAAACTTCTTTCGCATCCCAAACCAATGGGCCATCATTTACAGTCCATTTCCTAAAATGAAGCATTTGTTTTGACGATTTAACAACACCCTCAGTATTTAAATTTTTTGCCCAAATTTCATCATGCGTAGTAATAACAAATTGGGTATGAGGGAATTCAGATTTTAGAAAGCGACAAAACTCCCGACGATGGTTAATATCTACTGACACTAGAACATCATCAAGTAAGCAAAAGGTAAAATCATTCCCCATTAATCTTTTTGCAAGAGCAAAATACAGACAAAGACCCATTCCATCTTGATGTCCCTCGCTATGTAATGCATTGGGAGGAAAAAATCCTCTATTATAAA